>NZ_JBEPOH010000001.1:2632982-3949473 GCF_040546685.1 Variovorax sp. OAS795
GTGGACGGCACGCTCGACATCCGCGAGCTGCATCGCGTCAGCGTCCTGCCGCTGGCAAGCTTCGGCATGGCCCGGCTCAGGCAATGGGCCGCGGAGTTCGAGGCTGAAGTCGCGCCGCAGGTGCCGGCGCAGATGCGTGCGCTGGTGAAGAAGCACCAGGACGCGGGCCACCTCTGCGCCATCGTGACCGCCACCACGCGCTTCATCGCCGAGCCCTTCGGCCGGGTGTTCGGCGTGGCCGACGTGCTGGCGACGCGCTCTCGGGTGACGGGCGATGCGCTCGACGGCGGCATCGACGGCGACCCGTGCTTCGGCGCGCACAAGCTGGGACACGTCGCGCAGTGGCTGGCGCTGCACGGCACGCGGCTCGATGCGCTCGAGAGGTCGTGGTTCTATTCGGATTCGGCCAGCGACCTGCCGCTGCTGGAGGCGGTCTCTGACCCCGTGGCGGTCGCGCCGGACCCGCGGCTGCGCGCGCATGCGCTGAAAGCCGGCTGGCCGGTGCTCGAACGCAGCTGAGCCGCAAGGTGATGCGGCCCGCGATAAATTGGCCGCAGACTACGCGACAAATGCGCTCATCTGAATTTCAGTAGCTGCAAGGATTCGTTGCACCGTAAAAAGCAGCACCAAGCGCGCAGTCCAACTGCGCGCCTTATCGTTGCGGCGACTACTTGTAAGAGAGGGTCTGCCTTTTGGCACCGACAATCGTAGGGCCGAATTCATGGTCAAAGTCCAAATGAGTAGTCGGCGAATGGACTCACCGCTGCTTGTTCAGCGCTACTGATTCATCGGACCATTTGCAGCACGAGCCCGGAACGATGCCAACAGGTATCCAAGAACGGCCTGCCGATGATTGCTCATGTTGGGCCTTTGGTCACCGTTGGACGCCGGGATTCGGTACCGGATTGCAGTCCGGCAGTTTCAGGTCCTTGACATCGGGATAGAGTTGGAGCGAGGCGAAGTCGTTGCTCTCTCCGAAACTGTTCTTGGGCGAATGGTATGCCTGAGCGACTGTCACTACCGGAAGATCGACTCGCAACAACATGCGCAGTGCTCTTACGGTATTGGTCGCACGCAGTTCAGCCAGTGCCTTTGCCTTGAGGGGAGCGGGGCCGGACGCACCAACTTCTACAGAGGCGCTCGTGTACGTGGGAAAAGTTGTGTAAGAGCGCTCCAGCCACTCCGAGAGCTTGATGACCTGCGACCGATCCAGCGCGGCTGAGCCGCTTTCAAAGCTCACTTGGGTTTGAACGATATAGCTGCATGCCACCGCTCGCCCTGCAACCAGGATCAAGGGCAGCAGCGCGACGAATCTAGCCTTCATAAGGTTCGTCCCATACGACGTAGCCGGCAATGCTGTCGGCATTGGTTTTCACGCTCTCGGGTGCGGTTTTTGCCGCCTGCAGAGAAGCGCCGAGGTGATTGATGGTGTCGAAGCTGCCAAAGGTATCGTTGAAATGCGTTACCTCATGCACGAGTGTTGATAGCTGCGAGTCGAATTTTGCAGACGTCCGTCGCAATTGGCAAAAGTCAATGTGGATGGCGATGGTGCGCGATTGAGTGTCGGGTTTGCAGACGGCTGCGACAACTCCCCTCGGAGATTCGATAGTGCATCCCACATGCTTCAGAGCCGTGAGCGAGTAACGCACAAAATTCTTTCCTTCCAGACCACGCAACACCCGCTCGCAAGCCGAAAGGCCATTGTGTAGATACTCTCTGACGGAGGGGTCATTGTTGCCAAACCATTGAGCGACGCGAGCTTGGTCAGCATTGTTCCAACGTTGAAGTTCGGGGAGACGTTTCTTGGTAATGAGTTCAACCGCCCTGTCTCGAACTTTCATCATCAGATCGCAGAACTCCCTATTTGTCATGTTCGGGCAGATGTTTTCGGTCTGCTCGGCTTCCGGTGGGTGCTCCACCAACTCATCAACCACCTTCTTGCTCGCGGCAACGCTCGTCGAATCCCCGGAGAACCAACCCGGCAGCGCTGCAAAACTGGCGCTGAAGGCCCTCACACCACCACCTAGGAGATCATCATTGATCACCGTGTGCACCAACGTGGCAATGATCGGCGGCGGAACCGGGCAGTGGCACATCACCACGTCGCCTTCCAGCGCTATTTCGGCCCCGTAGAAGAGGCCTCTGCGAGGGCCGCCAGCTTTAGCTATGATGCCGACGCTGTTGCAGCCTTCGCAGTAGGCACGTCCGCCGATCAGCGCGATCCGATGCCCGTAGACGTCCATTGTGGGGCCGTCATAGGGCAGCACCGCCCCGCCCGGGGCCGGTGGATCGCCCACGACAATGACTTTTCGCTCCATCTGAGAATCTCCAAGTTTTGAGGATGAAGACTTGTATGCGGGAGCGAGGCGTTTTCATTGAGAGCGGCGGCCAGCACCCATTGCGAGAGGTCAATTTGTCACGCTCCGTGTCGCTTTTCGCTTGCTGGCGAACTGCCAGACTCAGAACACGGCTGCCGCTTCGGGCATCTCGCGGCCAGCGTGCAACCCCTCCACAGCGCTACAGAAGCCGGCATCCAGGCCGGCAGCGGTAAATCCGCCGCCTGTGCGGCCATTCAGCACTTCAGCGGCCAAGCGGCCGAAGGCGGCGTACAACAATTCCTGGATGGCCATAACTGCCGACCCAGGGCTGCGGCTCCCAAAAAGCGCCATTTGGGCGCGGGCGCACTAAACCTGGATCAACCCCCAGCGCAGCGCCACCCAGGTCAGCTCGGCCTGGTTGACCGCGCCCAGCTTCTGCTTCACGCGGTACAGGTGCGAGCCCACGGTGCTGAGCGACAGGTTCAGCGTGCTCGCGATCTGCGCCACCGTCATGCCGCGCGCGAGCTGGATGAAGACCGAGAACTCGCGCTCGCTGAGCAGGTCGGCGGGATTGGCCTCGCCTTCGATCTGCGCCGTGGCCAGCGCCTGCGCGGTGGTCGCGTCGATGTAGCGCTCGCCGCGCGCCACGGCCCGCACGGCCGCGATCAGCGCCTCGGGGGCGCTGCGCTTGGCCAGGTAGCCCAGCGCGCCTGCGCGCAGCACGCGGCGCGGATGGATCGTGTCCTCGTGCGCCGACAACGCCAGCACGCGCGCCTTCGGGTCGTGGGCCAGCAGGCGCCGCAGCGCCTCCAGCCCGCCCATGCCGGGCATCGAGAGGTCCATCACCACCAGGTCGGGCCGCACCTGCGGATAGTCCTGGCAGGCCTGCTCGCCGGTGTCGGCCTCGGCCGCCACCTCGATCTGCGCATCGGCCAGCAGCATGCGAAAGCCCATGCGCACCAGCGCATGGTCGTCGACCAGCATCACTCGAATCGTCTGCTCCGCTTGGTTCATGCATTCTCCGTGGCGGCTGCCGGCAGGGGCAGCCGCACCTTCAATCGGGCGCCGCTTGGCGCGGCGGGTTCAAGGCGCAGCTCGCCGCCCAGGCTGTCGATGCGCTCGGCGAGCCACCGCAGGCCATAGTGCCCGACGCTGGTTTCCCTTGCGGCTTCAGGGCCGGGAAGGCCGCGGCCGTCGTCGGTGAGCGTGAGGTCCACCGTGTGCTCGTCGCCCTCGAGCGCCAGCACGATCCGGCGTGCCTCGCCGTGCCGCAGCGCGTTGGTGATGCCTTCCTGCGCAGCGCGGTACAGCACCAGCGCGGTGTCGGTGTCCAGCCGGAGGCGGTCGAGCTCGATGGCGAGGTGCCATTCGACCTCGACCTCGCCATGGCTGTTGCGCGTGCGTTCCACCAGGTCTTCGAGCGCGGCCACCAGGCCGAACTTGTCGAGCACCAGCGGCGTCAGGCGCGGGATCATGCCGTGCATGGCGGTGTAGAGCCGACCCGATTCTTCCGCGATCAGCCGCGCCGCCTGCTCCGCCTGCGGGTCGAGCGACTGCACGCGCTGCGCGATCGACAGCGCCATGCTGCGCATCGCGGTGACCGACTGGCCGAGCTCGTCGTGCAGCTCGCGCGCAATGAGGCGGCGCTCCTGCTCGATCTTCTGGTCGACCCAGCGGCCCAGCTCGCGGCTTTCGGACAGGCGGCTTTCGGCCCGCACCGCGCGCCGCTCGGTCTCGATGTGCTGCTGCAGCATGCCGACCATGCGGTTGAAGGCGGCGCCGATGGCGGCGGCTTCGGTGCCGGGCAGGGCGCGCAGCGCCACGTCGAAGCGCCCGCTCTCGAGCTGGTTCAGCGCATCGACGATGTCGCCGAACGGCCGCGTCGCACGGCCCACGAGCCAGAACACGCCCGCATTGACCACCGCGAGCAAGCCCAGCGCGCTGAGCGTCAGCAGCACGAAGTCGTCCCACGCATCCAGCACCGCGCGCGAGGCGTTCGAATGCACCACCAGCTGGCCGCCCGGAAAGGCGATCGACAGCTTCGAGGGCGGCGGCGAGACGAGGCTGGCGAACCAGTCCGGCGCATCGCGGCCGGCCTTGTAGACCGAGGTCGGCGAGCTGTACAGGACCTTGTCGTCGCTGTCCAGCAGCATGATGTCGTTGGAGCGCACGCGCCCCACGCCCTGCAGGAACGACAGCATCGCGGGCGTGCCCTGGGCTGCGTAGAGCCAGGCGGTGCGGTTGAGCAGCTGCGCGGCCACGCGGTTGGCCGCCACGACTTCCTCGTGCACCGATTCGCGCATGGCGCGCAGCTGCAGCGCGAGCATCGCGGTGACGAACAGCATCGTCAGCAGGCTGACGATGAGATTGATCTTCAGGCGCAGCGTCATGGCGCCGGCCCGCCTGCGAACCGGCCGTGGCGCGCATAGCTGTCGAGTGCGCCGGTCATCGCGAAGGCCATGGCCGGGTGCGAGGGATCGTGTCCGGCGCCATCGACCCACTGCAGCCGGCTGTGCGGGATGCGGTCGTGCACCGCCTGTGCGGCCTCGGGGCGGCAGACGCGGTCGTCGCGCGAATGCAGCAGCAGGGTGGGCACCTGCGGCAGTGCGCCGAGGCGCTCGAGCAGCGGCGGCGTGTCGAGCCAGCAGCGGTGCCGCAGGTAGTGGCTCTGCACGCGGTAGCGGTCGAGCAGCGCGTTGAGCGTGGCGCGGTCGGGTTCGGCGGGCCGGGGCGCTTCGTCCGGCAGGTTCGTGCCGCGCGCCAGGGTCTGTTCCCAGCGCCACCATGCGAGCGCGAGGCGGCGCGGCAGGTCGTCATCGCCTGGCGGCGCGTCCAGCAGCCCGTGCGCGAGAAAGCCCAGCATGTCGTGGCGCCGATCGGCCGGCGCCACCGACGCGAAGCGTGCCCATGCGGCCGGTGCGCGGCCGGCCGTGTCCTGGAAGAAGGCCGCGATGTCTTCGGTCCGCGGCAGGAACACCGCGCGCAGCAGCAGGGCCGCCACGGCTTCGGGTTCGGAGGCCGCATGCGCAAGCGCCAGCGTGGCGCCCCACGAGCCGCCGGCCACGAGCCAGCGCGGCACGCCAAGGTGTTCGCGGACCTGGCGCAGGTCGTCCAGCAGGTCGGCCGTGCGGTTGTGCGCCGTGGCACCGCGCGGCAGGCTCCGGCCGGCGCCGCGCTGGTCGATGGCGATCACGCGATAGCGCGCCGGGTCGAAGAAGCGGCGCAGCAGCGGCGAGCTGCCCGATCCGGGGCCGCCATGCAGCAGCACGGCGCAGATGCCCTCCGGATCACCACTTTCTTCTACATGCAGCACATGGCCGTGCGAGACGGGCAATGCGTGGGTTCGCCAGGGCGGGGATTCGGGGTACAGGCCGGTAGGGAGCACGGGCGTCATGGTACGCGGTGGCCCCACGGCCGCTATTCATGAAAATCATGAAGTCCCATTCATGATTTCACGGCTAGGTCCTGCGGGGCCAGGGGTTCAATATGCGTCCTGGAGCACACGAAGTTCCCGCAGCCGCCGTGTGGCGCTGTGCAACTCTGCAGGAGACACTACATGAAATGGGAAACCCCGACGGCCACTGATCTTCGCTTCGGCTTCGAGATCACGATGTACGTCAGCGCACGCTGATTTGCGCGCCTCGTCACAACCCGTCCCGTCCATTGCGGGGCGGGTTGTTTCGAACCTTCTTCCTCTTCTTTTCGTCCCTCGATGCGCATCACCGTATTGGGCTCCGCCGCGGGCGGCGGCTTTCCGCAGTGGAACTGCAACTGCCCCAACTGCGCCGGTGTGCGCGCGGGCACGGTGCGCGCCAGGCCGCGCACGCAGTCATCGATCTTCGTGCGGCCCGACGACAGCGCCGATGGCGTGCTGTTCAACGCATCGCCCGACATCCTGGAGCAGATCCGCAGCAGCCCGGTGCTGCAGCCGGCCCGCAAGATGCGCGACACCGCGATTGCCGGCGTGGTGCTGATCGACGGGCAGGTCGACCATGCCACCGGCCTCTTCATGCTGCGCGAGCGCGGCTCGCCGCTGCCGCTGTGGTGCACCGACCCCGTCGCCGAGGACCTGAGTCAGGGTAATCCCGTGCTGCGCGTGCTCTCGCACTACTGCGGCGTGGCGCGCCACGCGATCGCGCTCGACGGCAGCGCATTCGAAGTGCCGGGCGTGCCCGGCCTGAGCTTTCGCGCGATGCCGCTGACCGGCAAGGCCGCGCCGTATTCGCCGCACCGCGAGCAGCAGGTGGAGGGCGACAACATCGGCGTGACCATCTTCGACCGCAGGAGCGGCAAGAGCCTGTTCTACGCGCCGGGCCTGGGTGCCATCACGCCGCCCGTGTTCGACGCCATGGCCAATGCCGATGCGGTGATGGTGGACGGCACTTTCTGGACCGACGACGAGATGGTTCGCCTGGGCGTCAGCGGCAAGCATGCGCGCGAGATCGGCCACCTGCCGCAGTCGGGCGAGGGCGGAATGATCGAGTGGTTGTCCCGCTTGCCGCCGACCACCCGGCGGCGCATGCTGATCCACATCAACAACACCAACCCGATCCTCGACGAAGATTCCGAAGAGCATGCGGCGCTCCGGCGCGCAGGCATCGAGCCGTGCGAAGACGGCATGGCCATTCAACTCTGACCGGGACAAGCGCCGCAGCGCCACACCATGCACGCCGACAGAATCCAGGACCCCTTTCGCACGGCCGCGGGCAGCCCCGCATCCGCACCGGCCTGGAGCCGCGAGGAATTCGAAGCCAAGCTGCGCGAGCGCGGCCGCAGCTATCACATCCACCATCCATTCAACGTCATGCTCAACAGCGGCCGGGCCACGCCCGAGCAGATCCGCGGCTGGGTGGCGAACCGCTTCTACTACCAGATCGCGATCCCCATCAAGGATGGCGCGGTGCTCTCGAACTGTCCCGACCTCGAGGTGCGCCGCGGCTGGGTGCAGCGCATCCTCGACCACGACGGCTTCGAGCTCGGGGGCGTCAAGGACGAAGGCGGCATCGAGGCCTGGCTGCGCCTGGCCGAAGCGGTGGGCCTTTCGCGCGACGAAGTGCTCGACCTGCGCCACGTGGTGCCGGCCATGCGCTTCGCCGTCGATGCCTACGTGAACTTTGCGCGCCGCGCGCCGTGGCAGGAGGCGGTGTGCTCGTCGCTCACCGAGCTCTTCGCGCCCGAGATCCACAAGCAGCGCCTGGCCACCTGGCCCGAGCACTACGGCTGGATCGAGCCGGGCGGCCTGAGCTACTTTCGCAACCGCGTGAGCCAGGCCCGGCGCGACGTGGAGCAGGGCCTTGCCATCACGCTCGCGCACTTCGACACCCGCGCGCTGCAGGAGCGCGCGCTGGAGGTGCTGCAGTTCAAGCTCGACATCCTCTGGGCCATGAACGACGCGATGGCCACGCGCTACGGCGTGGCGGCCGCAGGAACGGCATGAGCGGAAACAGGACCATGCTCGGCGCCGAGAGCAAACCCCGCATCGGCCCCGGCTTTCGCCTGCAGTGGGAGCCGGCGCAGGAATGCCATGTGCTGCTCTACCCCGAGGGCATGGTGCGGCTCAACGGCAGCGCGGGCGAGATCATGAAGCGCTGCGACGGGGAGCGCAGCGTGGCGCAGATCGTGGCCGACCTGGAGCAGGCCTTCGACACCACCGGCCTCGAACCCGAGGTGCGCGGCTTCGTCGAAATGGCGGCGCAGCAGAACTGGCTTCGCTGGGACCCGGCATGACCACAACGCCTCCGCGCCCCGGACCGCCGCTCTGGCTGCTGGCCGAGCTGACCTACCGCTGCCCGCTGCATTGCGTGTTCTGCTTCAACCCGGTCGACTTCGCGACCCAGGAGAACGAGCTCGGCACCGAAGACTGGCTGCGCGTGCTGCGCGAAGGCCGCGAGCTCGGCGCGGTGCAATGCGGCCTCTCGGGCGGCGAGCCGCTGTTGCGCGACGACCTCGAAGTCATCATTGCCGAGGCCGCGCGGCTGGGCTACTACACCAACCTGCTGACCTCGGGCGTCGGCCTCACGGCACAGCGCGCCGCGGCGCTCAAGGCCGCGGGGCTGGACCACGTGCAGCTGTCGTTCCAGGATTCCACGCGCGAGATGAACGACTTTCTCTCGCACACCAAGACCTTCGAGCTGAAGAACCGGGTGGCGAAGATCATCAAGGACCAGGGCTGGCCGATGGTGCTCAACGTGGTGATCCACCGCATGAACATCGACCACATCGACCGCATCATCGAGATGGCGCACGAGATGGGGGCCGAGTACCTCGAGCTCGCCAACACGCAGTACTACTCCTGGGCCTTCGTCAACCGCGACCAGCTGCTGCCCACGCACGAGCAGCTGCGCCATGCCGAGGCGGTGACCGACGCCTGGCGCAAGCGGCTGGGCGAGCGCATGCGCATCTTCTTCGTGGCGCCCGACTACCACGAGGGCAAGGCCAAGAAATGCGTCAACGGCTGGGGCAGCATGTTCCTCACGGTGGCGCCCGACGGCACCGCGCTGCCCTGCCACACGGCCAAGATGCTGCCGGGCCTCGAGTTTCCGAACGTGAAGGCGCAGAGCCTGCGCGACATCTGGTTCGACTCCGAAGGCTTCAACCGCTACCGCGGCACCGGCTGGATGAAGGAGCCCTGCGCCAGCTGCGACCAGCGCGAACAGGACTTGGGCGGCTGCCGCTGCCAGGCCTACCTGCTGGCGCAGGATGCCGCAGCCGCCGACCCGGTGTGCGCCAAGAGTCCCGACCACCAGCGCGTGGTGGATGCGGTGGAACGCGCCGCCGCAAGAGACCCGGCGGCGCCGGTCGAGCATCCGCTGGTGTTCCGCGATCCGGCCAACTCGCGCCGGCTCTCGGCCGCGCTCGTCACGCCGGACGCGTGAGGCCGCGCGGCGGCGTGCGGTCGATCGCCTTCTTCTCGCCCCGCGCGGGACGCCGCTCGCGAAGCCAGCCGAAATCGGGCGCGAAGCGCCACGCCAGCAGAGCGAGCGCCAGCAGCGCGGGGATCCAGCGCAGGTCGGTGTCCGTGGGCACGAGTTCGGCATAGCGGCGGTCGAGCATGGCCGTCATCAGCGCCTCGGGCGTGTTCAGTCGCCGGTAGTTCACGCCCACCAGCTCGGCCAGCGCGCGCAGGTGGTCTTGCCTGAGCTCGGAAAGATGCTCGTGGTTCAGCGTGCCGCCCATGGCCGATCCCTGTACCACCTCGTCGGCGCGCCAGTAGCCGGCAGGTTCGCCGTTGCTGCCGGTCTTGGGAATGGGCACCGGCACGTCGCCGCCCACGCCGACCAGCCAGCCCTTCACGTCGCCGGGCTTGATGTCCGTCATCGGCGGGGTCTCGTTGATGCGCAGGGGCGGCGACTCCTGGCCGTCGCTGATGAAGACGAAGCGCGTGTCCGGCCCGATGCTGCGGGCGCCGCGCACGGCCCAGGTCACGCCCTTGCTGACGTTGCTGGCATTGGCCCAGCGCATGCGCCCGTCGATGCGCTCGAGCGAGGCCAGCAGTTCTTCATAGTGGCTGCAAACCTCCACGGGCGTGAGGATCACCACCGACCGGTAGTCCGCGAAAATGCTCCAGCCCACCCTGGAGCCGCAGGGCAGTGCGCCCAGCACCTCGCGCATGGCAGCACGCGCGAGCGTGAGCCGGCTCACGGCCGCGTGGTTCAGCTCGACGTCTTCCACGTTCATGCTCTGCGTGATGTCGAAGCTCACCTGCCAGTTGAACACCGGCCGCTGCAGCTGCACGCGCGGCGGCCAGACCGCGAGCGCCAGCAGCAGCATCGCGAGCAGCAACGGACCATTGCCGGTGCCGCCGAAGAGGCGCCGCGATGCCGACAGCCACCGGCGCACCGGCGACGGCTTCACGGCAGGTCTCCGGCGACGAAGCCCGGAACCCGCACGCGCCGCTGCTCGTGCGCCGGCTGCTGCTCGGCGGAAAAGGCTTCCTGGTCTTCGGGCGCGAGCCGCAGGGCGCGCTCCAGGTTGTAGCGCGCGTCCCAGTCCTCGGGCGCGGCGCGCAGCAGGTCCCGCAGCCGCTGCTTGCCCAGTTCGAACAGGGGCAGCGCGCCGGCGTCCTGCGCCATGCCCTGGCGCAGGTACATGTTGCCCAGGTTGAACAGCGCCTGCTGCGCGACCGGGTCGCGTTCGCCGCCCTGGATCAGCGCCGCATAGCCCTTGAGCGCGGCGTCGTGTGCCCCGGCCTTCGACAGCGCGATGGCCTGGGCCAGCTGGAGCTGGCGCGGTGCCGAGACGGGCGCGGGCGTGGCATCCGCGCCGGCCGGGGTGGCCGCGATGCGGGCGACCTCGGCGTTCAGGGCTTGCGTGCGCTGCAGGCGCAGGCCGCGCTCCAGCGCCGCGCCGGCGCAGCACAGGCCCAGCACGCCGAAGACCAGGTGCACCGTGCGCCGCTTCACGGGGTCTTCCGCCAGCTTTGCAGCTGCACCGCACGGCACGCGAGCAGGCCCGCGCAGCACAGCATCGCGGCAAGATAGAGCGCCGCGCCATGGTCCCGCCGCGGCACCCGCTCATGCAGGGTCAGCGGAAAATTCTGCTGCCGGTCGATCTCGGCCATGGCCGCGGCCATGGCATTGGAATCGTCCACCTGGTAGAGCCGGTAGGGCGTGGCCAGCGTCTTGAAGAACTGGTGCAGCGCCAATTCTTCGCCAAGCCCGTAGGCCGACACCGTCTCGGTGTTGAGGTTGGGCGAGTTCGGGCCGCTGCGCACGTAGATCCAGTACAGGCCGATCTTCTCGCGCGCGAGGCCGGCGTGGACGCGCTGGCGCGTGGCCTCGTCGAGCTGGGCGCCGCCATCCGAGACGATCAGGATCACGCGGCTCCCCGAATAGGCGCGGCCTTCGAATTCCTCGATGGCGGCCAGCAGTGCGGCGCCCATGCGTGTTTCGGGCAGGCCGCGCCCGATGGCGGTGGCGGCGAGCGCGGCCTGCACGGTGTCGGTCTTCTGCGTGAAGGGCACCGCCACGATCGGCACCGTGCTGAAGGTCATGAAGGCAAAGCGGTTGTCCGGCCGCTTGGCGACGAATTCGCCCAGAAGGTCGCGTACGACCTTGGCCTTGGGCTCCTGCGACATGCGCCCCGCCGTCTGCAGGCCGTTGGTATGGACGGTCGCGTCCATGCTGCTGCTGCGGTCCATGAGGATGAGCACCTCCGCGCCGCGCCCGGCACGCTCGACCACGGCGCCCGATTGCCCCGGCCCTGCGAGCCCGAGCACCGTGAACGCCATGGCGCCGGCCGCAAACGCGCGCCACATGAAACCCACCACGCGGCCGATGCGGTCCGACGGCAGCCAGGCCAGGTAGGAGAAGCCCAGCGTGTCGCTGCGCCGGCGCAGCAGCGGGAGCAGCGCGAGCGGCAGCAGCAGGAGCATCCAGGGCTGGGCGAGGTCGAAGCGCATGGCCGTCAATGCCCGTGGCGTTTTTCAGCGTCGCGCAGCGCGCGGCACAGCGGCTTGAGCGGATAGGCGGCGTTGCGCGCCGTGGGCGCCGTGGGCGCTGCGGGCGCGCCGGCGCTCTCGGCAAAGAAGCGCCGCGTCGACTCGCGGTAGAAGTCTTCGAGCCGCGGCTGCAGCGGGCGCAGGTACGGCGCATCGGCCAGCAGCTGCGGCAGGCTGGCGCCATGCACCACGCGGCCGGCGCTGCGGTTGAGCGCGCGATGCACCACGCGCCATGCCTCGGGGCTGGTGGGGTCGCCGATCCGCCTGAGCTCGCGCCAGGCGCTGGCGAACGGAAGCTGCTGCGCCTCGCGCCTGTTGCGCCATGCCCACCAGCCGAACCAGGCGGCGATCACCGCCAGCAGCGCAAGCAGCGAGAGCTTCATCTGCTGCTCGGCGGCATGGGTCGGAAGCGGCGCGACCGGGCGGTCCGGCCGCAGCAGCTGCAGGTCGCCTTCGCCGAGCACATCGACCGGTGTCAGCGGCCCGATGCTGACCGCCCATGCGGGCAGCGAAAGCGGCACGCCCGATGCGGTCGCGATGCTGAGCGCCGGCAGCGAGATCGCGGTCAGCGCGCGCGGGGCGTTGATGACCTGGTAGTCGATGGCCAGCCAGCGACGGCCTTCGGCATCGCTTTCGATGCGCGGCGGCCGGCGTTCGAGCCAGAGGTCGATGCGCGCCGCGGCGGGCAGCGCGGCGGGCTGCAGCGGTTGGCCGTCCTGCTCGAGCAGCACGCGCTGCGTGAGCAGGTCGCCGATCACGTGGCCGAAGGCGCGCGGCTGCTCCACGGTGGAGGCAGCCGCCGCGCCGGCCGCCATGGCGAGTGCGAGCAAGGCCGCAGGCAGCCGCTTCATGCCGCCGTCTCCATGAAGTAGCGCGTGAGCGCCTCGGCATCGAAGCGGCCATGCAGGTGGAAGGGCGGCATGCCGTGCGCGTTGAACAAGGCGGTGAGTTCGGCGCGGCGCGCCGCGACCGCATCGCGCCATCGCGTGCGCAGCGATTCGCGCATCCAGAGGCTGCGCCGCACGCCGGTCTCGGCATCGCTCAGCGCGACCAGCGCGCGCGCCTCCGGCGGCTCGGTCTCCGCCGGGTCCCAGGCCACGAGCGGCACCACGCAGGCCGGGGCGAACTGCGCGAGCAGTTCGCCCAGCGCCGCGGTCGGCCAGTGGAAGTCGGACGCGAGGAACACCAGTCCGCCGCGGCCGACCAGCCGTTCGGTCGCGCGGCGCAGGCCCGCCAGTGCGCTCGCGTCCGTGGGCGGGGCACCGGGCGTTGCGCGGCATTCGCGCAGCATCCGCGCCATCAGGCTGCCATTGCCGCGGCTGTGGCGCGCGGGCACGAACAGGTCTTCGCGCTCGCGCTGGTCGAAGGCCAGCAGGCCGACCGTGTCGCCGGCGCGAAACGCGCTGTAGCCCAGCGCCTCGACGAGGTCGGCCACCACGTCGAGCTTGCGCCGCTCGGCGCCGAAATGCATCGATGCCGAGACGTCCACCACCACGTGCACGGGAATGGCCACGCGCAGCCGGTGGATGCGCACCAGCCAGTCGCCCCGGCCGTCGCGCACGCTGGCGCGCAGGTCGATGCGGCGAGGGTCGGGATGATCGAACAGGCGCCGGTGGGCGGCAAATTCCTGTCCGCTGCCCTGGCTCGATCCACGCTGCGCACCCGGCCGCCAGCCGCCGAAGCGGCGCGGCAGCTGGTAGTGGAATTCATCGACGCGCTCCATGGCCGGCTCGGTGTGTCGGGACGTGGTCAGGGCGCCGCGATCTTGTCCATGATCTGGGTGACGAGCGCTTCGGACAGCTCGGCCCGGCGCAGCTCGTACACCGGCGTGAAGAACACGCGGTGCCCGAGCACCGAGGGCAGCACCGCCGCAAGATCGGCCGGCTCCAGGTGCGATCGCCCCTCGAGCCAGGCGACGGTGCGCGCGGCGCGCAGCAGCGCGCTCATGCCGCGCGGGCTGGCACCGGCAAGAATCAGGCGGTCCATGTCCACGTTGTCCAGCCGGATGCCGAACTTCTGCGGCGTCTCGGTGGCTTCCCAGACATCGAGCACGTAGCGCTCGATGGTCTCGCTGGCGCGCACGCTGCGCTGCACCTCGGCGCCGATGGCGTTGAGCCGCTCCCACGGCAGGATGCCCGGCGCCACCTTGTCGATCAGGCTTTCGGTGTCGTGGTAGGCGGTGTCGAACACCAGCGATTTCCGGACGGCGCGGTCGCTCGGCTTGGGCATGTTCAGCTCGAACATGAAGCGGTCGCGCGCGGCCGAGGCCAGCTCGAAAGTCTCCTCGCGCTCCACCTTGTTGCGGTCGGCGAACACCGTCATGTGCGGAAAACTGTACTCGCGGTCGAAGGCCGAGACCGTGCGCTCGGCCATGGCGCGCAGGAGCAGCGACTGCACCTGCGGCCGGGCCCGGTTGATCTCGTTGAAGAAGAAGGTGACCAGGCGCTCGCCGTGGCGCAGCAGGGGACCGGGGTCGATGCGCGGCCGGCCCTCGGCATCGACATAGGTGTGATAGATGAGGTCGCCCGGCATCAGGTCGACCGTGCCCTCGACGCGCTCGAAGTCGCCGCCGATGGCGCGCGAGAAGGCGCGCAGCACCGTGGTCTTGCCGACGCCCACGTCGCCTTCGAGCAGCACATGGCCGCGCGCGAACAGCGCCACGTTGATGAGCCGGATCGTGCCGGCCTGGCCGATCACCGCCTTTGCGACTTCGCTCTCGACGCGCAATGCGAGGCGCCGCCAGTCTTCGAGTTGTTCCTGGTTGCCCATGGTGTTGACCCGTGCCGCGCGCTGCCGCGGGCTACTTCGACTCCATCATCTTCTTCAGGTTGGCCAGGCCGCCGCGGTAGACCTCGGTCACGGCCTTGAGCGCGGCTTCGTCGTTCTGCTCGGGCGGCGGATTGTTGTTCGGAAAGGCGCGGTAGAAGGCGCCGCGCCACTCGACGACGGACTTGCCGCCGTCGGCCACCACCGAGAGGGTCGAGGTGTAGTTGGTCACCGGCAGCGCGCCGCCGTCCTTGGCACGGTAGCTGTACTTCTTCTGGGCGTCGTCGTAGCTCTCGAGCGTCTCGACCAGCGTGCCGCCGCCCTTGAGCTTGAGCGTGCGCACCGAACCTTCGGCATTGCCCTTGTCGGAAGGGCTTTCGGCCACGGCCGGATGCCAGTCCTTCAGCGCGTTGAAGTTCTTGACCTTGGCCCACACGGCATCGGCCGGCGCCTCGATGGTGACTTTCTCGCTCACCTTCTGGCGCGTGGGCCCGTGCGCGAGGCCAGGGGCCGAGGCCGCGAGGAGAGCGGATGCAAGAAGGACGCAGAAGGCCCGTCGGGCAGGAGGATGTGTCGGCATGGAAACGTCCGTGATGAGGAAATAAGGTAGGTCGGTCGGCATGGAGGATTCAGTGTTCCACCGGCGCGCCGATGAAGGCGCCGAACCCGCGGCTGTTCTGTCCCGTGGCAATGGTCTTGAGCTTCTGCCCGCTCGCGGCATCGAGCACCTGCACGTTGTCGTCCATCCAGTTCACGACATAGATGCGGTCGCCGTGCGCCGCGATGCCTTCGGGATACCCGAAGCCGGGGAGGGTGCGCAGCACCTTGAGCGAAGCCGCATCGATCACGCTGACCGTGTCTTCGTGCTGGTTGGTCACGTACAGCAGCGCGCCGCCCTGGGCCAGCGCCGCGCCGTACGGCGCCTTGCCGACCTTCACGGTGGCAACGACCGCGGGCCGGCGCGGGTCGCGCACATCGACCACCGAGACGTCGTTGCTCTGCACGTTGAGCGCATAGAGCCGGGCGCGCGGCGCATCGTGCAGCAGCGCGAACGGATGGCTGCCGACGCGCACGCGCGCCAGCACCCGCTTTGCACGCGCATCGACCACGGCCACGCTGTCGTCGTCGCGCTCGGCCACGAACACCGTGGCGCCGTCGGTGTGCGCGGCCACGCCGGCCGGCGCGCGGCCGACCGCGACCGAGGCCAGGGGCTTGGCCGCATCGGTGGCCGCCGCATCGAACACCAGCAGCCGGCTGCTGTACCAGTCCGCCACGTACAGGCGCTTGCCGTCGGCCGAGGCGTCGATGCCCACCGGACCGTCGCCGGCCGCCAGCGTGTTCACGACCTTCTGGGCGCGCATGTCGATGACCGAGATCGTCTTGCTGTCGGGGTTGGAAACGAACACCCGGCCGGCGCGGCTGGAGGCCACCACGCCCGCGGGCGACCGGCCGACCGGCACGGTGGCCACCACCTGCTGCGACGCGACATCGATCACCGACACGTCGTGGCTGCCCTGGTTGGTGATGTAGGCGAAGGGCGCCGCCCACGCCGTGGCGCAGCAGAGCAGGGCCGCCGCGAGCCCGGTGCGCACAGGTGCCGCGGTCCCGGTCATGGCCATGTGCCCCGGCCGGCGCTCAGCGCGCGGTGGGAGGGCCGATGAAGCAGCCCTTGTTCACCTTGGCCTGCAGCGCCTTGTAGCGCTTGATGTCGGCCTGGAGCTTTTCGGAGTCGCGGATGTAGCCGCCGCGCTCGCCGCCGATGGTGGTGGCCTTGGCGGCGGTGCTCAGGTCCACGTATTCCGAATACCTGATCTCCCTGGCAATGGCATCGACCGCGCAGGAGCATTTGTTCGTCATCTCGAAGCGGCCCGCGTCCGGGTGCGCGGCCATGCATTCCTGCACGTACAGCACGCGGTCGACGGTGGGAAAGTCATTCGCGCGCTGCGGGGCGCCATGCACGGCCATCGGAAGGCCCAGAAGACACAGGAGGCGGATTGTTTTTCTCATGGCGTTCGCGTTGGAGTCAGGAAAAAGCGGCATCAGCGCGCCGGCGCCCTGGCCCCGTCGATCAGGAGTTCTTCGGCGAGCAGGGGCGGGGCCGCGGGGCTCTCGCCCGGAATGGAAGTGCGAATGCCGTAGACGCCGCCCGGCACCGCGTCGGACAGCGTGAAGCGGTAGGTCTTGCCCGCGAACTTCTCGTACCTGGGCCGGTTCGGGTCGTCCAGGAAGGGGCTGAACGCGATCTCCTTGCCCTTGACCGTGCGGCCCTGGTAGCGCAGCGACACCTCGCGCACCTCGGCATCCTGGTAGATGGCCATGCGGATGCGCTTGCGGAAGTGGTACTCGGAGCCGCGCGTGAGGCGCTTCATCTCGCGCACGTCGTGCTCCAGGAAATACAGGATGACGGGGTTGCCCTCGGCGGCCGGCACCTCGGGCACCGCGAGCTTGCGCGCGCCGCTCAGGAACACGCCCCGGGCGTCGCAGCAGCCGCCGTCGGCCTTGGCGATCAGCGCCACGGTGACCTGGTCGGCAAAGGCCTCCTCGAAGCTGCCGGTCTTGCCGAAGCTGTAGCGCAGCAGCGTGGGCGCCTGCAGCCCCTGCAGCTGCGGCGTCATGAACAAGAGGCGTTCCGCGGCCGAAAAGTCGCGCTTGTCGGCCTCGGCATGCGGGGCCAGGGGAGCACAGAGCAGGGCGCAGAGCGAAAGGCGAATCGGAAAAGCAATGGCGAAGCGCATGGATGGCCTGGTCAGTTGTTGGGCACTCCGAACGAGGCGTCGACCAGCGGCACGCCGTATTCCTTCAGGATGGCCTGGATCTCGGGTGCCTTGGCTTCGATCAACCCTTCGATCTGCTGCTTCCATTCGCGTTCGCCGTAGCGCACGCCCATGGCCATCTGGTAGTCCAGCCGCAGGCCCTTCTCGGACTTGAGCGGCAACACGACGAGCGCGGGGTTCTTCACGCGCCGGGCGAAGAAGCCGGCGATCGGGCCCCAGACCACGACCGCATCGAGCTTGCCCTCGGCCAGGTCCTTCTCGACGATCTCGCCCGGGTACTGCGCGGGGTCGGCGCTCATGAGCTTGTAGGGCACGCCTTGTTCGAGCAGGCCGTGCTTGTTGAGCCATTGCGAGGCCGGGGAGCGGTCGTAGATGCCGATGCGCAGCGACTTGAGCTTGGCCGCATCGAGCTTGAGGAAATCTTCCGCCGAAGCCACGTTGTCCATGCCCTTCCCCTTGGGAAAGACCAGCGCGTAGGTCGAGCGGTAGTAGGGCTTGGTGACCGAGACCTCGTCCAGGCCGACCGGCACGCCCATCACGATGTCGCAGGGGTAGTCCTGTCCGGGCAGCTTGTAGCGCAGCGTGTTGCGAAAGAACGCCAGCCGCTGCGGAAACGAGTAGTAGACGACCGGAAGGCCCAGCGTCTTGCCGAACAGCTCGGCGATGCGGTTCTCGATGCCTTCTCCCTTGGTGTTGGAGAAGGGCATGTTGTTGGGGTCCTGGCAGACGCGGAACTCCTTGCGTGCAGGCGTCTCCTGGGCCAGCGCGGGAACCACCGCGCAGCAGCATGCCGCGCCCAGGAGGCCCGCCCGCAGGCGAGCGCCGAGGGGAAAGAGCCTGCCAGCGCGCGGCCGGGCGGTCATTTGTTTTCTTCCACGCGGGCGCGTGTGATGGCGCCGTCGGACCGGCCCTTCAGGTAGGCATAGAGCTGGTTGATGTTTTCCATCACGGCCGGGTTGTTGCCGAAGCTCTGCATGCCCTTGTCGAGCCGCCCGTCGCGCACGGTCTTGATGAAGTCTTCCTTCTTCATGGTCTTGAGGCTGTTGATGAGCGAGGGGCCGACCATGCCTTCCTGGTTGGGACCGTGGCAGCGGTCGCAGGCCGCGGAGCGCCAGGTGCGGAAACCCTTCATGGTCTCGGGGTCCACCTTGTAGCCGTCGGTCACCTTGTAGGGCGCCGGGTCCGGCGCGGCGGCGACGGCCAGTGTGCAGGCCACGCCGGCAAGCAGTACGAGGGAAGGCAGCAACGTTGACTTACGAAATTTCATGGCTCCTGGGTCTCCGGTATCTTTTGAAAGTACGGGGGGAGAGCCCTCGGTCGAGTGCTCTCCCGGTCCGCATGTTGCGTCTATCTAAGAGTCGATGACGCCTCGGTGATAACGCATCACTTGGGCAATGCGAAGACAGTCAGGGAGCCGCCCAGTTCGGTGTACTGGGCCAGCTCCTTGTAGCCGCCGACGGCACCCAGGCCTTCGGTGCTCTTCTCGGGGTCGATGCCCGCGGCCATGCCGATGCCGGCCCAGCCGCCGATGCCCGAGAACACGCCCATGTACTGCTTGCCCTTGTGCTCGTAGGTGAACACGTTGCCGATGATCCCGGACGGGGTCTTGAACTTGAACAGCTCCTTGTTGATGTCCTTCGCATCGACGCACTTCAGGTAGCCTTCCAGCGTGCCGTAGCAGGAAATCCCGCCCGCGGTGTTCAGCGAACCGCTCCACACCGAGAACTTCTCGGCCTTGGTCTGCACGATCTTGCCGGTGCCCGCGTCCCAGGCGATGAAGTTGCCCATGCCGCCATGGCTGCCCGGCGTGGGATACATCGACAGCGTGGCGCCCACGTACGGCTGGCCCGCGGTGTACTCGACCTTGAACGGCTCGTAGTCCATGCAGACGTGGTTCGTCGGCACGTAGAAGAGCTTGGTGTTGGGGTCGAAGGAGGCGGGTTGCTGGTCCTTGCTGCCGAGCGCCGCGGGGCAGACGCCCTTGGTGTTGACGTCCGCGCCGTTCTGCGCCGTGGAGTACTTGGCAACCACCTGCGGGCGGCCGGTCTTCATGTCCACGTGCGTGGCCCAGTTCACCTTGGGGTCGTACTTCTCGGCCACCAGCAGCGCACCGGTCACGCGGTCCAGCGTGTAGGCGAAGCCGTTGCGGTCGAAGTGCACCAGCGCCTTGGTCGGCTTGCCCTTGACGTTGATGTCCGCCAGGATCATTTCGTTGATGCCGTCGAAGTCCCATTCGTCGAAAGGCGTCATCTGGTAGACCCAGTTGACCTTGCCGGTATCGACGTCGCGCGAGAAGATGCTCATCGACCACTTGTTGTCGCCGGGCCGCTGCGACGGGTTCCAGGTCGACGGGTTTCCGGTGCCGTAGTACACGGCATTGGTCGCCTTGTCGTAGCTGTACCAGCCCCAGGTGGTGCCGCCGCCGATCTTCCACTGGTCGCCCTTCCAGGTCTTCAGCGAAGAGTCCTTGCCGACCGGCGCGAGCTTGCCGTCGGTCCAGGTCATGGTCTTGGCCGGATCGATCAGCATTTCCTCGTCGGGACCCGTGCTGAAGCCCTTCCAGGCCAGCTTGCCGTCCTTGATGTTGTAGGCCGCAAGGAACCCGCGCACGCCGAATTCGCCGCCGCTGATGCCGGTGATGACCTTGTCCTTGAAGACGTGGGGCGCGTTGGTGTTGGTGGCGCCGACCTTCGGGTCGCCGTTCTTCACCGTCCACGCCACCTTGCCGGTCTTGGCGTCGAGCGCCACCAGCGTGGTGTCGGCCTGTTGCAGGAACACCTTGCCCTCGGCATAGGCAAGGCCGCGGTTCACGGTGTCGCAGCACATGACGGCAATGACCGATTGGTCCTGCTTGGGCTCGTACTTCCAGATGATCTTCTGGGTTTCGATGTCGAGTGCGTACACCTTGTTGGGAAACGGCGAGTGCAGGTACATCGTCCCGTCGACCACCAGGGGCGAACCCTCATGGCCGCGCAGCACGCCGGTGGAGAAGGTCCATGCGACCTGCATCTTCCCCACGTTGCTCTTGGTGATCTGGTTCAACTTGCTGTAGCGCTGGTTGAACATATCGCCCGCTTGCGTGGCCCAGTTCTTGGAGTTGGCGATGTTTTTCTCCACGTCGGCATTGGCAAGCGCCAAAGCCGGAAGAGCCAGCATCGCGACGCCGATGTGCCGTACAAGACGGCCGGCGATCTGCCTGGAAAACTTCATAAATGTCTCCTCACATTTCAGTGGGTTTCGAACACGATCATGGCAGCACCCGCGGATCTTTCGATCGCTTTGGCGAATGCTGCGGTCCGCAACATCCATGCCTGCCGGTTCCAGGGTGGAGCAGTTCGAAGGCCGGCTTGTGTTCGATGCGAAGACACGCAGCGCCACTCGCAGGAGGCGCGCAAAAAACGGCCCTCGGGCGGCTCGCCGCAGCGTGCCGGAGTGGATTCGGACCTAGGGAAATCCCGGGCGTTCGACGCGTCCTTCGAGGCCGGGCACGGCGCATTGGCGCAGCGCCGCAAGCTGTGCGCATCCAAATTTGACGCAAAGTGTCTCGTGCGAAGTACGGGTGTCCGGTGCACAGGGAGCGCGAAGGCGCCTGCGCGGTCGCCGAGGCGCAGCGCGGCACAGTGAAAACCCTTGGCGCGGCAGAGGCACAGAATTTGCGGATCGAATACAAACTGCAAGTACCCACGGAGCCCGAACTGCTCGAAATTCTTCATCGGCCTACATGCTGCGAACCATCGACTTAACCAAGCGCTATGGCACGCGCACGGCGCTGCAGTCGTTGTCGCTGCGCTTGCCCGCGGGCCAGTTCGTGGCGCTGCTCGGACCCAACGGCGCGGGCAAGTCGACGCTGTTCCAGGTGCTGACCGGCATGTTCGCGGCCGACGAGGGCGAGGTCGAGGTGGCGGGCCATTCGCTGCGCCGTTCCGCCACGGCTGCGCTGCGGCACATCGGGGTGGTGTTCCAGCAGATGTCGCTCGACCTGGACCTGAGCATCCGGCGCAACCTGCTGTTCCAGGCCGACCTGCACGGCCTGCCGCGGCGCCTGGCCGAAGAGCGCATCGCCTCGGCCTGCGAGCGCCTAAACATCGACGCCGACCTGGACCGCAAGGTGCGCGAACTCTCGGGCGGCAACCGCCGCAAGGTGGAGCTTGCGCGCGCCGGCCTGCACCGGCCCGCCGTGCTGCTGATGGACGAGGCCACGGTCGGGCTCGACCCGAAGTCGCGCCAGGACCTGCTGGCCGCGCTGCATGCCGACGTGCGCGAGCGCGGCGTGTGCGTGCTGTGGGCCACGCACCGGGTCGAAGAGGCCGAGGGGGCCGACCGGGTGCTCGTGCTGCACAAGGGCTCGTTGCTGGCGGACGGCACGCCGGCGGAGGTGGGCCGGCTGCTGGGCGGCGCGACGCTGGAGGCCGGCTTCATCGCGCGCACCGCATGAAACAAAAAGAATCCGAGACAAAAAAATGGAGACATCGAATGCCGCAAGTCCCTTTCCCTTCGTTCCCGGGCACGCTCATCCGTGCGGCCTGTAGCACCGGCGCGCTCGCACTGGTGCTGGCCGCGGCCAGCGGTGCCGCGGCGGCGCAGGGCACCGCCTACGTGTCGAGCGAAAAGGACAGCGCGCTGACGATGATCGACCTGAAGACCCTCGCCGTGAAAGGCACGATCCCGACCTGCAAGCGCGCGCGCCATATCCAGCTCACGCCCGAGCGCCAGATCATGGTGGCCTGCACCGACGCCAACCAGGCCGACGTGATCGACCCCGCGAGCGGCAAGTCGGTGCGGCGCATTCCGCTCGGCGACGAGCCGGAGGCCTTCGACCTGTCGCCGGACGGCAAGGTCATCTATGTCTCCAACGAAGACGCGGGCGAGGCCAGCTTCATCGATGCGGCCAGCGGCAAGAAGCTGCGCTCGGTCAAGGTGGGCGCCGAGCCCGAGGGTGTCAAGGTCAGCGCCGACGGCAAGACGCTGTACGTCACGTCCGAGGTGGCAAGCCTGGTGCACGTGATCGACACCGCGAGCGGCAAGGTGGTGAAGAACATCCGCGTCGGCAAACGCCCGCGGCGCATGGCGATCACGCCGGACGGAAAGGAGCTCTGGGTCACCAACGAGCTGGGCGCCAGCGTCAGCATCGTGTCCACCGCCACGCACGAGGTCACCGACACCCTGAAGTTCGAGGTGAAGGGCGCGCGCGCCGAAGACATCACGCCGGTCGGCATCCAGATGACGAGCGACGGCAAGCGCGCCTTCGTGGGCCTGGGCCGCGCCAACCACGTGGCCTTCGTCGACGTGCCCGGCCGCAAGGTGAGCGCGCTGGTGCTGGTCGGCAAGCGGGCCTGGAACGTCACGCTCGACAAGGCCCAGGCGCGGCTGTACGTGGTCAACGGGCTCAGCGACGACGTCACGGTGGTCGACGTGGCGGGCGCCAAGGCGGTGAAGAGCGTTCCGGTGGGGCGCGTGCCCTATGGGCTCGTGATCGTCGAATGAGGATGCGCGCAAAGGCAATGCGGTTCCGGGGTGCGGCGCTGGCCGCGCTCTTCGCCGCCACCTCGGGCGCGGGCGCGGCCGTGCTCAAGGCGACGCTGATCACGCCCGCGGACGATCCGCGGCTGGAGCGCTCGCGCGTCGAGCGCGCCTACCTCGGACACCCTGGCGGCCCGCTCGCCGAAGCGGTCGAGGTGGGCCTGGACGAGGCGAAGTTCGAGCTCGACGCGGCCGGTGCCGAGGTGACGCTGGCCACTGCCCCCGCGGCATCGCTCGATGCGGCGCGCGCCGCGGCGGTGGCGGCCGAGAAGGCCGGTGCGGCGGTGCTGCTGACCGACCTGCCGGCCGACTGGACGCTGGCCGTGGCCGATGCCGTGAAGCTGCCGGTGCTGAACCTCGGCGACCCGTCGGACCGGCTGCGCCAGCAGGACTGCCGGGCCCGCCTGTTCCACCTGATTCCGAGCGAACGCATGCGCAGCGACGCGCTGGCGCAGACGCTGGTGTCACGCAAATGGAGCAAGCTGCTCCTGCTGGTGGGCGGCAGTCCGCAGGACGCCCTCCGCGCCGCCACCGTGCAGGCCTCGATCAAGCGCTACGGCCTGCAGGTGGTGGCCACCAAGCCGTTCAAGCTCTCGGCCGATCCGCGCGAGCGGGACCTGGCCAACCCGCTGCTGCTCACCGCGGGCAACAGCTACGACGCGGTGTGGGTGGTCGACAGCGACGGCGAATTCGCCCGCACGCTGCCCTACCGCACGGTGCTGCCCCGGCCGGTGGTGGGCGACGGCGGGCTGGTGGCGCTGGCCTGGCACGCGCAGTTCGAACGCTATGGCGCGCCCCAGGTGTCGCGGCGCTTTGCCAAGGCCGCCAGGCGCCCGATGACCGCGCAGGACTGGGCGGCGTGGATGGCGGGCAAGGCCCTTGCCGCTGCGGCCATCGCGGCGCCCAAGGGCCCGGCCACGGCCTGGGCCCAGGCCATCGCCAAGGGCACGCTCGACGGCTCCAAGGGCACCAACCTGAGCTTCCGCGCCTGGGACGGCCAGTTGCGCCAGCCCATGCTCCTGAGCGACGGGCAGGGCGTGATCTCGCAGGCCCCGGCCGAAGGCATGCTGCACCCGCGCGACGTGCTCGACACGCTGGGCGCCGACGCACCGGAGAAGCTATGTCCGACCGCACGCTGAAACCCGCCAAGACGCCCGTGGGCGATAGCGCCGAGCCGCTCGCACGGCGCGGCGCGGCGCACGCGCTGCAGGCCATGCGCGCCATCGTGCTGCGCGAGCTCTTCAAGTTCTCGCAGCAGACCGGCCGGCTGGTGTCGGCGCTGGTGCGTCCACTGTTGTGGCTGGCGGTGTTCGCGGCGGGCTTTCGCAACGTGTTCGGCGTGGCGATCGTCGAGCCCTACGACACCTACATTCCGTACGACGTCTACATCGTGCCGGGCCTGGTCGGCATGGTGCTTCTGTTCAACGGCATGCAGTCGTCCCTGGCCATGGTGTACGACCGCGAGATGGGGCTGATGCGCCTCCTGCTCACCGCGCCGCTGCCGCGGCCCTGGCTGCTGTTCTCCAAGCTGTGCGCCACGGCGCTGCTGTCGGTCCTGCAGGCGCTGGCCTTCGTGATCGTGGCCGTGCTCATCGGCACCGAGCTGCCGCTCGTGTCGCTGGCCGGCCTGCACGCGCTGGTGGCGCTGGCCGCGGGCGCGCTGATGCTGGGCGCGCTGGGCCTCTTGCTGTCGGTGCACATCAAGCAGCTGGAAAACTTCGCGGGCACGATGAACTTCGTCATCTTCCCGATGTACTTCCTGTCGACCGCGCTGTATCCGCTCTGGAAGCTGCAGGAATCCGGCGCCGAGTGGGTGTACCAGCTCGCGCGCTTCAACCCCTTCACCTATGCGGTGGAGTGGGTCCGCTTCGCGCTCTACGGCAAGGACCCGGGCCTGGCGCCCTATGTGGTGCTCGGCTGCCTCGCGGTTTTCTTCGGCCTCGCATGCTGGGGGTACGACCCGCAGCGCGGCTTCGGCGGCCTGACCAAGCGCGGCGGAGGCCCGCCATGAGCGGGCAGGGTGCCTGCAGCCGGCGCCGCTGGCTGCGCGATGCGGCGGCCCTGGCGCTCGGCGCGTCGGCGCTGGCGCGCGCGGCGGCTTCGACCGAGCCGTTTCCCTCGCGCGCCATCACGCTGTGGGTACCCTGGCCCGCGGGCGGTGCCACCGACATCTCGCTGCGCGTGCTGGCCGAGCTGGCCTCGGTGGCGCTCGGCCAACCGGTGCTGACGGAAAACCGCGGCGGCGCCGGCGGCACGCTGGCCATGCCGGTGCTGCAGCAGGCGCGGCCCGACGGCTACACCATCGCGCAGATGCCGCAGACGGTGTTCCGCGCACCGCACACGCAGAAGGTGCTGTGGGACCCGATCCGCGACGTGACGCCCATCATCCAGGTGTCCAGCGTGACCTTCGGCGTGCTGGTGGCGGCCGCGAGCGGCTTTCGTTCGCTCGAGGACATGTTCGCGTTCGCGCGCGCACGGCCCGGCGAGCTGACCATTGCCACCAACGGCATCGGCACCACGCCGCACATGGTGCTGGAGGCGCTGTTCACCGCGCGCGGCCTGCGCTACATCCACGTGCCGTACAAGGGCACGGCCGAGCAGCTGAATGCGATTGCCGGCGGGCAGGTGATGGCCGGGGTCAACTCCACCGGCTTCGGGCCCGCGGTCGACTCGGGCACGCTGCGGCTGCTGGCGATCTTCTCGGGCGAGCGCTCCAGGCGATGGCCCCAGGTGCCCGTGCTGCGCGAGCTGGGTTTCGACATCGTGGCCAAGTCGCCCTTCGGCCTGGCCGGGCCGCGGGGCCTGCCGCGCGGCGTGGTCACGGTATTGCACGACGCTTTCAAGAAGGCCATGTTCGATCCGCGCTTCAGGGACGAACTGGCCAAGTACGACCAGGAGGTCGATTACCTCGGGCCGGAGGCGTACGCGCAATCGTGCCGCGAGATCTTCGCGCAGGAGCGTGCCATGGTGGAGAAGCTGGGGCTCGCGCGCACCGGCACTTGAGGAGGAGAATCCGTGATCCGATCGAAGCAGACGACGAACCGCCGCCTGATCGGCCTGGCCGTGGCCGCTGCCGCCTTGCCGGCGGCTGGGCAGGCGCAGGAAAGCGCGCCGCAGGCGGGCAGCCTGCCGACCGTGGAGGTCGTCAGCACCACGCCCGTGCCGGGCATCGAGGTGCCGAAGGACCAGATCCCGTCCAATGTGCAGACGGCGGACGATGCGCACCTGCGCCGCGCGCAGAGCCTCAACCTGCCCGACTTTCTCGCCACGCAGATGCCGAGCGTGAACGTGAACGAGATCCAGGGCAATCCGTACCAGGTCGACGTGAACTACCGCGGCTTCAGCGCGAGCCCGGTGCTCGGCACGCCGCAGGGCCTGTCGGTGTACCAGGATGGCGTGCGCATCAACGAGCCCTTCGGCGACGTGGTGAATTGGGACCTGATTCCGAAGGCGGCCATCTCGAGCATCACGCTGCTGCCGGGCTCCAACCCGCTGTTCGGCCTCAACACGCTGGGCGGTGCGCTGTCGCTGCAGACCAAGCGCGGCGACACGCATCCGGGCACCGAGCTGGAGTTCCAGGCCGGCTCCTTCGGCCGCGTGAGCACGGAGCTGTCGCACGGCCGCAAGCTGGCGAACGGCGGGCACCTGTTTCTCTCCTTTGGCGGGCTCAACGAGGACGGGTGGCGCAACCATTCGCCGTCGCGTGTGCGCCAGCTCTTCGCCAAGGTCGGGCAGGACAGCGGCAAGCTCTCCTGGGACCTGAGCTTCACCCATGGCGACAACCGGCTGGTGGGCAACGGCCTGCTGCCCGAATCGATGCTGATGCAGGACCGCAAGCAGGTCTACACGCGGCCCGACCGCACCGGCAACCGCATGTCGATGCTCACGCTCAATGGCAGCTACCGGCTGAACGAGCAGCAGACGATCTCGATGACCGCCTACGCGCGGCGCTCGCGCTACAGCACGCTCAACGGCGACCTGAACGACGATTTCAGTCCGCCCGACAGCCTGAACTCGGGCGTGGAAAACCGCACCTACACGCGCCAGCACGGCGAAGGCGTCGCGCTGCAATCGACCTATGCCGTGGGCATGCACCAGCTCACCTTCGGTGCTTCGATCGACCGCGCGCGAACGCACTTCCTGCAGACGGAAGCCGAAGGCCTGCTGGACGCCACCCGCGCCGTGGTGCCGCAGGAAGAAGCGCAGGTCGATGCGCTGCTCGCGGGCAAGAGCCGCACCGCGAGCCTCTATTTTTCAGACCTGGTGACGCTGCGGCCGGACCTGCAGCTGAGCCTTTCGGGCCGCTACAACGACACCCGCGTGACCACCCGCGACGACGGGCGCGCCTTGCTCGGCCTTTCGACCCGGCTCGATGGCGAAGGGCGCTACAGGAAGTTCAATCCCGCGATCGGCCTCACGTGGCAGGCGACGCCGCAGCTCACGGCCTATGCGGGCTGGAGCCAGGGCAGCCGCGCGCCGAGCCCGATCGAACTGGGCTGCTCCGATCCGGCAAACGCCTGCGTGCTGCCCAATGCGCTGCAGTCCGACCCGCCGCTCAAGCAGGTGGTGTCGCAGACCTTCGAGACCGGCCTGCGCGGGACCTTCGCCAAGGACCTGCGGTGGAACGCATCGGTGTTCCGCACGGTCAACAAGGACGACCTGCTGTTCGTCAGCAGCGGGCTGTCGCGGGGCTACTTCAGCAACTTCGGACGCACGCTGCGCCAGGGCGTGGAGCTCGGCCTCTCGCAGCAGACCGAGCGTGTCGACTGGTCGGTGTCGTACAGCTACCTGCGCGCGCGGTACGGCTCGCCGGCGTGCCTGGTGGCCGAGGCGAACAGCAGCGCCGAGACCAATCCCGCCTGCACCGGCGAGGGCGAGATCGCGGTGCGGCGCGGCGATCGCCTGCCGGGCCTGCCGGCGCATTCGCTCAAGTTCAACGTCGATTGGCGCGTGACCCCCGGCTGGACCCTCGGCGCGCAGTACCGCGCCTACTCGCGGCAGACGGTGCGCGGCAACGAGAACGGCCTGCACGCACCCGACGGGGATCTTTTCAGCGGCAGCGGCCGCATCGGCGGCTATGCGCTGCTCGACCTCACCACGCGATGGAAGCTCGGGCGCAACGTGGAGCTGTTCGCCAAGGTGGCGAACGTGTTCAATCGCCGCTATGCCACCGCCGGCCAGCTGGGACGCAACGGTTTCGATGCGAGCGGTGCGGTGCTGGCGCCCGATGCCTGGCGCAATGGGCAGTTCGTGGCGCCAGGCGCGCCGCGCGCCGTATGGGTCGGGGTGCGGGTGCAGCTCGGGGCCTGAACCCGCGCACCGCAATCAGGCCGCGCGCCTGGCACCGCGCTTCTTCGCGGCGGGGCGCGCGGCCGGCAGCGTGCCGAGCTGGTGCTGGATCTGCGCCTGGCCGTGCGTGCGCAGATAGTCTTCGAAAGCCAGCGCCACCTGCGGCAGCTGCCGCGACGCGAGATGCATCACGTACCAGTCGCGCACCACCGGATTGCCAGGCACCGGCAGCACGCCCAGGAGGCCCGCGTTCATCTCGAGCACGCAGGTGTGCATCGACAGGAAGGCGATGCCGAAGCCCGCGGCGCACATCTGCTTGATGGCTTCGTTGCTCGACAGCTCCGAGCCGATGCGCAGCGGCAGCCCCTGGTCCTTGAAGAAGCGTTCGACCGTGGTGCGCGTGCCCGAGCCGCGCTCGCGCACCAGCATGCGCGTGTCCGACAGCATCGCCAGCGTGGGCCTGGCCGCCGACATCAGCGGGTGCGAAGGCGCCGCGAGAAAGGCCATCGGATGCTTGGCGAAGGCGCTCGAATCGGTCTTCAGCTCCGCGGGCGGGCGGCCCATGATGGCGATGTCGATCTCCTGGCCCGCGAGCATGCGCACGATCTCGTCGCGGTTGCCGACCTGCAGCTTGACCTTCACCTTCGGGTGTTCCTTGGCAAAGTTCACGAGGATGGGCGGCAGCAGGTACTCGGCCGTGGTGATGGCGCCCACGCGCAGCGTGCCCGAGAACACGCCTTGCAGCATGGCCATCTCGTCGCCCGCCTCGCGCCACAGGTCGAGGATGCGGCCGGCATAGCCGGCCAGCAGCTCGCCGGCCTCGGTGAGCCGGATGCCGCGGCCCGTGCGCTGCAAGAGCGGCGTGCCGGCGGACTCCTCGAGCGTGCCGATCTGTATCGACACCGCGGGTTGGGTCAGGTGCATTTCGTCCGCGGCCAGTGAAACGCTGCCGAGCCGCGCCACGGCGTGGAAGGCGGCGAGCTGTCGAAAGCTCGCGTGCTTGGTGAGGGGCATGGAAACGATATTAGGTTTAGCAAATGTGAATGTCAAAAGATTTAATTTTTCTTTATCTTTCAAGCGGCCTACATTCACTTCACCACACGGCACCAAACCCCTTCACTCGAGAGGCACTCCATGGGCAACATGAACGAAGCAATCCAGATCACCGACGCCAAGAAGCGCTATTCGGCCGGTGTGCTGAAGTACGCGCAGATGGGCTACTGGGACGGCGACTACCAGCCCAAGGACACCGACATCCTCGCGCTGTTCCGCATCACGCCGCAGGACGGCGTGGATGCGGTCGAGGCGGCCGCGGCCGTGGCCGGCGAATCGTCCACCGCGACCTGGACCGTGGTGTGGACCGACCGTCTCACCGCCTGCGACATGTACCGCGCCAAGGCCTACAAGGTGGAGCCGGTGCCCAACAACCCGGGCCAGTTCTTCTGCTATGTGGCATATGACCTCTCGCTGTTCGAAGAGGGCTCCATCACCAACGTGACGGCGTCCATCATCGGCAACGTCTTCAGCTTCAAGCCGCTGAAGGCGGCGCGGCTGGAGGACATGAAGTTTCCGGTCGCCTACGTCAAGACCTTCCCGGGTCCGCCGACCGGCATCGTGGTGGAGCGCGAGCGGCTCGACAAGTTCGGCCGCCCGCTGCTGGGCGCCACCACCAAGCCCAAGCTCGGGCTCTCGGGCCGCAACTACGGCCGCGTGGTGTATGAGGGCCTCCGCGGCGGGCTCGACTTCATGAAGGACGACGAGAACATCAACTCGCAGCCCTTCATGCACTGGCGCGACCGCTTCCTGTTCGTGATGGACGCGGTCAACAAGGCCAGCGCCGCCACCGGCGAGGTCAAGGGCAGCTACCTGAACGTCACGGCCGGCACCATGGAGGAGATGTACCGGCGCGCGCAGTTCGCCAAGGAGCTCGGCTCGGTGATCGTGATGATCGACCTGGTGGTCGGCTACACGGCGATCCAGTCGATGAGCCACTGGTGCCGCCAGAACGACATGATCCTGCACCTGCACCGCGCGGGCCATGGCACCTACACGCGCCAGAAGAACCACGGCGTGAGCTTCCGCGTCATCGCCAAGTGGATGCGCCTGGCGGGCGTGGACCACATCCATGCGGGCACGGCCGTGGGCAAGCTCGAGGGCGACCCGATGACGGTGCAGGGCTACTACAACGTGTGCCGCGACACGCACACCAAGGTCGACCTGCCGCGCGGCATCTACTTCGACCAGGACTGGGGCGCGCTGCGCAAGGTGATGCCGGTGGCCTCGGGCGGCATCCATGCGGGGCAGATGCACCAGCTGCTCGACCTGTTCGGCGACGACGTGGTGCTGCAGTTCGGCGGCGGGACCATCGGCCATCCGCAGGGCATCCAGGCCGGGGCCACGGCCAACCGCGTGGCGCTCGAAGCGATGGTGCTGGCGCGCAACGAGGGCCGCGACATCGCCAACGAGGGGCCGCAGATCCTGCGCAACGCGGCCAAGTGGTGCACGCCACTGGCGGCCGCGCTCGACACCTGGGGCGAGATCTCCTTCAACTACGCCTCCACCGATACGTCGGACTACGTGCCGACGCCGTCGGTGGCCTGAACACACGTTCCCCCGTTCCGCAGTTCTCCAGGAGCAACAGACATGCGAATCACACAAGGCACCTTTTCCTTCCTGCCCGACCTGAGCGACGAGCAGATCAGCCGCCAGGTCGAGTATTGCCTCGACAAGGGCTGGGCCATCGGGCTCGAATACACCGACGACCCGCATCCGCGCAACACCTTCTGGGAGATGTTCGGCAACCCGATGTTCGACATCAAGGATGCCGCCGGCGTCATGCTCGAACTCGCGTCCTGCCGCAAGACCTTTCCGCAGCAGTACATCCGCGTGACCGCGTTCGACTCCACGCACGGCACCGAGTCGGTGGTGATGTCCTTCATCGTCAACCGGCCGACCAACGAGCCGGGCTTTCGCCTCATCCGCACCGAAGAGCCGGGCCGCACGATCCGCTACAGCATCGAGAGCTACGCGGCGCAGGCGCGGCCCGAAGGCAGCCGGTACTGAGCCGAACCGTCGAACGCACTTTGCCAGAGGCACGCATGGACGCCACCGAAACCCCCGCCGCCGCGGCCGTTGCCACGGCGCCGAAGCAGCTGTTCGAGTCTTCGGGCGTGAAGGCGCTGCTCGACCAGCTCGATGCCGAGCTGATCGGGCTGGCGCCGGTCAAGGGCCGCATCCGCGACATCGCGGCGCTGCTCCTGATCGACAAGCTGCGCCAGGAACAGGGGCTGCAGTCGCAGCCGCCCTCTCTGCACATGTCGTTCACCGGCAACCCCGGCACAGGCAAGACGACGGTGGCCATGCGCATGGCCGAAGTGCTCAAGCAGCTGGGGTACGTGCGCAAGGGCCACCTGGTGGCGGTGACGCGCGACGACCTGGTGGGGCAGTTCATCGGCCACACGGCGCCCAAGACCAAGGAAGTGATCAAGAAGGCGATGGGCGGCGTGCTGTTCATCGACGAGGCGTACTACCTCTACCGGCCGGAGAACGAGCGCGACTACGGCCAGGAGTCGATCGAGATCCTGCTGCAGGTGATGGAGAACCAGCGCGACGACCTGGTCGTGATTCTCGCGGGCTACAAGGACCGCATGGAGACCTTCTTCAGCAGCAACCCGGGCATGGCCTCGCGCATTGCGCACCACATCGATTTTCCGGACTACAGCGAGGCCGAGCTGATGCAGATCGCGCAGCTCATGCTGGGGCGGCTGAACTACAGCTTCGACGACGGCGCGGCCACCACCTTCTCGCGCTACGTGAGCCTGCGGCGCGGCCAGCCGCACTTTGCCAATGCGCGATCGATCCGCAACGCGCTCGACCGCATCCGGCTGCGCCACGCCACGCGCCTTTTCGGCAGCGAAGAGGCCCTGACGCGCGAGCAGCTCTGCACGCTGCAGGCGCAGGACATCCTCGCGAGCCGCGTCTTCAATCTTCCTTCCGAAAGAGCCCCGCGATGAGCATCGAAGCCCTGGTATTCGACGTGGACGGCACCCTGGCCGACACCGAGGAAGTGCACCGCATGGCCTTCAACCTCGCGTTCGAGGAGCTCGGTCTCGGCTGGCACTGGACGCAGGCCGAGTACCGCGCGCTGCTGTCGGTCACGGGCGGCAAGGAGCGCATGAAGACGTACATCGATTCGCTGCCGCTTGGCGGACCGGACAGGAAGCGTCTGCACGAGCGGGTGCCCGCCATCCATGCGGCCAAGACGCGGCACTACACCGGCATCGCACGGCGCGGCGGCATCGAGCTGCGCCCCGGCGTGCTGCGCCTGCTGCAGGAAGCGCAGGACGTGGGGCTGCGGCTGGCGATTGCCAGCACCACCACCGCCGCCAACATCGACGCGCTGCTGCACGCCACGCTCGGCGCGCGCGGCCTCGCGATGTTCGACGTGATCGCCTGCGGCGACCAGGTGCGCGCGAAGAAGCCGGCCTCCGACATCTTCCTGCTGGCGCTCGACACGCTCGGCGTGGCGCCCGAGCGCGCCATTGCGATCGAGGACTCGGTGAACGGACTGCATGCGGCCCTTGGCGCCGGCCTCTGGACGCTGGTCACGCCCACCTTCTGGACCGAGGGCAGCGACTTCAGCGGCGCGGGCCTGGTGTTGCCCAGCCTTGGCGACCCCGCGCAGCCGCTGCCCGGCGAGCCCGGCGGGCGCCTCTCGTCTGCCGCGTGGCTCGGCATCGAGGAACTGCTGCGCCTGGCCAGTGCGGCGCCGCCATTGAATGCCGTGCAGGCGCTTTACCGCGAGGACAGCTAGATGCAGAAGAACAACGAGACCCTGCGGATCGCCCCCAGCCTGCTGTCGGCCGACTTCGCACGGCTCGGCGAAGAGGTCACGGCCGTCATCCAGGCCGGGGCCGACCTGATCCATTTCGATGTCATGGACAACCACTATGTACCGAATCTGACAATCGGTCCGCTGGTGTGCGAAGCCATAAAGCCCTATGCGACGGTGCCGATCGACGTGCACCTGATGGTCAAGCCGGTCGATGCGCTGATCCCGATGTTCGCGGAGGCGGGCGCCTCGATCATCTCGTTCCACCCCGAGGCCAGCGAGCACATCGACCGCACGATCCGGCTGATTGCGGCCAGCGGCTGCAAGGCCGGCCTGGTGCTGAACCCCGCCACGCCGCTGCAGGTGCTCGACCATGTGCTGGACCAGCTCGACCTGGTGCTGCTGATGTCGGTCAACCCCGGCTTCGGCGGGCAGAGCTTCATCGAGAGCGTGCTGCCGAAGATCGAGGCGGTGCGCCGCCGCATCGATGCGACCGGGCGCGACATCTGGCTCGAGGTCGATGGCGGCGTGAAGCCCGGCAACGCCGCGCGCATCGGCGCCGCGGGGGCCGACACGCTGGTGGCGGGCTCGGCGGTGTTCAGCGGCGGCCGCTACCGCGAGGCCATCGACGCGATCCGCACGCAGGCGCTGCAGGGCCGGCGCGACATGGAAGGGCGTCCCGCATGACGAAAGACCTGGGCGGCATCGACGCCATCGCCTTCGACCTGGACGGCACGCTGGTCGACAGCGCGCCGGACATCCGCGTGGCCCTGAATGCCGCGCTCGAAGAAGCCGGACTCGAACGCTTCGACTTGGACACCTTGCGCGCATGGATCGGCGACGGCCCCGATGCGCTGATCCTGCAGGCGCTGCGGCGGCAGGACCTCGGCGGCAGCGAGACGCTGCGCAGACGGCTGCGCAAGAGCTTCGACGCGGCCACGCTGGCGGCCCCGCTGAAGCATGGCAGCGTGTTCGAGGGCATCGCCGACCTCATTGCGGGCCTGCGGCGCGCGCTGCCGATGGTGGTGGTCACCAACAAGCCGACGCCGCTGGCACGCGCCGTGCTGGATGCAGCCGGCCTGCTGCAGCCGATGGCCGGGGTCTTCGGTGCCGACGCGGCTGCAGAGCGCAAGCCCGCTCCCTTTTTGCTGCAGGCCGCGGCGCGCCAGCTGGGCGTGGAACCTTCGCGCCTGCTGATGGTCGGCGACGGCCCGGCCGACCTGCTCGCCGCGCAAGCGGCGGGGTCGCCGGCGGCGCTGGTGGCGTGGGGCTATGGCGGCCATGCGGCGTCGGACGCGGCCGCCGTGGCGCCGGCCTGGCGTGTCGCGACGCCGCAGCAGCTGCTGTTGGCGGTGCGCGAGTCGCGCACCGTGCGCCCGAATGAAGAAACGACGACAACGATCCGATATTGAAACCAAACAGGAGACGATCATGCCCATTGCAGGCAAGGCCACGCTGACCCAGTACATCATCGAGGAACGGCGCCGCCATCCGGGGGCCACGGGCGCTCTCAATGCGCTCATCACCGACGTCTCCCTTGCCTGCAAGGCGATTTCGCGCAAGGTGGCGCTCGGCGCGCTGGGCGACGTGCTGGGCAGTGCCAGCACGCAGAACGTGCAGGGCGAGGAACAGAAGACCCTCGATGTGGTGAGCAACGACATGTTCCTGCGCGCCAACGAGTGGGGCGGCCATGTCGCGGGCATGGTGTCGGAAGAGATGGAAGAGCCGTACCTTCCGCCGCGGCAGTACCCGCGCGGCAAGTACCTGCTGCTGTTCGATCCGCTCGACGGCTCGTCGAACATCGACGTGAACGTGTCGGTGGGCAGCATCTTCTCGATCCTGCGCGCGCCCACGCCCGAAGCCGACGCCAGGCCCGAGGACTTCCTGCAGCCGGGCACCGAGCAGGTCGGCGCTGGCTACGCGATCTACGGGCCGTCCACCATGCTGGTGCTCACGCTGGGCAACGGCACGCACGCCTTCACGCTCGACCCGCAACTGGGCGAATGGGTGCTGAGCCATCCGAACCTGCGCATTCCGAGGCAGGCCAACGAGTTCGCGATCAACGCGTCGAACAGCCGCTTCTGGGAGCCGGCCGTGAAGCGCTATGTGGACGAATGCCTGGCCGGCAAGGAAGGCGCGCGCGGCATCGACTTCAACATGCGGTGGATCGCCTCGCTGGTGGCCGAGACGCACCGCATCCTGATGCGCGGCGGTGTCTTCATGTACCCGCGCGACAGCAAGGAGTCGGGCCGTGTCGGGCGCCTGCGGCTGCTGTACGAAGCCAACCCGATCTCCTTCCTGATCGAGCAGGCGGGCGGCATGGCCAGCACCGGCCGGCGCCGCCTGATGACGGTCGAGCCCGAGTCGATCCACCAGCGCATCGGCCTGGTGTTCGGGTCCGCGGACGAGGTGGCGCGCGTGGAGGCCTATCACAACGAAGCGCCGCAGGACACCTACCAGGCGCCGCTGTTCGGCAAGCGCGGGCTCTTTGCCACGGCGGCCTGAACGGCAGGGCACCCACCCACCCACGGGGCCGAGCCCGAGCGGCCCCGCAAGAATTTCTTTATCTCCCCGAGGCCACCATGTCAGCCAAACATCCCATCGTTGCCATCACCGGCTCTTCCGGCGCGGGCACCACGTCCGTCACGCGAACCTTCGAGAACATCTTCAGGCGCGAGAGCGTCAAGGCGGCCATCGTGGAGGGCGACAGCTTCCACCGCTACGACCGGACGACCATGAAGGTGGCGATGGCCGAGGCCGAATCCGCGGGCAACCGGAACTTCAGCCACTTCGGCGAGGACGCGAACCTGTTCGCCGAACTCGAGGCGCTGTTCCGCGACTACGGCGAAGCGGGCGTGGGCCAGAGCCGCAAGTACCTGCACGACGCCACGGAAGCCGCGCCCTACAAGCAGGAGCCCGGCACCTTCACGCCGTGGGAGACGCTGCCCGACAGCGAGCTGCTGTTCTATGAAGGCCTGCATGGCGGCGTGACCACCGAAAAGGTCGACATCGCGCGCCATGTGGACCTGCTGATCGGCGTGGTGCCGGTGATCAACCTCGAATGGATCCAGAAGCTGCACCGCGACAAGAACACGCGCGGCTACTCGACCGAGGCCGTGACCGACGTGATCCTGCGCCGCATGAACGAGTACGTGCACTACATCTGCCCGCAGTTCACGCGCACGCACATCAACTTCCAGCGCGTGCCGGTGGTCGACACCTCCGACCCCTTCATTGCGCGCACCATTCCGAGCCCGGACGAGAGCCTGGTGGTGATCCGCTTCGCCAACCCTGCGGGATTCGACTTTCCGTACCTGCTGAGCATGCTGCACGACTCCTTCATGTCGCGCGCCAACACGCTGGTGGTGCCGGGCGGAAAGATGGAGCTCGCGATGCAGCTGATCTTCACGCCGATGATCCTGCGGCTCATGGAGCGCCGCAAGAAGTCGTATGCGATCTGACGCGCCGTGCACCCGCCGGCTACCGCACAACTCTCACCAGGATCCCTCGGCATGACGATCGACAACCTCGCCCTGCGCACGCAATGCGCCAATGCCATCCGCGCACTGGCCATGGACGCCGTGCAAGCCGCCAATTCCGGCCACCCGGGCATGCCGATGGGCATGGCCGACATCGCGGAGGCGCTGTGGCGGCACCGGCTGCGCCACGACCCGGCCGACCCGCGCTGGATCAACCGCGACCGCTTCGTCGTCTCGAACGGCCACGGCTCGATGCTGCTGTATGCGCTGCTGCACCTGAGCGGCTATGCGCTGCCGATCGACGAGCTGCGCCGCTTCCGCCAGCTGCATTCGCGCACACCGGGACATCCCGAAGTCGGCGTCACGCCGGGCGTGGAAACGACCACCGGGCCGCTGGGGCAGGGCATCAGCAACGCGGTGGGCATGGCCCTGGCCGAAAAGCTGCTGGCCGACGAATTCAATCGCCCGGGCCACGAGGTGATCGACCACCGCACCTATGTGTTCCTCGGCGATGGCTGCCTGATGGAAGGCATCAGCCACGAGGCGTGCTCGCTCGCGGGCACCTGGCGCCTCAACAAGCTGGTGGCGTTCTACGACGACAACGGCATCTCGATCGACGGCGAGGTCGGCGGCTGGTTCAGCGACGACACGCCCGCTCGCTTCGAGGCCTACGGCTGGACCGTGCTGCGCAACGTCGACGGCCACGATGCCGCGGCGCTCGACGCGGCCATCGCCCGCGCCGTCACCGCCGACCGGCCGGTGCTGGTGTGCTGCAAGACGCGCATCGGCCAGGGCTCGCCGAACCGCGCCGGCACCGCCAAGGCGCACGGCGAGGCGCTGGGCGATGCCGAGATTGCGCTGACGCGGGAGGCCCTGGGCTGGAACGCCGCTCCGTTCGAGGTGCCGCCGGCCATTGCAGAGGCGTGGGCGGCGCGCGCATCGGGCGCCGCGCTGCACAAGGCCTGGCAGCAGCGCTTTGCCGCCTATGCGGAGGAGTTTCCGGTGCTCGCGCGCGAGTTGCTGCGGCGCCATCGCAACGATGCGCCGCTCACGGCGCAGGTCGAGGCGGCGTTGGCCTCGGCCGCGTCGGGTGCAGAGCAGCGCAAGGCCTCCGTCGCCACGCGCAAGGCGTCGCAGGGGGTGCTCGACGAGGTCGGGCCCGCGATGCCCGAACTGATCGGCGGCTCGGCCGACCTCACGGGATCGAACCTCACGGACTGGAAGGGCCACCGCGCGCTCAAGGGCACGGGCACGGGCAACCACGTGCACTACGGCGTGCGCGAGTTCGGCATGGCGGCCATCATGAACGGGCTGGTGCTGCATGGCGGCTTCCGTCCGTTCGGTGGCACTTTCCTGACCTTCTCGGACTACGCGCGCAACGGCGTGCGCATGTCGGCGCTGATGAAGCTGCCGGTGGTCTACGTGTTCACGCACGACTCCATCGGGCTCGGTGAAGACGGCCCGACGCACCAGCCGGTGGAGCACGCCTCGAGCCTGCGGCTGATCCCCGAGGTCGATGTCTGGCGTCCGGCCGATGCCACCGAAACGGCTGTCGCGTGGCGCCAGGCCTTGCGCCGCGTGGACGGCCCGAGCTGCCTCCTGCTGACGCGCCAGGCGCTGCCGCATGCGGGCGGCGACGAAGAGCGCATCGAATCCATTGCGCGCGGCGCCTATGTGCTGCGGCGCCCGCAGAACGAATGCGTCGCGCTGCTGGCGAGCGGCTCCGAAGTCGGCGTGGCCTTGGCCGCCGCCGCCTTGCTGGCGGAAGAGGGCATTGCCGCGCGCGTGGTGTCGGTGCCCTGCATGGACGTGTTCGAACGGCAGGACAAGGCCTGGCGCCAATCGGTGATTCCGCGCCATCTGCCGCGCGTGGCGGTGGAGGCCGGCAGCACCGGCCTGTGGTGGAAGTACGTCGGGGAAGACGGCGATGTCGTCGGGATCGACCGCTTCGGCGAATCGGCGCCTGCGGGCGAACTGTTCAAGCTGTTCGGATTGACTGCCGATGTGGTGGCCGAGCGGGCTCGCCGGCTGCTGGCGAACGCCGAGCCGGTTCATGTGAAAGAGCCCGCATGACGTTCAACACGCTCGACCAGGTCGACCTGCGCGGGCAGCGCGTGTTCATTCGCTGCGACCTTAACGTGCCCCTCGACGCGTCGGGCCGCATCAGCGACGACACGCGCATCCGCGCCAGTCTCGCCGGCATCCGGCATGCGCTGTCGCAGGGGGCGCGGGTGATGGTCACTTCACACCTCGGACGGCCGAAGGAAGGCGGGCTCGCCGATGGCGAGTCGCTCGCGCCCGTGGCCGTGCGGCTTGGCGAGTTGCTGGGCACGCCGGTCAACCTGGTCAGCGACTGGATCGAACGGCCTTTCGACGTGGCGCCCGGCCACGTGGCGCTGCTCGAGAATTGCCGTTCCAATGTCGGCGAGAAAGCCAACGCAAAAGCCTTGGCGCGGCGCATGGCGGCGCTGTGCGATGTGTACGTGAACGATGCCTTCGGCACCTCGCACCGCGCCGAAGCCACCACCGAAGCGCTGGCCCGGCTCGCGCCCATTGCCTGCGCTGGGCCGCTGATGGCGTCGGAGCTCAACGCACTCGGCCGTGCGCTCGCGAACCCGGCACGGCCGCTGGCGGCGATCGTCGGTGGGTCCAAGGTATCGACCAAGCTGTCGATCCTGGAGTCACTCGCGGCGCAGGTCGAATGGCTGGTGGTCGGCGGCGGCATGGCCAACACCTTTCTGCTGGCGGCCGGTCATCCGGTCGGGCGATCGCTGTGCGAGCCCGAGATGGTCGAGACGGCGCGTGCCGTGACCTCGGCGCTGTCGGCGCGCGGTGCGCGGCTGTTCATGCCGACCGACGTGGTGACCGCCACCGAGTTTTCAGCGTGCGCACGTGCGACAGTGAAAGCCGTGGCCGACGTGGCGCCGGGCGACATGATCCTGGACTTCGGACCGGAGTCGGTCGCGCAGCTCGTCGCCATGCTCGGCCAGTGCAAGACCATTGTCTGGAATGGTCCGCTGGGCGTTTTCGAGATCGAGCAGTTCTCGCACGGCACGCGCACGCTGGCCAACGCCATCGCGCGCATGGATGCATTCTCGCTGGCCGGCGGCGGCGACACCGTCGCCGCCATCAACCAGTTCGAGGTGGAGGAGTGCATCGACTACGTCTCCACCGCGGGCGGTGCCTTCCTGGAGTTCCTCGAAGGCAAGAGCCTGCCGGCCGTCAAGGCGCTGCAGGACCGGCGCCACTGACACGACCGCAACCACATTTCCAACATCCCCAGGAGCTTTCCCCATGGCCATGATTTCGCTGCGTCAATTGCTGGACCACGCGGCCGAGCACCAGTACGGCGTGCCGGCGTTCAACGTCAACAACCTGGAGCAGATCCAGGCCATCATGCAGGCCGCGCAGAAGACCGGCAGCCCGGTCATCCTGCAGGCCTCGGCCGGCGCGCGCAAGTACGCGGGCGAGCCCTTCCTGCGCAAGATGGTGGAGGCGGCAGTCGAGATGTACCCGGGGATCCCGATCGTGATGCACCAGGACCATGGCGCCAGCCCGTCGATGTGCATGCAGGCCATCCGCTCGGGCTTCACCAGCGTGATGATGGACGGCTCGCTGATGGAAGACGCGAAGACGCCCGCCAGCTACGCGTACAACGTGGACGTGACCCGCCGCGTGGTCGAAATGGCGCGTGCGGTCGGCGTCTCGGTCGAGGGCGAGCTGGGCTGCCTCGGGTCGCTGGAGTCCGGCATGGCCGGCGAGGAAGACGGAAGCGGCGCCGAGGGCGTGCTGTCGCACGACCAGCTCCTGACCGACCCGCAGCAGGCGGCCGATTTCGTCTCGCGCACCGGCGTCGATGCGCTGGCCATCGCCATCGGCACCTCGCACGGCGCCTACAAGTTCAGCCGCAAGCCGACCGGCGACATCCTCGCGATCGACCGCATCAAGGACATCCATGCGCGCATCCCGCAGACGCACCTCGTGATGCACGGTTCCTCGTCGGTGCCGCAGGAATGGCTCGCGGTGATCCGTGAGCACGGCGGCGACATCAAGGAGACCTACGGCGTGCCGGTCGAGGAGATCCAGGAGGGCATCCGGCACGGGGTGCGCAAGGTCAACATCGACACCGACATCCGCCTGGCCATGACCGGCGCCATGCGCCGCGCCATGGGCAGCGACCGCAGCGAGTTCGATCCGCGCAAGTTCCTGAAGGAAGCGACCGCTGCTGCGCGCGACCTGTGCATCGACCGCTTCCAGGCCTTCGGCGCAGCGGGCATGGCCGCGAAGATCAGGCCGGTGGCGCTGTAGCGCGGTGCGCGCGGCCCGGGGTTGCTACCGGCAACCCGGACTCACAGCAGCGCGACGGCCCGCGCCGCATCGAGCCGCGCGATGGCCGACAGCGCGGCGTCGCGTGCGGCCGGATCGGCGTCCTGCTGGTTCAGCAGCACGTCGTAGGCCGCGGACCATCCTTCGAGCGCCAGCGCCGGGTCCCAGCGGTCGAGGTCGTGGTGGCGGATCTGCTCGGCAATGAGCTGCGCAAAAGCCGCCGGCACGCGGCCCTCGCGGCCGGTGCCCAGCAGCTGGCAGAGATGGATCTGCGCACGCAGGCGCGTGGGTGCGTCGGGCGTGCGGTTGATCAGCTGCTGCATCAGCGCGGCGGCCGGCTGCAGCTGGCCATCGGCAATCAGTGCGCGCGCCTGCGACACCGCGGTGCCGAGCTCGTCGTTCCTGGCTTGCGGGCTCCGCGCGGGCGCTGCCGCGGAATCCGCCGCCGCCGGCAGGCTGCCGATCCATTCGGCCGTTCGCGCATTGGCAAAGGGCATGCCGCTGGCGAACGACAGCAGGTCGAGCCCTGGCAAGCGCTGCAACAGGTCGCGCGTCGCGCGCTCGACCTCGGCCAGCGCGCTCGCGCCTTTCTCGCCGAGGCGGGCCAGGCCATCGGCCGCGAGTGCCTGCAGGTCCAGCCAGAGCGGAAAAGCCGGCAGCTGCGCCTCGGCAAAACCGATGGCGTCCTGCGGCGGCGCGCTCTCGTCCTGCATGCGCTGCAGGGCTTCCGCCACCTGCGCGATGGGCGGCGAGATCTGCGTCAGGCCACCCGCCGAAGGGGGCAGCGCGTCCAGGCCCGCCCAGTTGGCGAAGCGGCTGACGCGGTAGGCGCGGGCATCGCAGGGGTCGGCCGACATCATGGCGTCGGCCACGCGGCCGAGGTGGTCGAGGGCCGGCGGCAATGCGTCGGCGCCGCTGCCCGCCAGCACCGGTTCGGTCGGAGCGGCAGGGCGGGGCGCGGGCTTTGCAGTCGCGGCGGCGGGGGCCGCAGGCGATGCTGCCGATGCAGGGTCGGGCGCGGGCGTTTCCGATTCGACCTGCGCCACCGGCACCCGCTCGATCAGCCCGATCAGCGGGCGCATCGAAGGTGCCTCCTCGTCCTTGGCGCGCAGCACTTCATCGATGCGGCGCGCGGCGGCGAGCAGGCCATCGACCAGCGCGGCAGGCTGCGGCTCGAGCTCGCTCCACTGCTGCTCCTCGGCGCTCAGCGCGGCGCGGTCCAGCAGCCACTGCAGCGCGTTGCGGCGTGCGCGCAAACGCGCGAGTGGCGGGAACATGCCGTCCCAGAATTGCTCGAGCAGGTCGCCCACGATCTCGAGCCCGGCGGCAAGGCCCGGGAGTCCGTCGGCCTGCAGCAGCGCGGCGCTCAGGTAGCCCGCCACCAGCAGGTCCTTGCCCTTGTCGGCCAGCAGCACCGACGCCAGCTGGCTCACGCGCTGCCAGTCGGTCTGACCGTCGGCACCCGGACTCGAGAGCTTGCCGATCTCCAGCTGCAGGGCTTCGAAGCGGGGATCGTCGCGCACGTCGCCGCCCGCGGGGCGCACGGCATTGACGGGCTGGCGCCCGATGCCGTTGAACAGTTCCAGATTCACGTTGTCGCGTCCCTCGTTCAGTCCCATATCTCTTCGACCGACAGGGCGTCGAAGTAGTAGCCGGCGCCGCGCTCGGTGCGCAGCAGCGCGGGCTGCTTGGGATCGGCCTCGATCTTGCGGCGCAGGCGCAGCATCTGCACGTCGATCGATCGGTCGTACACGTCGTCGAAGGCGCGCGTGCGTTCGATGAGTTCTTCGCGCGTGACGATCTTTCGCGGCGCGCCGAGGAACAGCACCATCAGGTTGAACTGGCTGGGCGACAGCGAGACGTTGCGCCCGTCGGCCGAGAACAGCCGGCGCGTGTTGAGGTTCAGCTCCCAGCCGTCGAAGCGGTAGGCGCGCGGGTGCTTGCCGCGCGTCACGGGGCTGCGCACGGCTTCGCTGCGGCGCCACACGGCGCGCATGCGCGCCAGCACTTCGCGCAGCGAGAAGGGCTTGATCACGTAGTCGTCGGCGCCCAGTTCGAGGCCCATCACGCGGTCGGCTTCTTCCTGCCGTCCGCTCATGCAGATGATCGGAAAGCGGTGCTCCTTGCGCCAGTGCCGCGTGAGGTCGATGCCGTCGCCGTCGGGCAGGCCCAGGTCGAGCAGCACCATGCTGTATTCGCGCTTTGCCGCGGCTTCGAGCGCTTCGGTCACGTTGCAGGCCATGTGGCTCTCGATGCCGTGTCCGGAGAGATAGCTGCTCAACAGGTTGCACAGCGATCCGTCGTCGTCCACGATCAGGACCGGCGCGCGGGGTTGCGTGTTCAAGACGTCACTCCTTCATGCTGGTGTATTTTTGGCAAGGCGGCATCGCCTTGTGTGGCCGCGGCATCGAAGAGCGGCACTTCGAGCCGGAAGACGGTGCCGCGGCCTGCGTGGGTGCGCATGCCGACGAAGCCACCGTGGCCGCTGGCAATGCCCGCCACGATGGCAAGGCCCAGGCCCGAGCCGCCCTGCGCCAGGCGGGTCGAATAGAACGGGTCGAACAGGTGCGGCCAGTGCGCGGCATCGATGCCGGGACCGTCGTCGGCCACCTCGACCCAGCCGCGCGCGCCGTCCGCGGCCTGCGGGTCGCCCAGCAGCACGTCGAAGTGCCCGTGGCGCTGCCCCGCGGAGACCTGCCGGCCCACCGTGAGCGTGACCCGGGTGCGCGTGGCCTGGACCGCATTGCGCAGCAGGTTCTGCACCGCGCGCACCAGTTGTCCGCGGTTGGCGAGCACCAGGAGCGGTGCGCCGCCCGCGCCGGGCGCACGCGCGATGCGAACGTGCGCGGGGCACAGCGGCGCGGCCATCTGCATCACCTCGTCGACCAGGTCGCCCAGGTCGACGCAGCCGCGGGCCGGGTCGCCCTGCCGGGCCGCGAGCAGGATCTGCTGCGTCATGTCGATGCCGCGCTCGGTCTCGCGCTCCAGCTGGGCGATCTCGGCGCGGCCCGGACTGCCGGCGGGCATGCGGTCGGACGCGATCTCGGCGCAGGCGCGGATGGTGCCCAGCACGTTGTTGAAGTCATGGGCGATGCCGCCGGCCAAAAAGCCCAGTGACTCGAACCGCCGCCCCTGTTCGAGCCGCAAGGTGAGGCGGTGCCGCTCGCCGATGGTGACCGCGAGCATCAGCGACAGCACGGCAATGCCGATCAGGTCCACCTGCAAGGTCCACAGGCCATAGCCGTATTCGACGTAGGGCCCATGGCCGCCAAGCGTGAGGGCGATCATGCCGACCGAGATCGCCGCATTCAGCTGCGCCACCAGCAGCATGCCACTGCGCACGGCCGCCCAGCACAAGGGCAGGGTGAGCGCGGTGCGCACCACCTCGTCATGCATGTGGGGCACGAAGGCCAGTGCAAGGCACGCAAGGGCGCAAACGATCGGCAGCCAGTTGCCGCGGTCGTGGAACACGGCACGCACGCCGGGCGAGCCCAGGGTCAGCAGCGCGGGCACCAGGGTCAGCATGGCCAGCGCGTTGGCCACGTAGATGCGCCGCCAGGGCTCGATCCATTCGGCGTCGCCGCCCCAGCGCAGCACGGCGCTCATGAGCACCGAATGCAGCATCGACAGTGCCACCGGCAGCAGCAGGGTGAACAGCAGCAGGCGGCCGGACGAGTCGAGCTGGCCATCGGGCGCAACCCAGCGCCTGCCCAGCCACGCGCCCAGGGCCACCTCGGCCAGCCCGATGGCGGCCAGCGCCGCATCGATGGCGGTCGGCCGCTGCCCCACCGCAGGGCCCACGAGCGCCAGTGCCACGGCCGCGGCCAGCAGGTAGACCGGCCATTCGCGCGGACGGCGGCGCCACAGCAGCGCCACGCCGATGGCGGGTGCCGGCCACGCGAGGGCCGAGAGCGATGTGTCGGGGTCGGTGTTGAGCCCGGCGCTCGACGCGAACCCGTATGAAAGGCCCAGCAGCAGCGAAAGACCGGCGCAGCCCAGCATGCCCGCGCCCGAGCTTGCGAGGGGCGGGATGGCGTTGGAATTTCGGCCCGCATCGGCCGGAATCAACGGATTTGCGATGCGGAGGTCCGCGGACCGCGAGTCTTTCATCGGTAACTATTGCCTTTGGAGCCGCACTCTAACTGCACTGAAACATTTCGGTGAAAGATGAGACGCCTAGACAAAAAGTTGAGATGAATCGACTAACGGTGAAATACTTTTTAACGAGAAACTTCAGCGCTCGGGACGCCCCTCGGTCCTGGACGCCGGACGTTGCTTTTCGACCGCCGATTTGACGCTCGCAAAAGAAAAAACGTGCGATCTGAAGTTGCGCCGCAAGCTCTTTTTCAGGCCATTCCAGCGGGTGTCGTCCATCAACTTTCAGGAGATTTCAATGGCAGCCGAAGGATCAGTCGCTCCGAAGGAGCGCGTCAATATCGTTTATCGCCCGGCCGTGGGCGATGCCCAGGCCGAAGTCGAGCTGCCGCTGAAATTGCTCGTGCTGGGCGACTTCACGCTGCGCCCGAGCGACGTGCCGGTCGAAGAAATGAAGCCGATCTCCGTCGACAAGGACAACTTCAACGAGGTCCTCAAGGCACAGAAGCTCGAACTCAGCATCGGCATCGACAGCCAGCTCGATCCCACCGCGGAAGCGGGCGCGCAGCTGCCGGTGAAGCTGGGCTTCGACTCCATCGACGATTTCTCCCCCGACGCCATCGTCGAGAAGGTGCCCGAGCTGCGCCAGTTGATCGCATTGCGCGACGCCCTGAAGGCGCTGAAGGGTCCGCTCGGCAACATCCCCGATTTCCGCAAGCGCGTCCAGGAGCTGGTCCAGGACGAACAGGTACGCGCACGCCTGCTGAGCGAACTCGGCATCCAAGAAAAGTAACTGAAGGCGAACCGCACCATGGCAGAAGAACAGATCCAGCCCGGCGCCGAAGCGCCGGCCGCCGCCGCCGCCACTGCGTCCTTGTTGGACCAGCTTGTCGAGTCGGCCCGCGTCAAGCCCGGCGACGACGCCTATCCCATCACGCGCCAGGGCCTGCAGGCGTTCATCTCGCACCTGCTGGAACCCAACAACGCCGTCGAGCGCGTGACGCAGGCCACGGTGGACGACATGATCGCGGGGCTGGACAAGAAGCTCTGCGGCGCGGTCGATTCCATCCTCCACCACCCCGAGTTCCAGGCCATGGAATCGGCGTGGCGTTCGCTGAAGTTCCTGGTCGACCGCACCAATTTCCGCGAGAACGTGAAGATCCAGATCTTGAGCGTCAGCAAGCAGACGCTGCTGGAAGACTTCGAGGACGCCGCGGACGTCACCAAGTCGGGCCTCTACAAGAACCTGTACACCGCGGAATACGGGCAGTTCGGCGGCCAGCCGTTCGGCGCCATCGTGGCCAACTACGAGTTCAGCCCCGGCGCGCAGGACATCAAGCTGCTGCAGTACGCGGCCAGCACCGCCGCCATGGCGCACACGCCGTTCATCGCCTCGGCCGGCCCGCAGTTCTTCGGCATCGATGCCTTCGAGCAGCTGCCGAACCTGAAGGACCTGTCGTCCGTCTTCGAGGGGCCGCAGTTCGTCAAGTGGAACGCCTTCCGCGAAAGCCAGGACGCGCGCTACGTGGGCCTCACGCTGCCGCACTTCCTGCTTCGCACGCCCTATGGGGCCGAGACGGTGCCCAGCAAGAAATTCAACTACCAGGAGAGCGTGACCGGCGGGAACAAGGACTTCCTCTGGGGCAACGCGGCGTTCGCCTTCGCCTCGCGCCTGACGGACAGCTTTGCCGACTACCGCTGGTGCGCCAACGTGATCGGCCCGCAGGGCGGCGGAACGGTGTCGGACCTGCCGATCTACTCGTACGAGTCGATGGGCGCGATCCAGAACAAGATCCCGACCGACATCCTGATTTCCGAGCGGCGCGAGTTCGAGCTGGCGGAGCAGGGCTTCATCGCGCTGACGATGCGCAAGAACAGCGACAACGCGGCTTTCTTCTCGGCCAATTCGGCACAGAAGCCGAAGTTCTTCGGCCAGAGCAAGGAAGGCAAGGAAGCCGAGCTCAACTACAAGCTCAGCACCCAGCTGCCCTACATCTTCGTGGTGAGCCGGCTGGCGCACTACATCAAGGTGATCCAGCGCGAAAACATCGGCATGTGGAAGGAACGGGCCGACCTGGAGAAGGAGCTCAACCTCTGGATCCGCCAGTACGTGGCCGACATGGACAACCCGGCCGAGGGCGTTCGCAGCCGCCGGCCGCTGCGCCAGGCCGAGATCAACGTGGTGGACGTCGAAGGCGAGCCGGGCTGGTACCGGGTCGACCTCAAGGTGCGGCCCCATTTCAAGTACATGGGCGCCTCGTTCACGCTGTCGCTCGTGGGCAAGCTCGAAAAGAAATAACGGCCGGATCCGGCGTTCGGAGGCCATTGTTTCAGGCGTAACCTGGAAATGGCCAAACGAAATGATCCGGACATTGCGCCGCAAGACAATTGATCCAACGCAGCCATTCACCAGTCCCGGGGTTGCGCCGAGGAATTCAATTCCAAGGAAATGACGCGTATTTTATTTACCGGGCCTGGATTACTGGCAATTGAATTGCCGATCAACAGAAAGCTAAAGATGCCAATGCCGTGCTACATGACCCTCGAAGGTCAAAACCAGGGAAAAATCGAAGGTTCGACCAAGGTCAAGGGCCATGACGGGAAAATCCTGGTGCAAGCCGTCGAGCACACCATCGAGATCCCGAAGAGCCCGCAGACCGGCCTGCCCACCGGCAAGCGCGTCCACGGTCCGAGCACCGTCACCAAGGAAATCGACAAGTCGTCGCCCAAGCTGTTCCAGGCGCTGACCTCGGGCGAGCAGATGAAGTCGGTGGTGCTCGAGTTCTACCGGATCTCGCCCAAGGGCACCGAGGAGAAGTACTACACCGTCAAGCTGGAGAACGCCATCCTCACGAGCATCCGCTCGTGGACGCCCAATTGCCTGAACCCCGACAACAAGCAGATGGGGCACATGGAAGACGTGGCCTTCACCTACGAGAAGATCACCTGGACCTTCGATCCCGATGGCATCGAGGCCGAGGACTCCTGGCTCGCTCCCAAGTCCTGATCGGCGGGAGTCGATCGAATCCCGTGAATGAGTTCCGCTTGCTCGAACGCTTGGCCCGCTGGGAAAGCGGTACCGCGCGCAGCAACGCCGCACGGGCGTCCCTCCTGATCGACTCCGTCATTGCGCACCTGCGCTGCATCCTGAACACGCGCCAGGGCAGCGTGCCGCTGGACGCCAGGTTCGGCGTGCCGGATTTCACCAACCTCGCGGGCGGACTCTCGTCGGGGTCGGTGCGCGACATCGAGGTGTCGATCCGCGAGGTGATCACGCGCTACGAGCCCCGCCTGCGTTCGCCGCAGGTGGTGCTGCATGCCGATGCCAACGACCCGATGTCCCTTCGCTTCGATGTCGACGGGCGGCTCGACGTCGACGGCCAGGACATTCCGCTGCACCTGTCGACCATCGTCGGCAGCAACGGAAAAGTCAGCGTGCCCGACCACGCCCTGAGGCGTTGAGCGCGCCGCGTTCGCTGCCCCCGCCAATTCCGTCTTCATGAGCAAAGCCAACTTCCTTCGCTACTACCAGGATCAGCTGCAGCAATTGCGCGAGCTGTCGGTGGAGTTTGCGCGCGGCAATCCGGCGCTGGCGCCGATGCTGGCCGAACCGTCGAGCGATCCGGATGTCGAACGGCTGCTCGAAGGCGTGGCTTTTCTCAATGGCCTCACGCGGCAGAAACTCGACGACGAATTTCCCGAGCTGCTGCAGGAGCTCGCGACCCAGCTCTTTCCCCATTACCTGCGGCCGGTGCCGGCATCGACGCTGGTCGCCTTCGAGCCCAAGGGCATGCTCTCGGAGCCGATGCACGTGCCCGCGGGCGTGGAGCTTGCATCGTTGCCCATCGACGGCACGCGCTGCCGCTTTCGCACCAGCCATGCGCTGCAGGTCGAACCGCTCGCCTTGCGCGGCTTCGAGCTGGTGCAGCATGCCGGCCGCGCACCCGCGCTGCGCATGGACTTCGGGCTGCAGGGCATCGACCTTTCGCAGTGGCAGGCCGCGTCGGTCCGCCTGTTCCTGGGCGCCGGCTATGCCGAGGCGAGCAACCTGCTGATGCTGCTGATGACGAAGGTCGCGCAGGTCGAGGTGGTGGCCGGTGGCCCGCAGCAGTCCGGCGCGCGCTTCGCGCTCGGCCCCCAGGCGCTGCGCTGCGCGGGTTTCGACCACGAGATGCTGGCCTACCCCGAACACGCGTTCCCCGGCTTTCGCATCATCCAGGAATACTTCGCGCTGCCCGAGAAGCTGCTGTTCGTGGAGCTCGGCGGCCTGGACCGCTGGCGCACCGGCCGCAGCGGCATGCAGTTCAGCGTCTGGCTCACGCTCACGGACCTTCCCGAATGGGCGCCCGAGCTGCGCGAGCACAGCCTGCTGCTGAACGTGGTGCCGGCGCTCAACCTGTTCCAGCACGCGGCCGAGCCGATCCAGAACGAGCATCTCACGAGCGAATACCGGGTGCGCCCGGAGAACGAGAAGAAGGGCCACTACCAGATCTTCTCGGTCGACCGCGTCTGCGGCTACACGCAGGGCGAGAGCGAAGAGCGCTTCTACACGCCCTTCGGCATGGCCGCCTTGCCGGTGCGCACGGGCCAGGCGGCGCGCGAACAGGCGAGCTACAGCCTGTCGCGCCGGGCCGCCACCGTGGGCCGTGGGCAGGACCTGTTCCTCTCCATCGCCACGCCGCGGCAGCAGGCGCTCAAGTCCGAGACCTTGTCGATCACGCTCACCTGCACCAATGCCGAGTTGCCCGAGAGCCTCAAGCTCGGCGACATCAGCCAGCCCACCAGCAGCTCGCCGGAGCGGCTGGGCTTTCGCAACATCCGCGCGGTGACGCCGCAGCTCAATCCGCCGGCCGACGAGCACCTGCTGTGGCGGATGATCTCGCACATCTCGCTGAACTTCCTGTCGCTGGCCGATGCGGCCAACCTCAAGATGATGCTGGACCTGTATGTGTTCTCGGAGCGCCAGGACCATGGCCGCGAGATCGCCAACCGCCACCGCATCGCGGGCATCGAGTCGCTCGAGGCGGAGCCCGAAACGCGCCTGATCGGACGCCGCATGCTCAGCGGCCAGCGCCTGCGCCTGCTTTGCCGCAGCAGCCACTTCGCGAGCCTGGGCGGCCTCTATGTGTTCGGCTGCGTGATCGAACGCTTCCTGGGCGACTACGCCGCCATCAACGCCTACACGCGGCTGGAGCTGAAGGACGCCGACACCGGCGCGGTCTTCGAGTGGCCCGCGAGATTGGGGCGGCAATGCCTTCTCTGAGCGACGACCTGCTGGCCCGCGGCACCCGGTATTCCTATTTCCAGGCCATCCGGCTGATGCGGCGCGCGGGCGCCTCGCGCATCCGCGTGCGGCCGAACCTGAGCCTGGGTTTTCCGGACACCGACATCGACGCCATCGAGCGGCTGCCGGCACCCGAGACCACCGAAGGCGGCGAGGGCGCCCACGCCACGGGAGATACCTACCGCGTCACGGCCAACTTCTTCGGGCTGTACGGCGTGTCGTCGCCGCTGCCGACCTTCTACACCGAAGACCTGATCGACGACCACCGCGAAGGGCGGCATGCCCGGCGCGAGTTCCTCGACATTCTTCATGGCGCGCTCTATCCGCAGCTGTTCGAGGCATGGCGCAAGTACCGCCTCCAGTTGCGCGCGGTGGAAGAGGGCGATCCCGACGCGCTGGACATGCTGTATGCCTTTGCCGGCCTGGGCTCCGCGCAGCAGCGCGACAGCCTCCCGGGCGCCAACGGGCTGCTGCGCTACCTCAATCTCTTTGCGCAGCGCACCCGCTCGGCGATGGGCCTGCGCACGCTGCTGGCCGATGCGTTCGCGCCCGCCACCATCGAGGTCGAGTCGTGCGAGCCGCAGTGGGTGCCGATTCCCCAGGACCAGCGCCTGCGGCTCGGGCTGCAGGCCAACGTGCTCGGCGAGGATTGCCCGCTGGGCACGCAGGTCGAAGACAGCGACAACCTGCTGCACATCGTGATCGGCGAACTGCCCGAGGCCCTGTTCCAGCAGCTGCTGCCCGGCGCGGACGGGCACCGGACGCTGCAGTTTCTCGTGCGCTTCTATCTCACCCGGCCGCTGCAGGTCTCCGTCGAACTGCGCCTTGCCAAAGGCGAAGGCCGCGGTGCCTGCACCGGCGCCGCCGCATGGTCGCGCCTGGGCCTGGACACCTGGCTCTCTGGCGAACAGGCCATGGGCGCATCGCCCGCCCGCTTCCGGCTTGCGCCGCAACTCGTTTCGCCCACAAGGAATTCCCATGCTGCTGGTTGACCTCAAGCCTCTCGTCGGCCGCCTCGACGGCTATTGCAAGGAATCGCTGGAGAACGCCGTCGGGCTGTGCGTTTCGCGCGGGCACTACGAGATCACGGTCGAGCACCTGCTGCACCGGCTGCTCGACGAGCCGCAGGCCGACCTGCCGCTGCTGCTGCGCCAGAACGGCGTCGAGGCGGTGGTGCTGCGCCAGGGCGTGGACCGCGTGCTGGAAGACATGCGCACGGGCAACGCCGGCCGGCCGGCCTTCTCTCCGCTGCTGCTCGAGCTGCTGCAGGACGCCTGGCTTTTGGGTTCCGTCGATCTCGGGCAGTCGCTGATCCGATCGGGCGCGGTGCTGGTGGCGCTGGTGGCGCGCGCCAGCTTCTATGCGGGCGGCAGCATCGGTCCGCTGCTCTCGCCGCTGGTCAAGGAAACGCTGCTGTCGCAGTTTCCCACCGTGTGCGCGGGGTCGATCGAAGGCCACCCCGCCGCGGCGCTCGGTGGCGGCGGCGGCGAGGGCGCGCAGGCAGGCGGAGCCCCCGGCGGAGCCATCGCGAAGTACTGCGAGAACTTCACCGGGAAGGCGCGCAGCGGCAAGATCGACCCGGTGTTCGGCCGCGATGCGGAGATCCGCCAGATGGTCGACATCCTGGCGCGGCGCCGCAAGAACAATCCCATCTGCGTCGGCGATCCGGGCGTCGGCAAGACCGCGGTGGTCGAGGGCTTGGCGCTGCGCATCGTCGAGGGCGACGTGCCCGACATGCTCAAGGACGTGACCCTGCTGGGCCTGGACATGGGCATGCTGCAGGCCGGCGCCAGCGTCAAGGGCGAGTTCGAGAACCGGCTCAAGGGCGTGATCGAGGAAGTGAAGGCCTCGGCGACGCCGATCATCCTGTTCATCGACGAGGCCCACACGCTGATCGGCGCCGGCGGCCAGGCCGGCACCTCCGATGCGGCCAACCTGCTCAAGCCGGCATTGGCGCGCGGGGAGCTGCGCACCATCGCCGCCACCACCTGGGCCGAGTACAAGAAGTACTTCGAAAAAGACGCCGCGCTGGCGCGCCGCTTCCAGCTCGTGAAGCTCGACGAGCCCGACGTGGCGACCGCGGTGCAGATTCTGCGCGGCCTGCGCGACCGCTACCAGGAAGTGCACCAGGTCGCGATCCGCGACGACGCGATCGTTGCCGCCGCCGAGCTGTCGAGCCGCTACATCAGCGGCCGGCAGCTGCCCGACAAGGCGGTCGACCTGCTCGACACCGCCTGCGCGCGCGTCAAGGTGCTGAAGAACGCCAAGCCCGACCTGCTCGAGGACACCGAGCGCCGCATGCAGGCGCTCGAACGCGAGAAGCGGGGCCTGCGCCAGGATGTGGACAACCGCCAGGCCATCGAGCCGCAGCGCTTCACCGACATCGACACGCTGCTGGACACGCTCGCCACCCAGGCCGACGATCTTCGCGCGCGATGGCAGGCGCAGCGCGACGCAGCCCAGGTTCTTCTGGAGGCGCGCGGCGCCTACGGCACGGCGCGCGGCGAAGCCGGTGCCAACGCGGGTTCGCCCGCGCTGATGGCGCTGGAAGACACGCTGCTGCAGGCCGAGCGCGCCTTTGCCGAGGCACAGGGAAGCGAAGCGCTGGTGCGCATCGACGTCGATCCCGACGTGGTGGCCAAGGTGGTGTCGGACTGGACCGGCGTGCCCGTCGGCAAGATGCAGCGCGACCAGGCGAGCACCGCGCTCGGGCTGGCCGATGCGCTCAAGCGCCGCATCCGCGGCCAGGACGCCGCGCTCGACCAGGTGGCCGAGATCGTGAAGACCGCGAGCTCGGGCCTCAACGATCCGCGCCAGCCGCTGGGCGTCTTCCTGCTCGTCGGCCCTTCGGGAGTCGGCAAGACCGAGACCGCGCTGGCCGTGGCCGACCTGCTGTTCGGCGACGAGAAATCCACCGTGGTGGTGAACATGAGCGAGTTCCAGGAGCGCCACAACGTGAGCCGCCTGATCGGCTCGCCGCCCGGCTACGTGGGCTACGGCGAAGGCGGCCTGCTGACCGAGGCCGTGCGCCAGCGCCCGTATTCCGTGGTGCTGCTCGACGAGGTCGAGAAGGCCCACCTGGACGTGCTGAACCTGTTCTACCAGGTGTTCGACAAGGGCATGCTGTCCGACGGCGAGGGCAAGGAAATCGACTTTGCCAACACGGTGATCTTTCTGACCTCGAACCTGGCGACCGACGTGATCACCGAGATGACGCAGGGCGGCGAGAAGCCCGATGCGGCCGTGCTCGCCGGCGCCATACGGCCGCTGCTGTCGAACCACTTCAAGCCGGCGCTGCTGGCGCGCATGACCATCGTGCCCTACGTGACGCTCGATGCGCAGGCGCTGGGCGGCATCGTGCGCCTCAAGCTCGACCGGATCGTGCAGCGGCTCGCGCGCAACAACAAGATGCGCTTCACCTATGCCGAAGCGGTGGTCGAGCGCATTGCCGCGCGCTGCACCGAGGTGGAGACCGGCGCGCGCAACATCGACTTCATCCTGCGCGGCAACGTGCTGCCGCTGATGTCGCAGCAGATCCTGCAGCGCATGGGCAGCGGCGAGCCGGCCGCCGTCGTGCACCTCGATGTCGACGCCCAGGGTGAGTTCGCGGTGAGCTTTGCCGGCGACGCCACCCCCTGATATCGAACGCCGCATCCATGAGCACTGTCGCCCAACGCCTGCCCGCGGACCGCCGCTTCGAGTTCAGCAGCGACGCCTGCCCGGCCGACACCTTTGCCGTGGTGAGGATGAGTGGCGTCGAAGCGATCTCGAAGCCGTACCGCTTCGAGCTGGTGCTGGTCTCGGACGATGCGGCGATCGACTTCGCGAAGATGGTCGGCTCAGGGGCGCAGCTGCGCATCCTCGCGCCCGACGACCACACGCGCGCCACGCCCTACGCGGGCATGCTGGCCGAGTTCGACCAGCTGCACCAGGCGGGCGGCTTCACCTTCTACCGCGCGGTGCTGGTGCCGCGCCTGTGGCAGCTGTCGCTGTATCGCAACTCGGAGGTCTACCTCAACGAGCAGACGATTCCGGAGATCGTCGAAAGCCTGCTGGTCGGCGCGAGGTTCAGCGCCAGCCGCGACTACACGCTCAAGCTCACCGGCACGTACCGGCCGCACAGCTATGTGTGCCAGTACCAGGAAACGCCGCTCGCCTTCGTCTCGCGCTCGTTCGAGCGCGAAGGCATCTACTACTACTTCGAGCAGGACGGCGGCGTCGACCGGCTGGTGCTGCTCGACGACAAGGTGGCGCAGCCGGCAGAGGCCCTGGCCGTCAATTACCGGCCGGCCGACGAACTCGACGTGGGCCTGGCGCCCGACTCGGTGCAGGCCTTCGTCTGCCGCTCGCGCATGCTGCCCCGCACGCTGGTGCTGCAGGACTACAACCACCGCCGCGCCAACCTCCCGCTCGAGGTCAAGGCCGAAGTGTCGGCCAGCGGCCTGGGCGAGGAGATGCTCTATGGAGAGAACTTCCGCAGTGAAGAAGAAGGGCAGCGCTACGCGACGATCCGCGCCGAGGAATTGCGCTGCGGCGCGCGCGTGTTCAGCGGCGAAGCAACGGCCGTGGGCCTGCGCAGCGGCCATTTCATGGTGCTGTCGCATCACTATCGCGCCGACTTCAATGGCCGCTATCTCGTCACCGAGATCACCCACGAAGGCTCCCAGGCCGGCGCGCTGCTGGACGGCTTGAAAACGCCATTCAACGAGGGCGAGCGCCAGACCACGAGCTATCGCAACAGCTTCGTCGCGCTGCCCGCGGCCACCCAGTTCCGCCCCGCGCGCACCACGCCCAAGCCGCGCGTGTCCGGCACCATGAATGCCACCATCGATGCCGAAGGCAGCGGCGAATACGCCGAGCTCGATGCCTATGGCCAGTACAAGGTGCAGATCCCTTTCGACCGCACCGAGAAGGGCGCCGCCAAGGGATCGAGGCCGATGCGCATGGCCTCGCCCTATGCCGGCAGCGACCATGGCATGCACTTTCCGCTGCACAAGGGGGCGGAGGTGCTGCTGTCGTTCGTCGATGGCGATCCGGACCGCCCGGTGATCCTCGGGGCGGTGCCGAACTCCGACAACCGCAGTGTGGTCGATTCGACGAATCCGCAACTGAGCATGATCCGGACCAAGGGTGGCAACGAGATCGGCTTCGACGACACGCGGGGAAATGAAGGCATCTGGCTGCGTTCGCCGTACCAGGACTCGGCGTTGTTCATCGGTTGCGCGGCCAGCGTGCTGGGCTCGTCCGCGGCGCCGGCTTCTTCCGGCGACAAGGCTGCGAAGGGGGCTGCGCCATCGCCCACGCCGGTCGGCAACATCTTCCAGGCCACCAAGGGCGGCAGCGATACCGTGACCTTCGGCAATGCGAACGTCATGAACTTCGGCAGCAAGAACCTGCTGTCGCTGGGCACCGAGGCGAGCCTGGTGGCCTCGTTGGCCAACAAGGTGACCATGGGTGCATCCCTGAACATCAACATGGCCAACGAGTTCAAGTGGAACATGAATCTCGCGCCGTTTGCGAGCGTAGGCAAGAACGTGACGATCGACGATTCTGATGCGGTGACGTTCAAGAACGCGGTGAGCACCACAGCGCTGAACTCGGTGTCCTTGAGCGCCGGTGTGAGCCGCGGCGCAAGAGCGGACATGTGGTCTCTGCAGACACATCTCAAAATCATGCGAACGCTGGCCGGGGCATTCACGGCGGCCAACTTTGCGCAGTCCGCTGTTTTTGGGATGGCTGTGAACGGCTCGGCCGGGGGCGCCCTCGCGCCCGCTCAGGACGTGAATCAGCACGCGGACGACCAGAAAAGCGGCAAGGATCCCATGCAAGAGACCGGGCTCATGGGATGGCCAGGCGCGCTGGGCAAGTTTGGCGTCGATGCAGTAGTCAATGTCAATGCGCTGCTCAGCTTTCAGCTGTACGCGAAGATGCTGGCTGAGAGGATCCAAGAGATCAAGAACGCTAGCCGCATCACTTTGAATGACGAGGGCATCGACCAGAGATTCGATGAAGGCGGAAATCAGGACGCTCGGTTCCGACTGAGCGGCAAGGGTATCGAAGCAATCAGCGATGGTTTTTCGGTCCAAAGCCGTGGCGTGGCAAGCATCGAAGCCAAAAATTCAATGTCACTGAGTTCGCCAACGGTCGAACTGGGGCGCCGCGGTGACCAAGGCAACCCTGCATTGATCACGATCGACGAGCAGAACAAGACAGTGCGTGCGGAGACCTCGAAGTCTTCGCTGGAACTGAAGGGTGACGCCACCACGCTCATCTCGGGAACGATCAGTGTCGGCCACGGACTCGTGGTGCCTGACCCGCGCGCAGCAATTCTGGGGGCCCAGGAGCTCGCAGCGCAGAAGTTGCTGGACGCCGCGACCCGCGTTGCGGACAGGCTCTTCTCCACCTACGAAAATGCATCGAGCGAGCTTGCCAAAAGCTCGGCACTGGAGGCTTGGTACACCGCTTCGGATACCCAGAAGGCAGAGAGCGACAAGCTGAATTCGATCAAGCTGAAGCGCGCCCAACTCCCTGCGCCGACCGAGTATCTCAACGGCCTGCAGGTGGACGCGGCCGCCACCTCTCTCACCCATGCATCCGGATCGCTCAGTGTCGCGAGTGCCAGCATCGACATGAAGCTCGGCAGCACGGAGCTGAAGCTGGACCCGGTGGGCATGAGTTTTGTCGCCAACCTGATCAGGTTGGGCTGATGCCATGAGCACCATCGCCCAACGCCTTCCCGCCGACCGCCGCTTCGAGTTCAGCAGCCAGGCCTGCCCGAGCGACACCTTCGCCGTGGTCCGCATGAGCGGCTTCGAGGCCATCTCGCGGCCTTACCGCTTCGAGCTGGTGCTGGTCTCGGACGATGCGCGCATCGACCTGGCGCGCGTGCTGGCGGCCAATGCCTTGCTGAAGATCCTCGCACCCAACGACACCCGGCAGGCCACGCCCTATGCCGGCATGCTGGCCGAGTTCGACCAGCTGCACCAGGTGGGCGGCTTCACCTTCTACCGCGCGGTGCTGGTGCCGCGCCTGTGGCAGCTGTCGCTGTACCGCAATTCGGAGGTCTACCTGCACGAGCAGACGATCCCCGAGATCGTCGAAGGCATCCTGAAGGGAGCCCGGCTCAACCCCGCCAACGACTACACGCTCAAGCTCAAGGGCCAGTACCGGCCGCGCAGCTACGTGTGCCAGTACCAGGAGACGCCGCTCGCGTTTGTCTCGCGCTGGCTGGAACGCGAAGGCATCTACTACTACTTCGAGCAGGGCGGCGACGCCGACAAGCTGGTGCTGATCGACGACAAGGTGGCGCAGCCGCCAGCGGCGGTGGCGGTGAACTACCGGCCGGCCGACGAGCTCGACGTGGGGCTAGCACCCGACTCGGTGCAGGGCTTTGTGTGCCGCACGCGGCCGCTGCCGAAAACGCTGGTGCTGCAGGACTACAACCACCGGCGCGCGAGCATGCCGCTGGTGGCGCAGGCCGAGGTGTCGACCAGCGGCATCGGCGAAGAGATGCTCTACGGCGAGAACTTCCGCACCGAGGAAGAGGGCCAGCGCTACGCGTCGATCCGTGCCGAGGAGCTGCGCTGCGGTGGCCGCGCCTTCAGCGGCGAAGCTACGGCGGTTGGCCTGCGCAGTGGTCATTTCATGGAACTGACGCAGCACTACCGCGACGACTTCAACGGCCGCTACCTCGTCACCGAGATCACGCACGAAGGCTCGCAGGCCGGCGCGCTGCTGGCCGGCCTCAAGACGCCGTTCAACGAGCGCGAAGGGCAGACGGCCTATCGCAACAGCTTCGTGGCGCTGCCCGCGGCCACGCAGTTCCGCCCCGCGCGCAGCACGCCCAAGCCGCGCGTCGCAGGCACCATGAGCGCCACCGTGGACGCCGAGGGATCGGGCGAGTACGCGGAGCTCGACGAGCACGGCCAGTACAAGGTCCAGATCCCGTTCGACCGCACCGAGAAGGGTGCGGCCAAAGGCTCCGCGCCGGTGCGCATGGCCTCGCCGTATGCGGGCAGCGAGCACGGCATGCACTTTCCGCTGCACAAGGGCACCGAGGTGCTGCTGTCCTTTGCCGATGGCGATCCGGACCAGCCGGTGATCCTCGGGGCGGTGCCCAACTCGGTCACGCCGAACGTCGTCGATCAGCGCAACCCGCACGACAACCTGATCAGCACCAAGGGCGGCAACCAGATGCTCATGGCCGACACCAAGGGCAAGGAGGTGATCTGGCTCAACTCTCCGTTCCACAAGAGCAGCATCGGCATCGGCTCGGTGCATCCGGAGGGGGGCGGCAGCATCTACGAGGCGACCACCGGGGGCAAGGACTCGGTGTCCTTCGGGCACAGCAACTCGATGAGCTTCGGGACCTCGAATGCATTGTCCCTGGGCACCAAGGCCTCCATCAGCGCGGCCTTCACCAACGACGTGTCGGTAGGCACCAAGATCGGGATCGACCTCTCCTCCAGTGTCGCCTGGAAGGCGAACCTGGGCCAGTTGGGGAGCTGGTCCGACGGACTGATGAACGTCTCGATCGATGATTCGAGCAGCGTCAAGCTTTCGCGTTCGTTCGGTGGATCTTCGAGCGGCACCGCGACCATCTCCGCTGGCGCGGTGGCATCGGAGGTGTCTGCGATCAAGCTCGAGACTTCCTTGAAGTGGATGAGAGGATTGATCTCGGCCTACACGGCAGTGAATTTCACCCAGTCCACCTTGTTCGGAATGGCCGTGAACGCCAGCGACAACGGTGCATTGCTGGAAGACAAGGCGATCGACCAGAAGGGCGCCAAGAGCAAGCAGGACGACGCCGATCTGAAGTTCGCGGCCGACGAGGCCGAGCTGAAGAAGCAGGAGAAAGCGGCGCTGGAGAAAAAGGAGCCGCCGGCCGAGTACAAGACCGATGAAGAGAAAGCGGCATGGAGACGGCGCGAGGAAAAGGCGATCGACGACAAGTTCAAGAACAGGGCCGCGGCGCAGGCCGCTCCCTCGAATCCTGATCGCAAGACCCTGCAGGGATGGCCCGGCATCATCACGAAGTTCGGCTTCGATGCCATCTCCAATGTGGCCGTGATGGCTGCCTTCCAGGTCTATGCGCGAAAGATTGCGAAGCTGATCAAGCAGCTCAAGGTGGTCAGCGAAATGACCTTGGGCGAAACGGGCATCGTGCAGTCGGTCAATGGCGAAAGCGCGCCGCCGGTGCCGGCTTCCCTGGTTCGCTCCGAAGTGCGGATGAGCCCGACCAGCGGCATCGAGTTGAAGGCCGGCTCGCGTGCCTCATGGCGCCAAGCGTGGGCCGAGGGCTACATCGACCTGGACGCCTGGTCGCATATTTTCAGGGGACGCGACGTGATGAGCATGGATGCGCCCTTTGGCGCCATGCGCGACAGCGGCACGCAGGTGGGCATGGCGTACTCCGGCGCCGATGACAAGAGCGTCTTCGGCTCATCGGCTTCCAAGCTGGTGGCCGATGCGCAATCGCTCCAGCTTGCGGCACCTACGATCGAGATCGGGCCCAGGACGCTGATGAATCCGCAGCGCCTTGCGGCCCAGGCCGGGCTGGATGCGGCGATGTTGTCGTTGACAGGGGCGGGTGCGAGCGTGGTGGCAGCCGAGCAAGCGCTCAAGACTGCCAAGGATCTGGATGCCGACGCGCTCGTGCTCGATCCGCTGGAGGCCACCCTGGCGACGAACCGGGCTTTGGAAGTGGTTGCCAGGGACTTGGTGAAGCAGCAGAGCGCGGCATTGGCCAAGGCCGAAGCGAAGGTCGCGCTGTCGCCGATGGCCAGCGGAATCACGATCGACAACCAGCTCATTTCGTTGACACAGGGGACAGTCGGCATGCAGATCAGCAGCCAGGGCATTTCGCTCAGCGTGAACACGGCCGTGGCGGATTTCAAGGCGATCTCGACCCGCATCAACAGCAACCTGATCAAGCTCGGCTGACGCATGGACCCGCATCGCCTCATGAAAAACAACGGTCCATGAAAATCCTCAAACCCGACAACATGGCCGTCGTGCATCGCGCACTGCGCCTGCAGGGCCACGATCGCCTTTGCGTGGGCCTGGTCGCGCTGTTCCCGCTGGCGTCGCCGGGCCTCGATGCATTGCGCCCCGAAACCGAACTCTGGCAGCGCCTGCCGCAGGTGCCCGGCGCGCCGGCGGTGCTCGACGAGGGCTATCCCAAGCCACAGGCCGAGTTCCTGCTGTATGGCGAGGCCTGTGCGCCGGGCGGGAAAGCGGTGGGCGAGCTCGCGGTGCGCGCCCGCGTGGGTAGCCTCGACAAGCCCTTGATCGTGCATGGCGACCGGCGCTGGAGCGCGCTCGGCACGCTGTCGTCCGCCGCGCCTTTCACGCGCATGCCGATCGTGCCGGCCACCGCCTTCGGCGGGCCGGGCGATGCGGTGAATCCGCTCGGCAAGGCCGCGCCGGCGCTGCCCAATGTCGAAGACCCGCGCCAGCCGATCACCTTCAAGGACGACCATCCGGCACCGGCCGGCTACTGGGGCGTCGACAGCAGCGCGCCGCAGCGCCAGAGCCATCTGGGCGCCGTCGGCAAACCGTGGCTTCAGAAGACCTGGCCGCACCTGCCCGAAGACACGGCCGGCGGCTACTTCCAGAGCGCGCCGCCGGACCAGCGCATGGCCGGCTTCTTCGTGGGCAACGAGGCCATCGAGCTGAGCCACCTGCATCCTGAGCAGCCACGCATCGAGAGCGCGCTGCCTGCGTTGCGCGGCCGCTGCTTCGCGCTGCGCGGCAAGGGCGCCGACGCGGTGTTCAAGGAAATCGAGACCCGTGCCGAGACGGTCTGGCTGATGCCGGGCCTGGGCCTGGGCGCCGTGCTGTACCGCGGCACGCTCGACGTGGACGACGAAGAGGCGCAGAACGTTGCCTGCGTGGTCGCGGACTGGGAGCCGGATGCGCGATGCGCCGCTGCCTGAAGCCCACTATCGCGACCAGCTTCCGGCCCCGACGCCGGCACCGGGAGGGGCGGGGGCAGCAGCGGCAGCCGCCGCCGCGGCAGCCAAGGCAGCCGGACCGGCAGCGGCAGCGGCAGGTGTCGTTGCCGCTGCTGCCGGCATGCCCGCGGCCGCAGCGTCGGCCGCTGCCGCTGGCGCGTCCGCCAGTGTTGCGGGCATGGTCGGCCATGCAGCGGTTTCGGCTGGCGCTTCGGCGCTCGCGAGCGCGGCCGTGAAGGCTGCTGCCGATCACCGCGCCGCGAAGGCGCACGACGCGAACACCGCGGCACCGCCAGCCGGCGCCCTGGACATTTCGGCACCGCCGGGGCGAGCGCCAAAGCCGCAAGCCGCCGACGCACTGCCTTCAGCGGACCCGCAGCTGGCGGAGATCCAGCGCATGACCGCGCAGATGAATGCGCAGACCGAACGCCTGCTGGCCGAACACGGGATCCCGCGTTCGCAGATCGACGCCATGATGCAGCCGCCGCCGCAGCGCGAGGTGTCGCTGGCCGAGATCGAGGCCATGACGAAGAAGATGGAGGCGGAGCATGCGGCGCTGCTGGCCCAGAACGGCCTCACCCAGGCCGACGTGGACGGCTACATCCGATCGCGGCAGGGCGAGACGGCGCCGGCCGACGTGAGCCTGGCGGACATCGAGGCACAGACGCAGCAGATGCGCTTGCAGACCGAGCAGTTGATGCGCGAGAACGGCATCGACCACAACGACGTGGCGGACTACCTCCAAAGCCGCGGCGCCAGCGACGAAGCGGTGCAACTGATGCGGCAGTTTCCGGCGCTGGCGGCACCGGTTTCCAGCTTGGCTCCCGCGTCGCGGACCGCCTCGCCGCCGGCCGCTGCCAGCGCTGCCCCGGCCCACGCATCGAACACCAAGGGCATTGCCAGCGCGGCAGCTTCATCGCTCGCGGGGTCCGCCGCCACGTCGGTGCTTGGACCGGCAGCCTCGGCGCTGCTCGCGTCGGCCGGTGGTGCGGGACCGGTCGTTGCGTCGGCTGCGGGCGCAGCGTCGGCAGCCGCAGGCGCCGCCGCAGCAGCAGGCCCGGCGGCGGCAGCAGCCGCGGCAGCGCCGGCCCCGCATCCGCCCACCAACCGCGAGGAAGTGATCGCCTGGCAGGCCCAGGGCCGGAGCTTTGCGGGACTCAAGCTCGACGGCCTGGACCTCAGCGATCTCGATCTGCCCAACGCCGACTTCAGCGCCGCGACCCTCGAGAAGACACGCTTCGACCGCAGCCGCCTGGCCGGCACCCGCTTCGACAAGGCGATCCTGCAAGGGGCGAGCTTTGCGGGCGCCGACGCGACCAAGGCCAGCTTCCAGTCGGTGCGCGCGGCCGGCAGCCAACTCGCCGGCGCCACGCTCACGGGCGCCAACCTGGGCGCGGCGGATTTCAGCCGCAGCGATTTCTCGGCCGCCAACCTGCAGGAGGCCCAGTGCGCGCGGACCGACTTCAGTGGCAGCCAGATGTCGAAGCTGCGTGGTGCAAAGCTGCGGGCCGAGCGCGCGAACTTCAGCGAATGTGCGCTGGAGGCGGCCGACCTGCAGGGCGCGACCCTGACCGCGGCGCGCTTCGACCTCGCGCGCATCGGCAAGGCGTTGCTCGGCTCGGTCGATGCCGAGCGCTCGGAGTGGTACCAGGCCGACGCGCGGCAGGCGGACCTCGCGGGCGCGAACCTGCGTGGCGCGCGGGCCGGTGCAGGCACCGTGTTCGCGGGCGCGAACCTGCGCGGTGCCCATCTCGATGGCGCGGCCTGGAGCGATGGCGTCGACCTTCAGGGCGCGGCCATGCAGTCGGCCTCGCTGGAGCGTGCCGACCTGGGCGGCGCGCAGGCGGCCGGCCTCATGCTGGCGGGCGCCAGCGCCAGGAGCGCGAATTTCTCGCGCGCCGCGCTCGGCGGCGCCGACGCATCGGGTGCCAACCTGATGGGCGCTTCGCTGCGCCTTGCGCAACTTGCCGGCGCGCGGCTGGCGGGTGCGAACCTGCATGCCAGCGACTGCTACGGCTCCGACATCGTGCAGGCCCACACCATGGGCGCGCTAACCACAGGCACGCTGATGCAGATCCCGGGCCGGCCCGAGGCGGTGAAGGCATGAGCATGGACGGACCAGCGACCTTCACGGATGCCGATGCCGCGCTCGCCGCGATCGCGCAGGGTGGCCGCCGGCTTGCCGATGCCCGCGTGGCCGGCCTCGACTTCGGCGGGCGCGATCTTTCGAAAGTGCATTGGCGCAACGTGGACCTGGCGAAGGCGCGGCTGGAAGGCGCCAACCTCGAAGGCGCCGTGTTCGAGCGCTGCAGCCTGCCCGCCGCCGTGCTCGCCGGCGCGAATCTCACGGCAACCCAGTGGCAGGCCTGCGACCTGCAAGGCGCCGTGCTGCGCACCGCGCACGGCAGTCGCATCTCGATGAGCGAGTGCAGCCTGCGCAGCGCCGATGCCGCGGGCGCGCAGTGGACGCACGCCATGTTCGACCAGTGCGACCTGTCGGCCGCCAACTTTGCCGATGCCGCGCTGCTGCAAAGCGATGCACACCAGTGCCGTTTCGAAGGCACCGACTTCAGCCGCGCCGTGCTGCAGCGCTTCACGGCCATGGATGCCGAGCTGGGCGCCGCGCGCTTCGATGCCACCGACCTCACGCAGGCTTACCTCGCGGGCGCCAGGCTCGCAGGCCAGCGGCTGGGCAATTGCGTGCTGCGCATGGCGCAGTTCAACCGCGCCGATCTTTCCGGCGCCGACTTTTCGAAGGCGCAGCTGGAACAGGCCCAGTTCCAGCACGCCACGCTCGAAGGCGCGGTGTTCAGCGGCGCTGCCGGCCTGCACGTGCGCTTCGGCGATGCCCGCATGGCGCGCGCGTTGCTGGACGACGCCAGCTTCGAGATGTCGGACTTCGCGCGTGCCGACCTTGCGGGCGCGCGGCTCACGCAACTGCGCGCGTCCCGGTCGAATTTCTCCGGCGCCCGCTGCCAGGCCGCGCAGATGACGCGTGCCGTGTTCGTCCACAGCGACTTCTCCAACGCCGATCTTTCCGGCGCCGACTGCAGCCATGCCGACTTCAGCGGCGCGAACCTGCATCGCGTGGCCGAGCGCGGCACAAACTGGACCGACGCCGTGCGCCGCGGCAGCTACGGCACCGATGCCGAACGCGCGCGCGCCGAAGACTGGCGCCCGGCGCCGGCCACCCTTTCCTGAGAGCCCACCCATGTCAAGCAACGATCCTTCCCTTGCAGCCTTCGTGCCCGGCGGCGCGCCGTCCGCGCCGCGCCTCATCACCGGCACGGTCTGCGGCCGTGCCGGTGCGTGGCTGTTCGTGCACAGCAGCGAAGGCGAGCAGCGCGCACAGGTCGCGCCCAGCTGCCTGCTGGCGCCTGAAGACGGCGACGTGGTGCTGCTGTGCCTCGCGCCCGGCATGCCGTCGGCCGAGCCGCGTGAAGGCGCCATGCGCACGCTGCCTTGCCATCAACACATCCTGGCCGTTCTCTCGCGCGCCGAAGCGGCAGCGGCGACGGTGCAGCTGCCCGGTGGCGCCCGGCTCGTCGCGCAGGACGGAAGCCTGCGCATCGAAGGGCGGCAAGTCGAGATCGCGGCCTCGGCCGGGCTGTCTGCACGCACGCCGCAGCTCACGCTGGAGGCGGTTCGCGGCGACCTTCGCTTCGGCCACGCGAACGCGTCGGCCGGCAGCTTCACGGGCGTCATCGGCGAGTTGCAGCTGTTCGCGCGCAACCTCAGTTCGCAGGTCGGCCGCCTGGTGCAGAAGGCGCGCAGCAGTTTCCGCACGGTCGAAGAGCTCGACGACCTGCACGCCGGCCGCACGCGCTGGGAGGTCGAGGGCCACGCCCAGCTGCATGCGCGCCAGGCCACGGTGCTGGCCGAAGGCACCGTGAAGATCGACGGCCAGCGCATCGACCTGGGCTGAGGAGAAGCAAAAAAATGTTCGCAGTCACCCTTGCCGGCGGCCAGTGCATGGCCACGCCCGACATCTGCAACGTGCCCACGCCCGCGGGGCCGGTGCCCACGCCCTTTCCCAACATCGGCATGCCGCCCATGGGCGATTCGCCGACCACCAAGGTGCTGGTCTCGGGCATGCCCGCGCTGACCAAGGCCTCGAAGATTCCGCTGACCAACGGCGACCAGGTCGGCGCCAGCGGCGGCGTGGTGTCCGGAAAGATCATGGGCGAGGTCGAGTTCATCGCCGGCAGCGCCAAGGTGAAGTTCGAGGGCAATCCCGCCGTCCGGCTCTCGACGCCCACCAAGCAGAACGCGGGCAATGCGATGGGCGCGGTGCTCGCGCCGAGCCAGTCGAAAGTGATGATCCTGAGCTGATCCTGCGGAGACAACACAACCATGAAAACCATTGCAGTCACCGCGCTTTCGGCCGACGACGCACGCCTGGCCGCGCTGGGCGCCACGCTCGGGCGCTATGGCCTGCGTGCCGCGGGCGGCGTCTGGGAGACCACGGCCGAGAAGGTCGTGACCCTCGACTGGCGGCCGATGGCCGATGCCTTCGTCGCGCAGGGCGCGTCGTTCTGGCTGGTTGCCGCCGACGACAAGGCCATGGCCGACCCGGCGGTCCGCTACGGCTTGAACCTGATGGCCTCGAGCCTGCGCGCTGCGCTGGGCGCGGACCTGCCGGTCGCGGTGCTCTGGTCCGGCGCGCCCGGCCCGGAGCGTCCGGCGTTGCCGGCACAGCTGCGCGATGCGCTGGTGTTCGAGGCCGGCGACGCCTGGGCCGCCAAGGTGGTCGCGCGCGTGCACCGTGCGCGCGCCTCGGACGGACTGCAGCCGGACCGCGTCTCGGTGCATGGCAACGAGCAGCTCGGCCAGTGGATCGAGCTCGCGCCGGCCGAAGGCGCATGGCCGGGGTTGATGTTCGCGGTGGCGGGCGAGGGCGCGTCGATCGACTTCCAGGCCACCGGCCCGGGCGGCGGCTTGCCGGAGAAATCCGTGATCGCCTATGGGCAGTCGGGCCTGAAGCTGGAGAGCGCGGGCCGCGAGTTCACGGGCTGGGCGCTGCGCAACACGGTGGGCGCCACCGACGCGGGCCCCGTCTCGTACTACGCGCGGGTGCGCGGCCGGCCCGAGGCGCTCTTGTGGATGCCCTACACGGAGGAAGACGATGCCCAGGCAACGCTGCTCGCGCTCGACTGAACGCGCCCCCCGTTCAGGGCAGCTCGGCGCGACCGAGCACGCGTCCCGTGCCGTCCACGCGCACGGCGCTGCCCGGGTCGTAGTCGAGGTCGACCATGTAGAGCTCGCCTTCGAAGCGATAGGCGATGCGGTAGTGCGCGAGGTCGTAGCGCCGGACGGCCACCTTGTCGCAGGCGATCTCGGGCACGAACACCGGCGGGGGCATCTCGACGTCGTTCCTGGATGGCGCGGACGAGAACATGCGCGACCACAGCGACCTGGGCGGGGGCGGTGCAATCGCTTCGCCGCAGCGATCCTGCGCGATGCTTTCGACCGGCTGCGTGCGGTAGACCTCGAGCACGGTCGCGACCGTGACGGGGTCGACGATTTCCGGCGCGCTCGCGCGCGCGGCCACCTCGGGCTGGGCGGCCGGTGGCGGGAGGCTTTGCGGCTTTTGGGCGCAGCCCGCGACGATCAGCGCCGCGCAGGCGGCAGCCGCGGCGGCCCCGGCGCGGGAGGCAAGGCAGGCGAAGTGTGGGGGCATGGACTGCGGAGGCGGAAGGTGCCCGCCATGGTAGAGGCTCGCGCAGCCTTGCGCCACCGCGCGCGGCGCCTGCCATGTTTCATACGCAACATGAGGAGCGCGCCGCGATGAGCTACGCCTGGCCACTCTCCGCACGCTGGTGCCTGCCGCTGTGCGCGCTTGCCGTCGTGCTGCTGCAAGGCTGCGCCGCGGCCAATTCGGCCATGGGCGGCAACACCGTCAAGCAGGCGCGGGCCGAAGTCGCCTGGGACGGCGGCAAGGACGGCGTGCTGCTCGAGATCACCGCGGCAACCGATCTCAACCTCTACCAGAACCTGCCGCACACACTGCTGCTCACGGTGTTCCAGATGAGCGACTCGGCCGCGTTCCAGAAGCTCGTGGCCGACCCGCAGCAGATGGCCCGTGCGCTGGAAACGGGGCAGGCCGGCCCGGCCTTCCTGCAGCTGAGCCGCTACGTGGTGTCGCCGGGCCGCCGCACGCTGCTGGCGCTCGATCGCGTGCAGCAGGGCCGCTATGTCGGCATCGTGGCGGGCTACTACCAGCTCGACGCCGAAGGCACCGCGCGGCTCTTCGAGGTGCCGCTGTCGGTCGACAGCAAGGGCTGGTTCTCGACCACCTACAGCGCCGAGCCCGTGCAGCTCGCGGTGCGCCTGCAATTGGGCGCGCAGTCGATCGTGGACGCGCGCAGCCTCAACACCTACCCGGTGCCCAAGAAGGACATGGCGTGGATTCCGCTCGATGGCGGGGGCCGCGAGATCGACCTTTCACCCAAGACGGGCGACGCCGATCCGGCGGCCCGCAAACTCTGAGCAGGCACTGAAAAAAATGAACGAAAAAGCCGGCATCTACTGGCAGCAGGGCATGTTCCTGCAGCCGCAGCATTTCCAGCAGTCCGACCTGCACCAGCAGTTCCAGCGCAAGCCGGCGCTGGAGAACCTGCAGCCGCATTTCTGGGGCGTGGGCGAGCTGGCGCTTTCAAGTGGGGCCGTCGCCAACATGCGCATCGAGGTCCAGTCGGCGCGGGTGCTGTTCCAGGACCGCTCGTACGTCGAGTACCCGGGCAACGCGGTGATCGCGGGACGGGCCTTCACCGCGGACATGGTCGAGGGCGACAGGCCGGTGACGGTCTACCTCGGGCTTCGCCGCCTGCATGCGACCGACTCCAACGTGAGCACGGTGGGCGAACTGAGCGAGGCCGCGCTGGCGTCCACGCGCTATGCGACCACCTACGCGGCAGAGGAAGTGCCCGACCTCTACTCCAACGCGCCGCCCGCGCAGGTGCGCTCGCTGATGTTCGTGGCGCGCATCTTCTTCGAGAGCGAGCTCGAGAGCCTGCAGGACTACGAACTGGTGCCGATCGCCTGCCTCGTGCGCGACGGCAGCCTGATCCGGCTGGTCGACGACTTCGTGCCGCCTTGCTACGCCTTGTCGGGTTCGCAGGCGCTGCAGCAGCAGATCCGCGACGTGCGCGACGAGCTCGCGGGCCGGGCCCGGCAGCTGCAGGCCTACAAGCGCGCGGGCGACATGCAGCTCGGCGGCCTCGATACGACCGACCTCGTGTTCCTGCTGGGCCTGCGCACCATGAACCGCTTCAGCCCGCAGCTGCAGCACCTGAGCGAGGACGACAACCTGCACCCGTGGGCGGTCTATGGCGTGTTGCGCCAGCTGGTGGGCGAGCTGAGCTCGTTCTCGGACCGCTTCAACATGTTCGGCGAGGCCGACGACGGGACGCCCGGCGTGCCGCCCTACGACCACCGGCAGATCGGCCGCTGCTTCGCGCGGGCGCATGCGCTCATCAGCTACATGCTCAACGAGATCACCGTGGGCGCCGAGTTCATCGTGCAGCTCAAGCCGGAGGGCCAGTTCCAGGTCGGCGAGCTTCCCAAGCGGCTGTTCAGCGAGCACAACCGCTTCTACCTGCTGATCCACAGCGAAGCCAGCCGCGAAGCCATTGCGCAAGGCGTGACGCGGGATGCGCGCCTGGGCCCCACCGGCGAGATGGCCAAGCTGCTGTCGCTGGCGCTGCCGGGGCTCGAGCTGATCCACCTGCCGGTGGCGCCGCAGGGCCTGCCCAAGCGCCCGAACTCGCACTACTTCCGCATCGAGCAGATCAGCCGGCAGTGGGAGTCGATCACGCGCGACGGGCTGGTGGCGCTGTTCTGGATCGACGCCCCCGCCGATCTGCGCGCCGAGATCGCCGTGGTGCGGAGATAGGCGATGAGACTGGTCGACTGCTTCATTCCTGCGCTGGCGGTGGTGCGCCAGTTCGCCGATGCGCCGGCGGACGACGCGCCCGTGCTCGCCGCCCGCCTGCAGCCCCTGCTTGCCACCGCGCAGCATGACGGGCTCGCGCTCGGCGCTTCCGAAGAGGATGTGCGCAGCGCGCTGTTCGCAGTCTCCGCCTGGGTCGACGAAGCGCTGCTCACCTGCAACTGGCCGGCCGCCGAAGCCTGGCAGCGCCTGCTGCTGCAGCGGCAGTTCTTCGGCGTCTCCAATGCGGGCGTCGCCTTCTTCCAGCGGCTCGCGGAGCTGGGCGACGGGCGCGCCGACGTGGCGGAGGTCTACGTGCTGTGCCTTTCGCTGGGATTCAAGGGCCGGTTCGGCCATGGCGGCGACGCCCGCGAGCTGGCCGACATCCGGCTGCGCGCGATGCGGCGCGTGCTGGCCCATGCCAGCGCCAATGGCGTGTCCGAGGCCGAGACGCTGGTGTTCCCGGGCGCCAAGCCTGCGGAGCCTGCGCGCGGCGCCGCGGTGCGCCGGTCTCGCTGGATGCCGTCGCGCCTGAGCGTGGCGGTGCTGTCGATCTCGGTGCTGACGCTGCTCGTCCTTTACCTGGTCTTCTTTTCGATCCTGAGGCAGCAGGTCCACGCGATCTTGCCGTTGATCCGATGAAATCGCTGCGCAAGTTCATCGTCTGGGTCCTGGTCCTCTTCCTGCTCGCGGTGTTCGGGTGGGCGGTCACGCTCTATCTCGGCTGGCCGTGGTGGAGCGCGATCGCCATCGTGTCCGGCGCACTCGGGCTCTACTTCTTCTATCGCTTCGCGCGCAGGCTGGTGGTCGCCGCGCGTTCGCGCAGCGCCATCGCGCTGCCGGAGGCCGAGCAGCGCCAGCGCACCGAAGCCATGTCGCCCAAGGCGGTGCTCAAGCGGCGCTGGAAGGCGGCCGCGGACACGCTGCGGCGCTCGGCGCTGCGCCGGCACGGCAACCCGCTCGACGTGCTGCCCTGGTACATGATGGTCGGCCGCTCGGGCGCAGGCAAGACGACGGCGCTCACGCGGTCGCGGCTCAGTTCCCCGTTGCAGCAGATCGACCGCAATGCGCCCATCGAGCAGACCGCCAATGTGGACTGGTGGTTCTTCGACGATGCCGTGGTGGTCGATTGCGCCGGCCGCTACGTGGAGTCCGAAGGCTCGGCCGAAGACCGCGCGGAATGGGGCGTGGTGCTGGACCAGCTCGCGCGCTACCGGCCGCGCGAGGGCATCAACGGCCTGGTGCTGGCGATCGACGTGCGGCGCCTCCAGCAACCCGACCGCGACAGCCTGGCCGAGGAGGGCCGTGCGCTGCGCGAGCGCATCGAGCAGCTGATCCGCCTCTTCGACAAGCGCTTTCCGATCTACGTGCTGGTGACGCAGTGCGACCATATCTACGGCTGGGAAGAATGGTCGGGCCGGCTGGAGCCCGGTGCGCTCGATCACGCGATGGGCTACCTGGTGCCGCACAGCGAAAGCGGCTTCGTCGACCGCGCGTTCAACCGCATCGGCCAGCGCCTGGGCCTGCTGCGCCTGCAACTGGCGGCGCGCGCCCCGGGCGCCACGCCGGCGCTGCTCATGTTCCCGAGCGAGCTGGAGAACATCAAGGCGGGCCTGCGCCTGTTCCTGGACGCCTGCTTCAGCGACCACCCGTACTTTGAAAGTCCGTTCCTGCGCGGCCTGTTCTTCAGCAGCGGCGCACAGGAGGGCGGGGCGGTCTCGACGCTGCTGCCGGACCTGCCGCCGGTGCCGGCGCACCGCGCCTCGCATGTGGGCCTGTTCCTGCACGACTTCTTCGGCCGCATCCTGCCGACCGACCGCAACGCGAGCCTGCCGGCCGCGCTGGTCAACCGCTGGCGGCGCGCCACGCGCCACATGGGCCTGCTCGCGTGGCTGGCGCTGTGCCTGGCGGCGGCCCTGCTGATGGCGGCCGCGTTCGAGCACAACCGCGAGACGATCGCGCTGGTGCGCGACACCTACCCGCTGGACGCGAAGTTCGTCGGCAACCTCGACGAGGATGCCCGCACGCTGGAGCGCATCAGCGAATCGCTCTCCGTCGTCGAGAAGCGCAACGACCGCTGGGTGGCCGAGTGGATGGTCGCGACGAGCGAGGTCGGCGAGCTCGAGACGCGCCTGCAGCGCAGCTACGTGTCCAACTTCCAGAAGTATGTCGAGCGGGGCAGCTATGCCGCCTTCCAGGAGCCCGGCCCCAAGAGCACGCTGCCGGTGCAGGCGCTGCGGGCCGGCCGCATCCATAACCTGGTGCGCTATATCCATCACATCCAGAGGCGCATGGCGGGCGATTCGCAAGCCCAGCTCACCGAGCTTCCGGGATTGCTGCCGGCGGACCCCGCGAACGGTGTCAAGGCGGACACCGTGCGCCGGCTCGCCCGGCTCGAGGTGTCCTACATCGCCTGGCATCCTGCCGACGACGGTTTCCTGGACAGCCACCTGGCCTCTTCGCAGGCGCTGCTGAGCCAGCAGGCCTACGCCAGCCAGCCGCCGTTCTCGTGGGTGCGCGACCTGCCGGCCGATGCCTTGCTGGGCGAGGACGTCACGCTGGCGTCGTTCTGGCAGCCCCTGTCCCGTGCGGGCGCCGGGCCGATGGACGCCAAGCTGGCGCCGGAGCTGGCGGAGGTGCGCGTGCCGGTGGCCTTCACGGCCGCGGGCCAGCGGGCCATCGACGACTTTCTCGACAGCATGGCCGAGAGCGTCAAGGACCGGCCGAAGTTCGAGCGTGCGCGCGAGCAGTTCAACGCCTGGTACAAGCTGCAGCGCGCCAACGCCTGGTACCAGTTCGCCGCGCGCTTTCCGGCCGGCGAGCAATTGATCGCCGGCGAAGACGCGTGGCGCGCCACGCTGGTGCGCGTCGCCAACGGCCAGGACCCGTACGCGATGCTGGCCGACCGGCTGCGGCGCGAGTTCGAGGCCTTGCCCGACGACGAGCTGCCGCAATGGCTGCTGCTGGCGCGCACGCTGTCGCGGCTGCAGGGCGAGGCGCGCATCGGCGGGCTGGTGGCCGGCAGCCAGGCGGCATCGCTGTTCAGTTCGATCAACGCCGTGGGCGGTCGCGCGCTCCAGCAGGTATCGACCAGCCTGCCGCAGGGCCGCGACACGCTGCGGCGCGACCTTGCGCTGCGCCAGCAGCTGCGCCAATACAACGTCAGCCTCGATGCGGTGATGCGCGAGGCGCTCGACGGCGCCGGCAAGGCGCTGCCGCTGGCGGCCGACTTCCACGCCTACGGCATCGATGCGGCGGTGCAGTCGTCCAAGCTGCGGGTGGCGGCCGATGCCATGAGCGAACTGAAACAGGGTTCCGGATTCGACACACCCGAAAGCGGCGTGGTCTGGAAACTCGCGAGCGGCCCGCTGCACCTGCTGCTGAGCTACGTGGAGCAGCAGGCCTCTTGCGCGCTGCAGAAAGACTGGGAGACCGGCGTGATGTGGCCGCTGCAGAGCGCGACCTCCATGACCCAGATCATGGACCAGCTGTTCGGCGCGCAGGGCACCGTCTGGGCCTTTGCCGACGGTGCGGCCAAGCCGTTCCTGCACCGCAATGCCACGCGCTTCAGCATGGTCGAGACCCGGGGCTACACGCTGCCGGTGACGCCGGCCTTCCTGCCCATGCTCAATGGCGCGGTCAACAAGCGCGTCGAGCAAATGGTGTCGCAGCAGCAGCTGGAAGTCGCACAGCGCAAGCGGGCGGCCGACGGCGAGAAGCGGCAGCTGGAGTCGAGCCAGGCACTGCAGGCCATCGACGCGCGCCTTGCGGAGGCCAAGCAGAAGGCCGACGCGCTGCGCGTGGCGCCGCTGCAGCTGACCATCACCGCGCAGCCGACCGGCGTCAATCCGGAAGCGACGGTGAAGCCCTACCTCACCACGCTCACGCTCAAGTGCGCCGCCGCGGCCAAGGTCATCAACAACTTCAACTTTCCGGTGACCGAGCAGCTCGCGTGGAGCCCAGCGCAGTGCGGCGAGGCATCGCTCGAGATCAAGATCGGCGACCTCACGCTGGTCCGGCGCTATCCGGGTGCCACGGGCGTGGCCGATTTCGTCAATGACTTCCGCGACGGCACGCACGACTTCGGCGCCGCCGACTTCCCGCAGAGCCGCGCGAGGCTCGACACGCTGAAGGTCGCAAAGATCAGCGTTCGCTATGACTTGCAGGGCCAGGATGCGCTGCTCGATGCGCAGGCGCAGATCGCCAAGCTGGCGCGCGACCAGCAGGAGATGGGCGCCGAAAGGCAGCGGCTCACCGCCCGGCAGCTCAGCGAAGCCCAGGCGCTGGTGGACATCCGCGCGCCCGGCGCGCAGGGCGAACCCTTGCTCCAGGTCTCGGTGCCGCCGCGCATCGGCGGCTGCTGGAGCGCCGAGAGCCGGAGCAAATCGCCCCAGACCCTGCAGGCGATGTTCGACGCGCTGGTCAAGCCCGCCGCATCGCCGTAGCCCAAGACTTTTCGTTGTTGTTATCCCACATTGCCATGAACATCAAGAAGATTGCTCTTTCACGAACCGACGATCCCGTGGGGCCTGGAAAGCCGCTCCCTGCAGCCAGGCTGCGCAAGATGGTGTCGATTGCCTTCACGTGCGGGAGCCTCGCGCTGTCCGGTTGCGCTGGCGGCAATGGCGCCACCGTGGTGCTGCCGGTGGGCGCCGCCACCGGTCCCTCGGCCGAAGGCTCGCCCGCGCAGACCTACGCGACGACCATCCCGCCGGGACAGGTCGACGCGGCCATCGCCAGGATCGACGAGCTGGCCGAAGAAATGATGCGCCGCTCGAACGTGCCCGGCATGGCCGTGGCGGTGGTGAAGGATGGCCGCACGGTGTACGCCAAGGGCTTCGGCGTTCGCCGCATCGGCTCGCCCGAGCCCGTCGATGCGGACACGGTGTTCCAGCTCGCATCGATGTCCAAGTCCATCGGTGCGACCGTCGTCGCGGGCCTCGTGGGCAGGAACGTGGTGTCCTGGAACACGCCGGTCGCGGACAAGCTTCCGGGCTTCACGCTCTCGGACGACTGGATCGGACGGAACGCGACCATCGGCGATTTCTATGCCCATCGCTCGGGGCTTTCGAAGTCCGTGGGCGATCAACTCGAAGACCTGGGCTATGGCCGGCAGGAGGTGCTGCAGCGGCTTCGCCATGTGCCACTCGAAGGCTTTCGCACCCACTACGCCTACACGAATTTCGGCCTGACCGCGGGCGCCGAAGCGGCTGCCGTGGCGTCGGGGCTCGACTGGGCGACGCTCTCCGAGCGCACGCTCTACCAGCCGCTGGGCATGACGTCCACGAGCTCGCGCTTCGCCGATTTCATGCAGCGCGGCAACCGCGCATCGCCGCACGTGATGCGCAATGGAAGCTACCAGCCGCTCTATCAGCGGCAGCCCGATGCGCAGTCGCCCGCCGGCGGCGTGAGCGCCAGCGTGAACGACGTGGCGCGCTGGATGGCCATGGTGCTCCAGAACGGCAGCCATGAAGGCCGTCCGTTCATCAAGCCGGAGGCCTTGCTGCCCGCGATCAGTGCGCAGATGGTCTCCACGCCTTCGTCCAGTTCGAACACGCGCGCGAGCTTCTACGGCTACGGTTTCAATGTCGGCACCTCGCCGTCGGGACGCGTGAAGCTCTCGCATTCGGGCGCCTTCCTGCTGGGCGCGGGCACGGCCTTCTCGATGATTCCATCGGCCGGCGTCGCGATCGTCACGGTCACCAACGCCGCGCCTGTGGGCGCCGCGGAAGCGATGAACGCGGCCTTCGACGATCTCGTCGAGTTCGGCAGGGTCACGCGCGACTGGTTCCCTGCCTACCAGGGCCTGATGCAGCCGCTGTACGCCCCCGAGGGCTCGCTGGCCGGCCAGCCGCCGCCAGCCCAGCCGGTGGCGCCCCTGGGCGCCAACGCCTACGTCGGGACCTATGCCAACAGCTACTACGGCAACGCGGTGGTCGAGGCGGGCGCCGCGGGCATGGTGCTGAAGATGGGGCCGGGCGGCATCAGGACGTTCCCCTTGCGCCACTGGAGCGGCAACACTTTCGTGATCGACCTGTCGGGCGAAAACGCGGAGCCGGGGTCCGTCTCCAAGATCGACTTCACGCCCGGCCCTTCGGGCCTGGCCGCCAGCGTGCAGATGGAGTACTACGCGCAGGACCTCGCGCACGGTGTCTTCACCAGGTCGCCCTGACGCCCACGCCAGCGAACGCATGCCGAGCGTACCTCTGTGCCTGCTTCTCGCGCACTTGCGCAAGGCTGCGCCCTCGCGTGCGAAAGGCGGCCCGGTCGTGGGAAGGGGCGGTGAGCCGGGGCGCCAGCCGGCCCCGGCCGGCCCGCCGGTCGCGTTGATGGCACGCGCTGCCGGCACCGAGGACGCGCCGCCTGCGATGGGCCGGCGCCTGATCACGTCCGACGGTTCGGCCCACGTCGTGCGCCGCAGCGATTCCTCGGCACGCATCCTCGCTTCGATGGGGCTGGAGATCACGCCGAACCAGCCCTTCCAGGGGCTCGGTGTCTATTGGGAGGACACGGCCGGCGTGGTGGGGCAATGCGAGCTGCCGCCGTCCGACATGCACGCGAGCGTGCCGGGCCTCGGCGTGGGGCGCGATGCCGACGTGTGCATCTGGCTCGTCGAGCGGGGCCAGCTCACGCTCGAGCAGAACAACGGCATCCCCGCGGAGTTCGGCGCGGGCAGCCTCCTGCTGTGCGACCTTGCCCATCCGCTGCGCGGCCGCTGGGATCGCTCGCGGCTCGCCTTCATCCGTTTGTCCAGGGAGCGGCTAATGCAGGTGCTGGGCCGGACGCCGCCCGCGCGCGGGCGCCTGGCCGAGACGATCCAGCACCACGGTCTCGCGCCGTTCCTCGGCTCCCAGCTCGACATGCTCGCAAGCCATGGCGCCACCCTGGCGCCGGCCGACCTCGACACCGTGCTCGCCGGCATCTTCCAGACCGCCGAAGTGCTGCTCAAGTCGGTGTTCACCCCGGTGCCCGAATCCGGTGGGGCGCCGGGCGCCGACCGGCTCCAGGCGGTGCACCGTTTCATCCAGCGCAACCTCCACCGCCACGACCTCAGCGTGGACGACATCGCGCGCGGAACCAACATCTCGCGCGCCCAGCTCTATCGCCTTTTTTCTTCGCAGGACAAGAGCGTGCATGCCACCCTGCGCGAGGAGCGACTGGCCAAGAGCCTCAGTTACCTGAAGCAGCCGGAGAGCAGCCGCCTGAGCATCGGCGCCATTGCGCACGCCTCGGGGTTCTCGGACCAGGCCGTGTTCGGCAAGCTCTTTCGCCAGCGCTTCGGCATGACGCCCCGGGAGGCGCGGCCGGCCGAAGCGGAAGAAGACTGAGCTTCACCTGACCGGAAATATCCGGATACATTAGGCTCACCGCGCGACTCGGGTCTTCGAGAAGCGAGCATCCTGGATGAACCCCATGCCGCCGGCTCTGCTTCCTTTCAACATGCTCGACGGCCTGCAGAAGGCCGGCATCGACCTGGCCAAGGTGGCCGTGCGCGCCGGCCTTGCGCCCGGCGACCTGAAGAAGCCGCTCACGCCCGAGCAGGCCGACCGGGTCTTCGTCGTGATCTACGAGACGGTCGACAACCCCGCCGCGGGCCTGGCGCTCGGGCTGCAGCCGATGCGCGCCGAGCTGTTCGGGGTGGTGGGGTTTTCCGCCATGACCAGCCCCGACTTCGGCGCCGCGCTCGCACGCATCGCGCGCTACAACGCACTGGTATCGGCCTGCCAGATAGACATCGTTTCGGACGCCGACGCCTGCGAAGTCCGCATCCGCTACGACGGGCCGCCGCGGCCCTACGGCCGCTCGCGGCTGGACATCCAGATGGGGACGCTGCTGACCTTCGGCCGCATGTTCACCGAACAGGCCATCGTGCCGCTGCGCGTGATGCTGACGGAGCTGCCGCCCTACCACGCGCACTACGCCAAGGCCTTCGGCTGCGAGGCGCTCTTCGACCAGCCGCACGACGCGATCGTGTTCCGGCGCGCCGACCTCGACTTGCCGCTCGTGAGCGCCAATCCCCACGTGGCCGCGCTGTTCGACAACGCGGCCGAGCGCGACCTGCGGGCCCATGGCGCTGCGGGCGGTCGAACGGCGGGGGCGGTGCGCGAGATCTTGCGAGAGCAGTTGCGCGGCGACGCCCCGGACATCGAGGGCGTGGCGACTGCGCTGTCCCTCAGCGCCCGCACGCTGCAGCGCCGGCTCGCGGAGGAGGGGGTGCGTTTCACCCGGCTGCTGGACGAAGCCCGCATGGAGATGGCACAGCGCTATCTCTCGGCCGGCCGCGCGAGCCTGACCGAGATCGCCTACCTGCTGGGCTTCTCGGAACCCAATTCCTTCTTCCGCTCCTTCAAGCGCTGGACCGGCAAGACGCCGGCGGATTTCCGGCAGGAACGCGGTCACTAGCCGGCGCTGCTTGGCGCGCTGGGATAGTGCGGTGGCAGCCGCAACACTTGCCTGAGTGGCGGGTGGCTCCTATCTTTGCATCGTAAAAAAAACGATGCACCAACTCCCTTGAATCCCCTCGGCGCCACCTCATTCTTCGCCGGAACGCAGCAGCCGCCGTCTCCAGGCGTCGGCGGGCTGCGGGCTGCGGAGGGCATCGCCCATGCGGAGCCCGGGGCCGGCACGGCGGCCCATGTGCTGGCATCGATTGGCGCCGCGCAAGGTGTGCTGTGGAAGGACGGCCGGGGTGCGGTCGGGCACTGCGACGTCGCACCCAGCGAGCAGCACCCGGGCGCCGTGTCGTCACGCGGCCCGCACGATGGCGCCACTTCCATCCTCATGATCGAGAGCGGCGCGCTCTGCATCGAGCAGGACAATGGCATGGCGTCCAGTTTCGGCGCTGGTGCGATGCTCCTGTGCTTCAGCGCACATGCACTGCGGGGCCACTGGGATCGCGCCCGCTTCAGCTACGTGCGCCCGTCCAGGCAGCGGCTCGCGCAAGTGCTCGGCCGCGAACCCGGCGGCGCGCTGCGAAGCATCGAGCCGCTTCGCCATGGCCTGGCGCCGTTCCTCGGCGCGCAGTTCGGCATGCTGAAAAGCCACGGTGCCATGTTGGCGCCGGCCGACCGGCAACACGTCATCGACAGCATCTTCCAGACCGCCGAGGCCGTGCTGAAGACGGCGCTGGTGCCTCTGCCGCAGGAGACAGCCGCGCATGTTCCCGAACGGCTGGGTGCGGTCCATCGCTTTATCGAGCGCAACCTGCACCGGCAAGAACTCAGCGTGGCGGAGATCGCAGAGCGGAGCAACATCTCGCGCTCCAACCTGTACCGCCTGTTCGACGGCCAGGCCAACAGCGTGCATGGCACGCTGCGGGAGGAGCGGCTCCAGCGGGGGTGGAGCTACCTGCATCGCGCGGAGAGCGACCACCTGAGCATCGGTGCCATCGCGCATGCCTGCGGATTTTCCGACCAGGCCGTGTTCAGCAAGCTCTTTCGGCAGCGCTTCGGCATCACGCCGAGGCAAGCCAGGTCCCGGCCGCCGGAGCAGGAGCAGCATTGAGCGCAACGCACCGGCGCAGATCGCCGGCATCGTCTCCATTGAACCGAAACAGGCCATGAAACCGATTCACCACGCAAGCGCCGCCGTCTTCGCCCTGGCGTCCATGCTGCTCACAAGCTGCGGTGGCGGCGACGGCGGCAACACCTCTGCCGCCAGTCTTCCGGCGCAACCGGTTCCCGCAGAGATCGCCAGCATCCTGCAAAAGCCCGTGTACCGCGACGCCCGCTGGGCCCTGAGAGTGGTCGACCTCGACACCGGCCGGGTGATCCACGACCTTGGCGCCGGGCAGCAGATGCTGATCGGCTCGGTGCGCAAGCTGTTCTCGGTCGGGCTGGCCCTCGAGGCGCTGGGGCCCGAGCATGTGTTTCGCACGCCGGTCTACCGCCGCGGCGCCATCGACGGGGCCGGCGTGCTCCAGGGCGATCTCGTCGTGGTGGCGAGCGGCGACCTGGCCATGGGCGGCCGCACGAATCCGGATGGCAGCTTCGCGCTTCCCGACGAGGACCACAACGAAGCCAACGCGCTTGGCAATGCGACGCTTCCCGCGCCCGACCCGCTCGCGGGCTTCGACCGGCTCGCCGCCCAGGTGGCCGCGTCCGGCATCCGCCAGATCGCGGGCGAGGTGATCGTCGACGACCGGCTGTTCGAGCACTTCGACTTCCGCGGCGAGTTCAAGGCCGGCCCCATGTTCGTGAACGACGATGTGGTCGACGTCGTGATCGGCAAGGACGCGAGCGTCGATTGGCGCGCGAAGTCGCAGGCCTTCAGTGTCCAGTCCGGCCTTGCGGTCGGCGCTCCCGGCAGCGCGCTCGACATCTCGCTCGAACCGGAGCTGCCTTCATGCCTTGGCAGCGCGCAATGCCATGGCCGCGTGGCGGGCACGCTGCCATCCGACTTCGTTCCGCCGTTCACGGGCCGCTTTCCGCTCGTGCGCACCTTCCGGATCGTGGACCCGTCGACCTATGCGCGCACCGTGCTCATCGAGGCGCTCGCGCGTGCCGGCGTCACGACCTCGGCACCGGCCGTGGCCCTCAATCCCTCGCGCCGGCTGCCCAGCCTCGCGGCGGGCTCTCCCTATGCACCCGAGACGCGCGTGGCCGAACTGGCGTCCCATCCCTACAAGGATTTTGCCCGGTACGTGCTCAAGGTGAGCTACAACCTGGGCGCCGACGCAAGCCTGGTGCTGTTCGGCCTGACCCGCGGCGCGAGCAGCCTTGCCGCTTCGCAGGTGGCCGAAGCCGCCGTGCTGGCGGACCAGTTCCGCATCGCGCCCGAGACCATGCATTTTGTCGACGGCAGCGGCGGTGGCCTCACCACCGCGACCAATGAAGCCGTGACTTCGCTGCTTGCGGGCATGCGCCGGCGCCCGAGCTATCCGCAGTTCCGCGATGCGCTTCCGCAGTTGGGCATCGACGGTTCGCTCGGGTTCGTGAACGACTTCGCGGCCGATCCGGCACTGGCCGGCGCGCGCGGCCAGGTCCATGCGAAGACCGGCACCTTTGTTTCCGGGTCGGACAAGGGACCGGTGCTTCGGGCCCAGGCGCTGGCCGGCTACATCGACACGAAGAACGGCCGCCACCTCGCGTTCACGCTGGCCGTCAACGACGTGGGCGTGATCTCAAGCGTCGACGACATCCCGCCGGTGTTCCAGGATTTCGGCACCATATCGGCATGGCTGTGGAAGCTCTATTGAGTGGGCTCGCGCGGCTTCGGCCGATGCTGCACATGCGTTCGTCGAAGCATGCTTTTTGCACGCAAGGGCCCTATAGTCCGTGGATGAAATTCCTTCTCGCCGCGCCCTTGATTGCGCTCGCTTTTCCCGCGGCCGCCGTCTACAAGTGCCAGGGCGCCGACGGAAGAACCAGCTTCCAGGAGGTACCTTGCGCGGCGGTCGAGAAGCAGACCGAAGTGCGGACATTCGCCTCGCCTGCAGCACCGCCGGTGCCGGCTGAACGCCCCGGCGTGCAGGGCCCATCGGTCAACGAAGCCATCGCCGGGCGCTACCCGGTCCGCGGCATGACCCTGGGCGAGCTCCAGTCGGCCATGGGAGACCCGGTGCGCGTCGACACGGGCGACTACGAGGGCGGCTATACCGAGCGGCGCACCTACCAACGGCCCGGCGCCACCCTCCATGTCTACACCGAGGACGGCATCGTGCGCTCGGTGCAGACCTCGCAGAACACGCGCGTCGCACAGCGCCCATGCCCTTCGGCGCAGGACATCAGGAACGAAGAAGTTTCCGCGAACAGCATCTCGCTGAGCTCGAGCGAACGCCGCGAGCGGCAGCGCAGGATCCAGCGCATGAAGGCGTGCAGTGAATGAACGGTGCACAAGCCCGGCCGGCCAACTCGGCGGTATCGTGCGCGCCTGCGTGGCCGCGGCGCTGCTGCTCGTGTCGACCCTGCACGCGGGCCACGTTGCGGCGCAGTCGCTGAACTGCGGCGGCGGGTTCTTCGGCGTCGGCGATTCGAAGCTCGCGGTGCTGCAACGCTGCGGCGAACCGATGTTCAGGCAAGCCGTCTGCATACAGCGACCGCAGATGGCCTGGGCACCCTCGTACCACCCCGGCATGCCGCCCCAGCAGGTGCTTGTGCAGCAATGCGTGCCGATGGAAGAGTGGACCTACCATCGCGGGCAGGGCAACTTCATGGGCATCGCGCGCTTCCACAACGACACCCTCGAATCCGCACGCGACGGCGCCAGGGCGCCCTGACGGTTTCAGGACGGGGCAGCGATGCGGCGAAAGATCGAGCCGTTGCTGGTGATCTGCTCTGCGCCATCGACGGTGCGGAACACCAGCTCTGTGAGATCGCGGCCGTCGTTGACCGGCACCTTCACCGTCATGCCGGCACGGGTGTCGTCCAGCGGGCGCAACAGGTCGGCATCGGCCCACATCAGGTAGCCGGGCAGTTCGGGCAGCAGGCTCAACGTGGCGCGCTGCAGGCCATCGCGCACGGCGACCGAATCGGGCGCTTCGTTCGCCACTTCCCAGTGGGTGCCGACGCGGGCCTGCCAGGCTGGCGAAAGGGGGCCTTGCAGCGGCGCGAGCTGTTGTCCGAGCGGCGCCGTCGCCCAGTAATGGCCGTTGCCGCCGGGCCGGCGCTGAATCAGGTAGCGCAAACTCCGCAGCACGACGAACTGGAACGAGGAGCCATCGCCCGTCTCGCTCCACCACCTGCCGTCGCTGCGCAGCGCAAGGCCCTCGTACATCGGCGTCCAGCCTGCGGCCTCCCAGCGCCGCAGGTTCAGGCGGCCGTCGGCGAAGGCGGCCTGGATCGGCCCGCGGTAGCTGCCGTAGATACCGGCGACGGAGGGGTCCGGCACCGCCACGGCGGCCGCGGCCGGCGGCGCATGGCTCACGGGCTCGGGCAGCGAGGGGATTGCGCGGCGGTCCTGCAGTGCGTGCAGCATGATTCGCTCGGCCAGCACGGAGGCGCCGTAGCCGAGGCTGTTGCCGGTCAGCATCAGCACCATGTCGGCTTCGGGCAGCACGTAGAACTCGCTGCCGAAGAATGCGGTGCCGCCGTTTTTCTGCCACGCGGTCTGGCCGACGGCGTTCATGCCGAACTGGCGCACGTTGTCCCAGCCGAGGCCAAACTGGAATTCGGGGACCGGGTTGATCAGCAGCTTGGTGGTCTGGTTGGTGCCCATGTCGGCCACGCCGGCAGCCGAGACGATGCGCCTGCCCTCGAACACGCCGCCGCCGATGAACATGCGGCCCAGGCGCAGCATGTCGCCCGGCGTGCTGGCCAGGCCGCCCGTGGCGTAGGCCGAGACAAATTCCTCCGGCCACTGCTTGCCGTCGAACGGGTGGGCGAAACTGCCCTCGGCGAAAGGCGCCAGGGTGTAGGCCGACTGGTTCATGCCGAGCGGCTCCAGGATGGCTGTGCGCACGAACTCCGTGAAACTCCTGCCGGTGATCGCCAGCACCACGCGCTCGATCATCGTGAAGCCGTCGTTGCAATACACCGCCAGCTCGCCGGGCTCGTGCTTGAGGTGCGTGTCGGCCAGCGCGGCCTCGGTATTGGCGGCGTAGTCGGTGTGCGATGCAAACGCGAAGATGTTGCGGGTGTGCGTGCCGGGCACGCCCGACGAATGGCTCAGCAGGTGCCGAACCGTGATGCGGCGGTAGCCGTCGGACAGCATGCGGAATTCCGGCAGGTACTGGACCACGGGTGTGTCCAGCGCGACCAGCCCGCGGTCCCGCAGGATCATGATGGACAGGGCCGCCAGCACCTTGCTGACCGAGCCGATGTTGAAGCGCGTCTGCGTGCCGGCCGGGATGCGGGCCTCGCGGTCGGCCCAGCCGAAGGCTTCCTGCCACACCACCTGGCCGTTGCTCCACAGCGCCACCGACACGGCGCCGGTTCCGCTCTTGGCCATGGCGTTCGTGATGGCCTCGCGGCCCCAGTCGACGGCGGGTGTGCTGCTTGCCGAGGCGCTCGAATACGCGCCGAGCGCAGAGCCGTTGCTGCCTCCGCCGCACGCGGGCAGGATGATCGGTGCCAGCAGCGCCAGGCCTGCGTGTTGCAGGCAGCGGCGGCGATTCAGGCCTTGGAGAAAGTCACTGGTCATGGAGCGGCAGGTTGGAGGAAAGTCTGGCGCGAAGCGCGGATCAAGGCACGTGGGAGGGCGCAAGGCGCTCCGCGATGCGGCGGTACAGCCGGTCGGACATGTTGCCTTCGGGCGAGGCCGGACCCATCGTGGTGGTGACGGCGATGGCGATCTTTTGCGAGGGCAGGTAGGCCATGAGGCCCGAATAGCCGAAGAAGCTCGGGTTCTGCAGGATCCAGCCGTTCGACACCAGGATGCCGAGGCCGTAGTAGCGCTGGCTGTTCATCGGTGCCAACGACGCGGTGCGCGGCTCCAGGAACTGTGCAAAGCCCTTGGGCGAGAGCAGGCGCCCGGTGGCGATCGCGGCCGCCGAGCGCATCACGTCGGGGACGGTGCTGGTCATGATGGAGCCTTCGGCGATGGTCCACGAAGGGTTCCAGTCGGTGCTGTCCTCGTACTGGCCGCGGTCGGTGGAGAAGGCGTGCAGCACCGGCGCCGGAATGAACGCGGTCGAGTCGCTGCGCGTCTCGCGCAGGCCCAGCGGCTCCAGGATGCCGGTGCGGATCAGGTCCGCCACCGGGCGCCCGCTGGCCATCGTCATGACGCGGCCGAGCACGACGAAGTTAGTGTGCGCGTACGAAAAGCAGGTGCCGGGCTTGCACTTCATCGGCTGCGAAAAGGCGGCGGCAAGCAGCTCGTCCTGCGTCCATTGCCGATGCACATCTTCATAGAGCGGGAGAACCTTCAGGTCCACGTAGTCCGCATAGCCGGAGGTGGAGTTGGCCAGCATCGCGAGCGTGATCTCGTCGGCGTGCGGAAAGTCGGGCAGCCATTTGGAGAGCTTGTCCTCGATGCCGAGCACGCCCTGGTCCTGCAACTGCAACAGCGCGGTCGTCAGGTAGGCGATGGCGATCGAGCCGCTGCGCCAGTGCATGTCGATGGTGGCCGGCTGGCCCGGTGCGGACTCGCCCCAGGCTTCGGTCAGGAGCGGCGTGTCGCCCACGCTCACGCTCACGATGGCCGATCGCAAGTCGAGTTCGACCATGGCGTCGCGCACGATGCGGCGCACCCGTTCCGCCGTCGGGGCCGCATCCATGCAGCCCGTTTCGAGCGCCACCTGGCCGGCGGGGCATTCCGGTGCGGCGAAGCTCAGGTTCGCGGCGCCGCTGCTGCCGTTGCCATCACCGCCGCAGGCTGCAAGAAGGACGAGGAGGGCGGCGGCCGCTGCGCGTGGGATTGTTGTCATGGAGCCGGTGAGGGGGTTGGTGATCGACTCTTCGCGCAAGCTCCTGGCGCCGCCATGCGGCCGTACCGCATCGTCGAGATCCGTTCGATTCTCGCGTTCCGGCCCGCTGGCTGGTGCTTAAGTTTCATCGGTAATGCGGCCCGCGCGAGAAGGCCGCGAAAAGCGCTTGCCTGCGAGCGCGGAACTTGCACTTTTTTCCGTACATCTTCACTACATCGGTAATTTGCAGCGGCGCTTCGCACGCAACAGAATTGCGCGGCCATTACGTTCAAAAGAATCGCGCTGTCTTCATGCCTGATGTGACCTGCCCATTTCGACTCACCGGCCGTGTGGACCCAGCGTCCCGGACCGCCCGGGAGCGGTCACCGTGCTTGCCATGACGCCGGGCGCATCCGCCGAAGCGGGACTGCCGCCGCCGCCGGACGGGCTTCGCCTGTTCTCCTCCGACGTTTCCGCCGCGGCGCCGCGGCAGGGCGATTTCCCGGGCCACATCCTGGCATCGATGAACCTGGAGCTCGTGTCCGACCAATCGGTGCGCGGCCGCAGCTTCCTGTGCGAGGACGCCAAGGGATCGGTCGGGCACTGCGAGGTGCCGCCTTCCCAGGTCCGGTCGGTCCGGCCGCCCTCGAGCGCGCCCCGCGAAGCCGACCTGTGCATCTGGCTGATCGAGCGGGGCCAGCTCGGCATCGAGCAGGACCATGGCGTCCAGGCCCGGTTCGGTGCCGGCAGCGTGCTGCTGTGCGATCTCTCGCAGCCGCTGCGCGGCCATTGGGAACACTCGCGCTTCGGCTACATCCGTCCCTCCAGGCAACGGCTCATGGAACTGCTGGGCCATGCACCCCCGCCGCGGCCGCGCGCGGTCGAGACGCTCGAACACCTGGGGCTCGCCCCGTTCCTCGCCTCGCACCTCGAGATGCTCGCGGCGCATGGTGCGGGCTTGACCCCGCTGGACCTGGAAACGGTGCTCGGGGGCATCTTCCGGATTTCCGAGACCTTGCTCAGGTCGGCCTTCGCGACCCGGCCCGAGAGCGGCAGCTCGCATGCCGGCGACCGGTTGGAAGCGGTGCGCCGGCACATACAGCGCAACCTGCATCGCCACGACCTGAGCGTGGCCGACATCGCGCACGGCACCAGCATCTCGCGCGCCCAGCTCTATCGGCTGTTCGCCTCGCAGGACAAGAGCGTGCACGGCACCCTGCGCGAAGAGCGCCTCGCCAAGAGCATGAGCTACCTGAAGCAGCCCGAAAGCGGCGGCCTGAGCATCGGCGCCATCGCGTATGCATGCGGCTTCTCGGACCAGGCCGTGTTCAGCAAGCTCTTTCGCCAGCGCTTCGACATGACGCCGCGGGAAGCACGGGCCTGCGCATGCGCCACGCCCTCATGAAAAGCGGCTCGGCCGCGTGGCCCGGGCGGCATGCGAAGGGCTGGCGCCGGACCGGCTTTCGTTTCATATGCAATAAGCGGGCCCTTTATTCGCCGTGCCGCCGCAGAATCCAGCGCAGTTTCGTCCACACGAGATGCTCAATTTTTCAACGAGGAATCAGATGAATTTCCAGATACGAGGAATGGCGGGCCGCCGTGTCCCGGCATCGTTGCCCGGTGCCGGTGCGCTCCTGCTCGTGCTTGCATTGGCCGGCTGCGGGGGCGGCGACAACAGCGCGAGCCTGCCGGCGTTCTTTCCGACTGCCCCGCCGCCTGCGGCACCGCCCGCTGCGGGGCCGGGACCCGGCGCCGACGTCGCGTGCACGGACATCGATGGGAGCAAGATGAATGTCAAGGCAAAGACCATCACCATCAACAACAACACGGCAGGCACGATCTATCCTGTCTTGGCAACCAGCCAGAATGCGACGAATGAATGGATCCAGGCGTGTTTCCGCGACACCAGCAAGCCGTACCCGACAAAGTTTGTCTACAAGCTCTATGTGAACGAGGGTGTGGGACTGGCGAAAGGGGCTTCGGTCACGATCACGCTTCCACTCTTCAGCGTGCTGTCCAAGGAAGAGGACCGCTACATCACCTGGTGGAACGGTGGACGTGTCTTGTTGGCCGATAACAATGCGAGATTGCGCGCCGCCGAAGACGTCAAACTGCCGGATCCCGTCGGAATCAGTTGCACCGCCGGGTGCAACCTGACGACCTATTCAAGCGTCGTGGGGCTGCCAGAGAACGTGTACGCCCAGTTGTCGGAGTACACCTTTGGTGCGTCCATATTCCCGCCGGGCGATCCGAAGCGGTTGTTGAAGCCCGAGAACGTGGGATACAACATTTCATACGTCGATCACGTCTATATGCCCGTGGCCATCGGCGTCAGAAGCAACCCGTACATCGGTTTCAGCGGGTCGGCGCAAGCCTTGGATGCCTTCAGGCAAACCCTCAGGTCGTTCCTGACAACCAACGGCGATTTCTGGCCGGTCTATAACCTGAGCCAGTTGAAATTGCCTGGTGCCTACAACACGTTTGCACAGCGTACGGGCGACCAGAACGCAGAGCCCGACGTGCCGGTTGGTACCGGCAATTTGCGGCCTACCCTGGTCCCGTCGAGGTGTGTGCCCGGGAATGATGGCTTTTCTTCGGCATGTACGCCGGAAGAAAGCAAGAAGCTCGGAGTGGGGGTCCAACGCATGCAGAACCTGTGGGGCGCATGTGTCAATTGGGGTGCCGAGGACATCAGCAAGCATGTGGATGCCCAGCCCGTATGCCCGGACAACTTGAAATCGACCATGGAAGAGGTGAAGCAGTTCTTCCAGGCCAACCAGGCAAAGTACGTCGGGCTCTACGCTTCGACGTGCGATGCGACCGAGTTCCCGCCGACCCCCTTCAATTTCCTGACCGCCCTTTCGCACATCTACGGTTGGGTTCCATTCAATGAACGTTGCGGCGCGGGCGTGAACGCGTTGGCCGAGACCCCGGGCTGGGATCATGCCAAGGTCCAACTGGAATATATCCAGAACTTGCAATACAACTACGATCAAACGCCCACGCCGCCCGCAGATCGGATTTTCAATCCTTATGTCAAGCTGATACACAAGGACCTCGACATGGCTGCCTACGGATTTTCAGTCGACGACTCGGTAGGCTTCATGAGCGAATTGGGAGACGGACTTGTCTTCAACGTCGGCGGAACCAACGGCCTTGAGAACGAAGCTGCGTTCAACTATGTCGACGGGTTTTCAGTAAGCACGGGTGGACCGGACGGCCCTGAAAACATTCCGGTGATCAAGAAGTACGGTGCCTGCGCACTGGTGGGCGGGAAGGCGGATTGCGGTGGCGACGTCATCATGCCAACCAACACGCGAATCATGGGATTCAGAGTTGGAACGCCGTCTGCTTATCCTTTGGAGGTGCACTTCACCGATGCGAAAAGCAACGAATACAAATTCACGGTCAAGAAGCCTTTTGCCGCATGCAAGATCGATTCGAGCAACACGGCATGTGCGCCCATCGCGCCGGCAGACCTCGTAGATCCGCTGGCCTGCAGCGTGGTCAATGCGAGCGGTGCGCTCCACGCCAATTCGGCTGCATGGTGCAGGCAGATTGTTCCGGTTCAAGCCAAGACGGGCAACAAGGTCGAAAACTACTTCAACACGACCAGCCCCGTCGATCTGCTCTAGCACTCGAAACCCGGCAATAACCGCTGCGAGCGCCCGGCCCTCCCAGGGCCGGGCGCTTTTTTTTCTGCGGTTCAGTTGAGGAAGGGCGTGAGCCAGTTCATCTGCGGACGATCGCCACTGCTCTGCGGTTCGATGGAGAACGGGTAGGAGCCCCACCAAGGACCGCCCGCCCACCAGGCCCAGCCGGCCCACTGCGCGTCGTTGTCCTTCATGTGCTGCAGCATCGCGGTGATCCCGAGGCGGCAGGTCTCGTTGTTGCCACCCGCGAATTCACCGAGCATGCCGCGCTTGCCGTGGGTCTTGAGCCATCCGGTGAAATCGCGCAGGCGCTCGACCCCGATGGTCTCGCTGACGCAGGTGTCCAGCTTGCCCGCGCTGTCGCCATCGAGGTACTGGTGCACTTCGAACACGAGGTTGTTGCCGCTGTCGGTCACGGCAAGCATGGCCTCGGCATTGGGCGTGCCGTAGGAGTTCGCGAACCAGCTGTGCGCGCCTGTCCAGCCGTTGCCCGGCACGGTGATGACATTTGCGGCGCCGGTCGCGCGGATGGCGGCGATACCGGCATTGGCGGCCGCGACCCAGGTCTCGGTGGACATGTCGTGCGGCTCGTTCATGAGTCCGAACAGGACGCGGGGGTTGTCCTTGAACTGGAGCGCGAGGCGCCGCCACAAGTCGGCAAACGCCGCCTGGGGCACTTCGGCCGAGCCGATGACGCTGGCGTGCCAGCGCGCGTAGTTGTGGGGGTCCAGCAATACATCGGTGCCGCCGGCCGTGGCAGCGGCGACGAAGCTCTTCAATCGTTCGAGTTCGTTCGAATCCAGTTCCTGGTTGAGTTGCGGTTGCAGCCGTTCCCACAGGAAGGGCAGGCGGACCAGGTTCATGCCCTTTCGCTTGTAGTAGCCGACGCTGTCGTTGGCCGGGTAGATGTAGTCCTGGCCGTGGATGCCGGGCAGCTTGCTTTCGCCGAACTCCGCGCCGGCCAGGCTCACGCCGCGCCAGGTGGGTTTGGGGCTGGTAGCAACGGGTGCTGCCGTTGCGTCCGGCGGTGCGGCGGCCTCGGGGGGCGTTGCGGGCGCGGCGGGTGCAGCGGTCGAAGGCACGAGGCCGGGGGTGCTTGCGATGCCGCCGCCGCCTCCTCCTCCGCCGCATCCGGCCAGGGACAAAGTGAAGGCCATCGCCATGGCGAGCTGCGGCAGTTCGAATCGGGGCTTGTGTGTCATGTGGGTGGCGCGTTCGCGCGTTCAGGGTTCGATGTTCAAGAGCGTCTCTCAGGCGCATCGCGACCCTTCGGGATTCTGGCCATCCCTCGCGCGGGCGGGCGCTCAAGTTTCATTGGTAATCCGCCGGGACGCGCAAACACGCTTCCCGGCGGCCTCGTTTCACTGCAGAGCGCTTAAGCTCGATCGATCCACAAGAAGAGGTTGTTGCAGCCACCCGCGGGATGGCTCGCACCACGCAAAGGAACCATGACTGCAACCCACGACCCCGCGAGCCTCCACGCTTCTTCCCTGCGCATGTCGCGCCGCCATTGCCTGGGCCTGGCCACGGCAGGACTGGTCGCGCCGCTGCTGCAAGCCTGCGGCGGAGGCGACTCGAACGGGGGCGGCGCGGCCTCGCTCTCGGCCGACTCCTCGAGTTCCGAGGCGGTGCGCTGGTGCCGCGAGGCCATCCAGGCGGCCCTCGGCAAGAGCGGCAGCGCCACCACGGCGATCTCCGTCGCCATGCTGGCCGAGGACCGCGTGATCTGGCGCGAAGCCTTCGGCCTTGCCGACCGCGAGCGCGGACTCCTGGCCACGCCCGACATGCGCGTCAACATCGGCTCGGTCTCGAAGATGTTCGCGACGCTGGCCGTGATGATCCTTCGCGACCGCGGCAAGCTGGCGCTGGAGCAACCGGTCGTCGAGCTGCTGCCTTCCTTCCGCATGCTCTCGCCGAACTACACGCGCATCACGGTGCGCCACCTGGTTTCCCATGCATCGGGGGTGCCGGGCACCAACTACCGGAACGCCTTCGGTTTTGCGCCCGTCCCCGGCTACCTGCAGGACACGATGGATGCGCTGTCGCAGTCGCACCTGAAGCACGAGCCGGGCGAACTCTCGGTGTATTGCAACGATGGATTCACCCTGGTCGAACCACTGGTGCGCGAGCTCACGGGCAAGAGCTTCACCGACTTCGTCCAGCAGGAGATCTTCGACCCCCTGGGCATGAGCCTGTCCGGTTATCCCCTCGGGTACCTGCCCGAAGGGACCTTCGTGCATCCCTACTACGAAGGCCAGCGGCAGCCGCAGGAGATGATGCCCTGCCATGCCACCGGCGGTGCGTTCTCCACGCCCACCGACCTGCTGAAGCTCGCGCGCCTGTTCCTGGACCAGGGCACGTACCAGGGCCGGCGCATCGTCTCGGCGGACGCCATCCGCGAGATGGGCGTGGACCAGGCCGCCTATGTGCGCATCGCCAATCCGGCGGCTTCGTCCACGACCTGGGGACTCGGGTGGGACGACGTCCGGGAGCAGGGCGTGGCGGCCGGGGGCTTGCAGGCCTGGCAGAAAGGCGGCGACTCCTTTTTCTTCGCGTCCCGGTTCATCGTGCTGCCGGAGCCGCGGCTGGCCATGATGATCAGCGGCAACGGCTTCGACTACGGCGCCGTGGCGCTGGTGCAGGGCGCGATGTTGCGCGCGGCCCAGGAGCGCGGCGCGATCAAGGCCCTGCCGCCCAGCATGGCCCGGGCGGTGCCGCCGGTGGTGTCTTCGTCGGCGGACATCTCGAAGCTCGCCGGCATCTATGCCAGTGAATCGCGGCCACTCCAGGTGCTGGACAATGGCGACGGTTCGTTGAGGCTCAACGTCTGGTCTCCGGCTGGCCGGTGGGAGCCCGTGGCGGGAATCGGGGATATGCGTGAGCGAAGCGACGGCGCCTGGTGGTCCGACGAATATGCCTCCGCCTACATTCGCTTCCCGACGGTCAAGGGACATCCCTACATGGTGTCGCACGCGCTCTCGGGCAGCCAGCAATACTGGGCCGGCACCATGCTGGGCGAGCGGCTGCCGCCACTGGACGCGCCGCTGCCCGACGCCTGGCGCGCACGCGTGGGCAGCCGCTGGGTCTGCACCAACGAATCCCCGGACTCGACGGCCAGGCTGGAGGGAGCGAGGACCGGCCGCATCGGCGAGCTGAAGGAATTGCCGGGCTATATCTTCTGGGCCGACAAGCAATTGCTGCGGGTGATCGACGACCACACCGCGGGCATGACGGTCGAGATTCCTGGATTTGCGGGCCGCGATCTGGTCGAATTGCGCATGGTCCCCGTGCAGGGGGCCGCGAGCTCCCCGGGGCAGCCCGAGGAACTGCACGAAGGCAGCTTCGTCTTCATTGCGCAATCGTAGTTTTCGAGGAGAGGTTCCATGCGTTCCATTGCAAGGATCGCGTGCCGGCTCTTCAGGGTTCCGCTTGCCGAAACCTTGACGGACGCCAAGCATGGCGCGCACACGCATTTCGAGCTGGTCACCGCCACGGTGCAACTGGAGGACGGCAGCCAGGGCACGGGCTACACCTACACCGGCGGCAAGGGCGGCCATGCCATCAAGGCCATGATCGACCACGACCTGGCGCCTGCGCTGATCGGACGGGACGCGGCGGAGGTCGAAGGCATCCACGAATTCAGCGAGTGGCATGTGCACTACGTGGGGCGCGGCGGCATCGCCTCGTTCGCGATCTCCGCCATCGACATCGCGCTGTGGGACTTGCGCGGCAAGGCCGCCGGGGCGCCGCTCTGGAAGCTGGCCGGCGGCGCAGCGAACACCTGCAAGGCCTATTGCGGCGGCATCGACCTCGCGTTCCCGCTCGACAGGCTGCTGGACAACGTGCGCGGCTATCTGGCCAAGGGCGTGAACGGCGTCAAGATCAAGATCGGTCGGCCGGACCTGGAGGAAGACATCGCGCGCATCCGGGCCGTGCGCGCGCTCGTCGGCGACGGCGTCACGCTGATGGTCGATGCCAACTATGCAATGAGCGTGGACCAGGCCATTGCCGCGGGCAAGCGCTTCGAGCCCTTCGACGTGTACTGGTTCGAGGAGCCGACCATCCCCGACGACTATCGCGGTTATGCACGCATCGCCGAGGCCACCGGCGTCCCGCTGGCCATGGGCGAGAACCTGCACACGATCCATGAGTTCGACCATGCGTTCGAGCAGGCCGGGCTCTCGTTCATCCAGCCCGATGCCTCGAACTGCGGCGGCATCACGGGCTGGCTGAAGGTGGCCGAACGCGCGCGCCGCCACGGCATCCCGGTGTGTTCGCACGGCATGCAGGAGCTGCATGTGAGCCTGCTGGCGGCGCAGCCCAATGCAGGCTGGCTGGAGATTCACAGCTTCCCGATCGACGAGTACACAGTGCGCCCGCTGGTGATCGAGAACCAGCGTGCGGTCGCGCCCGACGCGCCGGGGATCGGCGTGAGTTTCGACTGGGCGAAACTCTCGCCGCATGCGGCCTAGTTGTGAAGCGTCAAGAGGTTGTTTCTTGACGAGTTGATTCTGGAGATGGGCGCGACGCCGCCGATGCCGCTGTGTGGGCGATGCCAGTTGTAGTGGTGCTGCCAGCTTGCCAGGGCATCGGTTCGATGGGCCGAGTTCTGGTAGGTCCAGCCGTAGGCCCACTCTCGCAGCGCGGACTGGATGAACCTCTCGGCCTTGCCATTGGTCTGCGGCCGGTAGGGGCGCGTGAAGCTGTGCTTGATGCCCAGTTCCGTGCAGGTTGCCCTGAACTCGCGCGAGCGAAACGCTGGGCCGTTGTCCGTGAGCAACCGCTTGACGATGATGCCCAGGCGGGCGTAATAGGCCACCGCATTGCGCAGGAACAGGACCGCCTGCGCTTGCTTCTCGTCCGGGTGCATGGCGGTGAATGCCAGCCTGGCGTGGTCGTCGATGGCCACGAACAGCGTCTCCCAGCCTGCTCCGTCGACCGAGTCGCGCCGGTTTCCTGTGACACGGTGGCTGGGCCGCACGATGCGCCCAAGCTTCTTGGTGTCGATGTGCAGCAGATCGCCGGGCGCCTCGTGCTCGTAGCGGACAACGGCCTCGACGGGCACCAGGTCGCTCAACTTGGACATGCCCGCTCGCGCCAGGACGCGACTGACCGTGGACTCCGAGACGCCTACGCTGCGTGCGATGCGAGCCTGCAGCATCCGGCGTTTGCGCAGCTCGACGATGAGCAAGGCCTTGCCTGCATCGATGGCCCTGGGCGAGCGCGTGGGCCTGGAGGATGCATCGGCCAACGCGGCTTCGCCGCCGGCCAGATAGCGACCGAGCCACTTCCTGGCCGTTGGCGCAGTGACGCCGTGTGCGGCTGCGGCTCGCACGGCATCCAGGCCTTCCAAGGTCATCTGTTTGACCATCTCGATTCGGCGGGCAAAGGTAAGTCGGGCATGCTTATGGGTGTTCATCCGGTTGGGCGTCCTGAGTGGATTGGGTGTTTGGCGACTTCCAGTCTCTCAAACCCAATCCGGATGAACACCGGATACAACCTATTGAAGCTTCACACCTAGTGGATCTCAGAAGCTCACGCGCAAGCCGAAATCGTATCCCAGGGCACTGCGCGGCTGCATGCCGGCGGTGGTCGCGTAGCCCGGCTGCGGAAAGATCGCCGGCAGGCTCAGCACCAGCGGCGTCACGCCCATCACGGTCGGGTTGTTGCGGCCGTTGGCAATGTGGATGCGTGACACCGACGCGTACAGCGCCGTGCGCTTGGACAGGTTGTGCACGTAGCCCAGCGCGAGCTTGTTCACCGACGCGTTGCCGTCCGGCAGGTCGAGGCCGTTCACGAAGCGCACGCGTGCATACGAGGCCCGGAGCATGCCGGCGCCCAGCGGCACGTTCAAGCCGGCCATGAGGCCGTCATAGCGGTCGCTCAGGCGCAGCGAGCCGCCGGGAAACGCGGTGGCGCTGTTTCGCACGTCGCGCACGCGCGACCATTCGCCGAACACCTTCACCGGGCCGAAGTCGTACGAGCCGCCGAGATTCATGCTCTTGATCTTCTCGCCCAGCGCAGCGGTGCTGGACAGCGTGCTCTCGCCGTAGGCCAGCGCCACGTCGGCCGGACCGTTGGTCCAGCCCATGCGCCCGCCCACGTAGCGGCCGCGCGTGGAAGGGCTGTCCGGCAGGTTGCTCACCTTGGTGTTCTCGTGCAGCGCGTACTGCACCTGGCCATAGAAGCCGCCAAGGTTCGGCGGCAGGAAGTAGCTGACGGCGTTGCTGGTGCGCAGGTAGCTGTCGGTGCCCGCCGAGAGGCCGCCGTTCAACAGGCCGCCCGTGGCCAGCGCGCGCGACGCCGCGATGTTGCTGTTGACCACGGCGATCAGGTTGGTGCCCACGCCATTGACGATGAAGGGGTCGAACACGGCGTCGTTCCAGAACGAGGCCGTGTAGTCGCGGCCCAGGCGCACTTCGCCGAAGGTTCCGCTCAGGCTGACCGTCGAGCGGCGCCCGAAGTTGGCGATGCCGCCGCCGGTGTCGTTGTTCAGCGGTGCCTCGAGCCAGAAGCCCACGGCCAGGCCGCCGCCGAGGTCTTCTGTGCCGCGGAAGCCGAGGCGGCTCGACGCATTGCCCGAGGGCGACAGCACCGTCTGGCTCTGGCGCTGCTCGGCGGGCCGCAACGGGTTGTACGACGTGCTGGTGGTGCGATAGTGGCTCACGCCCGCATCGACCACGCCGAACAGGGTGAGCGACGACTGGGCGAGGCAGGGGCCCGCGGCCAGGGCGGCCGCGGCGGCAATGAGGGATCGTTTCTTCATGGGGTCTTCTCCGGGTTTGTTGTTCTGTTCGCCGATGCGGTTCAGGCCGCGGCCAGCAGGTGGTCGCGCCAGGTCTCGCGCAGCAGGTTCTTCTGCACCTTGCCGGTCGCGCCCAGCGGGATGCTGTCGACGAACACCACGTCGTCCGGCGTCCACCACTTGGCGATCTTTCCGTCGTAGAAGCGCAGCAGTTCGTCGCGCGCCAGCGCCTCGCCGGGCTTGCGCACCACCACCAGCAGCGGACGCTCGTCCCACTTGGCATGGCGCGCCGCAATGCAGGCGGCCATTGCCACGGCGGGATGCGCCATCGCGATGTTCTCCAGGTCGATGGAGCCGATCCACTCGCCGCCGGACTTGATCACGTCCTTGCTGCGGTCGGTGATCTGCATGAAGCCATCGGCGTCGATGGTGGACACGTCGCCGGTGGGAAACCAGCCGCCGACCAGCGGGCTGTCTGCCTCGCCCTTGAAGTAGCGCGAGAGGATCCACGGGCCGCGCACCATCAGCTCGCCGGCACTGCGGCCGTCATGGGGCAGGGCGGTGCCGTCGGCGTCGACGATCTTCATCTCGACACCAAACACCGCGCGCCCCTGCTTGGACTGGATGGCCATGCGCTGTTCGGCATCGAGCGCGCGGTGCGCGGGCTTGAGCGCGCCGGCGGTGCCCAGCGGGCTCATCTCGGTCATGCCCCAGGCATGCAGCACCTGCACGCCGTGGCGCTCCTGGAAGGCGCGCATCATCGCCGGCGGGCAGGCCGAGCCGCCGACGATGGTGCGGCGCATGGTCGAGAACTTCAGGCCCTGGCTCTCGACGTGCGCCAGCAGCCCCTGCCATACGGTGGGCACGCCGGCGGAGACGGTCACGCCTTCGGACTCGAACAGCTCGTGCAGCGACTTGCCGTCGAGCGACGGGCCGGGGAACACCAGCTTGGCGCCCACCATGCACGCGATGTAGGGCAGGCCCCAGGCGTTCACATGGAACATGGGCACCACCGGCAGGATGGTGTCGGCGCTGGCGCAATCCAGCGCGTCGGGCAGGGCCGCGGCATAGCTGTGCAGCACCGTGGAACGGTGGCTGTACAGCACGCCCTTGGGGTTGCCGGTGGTGCCCGAGGTGTAGCACAGCGACGAGGCGGTGCGCTCGTCGAAGTCCGGCCATTCGAACTGCGGCGACTGCGCCTCGAGCAGCTCTTCGTAGCACAGCAGGTTGGGGACCGCCGACGACGCGGGCATGTGCGCCCGGCCGGTCATCGCAACGAAGGCCTTGACGCCGGGCACATGCGGCGCGATGGCTTCCACCAGCGGCAGGAAGCTCAGGTCGAAGCACAGCACGCGGTCTTCGGCATGGTCCACGATCCAGCGCACCTGGTCCGGGTGCAGGCGCGGATTCAGCGTGTGCAGCACGGCGCCCGAGCCGGAGACCGCGTAGTACAGCTCCATGTGGCGGTAGCCGTTCCAGGCCAGCGTGGCCACGCGGTCGCCCCCCGCCACGCCCAGTGCCGCGAGTGCGTTGGCGAGCCGGCGCGCGCGCTGGCCGAGTGCGCGGTAGGTGGTGCGATGCAGGTCGCCTTCGACGCGGCGCGAGACGATCTCCTGTTCGCCGTGCTGGGTTTCGGCGTGCGTGAGCAGCGAGGAGATCAGCAGCGGCCGATCCATCATCAATCCGTTCATGGGAGGCTCTTTGTGGGTTCGTTGTTCTTCGATCAGGGCACGAGCACGGTGGCGCCCGTGGTCTTGCGGCCTTCGAGCGCGCGGTGCGCCTCGGCCGCGTCGGCGAGTGCGAAGCTCTGCTGCGGCTCGCTCACGATGCGCCCGGCCAGCACATGGCCGAACAGCTCGCCAGCCATGGCCAGCATGTGCGGGCGCGGATGGATGTAGTGCACCATCGCCGGCCGCGTGAGCCAGATCGAGCCCTTGGCGGCCAGCACCTGCGAATCGATGACCACGGCACCCGACGAGGTGCCGTTGCTTACCAGCGTGCCGCGCGGCTGCAGGCAGTCGAGCGAGGCTTCCAGCGTGTCCTTGCCGACCGAGTCGTACACCACCGGCACGCCCTTGCCGCCGGTGATCTCGCGCACGCGCTCGGCGATGTTCTCGCGCGAGGTCACGATGGCGTGGGTGCAGCCGGCGGCCTTGGCAATGGCGGCCTTCTCGTCGGTGCTGACGGTGCCGATCATGGTGACGCCCATCGCGCGGGCCCACTGGCAGGCGATCAGGCCGACGCCGCCAGCCGCGGCGTGGTAGAGGATGGTCTCGCCGCCCTGCAGCGGATAGACCTGGCGGAACAGGTACTGCGCCGTCATGCCCTTCATCATCAGCGTGGCGGCGGTGCGGTCCGAGATGCCATCGGGCAGCGGAATGAGCACGTCGGCCGGCATCACGCGCACCTGCGCATACGCACCCTGCGGACCCATCAGGTAGCCCACGCGGTCGCCCACGCGGATGTCGGTGACGCCGGGCCCCACGGCCTCGACCACGCCCACGGCGTCGGAGCCCAGGCCATTGGGCAGGGCGAGCGGATAGCGCCCGGTGCGAAAGTAGATGTCGATGAAGTTGACCGCGATGAGGTTGTGGCGCACGCGCGCCTGGCCGGGGCCGGGCTCGCCGACCTCGACGTCCTGGAGCTTCAGCACGTCGGGACCGCCGGTTTCATGGAATCGGATGGCTTGGGGCATGGTGTTTCTTCCTTGCGCGGTGATCAGTTGAGCTGGATGCCGAAGGTCTTCACGATCTCGGCGTTGCGTGCGTGCTCTTCGCGCAGCTCGGCGGCGGCCTGCGCCAGCGAACGCGGACCGACAGGTTCGAAGCCGGCGCTCACGAGGCGGCCGCGGAAGGCCGGCGTCGCGGCGATCTTCTCGAGCACCGCGTGGATCTTTTCCGTCAGCGCGGGAGACATCTGCGACGAGGCGATCACGCCAGTCCAGTTGCTGAAGTCCAGGTCGGGGTAGCCGATCTCGGCCATGGTGGGCACGTTGGGGAAGTCGGGCAGGCGCGTCTTGTAGGCCACGGCCAGCAGGCGCACACGCCCGCCCGCGACCAGGTTCTTCGAGGTGACCGTGCCGTCGAACATGAGCGGGATCTGCCCGCCCATGACTTGCGCCAGCGCAGGTGCCGAGCCGGCGAAGGGCACGTGCTGCATGTCCAGCTGCGCCTTCTGGTTCAGGATTGCACCCGCGTAGTGGGAGGCTGTGCCCGCGCTGTACGAGGCGATCGAGACCTGCCCCGGATGCGCCTTCACGTAGGCGATGGCCTCCTTGGCGTCCTTGGCCGGAAACTGCGGCGCCGCGATGAACAGCAGCGCCGAGCGCGCCATGATGCCGATCGGCTTCACGTCCTTCAGCGGGTCGAAGCCGGTCTTCAGCACATGGGGAATCTCGGACAGCACGTTGCTGGCCGTCACCATCAGCGTCTGACCGTCGGCCGGTTGCGAGAGCACGTACTTGACGGCGATCGCGCCGCCCGCGCCCGGCTTGTTCTCGACCACCACGGGCTGCTTGATTTCTTGCGACAGCTGGTCGCCGATGATTCGCGCGATGACATCGATGGTGCCGCCGGGCGGCGCCGGCACGATCAGGCGCACCGGCTTGTCGGTGAACGCGAGGCCGGCCGGCGCGTACAGCGCAGCGGCAATGGCCATCGTCAGGGAAGCGAGGCGCGAGAAGCGTGTCATGGGAGTGCCTGGAGAAAGATGAATGAAGGAAAGGCCGTTGCCGCGGCTCAGGACTTGTCGCCGATCGCGCGCAGGACCTGTCCGGTGTGTTCGTGGTCGCGCCTGAGCGCCTGGCGCCAGGCTTCGAGGCTCTGCGTCGGGCTGGCCGTGTCCATGCCCAGCGCCTGGAGCTGTTCGCGCACCGCGGTCGAGGCCACGGCCTTGAGCAGCTCGGCACGCAGCTTGTCGCGGATGTCGGCGGGTACGTCGGGCGTGGACCACACGCCCGTTCCCATGGTCTGGGTGAGTCCTGCATAGCCCAGCTCGGCGAGCGTGGGCACGTCCGGCAGGAAGGGCGAGCGCGCGGGCGACGTCACGGCCAGCGGGCGCAGCTTGCCACCCTTGATCAGGGGCAGCGACGTGCCCATGCCGTCGAACATGAACTGGACCTGGCCGCCCATGACGTCGACCAGTGCGGGCGGCGAACCCTTGTAGCCCGCGTGTTCCATGTCCAGGCCTGCGGCCTTGTTGAACTGCATGCCCTCGATGTGCGAGAGCGAGCCCTGGCTGTAGGAAGCGTAGGCGGTCTTGCCCGGACGCGCCTTGATGTAGCCCACCATCTCGGCGACGCTGCGGATCGGCAGGCGCGGATCGACCACCAGCACCAGCGCCACCTTGGCCACCTCGGCGACCGGTGCCAGGTCCTTGAACACGTCGAAGCGGAACTTGTAGCTGTGCGGCGCTTCGGTCACCAGCGAGTTGGGCGAGAGCACGAAGGTGTAGCCGTCACGCGGCGCCGACAGCATGGCTTCCACCGCGAGGATGCCTCCGGCGCCCGGCTTGTTGTCCACCACCACGGCCTGGCCCGTGCCTGCGCGCAGGCTCTCGCCGAAGGTGCGCGCGATCATGTCCGAAGCGCCGCCGGCCGGCGCCGGCACTAGCAGCCGGATCGGCCGGTTCGGCCAGGCGGTGCCCTGCGCGCGGGCGCCGGCGCCGGCCCAGGCGGAAAGCAGTGCCAGCACGCAGGCGCGGCGCGAGAGATGCGGTGCGGGTGTGGTCATCGTGGTGATCCTGGTCATGGTCCGTTCAGCCTTCGCTCTCGTCGCCGAAGAGGCTGCGCCGGTGCTTTTCCATTTCTTCCACCAGGATCGGCGCGCCCAGGCTCATGGTGTGCAGCCCGAGCGTGGCGGTGAGCTGCAGCACGGCCGTGATCTGCTCGGGCGTCACGCCCAGCGCCAGCGCGCGGCGGATGTGGCGCCGCACGCCCGGGCCGTACATGTGCGTCACCGAGGCATCGACGGCAATGGCCAGCATCTCGAAGGTCTTGGGGTCGATGACGCCGGCGTTCAGCGGGGCGCTGACCATGGCCATGAATTTCTCGGTCCAGTCGGCGTCGAGCTCGGCCATCGGCTGCCAGTCCTGGTTCCATTGGCCGGCTTCGCGCATGGCGTCGCAGATCGGCGTGACGGGGGTGTCGTTGGGCATCGTGCGTCCTCGGTGCCGCGCTCAGGCGGCCTTGCGCAGGAAGCCCTGCTGGGCGCCCGCGCGGTTGGGGGCGAATCCGTTGGCCAGCAGCGTTTCCTCGACGGTGTCGTAGAAGACACCGATCTTGGAGATGTCGCGCGCCTCTTGCGCCGTTGCGATCGGGCGGCCGAACTCGCGCGAGATGCGCACCAGCTGCTCGACCTGCTTCACCGTGCCCATCTTCTCGGAGCGCGACTGGTTCCAGATGTTGTCCTCGATGCCGCAACGCACGTGCAGGCCCATGGCGATGCCCATCATGTTCACGGGCAGCACGTTGCGCATGGAGCTTTCCACCGTGAGCACCGCGCCGTCCGGCACCGCGCGCACGAAGTTGGCGAGGCTGTAGATGTTGGGCACGTCCATGCCGCCGCCGATGGCCACCCAGTTCATCACCAGCGGGCCCTTGTAGACGCCGCGGCGCATCAGCCGCTCGACCGAGTCGAAGCTGTTGATGTTGTAGCACTGGAAGGCGCTCTGGATGCCCGCCTTGCTGAGGCGGCGGATGTGTTCCTCGGCCCAGCCCGGCTGCGCGGGCACCGTCATCTCCTTGTAGGCGCGGTAGACCTCGGGGTCTTCCATCGAGGTGCCCTTGGTGTCGGCGTCGTCCCAGTGCTCGACCACGTTCATCTGCGAGGTGTTGATGGTCACCGTCACCTGGTCGGGCTTGGGGTCGAGCTCGGCCAGCATGTGGCGCGTGTCGTCGGACAGCCACTTGGCGGCCGCGCCTTCGCTCTCGGGCGCGAAGCTGATCGAGCCGCCGACCTGGATGATCATCTCGGGCACGGCCTTGCGCACACCGGCGATCAGCTCGTTGAACTTGGACAGCCGCTTGCTGCCCTTGCCGTCGAGTTCGCGCACATGCAGGTGCAGCACCGTCGCGCCGGCGTTGTAGCAGTCCACCGCCTTCTGGATCTGCTCGGCCATCGTGACGGGAATGTCCTCTGGAAAATCGCCGGGCACCCACGAAGGCGCATAGGGCGCGGCGGTGATGACCAGCGGCTGCTGGTGCTCGGGAAACAGGTGGCCGTCGAGAAAATTCATGGCAGGGACCTCGGTAGAACTGGAAGGAAGAGAGGAAGAGAGGAAGAGGAGGGCGCGGCGGCGCCCGCTCAGAAAACCGCGTCGCCGGCGATGCCCGCGCGTTCCATCTTTCGATGGCAGGGCGGGTAGTCCATGACGGCGTAGTGCTGGGTCGACCGGTTGTCCCACATGGCGACGTCGCCCGGCTGCCAGCGCCAGCGCACCTGGTACTCGGGGATCTGGGCCTGGCTCACGAGGTAGGCGAGCAGCATGGCGGCGCCGGGCTGGAAGTCCTGCCCGTAGCGCACGTTGGCCGGCGTGTGGAAGTTGGTGAAGTGGGTGGTGAAGCCGTTGACGAACAGGATCTTCTCGCCCGTGTCGGGGTGGGTGCGCACCACCGGGTGCTCGGCGTCGGGGAACTGGGCCTTGAGCGCCAGGCGCTTCTCGGCCGGCATCGCGGCGCCGAAGGTGGCCTCGATGCTGTGGCGCGCGCGCAGCCCCGCAATCTGCTGCTGGATGTGCGCGGGCAGCTTCTCGAAGGCCAGCGCCATGTTGGCCCACATCGTGTCGCCGCCGACCGGCGGGCATTCGACGCAGCGCAGCACGCAGCCGAAGGGCGGCTTCTCGCGCCAGGTGGCGTCGGTGTGCCAGCTGTTCTCGTAGCGGTCGACCGGCGTGTCGGGATTCTTGTAGATGCGCACCAGCCCCGGGTGCTCGGGATCGCTGCCGACCACCGGGTGGTCCTCGAGCTGGCCGAAGTGGCGGGCGAAGGAGACGTGCTCGGCGCGCGTGAGTTCCTGCTGGCGGAAGAACAGCACCTTGTGCCTGACCAGCAGCGTGCGGATCTCGGCCGCCAGGCCGGCATCGCGCGAGGCATCGGCCAGCGACACCTGGCGCAGTTCCGCGCCAATGGCGCAGGTCACGGGGTGGACCTGGATGCCGCGCGTCAGCGCGGCGGGTGCCTCGTTCGAGAGGCCTGTCGGGATCGTGGAAGCCATGGTCTTGTCTCCTGGTGCCGGTCTTGGGATGCCGCTTGTGGGCGGTGACCGTGCTTGGGGCCAAGAATAGGCCGCCATCGCTTTGCGCGCCCCCTCCTCGTGGGAGGGGATGGCGCGCCAGGAGGGGAGGGAGAACCCTTGCTCAGCGCTCGGGGGCGAGCAGTCCCAGGATGCGCGCGCGCTGGACCACCTGCGTGCGGGTGCCCGCGTCCAGCTTGAAAAACAGGTTCTTCACATGCCACTTGATGGTGGTCTCGCCCACCTGCATGGCGCGTGCTATTTCCTTGTTCGACAGGTTTCGGGCCAGCAGCGTCAGCACCTCGGCTTCCTTGGGCGTGAGCACGGCGCCGTGCGCCGCCGCCTGCGCGGGCGCGGAGGGCGTGGGCGGTGCGATGGCGATCTCGGGCTGTGCGCCTTCGGCCGCGAGCGTGCCGACCCAGGCGCCGAGTTCGGGGTGCGCATCGGAAAACACGCGCTGCAGCCCGTAGGCGCGCGCCAGGTCCATCGCCTCGCGCAGCAGCGCCTCCGAGGGCTGGCCGCAGCGCTCCAGCGCGAGCGCGCGCAGGCCCAGCAGTTCGATGTGCAGGCCGCCCTGCTTGCGCTGGCGCGCCATGTCGTCCGCATGGGCGATCAGGGCAACGGCGCCAGGCCAGTCTCGCGCCGCAATGGCCGCGTGCGCGCGGGCCACGTCCCGCATCGTTTCCACGCTGCGCCGCCAGAGCGGGCCCGGCGGCAGTGCGGGGTCGGCCAAGATCGCGTCGATGCGCCCGCACAGGTCGCGGCAGGTCTGGGCGCGGTGGCGCTGCGCGTGCAGGCGAACCTGCTCGGCGAGGCTGGCGATGCGCAGCCGCGGCAGGCGCCGCGCGGCGCCGGCCGCGTCCAGTGCGTCCAGCAGTTCCAGCGCGCGGTGCTCCGCGCCTTCGGCCGCGGCAATGCGCGCGGCGGTCCCGTAGGCGAGCAGCAGCGATTCGGGCAGGCCGCTGTGTTCGAGCACGTCGAGGCGGTCGGCCAGCAAGGTGGCGGCGTCGCCCGGCAGGTCGCGCTCCCAGGCCACCGCGGCCAGCAGTGCGGCCAGGTTGCAGCTGAAGCGGTGGCGCCGCCCGAGCTCGGCCTCGGCGCCCGCCACGGCAGGCCGCAGCAGCCGCTCGGCCAGCAGGACCTGCCCCTCCCAGGCATAGCTGAGCCCGATGACCAGTTCGCTCCAGCGCCGGATGTAGTCGATGCCCTGGCCGGCGTGTCCGCGTGCGGCCTGCTGCTGGCGCAGGCGCGCCAGCGCGGGCTCGCCTTCGAGCAGCGCGCAGTAGGCCATGCGGTTGGCGTGCGACTGCACGAGCAGCGGGTCGGTCAGCGGCACGGTGTCGGTCCACGGCGCGTGCAGTGCGACGAAGCGGTCGGGGTCGTCCGCGAAAGCGGCGGCGCCGCCGAGGATGAGCGCGCATTCGCAGCGCAGGGCATCGCCGGCGTCGGGCTGCGCCAGGATGCGCGCCACGAAGCGGCCGGCCTCCTCGTGCCGCTCGCTCGATGCGAGCGTCCACGCCGCCGCCAGCAGCAGGCGCGGCCGACGGTCGAGTTCATCGGCGGGCAGCTGCACGAGCCATTCGAGCACGGCACCCTGCCGGCCGCGCCGCATCAGGGACTCGTAAAGGCTGCGCTCCGCGAGCTCGTAGGCGGTCTGGTGCTGCCCGGCGCAGAGCGCATGGTGCGCCGCCTCGTCGAGCAGGTCGTGCGCGGCCAGCCACTGCGCAGCGCGCGCGTGCGCCGCGAGCTGCTCGGCGGCGTCCAGTGCGCCGAAGCGCTGGCGCAGCACGTCGCGCGCCAGCGCATGCATGCGCAGCCAGTCGCCCCCTTCGGCGGCGGCGAACACCGGCGTCTCGCTGCTCAGCCGTGCCAGCCGCACCGCGGCGTCCTCGGCGCCGGACACCACGCGGCAAAGCTCGGGATGCAGCAGGTCGAGCACGGCGATGCGGACCAGGAAATCGCGGTCGTCCGGGTCCAGGTTGACCAGCAGCAGCCGCACCAGTTCGCCCTGCAGCTCGCCGGCCGCGCCGGACATGCCGGACATTCCCGACAAGGCCGCGTGGGGGTCGGCGCCGCGCGAGATGATCGTGGTGGCCAGCTGCAGGCCCAGCGGCCAGCCTTCCGTCAGCTGGTGCAGCCGCGCGGCCGTGTTGCGGTCGACCCGTGCGCCGAAGCGGGCGTGCACGAGCTGCAGGGTTTCCTCGAGGCTGAACTTCAGCAGCGCCGGACCGATCTCGAGGCACTGGCCGTACGCCACCAGATCCTCGGTGTCCAGCCTGCCATCGGGGCGGGTGGCGATCAGCGTGCGCACGTTGGAGGGCGCGTTGTGCAGCAGATAGGCCAGCGTCTCGCGCGAGGCCTCTGGCAGCCGCTCGGCCTCGTCGATCACCAGCACCACGTCCAGCGCCGCCTGCGCCAGTTCGGACAGCAGCGCGGTGACGCTCCCGAGGTTGCCCGGCCGGTCGTCCTCGAGCACGCTGCGGCCGAAGGCCGGGCGCCCCGTGGCGACCCGCAGCGCCAGCGCCAGGCTCTGCACCAGCCGGCCCGGATCGTCGTGGTTCTGCGCCGAGACCCAGGCCACCGGCATGCCCATCGCCAGGTATTCGAGCCGCCATTGCGCCAGCAGCGAGGTCTTGCCGAAGCCCGACGGCGCCCGCACCACGAACACCGCGTGGTCGCGCAGCGCATCGGCACCGGACAGCAGCCGCGCGCGCGGCACCAGGTGGCGCGGCACGCGCGGCGGCGTCACCTTGAGCAGCAGGTCGCGGGAGGCGCCGGTCGCACCGGCGGTCGGGAAGGTGGCCAAGGGTTGCTCGTGCTCGTCGGAAGAGGTGAGGGGCCGATTCTCCACCTCATGACGGCCCGGCCGAGCTGCCGGTCTTTCGCGGGTCGCCCCGTCGAAGGCGCGCGCGATTCAATCCGCGGTGATGTTGCCCTTCTTCACCACCTCGGCCCAGCGCTGCGCATCCTTGGCGACCAGTGCGCCGAAGGCAGCGGGCGTGGAGATCGCCGGGACCATGCCCTGGGACTCGAAGGACTTCGCGACTTCCGGCTGCCTGAGGACCTTGGCGATCTCCAGGTTCAGGCGCTGCACCACGTCGGGCGGCGTTCCCTTCGGGGCCAGCACCCCGTACCACATGTCGATGTTGTCCGGGGTGACGCCGGCCTCCGCGAGCGTCGGCACGTCGGGCAGCTGCGGCAGCCGCCTGGCGCTGCCGGTGGCGATGGCCTTCAGCTTGCCGGCCTGGATGTGTTGCAGTGCCACATGCACGGGCAGGAACATGTAGTCGATCCGCCCGCCGAGCAGGTCGGTGACGGCGCCGGCGGTTCCCTTGTAGGGGACATGAAGCATCTCCGCGCCGCTGCGCTGGAGAAACAGCGCCATCGACAGGTGATGGGGCGTGCCGACGCCGGGCGTGGCGTACGTCAGTTGGCCGGGCCTCGCCTTGGCGGCATTCACGACGTCGCTCACGGTGGCGGCCTTCTGCACGTTCGGGTTGGCGACCAGGAGCAGGGTTCCCCAGGAGGTCTGGGCGACCGGCGTGAAGTCGCCGACGGGGTCGTACGACAGGCTCTTGTACAGGCTCTTGTTCATGACGAGGGTGTTGACCTGCACCAGCAGCGTGTGGCCGTCCGGCTTGGCCCTGGCGACGCGTTCGCTCCCGATGTTGCCGCTGGCGCCCGCGACGTTCTCGACGATGACCGGCTGCCCCAGCGCGCCCGGCAGGTGCGCGGAGAGTTGGCGCGCGATCATGTCGATGCCGGTACCCGGGGTGTAGGGCACGACGAGCGTGATCGGCTGGGTCGGCTGCCATGCGGCCGAGGCTGCCGACGCGGCGATGCACAGCGCCGCGGCGGGCAACAGGGTCTTGATCCATCTTGCGACCATGGGAGTCTCCTTCAATCGTTGTCGGGGTTGCTTCTGGACCGGCTTCAAACGAAGGACGGGCGTTTCTTGAGCTGCGCGGGGTCGTAGCCCGCCACGCGCTTGTAGGCATCGGAAATGGCCTGGAGTTCCGCCTGCGGCACCACGTCGTCGATGCTGGCGAACGGCTTGCCGCCCGAACGCTCGTAGACCTCCCGCAGGATCGCGTCGGGGGGCGTGCGACGGTTGGTGAGCACGACGTTGGCCGTGGCCGGCACCCGTTCCTGGTCGTAGGTCTCCAGGGCTACGGGGCCGACGCCTTGCTTCTTCAGGTGTCCGGCGAGGCAGCGCGCATCGATGATGGCCTGGCCGGCACCGTTCGAGCCGCGCGGCACCATCGGATGCGCGGCGTCGCCGAGCAGCGTGATGCGGCCATGGGTCCAGCGCGGCAAGGGGTCCTGGTCGACCATCGGGTATTCGAGGATCGAGTCGGCCGCGCGGATCAGCGCCGGCACGTCCAGCCAGTCGAAGTGCCAGTTCTCGAACGCCGGCAGGAAATCTTCCAGCCGGCCTTCGCGGCTCCAGTCGCGCACCGCGGGCTGCTCGGCCTCGATCTCGGCGACCCAGTTCACGAGCTGGTTGCCCTCGGCGTCGATCGCGTCGCGGATCGGGTAGATCACCATCTTGCCGACCGCGAGCCAGCCCGCGCGGATCATGCTTGCACCCGAGAGGATCGGCTTCCAGCGGGTGGTGCCTCGCCACATGTTGACACCCGAATAGCGCGGCGCGCCCTCGTCCGGATAGAACTTCTTGCGCAGCACCGAATGGATGCCATCGCAGCCGATCGCGACCGCGCCGCGGACGCTGGCGATCGCCTCGCCCGAGGCATCCGCAAAGTGGGCGGTGATGCCCGTCTCGTCCTGGTCGACATCGACGCACCGATGGCCGCAACGCACGGCGTCATCGCCCAGCCGTTCGCGCACCGCAGCCAGCAGCACGGTCTGCAGGTCGCCGCGATGGATGGAGAACTGGGGCCAGTCGTAGCCGGCCGCGGTGCCTGCGGGCTCCGTGAAGACCAGCTGGCCGTGCTCGGTGAAGAAAACGGCTTCCTTGGTGCGCACCGCCATCGCATCCAGCGCGGGCAGCAGGCCCAGTTCGCTGAGCTCGCGCACGGCGTGCGGCAGCAAGTTGATGCCCACGCCGAGCGGCTTGAGCTCGGGGACCGCTTCGTACACACGGCAGGGAATGCCGGCCTGGTGGAGGCTGAGGGCCAGTGTGAGGCCGCCGATGCCGGCGCCCAGGATGATGACGTCTTGGTTGGTGCTCATGTTCGGTTCTCTTTGAATCCCCGCGGCGCGTCGCCGCGGATGCCGGGTCCGTCATTAGGCGGAAAATGGAAAAATATTGGAAATTTAGATGTGACATGGATTCATAAGGACTCGATATGAATCTGACGACACGGCAGATGCGCGCATTTCGCCAGGTGGCCCGCACCGGCAGCTTCACGCGGGCGGCGGAGCTCACGCACATGACCCAGGCCGGACTGAGCATCCTCATCCGCGAGGTGGAGCGGCAGCTCGGTGTGCGGCTGTTCGACCGCACCACGCGCGCGGTGCAGCTGACGGCGGCGGGGCGGCGGCTGGCGCCGGTGATCGAACGGGTGCTCACCGAACTCGACAGCGTGACCGAGGAAATCGAATCGCTGGGCGATGCGGCGCGCCAGACCCTGCGCGTTGCCGCCACGCCGCTGGTGTCATCCCAGCTGCTGCCGCAGTTGCTGTCGATGTTCAGGCAGACGCAGCCCCACGTTCAGGTGCGCCTGCTCGATGCCGCGCTGGAAGACGTCGAAAAGGCCGTGCTGGCCAACGAGGCGGACCTGGGGCTCGGGTTCTTCTTCAAGGCCGCGCCGGGGCTCGCGAGGACCGAAGTCGCCAATTTCCAGCTCATGCGGGTGACCCCTGCCGAAGGTGCGCCGAGGGAGGTCGGACGGGTGCCGTGGTCGGCCTTGAAGTCGGCACGGCTCATCGGCTTGCCCCCGGGCAATCCGATCCAGAAGGTCATCGATGCGCAGCTCGGCAAGCTGAACATCGAGAACCCGGAAGGCCAGTCGGTGAGCTTCTTCGGCACCTTGATCTCGATGGTGGAAGCAGGCTTCGGCACGGCCGTGATGCCCACTTTCGCCATGGCGGCCTGCAAACGGCATCAAGTCGACATCGACCTGCTCGCCTCGCCCAAGGTCGAGCTCGCTTTCTACCGCATCACGAAGCGGGGCTCGAAAGACTCCGAGGCCATGGAAGCCTTTGTGGACCTGCTCAAGGCCAGGCTGCCGTTCATGTCGCGATGATGGCAGAGGGTGGGGAAGCCGCAGCTGGCTACGTTCGCTTCCCAGCCTCCGAACGAGGCGCAGATTCCGCGCTCTTCCTGCGTTGCAACGCATGAGGGTGATGCCGGCCCAGGTGGTCACGCGTTGCACTCTCGACCGCTGGCAGGTTCTCATGCAGCCGCCGAAGCAAATCGAGGAGCACCTTGCGCTCGGCTGGCGTGAGTACCGACAGGAACACGCGTTCGCGCGCAATCGCGATGTCGCGTATCTGGTCGTGCATGGCCCGGCCCGCCGGCGTCAACGTCGCGATGCGTGCCCGGCCGTCCTGCGGGTCGAGCGCGAGCTCGATGAAGCCACGTGCCTGCATGCTCTTGAAGCAGCGGCTCATCGATGCCTTGTCCATGCCGATGATGCCGCAGGCCTTCTGCGCGGAGATCGATCCTTCGATTGCCAGCAGCACCAGGACGCGCCAGCTCTCGATGCCGACATCGAACGCGGCCAGGTAGGCCTGCGATGCCCCGCTCGAGAGCTTGTTGGCGATCCAGGTGAGGTAGGCCGGGGCGTAGTTGTTGAGATCGATGACTTCACGCCCGGGGCGGCTGCGACCTGTCTGATGAGCGGACTCGGGCGGTGGGGTGGACTTGGTGCGAGGCATCACGTGGGCAGGGTGGTTGATACGTCAACTTTAACTGCCTGGACGCAGCCGGGAATCGTCCATGCCACGGCTCGTTGCATTGTGGTGCTACGACTCCGACGCTTCGGCGGTGGCCTGTTTCCTCAGAAGCTCCGCGACGATGCGCCGCGCCCGGTTCGCACCGGCGTCGACGTGGATGTCCACCCAGCCGGCCTTCTCGCCGAATTCGAGCATGTTCCTGTACTGGGCCTCGATGATGGTGCGGTCTTCATCGAAGGTGAAGGCGGTCTGCTGGATCACGGCCTCGATGTTGTCCGGCATGTCGGGGTGCTTGGTGCTCGACATGCTCCAGAAGTAGTGGCAGGTTTCCCCGGTCTCGGGCGTGATGCCATGGAAGCCGCGCATGTGGAAGCCGCCGCGGTCCGGATCGTCGATGGCGTCGGTGCCGGGCTCCACTGCCCCGGTCCAGATGCGCAGGTGCGTGAGGTCGAACTCGATCTCCTGCCAGCGCTCGCACTTTTCGCCGAACGGCCAAGCGGCGCGATAGGTGGGCGGCGGCGAGGAATCCGGCATCAGGCGAACGACCTTGACCTGGTCGCCTTCCGAGCTGACCGTCATCGGTGCGTTCATGTGCAGCTTCGCGTCGCCTCCAATGGTGTGCAGATGAACATAGCCGAGGTGGCTCAGGTCGAGCAGGTTGTCGTGGATCAGCTGCCAGGGTGCCTTGTAGTGATAGTTGCCGCTGCCGAACTTGTAGCGGGGGTCGTCGTGAAACGGATAGTCAGACGCCAGGCGGGTGGGCTCGGCACCTTCTTCACGGGGCATCCAGATCCAGATGATCCTGTTCTTCTCGACGACGTGGTATGCCTTGACCCTGGCCTTGGAGGGAATGCGTTCCTGGCCAGGGATCTCGATGCACTGTCCGTTCGGCGCGTACAGGAGTCCGTGGTAGCCGCAACGCACGCCAGCGCCTTCGACAGTGCCGCACGACAGTGGCAGCGACCGGTGGCAGCAACGGTCTTCCAATGCAGCGACCTGGCCTTCGCCGGTGCGAAAGAGAACCACCTTCTGGTTCAGGAAGGTTCGGGCGATCGGCTTGTCGGTGAGCTCGGACGAAAAGCCGGCCACGTACCACTGGTCCAGCGGATAGCGGACGGCATCGGCTGTCCGGGTCAGGTTCTTGATGGGAATGCAGGTCGCGGTCATTGGATGCTCTCCTGGGAAGGGAAGACGGTCGGCTCAAAGATCGAGCAGAAGGATGGGAGAAATTGCTCGCGAGCAACACGGCGTGAACTGGTCATTGGCCGCACGCTCGGCGTCGGTCAGGAAGGCGTCGCGGTGATCGGGCGTCCCTTCGAGCACACGCGTCAGGCAGGTTCCGCAGACACCGGCTTCGCACGACGACGGCACTTCCACGCCATGTGCGGCCAGTACCTCGATCACAGTCTGGCCCGCAGGCACCTGGCAGCTCAGGCCGGTGCTGGCGATGCGAACCTCGAAGCTGCCATCGGTGGCCAATGCGGTCGGGTTGCCGGCAAAGTACTCGCGATGCAGTTGCGCTTCGGGCCAGGCCTGGCCGCGGGCGGTCTCCAGCACGTGGTCCATGAAGCCGGCCGGACCGCACACATAGAGGTGCGTGTCTTCGCGCGGCTCGGCCAGCACGCGCTTCGCATCCAGCTTCTGGGCGGGCACGTCGTCCGCGTGCAGGGCCACCCGGCCGGAAAACCCCGACGACCTGATCTCGTCGAGAAAGGCCATGCGGGTTGCGGACCGGCCGCAGTAGTGCATTTCGAAGGGACTGCCCTGCGCGTGCAAGGCGCGCGCCATGGCCAGGATCGGCGTCACGCCGATGCCCCCCGCCAGCAGCAGGCTGCGCGGCGCGGCTGCCAGCGGAAAGTGGTTGCGGGGGGCGCTCACACAGAGGACGTCGCCGGCTTGCACGCGGTCGTGCATGCCCGCCGATCCGCCGCGCGAAGCCGGCTCGCGCAACACGGCGATGCGGTAGCGATGCCGCTCCGAGGGATCGTTGCTGAGCGAGTACTGGCGGATCAGGCCCGGCGCCACATGCACATCGATGTGGGCGCCGGCCGAGAATGCGGGCAGCACGTCGCCTTCATGCGGCACGAGCTCGAAGCTGCAGATGTCCTCGGCTTCCTGCAAGCGCCGGGCGACGCGCACGGTCAGTTCATTCGTCATGGTGATGTTGGAATTGGGTTCGTCATGCGCAATGCCTCGAGCTTCAATGCACGGCCATGCCGACCCACCGCTCGAGCGCTTCCCGATCGTTCAGGAGCTCCGCGGCGCGGCCGCCATGCACCACCGTCCCATGGTCGAGAATCAACGCGCGCTCCGCGTAGCCCAGCGCCTCGTCCACCTGCTGCTCGACGATGACGACGGCGATGCCGGTTTGCTCGCTGAGGTTGGCGAACGCGCGCAGCAGTTCCTGGCGGATCAACGGCGCGAGTCCTTCCAGTGGCTCGTCGAGCAGAAGCAGCGAAGGTTGGCCGAGCAAGGCCCGCGCGACCGACAGCATCTGCTGCTCGCCGCCTGAGAGCTGAGCGCCTCCGTTGCGGCGGCGCTCGGCAAGTCTCGGGAACAATGCATACGCCTCGTCCAGGGCGCCACGAGGCCTCCGCTTGAGGCCGGCAAGCAGGTTCTCCTCGACGGTCAGCGAAGGGAAGATGTCGCGCGTCTGCGGCACGTAGCCGAGTCCGAGTTCCGCACGGTGATGGGGTGCCAGCGCGGAGATGTCCTGGCCCATGAACCTGACGGTACCGCTGCGCAATGGCACCAGCCCCATGATGGCGCGCAGCGCCGTGGTCTTGCCCACGCCATTGCGCCCGACGATGGCCAGGCGGTCTTGCGCCTTCATTTCAAAGGAGAGATCGTTCAGGACAGTGGTCGGACCGTAGCCGGCCACCACGCCTTCCAGTTTCAGGATCGGCTGGGCCATTTCAATTCCCCAGGTAAGCGGCACGCACCCGAGGGTCGCGCCGCACCGCGTCGGGAGAACCGTCGGCGATCACCGCGCCCTCGGCCAGCACGACGATCCGGTTGGCGAAGCGAAATACCAGGTCCATGTCGTGCTCGATGATGAGTACGGCCAGGTCGCGCGGCAGCGAGTCCAGCGCCGCCAGCAGGCGGTTCCCGTCGCCCTTCGGCACGCCGGCCATCGGTTCGTCCAGCAGAACGACCTTGGGGCGCAGCGCCAGGGCAAGTGCCATTTCGATCAGGCGCTGTTCGCCGTACGCGAGGTCCTCGGTCGCTGTGCCGGCGTGCACGCGCAGCCCGAAGCGCGTGAGGATGCCCTGCGCTTCGGCTTGCAGGGTGGGATAGGCATCCACGCTGCGCCACATCCGGCCCGTCAACCCCTCGCGTTCGAACAGCGCAAGCTCGATCTGCCGCTGCACGGGGAAGTGCGGCGCCAGGGTCGTGATCTGGAAGGTTCGCGCCAATCCGGCGCGCACCCGCTGGGCCTGGCTCAGCCGCGTGACGTCTTCGCCGAGCAGCGATATCTTTCCGCTGTCGCAAGCCAGCACGCCACTGATCTGGTTCACGAGCGTGGTCTTGCCCGCACCGTTGGGACCGATCAAGGCCAGACGGTCACCGGCATGCAGGGCGAACGACACGCCACGCGTCACATGGAGTCCGCCGAAGCGCTTGTCGACGGACTGCAGTTCCAGCAGCGCGCTCATCGTGCACCTCCGGCTCGGCGACGCAGCCAGGCCCAGGCCTTGGCGGGCGACACGAGGACCACCAGCATCAGCAACGCGCCGACCACGAACAGCCAGTGGTACGGGTTGATGGAGGCCGCCGTGTGGTGCAGCACCGTGAACACCGTGGCTCCCACCAGCGCGCCGGTGAGCCGGCCTGCGCCGCCCAGGATGAGCATAACGAGGACCTCGGCCGACAGTGCGAACGACAGGCTGTCCATGCCGACCACGGCGTTGGTCTGCGCCGACAGCGCACCGGCCGCTCCGGCCAGGGCGCCTGCGACGGTGTAGAGCATCCACAGGCGAGCCAGCACGGGGGTGCCCAACGCCGCCATCCGCGCGCGGTTCTCATGGATGCCGCGAACGGCCAGGCCGAACGGCGAGTCGACGATGCGGCGCGCGGCATAAAGCAGCACGGCAAGAACGGCCAGTGCGTACACGGCGGCGACGCGGCCCTCGAGGTCGAAGTCGAATCGGCCCAGAACCGGACCCATGACAAAGCCGGACAAGCCATCGTCGCCCCCGGTCCAGCCGCGAGCCTTCTGCGCCAGGCTCAGCAGGATCTGCGAGACCGCGATGGTGAGCATCAGGAAGGTGAACCCCTGGTAGCGCAGCAGGAATGCGCCCGAGAACGCGGCCAGGCCCGCACCGGCTGCAATGCCCACGGCAAGCCCCACCAGCGGATCCGGATGAACGTGCAGCGCGAAGATGCCCGCTGCGTACGCCCCCATGCCGAAAAGGGCGGCATGGCCGAGCGTCGCCAGGCCCGCGACACCGACGACCAGGTCGAGCGAAAGGACGAAGAGGGCGGTGATGAAGATGCGCGTCATCAATCCCAATTGATCCGGCATGGCGGCACAGGCCACCAAACCGAGCAGCAGGACCACGAGCGGCGCGCGCCAGGCGGGGGCGAAGCGCGGTGCCGAGGCGTCCTCGGATCGCGCACTGGGCGCGGGTAGGGATGTCATCGTGTTCATTGCTTCAGCAGGCCGTTGGGACGCCAGGCCAGCAGGACGGCCATGGCGACGAAGAAGAAGAGGCTTCCCCAGTCCGAGGCCAGGTACTTGCTGGCCGTCTCGATCACCCCCAGCAGCACGGCGGCTGCCAGCGACCCGGCGATGCTGCCCATGCCGCCGACCGCGACGACCACCAGCACCAGCACGAGGTACTTGAGCGCATAGAAGGGTTCCAGCGGCATCAGCTCGGCGCCCAGGATGCCGCCCAGGCCGGCCAGCGCCGCGCCTGCCGCGAAGCTCACGCACTGCACCGTTCGGATCGGAATGCCCAGTGCGGACGCCGTGCCGCTGTGATCGACTGCCGCACGCAGCCAGATGCCGAAGCGCGTGCGGGTGACCGTCCACGCAGCGAGGCCCGCCACCGCGAGGCCGGCCGCGATCACCAGCAGGCGCTGGGCCGGCAGCGTGCGAAAGCCCAGGTCCACCGATCCGGCGAGCAGAGGCGGCAGCGGGATCAACTGCACCTGCGGGCCGACCAGCGCATTGGTGGTCGCGATCAGCACGAAGCTCAGCCCGATCGTGAACAGCACCTGGTCGAGCTCCTTGCGGCGGTAGAGATGGCGAAGTACCAGGGCTTCGAGCGCGGCACCGAGCGCCGCCGTGGCGAGCACCGCGGCTGGCACGGCCAGCCAGAAGCTCCACTGCGCCTCCCGCGTCAGGAGGGCTGCGCAGTACCCGCCCACCATGGCGAAAGCGCCGTGGCTCAGGTTCACGAAGCGCATCAGCCCGAGCGTGACCGACAGGCCGACGGCAATGACGAACAGCACCATGCCGTAGGCCAGCCCGTCGATCAGGATGTTGAGGAAGGTGTTCACGGGTTCGAACTCAGGCAGGGCGATGCGGCCGGCCGTTCACTTCTCCAGGCCGAAGTCGGTCTGGAGCCCGAAGCTCTGGATTTCCTTGTTGACGAGCTGGTCGCCCACCTTCTCGACCTTGCGCAGGTAGACGTTCTGTGTGATGTGGCGTGTCCTGGGATCGATGCTCACCGGGCCGCGCGGGCTCTCCCACTTGAGCGTGCGGGCCGCGGCCAGGGCCTTGGGTCCATCCTTCTGTCCGCCCGTCGCCTCGATCATCTTGTGGATCAGGTACATGCCGTCCCACGCGCCAACGGACGCATAGTTGGCCACTGCATTCGGGTCCTGCTTCTTGAGCGCAGCGATGAATTTCTTGTTCTCGGGCGAGTCGTGCGCACCCGAATAGTGGAAGGCGGTCGTCAAGCCCACGGCCGAATCACCGAACTTCTGCAAGTCGTACTCGTCCGTTTCGGCGGAGCCGAGGAACTGCACGCCGGCCTTCGCCAGCCCGTTCTCGTTGTAGGCCTTGACGAAGCCGAGGTTGGGCGGGCCGCCCGGAAGGAAGGTATAGACCGCCTGCGCGCCGCTCGCCTTGATGCGCTGCACGAAAGGCCCGAAATCCGTGGTGGCGATCGGCATGCGGATGCTCTCCACCACCGTGCCGCCTTGCTTGGCGAACTCGCTCTTGAAGGCCGTCTCGGCGTCGATGCCCGGCCCGAAGTCCGTGACGGCCGTGACGACCTTCTTCACTCCCTGCTTCGCGGCCCACTGCGCCGCGGGCACGGTGACTTGCCACAAGGTGTAGCTGCTGCGCAGGAAGTACTCGGACTTCTCGGTGATGGCCGAGGTCGCGGCGTTGAAGATCACGGTCGGCGTCCTGGACTGCTGGATCAGCGGTGCGACGGCCATCGCATTGGGCGTGAAGACGAAGCCGCCCAGGTAGTCGACCTTGTCCTTGACGAGCAGCTCCTGGACCAGGGTCTTGGTCAGCGCAGGATTGGGTCCGCCGGTGTCGCGATAGATGAATTCGACGTCCTTCCCGGCGAGCTTGCCGCCCTGGCTGGCGACATAGCTCTCCGCGGCCGCCTTGAACAGCGAGCCGTAGTGGGCGAAGGGGCCGGAGAAGGGGCCGATGATGCCGACCTTGACCGCCTGCGCCATGGCCCCGGGGGAGGCGAACGCCAAAGCGGCGGAGGCGAAGAGCGCACACGCGATGGCACGGCGGTTGAATTTCATGGTGGGTCTCCAGATGGATTGCGTTCAAGGCTCGGCCGTCATGTGCGTCTCGAGTCCTGGAATTTTCATTGCAATCTCAACTGGTTGCAATACCAACCATATAGCGTTTACCCGCGCCGGGCGCACGAAGCCTGATTACGCGGGTCGTAGGCCGTCAAAGGCCTTTTGCAGGAGCTGCCTGATCTCGTTGCGTTGCGCTGGACCCATCTCTCGCGGGTTCCAGTAAGGGTTCTTCACGGTGAGATCCGCAGCGCGGTCGAGGTCGACCTCCTTCATGCCGAGGTCCCGCAGCGCCACCGGCGCGCCGTTGTCTCGTGCCAGGTCGAAAAGGCTGGCCGCGGCGCTGCGCGGCTCTGCCGGCCCGAGTGCGCGCTCGATGCAGGAAATGGCGCCAGGCACTGCCGGTGCGTTGAAGGCAATGACCTGGGGCAGCACCACCGTGTGAACTTCGGCATGGGGCAGGTTGAAGCTGCCGCCAAGGGTGTGGCACAGCTTGTGGTGCAGCGCCATGCCCACGCTGCCAAGTACCGTCCCGCACAGCCACGCACCGTACAGCGCGTCTGCGCGCGCATCGATGTCGTCGCTGCGCCGGCGGATGGCTGGCAGCGCCCTGGCGATGGCACGGATGCCTTCCTCGGCCATCAGGCTCATCACCGGATTGCCGTCGCGCGCATACAAACCTTCCGCCGCGTGTGCGATCGCATTCATGCCGCTCGTCACGCTCAAGGAAACCGGCAGCGTCAGCGTCAACGCCGGGTCGTAGATGACCGTGCGAGGCAGCACGCGTGCGTCCTTGCCGGTCTTCTTCAATCCGGCCTCGGTGATGCCGTAGATCGGCGTCATCTCGCTTCCCGCGTAAGTCGTCGGGATCGCAAGGATCGGCAAACCGGAGTCGAGTGCGATGGCCTTGCCCAAACCGATCGTCGAGCCGCCTCCCATCGCTACGGCGCAGTCAGCGCCCAGGCGCCGCGCCTCGTCGCGGGCCTCGCGTGCCGTCTCGATGGGCACGTGCATGACGGCGCGCGCAAAGATGCCCGCCGCGCGATCGCCCAGACGTTCGACGACCATCTGCGCCTGGCCCTGCTGCTCGGGCGTGCACAGCACCAGCGCACGGCGCGCCCCGAGAAGCTCGATCTCGCGCTCCAGGTGCGACAGGGCGCCGGCCCCGAACACCACCCGCGAAGGCTGGCCGTTGTAGACGAAATCCTTCATGCTCGGCAATGGCAGGATGTCAGGCATCCGCAGGCTCCTGCCCGGCGGGGTTCAGCACGAAGTCGTACTCGACAAGGTAGGAGCCGTCGGCTTGCTGCTTCCAGTCGGCAATCAGCGACTGGCGCACGCCGAACACCGCATCCGAATCCAGGTACCGATCGTCGCTGCGGAACACGTGCGTGATCAGCTTCTCGTAGCCTTCGGCCTCGATCAGGAAGTGCAGGTGCGCGGGACGCCACGGATGCCGGCCGGTTGCCTTCAGGAGATCGCCCACCGGGCCGTCGTGCGGAACGGCGTATGGAACGGCCAGGATCGAGCGGAAGTGGTAGCGCCCCTCGCTGTCGGCGTGCACGATGCCGCGTGCCTGCGCATGGTCGATCTCCGGATGCTGCACGTCGTACAGGCCGTCTTCGTCGGATTGCCAAACGTCCATGCGGGCGTTGGCGACCGGCTCGCCGCCGATGCCGCGCACCGTGCCGCGCACGAGGCACGGAATGCCCCGGGCTCCGTTGGAGATGTCTGCGCCAAGTTCGTAGCGAGGCGCGCCTTCCACGTGGAACGGGCCGAAGACGGTCGCCTCGGTGCAGCCGGCGGGCTTGTCGTTGTTCTGCGCCACCGTCAGCATCGACAGGCCCAGCACGTCCGACAGCAGGATGAACTCCTGTCGCTTGTCGTCGGTGATGTGGCCGCAGCGGGTCAGGAACTCGATGCCCTCGAGCCACTCCTCTTCGGTCAACGCCACCTCGCGTGCAAAGGCATGCAGGTGCTGCACGAGACTGTCCATGATGCGCCTCCGCCGCGGGTCCGGCGCCTCTGCCTGCCGCGCAAGCACGGCGTCGGTGATGGTGTGATGGTCCAGATTGCGCATGAGGGCTCTCCTTCAGTCCAGCTGCAGTTGGGTCCGCTGCGCGACCGTGCCCCACTTGGCGAAGTCCTCCTGGCTGCGCCGCTCTGCCTCCTGCGTGCTGTAGCCCTCGACACGCAGGTCCATCTCCGCCAGCCGTGTCTTCACGGCAGGCGCCTGGAGCGCGGCGCGCACGTCGCGCTGGATTTTCTCGACCGTGGCAGCCGGCAGGCTGGACGGTGCCATCAGGGTCTCGAAGAAGGTGGCATCGAATCCCGGATGTCCGCTCTGGGCGATCGTCGGAACCTCGGGCAGCAGGCCCGATCGTTCCTTGCCGGACACCGCGATCGCGCGCAGCCGCCCGCTCTGGACATGTGGCAGCACGATGGAGGAGACGATGAAGCCGCAGTCCACATGGCCGCCCATCACGTCCTGCGCGGCAGGGCCTGGACCTTTGTAGGGCACATGGGTGAGCCTGGTTCCGGTCGTGGCCAGCAGCATCTCCATGGCCATGTGGCTGGGCGTGCCCGCGCCGCCGGAGGCGTACAGACGCGTCGAGGGCAACTGGACGAACTTCGCGAGGGACGGCACATCGGCCGCGGGATTGCAGGCAAGGGTCTGGTTGAAGCTCGCGAAGTACGTCACCGGCCTGAGCGAAGCCCTCAGGTCGAAGCCCAGCTTCCTGTAGAGATGGGGATTGATGGTGAGGATCGTGTCGGGCCCGACCAGCAGGGTGTGGCCGTCCCGGGCATGCGCGACTTCCCCGGCCGCCAGGTTGCCCCCGGCACCGGTCTTGTTCTCGATGACAACCGCCTGATTCCAGGCGGCCTGAAGCGCCGGCTGTATCAGCCTCGCGATCACGTCGCCCGGGGTGCCCGGCGGAAAAGCCGCCACCAGGCGGACCGGCTTGGTGGGCCAAGCCTGCGCGAATGCCGAAGGCGCCATGGCCAGGGCCATTGCAAAGGCAGCGAGGCGAAGAAGCGGGGTGTGGACTTTCATGCCGGGTCTCCTCCCGTCGCATCGACGGGGATTGTTGAAGGGATTGAAGTGACGCGAGACAGCACATTTGCCGCATCGTCCGGGGCCGCACCGCGCCATGCCACGATTTGGTCCGGGCGGACCAGCGCAAGCGGCGCTTCGTAGAGTTCGCGCAGGGACGGCTGTGCCAGCCTCACGACGCGCAGGTCCATTTCCAGACCTCGTGCCGCGGCTTCGAAGGCGTCGGTGGCGGGGGCATCAGGCCCCAGCGCCAGCAGGGTCCATTCGGTGTGGAACAGGTCGAACAGCGAGCGCCCGTCATCGAGCCACGCATGCGGTGGCCGCCCGCCCGGACTGGCGGTGGGTGTGTAGGCGTTCGGCTCGTCGAGCGGCAGCACGGCCCCATCGCCGAGGATGATCGGCGAGCCGTCGTAGCGGCCGCCGAAGGTCACGCCCGGGATATTGAATTCGAGCCGGGCATGCGCATCGAAGTGCAGGCCCGCGAGCTTGCGCTCGGCATCGCCCCGCTGGGAGGCTTCTTCCAATTCAGGCTTTGCCGCGAAGAGCCCCACCGAGTCGGCGAACTTGCGCGCATAGCCGGTGTTGCGCTCGGCCAAGGGCCTGCGCTCGGCCTCGTAGCTGTCGAGCAGCGCCAGCGGTGCCTGGCCGCGGATCACGCTCGCGAGCTTCCAGCCCAGGTTGACCGCGTCTTCGACGGCCGTGTTGTAGCCCAGTCCACCGGTGGGCGTGAACAGGTGCGCCGCGTCGCCTGCGATGAAGACCCGGCCCTGCTGGAAGCGCTGCGCCACCAGCGCGTGCCCCGCGAGCCAGGTGCCCATGGAGAGAATCTCGATCGGCACGTCGGCGCCCACCGCCTCGGTGAAGACGCGGCGCGCGTCGGCCTCGGTCCAGCCGTCGGCATCTTCGCCGGGGCGCAGCGCCGCATGGAAGGCGTACTCGGACACGCCGTCCACCGAGGCCATGAAGGCTCGCCTTTCGTGGTTGACGGCCACGTACATCCAGGCCTTGGGATGGCGCAGCACGTCGAGGAACCGCGGCGCGCGCAGGTAGATGGCAAACATCTTGCCGCCCATGAACTCGCGCCGAATGCCGCTCTCGCCGCCCCATTCGATGCCCAGCTGTTGCCGCACCAGGCTGCGCGCGCCGTCGGCACCGACGAGGAACTTTGCGACAACCTCCTGCGCAGGGCCGCCCTCGGCCGGCCGCACCGTGGCGCTCACCGATCCACCCTCGTCGCTGAACCGCTCCAGCCGCCAGCCATAGCGCACATCGGCGGAAGGCCAGGCCTGCGCATGGCGGCGCAGCGCCTGCTCGACGAATTTCTGCGACACGCGATGCGGCAGCTCGGCGGCGCTCCAGGACCCGGTCATCGACTTGACCTTGACCGCGGCCTCGGCGGCCGTGGGCAGGTTGATGCGCGCCAGTTCATGACCGGCGAAGCGCGTGAAGTACCCAATGTCCGTCGGGTGGTCGGCCGGCAGGCCCAGCGCACGGATCTCGTGCGCGAACCCGAGCCGCCGGAAATGCTCCATCGTTCGGGCCTGGGTCGCATTGGCCTGCGGGTTGAAGGCCGTACCTGGTTTGGCATCGACCAGCAGGCAGCGGATGCCGCGGCGCCCGAGTTCGTTGGCGAACATCAGGCCGCAGGGACCGCCGCCGGCGATCAGCACGTCCGTGGCAATGAGGGGAGGGTGGCCGGCATCGGGCCGGGGCGTGGCGGTCATCGGCTGTCTTTCTTCTTCATGCATCAGTCGGCGCGGATGCCGCGCTCCCGGATCACGGCGCCAAGCCGCTTGAAGTCGGCCGCACCCTTGTCCCCGAAAGCTGCGGGGGTCAGCGGCTCCGGCACGTTGCCGAGGGTTTCGATGGTTGCCCTGACAGCCGACAGTGCCAGCGCGCGGTTGACTTCGGCATTGATCCGCTGGATCACCGCCGGCCGAGTGCCGGCGGGTGCGTAGAGGCCGAATACCGCGTCGGCGTCGAAGCCCTTGAGCCCGAGTTCGTCGAGCGTCGGCACCTCGGGCATCTGGGGCGCGCGCTTGAGGCTTGCCACCGCGAGCATGCGCAGCTTTCCGGTCTTGACGTGCTGGATGCTGATGCCCGGATCGAAGAGGAAGTCGATCTGGCCGCCCAGCAGGTCGGTCAGCGCGGGCGCCGCGCCGCGGTACGGCACGTGGATGGCCGTGGTCCCTGTCTGGCCCGTCATCATCTCCGCTGCGAGGTGAGGCGAGCTCCCGTTGCCGGGCGATCCGAACGAGCGCTTGCCCGGGTTCGCCTTCAGGTCGGCGACCAGGCCCTTGAAGTCCTTGACCGGGCTGTCGGCACGAACCACCAGGTAGAACGGCACGCGTGCGACGGATGCGACCGGGACGAGATCCTTCCCAGGGTCGAAGGGCATCCTTGCGTAGATGTGCGGATTGATCGACACCATGCCGCCCGAACTCATCAGGAACGTATAGCCATCGGACGGCGACTTGGCGACGAAATCGCCACCGAGGTTGCCGCCAGCGCCGCCCCGGTTCTCCACGAGCACCGGTTGGCCCAGGGCTTCGTGCAGCGGTGCGCTGATCACGCGGGCCAGTTGGTCCGCCGCGCCGCCGGGCGCGAAGTTGGCGATGATCTTGATCGGCTGCTTCGGCCAGTCCTGGGCCTGGGCGATGCCGCACGGCCCGAGGCCGAGTGCAAGGGCCGCGGTTGCGAGCAGGGATTTCATGGGCTGTCTCCTGCTGTTCATCAGAACGGATAGTGGCGTTCGGTGGTCTGCACCGTGAGCCAACGCAACTCGGTGAAGGCGTCGATGCCGGCCTTGCCGCCGAAGCGGCCGTAGCCCGAATCCTTCACGCCGCCGAAGGGCATCTGCGCCTCGTCGTGCACGGTCGGGCCGTTCACATGGCAGATGCCGGAGTCGATGCGGTTGGCGACGTCCCAGGCACGGGCGATGTCGCGCCCGAACACGGCGGCGGACAGTCCGTAGGGGTTGTCATTGGCCACGCGCACCGCCTCGTCGACGCCGTCGACACGCACCACCGGTTTCACGGGACCGAAGCTTTCTTCATGGTAGATGCGCATCTGCGGCGTGACGTGGTCGAGCAGCGTCGCGGGCATCAGCGTGCTGTCGGCCTTGCCGCCGCACACGAGCTTCGCACCCTTTGCAAGTGCGTCGTCGATCAGCGCGTTGCAGCGCTCGACGGTGCTCGCATCGACCACCGAACCCAGCACCACCGGCCCCTTGCGCGGATCGCCCAGCGGCAGCTGCACGGCCTTGGCGGCGAGCTTCGCGACGAAGGCGTCCGCGATCCGGCGGTCGACGATGATGCGCTCGGTGCTCATGCAGATCTGGCCGCTGTTGGCGAAAGCGCCGAAGGCCGCGCCGTTGACCGCCGCATCGAGGTCGGCATCGTCCAGCACGACCAGCGGAGCCTTGCCGCCCAACTCGAGCACCGCCGGTTTCAGGTACTTCGCGCAGGTCTGCGCGATCAACCTGCCGACGCGGGTGGAGCCGGTGAAGTTCACGCGGCGCAACGCCGGATGGGCAATGATCGCTTCGACCACCTCGGCCGCATCCGCCGGCGCATTGGTCACGAAGTTGACGACACCCGGCGGGAAGCCGGCATCCTTGAACGCTTCGACGATCAGGCCGTGGGTCGCAGGGCTGAGTTCCGAGCCCTTGAACACGACCGTGTTGCCGCAGGCCAGCGGTGTGGCGATCGCACGCACGCCCAGGATCACCGGCGCATTCCAGGGCGCGATGCCGAGCACCACGCCGGCCGGACGGCGCAGGCCCAGGGCCAGGCTGCCGGGCACGTCGGAGGGGATGACCTCGCCGCTGATCTGGGTGGTCATGCCCGCCGCCTGCTGCAGCATGCCGGCGGCCAGGTGCACGTTGAATCCGGCCCACGGGGCGCCGGCACCGGTCTCGCAGGCCATGGCATCCGTCAGGGCCTGGGCCTTCGCCTCGATGGCGTGTGCAGCCTTCAGCAGCAGCGTTCTGCGTTCGCCCGGGCCCGTGCGGGACCAGGCCGGAAACGCGGCCGCGGCGGCTTCGACCGCTGCCACGGCGTCGGCCTTCGTGGCGGCCGGCGCGATCGTCGCCACCTCGCCGTCGAGCGGATTGCGCCGCTCGAAGGTGGCACCGTCGGCAGCCTGGCGGTCCTCGCCGTTGATCAACATCGATATCGTGCCCATCGTCTTGTCTCCTTGTAGATTTGGAAAAGCGAAAAACTCTCAGGCCACTTCGATCTCGACCAGCATCGGCGCGGTCGATTGCAGGGCCTGGTGCAAGGCGGGACGCAGCTGCTCCGCCGTGTCGACGCGCAGCCCCTTCATGCCCTGTGCGCGAGCCAGCGCAACAAAATCGAGATCGGGCAGGTCGGTGCCCGGAACATGCGCGTCGGGCCGGTAGCCGAAGATGCGGGCGAACTCGTAAAGCGCGGCGTAGCGGCGGTTCTTCAGGATCAGCACCGTGACCGGCAGCGCCAGCTGGGCTGCACTCCACAGCGCCTGGATGGCATACATCGCCGAGCCATCGCCCACCAATGCGATGACCCGCGCGCCAGGCTTGCCCAGCGCCACCCCCACCGCGGCTGGAAGGCCGAAGCCCAGGCCGCCGCTGCACATGGTGTAGAAGGTTTCCGACTCGAAGACCGGCAGGTGGCCGTGCATCACGGGCCGTGCGCTGGGTGCTTCCTCGACCAGGATGCTGTCGCGCGCGCGCACGTCGGCCAGCGTCTGCAGGACCCACGCCACCGGCAGGCGCTCGCCCGGCTCCGGCTCTGCAACGCGCGGTGGCCGCACATGGGCAGGTGGTGCCGGACGATTGCGCGGCGTGCTGCACTCGAGCAGGTCGAGCAATCCCAGGCGGATGCTGCCGACCACGGAAGTTCCTGTGGGAGCCCAGGCTGCCACCTGCGGATCGTCCGTCAGCTGCACCAGCTCGCATCCTTCGGGCAGGTGGGGCCCTTGGCCCGGCACATGGTAGGTGAACGCCGGCGCACCGAGCGCGAACACCAGGTCGTGGCCGGCGAGCCGCTCGACAATGCGCTCGCGCATCGGCGGCAGGAAGCCTCCCCACAGCGGATGATCTTCCGGAAAGCTGCATCGGCCGGACATGGGCGCGACGTACACACGGGCGTTGTGCCGCTCGGCCAATTCGACCGCCTCTTTCCAGGCCTCGTCCCGATCGACCGCGGCACCGACCACGAAGGCGGGGGAGCGGGCGCCATCGAGGGCCGCGGCGATGCGCGCGAGAAGGTCGGGGTCCGCGCGCACATGCCGACTGACCTCCCGCGCGTCGACCGGCAAGGTCTGCACATCCCAGTCGTCCGACGGGATCGAGACCAGCACGGGGCCCCGCGGCGGCGTCATCGCGATGTAGTAGGCCCGCGCAATCGCCAGCGGAACGTCCTCGGCCCGCGCCGGCTCGACGCTCCACTTGACGTACGGCCTCGGCAGCTCGGGCGCCTGCGTGGACCCGAGGAAGGGCTCGAAGGGCAGGATCGATCGCGCCTGTTGCCCGGCCGTGATGACCAGCGGCGTGCGGTTGCGAAAGGCCGTGAAGATGTTGCCCATCGCATGGCCGACGCCGGCGGCGGAGTGCAGGTTGATGAATGCCGCGTTGTGGGTGGCCTGCGCGTAGCCGTCCGCCATGCCCACGACCACGGACTCCTGCAGCCCGAGCACGTAGCGGAAGTCTTCCGGAAAGTCGATGAACATCGGCAGTTCCGTCGATCCCGGGTTGCCGAACACGCTGGTCATGCCGAATGCGCGCAGCAGCCTGAAAACCGCGTCTCGCACAGTCAGGGTGCTGCCGGCCGGGAGAGGCGCTTGCGCGGGAAGTTCGACGTGTCGATCCATGAATGCTCCTAGATGAGGCCCGCAGTCTTGCGGTTCGGCTGGTATTCATCAATACAATGAAATATCTAAAGCAAAATAAGACAGATGCATACTGAAAAGCTGGACATGAACCTGCTCCGGCTGTTCGAGGCGGTGTACCGCCTGGGCAGCGTCAGCCGTGCGGCCGATGCGCTGGGGCTGTCGCAGCCGGCGGCCAGCCAGGGTCTGACAAGGTTGCGGCTTGCCTTGGGCGATGCGCTGTTCGTGCGCGCCAACGGGCGCATGCGACCGACCTTGCGCGCCGAGCGGCTCGCCAGCGTCGTTCAGCCGGCAGTGGCCGCCATCGAGGATGTGCTGCGGGACGAAGACACCTTCGATCCGTCACGCTCGAAGATGACGGTCCGGCTCCATATGAACGACATCGGCGAGGCCCGGCTGCTCCCGGAACTGATGGAAGCCTTGCACCGCCAGGCACCCGGTATACGCGTGCACACGACGCCGCTGCCCCATGGGGAGATCACCGATGCCCTCGAAACCGGTGCCATCCATTTCGCACTCGGGTTTCTGCCTTCGGTCAGCGGTACGGAGCGCGTCGAACTGCTGCGCGACCGCTACGCGGTGGTGGTGCGGGCAGGGCATCCGATGGCCAAGGGCACGAAAGCGGCGAATGCCCGCGTGGCCATCCAGGACCTGCGGCGCCTGGAGTACGTCGCCGTGCGCTCGCATTCGGAGACCTTCCGCATCCTTCAGCAGCTCGGGCTGGACGGAAGGCTGGTGCTCAACTCGGCGCATTTTCTTGCGCTGCCGGCGATCATTGCGCGCACCGACTTCGCGGTCGTGATGCCGCAGGCGATCGCGCGCAGGTTCATCGAGCCGAAGCGCTATGCGGTGCTTCCGGCGGAGCTTCCCCGCAGCGCCTTCACCGTGTCGCTGCACTGGAGCCGACGGTTCGAGTCCGATCCCGCGCACCACTGGATGCGGAATCTCTTCATTGGGCTTTTCAAGGACCAGGAGCGCTGACAGCGGAATGACGCCGCCTTGTCGGAGCCCGGTTCTCGTGGTGCATGGCGGGTCCTATGGGACACAAAGTGTCTTATAATGAGGTTCCCTCATCGGGCCGGTCGAGCCATCGTTTCCAAGGAGCGTGTTACATGCTTGCTGCAGCAACTCACCAACAGCAGTTCGGCAGTCGGGAAGTTGTTCCTGCCTGGGCGGGTGTCGTTCGATATCTTCACATCACGCCGCGCGCCTTCCTCCCCATGGAGGCGTTCGACCAGCTGACGCTCGTGCCTGGCAAGGGCATCGAAGGGGACCGGTACATGATTGGCAGGGAGTCCGGCTTCTACTCCCACAAGCCGGAGGAGGGGCGGCAGGTCACGCTGTTCGAGATCGAGACGCTGGAGGCATTGGCGCGCGATGCGAAGATCCAGATGCTGCCAGAGGAACATCGCAGAAACGTGACCGTCCAAGGCGTGCCGCTCAACCATCTCGTAGGCCGCCGGTTCTGGGTCGGGGAGACGCTGCTCGAAGCCACCCGCCTGTCCACGCCATGCCGCCACATCGAGGAGATCCTGGGCAAGGCTGTGTTCGATCCATTGATCAACAGGTCGGGGCTCAATTGCCGGATTCTGAGGGGCGGTGTCGTCCGCGTGGGCGACGCTGTCCGCGAGGCGTGAGATGCCGAACGCGATCAAGCATCTTCAAGCTGTCGTTCGTGAAATCGATGAGCCTGCGCCGGGGGTCAAGCGGCTGGTCTTGGCCGACCACGACGGTTGGCGCCTGCCTGCCTTCAGAGCCGGAGCGCACATCGATCTCCATCTGGCCAATGGGCTCGTGCGTACCTATTCCTTGTGCAACGATCCTGCCGACAGCAGGAGATATGTTGTTGCAGTCAAACGCGAAGAGGAGGGGCGCGGCGGGTCCCGCCACATACACGACGAGCTTCGTGCCGGCGAAGTCATTGGTGTCTCGGTACCGCGCAGCGGGCTGGAGCTCTCGTCCACCGGAATGAACATCTTTGTTGCGGGCGGCATCGGCGTCACACCATTCATCTCAGCCATCCGGGTATTGGAGCGACAAGGCAAGTCCAACTACCGGCTGCACTGGGCCAGCATGGGCGAGCCGAGCCTGATCGACATGCTGGAGCCGGCGGTACAGGGTGATCGGGTCCACTTGTACAACACGCTCGAGGTCAATCGGCCCGACATTCAATCCATCGTGGAGTTCGTCGGCCCGGACGCGAAGGCATTTTGCTGCGGACCCGCCGGAATGCTCGACGCATTCGAATCCGCTGTGGCCGAGTGGCCCGAAAGCCGCAAGCACGTGGAGCGATTCACCGCGCCGAAGTTCGTTCCAACCGTGAACGCGCAGCCGTACAGCGTCGTGCTGGCCAGGAGCGGACGCGCGATGGAGGTGCAGCCCGAGGTGGGCCTTCTTGCCACCCTGGAGGCGATGGACGCGGACATTTCCGTCTCATGCGCAGGCGGCATCTGCGGGGCGTGCCGCACACGCTGGACCGAGGGACCGCCCATTCATCGCGACAGGGTATTGAGCGCTCAGGAGCGCGCGCATGAAGTGATCGTCTGCGTCGCCGGGTGTGCGGGGCCTCGGCTGGTGCTCGACATCTAGGCAGCGGGCGACACACTCGTGCCAGAATCGGGACCCGCAGCAATTTCCAGTGGCTTGCGAGCAGCCGATCGGCCTGCCGCAGACCCGTTCAAAGCCTTGGCACTACACCTCAAGTACCTGCGCGTCCAAAGCGGATTGACGCTGGAGAATCTGGCTCGAGACTCAGGGCTCACGCGCAGCTATTTGTCGAAGATCGAGCGTGGCATATCCACCCCGTCGATCGAATCTGCGCTCAATATTGCCAAGGCCCTGGGCGTGACGGTGGACCGGCTCTTCGGGCAACAGCCGGAGGAAGACGTCGTTTCCATCGTCCGGGGCAACGGGTCCATTGCGGGAGATCCCACGACGCATCTCTCGCTGGTCGCGGGCCTTCGCAACGACCGCGTGATGCGGGCATTCATCGTGCGCCCGGGAAAAACCCAGAAGCGCGGCCGGATCATGAGCCACCATGAGGGCGAGGAAATCCTCTTCGTTCTCACCGGCCACATCGAGATGCAGATCGGGGCACGCAAGGAGCAGTTGGAGCCGGGCGACTGCGTGCAGTTCGACTCCACCATTCCGCACAAGCTCACGGCGCTTACCGACGAACCGGCGTCGGCCCTGGTCGTGATTGCCGCCACCGCGTAGGTCTTGGGGCGCGGGTCACCTCTCGGCCTCCACCTCGGCCTCAAAGGGGCGGCGTGAGCACCCCGTCCGAAGAGAAACGCCGCAGCGTGGACGCCGGCTTCAACGGCGCTCCGGTGAGCTGCTGTACGGATTCAAGCGAAGCACCTTCGAAAAGCGCCTGCACCACGAATCCATCGGCGGTCACGTCGATGATCGCGAGGTTCGTGAACACCTTGGCCACGACCCCAACCGCCGTGAGGGGCAAGGTGCAACGCTCGAGCAGGCGCGGCTGCGCGTCGCGCGTGGTGTGCTCCATCATCACCCAGATCTGCTTGGCTCCCACGGCAAGATCGATGGCGCCGCCGATGGCGGGCGGCGCACCATTCAGGTCGCCCGTGGTCCAGTTGGCGAGGTCGCCGTGCCGGGAAACCTGGAACGCACCGAGGATGGCGATGTCGAGGTGGCCTCCACGCATCATCGAGAACGACAGGCTGGAGTCGAAGAAGGAGCCGCCGCGGGCAAGCGTGACGGGCATCTTCCCCGCATTGATCAGGTCCAGGTCTTCCTCTCCCTCGGCAGGCTTGGGCCCGACGTTGAGAATGCCGTTCTCGCTATGGAGCATGACCGAGGTATCGGAGGGAAGGTAGTCCGCCACCCTCGTCGGCGCTCCGATGCCGAGGTTGACGAAGCCTTGCCTGGGAAGCTGGTGGGCGACCAGGCGCGCGAGTTCCAGTCTGGACAGCGAGTTCATGCGGGCCTCGAGAGAAAGACGCGGTCGACGAAGATGCAGGGGGTGACGATGCCTTCGGGGTCGAGCTCGCCCGGCGCCAGGAGTTGGTCGACTTCCACTGCGACCACCGCTGCGGCAGTGGCCATCACAACAGAGTGATTTCGTGCCGTCTTGTTGTAGTTCAGGTTGCCGAGCACATCGGCCTGCCGGCCCTTCAAGAGCGAGAACTGCGCACGCAAGGGCTTCTCCAGAAGGAACTCGCGGCCATCGACCACGACCTTCTGCTTGCCCTTCTCGAACACGGTGCCTACACCCGTCGGCGTGAGGAAGCCGCCAAGGCCCGCGCCGCCGGCCCGGATGCGCTCGACCAGCGTGCCCTGCGGGACCAGCTCGAGTTCGACATCGCCGGCCCGGTATTGGTCGGCGAACACGTCCGCGCTTCTCGGATAGGAACAGATGATCTTCCGGACGATGCGTGCACCAAACCACATCGAGAGGTCCTGGCCGCCGGAGCCTGCGTTGTTGGAGATGACGGTCAGTTCGCGCACCTTGAGGTCCAGCACCGCCTCGATCATCCCGCGCGGAACGCCCGCGCCGCCGAAGCCGCCGACCATCACCGTGTCTCCGTCGCGCAAGCCCGCTACCGCGGCGTTCGCATCCTTGACGACCACATTTCTCATCGATCGGATTCCTTTTGCGCGGGTGAGGGCCCGTAGTCTTTGGCCAGGCCCTTGGCGATGCGGTCCAGCAGCATCTGGCTGGTGCCGTCGCCGAAAGCCGCCAGCCGTGTTTCGCTCGACAGCATGGCGAGGCGGTGACCGGCGCTCGCGCCGGTGGCGCCCATTGAACGCTGACATTGATCGAGTGCCCAGACGGCCATGTCGACGGCGAACTTTTTTGCCTGGGCGGCCAACGTCTGGGCTGCCTTTCCCGTTTGCACGGCGATCGCCGCGCGCAGCACGAGGGCATTGGCTGCTTCCAGGCGGAGGGAAACTTCGGCGAGCTCCCATCCGAATCCCTGGTGCCTGAGCAGCGGCTTGCCGAAAGCTTGCCTTGATTCCGCGTAGCCGACCGCCTCTGCCAAGGCCGCCCTGGCAGAGGCGACGCACATGGCCGCGACATGAACGCGTGCGGCATTGACCGATGCCATGGAAGACTTGAACGCCTGCCCTGGCGGGTCGAACAGACACCAGTCGGGAACGAAATGATCCTGGAAAACCAGGGATGCGAGGCGGAAGGAGCAGGCGCCCGGCATCACGGGTTCGTCCCTTCGCAGCGTTGGCCCGTCAACCAGCGGCACCAGGAAAGACGCGATGTCGCCGGGCTCCGCGCCGACCGGGTCTTCAACTCTTGCAAGCAGGTTGGCGCACTGGATGATCGAGCCATTGGTGATCCATGACTTCGTGCCGCTGATCAGCCATCCGCCGTCCACGCGCCGTGCCCTTGTCTTCAGCGCGGCCAGGTCGCTGCCGCCGTCGGGCTCGGACATGGCGGGGGCGCACAGCGTTCGCCCACCCAGCATGGCGCCCAGGAGCTCGGCACGGTGCTTTTCGGAGCCGAAGCGCGCCACGCGAGTTACGGAGCCCTGCAGATTGTTGATCGCGAAGGCGGCGGCGAAGCCATGCTCCGCCATCGTCTGCGCCACGCGGATCTTGCAGAGGAACGAGGCATCGTGGCCGCCGAATTCCCTTGGCACTTGAAGTCCCAGGAAGCCTTCCTTGGCCCATCTGTGGATCCAGGAGGCATCGTAGGCGCGGCCCTGCGTATGCGACTCCAGGAGGTGGGCGCTGAATTCGCCGCGGCAGAAGTCGCTCGCGGCCTGGACGAGCGCTCGCTCCGCCGCGGACAGTCTCTCGTCGTAGAGGTCGTAGAAGTTCATCGGGATCGATACTCGGCACTTGCTCAGCGGGTCAAGGGCGTCGTCATCGTTTTCGCCCAATCGTTCCAGAACACGATCTCCTTGGCCACCTGCCTGGTATACAGGTCGGGTGTGGACACCTTCACCGGAACGGCGCCGAGCGTCTCCAGCTGCGCCAGGAACTCGGGGCTCGTCACCACCTTGTCGAGCGCCGCCGCAACCTTCTGCACGACGGGACCCGGCGTGCCGGCAGGCGCCGCAATGCCGAACCAAGGCGAAAGATCGATCGGCTTGCTGCCGGCTTCCTGCAGCGTGGGCAGGTCCGGGAACGCGGGCGAGCGCTCCGGCGCCGCAACTGCCAGAGCCTTGATCTTTCCGGCCCGAATGTGCTGGGCGACTGTCGCCTCGGTGAAGAAGCCGACCTGCACCACGCCGGCCATGAGATCGGTGATGGGTTGCGCGCCGCCCTTGTAGTTCACGAACGTGAGCTGCGTGCCGTTGCGTGCATCGAACAGCGTTCCGCCGATGTGCGATGTCGCGCCGAAGGTGCCGCCGAAATTCAGCTTGCCGGGGTTCGCCTTGGCATAGGCGATGAGCTCCTTGATGCTGTTGACCGGCACGTCGGGATTCACCACGACGAGATTTCGCTGCTTGGCGACGTTTCTGACGTAGGCAAAGTCCTTGAGCTGGTCATAGGAAAGCGTCGGATTCAGGGCTTGCCCGCGCGTTTGCGAGGACTCCACCGCGACGAGCAAGGTGTAGCCGTCCGGCTTCGACTTTGCGACCGCATCGGCGCCGATGACGCCGCCGGCACCTGCGCGGTTGTCGACGATGACCGTGCCGTTGAGCTCTTTGCCGAGACCCTGCGCAATCACGCGGGCAATGATGTCCGTGGGCCCCCCCGGTGGAAAACCCGCAACGAGCTTGATCGGCTTTGACGGATACGGCTCGTCGGCCAGCGCGGGGGTGGTGGCCAGGCAGGCAAGGGCGGCGGCGACAAGCCAATTCTTGATGGGGTGGGGCTTCATGAGGCTTCCTTCTGCAGAAGTGAGGAGGTGGTCGAAGTATTGGTCTCAGGACACATTGTGTCAACTAGGACTCGTATCAGGGTTTTCGAGAGCAAGACTTGGGCCTGCGAGCGAAGGAGAAAGCAGTGGGTGATTTCTAAACGATCGGTCTAGAATTGTCGCATGACAGAAAAACACAGAACGGCCGTGGCGCGCGGCAGGCGGCCTTCGCCGGCGTATGCGGCAACGCGTGATGTACTGATCCGATGCGGGATGGAGTTGCTCACCGAGCAGGGCTTCAGTTCGACGGGCCTGGATGCCGTGCTGAAGCGGGCGACCGTGCCCAAGGGCTCGTTCTATCACTACTTCGCGAACAAGGACGCGTTCGGAGCGGCCGTGATGGAGGCGTACGACGACTACTTCAAGCGCAAGCTCGACCGGTGGCTGCTGAACCAGGAACGTGCACCGCTCGATCGGCTAGCCGACTTCATTGCCGACGCATCGCAAGGCATGCGCAAGCACCGCTTCACGCGGGGATGCCTTGTCGGGAACCTGAGCCAGGAACTGGGGGCCCTGCCTGTGGATTTTCGCGAACGCCTCGACGCCATCCTTGTCGGCTGGCAGGAGCGGGTGGCTTCCTGCCTGCGCGAGGCTCAGTCCGCAGGAACCATCTCGGCGACGCTGGATGTCGAGCAGCTCGCCGAGTTCTTCTGGATCGCCTGGGAGGGTGCCGTGCTCCGAGCCAGGCTGGTGCAGTCGGACCGGCCCCTGGTCACCTTCATCGAGGCATATCTGTCCAGCCTGGGTGCGTGCGCCCAGGCCTCGCCCCGCCATGCGGCGGATCACTGATTTTTTTTATTGGAGCGAAAATTATGTTCAAAGGCATCGTTGTGGAAAAAGACGCGGAAGGCTACCGCGCCTCGCTGGCCGAGATTGATGAAAACCGCCTGCCCCCAGGCGACGTCACGGTCCGCGTCGAATACAGCACGCTGAACTACAAGGACGGCCTGGCCATCACCGGAAAGGGGCCCGTAGTCCGGAGCTTTCCCATGGTGCCGGGCATCGACTTTGCGGGCGTCGTGGAGCAGAGCGACCATCCCGGATTCAAGCCGGGCGACACGGTGGTGCTCAACGGCTGGGGCGTTGGCGAAGCGCACTGGGGCGGGCTTGCGCAGCGGGCGCGCGTGAAGGGCGACTGGTTGATTCCGCTGCCGAAGCGCTTCAGTACCAGGGATGCCATGGCCATCGGAACCGCGGGGTACACCGCCATGCTGTGCGTGATGGCCCTGGAGCGGCACGGGCTGAAGCCAGGCGATGGGCCGGTGCTCGTGACGGGGGCGAACGGCGGCGTGGGAAGCGTTGCGATCGCGCTCCTGGCCAAGCTCGGGTACACGGTCACCGCGTCCACGGGGCGAATGGACGAATCCGACTATCTGCGGCGGCTCGGGGCCAGCGACTTGATCGATCGCAAGGAGTTGAGCGAGGCGGGCAAGCCGCTGCAGAAGGAGCGCTGGGCCGCTGCCGTGGATTCGGTTGGCAGCCACACGCTGGCCAACGTATGCGCGCAGCTTCGATACAACGGCGTGGTCGCTGCATGCGGCCTGGCCCAGGGGCTCGACCTGCCTGCGTCGGTGGCGCCATTCATCCTCCGTGGTGTAAGTCTCATCGGCATCGATAGCGTGATGCGGCCCAAGGCAGACCGTGTCGCCGCATGGGAGCGGCTGGCGCGCGACCTGGATGGCTCGATCCTGGAAGACATAGCGGCCGAGATCGCGCTGCCGCAAGCGATCGATGCAGCCGCCCGGCTCATGCGGGGCGAGATCCGGGGCCGCGTGGTCGTCGATGTGAACGCGTCTTGAAAGAAGGACGTTCATGACCTACAGAGTTGCCGAGGCCATCGTCGACAGCATGGTCGCGCACGGCGCGGACCGCGCATTCAGCGTTCCCGGCGAGAGCTTCCTTGCGCTCCTGGATGCGCTTCACGCGCGGGAGGACTTCGATCTGGTGACATGCCGGCACGAAGGATCCGCGGCCCTGGCCGCGATCGCGGACGCCAAGCTGACGGGCCGCGCCGGCATCGTCATGGCGAGCAGAGGGCCGGGGGCTTTCAATGCCGCGATCGGCGTCCACGTGGCGGCCGAAGAAGCGGTTCCGCTGATCCTCTTGATCGGCCAGGTCGAAACGCCCAACCTGGGCCGCGGCGCCGTCCAGGAAATCGATTCCGGCAAAGCTTTTTCCGGCTTGCTGAAATGGTCGGGGCGCATCGACAAGGCAGCGGCCGTTGCCGAAGTGATGGCCCGCGCCTTTGCCGTGGCCGCATCGGGAACACCGGGGCCGGTCGCCGTCGAGCTGCCCGAAGACGTGCTGACCGAGCTGGTCGAGCGGCAGCCGGCGCGGGTTCACGCAGTGGCATTCGCCGAGGCGACCCTGGAGGATGCGGCGCGCGTGCACGAGCTGATCTCCAGGGCCAGCCGGCCGATCCTGATCGTGGGTGGTGAGTGCCGGACCGATGATTTCCGCAACGATCTCCACGCGCTCGTCGGCCGGTGGAACATTCCCGTTGCCGTCACCAACAAGAACCAGGACCAGTACTCCAACACGGACCCTCACTGGGTGGGCCAACTGGGCTTCTTCACCTCGCCCGCGCACACCGCGCTCTTCAGCGAGGCCGACCTGATCGTCGCGATCGGCAGCCGCATGGGCGACGTGTCGTCCCTGGGGTTCGCCTTTCCGCGGCAAGGCACCAATGCGCAGAAGTTCGTTCACGTGTACCCCGATCCGTCCATGATCGGGCGCCATTTTTCGGCGGAACTGCCGATCGTCTCGACGGCGCATGGCTTCGTGCGCGCCGCATTGCGCCATGGCGGCTCCGGGGTGGTGTCGAGCCAGTGGCTCGAGCGGGTGCGCGCGGCGGCCGACCGTGCGCACGGCTGGCAGCCACAGAATGTGGTGGCGAACGATGTCCTGGGCCACACGATCATGGCGCTTGCACGGCTCGCCAGCAGCGATGCGGTCTTGACCACCGATTCCGGCAACTTTGCAGCCTGGGTTCACCGCATCTTCAAGATGACGCCGGCGAACCGGCTGCTCGGTTCGGCTTGCGGCGCCATGGGAACGGGGGTCCCGGCCGGCATCGCGGCTGCCTTGCGCCATCCGGGGCGAGAAGTCCTCGCCTTCGTCGGCGACGGCGGATTTCTCATGAACGGCAACGAACTGATCACTGCGGTCGACCGAGGGCTGAACCTGCGCGTGGTGGTGTCGAACAATGGGTCATACGGCACCATCCGCACCCACCAGCAGCGGCACTTTCCCCATCGCGTCAGCGGCACCGACCTGGCCAATCCGGGCTTCGCAAAACTTGCCGAGGCATTCGGTGCCCGTGGGTACAGGATCGAGCACTCAAGGGATGCCGCAGGCATCGTCGAACAAGCCATGCGCATCGAGGGACCGGTGTTGATCGAAGTCTGCAGTGATCCGGACATGTCGGTAGAGCGCTCCCTCAAGTGGGAGTGAGCGCAGGTCCATTCATTCGCGACGCCGTCGCGCAAAGCTCATAGCTGCTATGAGCTGTGCTGCATGGTTTCTTGTGCGGCAGCCCAGGATACTTTGTGTCATTACAAGACATGGAGACACACCACATGGCTGAAGACTTGCGGTCCAAGGACTACTTCGACGATCGTGCCACCCGGGAGATGGCCAAGCACCTGGCGTCACCTCGCCGGACCTTGAAGGAAAACCTGGCTTGTGCTTGCCGGATCCTTGCCATGACGGGGCAGGAAGCGGGTCTTGCAGGCCAGATCAGCGCACGGTCCGAGCGAGCAGGCGCGTACTGGACGCTCAGGTTCGGGCTCGGCTTCGACGAAGCCACGCCGGACGACTTCATTGAAGTCGATGGCGACCTGAACACGCTGACGGGCAGCGGCATGCCGAACCCCGCGACGCGTTTCCATCTATGGGTGTACGAGGCGCGGCCCGACGTTCAGTCCATCGTCCACACGCATTCGCCCTGGGCCTCCGCGCTCGCTGCAGCCAGGCAGCCGCTGGTCATCGCCCAGATGGACATGACGCCCCTGCATGACGATTGCGCGTTCCTTGCCGAGTGGCCGGGGGTGCCCATTGCGGATGATGAAGGCGTCATCATCTCGCGGGCGCTCGGAGCGAAGCGAGCCATCATCCTGGCGAACCACGGCTACCTGACGGCCGGAAGGACGACACAGGAAGCCACCTATCTGTCTGTTTATCTCGAGCGTGCCGCACGGATGCAGCTGCGGGCCCAAGCCGCATTCGGCCCGTTGACGCCGGTGGACGACACGCTGGCCCGCGAGGCGCACGACTATCTGCTGAAGCCTTCGATCGTGAACAGCACCTTCGACTATTGGTGCCGGCAGGCCGGAGCAGGCGCGGCGCCGCCGCTCGACGGCCGGCCTCGTCCCTAGAGCGCCGCCCGACTTCTGCGTCTCGCATCCGGCGGGCATGCATCCGGCATGTACGTCCCGGACCGCGTTCGCCCGCCTGCTTTCCATGCCCAGCGCTCGGCGCTGAAAAACTCCGTTTCCCACAGAAAGATCGCCATGAAACTCGTTCGCCTTGCGGCCGCCGCCCTGATCGGCCTTTGTCTCTCCGGCATGGGCCATGCCGGCCAAACATTCGACACGGTGAAGAAGCGTGGCTTCGTGCAGTGCGGTGTCTCGACGAACCTCCCCGGATTCGCATTCACCGACAGCAAGGGGGAGTGGCAGGGCATCGACGTGGACACCTGCCGTGCGATTGCCGCCGCGATGTTCGGCAATGCGACGAAGTTCAAGGTCATCCCGCTCACCACGCAAGCACGCTTCACTGCGCTGCAGTCCGGCGAGGTCGACGTCCTGACGCGCAACACCACCCAGACGATGTCGCGCGACACCACCCTGGGCCTCATTGGCGTTGGCGTGAACTTCTATGACAGCCAGGGCATCATGGTGACCAAGGATGCCAACGTCAGCAGTGCGAAGAATCTGGCGGGCGCCACCATCTGCGTCCTGCCGGGAACCACCACCGAACTGAACCTCACCGACTGGTTTCGCGGCCTCAAGCAGAGCTTCAAGCCGGTGCTGCTGGACACCGTCGACGAGATCAAGCGCGCATTCGCGGCGGGCCGCTGCGATGGCATCACGATGGACAAGTCGCAGCTGGCGCTGGCGCGTATCGCTTTCGGAAACACGGACAAGTATGTGATCTTGCCGGAGCCCCTGTCCAAGGAGCCGCTCGGACCGATGGTGCGCCAAGGCGACGAAGCCTGGTTCAACGTCGTGCGCTGGTCGCTCAATGCGCTTCTGGAGGCGGAGGAATACAACCTGACGTCCAAGAATGTCGACGAGATCGCAAAGGGCAGCATCCCGCCCAACATCCAGCGGATCCTCGGTACCTCGCCCGGCATGGGCAAGGGGCTCGGGCTTGACGACAAGTGGGCCTACAACATCATCAAGCAGGTTGGCAACTACGGTGAGATGTTCGACCGCAGCCTGGGCGCAGGGAGTCCGATGAAGCTCGATCGCGGCCTGAATGCCTTGTACACGAAGGGCGGGCTGATGTACGGGTGGCCTATTCGCTAGCCCACGCTCGAGCGACAGGCACTCGACCTCCCCATGAGTTCACACCATCGCGCACCGCTCAAGTTCAGCTGGAACAACCCGGAGTTCAGGGCACTTGCCTATCAGTTCGTCGTCGTTGGGCTGGCCGCCCTCTTGGCGTACTACCTCGTCTCCAACACCTTGCACAACCTCGCGACGCGCAACATCGCGACTGGTTTTGCATTTCTGGAAAGAGAAGCGGGTTTCGCCATCGGCGAGTCGCTGATCGAGTATTCCCCATCGGACACCTACGCCCGCGCCATTCTCGTGGGACTCGCCAACACGCTGCGGGTCTCCGCCGTCGCATTGGTGTTGGCCACGATGCTCGGCGTCATTGTCGGGATCGCGAGGTTGTCGAGCAATTGGCTCGTCGCGCGGCTGGCAAGTGCATACGTGGAACTGATCCGCAATGTGCCGCTTCTGCTGCAACTGTTGATCTGGTATGCCGTCATCGGTGAACTGCTGCCGGGTCCGAAGGCGGCCTTTCATCCGCTTCCGGGTATCTACCTGTCCAACCGAGGCATGCTGATGCCATCGGTGGACGGACCGGCCGTGACGGGAATTCTTTGGGGACTGGTGCTCGCCGCAATCGCCATCTTCGCGGTCAGCCGATGGCAGCGCGCCAGACGGCGCCAGACCGGTGTCCCAGCCAGACTGTGGCCTATTGCGCTGACGTTCCTGCTGCTGATGCCGACGGTCGGCTGGCTGCTCGGAGGGCGCGAATTTCATCTCAGCATTCCTCACCGGAGCGGGTTCAACTTCGAGGGAGGCTGGGCGCTCTCTCCCGAGCTGTTCGCATTGCTGGTCGGGCTCGTCACCTACACCGCGGGGTTCATTGCGGAGATCGTCCGTGCCGGCGTCCAATCGGTGAGCCATGGCCAATGGGAGGCGGCACAGACGCTCGGGCTTCCCAGGTCGCGCGTGCTTCGGCTCGTGATCTTGCCCCAGGCGCTCCGCGTCATCGTTCCCCCCACGACGAGCCAGTACCTGAACCTGGTCAAGAACAGCTCGCTCGCCGTCGCAATCGGCTACCCCGACCTGGTTTCCGTCGTCAACACCGTCCTCAACCAGACCGGCCAGGCGATCGAGGGCGTCCTGATCATCATGGCGGCCTTCATGACCGTGAGCCTGACGGTTTCGCTGTTGATGAACTGGTACAACAAGCGCATCGCGCTGGTGGAAAGATGAGCACCACCACCCACACGGACCAGCCCGTTTTGCTGGCGCCGCCCAGAGTCCGGGCCAAGCTGGCGACCAGGCTGCGCCAATGTCTTTTCCAATCTCCGGCAAGTGCGGTCTTGACGATCCTGACGATCTGGCTCGTCCTGATGCTGGCACCGCCACTCGTGCAGTGGCTGTTGGTCAAGGCCAGCTTCCAGGCCCCCGACGCACAGGCCTGCAGGGACGCAGGCGGGGCTTGCTGGGCTTTCATCCGGGAGAAGTATCGGTTGATTCTCTTTGGTACCTACCCGCACGCCGAGCAATGGCGCCCATTGCTCGCCACGGCGCTGCTCGTGGCGTCGATCGTCTGGACCGCCGCGCGCCGGCTGGCCGGTCTCCAGATTGTCGGGTTGTGGGTGTTCACGATCGGTGCGGTGGCGACCTTGATGTGGGGCGGATTCCTGGGCCTGGCCTTTGTTGAGAACACGCGCTGGGGCGGCCTGCCCCTGACGCTGATCCTGTCGACGTTCGGAATCGCATTTGCCTTTCCCATCGGCATCCTGCTCGCCCTGGGACGCCGCTCCCGGATGCCGGCGATCAAGGCAATGTGCGTTGCATACATCGAGCTGATACGCGGCGTGCCCCTGATCAGCCTGCTGTTCATGTCGTCGGTGATGCTGCCCTTGTTCTTGCCTGAGGGCTTCGCCATCGACAAGCTGTTGAGGGCACAGCTGGCGATCATCTTCTTTGCCGCTGCCTACATCGCGGAAATTGTCCGTGGCGGACTCCAGGCCATTCCGAAGGGCCAGTACGAGGGCGCCGAGTCCATCGGATTGAGCTACTGGCAGCAGACGGGGAAGATCGTGCTGCCCCAGGCCCTCAAGGTGGTGATCCCACCGCTGGTGAGCACCTTCATCGCGCTTTTCAAGGACACCTCGCTCGTCGTGATCATCGGAATCTTCGACCTCACGCAAGCAGCGAAAGCGGCTCTGTCGGACCCGGCTTGGACCGGCTTCGGTGTCGAGGCGTACCTGTTCATCGGCCTGATCTATTTCATCTTCTGCTATTCCATATCGAGGTACAGCCGGTCCCTCGAACGGAATCTGAAGCGCTAACCTGCCAGGGGAATATCAATGAGCGAAGTCATCGTCAGTCTGCAGAAGGTCAACAAATGGTATGGGGACTTTCATGTCCTGCAAGACATCGATCTGAACGTGCAGAGGGGGGAGCGGATCGTGATCTGCGGACCTTCCGGGTCGGGCAAGTCCACGATGATCCGCTGCATCAACCGACTCGAAGAACATCAGTCGGGGCGCATCGAGGTGAATGGCGTCGAGCTGATCCACGACCTGAAGCGTATCGACGCCGTCAGGAGGGAGGTGGGCATGGTGTTCCAGCACTTCAACCTGTTTCCTCACCTCACCGTGCTGGAGAACCTCACGCTGGGGCCGACCTGGGTCCTCAAGAAACCGCTGGCCGAAGCGCAGGCGGTCGCAATGAACTACCTGGAGCGGGTTCGTATTCCCGACCAGGCGCACAAGTACCCCGGCCAGCTGTCCGGCGGGCAGCAGCAGCGTGTTGCGATAGCGAGGTCGCTGTGCATGTCGCCCAAGGTCATGCTGTTCGACGAGCCCACTTCGGCGCTTGACCCGGAGATGGTCAAGGAAGTGCTCGACGTCATGGTGAGCCTGGCCGAGGAAACGAAGATGACCATGCTCTGCGTGACGCACGAGATGGGCTTCGCCCGCAAGGTGGCGGACCGGGTCATCTTCATGGACCGCGGGGAGATCGTCGAAGAGAACGTTCCCGAGCTGTTCTTCGGCAAGCCGCGGACAGATCGCGCCCGCCAGTTCCTGAACCAGATCGTCCACTAGGCGCTGCCGCCGCCTCCAGCAAGCCGGTTTGTTTTTATCGACGGATTCAAGAATGAAAGATGTAAGCATGAAAGAGGATTCGCAAGGCCTCGGGTTCCAGACCCGCGCGCTGCACCATGGCCACGACAGATCCGATCCCTATGGCGCCGTCTCTCCGCCGATCTACATGACGTCCACCTTCGCCTTCGACAACACGGCGGAGGCGGCAGCGGTGTTCTCCGGAGAAAGCGACCGGTACGTCTACGGCCGGCAGCACAACCCCACACAGCACCTCCTGGAGACGAGGCTCGCAGAGCTCGAAGGTGCCGAGGCCGCGCTGGCCACCGGCTCCGGCATGGGGGCCATCTGCTCCACCTTGCTCACGCTTCTTTCGGCCGACGACGAGTTGATCGTGCATCACACGATGTACTCGACGGCGACCTCGTTGGTCGACGAGGGCTTGCCGCGCTTTGGGGTGAAGGTCACCAAGGTCGATCTCACCAAACCCGGGAACCTCGAGGAGGCCTTGTCCGATCGCACGCGGATCGTGTACTTTGAAACGCCTGTGAACCCGACGGCTCAGCTCTTGAACATCAAGGCGCTGGCCGACGTGGCACACAGCCGTCCCGGCGTCCGGGTGCTCGTGGATTCGACCTTCGGCTCGCCCGCGCTGCAGCGGCCGATCGAGCACGGTGCCGACCTCGTGGTGCACTCCATGACGAAGTACATCAACGGGCACGGCGATCTGCTCGCCGGAGTCGTGCTCGGCGATCTGCCCACGATCCAGCGCATCAGGTCGGCAGGCCTCAAGTACATGACTGGCGCGACGCTCTCGCCCATGCTGTGCTTCCTGGTCCTGCGCGGACTGAAGACGCTGACGCTGCGAATGCGCCAGCACAGCGAGAGCGCATTGAAGGTCGCCCGCATGCTGGAAGCCCACCCGGCGGTCAAGCTCGTGCGGTATGCCTATCTCGAAGGCAGCCCGGATCGGCCGCTCGGCCTCTCGCAGATGAGTGCGGGAGGCGGGATGCTCTCGTTCGAGCTGCACACCGGTGGCGACGGCGCCATTGCGATGATCGATCGGTTGCAGCTCATCTCCAGGGCCATCAGCCTGGGCGACACCGAAACCCTGATCACCCATCCCGGCACCCTGATCCTGGCGCGCCGGAAGGTCGAGCCTGCCGCGCGCCTCAGCGCCGGGCGTGACGATGGACCTCATCCGCTTGTCTGTCGGGTTGGAAGATGTGGATGACATCCTCGCCGACCTTCGTCAGGCATTGGACTCATTGCTGTAGCAGCGCGGCATTGGAGCATCCCGGAACCGAAAACATCAGGTCGAGCGTTGCAGTTGTTCGGCGACCTGCAAGACGCAAGCGAGCAGGTCCGAGGTCAACGGTGCCATCGCCTTTCCCGTATGGGAGATGGCCACCACGCGACGGCGCAGCGCCGGGCGATCGATGGACACCTTGCGAAGCCCGTAGTCGGCAAGCAGTCTGTCGGGAATGCGCGAAGGCAAGATGCAATGGCCGACGCCGGAGGAAACGAGCTTGAGCATGGCGTCTATGGTTTCGGCCTCGGCAACATAGGTGGCCTGCAGTCCGGCGCTGTGAATCATCCTCCTCAGAGCGTAGTGCGCAGGAAAGCCGACCAGGCGCAGGCCGAGCGTCGACAGGTCCTGGGGGGATTCCAGGGGACTGCTGTCGAGGACCACAAGCGCCATCTCGTCCTCGAACAGCGGCTTCGATGCCAAGGACCCGCAGTCCACCGCGGAGTCGTAGACGAAGCCCAGGTCCGCCTTGCCGTTCTCGACGAGAGCGACGACTTCGGGCGAGCTGCGGCTCAACAGCGAGAGATTCACATCCGGGTGTGTGCTGACGAAGAGCGAGAACACCTCGGCGACGAAGTAGTAGCTGAGTGTATGAACCGTCGCCAAGCGGACCGTGCCGTGCGTAACCCCTTGCCGGCGCACGCTGTCGACCGCGCGGTCGATCTCTCTGAAGGCCGGCGCCAGAGCGTCGTAGAGTTTCGTGCCACCTTCGGTCAACTCGACGCCGCGGCCCGTCCTCACAAACAAGGGCTGGCCAAGGTTCGATTCGAGCGTGCCCAATTGCTTGCTCAATCCCGACTGTGTCTGGTCGAGCTTGTCGGCGGCCTTGGAGAGCGAGCCCAGCTCCGCGATGCAAAGGAAATACCGCAGCGGCCGGTCAAGTGTTTCGATCGCCATGGTGTTTCCTGACGGAATGCTATGTTCAGTTGGCCAGGGGATGCGGAATGCCGCCATCGCCATGGCTGCGGACAACCCGTGCAATGACCACCTGGTAGCCATTGAGCCAACGCGCCTGGCGCTGCTTTGCGGCGATGTGCTCCGGGTGCCCGGTGAGTTCCTCCAGCGCCTCCATCGTCTTCCAGTAGTACACGTTGCAGACAAGCCCTGCTGCAGGGTTCTCCCAGGTCTCCTCGCCAAGGTAGCCTGGGATGGATTTGGCAAGCTGGGCAATGACGCTGTCCAGGGCATGGAACTCGTCGTCGAACTCGCCCTTTGCGAAAGTGAAGGTGGACGTGTACATGGGTCGTGCAGGCCTCGTCAGCTCGCTCCGCTGGCGTTGCGCATCAATTCCGACATCTCCTCGTATCCACGCGCCTTCAACATCTCTGCGGCATTGAGGCGGTCCCGCGATTCCTTGTTCTGGCTGAGCTTGGCCTTGCCCACGAGCGAGGTGACGGCAATCTCGATGCCCACGATGTTGCGCACCATGCTGTCGATGTACTCGGGTGCGGAGTCGCCCATCTTCCAGGGCTTCGGTTCGGCTGCCTCGTGGCGCCGCGTCAGGCGCGCGATGATGCCGCGCGCAAAGCGCTCGTCGTCGTGCACGGTGAGCACGCCGTGCGCGTGCACCACCTCGTAGTTCCAGGTCGGCACCTGCCGATGCGCATCGTGCTTGGACGGGTACCAGTTGGGCGAGATGTAGGCCTGCGCGCCGCCAAAGATGACCATCACCGGAGTCCCGGTGGGGCAGCGCCGCCACAGCGGGTTGGCGCGGGCGACATGCGCCGACAGCAAGCCATGCGTTCCCACGTCGGGATCGAACTCGAAGGGGAGGTGATCGGCATCCAGTCCCGAGGTCCCGTGCGTGACCAGCGCACCCAGCGGATGGTCGCGAATGATCCGGCTCAATTCCTCGGGTCTTGTTTCGGCAAAGTGCGTGGGGAGGTACATCGGGGGAGGGCGGGAATGGTGTGGGCAACTGGTACTGTGGCGCGAAACCGGCACAATGGGAAGGTCCAGTTTCACTCCTTTTGCATGGACCAGTTTTCAACGCCATCGAGCCGAAGTTCCGGCGCCAACAGGGCCGGACGCCGCATCTACGACCTGCTACGTTCCCAGATCGCCGATGGGACGCTCACCGCGGGCGCGCAGGTGCCGTCCACGCGTGCCCTGGCGGCAGACCTGGGGGTGTCGCGCACCACCGTCACCGCTGCCTACGAGCAGCTCGCGGCCGAGGGCTTTCTTGCCACGTCGGCGGGGCGGGTTGCCCGCGTCGCGAGTCCCTTGGCTGCGCCCGCACATTCCGATGCGAAGCCGAAGCAGCGCGGCCGGACTGCACCGACGCTCTCGGCCTTCGGCCGTCGCGTGGCGGCGATCGACATGCCCGGGCTTGCTCCTGCGGAACCCTGCCGCATCGACTTCCTGTATGGCGCTGTGGCCTCTCGCGACTTTCCTGCGCTGGCCTGGCGGCGTGCCTACCAGGCTGAACTGCTGCGCCATCAACGCAGGCTCTACTACGTCGCACCCGAAGGCGACGCGTCGCTGCGCCGCTCCCTGCAGGGATACCTTCGGCGTGCGCGAGGCCTGGCCTGCGATGCCGAGCAGATCGTCATGGTGCACGGCTCGCAGCAGGCCATCGACTTGTGTGCGCGGCTTCTGCTCGGTCCTGGCGACACCTTCGTTTTCGAGGAGCCCGGCTACCTGATGGCGCGCCGGTGCTTCGAGGCCACCGGCGCGGATGCCTTGGCGATTCCGGTGGACGCCCACGGCCTGGACACCGCCATGCTACCAAACGACGATCACACCCGCCTGGCCTATGTGACGCCTTCACACCAGTTTCCGTTGGGCGGTGTGCTGCCCATCGGGCGGCGCCTGGAACTGCTCCGTTGGGCGAGAACACACCGCGCCTGGGTCGTCGAGGACGACTACGACGGCGAGTTTCGCTACGGCCAGCGCCCGATCGACGCACTGCAGTCGGTCGACACGGATGGACGCGTGATCTACATCGGCACCTTCTCCAAGGCGCTGTCGCCACAGCTTCGGCTCGGCTACCTGGTGCTGCCGCTTGAACTGGTGCCGGTGTTCCGGCAGGCCAAGCGGCTGGCCGACCGCCATGCACCGGTGCTGGAGCAGCGCGTGCTGGCCTTGCTGATCGACGGCGGCGCCTACGAGCGCCACGTTCGGCGCACGCGCCGCGAGCACGAGCGTCGCCGCGCGGCGCTGCTCGATGCCATTGCGCGCCACCTGCCTGCGAGCGCCACGGTCATCGGCGCGGCGGCCGGGCTGCACGTGGTGCTCTGGCTGCCATTCCTGCGTCCGCAGGACGAGCCCACGCTGGCGGCTGCCGCCCGCAGCAAGGGCGTGGGCGTCTACCCGGTGTCGCCGCTGTTCGCCAAGCCGCCTTCGCGCATGCAGCCCCGGCCGGCCGGACTGATCCTCGGATACGCCAGCCTGACGGTGGAGGAGATCGATCAGGGGATGCGCGTTCTGGCAGCGGTGATCGCCGGGCGGTGAGCGAAGCCGAGCGCTGAACGAGTCCTTCCTAGGAGCCCGTTAGAACCCGCTGGATCTGGACCGAATGGGCCGCGTTGCGTGTCCCACCCAATGCCTGGGGCGACCCATCGCGGTCCCATGCTCTCGCGATGATGCTCACCGGGCCCGGCGTCAGCGGCAGCGCAAGCGTCGTCGCGAACTGCTGCCACTCGAATTCTCGTCGGGGCCGGACCTCGGCCTCTTGCCAGGTTGCACCGCCATCGGTGCTGAGCGCCACGCCGCCGATGCCGTTGTTGCTCCAGGCCCAGCCCATGACCTCCACCTTGTCCGTGGAGATGGTGTCGCCGGGGGCAGGATGGATGATCATCGAATTGGGCTCGACGGCCCACACCGGCTCTCTATCGACTTTGCCTTCTTGCTCGGTGTCGCGGTTGTACCAGACGGTTGTGAAGGGGGAGTTCGCACGCCGGCCTCTGACCGACAGCCGGCAGAGCCACTTGGTCATGTTGGTGCCGAACCAGCCAGGCACCACGAGGCGAACCGGGCCGCCTCGCTCGCGCGTCAACGGTGCGCCATTCATCTCGTAGGCCACGAGCACCTCGTGAGACAGCGCCTTCGAGATCGGCAGGTCCTTGCGGTACCGGTTCATCCTTCGGCCGCCGAACTCGCCGCTGTCGAGGCCGTCCGACCAGACATGGGAGGCACCCGCCTCGAGTTGGGCTTGCTCAAGCAGCACCGCCAGCGGCACACCGGTCCAGCGGACGTTGCCGACCCGCCAGAGGTTGCCGTCGGCCGGCACCAGCGGGCTGCCAAAGCACTCGTGGAAGGCGGTGACGGAAACCGAAGGCAGCCGCCTGAGACCTTCCAGCCCGATCGAGAAGGGTCTGCGGACGAGCCCGTCGACCTGCAGGCGCCAGCGCTTCGCATCGACGTCCACCGAGCCCATGTGGATGGTCTCGAAGAGCTGCGCATCCGAGGTGATGAAGTCGCGCAGCGCTGCAGGAGGAGGTGGCGGCTTCAGATGGAACCCCGGAGACCGGCCATCGACGACCGAGCGCTCCACGCCTTCGGGCAGCGGCGGAAGGAACGCGGCGCTATTCATCCAGCACCCCGGCGGTCATTTCATCGTCGAGCAGCCGCGGAAACTGCGGATCGGACGGCCCTGACCACGCGACCGGCTCGTGGCGGCGGCGTTCGACGCCCAGAGAGAAGACGTCGAACCGGTTGTAGTAGCCCACCACGTCGTGGAACTGCTTCGGCTCGATGCACTTGTTCAGGTCGAACTCGGCATAGGCAATCCCTTCCTCGTTCTGGAGCGTGTCGCCGATCTGCGTGCCGGTGGGGTCCACGAACATCGATGCGGCGCGCGGCGTGCCGTCGACCACTTCTGCCACCGCCGGATCGCGGTCCACCAGGAAGTCACGCATCGCCTTGTCCATGAAGCTCGCGCAGATGATTCCGAACGCCTTCGCTTCGAACGAATGGGCGGACGCCCGAATGCGGTTTGCCGCAACGTTGTCGAAGTTGCCGCCGCCCGAGGGCTTGCGCGTGGGCCACATCGGCGGCCAGCTGGAAACATGGATCTGCTCTGCCTGCGCCATGAGCGAGAAGCGTGCGAGCGGGTTGGTGTTCTCGCCGCAGATCAGCCCGCCGATGCGCCCGAAGCGGGTCTCGGCGACGCGAAGCCCCTGTCCGTCGCCCGAGGCCCAGACCAGCTTCTCATAGAAGGTCGGCACCAGCTTGCGATGGTGGTTGAGCAATTCACCCGACTCGCCGATCAGGATATTCGAGTTCCAGATGCAGCCGGCGCTCACGGTGCTGCGTTCGCTGATGCCCATCGACACGCACACGCCGAAGCGCTTGGCGGCCGCGGCAATCAAGGCTATCTCGGGCCCCGGCACATACACGCTGTTCTCGACCATGGCCTCGAACAGATCGTGGTTGTAGATGGGCGCCCACAGGGCCGCCCACACCGGGAACGCCGGGATGTACGTCTCCGGGAATGCGATCACCTGCGCGCCATGAAGGGCCGCCTCCTTGATGATGGACACGGCCTTCTCGGTCGTGGCGGTCTTGTCGAGCAGCACCGGCGCTGCGTGGGCGGCGGCAACCTTCACCCGGGGCAATGAACTCATGTCAGGTACTCGCTGTGCGTTGCTGAGGCCCACAGGATAGTGGCCGGTACAGCTGCACAGATGCTCGAAAAACGCAACAAGAGGTGCATTTTTGCGGGCTCCACGGTTCCATGCAGGATCTGCGCACAGCGGGTTGCGAATTTTCCCGGGGCTATTTGCGCGGAACATGCTCACCATTGCCATGTCGCGGACCTGATCCGTTCAACCCACCTGGAGGGCCCATGGACCCATCGCACGAGTATGTTCGCCTTTCCCGCACCGGCCTCTGCGCCTGTGGCAGTGCCCACGGTGACGATGAGCAGTGCCTCGCGGGGCAGCCTGCAAACGCCGACGATGCGCTGGCCGGCGCCATGGCCCAGGGCATGCTGCACGGCCTCTTTCCCGAGCGCAGCCTGCGGCGGGCTTTCGTGAAGACGCTGGGGAGGGCAGGGGCGCTGGCCGCACTCACCACGCTCACGCCGCTGACCCAGCTTGCCGCCGTCGCGCAGGAGCGAAACAGCAAAGGCGCGCCGGAGAAAAAGCGGCTCGCCGTCGGCTTCCTGCCTATCACCTGCGCAACGCCGCTGATCTATGCGGAGCAGCTCGGACTCTTTCCGCGCGAGGGGCTGGAGCTGAGCCTGCAGAAGATCGCCGGCATCGCGCTGATCCGCGACAAGATGGTCAACGGTGAACTGGACATCTCCCAGCAGGTGATGCCGGTTGCGCTGGCCATGTCGGCCGGCATCGGCGGCGCTCCCATCCCGGCCCGTGTGATGACGGTGCTCAACCAGAACGGCAACTCGCTGGTCCTTGCGATGAAGCACAAGGACAACCGCGATCCTAAGAACTGGAAGGGCTTCAGGTTTGCCGTGCCGTTCGAGCAATCCCATCAGATGCTCCAGTTGCGCCACTATCTCGCATCGGCAGGGCTGGACGCGGACCGCGACGTGTCCTACCGCGTCGTTCCTCCGTCCGAATACGTCTCCAACCTCCGCGTGGGCAACATCGATGGTTTCTTCGGCGGGGAGCCGGGCGGCCAGCGCGCCGTGTACGAAGGCGCGGGTTTCATTCACCTGGTCTCGAGCGAGATCTGGCCGGAGCATCCTTGCTGCTCGGTGACGGCGACCGAGGCCTGGATCAAGGCGCATCCGAACAGCTTCATGGCCGCCTACCGCGCGATCATCGCGGCGAGCCTGCATGTGTCCGAGCCCGCGAATCGTGTGGGGATGGCCAAGATCCTTGCCCAGCCGCAGTATCTCAATCAACCCGAAACTGTGGTTGACCAGGTGCTGACCGGCAAGTACGCCGATGGCTTGGGCAAAGTGAAGAGCCTGCCGCGCCGCATCGACTTCCAGCCCTTTCCGCATTACTCGAGCGCCGTCTGGCTGCTGACCCAGATGCGCCGATGGAACATGATCAAGGAGGACCTGGACTACAAGGGCCTTGCCCGCCAGGTCATGCTGGCCACCGATGCAAAGCGCCTCATCGAGGAGCGCGGCGGCAAGGCACCCGAGCTTGGATTCCGCAAGGAAACCATCCTGGGCAAGAGCTTCGACTCCGACCGTCCCGCCGACTATCTGAAGTCGCTGGGCAAGGCCTGATCATGCAAGGCGCGATCTCGACCTCACGCTCCTGGCTGGCCACCCTGGCGATCGGCCTGCTCTTGCTGGCGATCTGGCAGGCACTCGCCTCCACCGGCGGCGGCAGCGCCCCAGTGGAGCTTTCAGACTACGACAAGCTGATGGGCAAGAGCCCCGGTGTCTCCGTGGAGCGCTCGGCCATTCCGACCCCCATCGACGTGTTCAAGCGCGCCGGCGAACTGTTTGCGGACCCATTCCGCCGCAACGGCGAGAACGACCTGGGCATTGCCTGGCATCTGCTCGATTCGCTCAGGCGCGTGTTCAGCGGCTACGCCTTGGCCGTGCTGGTCGGCGTTCCCCTGGGCTTCCTGCTGGGACTGGTTCCCTGGCTGGGCCAGGCGCTGAATCCTTTCATCCAGCTGCTGCGGCCCGTCTCGCCCATGGCCTGGATGCCGCTCGCGCTCTATACGCTGAAGGACAGCGGCGCCTCGGCGATCTTCATCATCTTCATCTGTTCGATCTGGCCCATCCTGATCAACACCCTGTACAGCACCGCGAGCGTGCGCCAGGACTGGACCAACGTCGGCCGCGTGATCGGACTCACGCCGCTGGAGCGCGCGCGCAAGATCGTCTTTCCGGCGGCGGTGCCGATGATCCTCACGGGCATGCGCATCTCGATCGGCATCGCCTGGCTGGTGATCGTGGCGGCGGAAATGGTCGTGGGCCAGAGCGGCATCGGCTTCTTCGTGTGGAACGAGTGGAACAACCTGCAGATCTCAAGCATCATCGTCGCCATCGTGATGATCGGCGTCGTCGGCCTGGTGCTCGACCAGTTGCTCGGTGCATTGATGAAGCACCTGAGCTTCCGTGAATGAAGGGGCAGACCATGTTGCGGCCAACTTTCTCCCCTGTTTCCACGGCCTCCACGGCCACGCCCGGGTTTCTGCGCGTCTGCGGTGTGCGGCAGACCTTCAGCACGCCCAAGGGCGATTTTCCGGCGCTCAGCGAGATCAACCTGGAGATCCGCAGAGGCGAGTTCGTTGCGCTGATCGGCCACTCCGGTTGCGGCAAATCCACGCTCCTCAATCTGCTCGCCGGCCTGGCATCGCCGACCGCGGGAACCCTCTCGTGCGACGGAGAGATCATCCAGGGACCGGGCCCTCGGCGGGCGATGGTGTTCCAGAACCATTCGCTCCTGCCGTGGCTCAGCTGCTTCGACAATGTGCGCATGGCCGTGCGCAGCGTCTTTCGGGCAGAGTCCGCTTCCGCGGTCGATCACCGCACCCAGGCGGCGCTCGACATGGTCGGCCTGACTCAGGCAGCGCACAAGAAGCCCAGCGAAATCTCCGGCGGCATGAAGCAGCGCGTCGGAATCGCCAGGGCACTGTCGATGGAACCGCAGGTCCTGCTGATGGACGAGCCGTTCGGCGCGCTCGACGCGCTCACGCGGGCCAAGCTGCAGGACGAACTGCTCGGCATCGTCCAGAAAACCGAAAGCACCGTCGTCATGGTCACGCACGACGTGGACGAGGCGGTGCTCCTTGCAGACCGCATCGTCATGATGACCAACGGTCCCGCGGCACGTATCGGGGAGATCCTGGACGTGCCGATCGGGCGACCGCGCGACCGCGTCAGCCTGGCGACCGATCCGACCTATGCGGAGTGCAGGCGCGCACTGATGGACTTCCTTTATCGGCGCCAGGCGCACGTCGAGCAGCCGACGGGCTGAGTTCGCGCAGGCAATCTTCCAGGCGCCGGGTTCAAACGGGAAGCGGCCGTGCGCCGCTTCGCTTTCCCTTGTATTGCGCATCTCGTTGTGAAATGCTATCCAGGAACAACCGGCCCGCCGGGCCGATGGAGCAGGATTGCATACGACAACGCACGAGAAGGCCGCATGACGACCAAGAAGGTACCCCTCGCCAACCTCGATTGGGACGATGTGCGCCTGTTCCTGCATATCAACCGGACCGGGAGTCTTTCCCAGGCAGCCAGGCAGCTTCACATCGATCATTCCACGGTCAGCCGAAGGCTCTCGCAGTTGGAACTCTGCCTCGGTGGTCCGCTGTTCGAGCGCCACCGCACTGGACTCAAGCCCACCGAGCTGGCCCATGTCCTTGCCCTCCAGGCCGAGAACATGGAGCGCGCCGTCCTGTCGCTGCAGGAGGAGCTCGGCGGAACCGATCGGGAGCCGTCGGGCAGCGTGCGTATTGCCATGATGGAGGGCATCGGCGCCATGTTCGTGGCCCGCCATCTCGCGCCGCTACTGCGGACGTACCCCCGGCTGCGGTTGGAATTGGTGACGTCTTCCTCCATCGTCAACGTGAGCCGCAGGGAAGCCGATGTCTTCGTCAGTTTTTTCAAGCCGATCGGCCAGGGCCTGGCGTGCGAGCCAGCGGGCTCGTTCGCGTTGTACCTGTACGGTTCGCCGAACTATCTCGAGAACCACGGAGTGCCCGCGGGTCTGTCCGATCTGCCCAAGCACCAGTTCGTCGGATACCTCGACGATCTGATCCAGCTCGACGCGGTCCGCTGGCTCGATGAGCTGGTCGCAAGACCCTCGATGAGCTTCCAATCCAACAGCATGCTGGCGCAGATGGCCGCCGCGGCGTCGGGGCTCGGCCTGGTGCTGCTGCCCAAGTTCTCCGTGGTGAAGGAGGACACGCTGGTTCCGGTGCTTGCCAACACGGCGAAGGTGACGCGGACGCTCTGGGTGAGCGTGCACCATGACCTCCAATACTCGGCCCGCATCCGGGCGGTCACCGAATATCTCCATCGGCTCTTCGAGTCGAAGCAGGAATGGCTCAACGGCCCTGTGGACGCGGCGCCGCGCGGCTAGCCGACATGCGTTCGTGAGGACGCCTTGCCGCATCGGCGCAACCCGGCGTGCGGATTTGCCGGGGGCGGCGGCACCGGTGCCCGCCTCATGTTCCGATACATTGAAGCTCCCGATCCTGCATGAAGAACTCCCGCCATGTCTCAAGACATCAGCACCCGGCTGATCCACCACGCCTACGTCCCGCCGGCCGGCTACCAGGCAGTTCCCCCCGGCGTGTTCAAGGGGTCGACCGTCTTGTTTCCCAACGCGGCAACGGTGCGCGAGCGTGCCAAGGCATTCGGTCACCGCGACGGGTACAGCTACGGCCTCTATGGCACACCGACGACGTACACCCTTGAACAGCGCCTGTGCACGCTGGAAGGGGGCCGGCACTGCCTGCTCTGCCCGAGCGGGCAGGCGGCCATTGCCCTGGTCAATCTCGGCCTGCTGTCGAGCGGCGACGAGGTGCTTTTGCCCACCAATGTCTATGGGCCCTCGCTGCGCCATGCGCGCGCGACCCTTTCACAGATGGGCATCACGCATCAGTGCTACGACCCCCTGGATGTTTCCGATCTGCAGGCCAGGCTCAGCGTGCGTACCAAGCTGGTCTGGGTCGAGGCGCCGGGATCGATCACGATGGAATTTCCGGACCTTCGCTCACTCGTGGCATCGGCCAAAAGCGCGGGCGCGGTCGTGGCTCTCGACAACACCTGGGGGGCGGGCATCGCATTCGCGCCGTTCGAGATGGGCGTGGACATCAGCGTTCACGCCCTGACCAAGTACCCTTCAGGCGGTGCCGATGTCCTGATGGGCTCGATCATCACCAACGACGACAAGCTGCATGAAAAGCTCCGCACCGCCTACCTGGACCTGGGCATGGGCGTGGGCGCCAACGATGTAGAACTGGTGCTTCGCGGCCTGGCATCCATCAAGGCTCGCTACGACCTGCACGACGCCACGGCGCGGGAGCTCGCCGCATGGTTGGCCGAACAGCACGGGATTCGCAGGGTCCTGCATCCCGCCCTGGAATCCTGTCCCGGGCACGAGCACTGGGCGTCGCATTGCGGCGCAGCCGCTGGACTCTTTTCGGTTCTTGTCGACGAGTCCCATAGCCCTGCACAACTCGATGCTTTCTGTGATGGTCTTCGATTATTCGGAATCGGCCTCTCATGGGGCGGTCCCATGAGCCTGGTCATGCCCTATGACATGGGCAGCATCCGCAGCGGCAAGCAGAGCTATGCCGGGCATCTGCTGCGCTTCTCCATCGGCTTGGAGAGCGCTGAAGATCTGCGGGAAGATCTGGCACGAGCATTGTCCGGGGCGTTCGCTGCATAGACAGGTTCTCAAATCCCGGCGTGCAAGGTGGGGTGGTTGTCCTGTGCACAATGCGCACGTGCAGAACATCCTGGATCCCAAATGGCAATTGTTCGTCAAGGTGGCGGACGCCGGTAGCGTCTCCGGTGCCGCGCTTGCACTCGACATGCAGCAGTCGGTGGTGAGCCGGCACATCACGCGGCTGGAGCAGGAGTCGGGCACGCGCCTGTTCCGGCGGACGGGCCGCGGCGTCGTGCTGACCGAGTTCGGGCAACAGGTCTACCCGCGCGTGACGGCGTTGATCCGCGATGCGGAGCAACTGGCCGACGACATGCGCACGAGCAGCGGCACACCTGTCGGCGACGTGCGCGTCGGGCTGCTGCCCTCCACGGTCGGCATGCTGGCCGGTCCCTTGTTCTCCACCGTCCGCAAGTCGTGGCCCCTGGTCCGGCTGCATCTCACCGAAGGGTCGAGTGCGCAACTGGAAGAGTGGCTGGTCCAGGGGCGGCTCGACCTTGCCTTGCTGCTCCGGGAAGAAGACACCGCCGCGCCGGAAGAGACCGTGCTCACGCGTCTGCCGCTGTACCTGGTGGTGCCGGCCAAGGACGCGTTGGCAGCGCGCAAGACGATCGACTTCGAGGACGTGGCCAGGCTGCCCCTGGTGCTGCCGAGCGAGCCGCACCCGCTGCGCGCACGCCTTGCGAAACTCGCGCGGCAGAAGGGCGTGACGATCACGCAGGTGCTGGAAGCCGACTCGATCCGGCTGCAGCACGAGATCACGGCGAGCGGCGGGGGCTTTGCCATCACGGCAGGCACGCTGACGGCCAACGAGGCGCGCCGGCTCGCGGCCATTCGCATCGTGCGCCCCGTGCTGTCGCGGGCGATCGTCCTCGGGATCACCCAGCACCGTGCGCACACCAAGGCAACCTGGGAAGTCATGCGGCTGCTGAAGGCCATGGCGCCAGCCATGCTCAAGTCGGCACGGCAGAGCTAGCCAGATATCCCGGTTCGGGAAAGCTGCTTTCGTCGCCGACGGGTCGCCAGGGGGAGGGCGGCTGCCTACGATCGTGTCCATTACAGGAGACATCGCTTTGGGCACCCCCCTCTTCGCGGACACCATCCAGGTGCCGCCGACCCTTTTCCTCACGGACGCCGACGTTGCACGGCTGACCGACTGGCGCGCTGCCTTCGATGCCTTGCGGGCTGCGTACGCCGGCACCGTGGCCGCGGCCATGGTGCCGCCGCGCTCCATGGCGCGCGGCGACGGCACCTGGCTGCGCGGACTCACGGCCGTGTCGCCAAGCGGCAGGCACATGGGCTGCAAATTGATCTCGGCCAGCATGAAGGCGCGTCGTGCCAGCTACCTCGTCTCGCTCTTCGACCAGGAGACGATGGGCCTGGCCGCGCTCATCGACGGCAACCGCATCACGGGCATCCGCACCGCCGTCACCGCCGCGGTCGCGGTCGATGCCGCGGCGCCGCGCAAGCCGCTGAACGTGGCGGTGATCGGGTCGGGCTTCGAAGCCAAGGGACTTCTCGCGGCCCTGGCTGCCGTTCGAGACGTCGCGCGCGTTCGTGTCTTCAGCCCGACGCCCGAGAACCGGCAGAAGTTTGCCTCTTCCATTCAGGCGGAGTACGGCCTCCGGATCGAAGCCGCTGCGTCGGCGCGGGAAGCGATCGATGGCGCGGACGTGGTGCTCTGTGCCGCGCGCAGCCGCGACGAGTCTCCCGTGATTCGCGGTGAATGGCTGATGCCCGGCATGACCGTGGTGTCGATCGGCTCCACGCTGCCCGAGCAGCGCGAGGTCGATGAAGAGACCATCGCCCGCGCGTCGCTGATCGTGGCCGACATGCCCGATGAAGTCGCCCACGACACCGGCGACATGCTGGCAGCGACACGCGCGGGCCTGGCCTTCGCCGCCAGGCTGGTCTCGCTGGCCGACCTGGTGGGAGGCAGGGCCGTGCGAAAGCCGGAAGACATCGTTCTCTACAAGTCCGTCGGCTCCGCGCTGCAGGACGTCATCACCGCCGAAATGCTGCTGGCGCGCGCTCGCGCCATGGGCGTCGGTACCGAACTCGCCCACAGCATCGTGCCGGTGGCCAAGTAATTCAAACCCAAGGAAAACCATGCCCAACTATCAACGCAAGGACGCCCGCGCCTGGGCGCGCGAACACCTCGCCGGCTGCTCCGCCGTCACCATTCCCAGCTACTCCGCAGACCTTCGCAAGCTCAACGAAAAGGGCATTCGCCACGACATCGCGCTTGCGAAGGAATTCGGCTACACCTACACGCTGCTTTGCGCGGAAGTGGCGATCACGCCCGAAGAGAACGCGCAGTTCACGGCCTGGGCGCGCGACACGGCGGGCAGTGGCCTGGGTCTCTTTTTTCATGCGGCTTTCGGCACGCTGGCGGAAAACATCGAGGCCGTGAAGCTCGCTGAGAAGGCAGGCGCGGACATCGTGCTGCTGTCCTATCCCCCGCAGTTCTGGCCGACGACCGAGCAGGAGATCTACGACTACACCAAGCAGTTCTGCGACGCAACGAACCTGGCCGTGATGCTGTTCCCGATTCCGCTCTGGGGCTTCGAGCGCGTCCACCCGGCCGGCATGTCGGTCGAGCTGGTGCGCCGCCTGCTGAAGGACTGCCCCAACATCGCCGCCATCAAGTCGGAGCAGGGGTTTCCGCTGCCCGCGGGACTGTGCGAGATGTACCACCACTTTCGCGACGAGGTGGTGATCAGTTGCCCCATCGAAGGCGATGCCATTCCGCTCATGAGCGTGATGAAGATTCCCTTCTCCGGCACCAGCAACACGCAATGGATGAGCACCTACTACCCCCGCGCCTTCGACCTGGCGAGCAAGGGCGAGTGGGAGGCCGCCATGGCGCTGTACTGGAAGGCCAACCCGGCACGCAGCGCCAACGGCGCCGCCGCACAGAGCTACGCGGGCGGCACCGGCGTGTTGAACCGCACGATGTGGAAATACCAGGACTGGCTGGCAGGCTTCAATGGCGGGCCCCTGCGCGCGCCGGCGATGCGTGTGCCTGACCGCCTCATGAAGATGCTGCGCCAGGGGTTGGTGGCGTCCGGCCTGCCGGTCACCAAGGACCCGGACAGCGCCTACATGGTCGGCCGCCACCCGTGCTGAAGGAAGGCATCATGCGCCAACGCCTCAAGGACCCGGGACTCTTTCGCGCCGTCGCCCACGTGGGCGGCGAGTGGATCGGCGCCACGCCGCACGGCACCTATACGCTGCGCAACCCGGCCGACAACACTGTCCTGGCCGAGCTTCCACGCTTCAAGGAGGCCGAGACTGGCAACGCCGTCGAAGTGGCGCACAAGGCTTTCCTGTCCTGGCGCAAGACCACGGCCAGGCAGCGCTCGGACGTGCTGCGCCGTTGGTACGAGTTGATGATCCGGCACCGCGACGACCTTGCCACGCTGATCACGCTGGAAGAGGGCAAGCCGCTCGCCGAAGCGAAGGTGGAGATCGACTACGCGGCCTCTTTCCTGCAGTGGTTCTCCGAGGAAGCCAAGCGGGTGCGCGGAGATGTGATCCCGGCACCGAAGGACACCCAGCGCATCGTGGTGCTGAAGGAACCGATCGGCGTCTGCGCGGCGATCACGCCCTGGAACTTCCCGGCTGCGATGATCACGCGCAAGGCCGGGCCGGCGCTGGCGGCGGGCTGCAGCATGGTCGTGAAGCCCGCCAGCCAGACGCCGCTCACGGCGCTGGCGCTCGCCGAACTGGCGCAGCGCGCCGGCGTGCCGCCGGGTGTGTTCAATGTGGTCACGGGCAACGACACGCGCGCCATCGGTCACACGCTCACCAGCCATCCGCTCGTGCGCAAGATCACCTTCACGGGCTCGACGGAAGTCGGCCGCCTGCTGCTGGCGCAGGCAGCGGCAACGGTCAAGAAGTGCTCCATGGAGCTGGGCGGCAATGCGCCGTTCATCGTCTTCGACGATGCGGATCTCGATGCGGCAGCCGACGGTGTCGTCGCAGCGAAGTTCCGCAACACGGGGCAGGCCTGCATCAGCGCCAATCGGGTGCTGGTCCAGGCGGGTGTGTACGACGCCTTCGCGGCCAAGCTCGTGGAGCGGGTGGCCAGGCTGCGTGTCGGAAACGGCCTGGAAGCGGACGTGCAACTGGGACCGCTGATCGACGATGCGGCGGTGGCCAAGGTCGAGGAGCACATCGCCGACGCGCTTGCCCATGGCGCCACCGTGTTGCATGGGGGCAAACGCCACGTGCTCGGCGGCCGGTTCTTCGAGCCGACGATCATCGCGGGCGCCAGGCCGGCAATGGCCGTGGCTCGCGAGGAAACCTTCGGGCCCCTTGCGCCGTTGTTCCGCTTCGAACATGACGAGGAAGCTTTCGCGCTTGCGAATGCCACCGAATTCGGCCTGGCCGCCTATTTGTACAGCCGCGACGCGGCCCGCATCTGGCGCGCCTCTTCGGCCATCGAATCGGGAATGATCGGAATCAACTGCGGCCTGATCTCCAACGAGGTGGCCCCCTTCGGCGGCGTGAAGCAGAGCGGCCTTGGCCGCGAGGGCTCGCACCATGGCATCGAGGAATTCCTCGAGATCAAGTACCTTTGCTGGGACGGGCTGGCGCCCGCCTTCGGTTGACGCCTTCCAGAAAAACCAGGAGACAGAAATGAAGCAACAGCTTCGCCCCGCGTGGCTTTACTTGCTTTTTGCCGCGATCGCCATGGTTGCCATGACCAGCATGGCCCATGCACAGCCGAACGTAACCAAGATGGTCGTGCCCTTTCCGGCCGGCGGCGTCACCGACCAGGTGGCGCGCATCATGGCGGAGCACATGGGCCGCCAGCTCGGCCAGGTCATCATCATCGACAACAGGCCCGGCGCCGGCAGCCGGCTCGGTGTCGAGGCCGTCATCAAGGCGCCCGGCGACGGCACGACGCTGCTGTTCACCAATTCGAGCTACAGCATCCTCCCGGTGGTCGACCCGAAGATTGCCTTCGATCCCGCGAATGCGCTGGCGCCGGTCAGCATGGCAGCCACCTATGGCCTGCAGATCGTCACGAAGAAGGACATACCCGCGAACACGCTGGCCGATTTCATCGCGTATGCGAAAAAGAATCCCGGGAAGCTGAGCTACGGCAGCGCGGGCATGGGCAGCGGCGCGCATTTTGCCGGCGAGTACTTCAAGTCGCTGACCGGAACGTTTCTCGTGCACATTCCCTACCGGTCCACGGCAGGGGCGCTGAACGATGTCGCGGGTGGCCAGCTGGACATGGCGTTCGATGCGTCGGCCAAGCCGCTGGTCGACGCAGGGCATGTCAAGCTGCTGGCGGTCACCAGCAGGCAGCGCGATCCGCGCTTTCCCGGCACGCCAACGGCAAGCGAGGCCGGGGTCAAGTCCTTCGTGCTCGAATCCTGGGTGGGCTTGCTGGCGCCTGCAACCACCCCTCAGCCGGTACGCGAGAAGCTGAACAAGGCGGCCGCTGCGGCTTTGGCCGACCCCGCGGTGCAGAAGCGGTTCGCAGAACTCGGGCTGCGGCCCGAGGGCGGCAGCTCCGCCCGCTTTGCCGACGCGATACGCGACGACCTCGTGCTCTATCGCGGGATCGCCAAAGAGTCCAAGCTCCAATTCGAATGAGAAACATCATGAATCTTCCAGCCATCCATCGCGTGGTCACCGGCCACGACGCGCTCGGCAATGCCGTCATCACCAGCAATGGACCGCTGCCCGTCGTGGCGGAGATCAAGGCCATTCCGGGCACGGTCTTCCACGAGGTCTGGGCGACCACGGGCGCGCCGGTGCGCGTCGACAACGGCCCGGACCCGACCACCGGAGCGCTGACGCTGCCGCCGCCGGCGCTTGGAACGCGCTTCCGCTTCGTCGACATTCCGCCGGACAGCGACGAGCTGTTCAGCCGCAGCGCCGACCAGCTGCGCGCAGGATTCAGCGAGATCGGGGACATGGCGGCCTCCACGGCCGACCGTGGCGCGCCGCATCCGCTGATGCACCGCACGGAAAGCGTCGACTACGGCGTCGTGATGGAGGGCGAGATCACGCTGGTGCTCGACCAGGGCGAGGTGCCACTGCGCGCCGGCAGCGTCGTCGTGCAGCGCGGCACCAACCATGCCTGGGCCAACCGTTCCGGTGCGCCATGCCGGATGCTCTTCGTCCTGATCGACGGTGCGTACGACGCCACCATCGGCCAGGCGCTGGCCGGGCGGGGCTGAGGCGATGAAACTCGCATCCCTGAAGGGCGGCAAGGACGGCCATCTCGTCGTGGTGTCGCGCGACCTGCGGCAATCGGTGAGCGCGCAGGCGATCGCGCCGACCCTGCTCGACGCACTGGAACGCTGGGCCGAGTGCGAGCCGCGGTTGCAGCAACTCTATGCACGGCTCAATGCGGGGCAGGAGGAGGGCGCATCTGCATTCGATCCGCGCCAGGCTGCAGCGCCGCTGCCGAGGGCGCCGCAATGGTGCGACGGTTCCGCCTTCCTGAATCACGGCCGCTTGATGGAAACTGCGTTCAAGCTCGCGCCCATTGCGGACATGGAGACGATCCCGTTGATCTACCAGGGCGGCTCCGACGACTTCCTTGGCGCCACGGATGACGTACCGCTGCCGGACGAGGCACATGGCATCGATTTCGAAGGCGAGTACGGCGTGATTCTTCAAGACGTACCCCTGGGCGCTTCGCCGCGGCTGGCGCGCAGCCGCATCGCGCTGCTGGTGCAGGTCAACGACGTGAGCCTGCGTGCCTTCGGCCCGCGCGAAATGAAGACCGGCTTCGGATTCTTCCAGGCGAAGCCGTCCTCCAGCTTCGCGCCGGTGGCGGTGACGCCCGACGAAATCGGTGAACATTGGCAGGACGCCCGCGTGCATCTTGACCTCCACGTGGAATGCAACGGTGCATGGTTCGGCAACCCGAATGGGGCAGAGATGAACTTCGGCTTCGATGACCTGGTCGCGCATGCGGCTGCGACGCGCCGCCTGTCCGCAGGCACGATCATCGGCAGCGGCACGGTCTCGAACGCAGGGGGGCAGAAGGGCTCGGCCTGCATCGCGGAGCGCCGTGCCATCGAGACCATCGAACATGGTGCACCGAAGACGCCATTCATGCGCTTCGGCGACCGCGTCCGGATGGAGGCGCGCCGGGACGGCCAGGCCGTGTTCGGCGCCATCGACCAGCGCATCGTCCGCGCTCCGATGGCGCCTCAGGCATGAGCGACACGATGCGAGTCCTGATCACCGGCGCTGCCGGCTTCATTGGCGCCCACCTTGCCGGCCTGCTGCGCGAGCGCGGGGAAATCGGCGGCAGGCGCATCGACGCATTGGCGCTTGCCGACCAGAGCTTGCCGGATACGCCGGAGGAGATTGCCATTCGCGGCGACCTCGCGGACCCTGGCGTGATGGCCAAGATCGCGGCGTTCCGGCCGGATGTGGTCTTTCATCTCGCGGCCATCCCGGGAGGGGCATCCGAGCAGAACTACGCGCTCGGGCGGCGCGTCAACCTCGACGCATCGCTGTCGCTGTTCGAGGCACTGGCCGGGAGCGGCACGAGGCCGACAGTCGTCTATGCCAGCAGCATCGCGGTGTACGGCACCGACCTACCGGAACTTGTCACGCCGGCGATGCCGCTGCGGCCGCCGCTCACCTACGGTGCCCACAAGCGGGTGTGCGAGATCCTGCTGGCGGACTTCACGCGTCGCGGGCTCCTGGACGGCCGGTCGGTCCGGCTCCCCGGAATCGTGGCCCGCGCCAAAAGCAGCGCCGGGCTCACCTCCGCATTCATGAGCGACATCCTGCATGCGTTGAAGGCAGGTGTCGCCTACACCTGCCCGGTCGGTCCCGAGGCCACCGCATGGTGGATGTCGGCGCGGCGCTGTGCCGAGAACCTCGCCCACGCGGCCGTGATGGATGTCGCGCCTGCGGATACTGGGCGGGCTTGGCCACTGCCTGTGCTGCGGCTCTCGATCCAGGAAATCGTCGACACGTGCTCGGCGCACTACGGCGAGAACCGTCGCGCTATGGTGACGTACCAGGCCGATCCCGGGGTGGAAGCGGTGTTCGGGCGCTATCCGCGCCTGGACGATGCGTCAGCGCGTGCGCTGGGCCTGCGTGACGACGGTTCGGCGGAAGAGTTGGTGCGCCGGGCATTGGGTGAAATCGACTGATACTGGCCCGCGCTTCGACACGAGCCGGGCTGCGGAGTGGCGGTGGGAAGAGGCAATGTGCGGTGCGTTCAGAGATCCAGTACCAGCTCGGCGTCGAGCGCGCGAGACACGCAAAGAATGATGGACGTGTTTGCGCTGCGCTCCTCCTCACTCAACACGAAGTCGCGATGGTCTGCCTTGCCCGCCAGCAACGGGGTCTCGCACGTGCGGCACAAGCCTTCACGGCATGAGCACGGCAGCTCGATCCCGTTGTCTTCGAGTGTTTGAAGGATCGAGCGGCCAGCTGGCACCACGAATGTGGCGCCTTTGCGGTTCAGCGTGATCCGGAACGCGCCATCGGCAGCGGCATCGACCTTTGCGCCCTGCGCCGAGAATCGTTCGAAATGGAGGGAGCCGGACGGACGGTCTGCGGCTGCGGCCTCGACTGCATCCATCAAGGGCCCCGGGCCACAACAATAGATGTGAGCAGCATGCGGCACGGAAGACAAGAGGTGAGCAAGATTGGCAGGCTCCCCTTTCTCTTCGTCGACGTGCAGGTGGACTTGGTCGTGGTGCTCCGCCAGGCGCCAAAGGTAGGCTGCCCGGGCGAGCGTGCGTACGGAGTAGAGGAGGCGCCAGCGCTGACCATTGGCTTTGCAGGCTTCAATCATGCTCATGATCGGCGTGATGCCGATGCCCCCGGCGATGAACACATGCTCCTCGGCTTGGAGATGGAGACCGAACAGGGAGCGGGGCGCACTGATTTCCAGCCGGTCGCCTTCGCGCAGCCGTTCATGAACATGCCGGGACCCGCCGCGGGAATCATGCGCAAGGCCGACGCCGATGCAGTATCGCTCCCGCTCGTGGGGAGCATTGGTGAGTGAGTATTGCCGGCACAGTCCACCAGGCAGATGCACGTCCACATGTGAGCCTGCGGAGAAGGCGGGAAGCAGTCCGCCATCGGCGGAACGCAATTCGACCCCCACCACTCCCTCGGCCTCATGTGTGAGGCGTGACACGACCACGTCCAGCATCATCATGTGCCCCGGCGGTGCAGGGCGATAGACTGCTCGGCTGCGCCCGCAGTCGATGAGGCCTCGGCGGCTTCTTGCTCCAAGCGACGTTGGACGGCCCAGCGGAACTGGGACAAGGCGGCATCCATCGCAAACGGCATCATCTTGAATGCCGGGTCCAGCGAAAGATTCTTCTGCTGGGCGCTGATGATGGCTCGGTCTTCCTCGAAGGCGGTGACCACATTCTGGTGAATCGACTTCGTCACATCCGGTTTGTCGATCGAGAAATTGTGCGGGTGAGAGAAGAAATAGTGAGTCGAGTTTTCCGTCTCGGGAGTGATCGCTTGGCAGCCGCGAAACTCCGCTGCGTCAACGCGGCGGCCTTCCGGTGCGCCGGTGCCGGCCGGCGCATTTCCAGAGTCCATCAACAGGATGGCGGGAATGGTGAAGTTGTAGATGTTCCAGCGGTCTACCTTGCCGTTCCAGTCCTTCACTGCCTTCACGAATGGAGGCGGCTCGGTATTCAACACCCAACGCGTGATGCGGACACCGTCTTCGAGCCGCTCGACCTTGGGCGGATGCTCGGCATAGTCTGCGCCGCCCCCGAGAGTGGTCGGGTGCACGAAAGGCAGATGCGAAAAGTCCAGAAGGTTGTCGCAGATCAGGAGGTAGTTGACGTCGTAGTGGATGTACCCGTCGAGCCCGCGCCAATCCGGATGGTCGAGCCAAGGAGTCTCGGGAATCAACGCGGGATCAGCCTTTGCGGGGTCACCCATCCATATCCAGATCCATCGGTGTTGCTGCACCACGGGCAATGTCCGGACTTTTGCCTGCGGAGGAATTCGCGGCTGGGCGGGCGCTTCGATGCATTGACCGGACGCGTCGAATTTGAGGCCGTGATACATGCACCGCACGCAGTCGCCCTCGCGCTTTCCCATCGAAAGCGGAGCGCCACGATGGCAGCAACGATCCTCCAGCGCGGTCAGCTTGCCGTCGGACGTGCGGAACATGAGGATGGGCACGCCGATGATCGTCCGTGCAAACAGGCCTTCCGTTTCGACTTCGTGATCCCAGGCTGCGACGTACCAGGTGTTCTTGATAAACATGCTTGTCTCCTAAGGTGCCCGACTTGCGCAGGCGGGCAATAACGATGCGATCGGATCAATCTCCAAGGCGCCGCGACGCTTCATGCCTGAACGGGCATCACGACGAGCGATGAGGTCCCGCTGGCGATCAGGCGAGAGCGATCCGCATCAAAGAGCTTCGCGTGCGCAAAGGCGATTTGCCGCCCGACCCTGTCCACACCCGCCACCGCAAAGAAATTGCCTTGGTGGCCGGCGCTCTGCATGTTGATGGTCAGGCTGACAGTGGCACAGGTGTAGCCGGGCTTCAGCCGTGACAGCACGGCCATGGCCATGGCAAGGTCCAGCATGTTCGCCAGCGTGCCGCCGCCCACCACGCCATTGCCCTGCGTGGCACTGTGCGGCGCAGTGAACCTGATCACGAGTTCGCTTTCCCCGCTCTCGACCAGCAGGGCAGACAAGCCGGCCAGTGCGGGATTGATCTCCAGGGGAATGTTTCGCCCTCCAGAGGCAACCGCATTTGCTATGCAGGAACGGGTTGGATTGTCTGCTGCCAACTGGGTTTCCGACATCTCGCTGCACTCCCGGCTCAGCCCAAGAGGGTCGAGCGCGCGTTGTCGGGTGTGGCGACCTCAAAGCCGAGATCCTCGACGATTCTTGCGGCCTTGGTGACGAGCTCCGCATTGTCGCGCGCGAGCATGCCCGGCGCGACGTACAGGTTGTCCTCCAGGCCGACGCGCACATGCCCGCCCAGGATGGCCGCCACCGCCACCATCGGGAACTGCTCCGGGCCCACACCGAACGCGCTCCAATGCGCTCCCGCAGGAAGCAGGCGCTGCATCTCGGCCAGGACCGTCGGCGTGGCGGGCGCGCCCCAGGGGACCGACATGCAAAGCTGGAAGTACGCGCTCTTCGGGATGGCGCCAGTCGCAATCAGGTGACTCGCCAGGCGCGCATGGCCGAAGTCGAAGACTTCCAATTCCATGGTGACGCCGCACGCGTGAATTTGCGCAGCCATTTCGCGCAGGTGATTGGCGGGATTGACGAAGACCGCGTCACCAAAGCTCATGGTGGCGACGTCGAGGCTGCAGATGTCCGGCTTGAGCTTGACGACGTGCGCGACCCGTTCGGTTGGCGTCATGAGTTCCGCGTCGGCAATTGGTGCCACTCGAAACGGTGCATCGGTAGGCACCGTCAGCATCGTGCCCGGACCGGTCGTCAGGTTGATCAGCACGTCGCATCGTGAGGCGCGAATGCGCTGCACGACCTCCTCGTAGTAGGCGAACCTGGTGGAGGACTTGCCGGTCTTCGGGTCTCTGACGTGGATGTGGACGATCGACGCACCGGCTTTCGCGGCATCGATCGCCTGGTCCGCAATCTCCTCCGGCGACGCGGGGACGGCGGGGTTTTTTGCCCGGGTGTCTGCGGCGCCGGTCAGGGCGCAAGAAATGATGACGGGGGAGCGCTTGCTCATGTATGGCTGCCAGGTGTTGATAGGAGTAAGTGCCTGGAGCGGCGCCGTGGTTGCGCGGCTCAGGTCGTGTACGAGACGAATCGTATCGAAATGACTATATGGGCCATCTGCGACCGAGTCAACTGGGGAATGTTCAAAAATCCCAATAGTCTTCATAGGGGTAAACACTGAAATGTCATGTAGAAAACGAGACGTACAGTATCGTAATAGTTCAACTACTGGAGTCGCAGTGAAACTCGGAAGATTTGTGATGCAGGGGGTCGACGGCCCCGTTCAACGCATTTGCCTGGTGCAGCCGGAGCAATCTCGCGTCATCGACCTGCGCGCCGCGGAGGTTCTGAGGCAGCAGTCGCGCGGGGCAAGCCGCGATGCCGCGCTGCGCTACGCCTCGGCCGTGTTCCCAGGGAGCATGTCGGCTGCCATTGCTCTTGGCGAGGAGTTCCTCGAGACGGCCCACGAAGCCGCCACCCGGTTCGGCAACGATGCCTCGAAGTCGATCGAAGGCCTGCAATGGGCCGCGGCTTGTGACCCATCCGTGGTGCGCGACGGCCTCACGTTCGTGAAGCACATCCGGCAGTTTCACGAGCGAATGAAGCTCACACCTGCGCCTGCGTTGCTGCAAGTGCCCGGGTATTTCAAGGGCTCGCCCTGGACGGTGATCGGGCACGAGGCGGAAGTGCCCTGGCCGGCGCGCGCCGAGAAGATGGATTACGAGTTGGAAATCGGGTGGGTCATCGGACGCACCGCCCACAACATCACCCCCGACACAGCACGCTCGCACCTGTTCGGCGTCACGATCTTCAACGACTTCTCGGCTCGCGACCTGCAGGCCAACGAGTTTGCGATTGGAATGGGGCCGACGAAGAGCAAGGACTTTGCCTATGGCATCGGTCCCTGGGTCACCACGATCGATGAATTCGCTGACCTCAACCGTATCGGCATGTCCGTTCGAGTGAACGGCGAGACATGGGGCGAGGGCGACAGTTCGGAGATGCTCTGGAGCGTCGAAGAGCTGATCGCCTATGTGTCACTGGGGGACCATGTGCAGCCGGGCGACGTGATCGGTTCCGGCACGATGGGCAACGGTTCTGCTCTCGAGCTCGGCCGCAGCCTCAGTCCTGGCGACGTGGTCGAACTGGAGGTCTCGGGGGTGGGCGTGCTGCGCAACCGCATGGGACCACGGGAGCACGACACCTGGTGGCCAACCCCGCGCAAGCCTTTCATGTGAGCAGCCGATGATGACTTTTTCCCTTGGTACCTTCTCTCACGAAGGGGGCGATCGATTTGCCGGCATGTGCATCGGCGATCGTGTCCTGCCCCTGCATGCGCTGCACACCGTCGCGCTGGATTGCGGAGCCGAGTGGCCTGCGAATTCATCTGTGCTCGACCTGCTGCAGGAATGGGATCGCAACTTGATGGTGCTGCGCGCGCTGCGGGAGCGCATCCCTGCGCAGCACACCGGCGAGGTGCCCATGTCGAAGCTGCGGGTGCATCCTCCGGTCGATCTGCCGCGGCAGGTGCTTTGCACCGGAGCCAACTACCGCAAGCACGTGGTCGACCTGACGCTGGACATGGGCGTGGGACCGCAAGGGCTCGAGGGGCCGGCACTGCGCAAGTGGGCCGAAGACATGATGGATGAACGCAAGGCGCACGGCGAGCCCTACGTCTTTCCGAAACTGCCTTCAGCCATCACGGGAGCGTTCGACTCCGTCGTGCTTCCTGCCACCACCCTCAAGCCCGACTGGGAACTGGAGCTCGCGGTCATCATGGGGCGCCCCGCACGCAACGTGAGCCGTGAGCGCGCGCTCGACTACGTCGCGGGCTACGCGATCGTGAACGACGTGTCTGCGCGCGACCTGATCGCACGCACGGACTACAAGATGTTGGGAACCGACTGGCTCAGGTCCAAGTCTGCGCCGACTTTCATGCCCTTCGGCCCCGTACTTGTGCCCGCCTGCTTCGTGCCCGATGCGCAGGATCTGCGCATCACGCTGAAGCTGAACGGACAGACCATGCAGGACGAGTCCACGGCCGACATGCTGTTCGACGTGGCCCGGCAGATCGAATACATCACCGCGCATGTCCAACTGTGGCCCGGCGATCTCGTCGCGACCGGTTCGCCTGCGGGGAACGGTACGCACTACAACCGATTCCTCCGGGAGGGAGACCTGATGGAGTCGTCCATCGAAGGGCTTGGGAGCCAGCGCAACAGATGTATCGGGCCCTCGACGCCGCAGACGGCCTGATCGCGCAGTTCGCGCAACCAAACAACTCGAAATACCGCTAATGAAAAGGGAACTGGGCGTGAATACTGAAGCAACGATCGAGCAACTGCGCGACAAGGTCTCCGCGCACGTACGGCCGGTCCGCCGCATCGTCACCGGCGAGAACGAGAAAGGCAAATCCGTCTTCGTTTCGGATGGGCCGGCCCCGAACCACACCACGGATCCGAACACCCCCGTTGCCCACGTGTTGTGGGCAACGGGCGAGGCGTCCGCACCAGGGCCCGATCCGGCACCCGCCGGACAAGCCTTCGGCTTTCACTCCAAGGGGGGCTCCCTCCTTCGCGTGGTCGACTTCCCGCCCGACGAGGCCTACGAGCCGGCGAAACTGGCGCGGTTCCTGGACGAGCACGGGGTCCGGGACAAGGGCGACGCCCGTCACTTCTGGTTCCACAAGACGCAGTCGCTGGACTATGCCATCGTGTTGGAGGGCGAGATCCACGCCCTCATGGACGAGGGGGAAACGCTGATGCGTGCCGGTGACATCCTGATCCAGAGAGCGACCAACCACAGTTGGGCGAACCGATCAGGCAAGCTTTGCCGCATGGCATTCGTGCTGCTCGACCTGGATGCCGACGCGAAAGCTGGCTCGAAATGAAAAGCTGACCTCGGTGCTCGGCGGTCGCTGCGCTGTTCCCGGCGCTCGCGTGCGTCGCCGCGGCCGCGCCCGGCTGCGACTCATGGCTTTTAGGACGGGGCCCGGGGCCAGATAATGATGCCTACCAAATAGCCATCGGGAATTCCTTGCCTACCAAACCAACTTCCCAAGGGACCGCAGCCAAGGCTCGCGGCCGCTCACCCGCAGTCAAGCTGGCCGCCGCCCCGGGTCCCGCCGCGACGCGAACACGTTCGCCCGGGCGGGCTCGCAGTGATTCTTCGCGCATGGCCATTCTGGAAGCCACGCTCAAGCTTCTGGAGGCAACCCCCGTGCAGCAGATCTCGATCGAATCGATCGCACGCGAGGCAGGGGTGGGCAAAGCGACCATCTACAGGTGGTGGAACTCGAAGGCTGCAGTGGTCATCGAGGCATTCCTGCACACTCACCTGAGTCACACCCCCATGCCGAAAGTCGAGAGCCCGCGCGAGGCCCTCACGCGCCACGTGCATCTGCTGGTCGAGGAGTACAGCGGCTGGTCCGGGCGCATCGTTTCGCAGATCATGGCCGAGGGGCAGAGCGACCCGGATGTACTGCGTGAGTTCCGTGAACGTTTCTGGTACGGGCGGCGAGCGGTTGTTCGCGAGGTACTTGAAGATGCGCGCCGCCTGGGTGAAATACGCGACGACCTGGACACGGAATTGCAGATGGACATCCTGTATGCGCCAATCTATTTCCGGCTCCTCATGAGGCACTTGCCACTGGACAAGAAATTCGCGGACCAGCACTGCGCCGCCATCATGCAGATGCTGACGCCCATCGGCAAGGTTGCTGCCGCAACGCAATCGAAGAAGCGCAAGCTCGCCTAAGGATTCGGGGCGTGCGCGTCAGCGTCCAAGCAGCGAGCTTTCCACCAGCCCCTCGTAGGTCGTATCGGCTCCCGGCAGGCCCGCGCGGCGGCGCTGCTCGATGAGCAGCTCGATGCCGGCCCGATCTGGAACCAGAGAGGCAGGTGTAGCACCCAGCATGGCGTCCACCGCAGGCGCGGGGAAACCTGCCAATGTCAGTGCTTGTCGTGCGGCCTCAGGTGCGATCCCCATGCTCTGACGAGCATTCTCGAGATTGCGAAGCCAGGCAGAAAGAGCAGGTCGCATCCGTTCCAAAGCCGCCGAGCTCACCACAAGGCCCTGTCCCGGAAATGCCGGGTAGCGTCCCTGCACCGTCGCGAGCCGCGCAAGACCTGCCGCAATGGCCATTGCGTCGAATGGGGGGCCCAGCAGCGTGGCGTGGCCACGCCCGGAGACGATGGCATCGTGTCTTTCCTTGACGCCGCCCACCGGCTCCAGCACATACGCTTCAGGGCCGACGTCAGCATCGGCGAGCATTGCGCGCAGAGCCACGATGAATCCGTTGCGAGGCGCATCGACCAGGATCGTGGCACCCCGAAGATCTTCCAGTGACGTGCGATCCCGCTGCCCGACAACGGTCAAGGGCGTCGTGCGTTCAAGCTGCGCCACAACGCGGAAGTCCTGCGGCCCACCGCGCAGATTCCAGTCCATGACGTTGTCGATGGCCGTTACCACGGCATCCGTTTCACCGGAGGCCAGTGCTTCGAACTGTTCATCGGAAGACGTGTTGCGCCGGGAGAGGAGGGTCACTTCGGCAACCATCGCCAATCCCTCCGCGACGACGGCCACCGGCGGCGGAACGAACCAAAGAACTCGCAGTGTGGGTGTCATGGGTTTGTCCGGTTCGGTATCAGGTCAACTCGAGCTTGATTCCGGAGCGCTTGACGACCGGAATCCACTTCGCGCGTTCGGAGCGAATGAAGGTGGAGAACTCGGCCGGCGCGCTCCCCACGGGTTCTCCACCGTAGTCGCGGTACCTGCTGATGACCTCCGGCTTGCGGGCCAAGGTAGCGCACGCGGTCGCGAGTTTTTCCAAGATGGGTTTCGGCGTGCCCGAGGGTGCAAGAAGGCCGAACCAGGTCGATGCGTCGTACTCCCCCATGCCCAACTCCTCGAAAGTCGGTACGTTTGGAAGCAGCGGATGCCGCCCCTTGCCCGTGACGGCCAGCGCCTTCAGCCTGCCTGCCTGGATGTTGCTCATCGAGGCGGCAAGCGCGTCGAACATCACTTGCGTCTCGCCGCCCAGAAGCGCCGTGTACGGACTGGTCGTGTTGTATGGGACAAATTGGTAGCGGGTTCCCGTGATCGCTCCAAACCACTCGCCCAGCAAATGCTGGAACGTGCCGATACCGAGGGTTCCAGCAGAAATGGCACCTGGCTTGGCTTTGGCCAACGCCACGAGCTCGGACGCCGTGGAGGCAGGAAGGTTGGGATTGGCAACCATCACGCTGCGCAAGGTGGTGAGCTGGCTGATGGCTTCGAAATCGTCAGGCTTGTACGGAAGCTTCGTGTACAGCTCCGACATGTAGCAAAGCGAACTCGGGATGCCGACAAGCAGGGTGTAGCCATCCGGAGGTGACTTCGCGACCAGTGAAGTGCCTATGGTCGTCGCGCCACCCGGTCGGTTGTCGACGAGCACAGACTGCCCGAGCAGGGATGTCAGCCCTGCGGCCCAGAAGCGCGAATCCGCGTCGAGTCCCGACCCGGGTGGGTTCGCGACCACGATGCGCACGGGCTTGTTGGGATAGTCCTGCGCTGCCGAAGGGCCTGCAAAAGGGGTCATCAGCATCGCGGCGCCAGTGCCTAGCACCTGCCGTCTCGAGATCGTCATGGGTTTTTCTCCGGAGGTTGTGACGCACTGAGTGGATTGCGCCAGGTACTTGCGGCGATTATTGCAATACGGAGCGTATTGCAAATATGGGGAAACCACCTAGGCGTGCTTGCCGGCATCGAATGCCCTCCGTAGCGGACGTGGTAGGGCTTCCCCAGACCAACACCGCGTCCAGTCGCAAGGGTTTGCCCTAGCTCAATAGCGAGACGATGCGTCTAGTATCTAAGTCGATGCGGTCAACTTCCGACCGAGTTTTCAAAATTCCAAAGGAGCAAGGATGAACATCCTCGGACCTGACTCTCTGGTCTTTGGCGTCGATGACGTCGCAGCCTGCATTCAGTACTTCACCGACTATGGCCTGACGCCCGTCGACGTCAGTGATGCCGGTGGCCGCTTCGAGGCTGTCGACGGCACCTCCATCGTCATCGCGCGCCGGGACGATGCGTCCTTGCCTGCACCCATGGAGACTGGAACGATGCTGCGCAAGACGATCTATGGCGTCGCGGATCGCCAGTCGCTGGACGCCATCGCCGATGAGCTGGGTCGCGACCGCGAAGTGAAACGCCTGGCCGATGGTTCCATCGAAGCCAGTGACGACATGGGCTTCGTGCTCGGGTTCCAGGTCTCGGTCCGGCGCAAGATCGACTTGCCTGGCGAAGCGGTGAATTCGCCGGGCAGCAAGCCGGCTCGCGGTCCGAACGTCCTGGGCGCAAGCCCGAACGCAGAGCACCGGCCTCTGACTCTCTCGCACGTCGTGTACTTCGTGCCCGACCAGGCCAGGGCTTCCAGGTTCTACGTGGACCGGCTCGGCTTCCGATGCACCGATCGATTCATCGATGCCGGCAGTTTCCTTCAGCCGGCAGGAACGCTGGACCACCACACGCTTTTCCTGATCCAGACGCCGGCCTTCATGAAGGGCGTCGAGCATTTCACATTCCATCTCTCGGGTCCCACCGCGGTGCTTCAACGCGGCACCGCGTTCGTAGCCAAGGGCTACCAGAGCTATTGGGGGCCCGGCCGGCACAAGTTCGGCTCCAACTGGTTCTGGTACTTCAACAGTCCGGTGGGCTGCCACGTGGAGTACGACGCGGACATGGACCTGCACGACGACAGCTGGGTCGCGCGCGAAGCACCCATGCAGGTCGATGAATCGCAGATCTTCCTTTTTCAGCACCGCGACAAGTGGGCACCGGGCGGCCCACCGCCGCCTGGCGGCGAGGCGCATTGAAGGGCTGGCATGCGCGCGTACCTGTGCCGGCTCGACGAACTCCCTGACCCGGCGGCTCGCGGCTTCGCTCCCGACGGCACCTCGCGAAAAGCGATGTTCGTGGTCCGGCACGGCGGCCGCGTGAGAGGCTGGCTCGACGCCTGCCCGCATGTCGATGGCGCACCGCTGGCCTGGCGCAAGGATGCCTACCTGGGCGCCGACAGGAATTCGATCGTTTGCTATGGGCATGGCGCGGTGTTCGACATCGACACCGGAATCTGCACCAGGGGGCCATGCCTGGGGCAGGCACTCACGCCTGTGGCGCTGGAATGCGATGAAGGGGCGTTGTGGATCGCATCGCCGCACGCCGAGAGCTGACAACTTTCCCGAGGGCTTCCCAATGAATTCGACAACCGGTTTGCGGGCGCGCGTTGCGCTCATGGCCGCGCACTGCGCGGGAATGATCGACATCATCGCGCTGCCCGTGTGGGTCGGAACGCTCATCGCACGGTTCGGCTTCGACCCACAGCAGGCGGGCGCGCTGGCCACGCTGTTCCTGGCGGGCGGGGTCATGGCGAGCTTGAGCCTGGCACCGCGCTTCAATCGCCTGCGGGGCCGCCGCTGGCTCGTACCCGCGGGCTACGCACTGTCGGCCGCTGCGTTCCTGGCCTGCATGCGCACCAGCCAGTTCGAAACACTCGCGGTCCTGCATCTGCTGGCCGGCATCGCAACCGGTATCGGGTTGAGCATCACGCATGGCACCGTCGCGCTCACCGGCAATCCGCATCGGCTGTTCGGCTTCATGCAGGTTGCGGTGGGCGTCCTAGGCATTGCCTACATGGCGGCTGCCCCGCAGATCATTGGGAAGGTCGGAGGCGCAGGGCTCTTCGCGATCTTCGGCGCGATCATGATCGCGGCGAGCGTCATCACTGCCTTTGCATTCCCGACGGTGCGACCCGCCCAGGCGGGAGCCGCCGTGCCCGGCGTGCGGCCGGCGCGGCTGCCGAAGGCGGCGTGGTGCGCGATGGCGGGCATCAGCCTGATGAACGTCACGCAGGCCATGGTGTTCTCCTTCATGGAGCGGATGGGGGCAGACCGCGGATTCACACCGTCCGATCTGCATCTGGTCCTGATCGCCGTGGGCGTCGTCAATCTGCTGCCGGGCGCGGTCGCCGCGTTCCTGCAGCACAAGCTCGATGCCCGCAAAGTCGTGCTTGGCGGCGCCACGGCACAAGCCATCCTGGCAGTGGTTCTTGTGTCGAGCAACGCGTTTCCCGCCTATGCCGCGAGCGGCGCCTTCTTCGTCTCCGCGGTCATCTTCACGCACATCTTCACGTTCGGGGCACTGGCCAAGCTGGATCCGTCCGGACGCGCGGTATCGGCGACGCCCGCCATGCTGATGGTCGGCTCCGCCATCGGTCCGGTCCTGGGTGGCACCCTGGTGAAGTACTTCGGTTATGGGGCCATCGGCTGGGCGGCAGTCGCGATCGATGCCGTGGCCTTCTGCTTCTATCTGCAACTGCGAAACCACTCTGCGCAACCCGATGCGCAGGTGGCAAGGACTCAACCACAAACATGACAGAAAAGGAGACACGCTCATGAACAAGACTCAGCGGGTGCTGGTGGTCGGAAGTGGCATCGGCGGCGCCACGGCGGCCTATGCGCTGGCCAAGGCAGGCCTGGAGACCCACTGCATCGACATCCAGCCGGCCAGATCCACGCTCGGCTCAGGCATCTGCCTGCTTCACAACACCATGCGCGCCCTTTCGGAGATCGGCCTGGCCGAGCCTTGTCTCGATAGCGGCCTTCGTTTCGAGGTGTTCAAGCAATACGATGCGGCCGGGCAATTGCTCATGTCCAACCCCACACCGCCCGGCATCGGCATCCGCCGTCCCGAACTTGCGCGAATCCTCGAGACTTCAGCTGGCGAAGCAGGAGCGAAGATGGAACGCGGCCTCACCGCCAGGAGCGTGACCGATCGCGGAGACCATGTGGAAGTGGAGTTTTCCGATGGGCGCGAGGCTGCCTACGATCTCGTGGTTGCAGCGGACGGCGCCTACTCGAAACTGCGCGAGCAATTCTTCGGTGCCGAGCATCGCGTGTGTTTTGCCGGCCAGAGCGCCTGGCGCTTCAATGCGCCGCGGCCGCCCGAGGTCGATGGCTTCTGTCTCTATCGCTCGCCCGATGGCAAGCGCGCCGTCGGCGCGCTGCCGACGTCGAAGGAGACGTGCTACCTGTTCTTCCTGGAGAACAGCGCCCAGCACCTGCATTGGCCGGACGACCAGCTGGATGTTCTGGTCCGCGAGCGACTCGCCGGCTTCTCCGCCCCGGTGATCCAGGACGCGTTGGCGTTGATCACGAGCCCGCAGCAAGTCCTGGTTCGTCCTTTCGACGTCACGCTCGTGCCGGCCCCCTGGCATCGCGGCCGGGTGGTTCTGATCGGCGATTCGGCGCACTCGCCGACTCCGCAGATGACTTCCGGCGGCGGCATGGCCATCGAGGACGCGGTGGTGCTTGCCAATTGCCTCCAGGCCGAAAGCAGCATTCCGGAGGCCCTGGCGGCCTATACGAACCGCCGGTTCGAGCGCGTCTCCACGGTGTGGAACGCCTCGCTGCAGCTGTGCAAGTACGAGCAGGAAGCGGTGCCGAATCCGCAAAGATCGGCCGCGCTCCTGCTGCAGACGTACCAGTATCTCGGCCAGCCCATGTGAGTGTCCCCACGGCCGCGAAGAAGATCACGGGCATGAAGTCCATCGTCGACGCGGCCTGGCACCACTTCGTCAAGGTGGCGGAGCTGGGGTCGGTGTCGCGCGCGGCCGTGGCGGCGGATGTTCCGCAGTCGGTGGTGAGCCGGTGCATCGCCCAGCTCGAGCGCGACGCGGGCTCCCCCCTGTTTCGCCGCACCGGACGCGGGGTGGTCCTGACCGAACTCGGCGAGCAGCTGTACCCGCGGATACAGCGGCTGATCGCCGAGTCGGAGAGCTTTGCCGACGACGTGCGCGCGAGCAGGGGCGTGCCGGTGGGCGACGTGCGCCTGGGGCTGCTGCCCTCCACCGTGCCATCGCTCGCGGGTCCGCTTTACCAGCGCGTCCTCAAGCAGTTTCCCCAGGTGCGATTGCACCTGACGGAGGGCTCCAGTTCACAACTGCAGGAGATGCTGGACCAGGGACGACTGGATCTTTCCTTGCTGCTGCGTGACGGTGGTGAGGCGAGCGCGGACGAGCCCGTCTTGATGGAAGGCGCGCTTTGCCTCGTGGCCGCCAGCAACGACCCGCTCGCAGGTCGGCGGGAGATTCGCTTCGAGGAAGTCACCCGGCTGCCGCTGGTGCTGCCCGCCGAACCTCATCCGCTGCGCGAGCGGCTGGTCGTGCTGGCGCGCAAGATGGGGCAGAGCTTGCGTGTCGTCGCCGAGGCGAATTCCATCCGGTTGCAGCACGAGATCGCGGCGTCTGCCGCGGGCTATGCGATCACCGCCCCTTCCATTGCTGCGCACGACCAGGGCCGGCTCGCCGCATTGAAGATCGTGGAGCCGGTGCTGTCGCGCGCGATCGTGCTCGCGGTCGCCCGCCACCGGCCGCACACGCTGGCGACGCGGGAGATCCACGCGCTCTTGCTATCGATGTCCCCCGCGATCCTTTCGCAAGAAAGCTCCGGCGCCTGAGCTTTCGCCGGAGCGGATAGCTGCTATCGCGTGCGCACTCTCGCTCATCGCGCGCAGCAAACCTAAAGTGCCTTTCATCGTTGCTGTGCCTCGATGAGGACAGCGTTCCAGCCACCACAACCGAGAGAGACAAACATGCTTACCTACAAGCGCGCAGACGCGCGGGCCTGGGCCCGCGACAACCTGACCGGCTGCTCCGCCGTGACCATCCCGAGCTATTCCGCCGATCTCAAGCGCCTGAACGAACGCGGCATCCGCCATGACGTGGCGCTGGCCAAGGAACTCGGGTTCAAGCACACGCTGCTGTGCGCCGAAGTGGCCATCTCGCCGGAGGAGAACGCGCAGTTCACCGCCTGGGCGGCGGACACGGCGGGCCCGGACTTCGGCCTGTTCTTCCATGCGGCCTTCAACACGCTGGCGGAGAACATCCAGGCTGTGAAGCTCGCGGAGGCCGCCGGCGCCACCATGGTGCTGCTGTCCTATCCCGCGCAGTTCTGGCCGACGACGGAGCAGGAAGTCTTCGACTACACCAAGGAAATGTGCGACGCGACCCAGCTGGGCGTGATGCTGTTTCCGTTGCCGGCCTGGGGCTTCGAGCGCATCCATCCGGCAGGCATGTCGGTCGCGCTGGTGCGGCGGCTGCTCGACGCATGCCCGAACATCGTGGCGATCAAGTCGGAGCAGGGCTTCCCGCTGCCGGCCGGCATCTGCGAGATGTACCACCACTTTCGCGACGAGGTGGTCATCAGCTGCCCGATCGAGGGCGATGCCATCCCGCTCATGAGCCTGATGAAGATGCAGTTCTCCGGCACCAGCAACACGCAGTGGATGGGCGACTACTATCCGCGCGCCTTCGAGCTGGCCCGCACCGGAAAGTGGGAAGAGGCGATGCAGCTGTACTGGCAGGTCAACCCGGCGCGCGGCGCGAACGGCGCCGCCACGCAGGCCTACATCGGCGGCACGTCGGTGCTGAACAGGACCATGTGGAAGTACCAGGACTGGCTCGCCGGCTTCAATGGCGGCCCGCTGCGGGCTCCGGCCATGCGCATCCCCGACCGGTTCCTGAAGGTGCTTCGCCAGGGGCTGGTGGCTTCGGGACTGCCGGTGACCTCCGATCCGGACAGCGCCTTCATGGTTGGCCGGCATCCCTGCTGACGCGGTTGCCGGACAGCCGCTTCACAAAGAAAAGAGACAAGACCATGACACTCCTGAGACGCCGCACATTCATCGGCGGCATGGGCGGCCTGCTGCTTTCATCGGTGCACGCCGCCGAGGCGATCCGCGTGATCGTGCCCTATGCCGCGGGCGGCTTTACCGACATCGGCGGGCGGGTCATCTGCGAGCAACTGGGCCAGGTGCTGGGGCAGCCCGTGATCGTCGAGAACCGGCCCGGGGGCGGCACGCGGATCGGGACCTCCGCCGTGTTCGGCGCCAAGCCGGACGGCAACACGCTGCTGCTGACCAACATCGCCTACAGCATTCTTCCGCTGGTCGACCCTTCGGTGAAGTACGACGCGCCCACGGCTGCTGTGCCGGTGGGCATTGCTTCGGTCTATTCCATCGCCGTGGTCGTCAATGCGCAACTGCCGGTGAAAACGCTGCGGGAGTTCGTCGACTACGCACGCAAGAACCCGGGCAAGCTGACCTATGGCAGCGCCGGCCCGGGCAGCGGGGCGCACCTGGGGGGTGAGCTGTTCAAGTCTTTGACCGGCACCGATCTGGTCCACGTGCCGTTCCGGTCCACCGCGAATGCGCTCACCGAGCTGGCCGCGGGCCGGGTCGATCTCACCTTCGACGGCACGGCCCTCGAACTGGCGAAGACCGGCAAGGTCAGGATCCTCGCGGTGTCGGGCACCGACCGCGATCCGCGCTTGCCGGACATTCCCACCGTGGCGGAAGCCGGGCTCAAGGGCATGGAGAGCGAATTCCTGGCTCGGCATCTTTGCGCCGCCGGGCACGCCCGCACCGGTGATCGAGCGGTTGAACCAGGCGCTGAACACCGTCCTGCAGAAAGAGGCGCTGAAGGCGCCCTTCCGCGAACTCGGCATGGTCCCGCGTGCCGGCCCGCCAAGCCTGTTGATCGACCAGGTGCGCCATGACACCGATCTGTACAGGCGCGTCATCCACGAAGCCAAGCTGAAATTCGAATGAACTCAATCAACCTCCATCTCCCCGAAGTCGCCGCAGCGGATGCGCCCGTGTTCGTCTCCTCCGAAACCGCGGCTGCCGTTTTCCAGTGGCTGCCGGCGGTGCGCGCCTTGCAGCAAACCTATGCGCGGCCGATGGGTCCGAGCGCGGTGCCTCGGCGCACCATCGCCGCGGGCGCCGCGGAGCGTGCGTCGCTGCGAACCATGACCGCGGTACCGCCGGGATCGCGCTACTACGGCGCCAAGCTGATGGGCATGGCCTTCGGTGCGGCGGGTCGGCAGCTCGAGTACGCCGTCGTCCTGTTCGATGCCACCACGGGCTCGCTGGCCGCGATCGTCGATGGCAACCTCGTCACGGCCTACCGCACGGCCGCCACGTCGGCCGCGGCCCTGGACCGGCTCGCGCCGGAGCGCCCCGCGAGCCTCGCCGTCCTTGGCAGCGGCCTGGAAGCGCGCATGCATACGCTCGCCATCGCCGCGGTGCGCGAGCTGCACGAGATCAAGGTCTACAGCCCCACACCGCGCAAGTGCGAGGCCTTCGCGAAAGCCCTGGGCGCCGAGCTGGGCGTTCGCGCGCATGCCGTCGAGTCGCCCGCAGAAGCCGTGGGCGGCGCAGACATCGTGCTGGCGGCTGCGCGCTCTTATGGCGAGAAACCCATCCTGCACGGCGAGTGGCTCGCGCCCCATGCGACGGTGGTCTCCATCGGATCGACGCTGCCGGACCAGCGCGAAGTCGACAGCAGCGTGGTGGCCCGTGCCGGCCTCATCGTCTGCGACAACGTGGAGGAAGTGCTCGAGGAATCCGGCGACATGCTGGCCGCGCGGCGGGACGGTGTCGAGCCGGAGGCCAAGTGCGTCAGCCTCAACGACCTGATGTCCGGCAAGGCGAGCCACACCCGCCGCGAAGGCGAGGTGGCCATGTACAAGTCGGTCGGCTCCGGACTGCAGGACGTGGTGGTCGCCGGGATGATCCTCGACCTCGCGCGTGCCGCCGGCCTGGCGACGCCGCTGCCGATCCGATTCGAAACCAAGCGCATCGGCTGATGCAAAGAACCATGAAGAACCTGCTGAAAGATCCCGAACTGTTCCGCGCCGCCGCCTTCGTGGACGGCGAGTGGATCGATGCCACGCCGCACGGCAAGTACACCTTGCACAACCCTGCCACCGATGAGCCGCTTGTCGAGTTGCCCCGCTTCAGGCAGGACGAGACGGCGCAGGCCATCGAGGTGGCGCACCGCGCCTTCCTCGGCTGGCGCAAGACCACGGCCAAGCACCGCTCCGAGGTGCTGCGCCGCTGGTACGAGCTCATGGTCGCGCACAGCGATGACCTGGCAACCTTGATCACGCTGGAGGAGGGCAAGCCGCTGGCCGAAGCCAGGACCGAGGTTCAGTACGCGGCATCGTTCCTCCAGTGGTTTTCCGAGGAAGCCAAGCGGGTGCGCGGCGACGTGGTTCCCGCGCCCAAGGAAACCCAGCGCATCGTGGTGCTGAAGGAGCCGATCGGCGTCTGCGCGGCCATCACGCCCTGGAATTTTCCGGCGGCGATGATCACGCGCAAGGCGGGGCCGGCGTTGGCTGCGGGCTGCAGCATGGTCGTGAAGCCCGCGAGCCAGACGCCGCTCACCGCACTCGCGCTGGCCGAGCTGGCGCGGCGCGCCGGCGTCCCCGCGGGTGTGTTCAATGTGGTGACCGGCAATGACACGCGCGACATCGGCAGCCAGCTCACATCGCATCCTCTCGTGCGCAAGATCACCTTCACCGGCTCGACCGAAGTGGGGCGCGTGCTGCTGGCGCAAGCCGCGGGCACGATCAAGAAGTGCTCGATGGAACTGGGAGGCAACGCACCCTTCATCGTCTTCGACGATGCGGACCTCGATGCGGCCGCAGACGGCCTGGTCGCGGCCAAGTTCCGTAACACCGGCCAGGCGTGCATCAGCGCCAACAGGGTGCTCGTCCAGGGCGGCGTGTACGACGCGTTTGCCGCCAAGCTGGTCGAGCGCGTCCGCAAGCTGCGCGTCGGCAACGGCCTGGAGCCGGACGTTCAACTCGGTCCGCTGATCGACGACGGGGCCGTGCGGAAGGTTGAGGAGCACATCGCGGATGCCGTCGCGCAGGGTGCCATCGTGCTGCACGGCGGACATCGCCATCCGCTGGGAGGCCGCTTCTTCGAGCCGACCGTCGTGACCGGTGCGACGTCGGACATGGCGCTGGCGCGCGAAGAGACCTTCGGCCCTCTCGCACCGCTCTTTCGCTTCGAGAAGGACGAGGAGGCGTTCGCGATTGCCAACGCGACCGAGTTCGGGCTTGCCGCCTATCTCTACAGCCGCGACGCCGCGCGCATCTGGCGGGCTTCGGCGGCCATCGAGTCCGGGATGATCGGCATCAACTGCGGGTTGATCTCGAACGAAGTGGCGCCGTTCGGCGGCCTGAAGCAAAGCGGGCTGGGACGCGAAGGCTCGCACCACGGCATCGAGGAGTTCCTGGAGGTCAAGTACCTGTGCTGGGATGGGCTTGCGCCCGTGTTCAGTTAAAGACTCGGATTTTCCGCTGGACGCAGGGCTGCAGCGGTGGAAGGGTACTTGGTACCCGTCGGCAGCAGGAAGTACGCGAGGGCCGGCAGCAGCACCAGCGCTCCGAGCATGTTCCAGAGGAACATGAACGCGAGGAGCACACCCATGTCGGCCTGAAACTTGATCGGGCTCGCAACCCACGTGATGACGCCCACTGCAAGCGTGAACCCGGTGAGCATGACCACCTTGCCGGTGAAAAGCAGGGATTGGTGATAGGCCTCCGACAAGGACTTGCCGTCTCGCAGCTGCGCCAGCGTCACGGAGAGGATGTACAGCGCATAGTCGACCCCGATGCCGACCCCCAGGGCAATGACAGGCAGGGTCGCCACTTTGATCCCCATGCCCAGGGCGACCATCAAGGCTTCCGCAAGGAAGGAGGTCAGCACCAGCGGCAGCACGGCGACCACCACCGCACGCCAGGACCGGAACGTGACGAAGCAAAGGACGATGACAGCGCCGTAGACCAGGAAGAGCATCTGCCGCCAGGCGTCCTTGACGACGATGTTGGTGGTGGCCTCGATCCCGGCATTGCCAGCAGCCAGCAGAAAGCGAACGTCGGTGGTGTCGTTCTCTCGGGCGAATTGCTCCACGTGCTCTCGCACGCGCGTCAGCGTGTCGGCGCGGTGATCCCTGAGGAATACATACATCGTCAACAGGTTGCACGCTTCGTTGTAGAGCCCCCTTGGAGCGCCGGCCGTCACCGTGTTCAGCATGTCCTGATTCGAAAGAAACTCGAACCATTTCGGGTTTCCCTCGTTCAATCCGGTGAGGACGCGTCGATTCAGCAGTGCGAGCGTATTGGTGCTTTCGACGCCTTCCAGCTGGCGCAACTCCCACTCCAGCGCGTCGACCTTGTTGAGTGTCTCGAACTTGGAACACTGGCCGTCCGGCACCTTCACCATGACGGCGAGCACATCGCTCGAAGCGCCGTAGGCGGCATTCATGAACGCGACGTCGCGGTTGTAACGGCTGTGGGAGCGCAGCTCCGGTGCCCCTGGATCGAGATCGCCGATCTTCAGGTGCGTGCTTGCAAACATCCCTGCCACCGCCATGATCAGGCCGGCGATCACCGCCAGGCTGGCGTATCGCTTGTGCGTGAACAGATCGAGCACGGCCCAGACGGGGTGTTTTGCCGTGCCGGGTTGCTGCGATCTCAGGCTGCGTTCCGCCGCCTTGGCGCTGACACCGGTGTAGCTTAGAAGCACCGGCAGCAGGATCAGGTTGGTGAAGATCAAGGCGCCAACGCCCAGACTGGCCGCGATGGCCAGTTCGCGGATCGACTGGATGTCGATCACCAGCAGCACGGCGAACCCGACGACGTCGGCGAGCAGCGCCGTCAAGCCCGCGAGAAAGAGGCGGCGAAATGTGAGCCGAGCCGCAACCAGCTTGTGCATTCCCCGTCCGACGTCCTGCATGATGCCGTTCATTTTTTGCGCGCCGTGGCTCATGCCGATCGCAAAAACGAGAAACGGCACGAGTATCGAATACGGGTCGAGGGCGAATCCGAGCGTCGGGAGCAGTCCAAGCTCCCACACCACGGCGGTCAGCGATGCGACCAGTACGAGCGCAGTCGATCGGAGGCATCGCGTGTACCAGAAAACCATGCCCGCCGCGATCACGACGGCGAAGCCGAAGAACAGCACCACGGAGCGCACGCCTTCGATCAGATCGCCGACGATCTTGGCGAAGCCGACGATATGCAGGGTCAGGCCTTGCGTCTCGTACTTCGTGCGAAGCTCCTCGAGGCGGGTGGCCAGCTGGGTGTAGTCGAGCGGCCGTCCGTCGGAGCCTTTTGCCAGCAAGGGGACGTAAATCACGCTGGAACGGGCGTCCAAGGCCACCAGCTGTCCAATTTCTCCGGATCGAGCGATGTTGGATTGCAGGTTCGCGAGGCTTGTGGCCGATCCGTCGTATCCGTCGGGAATCACCGGCCCACCTTCGAGGCCGTCTTCCGTGACGCCAACCCAGCGGGTCGTGGGCGTCCACAACGACTTCATCTGGTTGCGTGCCACACCAGGGATGAGGAAGACCTCGTCGCTGAGCCGGCGCAGCGCATCGAGATATGCGGATTCGTAGATCGTGCCGCCGGGATTCGCTACCGCGATCCGCACGGCATTGCCGAGGCCGCTCAGGTCCGTCTGGTGCTTCAGGTAGTTCTGAACGTACGGATGATGGACGGGGATCGTTTTCTCGAAACTCGCATTGAGCTGCAGCCGCGTTGCCTGCCAGCCGAGCACGAGGGTAATCAGTGCGCACAGGCACATGATGACCCGCCGGTGATTGAAGATCGCGCGCTCGAGAAACGAGCCTGAAGCCGGATTGAGTTGCAGCGCGGAATCGGATTCGCTGCCTTTGGAAGGATGCATGATGGATCAGGAGGTTGTCTTGCCGGCAAGGGGAGGGAGGAGATGCGCGCCCTCTACGCTGAGTGCGAGAAGTGCTTCTCCGGTAAGAGGCAGCACCCCGGTAAGAGGCGGAAGCGGCGGAAGCTTCATCACCTCCAGAGACGCGCCCGTGCTGGAGATCAACTGCCCCGCCTGGCTCGCAAGCACGACGCTGCCGTCCGCGCGCAGGCCGGAAGCAACGATGGCGGCCCCCGAAGGCGATGGAAGCTGCTGCCAGGTGCTGCCTGCGTCCGCGGAGCGCCAGACATTTCCGCGCATGCCTGCAGTGATGACTTCACGTGCGGAAGGCAGTTCAAGGGTGAAAAAACTGCCCTGGTAGGGCAAGCTCAGCCTGCGGAAGCTCAGGCCACCATCGTCAGAGCGCAAGAGGAGGCCCTGTTCCCCGGCGATTGCGATGATCTGGCCGCGGCGTCGCACGGCGTAAAGATGCAGGCCCTTGGGATTGTCCAGCAGGCTCGAACGCACCGACCACGTGTTGCCGCCATCTGCGGTGGCCAGTGCGATGCCGTAGGCGCCCACGACGAACACATCGGTGGGACTGGAGACGACGAGGTCCAGCAATGGCTTGTCAGGGCCGTCCGCCACCATCCGATCGGCGGCCTGGCGCTGGGCTGCATCTCCCTCGCGCATGGCAGTTTCCTGCATCTTCGCCGCGATCACGCGTCCGTCCAGGAGGCGCTTCCAGGTCAGACCGCCATCCGTGGTGCCGAGGACGGTGCCACCGTGACCCGTCGCATAGCCTCGCCGATCATCCGCGAACGCGACGGCAGTGAGCGACACGCTGACCGGCACCTGTGCTTGCTGCCACGTGCGGCAGCCGTCGTCCGAAATCACCGCAATGCCTCTCTCGCCGACTGCCACAAAGCGGCCTCCTGCGCGCGCGACCCCAAGCAACACCGAGCGAGAGGGCGCTTGCACCGTCAAGGCGCGTCGATCCAGGGCGGGACTCACCGGGCTGGCCCAGGCACTACCGCAGGTTGAAAGGGACACAACGAAGGTGCGCCGCTTCATGTCGCGATCTCGTGAATGTGCGAGTGCCTTCCGAACCGGGAACAGCCGCAAGCCGGTTGCGGCACAGGACATTGTCTGGAACTCAATTGAACGTCTCCATTGCTTTTGGGGGGGCAGCGACTCGGAGCCGCGCCATGAAATCGTTGCGACCAATACGATACGGAACGGCTCGTAGAAGATATTAGGAGGTGATGTTTGGGTCGTCAATCGGGAATGCACTCGGCGTCTGTTTCGTCCCTCTCGGGGTAAACACCGAATCGACATTGATGATTCGATACGTACAGTTTTGTAATTAGCTCGGCTTACATGAGCCGCCTGATAGTTCTTTCAAAAAAGACCCTGCTGCGGTGCGCCGGAACGCGGCATCCAGTACCGACGCCATCAAGCACTTCCAGTACACCAACGAGGAGATCCAAGTGAAAAGAAACCGTCTGCCGTCGTCCGCAAAACTGCGGCGGCTTGCGCTGGGCGCAACCGCCTGCGTAGCCGGAGCCAATGCGTTCGCCATCGACTTCGATACGGGGAACCCCGATCTCAGTGTTCGATGGGACAACACGGTCAAGTACAGCGCCGCCGCCCGGCTGCGAGGGCAAGATGCAGACTTGCTCGGCCGCCCGAACAACGATGACGGGGACCGCAACTTCAACAAGGGCCTGGTCTCGAATCGGCTCGACCTGCTTTCCGAGTTCGACGCCGTGTACGCGAAACGCTACGGTCTGCGCTTCAGCGCTGCGGGCTGGTACGACGATGTCTACAACCGGGCGAACGACAACCCCGGGTTCTCCGGCGGGGCATTTCCCAATCAGACTTCAGTACCATTCAACGCATTCACGAACACGATGCGGCGGTTGCATGGCCGCAAGCTCGAGGCGCTGGACGGATTCGTGTTCGGCGGCTTCGATATCGGGTCCGTACGGAGCACTGTGAGGCTCGGACAGCACAGCCTGGTCTGGGGTGAAAGCCTGTTCTTCGGAAACAACGCCATCGCGGGCGGCATGAACCCTGTCGACGTAACCAAGCTCATCTCCGTCCCGAATACGCAGTTCAAGGAGGCGATTCGTCCGGTCCCGCAGGTATCGGCTCAGTTCCAGATCACGCCGTCCTTCTCGGTCGGCGCTTACTACCAGTTCAAGTGGCGCCCCAATCGTCTCCCGGCAGCCGGAAGCTACTTTTCGGGAGTGGATACCAATCCCGAAGGTGCCGAGCGACTTCTCCTCGCAGGGCCGGGCAGCCCCTTCGCGGCAAATGCCCCGCGCCTCGATGACCAGCGCGCACGCAACAGTGGCCAAGGTGGCATCCAGCTGCGGCTGCGGTCCGACGAAACAGACTATGGCCTGTACCTGATCCGCTTCCATGAAAAGACCTTCCAGCAAGTCATTTCCGTTGGCATGGCGCCCAGCAGCTTCGGCGGCGTCATCCCGGGTCCGGTCAGTTATCGGCTGGTGTATCCGCAGGGCATCACGGCGCTCGGCGCGAGCGCTTCACGCACCTTCGGAGATGTCAACCTGGCTGTCGAAGGGTCGATCCGCCACAACCAGGATCTCGCGAGCAGCAGCGGTGCCGTGAACAAGTCCTTCTTTGGCGGGCCGGCGAACAACAACAGTGACAACCCGGCCTATGCGGTCGGGAAAACGGCGCATGTCAACTTCAATGTGCTGTGGACCGTCCCACGCACGTCGCTCTTCAACGAGGCGACGTTCCTGGGAGAGATCGCCTGGAACCGTGTCCTGTCGGTCAGCAAGAACCCTGACGCGATCGATGCCAACTCCACCCGCGACGCCGTCGCGCTACGCATGCAATTCGAGCCTGTGTACCGGCAGGTCGTATCCGGACTGGATATCGGCGTTCCCATCGGCATCGGCTATAGCCCCAAGGGCTCTCGCTCGCGCGCGCTGGGTATCGCCATGCCGCCGGAGAACGGTGGCGACCTCACTGTAGGTCTGAACGGCACATACCTCGGGGTGTGGAAGTTCAGCCTTGCCTACACGCGGTTCTTCGGCCCGAAGGGCACGTTGCTGGACGCGAAGAACAACTTCTCCTATCGCCAGTTCCTGCACGGGCGAGATTTCGCCGCTCTCTCGGTGAGTCGGACCTTCTGACATCTTCCACAAGGATATTTCCATGACATTGACCACGATCAAACGGAGCGCTGCCATTCTCGCCGTGCTCTCCTTCGTCGGGGCGGCCCAGGCCGGCGTGAGCGCCGCCGAGGCTGCCAAGCTCAAAGGCGAGCTGACTCCCTTGGGAGCCGAGCGAGCCGGCAACCGCGACGGCGCCATCCCGGCATGGACCGGCGGCCTCACGGCAGCGACACCGGATTTCCGCAACGGCGGCCGCAGGACTGATCCTTTTGCATCCGAGAAGGCGACGTTGCAAATCACGGCCAAAAACATGGATCAGTTTGCCGACAAGCTGACGGAGGGCACAAAGGTCATGCTGCGAAAGTATCCTGATACTTTTCGGGTGGACGTGTACCCCACGCACCGCACTGCCGCGGCTCCGCAATGGGTGTACGACAACACCTTCCAGAATGCGACACGTGCCACTGTCCAGGAAGCATCCGCCGGCCCGGTAACCAAGGGCGCTTATGGAGGCATCCCGTTCCCGATTCCGAAGACCGGGGCCGAAGTGATGTTGAACACCCAGGTCCGTTGGCGCGGTGCGGCGTGGAATCAGCAAAGCAGTGGCTACCAGGTGACTGCGGATGGCCGTCCGGTTCTGGTGCACACGGTGAATGTCGATAACGTCGCACCCTATTACTACCGCGAAGGTTCGGCGGAGAACTTCGATGGCGCCTACTGGATGGTGCGAGTTGCCACTTCGGCCCCGGCCCTGCGGGCTGGGGAAGCGATCCTCGGGCACCTTCTCGTCGATGAGAGCAAGACCGCGACCTGGGTCTACCTGACGGGACAGCGACGTGTCCGCAAGCTGCCCAACTCATGTTGCGATACGCCACATCCCACGTCGGCGGGCATCGTGACATTCGATGAGATCGAGACCTTTGCGACCCGGCTGGATCGCTTCGATTGGAAGTTGGTGGGCAAGAAGGAGATGTATATCCCATACAACTCGAACCGGCTTCTCGTGCCAACGAAGGACACCGATGTGCTGGGTCCGCACCATCTTCAGCCTGAGCATGTCCGCTGGGAACTGCACCGCGTCTGGGTAGTGGAGGCCGAGCTGAAGCCAGGCCAGCGCCACACTTCCACGAAGAGCCGCTACTACATCGATGAGGACAGCTGGTGGCCGGTTCTCGCCGACCGCTGGGACGCAAACGGACAACTTTGGCGCATGCCTTTTTCCATTCCCGTTGTGATGCCCGATATTCCTGCGGTCGTAGGCACCGCCTGGGGCACCTATGACCTGCTGTCGGGAACTTATTTCATCGCTGAAGTGATGAATTCCTCCAAGGAGCAATACCGCATCCTGCCCCAGCCCTTGCCGGAGAAACATTTCTCTCCTGACGCCTTGGCAGGGGACAGCGTGCGTTAGGTTCCAGCGACAGCTCGCATCAGAAGCGGCGTCACTGGCCTGGCGAGGGCTCGGCGCCCTTAATTCACCGCAGGCAGCTCGACCGTGAACTCCGCGCCGCCTTCCGGGTGATTGCGAACGTGGCTGACGACTCCAGACCCTCCTTTCGAGCATGGGGAGCGTCCTCGTTCTCCGCCGCGCCGTCGTGCCTCGCGAGACCAACGCCATGACGTTCCAGGCGATCGCCTTCGATCTGGATGGGACGCTGGTGGACAGCGCCGGCGGCGTTGCGCTGGCACTCAACACGGCGCTGCACGAAGCCGATCTGCCTTGATTCGATCTGCCTTGATTCGATCTGCAGCGAATGCGCAGTTCGATCGGCGATGGGCCCGATGTACTCATCGACGGGCGTTGCGCGTGATTGACTTGGAGGACATCGACACAGCATGGTGGTCGGCTCGCGTGCGCCGGTCAAAACTGATGACAGCGCGCTGTGGGAATGGAAGGACGCTGCCCATCCCGGTCTGCAGGCAAGGGCTTGGATCGCGCGCGAGCATGACCGCTCGGTAGGACTGGCAGTTCATGCCGTCAGCTGTCTCGCGGGCATCCCATGATCGCGCGAAGGATCGAACTACTGCCACTTCGCGCGGTGAATTACCCGCTCCCGCTGCCGGCCGGATTCGTCTCGATACATCGCAATCAATGTTGCCGCCAAGGTGCGGCCAGCAGCACCCGCTACGGTCTGAACGTTCTGTCAGGAAGAATGCTTGCTGTTAATTTAGAATTGTCCTAGACTTCGCGCCATCGACACACGAGAGACATGGCATGAAGCGATACCAGCTGTTCATCAACAACGAATGGATCAACCCGGCCTCCGGTGCCTGGTTCGAATCGACCGAGCCCTACTCTGGAAAATCTTGGGCCGAGGTCCCGAGGGGAGGGGTGGCGGATGTCGAACTCGCGGTGCGCGCTGCGCATGACGCGCTTGAAGCACCCGCTTGGCGCGACCTGACAGCCACGCAGCGCGGCGCCTTGCTGCGCAAGCTTGCCGATCTGGTGAGCCTGAACATCAACGTTCTTGCAGAAACCGAGCAGCGCGACAACGGCAAGCTCATCGCAGAGGTCAGCGGGCAAGTCCAGAACGTTGCGCAGTGGTTCCACTACTACGCGGGCCTGGCAGACAAGGTCCAAGGCGCGGTGGTGCCGATCAACAAGACCGGCGTCTTCAACTACGTCAAGCACGAACCCCTGGGCGTGGTTGCGGCGATCACTCCTTGGAACTCTCCGCTTGCCCTGACCGTGTGGAAGATCGCCCCGGCCCTTGCGGCGGGCAACACCATGGTGATCAAGCCTTCGGAATACACGTCGAGCTCGCTGTTGGAACTGGCTGCCTTGGTCAAATTGGCGGGTTTCCCGCCAGGCGTCTTCAACGTGATCACCGGCTTCGGCGCTGAAGTCGGAGAGCCGCTCGTGAGCCACCCCCTGGTGGCCAAGGTGGCCTTCACCGGCGGCGACGCCGCCGGCCAGAAGATCAATGAGATTGCCGCGAAGGATTTCAAGAAAGTCACGCTCGAACTCGGGGGCAAGTCCGCCAATATCGTGTTCGACGACGCGGACCTGGACCAGGCCGTGATGGGCGCGGTGGCCGGCATCTTCGGTGCGGCCGGGCAGACCTGCATGGCCGGCTCGCGGCTGCTGGTGCAGCGCGGCATTCACGACCGCTTCGTTGCGATGCTCATCGATGTCGCCAGCAAAGCCATCGTGGGAGATCCGGCAAAGATGGAAACGCAGGTCGGGCCCATCGCTACAAAGGCGCAGTTCCAGAAGATCCTTGGCTACATCGAGATCGCCAAGGACGGCGGCGCCAAGTGCGTGCTCGGCGGCCATGCGCTCTCCGGCGAAGGCTATGGACAAGGCCAGTTCGTGGCGCCCACCATCTTCACGGGCGTCACCAACGACATGCGCATTGCACAGGAAGAAGTCTTCGGGCCCGTGCTTTCGGTGATTCCTTTCGACGACGAGGCCGACGCGCTGCGCATCGCCAACGACACGCAGTTCGGTCTCGCGGCCGGCGTATGGACGCAGAGCCTGCACCGTGCGTTCCATATGTCGGACCGGTTGAAGGCCGGCACGGTGTGGGTCAACAACTACCGCGCCACCAGTTTCACCACGCCCTTCGGAGGCTACAAGCGCAGCGGCATCGGGCGTGAGGGCGGTGTCGACGCGATCAAGGAGTACCTGCAAAGCAAGAGCGTCTGGATCACCACGCAACCGTCACGCACGAACGCGTTCGTGCTCGGCTGACCCCAACCCGGCGCCTGCGCGCCACCCCCGGAGACAACATGAATTCAAAGATGGAATCCGATCTGCTGATCGTCGGCTGCGGCGTCGCGGGCCTCTCGGCCGCGGTCACTGCCCTGGAAGCGGGCCTCACGGTCATCAACCTCGAGCGCTCGGAGGAAGAGCACTTCGGCGGCAACTCGCGCTGGACCGAAGCCTACATGCGCATGAAGAACGATTCGGAAGTCTCGGACGACTTCGAAGAGCATTTCGCCCATAACGCAGGCTGGAACATCGATCCCAACGTGCTCGTCGCACTGACGGACGAGGCGGCGCTTCAGCCGGCATTCGCAAAGGCGCATTCGCTGCCCGACCCGGAAGTGATCTCGGCCTTTGCACAGTCGGTGCCATCGACGCTGGCATGGCTGAAAGGATTGGGAATGAAGTTCGGCCCCCAGCCGATCTATCTGTTGACCCAGAACACCACGCGCATCGCTGCCATGGGCGGAGGATTGGCGCTGATTGAAACCTTGCGCGCGAAGGCACTCGCGCTGGGTGGCGAGATTCGCTATCGGACCACTGCGATCGACCTGGTGCGTGGGGAGGAGGGTGCAGTGAACGGCGTCGTCACGATCCGCCCAGAAGGCGTGCGCGAGGTGCTGCGCGCCAAGAGGGTGCTGCTCGCCAGTGGCGGCTTCCAGGGCAACCCCGAGATGATGACCCGTTACGTAGGCCTTCGCAGCAAGCACATCCGCCCTGTGGCCATCGGCGGCTATTACAACAAGGGCGAAGGCATTCGCATGGCGCTGGATGCCGGCGCGGCGCCCGCCGGCGAGTACGGTTCGTACCACGCAGAGCCGGTGGACCCACGCTCGAAGATGGCCGAAGCGGTGGTCTTCATCTATCCCTACGGCATTCTGGTCGACAAGCACGGACACCGTTTCACAGATGAGGCCCCTGGCACGGTCGACGCGCACTACGACAACATCTCGCGCTGCATTGCCGATCAACCCGACGGCATCAGCTACGTGATCTTCGATGCGAAGGTCGAGGACATCCCGCGCTGGCGAACCAGCATCCGTTCCGATCAGCCCTCCATCAGCGCTCCCACGCTGGAGGCACTGGCCGCCCAGATCGGCGTGCCCGCGGACAACCTCGCGCGCACCGTGCACGAGTTCAATGCGGCCTGCCCGAAAGGCGAGGGCGACTTCGATCCGCTGCACGTCGACCAGCGCGCCACCACTGGTCTGGCGGTGCGCAAGAGCCACTGGTCGCGGCCGATCGACAAGGGTCCGTTCCAGGCCTACCCGATCATTTCCACCAACTGCTTCACCTTCGGCGGCCTCAAGGTCAACAGCGACGCGCAGGTGCTCGACCAGGACGGCCGGGTCATCGCGGGGCTGTATGCCGCAGGCGAAACCATGGGCATCTATCACCAGGTCTACACAGGCTCGACCTCGGTGCTGCGCGGGTTGGTCTTCGGTCGCCGCGCGGGCCAGCATGCCGCGGCCACGCAGCCGGCCTGAGCCGCGCAGCGGCACGCACATTCCTTACAGAAAAGCTTAACGGAGACAAACCATGGACCGTCGTTCCTTCCTCACCGTCGCTGGCAGCGCCGCGACCGGCTCTTTGATGCTTCCGCGCTTTGCCATTGCCCAGGCCAGGCCTTTCAGCTACTACAGCGTCAACGCCTTCTCGGGCAACTTCGCCACCAGCGGCAAGTACAGCGATCTTGGGGTACGCGCAGCTGTCACGGCCTTCGGCAACGGGCTGGGCCGGTCCATCGAGTACCGCAAGATCGACAGCGAAGGCAACCCCGCCATCGCGGTACGCAAGGTGCAGCAGGCCATCGACCAGGACAAGGCGCGCCACTTCGGCGGCGCCGCGCTGTCGAACGAGGCCCTGGCCATCATGAAGGAAATCGACAAGAGCAAGGGCGTCTACATCACCTATGTCGGTGCCGACGAAGTCACCGGCAAGGACTGCAACCGCTCCACCTTCCGCTGGGGCCTGCCAACCTATGGTGCAGTCAACACGGTGATGCGGCCCCTGATCCAGCAGAACCCCAAGTGGAAGAAGGTCTACACCATCACCGGCCAATACGTGTTCGGCGAAGCGCTGCTGCGCAACGCGAAGGCAGTGATGCAGGAAACGAAGCTGGAACACGTGGGCAACAGCTACCACTCGCTGGCCGAGAAGGAGTTCTCGGGCTACCTCGGCAACGCCATGGGGTCCGGCGCCGACGTGCTGGTGGTGTTGAACTTCGGCGCCAACACGCTCGACCTGCTGCGCCAGGCCGCGACCTTTGGCCTCAAGCAGCGCATGGCGGTGGTGGTCGTGTGGTTCTCGGGACTCGACACCTTCCAGGCACTCGGCGCCGACGTGACCGACGGCATGTACTTCGGACTGCAGTACTGGCATACGCTGGACACCCCGGCCAACAAGGACTTCGTGCGCCTCTACAAGGGTGAGTTCAAGGAGAACCCGCGTTTCTACTCGGCCGCCGACTACCAGGTCGCCACGCTGATGTTCGACGCCGCCAAGCGGGCCGGCAGCGACGAGCCTGCCGCGATCGTGAAGGCGCTGGAAGGCCACAGCTACCAAGGCCTCACCGGCGACGAGCAGATCCGCCCCTTCGACCACCAGGTGTCCAAGAACTACCTGCTGGTGCGCGGCAAGAAGAAAGCGACGATGAAGGACGCGGACGACTACGCCGACATCCTGTCCTCGTCGCGGGCGCTGGTTCCCCAAGGCGAATCGGATTGCAAGCTGGCGTGAGATAACCATGAATATCTACCTGTTCCAGGCGCTCAATGGGCTCGGGGTCGGCATGGTCTACTTCCTGCTGTCCGTAGGCCTGAGCATCATCTTCGGGCTGCTCGGCTTCGTGAACTTCGCGCATGGTGCGCTGTTCCTCATCGGGGCCTACACCGCGATGTTCGTGACTGCACAGACCGGCAGCTTCCTGCTCGGGCTTGCCGCCTCGTTCGCAGCTGTGGCCGTCATCGGCGTGGTGGCCGAGCGCTGGCTGCTGCGGCGCACCTATCGCATGCCGCACGAGTCGCAGATCCTCATCACCGTCGGCCTGACATTCATCCTGACCGAGGGCGTGGTGACGATCTTCGGGCCCGAGTCGCGGCAGGTGCCTATGCCCGACATGCTCGCCGGCGTGTTCATGCTCGGTGCCTATCCGGTCCCGGTCTACCGCGTCTTCATCTCCGGGGTCTGTGCAGTGGTGGGGCTTGGGCTGTGGTTTCTCTTCGAGCGCACGCTGTTCGGCGCTCGGGTTCGCGCGGGCAACGAATCGTCCGAGATGCTCAACCTTCTCGGCATCAGGGTCAGCACGGTCTATGCCCTGACCTTTGCGCTGGGAACCGGACTGGCGGGTCTGGCGGGCGGCCTTGCCGCACCGCTGCGGGGTGCCGATCCCTCGATGGGCGCGGAGGCGATCGTGATCGCTTTCGTCGTGGTGGTCCTCGGCGGCATCGGCAGCTTCAGCGGGCCTTTGGTGGGCGGTCTGATTATCGGCGTCACGCAAAGCATGATGAGCGCGATATGGCCCGAGGGCGCGCGTCTGGCCATCTTCATCGTCATGGCGGGCATCCTCCTCGTCATGCCCAGGGGGTTGTTCGGCCGTGCTTGAAAAGATCAAACATTCTTCCGGGCTGTTCTGCCTGGCTCTGGCGTTCTTTGCGTTGGCCATGCCGGTGGTGATGGGCTCGACAGCCACGGCCGGCGTGGTGCTGGTGTTTGCGATTGCGGCGGCCGCCTGCAACCTGTTGCTGGGTTACGCCGGCCTCCTGAGCTTCGCCCAGGGCAGCTTCTTCGGCGTGGGCTCCTATGCCGTCGGCATCGTGCTGAAGGCGGCACCGGGCGCGGGTATGGCGGCGCTGCTCGTGTGCGTCATGGCCGGGATGGTCGTGGCATTGGCCATCGGCATGCTGAGCATCCGCCAGCGAGGCATCTATTTCGTGATGATCACGCTCGCAATGGCGCAGCTCGCCTACTTTGCCGCGCTTTCGTTCCCGCAGCTCACCGGCGGCGAGAACGGATTGCTCGACATTCCGCGCCCCGCCACGGGCCTTGAGGGCATCGTCGGCGAAGGCGCTGGTCAGTACGTGTTGATCGCCGCGGTTTTCGTCCTTGCGACTGCGTTCTTGCGTCTCGTGGTGCGTTCGCCTTTCGGCCGCGCGCTCGACGCGGTGCGCGAGAACGAGGTGCGCGCGCAGACCGCCGGCTACGACGTCCAGAAGCTCAAGCTGCTGGCTTTCTGCCTTTCAGGGGGCATCACCGCGCTGGCCGGTGCGCTCTATGCGCTGCAGCTGCGCTCTGCGCCCCTGTCCAACATCGACCTCATGACGTCCGAGACCATTCTCATCATGGCAATCCTCGGCGGGCGCCGATCGCTTCTTGGCGCGGCCTTCGGCGCGCTCGCCATGACCTTGATGGCCGAGCAGCTGTCCCAGTGGTGGCCGCGCTGGCAGATGATCGTCGGCTTTGTGTTGATTGCCGTAGTGCTGTTCGCGCCCCGCGGACTCGGCGGTGCCTGGGCGCATTGGCGGGACCGCCGCAGCGCGCCGGCAGGAGATCACGCATGACCACAGCAGGCAACCCCTTCCTCAGTGCGCGCGGGCTTGGGCTCGACTACGGACGCTTCACCGCGGTTGGCGAGGTCGATATCGAACTGGGCACGACCGGCCTGCACTCGCTGATCGGTCCGAACGGCGCAGGCAAGACATCCTTCTTCAACATCGTGAGCGGCCGCCTGCCGGCCAGCCGCGGCAGCTTGATCTTCGAGGGAAGAGACATCACGCGCTCCGGCGCGCATCGGCGAGCCCGGCTCGGCATGGCGCGAAGCTTCCAGGTGACAAGCCTGTTCGGCGAAAGCAGCGTGCTGCACAACCTGCAGATGGCGGCAATGGGCGCCGCCCCGTCGCGCTCCTATAGGTTCTGGAGCAACTGGGCGCGCGAGACGCAAAGGCTCGACGTCGCCACGGAGGTCTTGCGCGAACTGGAGCTGACCCGCCATGCCGCGACGCCGGTCGCTTCACTCGCGCACGGGGTCCAGCGCGTGGTGGAGATCGGCATGTGCCTTGCGGCCCGGCCGCGCCTGCTGTTGCTGGACGAGCCGCTGGCCGGCCTCGGCCTTGCGGACGTGCCTCGCATCACCGAACTGTTGCAGCGGCTCAAGGCCCGCTACGCGGTGCTGCTGGTCGAGCACAACATGCGCGTGGTCATGGGGATCAGCGATCGCATCACCGTCATGTTCCAGGGCAACGTCATCGCGGAAGGTGCCCCGGCAGCCATCCGCGAGAACGCCCAGGTGCGGCGGGTCTACTTGGGGAGCCAATCATGAGCGAGGCCGTTTTGGTGCTGGAGAACGTGAATGCGTCCTACGGCAAGAGCCATGTGCTGCATGGTGTGTCGATGCACGTGAACGCGGGCGAGATCGTGAGCGTGCTCGGGCGCAACGGCATGGGCAAGACGACGACGATGCGCACGGTCGTCGGGTTGCTGCGCGCGCATGGCGGCTCGGTGCGCTTCGAAGGCGTCGACCTCGTGGGCATGGCGGTCGACGACATCGCGCGCCGCGGCATCTCGCTGGTGCCCGCACATCGCGGCATCTTCACCTTGCTGTCGGTGCAGGAGAACCTGCAGATCGCCCAGAGAAAGCACGCGCCATGGACGCTGGAGCGCGTCTATGACGAGTTTCCGCGTCTGCGTGAGCGTCGCCGCAACCTCGGCGGTGCGCTTTCCGGCGGCGAGCAGCAGATGCTCGCCATCGCGCGGGCGCTGGTGCAAGGGCCCAGGCTGCTGCTGCTCGACGAACCGACGGAAGGCCTCGCACCCGTGATCGTGGACGAGCTCACGGAGCTGATTCGCGGCGTCGGCGCATCGGGCATCCCGATCGTGCTGGTGGAGCAGAGCTTTGCGGTCTGCCGCACGCTCGCCCGGCGACACTATATCCTCGAGGAGGGTGTCGTCGTCTACGAGGGCCGCACGGAAGACCTCGATGCCGAAGCCTCGGTGCTCGAACGCTTCCTGGGTCTGGACGTGGACGCGCATTGAGGGTGGTCAACGTGCGTGTGGTGTCCAGGAGGGTCGCGCTAAACTCGATTGATCTTCTTCTGAATGGCATTCGATGGCTGATGATTCCGGGGTGAGCGCGGTGGAACGCGCGTTGAGCCTGCTCGACGCTTTCAACGAACTGGACTATGCGTTGACGCTCGCCGATCTTGCGCGGCGCACGGGCCTCTACAAGAGCACGATCCTGCGGCTGGCCGAATCCTTGCAGCGCATGGGCTATCTCAAGCGCCTGGCCGACGGCTCTTTTCAGTTGGGTGCCGCGCCGCTGCGGCTCGGCGCGATCTACCAGCGGCAGTGCCGCACTTCGGAGCACGTCCCCGAGGTCCTGCGCGAAGTGGTCGAGGCCACCTACGAGTGCGCATCGTTCTATATCCAGGACGGCGAACATGCGGTCTGCCTTCATCGAGTCGACTCGGCCCGCATGATTCGCGATGCCATCCGCGAAGGCGATCGCCTCCCGATCGACAAGGGCGCCGCTCCGCAGGTGCTTTTGGCCTTTGGTGAAAAAAAGACCGGAAAGAAGTACGACCGTATCCGCGCCCAGATGTCCTGTGCCTCGTTCGGCGAGTACGACCCGGAGATCGCGGCCTTGTCGGTGCCGGTGCTGAGCGTGAATCGACAGCTCGTGGGCGCGCTCACGATCTCGGGTCCGCGCTATCGTTTCGAGAACGTCGATCAGGCGCCGATGTTGCAGGCGCTTTTCGCCGGCGCACGCAAGCTGACCGATCTTTTCGGTGGCGACGCCAAGTGGTTCGATACCGCGTCATAACAGTGCAGCGATGCGCGTCCGCGTAGGCCGGCGGGGTCTCGGGGCGCTACGTTAGCGTGCAGCAGTCGGTCGTGAGCCGGCACATCACACGGCTGGAACAAAGCCCCCGGCGCCCTCACTTCACGGCAGGCAGCTCGACCGTGAACTCCGCGCCGCCTTCCGGGTGATTGCGAACGCTCAAGGTTCCGCCGTGCTGCTCGATGATCCCGTAGCTGATGGACAGGCCGAGGCCGGTGCCTTTGCCGACCGGCTTCGTGGTGAAGAACGGATCGAAGATCCGGGAGAGCAGCTCGGGTGCGATGCCCGGTCCGTTGTCGCGCACGGACAGCAGGTTGTTCGTGGCGCGGGCGCAGGCCTGGATCCACAGGTGCGGCGCACGCGGAGGCTGGGCCGTGCTGGCCGCATCCACGGCGTTCTGGATCAGGTTCATCACGACCTGCTGCAATTGCCCGAGGCTGCCTTCGACCATGCATGGCGAAGCCGGCTGCCAATCGACCTGCAGCGGCTGCGACGTGCCTTTGGACACCCAGAGAATGGCACGTTCGGCCACGTCGTTGAGATCCACCCGCTTCCGTTCTTCCGGGTCCATGGCCGAGAAACGCTTCAATCCGTTCACGATGGCCGCGGTGCGCTGCGCACCCTCCAGCGTGCCCTCGATGAGCGATGGCAGGTCGTCCAGCAGATGCTCGATGCGCAGCCGGGTGCGCAGCGCGAGCAAGGTCTGGGTGTCCTTGCCTTCGTGAACGGCCGCCATGTAGGTGCGCAGCTTGTCGCTGTAGCGGCTCAGCGCATGCACGTTGCCGAGCACGAAGCTGATCGGGTTGTTGAGCTCGTGCGCCACGCCTGCCACCAGCCGGCCCAGCGACGCCATCTTTTCCGAATGCAGAAGCTGCTGCTGGGTCTGCTTGAGCGCGTCGTGCGCCGAGCGCAGCTCCTGGTAGGCGCGGCGCAGTTCGGCCGTGGGCCGCGCGACGAACACCGTGCCGACTCGACGGCCCGAAGGCGTGGCGCGCGGGGTGCAGTTGGCGTCGACCGGCACGCTGCTTCCATCGGCGGCCAGGAGGTTCAGTTCGATCGTCTCGCCGCGCCGGGTGGGGCTGGCGTTCATGAGCACCGCATGCGCCCGCGCGATGCTGCCTTCATCCGCCAGCAGGGCGAGGAGGGAGGTGCCGCGCAGGTCGGCGTCGCTGCGGCCGACCAGTTCGCACAAGGCCGCGTTCGTCTCCTCGATCTCGCCCTTTTCGGTGCAGACCAGCAGCACGTCCGACATGGCGGACAGCACGCTGAAGATGAACCGCTGCGATTGCTCGAGTTCCTCGTTCTTCTTTTCGAGCTCGACCTCGTCCTGGACCAGCTGAGAGTAGACCTCGTCCATCTTCTGGATCACGTCGAGCCAGGTGGCGTCGTCCACGCCATGCGGCGCTGCCCTCGGGCGTTCGGTGCGGCGCGGCGGCATCAGTGGACGGTGCAGACCATGCACGGATCGAAGGATCGGACGATGTGCTGGACCGAGACGGGCGTCGTCTCGCCTTGGAGCACCGGCGCGCCTTCGAGCGCGCTTTCAAGAGCACCCGGAGTGCCAGCGGCGTCCCGCGGCGAGAAGTTCCAGGTGGTCGGCGCAACGATCTGGTAGTTCTCGATGTGGCCGCGCCGCACCGAGATCCAGTGCCCCAGGCTGCCGCGTGCCGCTTCGCTCAGCCCGATGCCGGTGCCCTCGTCGGGCAGCGCGCCGCTCGCGCAATACGGCTCGCCGGGCTCCAGTGCGAGCATCCATTGCTCCATCATCGGCACCACCCGGGCGAGTTCCAGCAGGCGTGCCAGTACGCGTGTGAAGACGGTGCCGCCGTGGCGCTCCACCATGTCGCGCACGAGGGGATGGCCGGCGGCGAGCTGCCGCGCGATTGCGCCGGTTTCGACCACCTCGCCCGCGAGCCGGGGCGCCTTGTTCCAGGTGTAGGCGCCCGGCTTGTCGCCGGCGGGCACCGTCAGGCCGTCGCGCGGATGACGCGGACCGCCGTCGTCCGCAAGCCATGCATGCGTTGCGTCCTCGCGGATGCCGCTCTCGTCCAGAGGCCCGAGGCTGCTGCTCTCGGCGCGCCAGACCCCGCGCGGGAACACGAACGCGGCACCGGGTTGCGGGTAGGCACCGTAGCTCAGGTAGCGCCCCGGCCCCTTGCCCAGGCCCATCAGGCCGGCATCTCGCGCAATGGCCAGGAACATCCTGAAATCCCCTCGAAGCGGCGCCCGGGCGTCCCAGTCCCACAGCGCGTCGGCGCTCGCGAGCGAGAGCACCTGCTCCAGCGGCGCGGCAAACAGCTGCTGCTCCAGAAAGCGCCTGAACTCGCGCATGCGAGCCAGCAGCCGCGTGCGCTCGGCGCTATCCACCGCCCGTGTCGAACCGCCGGGTTCGATGCTCTGCGTGTGCGGCCACTTGCCTGCCAGGAGGCCGAGCATCGTGAACCAGCGCTGCCGCGCCGCGATCGCCTGGCGCGCCTGCTCGCCCGTGGCCGGGTCGAAGCGGCGCTGGGCGTCGGCATGCCAGGGCCGTCCCGCGTACACGGCCCGCGTGAAGTCGGGCATGAAGAACAGGTAGAAATGCGTCAGGTGGTCGGCCATGTTCTCGGTGGCCAGGATCACGTTGGTCACGTGCTGCCCGTTGGGCGGGATGGACAGGCCGCCCATGTCGGCCAGCGCGCGCGCCGAGGCGACCGACTGCGACACCGAGCAGATGCCGCAGATGCGCGGCACGTAGACCAGCGCATCGTGCGGCCGCTTGCCCTGCAGGATCTGCTCGAAGCCCCGGTACATCGGCGAGTTCACGCGGGCGGACGACACACGTCCATCCTCGATATCGAGCGTGACCTCCAGGTCTCCCTCGACGCGGTTGAAAGGACCGACCAGCAGGCGTGTCATGGCGGCAGGCTAGCGCAGGCGGGTCTTGCGCACCGCGGGCGCCACCTGGAGGTGGTCGGCCGTCGCGTTGGCCTTCACGCGCTTGGGCGTGGCCGACTTCGACAGCGACGCCAGCGCGACGAACCAGGCCTTGGGCATGTCCGTCGGCAGGCCGATGGGAATGCCGGCGATCTTGGGCGTCTCGTGGAACGGGTGTCCGGGCTCCTGGAAGCCCGGCTCGGTACAGGCGATGCAGGCGTAACCGCCGCGGGTGCAAGACCCCTCTCCGTTCCACAGCCGCGTGTTGCAGTCGGCATGCACCTGCGTGCCCTTGCAGCCCATGTGCTCCATCATGCAGCCCAGGTCGGACGGCTTCTCGGCGCTGGCCTTGAACTCGTAGTATTCATTGCGGGTGCAGCCGTGGTGCACCAGCTGGTCGGCATAGAACCGCGGCCGGTTCAGCGGGTCCAGGTCGGCCGCGGAGAACTGCCCGGCGGCCAGCGCCATGAGACTGTCGATCACCCACCCGGGATGCGTTGGGCAGCCAGCCACGTTGATGACCGGCAGGCCGCTGCCGCTGCGGAAGGATGCGCCGAGCAGGCCGCCCGGACGGTCGTCGTCGTACTGGAGGCCGCAGGCATCGGTCGGGTTGCTCCCTCCCGCGGTGATTCCGCCCCAGGCCGCGCAGCTGCCGATGGCCACGACCTGCCGCGCCGTCGCAGCCAGCCGGCGGACCCAGTCGATCATCGGGATGCCGGTGCCCGCGAGCACATGGAAGCGGCCGGTGTTGTTCGGGCCGCGCAGCAGCGAGCCTTCGATGCACAGCGCATCGACGCGCAGGCGGCCATCGGCGGCGCGCTCGAGCAGGTCGATCAGCTCGCTGCCGCTTTCGAGCGACAGCGACGGATGCCACAGCAGGTTGATGCCGGCGTCGCGCAGCTGGCCGTGGAAGTCCGCAGTGTCGGCGCAAAGAAGCGACATGCTGCAGCCGCCGCAGCCGCCCGATTGCAGCCACAGGACGTTGAAGTTCGGCATCGTGATGTCCATCGGGTCAGCCTTCCAGCCCGAACCGGGCCATCTTGCCACGCAGGCCGACCCGGGACAGTCCCAGTTCCTCGGCCGCGCGGGTCTTGTTCCAGCGGTTGCGCAGCAGTGTCTCGCGCAGCAGCATGGCCTCGATCGCATCGAGCCGCTCCGCCAGCGTGCCGCTGGCCGGCAGGGACGGCGATTGCGCGGTGGCGGTGCGCCCCGCCTGGCCCTGCAGGACGCGCGTCGAGAAGGCGGTGCCGTCTATCAGGTCTTCGGCGCTCAACGCCACGGCCCGCGAGATCTCGTTTCGCAGCTCGCGTATGTTGCCGGGCCAGGGATAGGTCATGAGGCAGGCCATCGCCTCGTCCGAGAGCGCCGCGCCGGGCCGGCCCAGCGCCACGCCCACCTCGCTCACCAGCCGCCGCGCGATCGGCCCGATGTCTCCGCCGCGCTCGCGCAGCGGCGGCACCGTGAGCGTCACGCAGGCCACGCGGTAGAACAGGTCTTCGCGGAAATGTCCCTCGTGCACCCGCTGCTCGAGGTTGCGATGCGTGGCCGCGATGACGCGCACGTCGACCGGCACGGTGCGCGGCGACCCGACAGGCCGCACCTCGCCCTCCTGGAGCACGCGCAGCAGGCGCAGCTGGAATGCGGCCGAGGTCTCGCCGATCTCGTCGAGGAAGACGGTGCCACCATTGGCGCGCTGGAACAGTCCGACGTGGTCTTCGAACGCGCCGGTGAACGCGCCGCGCTTATGTCCGAAAAGCTCCGACTCGAGCAGCGTGTCCGGAATCGCGGCGCAGTTCTCCACGACGAACGGCCCGCCGGCGCGCGGGCTCGCGTAATGCACCGCGCGTGCCAGCAGCTCCTTCCCGGAGCCCGACTCTCCCAGCACCAGCAGGCTGAGGTCGTAGCGCGCGACGCGTGCCGCCAGCTCGCAGACCGCATCGAGCGGGCTGCCGTCGGCGCGCTCGATGCGATCGAAGTCGAAGGCAGTGCGCGCCCGCTCCAGCTTGGTGGAGGCACGGCGCCGCAGCACCGGCGTGCTGGTGCGCAGCTCGAGGTCGAGCCGGTTCATGTCGCGCTGGAGCATCTGCGCTTCGGCCGCGTCGCGTACGGTGTTCAGCAGGTGGTCGGGAATCCACGGCTTGAGCAGGTACTGGTAGATGCCGGCGTCGTTGATGCCCGCGATGATGTCCTCGGAGTCGGTATAGCCCGAGATCACGATGCGCACCGTGTCGGGCCAGCGCTCGCGCACCTCCTTCAGGAAGGTGACGCCGGTTTCGCCCGGCATGCGCTGGTCGCACAGGATCACGCTGACCGGCTGGCGCTCGAGCTGGCGACGGGCCTCGTCCGCATCGCTGGCTGTCAGCACGGTGAACTCCTCGTCGAGCGTGCGGCGGATCGCGTCCTGCGACCGCACCTCGTCGTCGACGACGAGGACGGTCGGCACCGGCGTGGCCGGCATCATCGGGCGCTTGCGGCGTTCATGCCGTCGCGGTGCCGGGCCAGGTGACGCGGCGTCCACGCCATGGGCAGCTTGTGGACGAAGTGATACCGCGCGACATGAAAGCTCGGGTCGAAGCCGTAGAAGTTGCGATGCATGCGTGAAAGCTCATGAAGGCGGTAGTCGGCGAGAGGGCGAGCGGTCTCGTCGGCTTCTCGCCGCCGCGCCTTTGCGGCGATCTGTTGCTCGATATTGTGCGCCGCGGCCAGTTCCGTCGCATGGGTGATTGCCAGTGCCTCGAACTCCGCCGCCGCCGCATCCATGCACCGGTCGATGAGCCCGATCGATTGGGCCTGCGGCGCGCCCAGCGGAAGGCGGCCGGCCATCAGTGCGGCCGCACGCGCTTCCCCCAGGCGGCGCGGCAGGAGGTAGGTCCAGTACTCCGAGCCATGGAGATTGCCCATGTTCCTGTAGTGAGGGTTCAGCACCACGCCGCGGTGTGCCCAGACTTCGTCGGCGGCAAGCGCAAGAAAGGCCCCGCCGGCGCCGGCATTGCCGCGCAGCAGCGCAATCGTCAGCCGGTCGGTGGTGCGGATGATCGCCTCGGCGAGGTCGTCCATTGCCTCGATGTTGCGCATCGACTCGTCGGCGGCGCTGTCGTCCTGGCGGTACGAAGCCGCCTCGATGCAGTTCAGGTGAATGCCGTTGCTGAAGAAGTCGACGCCGCCGGCGAGCAGCAGCACGCGCGTGTCGCGGGCCGCAGCCTCGCGCCACGCGGCCAGGAGGCGCCGGCATTGCGCGGTCGACATCGCGCCGTTGTAGAACTCGAACGACAGGGAGCCGACACGAGCGCCCGGCGCGCCGAACTCCTGGTAGCGAATCTCGCCCCACTCGTCGCTCGCACGCTCCAACGGAACGTTCATGGCGGGTAGCGCCTCGAAGGCCGCGCCGAAGGCAAGATCGCAGGGCAGCTTGAAGGCCTTGCCGCCACAGGCGCCGGCAAGGCTGGCGTGGCCGATCCAGACCGCGCCGTCGATCGTGCGCCGCAGCACGGCCCCGTCGCGGCGGCCGATCAACGCGCCGGGCGGCGAAGCGTCGAGTGCATCCGGCGTGGCGGCATGCGCGTCGAACACGCGGCATGGCTGGGCGAAGAGCTCGTCCTGCACGCCGGGATGGCCGTCGGCGCTACGGATCTTCGCGAGCACGGTGGCTGTCGTGTCCTTCGACCAGTCGATGCGGCGTTCGGCTTGGGGCAGCGGGCCGCGCCAGTTGGAAGCCGTGGGCGAGGCCGGGCTCTCACGGCAGGTGCCGCCCGCCGCGAAGATCGCCACGGCGCGCAGCACCGCCTCCACGGCCGCCTCGGTCACTTCGCGCCGGTACAGGCTGCCTTTGGCGGCCGTCCGCATCGGGAAGGCTGCGTGCGTCCACACCGGGCCCGCATCAAAGGCCTCGTTCGCCTGCAGCACGGTCACGCCCCAGGCGGGCTCGCTGTCGCGCACGGCCCAATCGAGCGCCGCGGGCCCGCGGTCGCCGACCGGCCCGGGGTGCACGACGAGGCAGGGCTGGCGCTGCCACACCGCAGGCTGGATCATCCGTTTCAGGAACGGTGCGATCACCAGCGCGGGGCGGAACAGCTCGATCGCCTCTTCGGTGACGCCGTCGGCAATGTCGAGCTCGACCGAGACCTCGTGGCCCAGCGCCCGCAACGCGCAGAACAGGCGCTGGCTCAGGCTGTTGAAGCTGTGGCACAGCAGCAGGATGCGCAGGGGGGCCGGCGTCATCTCAGCCACGCAGTCCGGCCAGCACCTGCGCGGCACCGGCCTTGCCCAGGTACAGCGCGAGCCGTGCCTCGATCGTGCCGAGCGCGGCGTTGTAGGCGGCGGCCTGAGTGGCCGCCGTGAGGGCTGCGGCGATGATGGGAGCATCGGGGCCGAAGTGCGGCCCCAGCCTCGCGATGGCCTCGCGCTTCAACGGTTCGAGCCGATCGGACTCGTCCATCGGCGGGACGGATGGCGCCGGCACCGGCTGAGGCTCCGGGGCTTGGATCGCGGGCCGCAGGAGGTCGACCAGGCCGCGCTGGCGCAGTTCGCGGATCAGGACGTCGGCGTCTGGCCCAAGCTTCGCGCGCAGCGCCTGCATGGTGTCCTGGCCATTGACGAGGATCAGCGCCGTTCGCGCCCGGCCGGCCGTCGACCGTTCGGCCAGCGCCGCACGGCCGGCCTGTGTCTTGACGAAGATGCGCTTGGAGGCGTGGTCGTCCATGTTTGGGCGGCGCCAAGCTGGCCATTCAGCAGATGCGCGGCAACTGCTCGCCGCTCAGCCAATCGACGACGCGCCGGCCGCCGAAGCTGGTTTCCATTTGCACGAAGCGGTGGGGGTCCTCGGTGACGCTGCCGATGCGCACGGCGTTCGCGCCGAGCGGATGCGCGCGCATCGCCGCCAATACCGCGTCCGCGGCGTCGGGTGCGCAGATCGCGACCAGCTTGCCTTCGTTCGCGACATAGAGCGGATCGAGCCCGAGCAGTTCGCAAGCGGCCTCGACCTGCGGCAGCACCGGGATGGTCGCTTCGTCGAGCAGCATGCCCACGTTCGACTGGCGCGCAATTTCGTTCAGCGTGGTTGCGAGGCCGCCGCGCGTCGGATCGCGCAGGACACGCACACCGTCCGAGGCCCTGAGCATGGCCGCCACGAGGCCATGCAGCGCGGCGCTGTCGGAAACGACCGTTGTTTCGAAATCCAGCGATTGCCGCTTCGAAAGCACGGCTACGCCATGCTCGCCGATCGTGCCCGAGAGCAGGACCGCATCGCCCGGGCGCGCGTTGGCACCCGAAATGTGGACGCCGGCGGGGACGACGCCGACGCCGGTGGTGCTGATGAACACGCCGTCGCCCTTGCCCTTCTCGACCACCTTGGTGTCGCCGGTCACCACCGGCACGCCGGCCGCGCGCGAGGCCGCGGCCATCGAGTCGACGATGCGCTTCAGGTCGGCGAGCGGGAAGCCTTCTTCGAGGATGAAGCTTGCGGCGAGGTAGAGCGGCACGGCGCCGCACATGGCGACGTCGTTGATCGTGCCGTGCACCGAGAGCGAGCCGACGTCGCCACCGGAAAAGAACAAGGGCGATACGACGTGGCCGTCGGTCGCCATCACGAGCTTGGCACCCACCGGAATCGCCAGCGCCGCGCCGTCGTCGCCTTGTCGAAGGTACTCGTTGTCGAACGCGGCAAGGAACAGCTCCTCGATCAGCTGCGCCGCGGCCCGCCCCCCGGCCCCGTGGCCCATGTCGACGCATCCGCTGCGGATGTCGAGCGGACGGATGTAGTCCTTCTTCATGCGGCCACCTCGACTTTGACCGCAATGTCCTTGAAGCGCCCGTACGAGTAGTGCGCGGCGCATGCACCCTCCGACGACACCATGCAGGAGCCGACCGGATTCTCCGGCGTGCAGACCGTACCGAAGATCTTGCAGTCGGTCGGTTTCTTGACGCCGCGCAGGATCGCGCCGCACTCGCAGGCCTTGTTGTCCGGCACCGGCTGGTAGCCCAGGCCGAAGCGGCGCTCGGCGTCGAATTCCGCGAACGCCGGGCGGATCTTGAGCGCGCTGTACGGCACTTCGCCCAGCCCGCGCCATTCGAAGCTGTTGCGTAGCTCGAACACCTGCGAGACCAGTGCCTGCGCATGCAGGTTGCCGTCACGGTTCACCGCGCGGGTGAATTCATTCTCGACTTCGGCACGGCCTTCGTTGACCTGCCGCACCAGCATCAGCACCGCCTGCATCACGTCCAGCGGCTCGAAACCGGCGATCACGACGGGTTTGCGATATTCCTCTGCGAAATGCTCGTAGGGCGCCGATCCGATCACGATGCTGACGTGTGCCGGCCCGACGAAGCCGTCGATCGGCACGGTGCCGAACTGGCGCACCTCGGGCGATTCGAGAATGTGCGTGATGGCCGAGGGGGTCAGCACATGGCAGCACAGCACGCTGAAGTTCTTCAAGCCTTCCTGCTGCGCGGTGCGTATCGTCAGCGCGGTCGGCGGCGTGGTGGTCTCGAAACCGATGGCGAAGAACACCACTTCGCGGCCGGGCTCGCGGCGCGCGATCTCGAGCGCGTCGGCGCCCGAATAGACCATGCGGATGTCGCCTCCGCGGGCCTTCGCGCGAACGAGCGAGAGCCCGCCGGAGGCCGGCACGCGCATCGTGTCGCCGTAGGTGCAGACGATGGCGCCGCGCTCGAGCGCGAGCTGGATCGCCAGGTCGATGCGCCCGATCGGCAGCACGCACACCGGGCATCCCGGACCGTGGATCATGCGCACGTTGTGCGGCAGCAGCTCGCCGATGCCGTAGCGCGAGATCGCGTGCGTGTGGCCGCCGCAGAACTCCATGAAGCTGTATTGCCGGGCGGGCTGCGCTTCCGCGTGCAGACGGGCCTGGATCTTCTTCGCGATGGCGCCGTCGCGGAATTCGTCGATGTATTTCATGGCAGGGCCGCCTCATTGGCAGCGGCGAGCTCGGACAGCGTGCCGAACATGGCCAGCGTACGGCGGGCCTCCTCGGGATCGATCCGGCCGATGGCGTGGCCGACGTGCACGATCACGTAGTCGCCGACCACCGCGTCGGGCACCAGTGCGACCGAGATTTCCTTGCGGATGCCGCCGAGCTCGACCAGCCCCAGCGCGCCTGGGCGCAGTTCGATCAATTGGGTGGGAATGGCTAGGCACATGGCATGGCTTCTCGTGAGGTGGGGGAGGGGGCGTGGCACAGGCCATGGGCGGCGACCCAGGCCTGGCCCAACGCCAGGGCCGCGTCGCCGCAGCCCAGGGCTTTGGCCGACACGGCCCGAAGGCCGTGCGCCTGGAGCGCCTGCGTCACGCGGCTGCGCAAGATTGCATTGAAGAAGCAGCCGCCGCCCAGGCAGACGGTGCGGCATCCGGTCTGGCGCGCTGCTGCGGCAGCCCAGCCCGCCAGGCCCTGCGCCAGCAGGATGTGGAACCAGGCGGCCGCCTCGTCGGCATTGCGCTGCGGCTCCGGCCAGGCGAACAGCTGCGCGAGCAGCGGGCGAGGATCGAGATACCGCAGGTGGTGGGTGTCGGGCCAGAGGGCCGTTTCCGCGATGTCGTGCCGGGCAAGCCAGCGTGCGGCTGCCGCTTCGAGGGCCACCGCGGCCTCGGCCTCGTGGGCCTGCCGAATGCTCAAGCCCAGGGCACCGGCCGCCGCATCGAACCAGCGGCCGGCACTGCTTGTGGTGGGGCAATTCAATCCCGTGGCGAGCATGCGCTGCACGCCGGTCGCAAGCCCAGGCCCGACGCTCGGCGAGAAGCGGGCAGCAATCCGGTCACCGGCACCGAGCGCGTGCAGGGCGGACGCCGCCATGCGCCACGGCTCGCGTGCCGCGGCATCGCCGCCGGGCAGCGCCAGCGGCCACAGGCTTCCCAGGCGCTCCCAGCCATGGCCGCTGACCCGCAGCAGTTCGCCGCCCCAGGCGGTGCCGTCGGTGCCGAGTCCGACGCCGTCGAGCGCCAGGCCGATGACGGGTTCGTCCAGGCCGTGTTCGGCCATCACCGCCGCGATGTGCGCATGGTGGTGTTGCACCGCGATGGCCGGCACGCCCCATTCGTTCGCCAGCGCGATGGCGATGCGCGTGCTGTAGAAGTCGGGATGCAGGTCATGCGCCACGGCCGCCACCGGCGCCCGGGCTTCGCCCGCGAGTGTCCGCAGTGAGGCCTCCAACTGGCGGCAGGCCGTGGGGTCCTGCAGGTCGCCATGCAATGAAGACCAGCGCACCTGCCCATCTTCGAACAGGCATGCGGTGTTCTTGAGCCAGGCCCCGCTGGCCAAGATGGCGGGAAGCGGCTGTTTCATCGGCTTCAGTGCGCGAGGTGGCGGGCGTCGCCACCCGCACCGGCGAGCCAATCGAGCCAGGCGGCCATGCCTTCGCCGCTGGTGGCGGACAGCTGGAGGACCTCGATGGCCGGGTTCACGCGGCGCGCGCCTTCGATGCAGCGTGCCACGTCGAAGCGCAGGTGCGGCAGCAGGTCGGTCTTGGTGAGCACCATCAGCTGGGCGGCCGCGAACATGTCCGGATACTTGAGCGGCTTGTCCTCGCCCTCGGTGACCGACAGCAGCACCACCTTGGCGGCCTCGCCGAGGTCCCAGAGGGCTGGACAGACGAGATTGCCGACGTTCTCGATGAACAGCAGGCTGCGCTCGTCCACATGTGAAGGACCGTGTGCATGGTGGTGCAGCTGCGCGAAGGCCTGTTCGATCATCGGGGCGTCCAGATGGCAGCCCTTGCCGGTGTTCACCTGGATGGCCGGGACACCGGTCGCGCGGATGCGCTCGGCGTCGAAGCTCGTCTGCTGGTCGCCTTCGATGACCGAAATGGCCAGGGCCGGATGGCGCGCCCGCAACGCATCGATGGTGGCGCACAGCAGGGTGGTCTTGCCCGACCCGGGGCTGGACAGCAGGTTGAGCGCATTCACGCGGTGCGCGGCGAAGTGGCTGCGGTTGCGCGCGGCAATGCGGTTGTTCTCGCCCAGGATGTCGGCCTCCAGCCGGATCGTGCGCTCCTGGCTCAGGCCCGGCACCGATACGCGCGCGGCGCCGGCACCGAAGTGCAGGTCGCCCGGGGGAGCGTGAACGTGCCCATGATCATGGCCGTGATCGTGATCGTGATCGTGATCGATCTCGGCGCATCCGCAAACGACACACATGGTGGAGTCTCCTTATGAATCTTCGACTTGCAGTTCGAGCACGCGCAGCTCGGTGCCCCCCGTGGCCTGAAGCTGGTGGCTGCGGCAGCGGGGGCAGGCGTCGCCGCGCCGCGTGATCTCGACGCTGGCGCCGCAAGGCATGCACCATGCGGTGCCGGGCGGTTCGAGGATGTCGATCGACGCACCTTCCAGGCAGGTGCGCGGTGCGATCGCCTCCAGCGCGAAGCGCAGGGCGCGCGTCTCCACGCCGGAGAGTTGTCCTGCTTCCAGCCGCAGGGCGGTCACGCGGCGGAATCCCTCGCGGCGTGCCGCGTCTTCGACGAGCTTGAGGATTCCGCCGGCCAGGCTGGCTTCATGCATGGGGCAACTCCGCGGTGGCTGTGCGCGACTCGACGGCGAAGCGCACGCACGGATCGTACGCGGCCATCAGGATGCGCAGCAATGGCCCGGCCTCGCGGCCCTCGGCCGGCATGCGCTCGAGGGCGTGCGCCACGGCACCGAGGGAATGAAAGTTCCAGTCGGTCGGGGCCACGATGTCGTAGCCGGCCACGCGCCGGTCGGCGGGCCGCCCGTCGATGCGGGCGCGATGGATCAGCAGGCCTCGGGCGGTTTCGACCCACGCCAAGCCTTCACCGGTAGCCGTCTGCAACGCGCCGGTCGCGAGCCACGCGGCGCCACCGCGCTCGGGTGTGTCGGACAGCGACAGGCGCACCAGATCGGCGATGCGAGCCCCCAAACGTTCCCATGCGCTCGCAGGCGGCTCGGCACGCAGGTCGTGCAGGCGGGTCCAGGTTCCGGTCTCGGCGCACTGGCCCCGCCAGGTAGGCGCGGCGGCTTCGAAGGCGGTGCCCAGTCCGGCCGCGAGGGCATGCAGGTCCGCCGGGTTGCCGTGGGGACGCAGCGGCGCGGCTGGCCGCAGGGTGGTCGTCCCGAAAGGAGCGCACGCATCCAGCAGCGCAGGCAGCCAACCGCGCCCGCGCTCGCACCACTGCCCAAGCCATTCCGCGGGCTCGCGTTCCCACAGTGCCAGCCAGTCGGACGGCGAGACGCCCAGCAGATCCGCGAGCCAGGCAACGCCTTCTGCGTCACCCTTCGACCCCGCGCCGTCCGCCAGCCACGGACAGCCCAGCAATGATGTGCGGCTGCTGTCGGCCCATGCGGGCATGGCGCCGGGTACGTACAGCTCGACCGGCCAGTCCAGGCCGATGCGCAGCGCGTGGTCGCGTGCCGTCTCCCGACGCAGCGCGCGCCGCTGCGCAGGCGATGCAATGGCTTCCTGCCCTTGCGCCGCGGACAGCGCCAGCGTGGCGCACAGGAGATGCGCATGGCCGCACAGGGTGAACAGGCTGGCCAGAAGGTGCGGCGCCTCGGCCGGGGACCGCCCTGCGAGCAGCACGCCGGCGAGCGCGCGGCGGTTGCTCGCCAAGTTGTGCGGGCGCTGCAGGCCCGGCCTCACCCGCAGCGTGCCGGCAAGGGACTGGAGCGTGGTCACGGCGCCTGCCTTTGCGTGGCACCACGGCCGAGCAGGAAGCTGCGCCGCGCCGGCGCGGCCACCCCTGGCTCCATTCGGGCGACGAGGGGCCGGCGCAGCTGCGCCAGCATCGTCGAGGCGGTGGCGATCGCATCGGCCTGGGTGCCAAACTCGAACACGGGCGAGAACAGCGAGCAGGCCTCGAACGATCCGAAGGCGTCTTCGTGCGCGCCGGTGAAGGCGAACTGCTCCTGTCCGACGTGGCGCAGCCGGCTCGTCCCCACCCGTGCCGGCATGTCGTGGCGCACGAGCGGGAACCGCACGAGGTTCATGAACCAGGGCGTCACCAGCACGCCGGCCGCATGGGCGGATTCCGGAGTGCCCTGCACCGCATCGGGCCCGCGCGAGGGTTCGAGCCTGAAGTCGACAGCCTCGACGCGCAGTGCGTTGTTCATGAAGGGCAGGCCGGCCATGCGGGCACGCGCAATGCCATCGAACAATGCTTCGAAGGCGCGCGTGCGCAGCGTCAGTTCGTCGTGTCCGTCGCCGTGGGTGTGGGTCATGGGCCGTCCACGTTGTCGAGCACCATGAACTGGTCGGCGTCGCCATCGCATTGGGGGCAGCGCCAGTAGGCCGGCAAATCGGTGAAGGCCGTGCCGGCAGCGATCTGCCAGGTCTCGTCGCCCGCTGCCGGGTCGTACACCCACCAGCAGATCTTGCATTCGAGCCGCGCCGACGCGCCCAGCTTCGCGCGGTCGCCCAGATAGCTCCCCTCGAAGCGCCCAGGGCCGGCCGTGGTCACGTGCTCTCGATCCACTGGAGCACCTCGGCCAGCCGCTCATGGGAATCCTCCAGGTCCTCGCGCGCGGCCTGCGCGACGGCCGGCAGGTCGCCCACCTCGACCGTGTTCAGGATCACAACGTCCTGCGAGTTGTAGTAGACAACGCGCCAGCAGTTCGGCATGCGGGTGTTCGAGATGCGGCAATTGCCATAGCCGCGCGACAGGATGAGCACGCGGCCGGTGCCCAGGTGATGGTCGAGAAAGCCGATGTCCTCCACCGACATCGGCAGCAGCGTGAGGTTGATGACCTGCGCGGGGCAGCCCGGCGCCCAGGCGCGCCAATGGTCCTCGATTTCGGCCAGCAGGGCGGGCGCGTTCTGGACGTTGGGCGGCAGCGGACCGGACCACCTCGGCACCTCGGGCGCAACGTCCTCGCGCGCGACGGCTTTCAGTGCATCGGGGATGGCGCCGAGTTCGATGCTGTCGCTCGCGACGACGCCGTCGAGCGATCCGACGACCCGCCAGACGCCGGCGAAGACAGACTCCTGCACACGCAGCTCGCGCGGCGGCGTGCCCTCGTGCAGCACCAGGGCGCTGACTTCGCCCTCACCGAGGACCTGGTTGACAAGGGCAAGATCGCCCGGATCGAGGCCGTCCAGCGCGGTACGGCGGTTGCCGCCTTCGCGGCAGACGGTTTCCAGCTTCGAAAGCGCATCTCGCAGCGCCGCGCACGCCAAGTGGTGAGCGGCGAGCTCCTCGGGCTCCGGCAGGGCCGGCGCGCGGAAGGTTTCCATGCCCTGCGGCATGGCCATGTAGGCAAGCTCTTCTTCCTCGGGCTGCGAGCCGGGGCCGATGGTACGCACAGGAATCGGAAAGTCTTTCATCATGCGGCCCTCAGTGGCAGGCGTCAGCGGCGCCGGTGGCGCTCACCACCGGAATGCCGATGGTCGGGGCGCGACCCACCGGGCTCGCCAAGGCGGATTCGACCCGTTGCACGAACACGTCCCAATCGTGCATGCCCGACACGGTGCCGACATAGCCGCCATCGCGCAGGAACAGCAGCGTGGGCCAGCGCTGCGAACCGAAGCGGCGCGCAACCTTGTCCTCCAGGTCGCGCGGCACGACGGCCACCGCAAAGCGACCCGGGAAGCTGCGCATCAGCTCGGGCAGCACCGCGGCCACGTCCTGCCCTTCGGGAAAGCGCACCGGATCTCCCGCGAACAGCACCACGCGGTCGCCGCCCAGCGCGGACCAGGCATCGATGCTCTGGTCGTCAACCCAGGTCGCGCCAAAGCCCTCGACCAGCCGCGCGATGAGCGCTGAGCCTTCGCGGCGGGGTTCGGGCTGCTGGACCGGAAGACGCACGAGCGTCTCGGTGCCGGTGGTTTCGAGTGTCATGAAGGGCTTTCGGTGGGTTCGTGGGCAAGGCGCGTCGGCGGGTGGCCGCACAGCGCGAGAAGTTCCTGCGTGCTCGCGGCGGAAGGGAGGGCGAACGCAACCGCGGTGTCTCCTACGGCACCGGCCTGCGCTGCCGCGAGCAGGTCGAGCGTGGCGTCGATCTCGGCAGCACGCCGCGAGTCGATGCGCTCGCGAACGCTGTCGAGGAAGACCAGCACCCAGTCCCCGACCGCGGGTTCGGCCACCAGCAAGGTCCGGACGCGGCGCTGTTCGCCCCGCCCGCGGCAGATGGCGTGCCCCGGCTCGACAGCGACGATCTGCATGGGAATGCCGATGCACATGATTCGCTCAGGCCGGCTGCCCGGCGAGAGCGGGCAGAAAGCGTTCGTCGCCGAGCCGGCAGGCGGCGTCCTCGTCGGGCCGTTCGGCCTCGTAGCGATCGAGATCGAGCTGGCGGAAGGTCACGGCCTCTGGGCTGGCCAGCGGATGGCGGCGCGGACGCGGCACGGCGCCCCAGCGGCGCAGTTCGTCGACGCCGAGCGCGAGCGCGTCCTCCATCGCAAGCTTCACGCAGGGGCGCAGGCTGCCGCCGTAGTCATCGAGTTCTTCCGGCTGGCAACCGACGAGCAGCACGCGCTGCGGATAGCGCTCGGTGAGTTGCGCCAGCATGAGAACCTCCTGGAAGCCGGTCTGGTGCAGGCTCATCTTCTTGGCACCCATGAAGCGCGGCACTTCGTCGTCCTCGATCAGCTTGAGCGTGCCGGCGGGCAGGCCGTAGTCGATCGCGTCGAAGATCAGCAGCCGGGTGGCCTGCTGGACGTGCTGGATCAGGTAGAGCCCCTGCGTGCCGCCATCGATCAGCGCCACATGCGGCGCGAACTCGTAGCGCCGCTGCAGCGCCTCGACACAGCGCACACCGAAGCCCTCGTCGGCCCACAGCACATTGCCGATGCCGAGCACGCAGATCGTTTCATCCGGGGCCATGTGCTCAGTCCTTGAACGTGCGGTGGCCGGAGATCATCGTGCTGACCACGCTGGAGCGGCCCATGATGTCTTCGCGGATGGCGGCATACACATGCACGATCACGAAGACGATCAGCCCCCACATGCCGAGGTGGTGCCAGGTGTGTACGTCCTGCGACTGCCCGAAGAGCGGGACGACCCAGCCGAACAGCCGGTCCTGCCATGAGCCGCGCTGGGCGCCTTCCGCATAGAGCGCAAAGCCGGTGACGATCATGAAGATGCACAGCAGCAGGAAGCCGAAGAACATCGCGAAGCGCGCCAGCGGGTTGTGGCCCACATAGCGGCCCGGCCGTGCGCTGACGAACGCATACCACTTCGCCATGCCCCAGATCTCCTGCCAGTAGATGCGCTGGAAGACCGGAACCCAGAACAGCTCGCGCGCATGGTGGTTGCCGACAACGGCCCAGTAGATGCGCCCGAGCAGGCCGACCGCGAGCACATAGCCCGCCGCGAAATGCGCGAAGCGGATGTAGCCCATCAGGAAGTTCGCACTGGCCTCGCCGGGCTGGGTCGGCAGCGGGGAGCCGATGAAATACCCGGTGAGGGCCAGCACGGTGATCGCGAGCGCATTGATCCAGTGCCAGATCCTGACCGGTGCCTCGTACACATAGACCGATTTGATCGACTGGCCGTGCGCCACGCTGCTGTCGTCGGCGCTGCGCGCCGGGACCGGGGGGGATGAAGTCGTGTTCATGGCGTGTTCCTGCGGTGGTGCGCACCGGCCTCAGAAGCGCGCGGCGAGCATGAGGAGCCCGCTGCCGGCGATCAGCGCGGTTGCGGTGCGCCAAGCCCAGCCCGGCAGGCGCTGCAGCGAGGCGCCGGCCCACAGGCCCACGAGGTGCAGCAGCGTCGAGGCGGCCATGAAGCCGGCTGCATAGGCCACGAACGAGTGGCCCCCGGCCAGCTCGGCGCCATGGGCTTGCCCGTGGAGCACACCGGCCATCGCGACGAGCGCGAAGCCGGTGGCCGGCGCGATGCGCCTGGCATTCAGCATCAAGAGCGCGAGCACGACCACGCTCAGCGCGATGCCGGCCTCGACCCATGGCAGGCCGATGCCGCCCGCGGCCAAGGCGGCGCCGGGCAGCAGCGTCGCAAGGAAAACCGCCGGGCCGGCGGCTCGCCATGCCTTCGGCAGTGCGACCACCGACCACATGCCCACCGCCACCATGGCAAGCAGGTGGTCGAGGCCGCCGAAAGGGTGGGCGAGTCCGGCCGCGAAGCTTTCCGCGCCGTGGCCGGGATGGGCTTGCGCCGACGAGGCCATCGCGAGTGCGGCCACAACGGCCAGGCTCTTGGCGACGGACACCCGAACGCGGGCGTTGCGTGTTGTCTGGTTCTGCATGTGCTTGTCTCCGTTCCTTGAGTTTTTTTCAGCGCACCGTGACGCTGGCGAGTTCCTGGCCGTCGGGGCTCATGACGTGCGTCGAGCACGCGAGGCACGGGTCGAACGAATGCAGCGTGCGCAGGATCTCGACAGGCTGCTCCGGATCGGCCATGGGCGTATTCATCAGGCTGGCCTCGAACGCGCCGATCTGGCCCTTGGTGTCGCGCGGGCTGCCGTTCCAGGTCGTCGGCACCACGCACTGGTAGTTCTCGATGCGGCCATCCTTGATGCGAATCCAGTGGCCGAGCGCGCCGCGCGGCGCGGCGACCGTGCCCACGCCCTTGGCCTCCTTGGGCCAGGTGGCCGGGTCCCACTTCTCGACGTTGGCGGTGCTGGTGTCGCCGGCCTTGATGTTCGCAACCAGTTCCTGGAAGTCTTCGAGCATCATCTCGGCGCAGTACTGCGCTTCGAGGGCGCGCGCGAGCGTCCGGCCGATGGTCGTAGGCAGCAGCTGCTTCACCGTGTACTGGGTCTCCGGCATGCCCAGCGCCTTCGGAAACACCTTGTTGATGACCGCGGCGGAGAGATCGACCTGTTCCTTCACCCGCTGGCAGTGCGGATTGCCCTTTGCCGCGTGCGCATAGCCGAGGATGTAGCGCGACAGCGGCCCCACCTCCATCGCATGGCCGCGCCAGCGCGGGGACTTGATCCACGAATACTTGGCGCTCTCGTCCAGCCGCTCGATGTTGGTCCGCGTGCCCTTGGTCTTCGCGCCGAGCTCATAGTTGGGCTCGGTCACGCCGTCCCATGGATGCAGGCCCTTCGATTCGTCCGCGTACTTGTACCAGCTGTGGTTGACGAACTCCTGCACCTGCTCGGGATCGCGCGGGTCGACCGGCAGGATCTCGTTCCAGTTGCCGCCCAGGATCGCGCCGCCGGGCAGCTGCTGGGTCCTGCGGTCGCCCATCACCTTTTCATAGGTGCCGTAGTCCATCACGTTGGTGGCGGACAGGCCGCCGCCGTAGAGCCATCCGGCCTGCTTGTAGATGGTGCCGATGGCGAGTACGTCGGGGATGTACACGTTGTTGTTGAACTCGATCATTTCGCGGATGCGCGCCTCGATGAAGTTCAGCCGCTCCATGTTGACCGGTGCGCCCGCCGCGCCGTCCTTGTCGATGTTGATGGCGCACGGAACGCCTCCCACCAGGTAGTTCGGATGCGGGTTCTTTCCGCCGAAGATGGTGTGGACCTTGACCCACTCCTTCTGCAGGTCGAGGGCCTCCAGGTAGTGCGTCACCGCCATCAGGTTGGCCTCCGGCGGCAGCACGTAGGCCTTGTTGCCCCAGTAGCCGTTCATGAAAGGGCCGAGTTGCCCGCTCTCGACGAACTTCTTGAGCCGGTTCTGGATGTCGCGGAAGTAGCCCGGCGACGACATCGGATGCGAAGGCGACACCGTCTGCTGCAGCTCCGACGTCTTCTTCGGATCGGCCTTGAGCGCGGACACCACGTCGACCCAGTCGAGCGCATGCAGGTGGTAGAAGTGCACGGCATGGTCGTGCTCCTGCAGCGTCTTGGCCATGATCTCGCGGATCAGGTAGGCGTTCTTCGGAATGGCGATGCCCAGCGCATCTTCCACCGCGCGCACCGAGGCCAGCGCATGGCAGCCTGTGCACACGCCGCAGATGCGCTCGACAAAGGCCCAGGCGTCCCGCGGGTCGCGGCCCTTGAGGATCACTTCCAGGCCGCGCCACATCGTGCCGGTGGATACGGCGTTGCGGATCACGTTGTTGCTGTCGACGTTGACCTCGCAGCGCATGTGGCCCTCGATGCGCGTCACCGGGTCCACCACGATGCGGCGGCCCGTGTCATCCATCTTGAAGCCTTGTGTCTCGTATGCACTCATTGGTACTTTTCCTTGCCGTGGGAGCGTGGGGGTCAGTGCCCGGCGTTGGCCGGTGCCTGGGTGTCGGCCTTTGCCTGCGCAGCGCGCTTGATCGCCGATGCGGCGGCGTGCGCGACGGCGGCCGCGCCGACCACGCCGGCGGCGGTCGCGCCGACCTGGTCCGCGTTGGCCTCGACGCCGAACTGGTGGATGTCCGTCAAGCGGTTGTAGAACGAGCCCTTGTCCCAGAAGCCGTCTTCCGAGCAGCCGATGCAGCCGTGGCCCGCCTTGATGGGGAAGCTGGTGCCTTCGTTCCATTGCACGGTCGAGCAGGCGTTGTAGGTGGTCGGGCCCTTGCAGCCGACCTTGTAGAGGCAGTAGCCCTTGCGCGCGGATTCATCGTCCCAGGCCTCGACGAACTGACCGGCATCGAAGTGCGGCCGGCGGTAGCACTTGTCGTGGATGCGCTGGCTGTAGAACATCTTCGGCCGGCCCTGGCGGTCGAGCTCGGGAATCCGGTCGAAGGTCAGCATGTAGGTGATGACGCCGGTCATGACTTCGGCGATCGGCGGGCAGCCCGGCACCTTGATGATCGGCTTGTCGAAGATCACCTTGTGGATAGGGGTGGCCTGTGTCGGGTTCGGCTTGGCGGCCTGCACGCAACCCCACGAGGCGCAAGAGCCCCACGAGATGATCGCCTTGGCATCCTTGGCAACGTGCTTGAGCTGGTCGATGAAGGGCTTGCCGCCGATGATGCAACTCATGCCGTCCTGGTTGAGCGGCGGGTTGCCTTCCACGGCCAGGATGTAGTTGCCCTTGTACTTCTTCATGATCTCTTCGAGGATCGCCTCGGCCTGGTGTCCGGCGGCAGCCATCAGCGTGTCGTCGTAGTCCAGCGAGATCATCGACAGCACCACGTCCTTGGCCAGCGGATGCGCCGAGCGGATGAACGACTCCGAACAGCAGGTGCATTCGAGGCCGTGGAGCCAGAGCACCGGTGTGCGCGGCTTGGTTTCCATCGCGTGGGCGATCTGCGGCACGAAGGCCGGCCCGAGCCCAAGCGATGTGGCAGTGAGCGAGCAGTACTTGAGCAGACTGCGGCGCGAGATGCCCTGGCGGCGCATCACCTCGTAGAACGTTTCCATCGTGTGCTGTCTCCTTGCCTGTGCGGCGATGTCGTGGACAGCGGGCTTGCGACGGGCCGGCGACCCGGTCAATGCCTGCTGCCCCGTCCTAAGCGCAACTTGCGGGCCCGTTCCCGGACCACCAGGGGAATACCCTGAAGGGGCGCGGCAACTGCTTGATTTGATTGGGCCGACTCGGCGGGCGCGGCGCCGCGTCCGGGCTGCATGTCGATGCAGCGCTTCCAGTCCGGTCGCCAAAGTGGAAGCGCTGCTTCCACCGGCGCCTGCGATCCGGATGGCGGCCCGGACAGGAAGCAGATGAAGAGATTCTTCGTTGACTGCCATGGCTGAGGACGCCAGGCCTCCTTCGAGCAAGGGGAGCGTCCACGGTCTACGTCGCGCCGTCGTGGCTCGCAAGGCCAATGCCCTGATGCTCCAGGCGATGGCGTTCGATCAGGATGGGACGCTGGTGGACAGCGCCGGCGGCGTTGTGCTGGCACTCGACACGGCGCTGCACGATGCCGACCTGCCTTGCTTCAATCTGCAGCGTGTGCGCAGCTGAATCGGCGATGGACCCGATATGCTCGTCGAGCGGGCGTTGCGCGCGATCGACTTGCAGGAGATCGACACAGCATGGTTGTCAGCTCGCGTGCGCCGCAATTTCGACGCGATGACGCTGGGCTTGCCGTTTGCCGAATGCTCGATCTACGCAGGTGTCGAAAAGCTGCTGGGGCTGCTCAGGCGCAAGAACGTGAACCCCGTGGACAGCCGCCGCGTGAGAAACTACCAGCTTGATCTAGCCGATGTCCATGCTGATGGTGACGGGACCGGCGCCTTCCGTGGCGCGGTCCTTGCCGAAATGGATGAGCCGCTCGCAGCAATTCCTTCACGTCGGTGACATGCAGATCGATCAGGTCGCGTTTCGCTCGCGTGGACACCCTTGCGACAGACTTGCGCGCGCCAGTTGCCTGACGGAAGCTGCTCGAAGGTGGGCATTCGCGGGGTTTTTAACTGTATGAGTGAAATCGCTAAAACATTGAATTTAAAAGAGAAAATCGTCTCCGTGGCCCCGATGATGGATTGGACGGGCTAGCGCCAAAAACACCTTCTCTGACAACAAGTTATCGAAGGCGTTGTGCCCTCGTGTGGCACGAATGTGGCTTCGCGCCGTGTGGGACTAGTCTGTAGAGTTCAGCTGTCCCTAAGTCGAGGACGAATCGCTACGACGACTTCTCGCACAACCTCCATAGGCCCTAAATGACTTTGACAGAGGCATTCGCGAAGTATGGTGCCAAGTTGCGCAATCGTCAGTGGTCGATGGCAGCACTAGCGCCCAACGGCGCCCTAGTCGTTAGCCTGTATGCGAATTGGTTCAAAAAGGGTGAGCAGCCACGTACACTGACTTATGCAGACACATTCTCGAACTGGAAGGGCAACGAGTTAGGCCGGAACGAATTCAGAAGGCTGCTTCTAGACGTTGAGGAGCGCAGCGCGCCTATTTACATAGTCCTTGCTCACCCTCATCCAACTCAGATGCACTTGGTTGGGGCTGTCCAAGACGAAAGCGTGATCAAAAAATCCTTTTCTGTACGCCCGGATTGGGTCGGCGCACTCGAACACTTCGATGGCGACGCCTATAGACTCTTAATTCGCCAAGAATAAGCCAGATTGGGCGTCTGAGACATCCAATAGTTCCGGGTTCCGAGCATTGATCTGAGCGATGTATATCGCTGCCGTTGTCAAAATACTAAAGGAGGAGCATGAAAATCTTGGAGCACTATCGCGCGCTTATTAAGAATTCTGCAGATGTTTTTGAGACTTTATGCAGCGACAAAGACGCTTGCGGAGCCTTCGTGGCATCTCACAATTACATCCTCGAATTTGACGCGTTAAGAACAGCCATAGCAGAAAGGCCGGAGGTTGTCGTCCTCGATTCTGCTGCGAAAGAATATCAATTTGCGCTTTTTGCGTTGGCAACTGGGCAATATCGGCACGCTTTTGGAGGGCTCAGGTTAAGTTTTGAGCTCAGACTCGCTACGCTTCAATTTTCCGCTCATGAAATTGATTATCGGCAATGGGCAAGCGATTCGAAGGATATCAACTGGAACTCGTTAAAGGATGCGCAGAACGGAGTTTTTTCAATAAACTTCATCCGTGCATTCAACCCGGCGTTTGCCGAACACGGGAAGCAATACTCCGCTATTGCTGAAGCTGTTTATCGTGAGTGCTCCGAATTTGTACATGGAAATGCAGGCACGCACGCAATGTTGCCTTCCGAAATTAATTTTCAAAATGAAGCTTCTGCCTCCTGGCACCAAAAAGCATCCATAATGCGCCTAGCGTTCACCTTTGCGTACGCGGCTCGCTATATCAACTACATTGACAAAAAATCCACCGACTTGATCGAACCTATCCTCATAGATGTCCTCGGAAATCTACAGCCGATCCAAGCATTGTTCTCGCAACCAGCTAAGGTGAAATAGATGGCAGACTTTTTCTTTCGAACTGAGGACATCAGGCCAGAGGAAGTACTTGACTATTTCGTCGAAAACACCCGCGACAGACAGCTAGTCGACGCATTAAAAAATAGAAACCCTGTCGTGCTTGTTGGTAGCAGAGGGGTAGGAAAGTCATTTTTGCTCAGGGTGGCCCAGAAAGAGCTCGCGGATTCTTTCAAGTCTGAACGGGTTTTCCCGGTTTATATTAGCTTTGTACGAAGCTCATTGCTTCAATCGTCTGATCCTGATCAATTCAAGCATTGGATGCTTGCAAAGATTTGCTCGTCGGTGTTGAGGGCATTGACGCGAGAAGGTTTATTGGGCGGCATCCCAAAGAGTATCGGGTTGCTCGCCGGCGGATCAACCCCCGCTACGATTGAGTCTACAAAAGTTGAAAAAATTGCGGATGCATATGAGGCATCTTGGAAACAGCCGAATGCTGCCGTGAGTGCGGACGGGATTCCGAGTCTGGACGACTTTAAAGAGGCGCTGGAGGATCTAAGTGACGAACTTGATATTTCCAGATTTGCGCTACTATTCGATGAGGCGGCACATATATTCCTCCCCGAGCAGCAGCGGCAATTTTTTACGATGTTTAGGGATTTGCGTTCGCATTGTATTACTTGCAATGCTGCTGTGTACCCGGGTGTAACTGCATTTGGTGAGACATTTCAGCCGGTCCATGATGCAACGATGCTAAGCATAGACAGGGATATTCTCTCCTCGGACTATGTCGAGAATATGAGGGAGATTGTCCAAAAACAAGCTGACGCCAGTTTGCTTGCACAAATTGCGCAGTATGGTCAGAACTTTGCAACTTTGGCATTCGCTGCGACAGGTAATCCTCGTCTTTTGCTCAAGACAATTGCCCGCTGTCCAAAAATGAACTCGCAATCGGTAAACGATGCGATAAAAGAATTTTATCGGACCGAGATTTGGTCGGAGCATTCGACCTTGTCTGACAAATACGTAGGGCACAAGCCTCTGATTGACTGGGGGAGGGAATTTATCGAGGGACAGGTAATTCCGGATATAAAAGGAAAGAATGATTCCTATCTCGCCTCGGATAAAGCTACTTCGGCTTTTTTCTGGATTCATCGCGATGCACCTGAGCTGGTAAAGGAAGCGCTTAGAGTTTTGGCATATACGGGCATTGTGGTGGAAAACGCCGGCGGTATTAAGGCGAGTCGAGGAGAAATTGGTAAGCGTTATGTAATTAATCTTGGATGTTTGTTTGTCCATGAATCTTCGCCTACGAATTCGGCAGTTACAATTGCGCATGGTTTAACTCCGAAGCGCATGACGGAGTACGGCGCTACTTATCCCTCTTTCAAAAAACTTACGGATCAAGCAGCGCAGATCACTGGCGCTGCCATGACATTAGCGCTCAGCGTCCAACTGGACAGACCGGCGAGTGTCTTGGACTTAACTCAGTGGCAATTGGAAAAGCTCACCGAACTTGGCCTCAACACTGTGCGTGATGTATTGAATGCCAAAGAAGCGAAACTTAAAGAGGCGAACTATGTCGGCGATGTGAGAGCGCGTCGCATGCGAAATGCCGCAATTGCGGCGGTGTTGGAATATCTCTCTGGATAGATGGAGCGAGCCGACTCTTAAGAAATGTCGATTGAATTTCCCAAAGTAGCGGCTCGCGCCCTCGCAGTGCGCATCGCGGCCGTCCTAATCAGCGCGATGTGATCCAAGCTGAGATAGTTCTTTTCGTGCAGCTTCTTGACGGGCGTCGAGATACTCTGCGAGATCTTGGATGCCGACGCCTTTGAGAGATTTCTGGCTGCTTGGATCTGTCCGAACCAACGGTAAACGGATTTCGCCCGTTATGCACTTCGCGGCAAGTTTTTTTAAGTCAAGATGGGAAAAGAAGTCGCGGCGAATCCATTCAAGTGGAATGATGGGCTGCGCGTCGTACTGAGCCATGAGAAGAAATATGGTCTTCATTCTTTCATCTCTCTTGCCTTGATGCCTGCTCATTAAAAGCTGAGCGAGAGCATGGACCATGCTGCTGCCGCCACTCGTGGAACTTGTCCGTTGCCAAGGGCGCGACATCTGTCCACCCGATGGGCCAGCCCATGACCCACTCGACGAATTCGGGGTTCAGCCGGCCAGCCTTGCCATCCCGCTCGACCCAATAGTCGAGTCGGTTCCGAAGCCTGGACTTGCCATTCACGCGAGTCAGCGCGTTCTCCGACGAGCCCTTCGACATAGCCACTGAAGGCGTCGGTAATGTTTCGCCCCACCACCCAGGCGCGATCCCGCTCGTGGGGTGCTCCGAGGTTTCCAGCTGATAGACAACCCCATCGAGCATCGAACCCCATTGCGGCAAGGTCACCGAGGACCACTGCAAGGCCTCGTCCCACAAGCAGCGGTGAGTTCTCCACTCGGACGAACTGCGGTCGAACCTCACCGATGATTCGGCCCATTTGCTTCCATAGGCCGGAGCGCTCTCCTTCGATGCCTTCGCCGCTTCCGGAAGCGCTGATGTCTTGGCACGGAAAGCCGCCTGAAATGACGTCAACAATGCCTCGCCAAGCTCGACCGTCAAAAGTGCATACGTCAGACCAAATCGGGAAAACCGGGAGGGTTCCATCGTTCTGTCTTTGCGCCAGAACGGCTGCGGCGTAGGCATCACGTTCAACTGCGCAAACGGTCCGGTCGCCGCACAGTTCGTTGGCGAGAATTCCTCCACCAGCGCCTGCGAAAAGAGCCAGCTCATTCAATCCCCCCTCCATCGCGCGTAGCTGCCTTTAAACCGAACATCATGTGTTTCCGGTCAAGGCCGAGTTCGCGGGCAATGAATTGCGAAAGCACTTCGACTTGCAGCTGGCGCACGTCACCTGCGTTCGTGACGACGACCTCAGGATTGAAGCGGCTTCCGTCAGTGGCGCTGATGTGCTGGCCCTCTGCGGAGCCGGTGTGTCCTGGGCGGGTGACTTGCCAAAGCACGGCGCCCGCCATGCGCAGCGTGTGTGCCTCGTTGTCGAAGCGCACATCGGTGATAGCAAAGCGCGTTTCGCCTTCCCGGCGGTAGTAGGTGAGCCGCTTCATGAGCTGTTCGGTCCAGTAGCGCGGCGACTGCGATCGACGGTACTCTGTGCCCCACCATTGCATGATCTGCCGAGGGCTGCGCGGCTCGTCGAGCCATGCATCGCTGAGCGGCGTGCGATGGTCGGGTGCGGCTGCGGACAGCGACAGGACCACGGCCGCGAGAAAGTCGCGTGGCGCAAGCCGCATGCGGAGCGCGACGGTCGGAACGTTCTTCAGGTTCGGGTTGGTGAGGTCGTCGAGCGAGAGCTCGAAGGCGTGAGAGATTTCGCCGCGCAGCGCGTCGGCGTAGGCGAGCTTGCGAAAGCGGGCGTGCGCGACGAGAAGGTCGGCAACGGTGTCTTTGCCGACACCGGCATGGCCGGTGAGTGCGATGAGATGGTGAAGGGCGGGGCGCTTCACCGTGGGCGTGATAAGGGTCATGGTTGCGGTCGTGGGGGCATGGCTAGGCGGTTTGTGCGACCGCGGAGGCGCGTGCGGGCAGCAGCTCGCACGATGTGATGACGGCATGCGTTTCTGGCGATATGGCGCCGGGCATCGCGCGGGGGTTGGTGAGCACCAGGCGCAGGGCGTCACCGGCCTTTAGGTCGTTGTGCTTCGCGCGCCACGCTGCGGCGGTCGGGCCAACCCAGCGGGCCACGTAGACCTCGACCGCGCGAGGCCCTTGGTTGTCGATGAGGCGCATCTTCAGAACGAACTCGCCGGCATCGGACTTGTGTTCACTGACCGCCGGGCGTCCAGGGCGGTCCTTGCCGACGAAGAAAATGCCGGTTGTCGTGGTCGTCATGGCCGCGCACCTCGCTGTTCGGCGCGGATGCGCTTGAAGGTCTTGCGGATGTCGGTGGCGAGGCTCGGCGTGTACTGAAACCGGCTGTCGATGAGACCGCCGATGGGGCCGGTGCGTTGCGGCTGCTTGGAGCGCCGCGGGCGAGGGGACGTAATCACGATCATGGCGTGCTCCAGCCATAGACGCACATCGCGGCGAGCACGATGGGCAGGACGATGAAGACCGCCAACGCGGCGGCGGTCGCGAGGAAGCCCAAGACGGGCCTGACAGGCGATGTCCTCATGAGGCCAACGCCGGTTTCTTGGAACGAGGTCGAGCGCATGTCGGCCTTTCAGAAAGGGCAGCGCAGGGCAGGGCGCCCGCGTGTGGTCAAGACGATTTCGAGCGCGATGTCGGTCACCTCTTCGTCAGTGGCCCCGTAACGGCTCGCGAGTAGCGCCGCGCTCATGGGGTTGCGCTCGCAGAACGGCGAACCCGGGCGGTGCTCGTAGTGGTATCCGCCACACCGGCACAGGCTATGGCCGGTATCGCGCAGGTGTAGCGTGAACAGGCCATGGCTGCGGCGCCGCGTGCGGCATTCGGGGCAGCGGAAAAGGAAGCTCATGCGGCCACGCTGGTCTGTTTCAGGCCGTCCCGTAGGTCGCTGCGTGTCGTCGCGCTCTTCGCCTCACCAGACGCTGCGAGGTTGAGAGAGTCAATCTCGCCATTGAGGGCGCGGGCGCGCTCGGCGAATTCGACTGCCATCGGGTGCGCGGGTGCGCTTTCGGTGTAGGCCTTGACCGTTGCGTCAGCGATGCCGGGCAGGCTGATGCTGCCGAGCTTCAACGCTTTGTTGGCGAGCGGCACACCCATGGCCTGCCAGTTCGCAACGCCCGCGGCGGCGCACCGGTAGAACGCCTGGCGGCGGCGGCCGATCGTGCGAATCCAGATGTCTACGCGTGCCGAGCTGGTGACCAAGTGGCGCGATACGCCGCGGCCGTCAGCGTGGTTGATTTGAGCGCGAGCCATGCTGTCAGCCCTCGATGCGCGTCGCTTCAATCACCGGGCATCCGGTGACGTGCTGAGCGATGTCGAGGGCCTGCTCCGCATTGGCGGCGCGAAACTGCACGAACGGTGCGGCACCGGTGTCCGAGGGATTCAGATGCCCGAAGGCGTCGCGCGGCGTGTAGGTGCAGCGGTAGCGCCGCGAAGAGGTTGTGCGGGCTCGGGTGGATTGCTTCAAGTCGTACTCCAGTAAGTGAACTGACGCAGCGACTGTAAGCGTACTAACTCATATTGGCAAGTAAGCTAACGACGAATTTAAGTGAGCTAACAAACCGGGCGCAAAAAAACCCGCTCGAAGCGGGTTCGTTGTCGCGCGCGACGGTCTTAATCGGGTCGCCATTTGCTGGAAGAAACAACGGCAGCGACGGCATGGATCGCGTCGATTTCTGCAGTGTCGAACGTCAGCCGCTCTTGGGTATTTACGCTCAAGACTTCGATCGATGTGGTGCGACGCACCAGCAGTTCTTTCACCATCTTCCTGCCGTCGCGGAGCTTCAGCAGCACGTACTCTCCGGTCTGCGGAGTGCCGTTCGGTTCGACTAGGACATACCATCCATCCCTGATGGCAGGGAACATGCTTTGCCCGCGGACGCGCAGTCCATATGCGTTCGGGTCTTCTGTCGCTATCTCGATGTGCCCATCTCCTGCGCCCACGACGGAGCTGATTTCTTCATAGTAGCCATCGTCTCCCATCTTGGCCGTGCCGACGACTGGGACGAACCTGGCCTGCCTTGCACGGCCGGCGAACTCGGCATCGTCATGCGATCCCGGAGCATCGACCTTCTTTTGCCCTTTGCCTTTCGCGAGCCACAAGGCGCTGAAACCCGTGTAGCGCTCCAGCAGCACTGCGGGCTCGATTTTCAGGCTCTGTGTTTCGCCGCTTAGCCATTGCGAAACAGCGGAGTGGGAGACACCCGCTTTTCCGCTGATTTCGCCCACGGTCCAACCCGTCTCGCGGACGAGTTCCTGCATGCGTTCTTGAAGGGTGCTCATGTAAGTGTAATTACAGCTTAAGAGTAAGTTAGCAAACTTTTGCTATTTCGGTAAGCGTGCTAACATAACGAGATGAAGAAATCTCGGGCGCTTGAGTTGTTGGGCGGGTCCGTTGGCGCGGCGGCCAAGTCCATTGGCCGAATCTCTTCGGCCGCTATCTCGCAATGGCCCGAGGAACTGCCGCCACGAATCGAGGACAGGGTGCTCGCAGCACTCGCTCGGAAGTATCTGCCTCCCGAAATGATCGGCGAGGCGAGCACGCTTTCGGTTGACGGTCAGCAAGCCCGGGGTGTGCATGCATAGCGCGCGACGGAAGGGCACTCGCACTACGAAAGCCATCCGCTCGCCGGCCGTAGCACGTCTACGGCGGGCGAAAGCACGCGCTCGCACAGTTGCGCCATCGCTGTGCGCTCACGCAGCGCCTGCAGCCCTCGGGCGCTTGCGCTTGCCGTCGTTATCTCTATCCACGCCGCAATGCTCTCGCGGTTCAGGTCTGGTTCGACTTCCAGCAGTTGCACGAGCTGCTGCAGGAATTGCTCGATGGCGTCGATGCGCTCCGCCAGCGTCGGAGCAGGACTCGCTTCCGCGAGGCATTGGCTGTTTTTCTCTGAGGTCTGCATGAGAACGAATATCTCAATTGACGAAGCGCACGGCTATGGCGCCGATGAGCCTGTGCCCGACAAGCTGCGCGGCCACGATGCTGCAGTAGCGGCCTATGACACCGCGCATGGCTACGACGGCGGCATAGCTGCTCTTGCCAAGCGCATGGGCCACAACGCCAACACGTTGACGCATAAGGTCAACCTGCAGAACGCAACCCATCACCTCACGTTGCGCGATGCCATCGAGCTGCAGTGGCAGAGCCGGGATTACCGCATCCTGCACGCGATGGCCGGCGAGCTGCAGCACGTCTGCATCCGTGCCACGCCGGCGCATTCTGAGGGCGACCCCATCGACACCTTGGTGCAACTGCAGATGGCCTTCGCCGACTACGTGCAGGCGCTTGGTGAGGCGTTGACGCGCCGCAAGGATGGCGTGTCGCGCAACCAGATGCGCAAGGCCGAGCACCACGCAGCCGAAGCAGTCGCCAATATCGGCCACTCGCTTGCAATGCTGCGCGGCCTGATGCGGGAGGAACCGAAGGCATGAGCGCAGCGGTTCGACCTGGCCGGGGAGGGCGCGCGACGCCATGAGCATCCGGCTAATGACGATGGTCTTCGACCGCTATCCCGAGGGCGGCAGCGAGATGCTGCTCGCGCTGGCACTGGCGGATCACGCCCACGACGATGGGACGCGCATCTGGCCTTCGGTCGGTGAGCTGGCACGCAAGACGCGGCAGAGCACGCGCACGGTACAGCGGCAGCTGCAAAAGATGGTTGCGTCCGGTTGGCTGGAGATGGTCAGCACTGCGACTGGGCGCCGCGGCTCGACCAATGAATATCGCGTGACCGCTGCATGGGTGGCCGGTGCACACCTCGCGCCGAGGGGTGACAAAGTGACACCCCATGAAGCGGGCGAAGTTATGCACGCTGGAGAGGGAGTTATCCACACGGGTGACAGATTGACACCCCTCGATGAAGCGGGGAGGGGTGACACGGGTGACGCGAGGGGTGACACAGCTATGTCGCGGGGGGGTGACACAGCTATGTCATCCGAATCTTCAGGAACCGTCAGGAACCGTAATACCCCCCTACCCCCCGGTGGGGGGGCGACGGGTTTTGATGAGCTTTGGGCGATCTACCCGAACCACGACAACCGGCTGAAGGCCGAGCGTCGATACCGGCGGATGGCGCCGAACGCCGCGCTGCAGCAGACGATGCGCTCGGCCATCGAGGCCCAAAGGCTTAGCAAAAGGTGGACAAAGGACGGCGGTGAGTTCGTGCTCGAATTCGCGACCTGGCTTCGCAATGAACGGTGGCGGGACGTGCCTCGTGCGCATGGCGCCCCGAGTGTCGTAGCCGGCGCATGGCACGAGACGCGCAGCGGCATCGACGCGAAGGCCCGTGCGTTGGGCCTCGCACCGTGGGATGAAGCGGCCTTTTCGGTGGGTCGCGGCGAGAACTATCCCACGTTCACTGCGCGTGTGATGCGTGCCGCGGAACGAGCAGGGGAGGCGGTATGCGCGTGACGGTAGGCTTCCATGGTGCCGGCCTCGCCAGCGTGCAGGCGCAGCTCGCCAAGCTGTCGGGTCAGCAGGCCAAGCAGGCCTATGCCGATGGCCTGAGCGATGGCGGCTTCCGTGCCCGGCGTGAGTGGCAGCGCGAGATGCGCGAGCAGTTCGACCGCCCCACCTCCTACATCCTCAAGAGCGTGTATGTGCGCAAGGCCACGCCCGAGCGGCTGAGCGTGGACATCGAGCCGACCTACTTCGGCGGCAAGGGTGTGGACCCGCAGAAGATCCTCCAGGCGCAAGAGTTCGGCGGCGCACGTCGGGACAAGCGCAGCGAGGCCGCACTGCGCCGCATCGGCATCCTGCCTGCCGGATATCAATCGGCCATCCCGGCGACGCCCTTCCCCGGCAGTGACGACGGGCGCGGCAATGTGCGCGGTGGCTTCCTGGTCCGCCTGCTGTCCTACTTCCAAGCCATGGGCGAGCAGGGCTACAGGGCCAACATGACGGACAGGCGCAAGGCCCGTCTGCACAAGGGCACCAAGGACCGCGAGGGCATGCGCTTCTTCGTGGCCTATGGGCATCTGCGCGGTGGCGCGACACGGCACCTCGCGCCCGGCATCTGGGCGGCGACCGGACAAGACGGGTTCATCGTGCGACCTGTGCTGATGTTCGTGCCTGATGGCCTGTACGAGTCGCGCATCAGCCGCGAGCGCGTGGCCGAGCGTGCCGACCTCGCGCCCTTCATCGAGCGGCGCATCCGCTACCACATCCGAAAGCTCGCAGGCCAATGAAGAACAACGTCACGGGTCCTTCCGCAGAAGCTTGGGTTACGGGTAATTCGAACCCCGACTTCGGACTGTTCGGCGGTGCTGCTAAGGGGGTTAAGTGAAGGCCATCGAAGGAATGAGGCAGGCAATTTCGCAAGCCGAGTTCGGCGCGTGGGTCGGCATCAGCGAAGCGCGCGTGAGCCAGCTCATGGCCGAGGGCGTGCTGACGCGCGGGGAGTCGGGTCACGAATGGCTGATGGCCTACTGCGAGCGCATGCGCGACATCGCCGCCGGCCGTGCGTCGTCGGAGACGGGTGGCCTCGACCTCGTGCAAGAGCGCGCGGCACTCGCGCGCGAGCAGCGTCTCGGCATTGCAATCAAGAACGCTGTCGCCCGCGGCGAATACGCGCCCATCACGCTCCTGGCCGAAGTGCTCGCGACTGCGAGCCAGTCCGTGTCCGAACGCTTCGAGCAGCTGCCCGGACTGCTGCGCAAGGTGTGCCCGGAGCTGCCCGACACGGCGCGCGACAAGCTGATGTCGGCCATCGCCGATGCGCGTAACCAATGGGTGCGCGCGACGGCCCGGCTCGTGACGGAGGCCGTCGTGCAGCCCGAGGAAGAAGCCGAGGAAGAGGGTGAACCGCTGTGAGCCTGGCACCCAACGAAACATTGCGTGCGGTGGTCAATGCCGTGGTGTCGGGCCTTGTGCCGCTGAAGATGGAGCGCCCGCAGCCGCTGAGCACCTGGGCCGAAGACAACTTCTATCTGTCGCCCGAGGCCAGCCACACGCAAGGCGATTGGAAGGCTTACCCGTTCCAGAAAGGCTGGATGGATGCCTTCAGCAATGACGACATCGAAGAGGTGACGGTGCGCAAGGCGAAGCGCGTCGGCTACACGAAGACGCTGCTCGCTTTCATCGCCTACAACGCGGCGCACCGCCGGCGCAAGCAGGCGCTGTGGATGCCGACCGACGATGATCGCGACAGCTTCGTGAAATCGGAAATCGAGCCGATGCTGCGCGACGTGGGCGCCCTGAAAGCGGTCATGGTGCCGGGCAAGGAAGACACGATGAAGCTCAAGAGCTTCTTCGGCTCGGTGCTGCACCTGCTCGGCGGCAAGGCCGCGCGCGCCTACCGCCGCATCACGGTTGCTGTCGCGGTGCTCGACGAAGCCTCGGCCTTCGATCAGAAGATCGAGAAGTCGGCGGACCCCATCACGCTCGCGCGCGGCCGGCTCGAAGGAGCGCCATTCCCGAAGCTGGTCGCCGGCAGCACCGTGCGGATCAAGGACTTCGACCACATCGAGACGCGCGAGAAGAACGCCGATGCGCGCATGCGCTACCACGTCGTCTGCCCGCACTGCGATGCCGAGCATCCGCTCATCTGGGGCAGCAAGAAACTGCGGCACGGCTTCAAGTGGGACGGCGCCGACTACAACACCGTGCGGCATGTCTGCCCGCACTGTCACGAGTCCATCACGCAAGCCGACTACCTGCGGATCTGGGACACCCGTGCGATGTGGGTCAGCGAGTGCGGCCGGTATCGCTACGACCACGATCTGCACGTCTGGACCGATGCACAGGGCGTCGTCATCCGGGCGCCGCGGCATGTGGCCTTCGTCGAGATGTGGAGCGCCTACAGCCCACAGCGCGCGTGGTCCGACATCGTGCGGGAGTTCCTCGAAGCCACCATCAAGGCGAAAGCAGGGGACACGGCGCCGCTCGAAGGCTTCGTGAACGAAACGCTCGCGCAGTATTGGGAGGCAGTCGTCGAGCGCGCCGACGAGCACGCGCTCTCGCGCCGCGCGGAGGACTACCGGCGCTTCACGGTGCCGTATGGAGGGCTCGTGCTGGTCACGGGCGTGGACGTGCAGGACAACCGATTCGAGCTGGTGACCTGGGCCATCGGTCGCGGCGAAGAGATGTGGTGCATCGACTACAGCGTCATCTGGGCGAATCCTGCCGACGAGCGCGACTGGTCGCACCTCGACGCCTACCGCAAGACAATCTTCCAGCACGAGAGCGGGCAGGCGATGAAGATCGAAGCCATGGCCGTGGACACCGGCGGTCACTTCACGCACCAGGCCTATAACTACTGCCGCCAGCGCGAGCGCGAACGGGTGTTCGCAGTGCGGGGCGACCCGCAGCCAAGCAAGATGGTCAAGAGCAAGGCCACGGTTCAAGACGTGAACTGGGGCGGCAAGATCATCAAGCGCGGCGTGCGCCTTTGGTATGTCGGCACCGATACCGCGAAGGATCTGATGTACGGGCGCTTGTGCGTCGAGCGCAAGGGCGCCGGCTTCGTCCACTTCAGCAAGGATCTGCCGCCCGAGTTCTACACGCAACTGACCTCCGAGGCGCGCGTGCCGCAGCGCGTGGCCGGTGGCGAGGCCTACCGGTGGATGAAGTCGCCCGGTGCTCGCAATGAAGCGCTGGACTGCACCGTCTACGCGATCTTCTGTACGCACATGCTCGGGCTGCACCTGTACACCGGGAAGATGTGGGAGCGCTTGGAGTCGATCGTGCAACCGCCGAACGGCGATCTGTTCCGTGTGGAACAACCGCAGGCGGCGGCTTCCGATGTTCCACGCGAAACGCAGTCGGACGAATCGCCGGCGCAGACCAGCGTCGCGCCCGCCGTGTCGTCGCCAAGCTCGCCGCCGGCTGCAGCCACAGCGCCGCCGCCGCCCATGCCCCAGAGGCCGCCGCCGCCACGCCGAACCATCCAACGCCCATCCCGTCAATCCAATTCCGCTAGATCATGGTGAACACCAACAACCGAAACGACATCGTTCTCGACATCCTCGGCCGCGTGCAGGAAGCGCTCGCCGGAGCCAAAGGCGGACTGACGCCTGAGCTTGTGAAGAGCGTGGAGGCGGGCGTTCGTGCCGACTGGGGCGGGGACCGCGTGTTCATCGCGAAGCGGCGCGGTGAGGGCCATAGCAACCGAAACAGCCGCATCTTCCGCGACTACCTGGCGGGCGAGCGCGTGAAGCTGCTCTCGCGGCGCTACGAGCTTTCTGAGCGTCAGGTGCTGCGGATCATCAAAACTCCCGCGAGTTGAGAAAAACTGTCCGAGTTCGAATGGCTTCGCTGCTGCGGGTGGGCTTGTTGACAGGACGTTGGAAATTCCCAGGGATCCCGGCGTCAGGTTCATTCACCAGCTAGTATCCCACCTGCCCAGTCTGCTTGATCGTGCTGCGTACATTCCTTAGGAGTCAATAGAAATGGATAACGAGAAAAAAGAGTCGGCCGCCATTCACCGAAGATTCAAGCGGACAGAGAGAAACCTTTCCCATGCGATCGCACAGTTCGTCTTGGCGGCTGAGGCAAAGCTCGACCCAGACCGCAGTATCTATAAGCGTGAAGCGATTCAGAAAAAATTCGAAAAAAGCTTGGAATTAGCTGAACTACTACCGGACTGGATGGACTCACTGCCGCACATTCGGGAAGATTTCCTTGATGTGCTAGCGCGCTCGGACGATACGGAGCGCATCCTCGCCGAGGGTCAGGCGTTTATGAACGGCCTAACCCCTGAGGAGCTGAAACGGCTACTTGCGTTGCGTGACCAAGACGAGAGCGAGGACGAGGACGAGGGCGAAGCTTCGTAGTGGTGAAGCGCAGAATGGCCGAGTCGGTGCAATTCGGGTGTCCGCCTCCCTCTCAGGGAGACAGGATCCGCACGATCTCACCAAGAAGAACATCCAAGTCGGCTCGAAAATCGACTTGGCGCTCTGTGGGCAGAACCTCCCTGTTGCGAATCTGAGCGTGAAGATGCGAGTCCGCGATATGCCGCAATGAATTCTGCAAATTCTTCATAGAGGCCTTGAATGACTTGGCGCCGGAATAGTTGTTGGCGACCTTCTCGAAGGTATCCACGTTAAACACCGGCGGTATGTGATCGGCAATCGCTCTGACGAGCATCGCGGTCGCCATGTGGCACTCAGCAGCGTGCACGAGGTTCAACTCTTCAAGCAACCGAATCAGTCTCTTCAAGTCCCAGTTCAAGCCGGACATGGCACGCAGCGCCTCTATGCGAGACCGGTGCACGTACTCCGTCGAGTGACCACCTTGGTTCGCGTCGCGCGCCTCGCTTATTTGAGGGGCGGCCTCTTCCTGCAGCTTTTCTGCTTCCAGAGCCGAAGCTATGGTCTTGACATTTAGGAGGGCATTGTGGGCGTCGGTATTCCTGCCCAGTCCGCTCGTGAAACTCGTTGTGCGTGCCAGCCTGCTAACCGCTTCCTGAAACTCGTACAAGCGACGCGGGCCCAAATCCTCCCGAATTGAGGATTCGAGCTTACTTCCGTCCAGGCAGGCTGCCGCAACTGCCTTGAGCTTGTTCAAGCCGTGATTCGCTCCCGTCGCTTCGAAGGTTTGAAGCGCTACGAGAGCGTCATCAACCATTTGCCCCAATACTTTATAAAAGGTGTTGCCCAAGTGGCCTCCGTTGGTGCATCTGTGAGTACCACCCCTGAAGAACGGGTTGGTTCAACCCTTGCCCTCAGTGATGACTCTACGGAATGTAGCAGTGCCTCCAAGTGACACGTCTCGCCTTGTTGATGTCAGGTCACCGCTTCGATAGTCCTGTCGACACTGACCAACGGTCCGACCATGGCTATCGACACTTCCAACACCGAACCCATCTCCATCATTCCTGGCGATACCGTCAAGTGGAAGCGAACACTTGCGGACTATCCAGCCTCTGCCGGCTGGGCGCTGAGCTACGAACTGCTCAACGCACAGCACCGTTATCAAATCGCCGCGTCGGCTGACGGCAACGCGCATCACGTCGTGATCTCCCCGCAGACCACGCAGAACTACGCGCCCGGTGCCTACGATTGGCGAGCCCGCATTACCAACGCGGATGAGGTCTACACCATCGCGACCGGGCGGTTGACGATCTCGCCGTCGTTTGGCGCAGCGAGTGATGTCCGCTCGCATGCGCGGCGCACCCTCGATGCCATCGAGGCCGTGCTCGAAGGCCGGGCAACCAGCGCGACGGCCGAATACGAAATCAACGGCCGGCGCCTGAAGTACATCCCGCTCAACGAGCTGCACGCGATGCGCTCGAAGTATCAGCGAGAGGTCGCCGCAGAAGAGGGCAAGAGCGGGCCGCGGGGCGTGTCGGGCCGCATCGTGGTGAGGTTCGGCGCATGAAGGCGCCCGCATTCCTTCGCCGCCTCTTCCGCAGCGGTCCTGCACCGAAGAGAACGCAGGTTCGCCGCTTCCAGGCGGCCCGGATCGACCGCCTCTCGGCCGACTGGATCGCGACCTATTCGAGCATCAACGAAGAACTTCGCGGTGACCTCGACCGGCTGCGCGCGCGGGGGCGCGAGCTGCGCAACAACAACGACTATGCGCGCAAGTTCTGCGGCATGGTCGAAACCAACATGGTGGGCCCGGCCGGCTTCGTCATGCAGGCGCGCGTCGAGAACGCGCCGGGCAAGGCCGACAAGCTCGCGAACGATGCCATCGAAGCGGCGTTCGTGCGCTGGCAGGCGGTGTGCGATGTCACCGGTCGCCAGTCGTTGCGCGATATGTGCGAGACGCTCGTCGGTGGCCTGCCGAGCGATGGCGAGTTTCTGGTGCGGCTGGTGCGCGGCCCCGATGCGCGCAACGAATTCAACTTCGCGCTGCAGCTCATCGACGTGGACCGGATCGACACCACATTCAACGGCGTGGAGCACTCGACGGGGAACACCGTCATCATGGGCGTGGAAGTGGACGCGTATCGCCGGACGGTGGCTGTCCACATCTTCGAGGCGCATCCGAACGATGGTCCGCGCACATCGCGGCAGCGCGTGCGCCTGCCGGCCGAGGACATCATCCACGGGTTCAAGGTCGAGCGCGCCGAACAGGTGCGCGGCATTCCTTGGATGGCGCCGGGCATGCTGAGCCTGCATCACCTGGGCGGCTTCATGCTGGCCGCAGTGCTGGCCGCCGAGCACGGCGCGAACCACTTCGGTTTCTTCACGCAGAACCAGGACGCCGCACCGGGCACCTTGCCCATTGGCGAGCGCGACGACGGCGGCGACGCGATCACCACGAGCCAGCCTGGCGTGTACGACACCCTGCCGCCTGGCTACGACTTCAAGCCGCACGAGAGCAAATACCCGAACGAGGTCTTCGGCCCGTTCGTGAAGACCGCGCTGCAGCGCGTGGCGAGCGGCTGGCGCGTGTCGTATCACGCGCTCGCGAACGACCTCGAAGGCGTCAACTTCTCGAGCATCCGTAGCGGGACGCTCGACGAGCGCGACCGATGGGCATCGGATCAACAGTGGTTCATCGACATCCTGCTCAGGCGCGTACGGGCCGAATGGATGGTGATGTCCCTGCTGTCGAACGCGATAACCATGCCAAACGGCAGTCCGCTGCCCGCGGCGAAGGTCGCGAAGTTCGCCGCCCACGACTGGCTCGGCCGTCGTTGGGAATGGGTGGACCCGCTGAAAGACATGAACGCGCGCATCGCCGGCGTGGGCGCGGGCCTCGTCGCGCCGCAGGATCTGAGTGCGCAGATGGGCCGCGACTTCTACGACACGATGGTGAAGATCAAGGAAGCGCAGGACTTGGCGCAGCAGCTCGGCATCGTGCTGCCCGCCTATGCGACGAAGGTCGCAGCGCCGGCGGCGAAGCCTGCGCCGAAGGGCCGACCCGCAGCGGCCGATGAAGAAGACGAAGAGGAAGAAGAAGCCGCGACCTAGTGACATCGCGCGCCTTATGAATGTCAGTGCCGCGAAGTTGCAATAGCGGCATGACTTCAAGTCTTCCTCAAGCTCTTCGCGAGCATCTGCCCACCGGGCAACTCAATCGCGCTTTCGTGGTGGAGCGGGCCTCCATCGACGAAGAGGCGCGCACCGTGAAGCTCGCCTTCGCGAGCGAGACGCCCGTCAATCGCGGCTGGTTCATCGAGGTCCTGGACCTCAGCCGCAAGTCGATGCGCACCGGCCGTCTCACCGCCGGCGCCAACCTCCTTTGTGACCACGACACACGAGATGTCGTCGCGGTCGTCGAGTCTGTGGAAATCGGTTCGGACAAGGTAGCCCGTGCCGTGGTGCGCTTCGGTCGAAGCGTGCGCGCAGAGGAAGTCTTCCGCGACGTGATCGACGGCATCCGCGTCAACGTTTCGGTGGGCTACATCATCCACGAAGCCATTCTGGACGGCACGCGCGACGGGTCTGACACCTACCGCGTGACCGACTGGGAGCCCTTCGAGTTGTCTCTGGTCAGCGTGCCAGCGGACGCGACTGTCGGTGTCGGCCGCAGTCTCCCCGCCGAGTTGCCGGCCGTTCCTTCCCTTCCTTCCCTTTCCCCATCTTCCACGGAGAACCGCGCCATGACGACGCCTGCAAACACGCCCCCCGCCAACCCGGCACCCACCATCGAAACGCCCGTGCAGCGCAACCACGCGAGCGAAATCAGCAAGATCGCCGCGGCCATGCCCGGCGGTGCCGAGCTGGCGATGCGCTCGATTCAAGCCGGCCATACGGTCGAGCAGTTCCAGGCCGAAGCGATTCGCACGCTCGCATCGAAGCCCGTGCCCACGGCCGACATCGGGCTGACCCCGAAGGAAACGCGCCGCTTCAGCATGGTGCGTGCGCTCAACGCGCTTGCCAATCCCGGCGATGTCGGCGCGCGCAATGCAGCGGCCTTCGAATTCGAGTGCTCCAACGCGACCGCGACCAAGCTCGGCAAGACCTCGCGCGGCATCCTGATTCCGTTCGAAGTGCAGAAGCGCGACATGAACGTGGGCAGCGCGGCGGCCGGCGGCAACCTCGTGGCCACCGACCTGATGTCGGGCGACTTCATCACCATCCTGCGCGATGCGATGGTGCTCAACACCCTGGGCGTGCGCTTCCTGTCGGGTCTGGTGGGCAACATCGCGATTCCGAAGCAAACCGGCTCGGGCAGTGCCTATTGGGTAGCCGAAGGCCAGCCGCCGGACGAGAGCGGTGCGGCCATCGGTCAGGTGGCGATGTCGCCGAAGACGGTCGGTGCCTTCACCGACATCAGCCGCAAGCTGCTGCTGCAGTCGAGCATCGATGTGGAGAGCTTCGTGTCGTCCGACCTGGCGATGGTCCTCGGCCTGGCGATCCAGCGCGCCGCCATCGCCGGCGGCAGCGTGGCGAATGAGCCAAGCGGCATCCTCGCGAAGATTGCCGCCGGCGTGATCGGCGGCGCCAACGGCGGCGCACCGGACTGGGATCACGTCGTGGATCTGGAGACGGCCGTGTCGGTCGCGAATGCCGACGTGGGCACGCTGGCCTACCTCACTAACGCCAAGGTGCGCGGCAAGCTGAAGAAGACCTTCGTCGATGGTCCCGGCACCGGCGAGCGCGTGTGGCAGAAGGGCAGCGAGCCGCTGAACGGCTACCGTGCCGCGGTCACCAATGCCGTGCCGAGCAACATCGCCAAGGGCACCGGCACCAATCTGTCGGCGCTCATCTTCGGCAACTTCGCCGACCTCGTGATCGGCATGTGGGGCGGCCTCGACCTGATGGTCGATCCCTACACGCACAGCACCACGGGCACCGTGCGCGTGACGGCGCTGCAGGACGTGGATGTCGGCGTGCGCAACGTCGAGAGCTTCGCCACCATGGAAGACGCGCTCACCGCGTAAGCCCATGTTCGCCGAAGACCTGTCCGTTTTCTTCAGCGACTTCGCGGTGAGCGCCTCGTTCACCGTCGAAGGCGTGCAGAAGACCGCGCGCGTCATTTTCGACCGTCCCTATGCGGCGCCCTTCGGGATGCAGGCCGATGCAGAGTCACCGTCGTGCCAAGGCGCGACGGCCGACCTCGCCGGGCTGCAGCGCGATGACGCGATCACCGTCGATGGGAAGACCTTCGAGATCGACCGAGCGGAAGCGGACGGCACCGGCGTGACGAACCTCGTGCTGAGGGGTCGCTGATGCTCGCACTGGAACCTGCCATCGTCGCCCGCCTGCGCGCCGAGCTGCCCGAGACATGGACCGTCAAGGGCATGTTTTCCGACAGCGGCCGGCGCGATGCGGAGCTGTTCGCTTCGGTGCTGTTCATTGACGGCAACGTGCCGGCCAGCGATGCGCCTGGCGCGCTCGTGCGGCCGTACTGGGCCATCACGCTGATGGCGAAGCGCAGCGACGCGGACGCACCTGTCCATCTCGACAGCGCTTTCTCGCGCGTCATCGAGGCGCTGCAGGGCTGGACGCCCGGGCGGATCGCGGGCCGGCGCTGGGAGCGCCTCCAGCTTGCGAGCGTCAAGCCGCCGCCCTATCCCGAGGCCGGCCTCGTCGGCATCGAACTCGTTTTTTCCACATCCGCCCGCTTCGACGGGCAACCCTGAAGGAATCCCCATGCCTATCGTGCACACCAAAACCGAACTGTCGGCCCCGCGTGGCCGCCTGCGCCTCGACATCCTGAACGCCCTCGAAGAACTGACCGGCGAGGAAGAGATGGGCAACTGCCCGAGCTTCGTCGTCACCGTCGATTCGGAGAAGGCCGAGGAATTCTCGGCCGAGACGGCCGCGAGCGAACTCATCGGCACCCTGACCGGCAAGGTCAAGCGCACCGCGAAGATCACCTGCAACAACATGAGCATGGCGACTTACCAGCGCTTCCTCGCTGCGACCAGCGAGGTCGTGGAGCAGTCGGCCGTGGCGGTCACGGGCGAAATCCGCAAGGTCGTGCCCGGCAAGATCTATCAGCTCGGGCAGACCGCGGCCAATCCCATTGGCGTGCGCAACGTCACCGCGGTGACCGTCAAGACCGAAGACGGCACCACGCCCTACGTGGCAGGCGAAGACTTCAACGTCGATCCCGAAACCGGCGCGGTGCAGATCCTCGCCGGCGGCGACATCGTGGCGGGCAATGTGGCGTTCGGCTACACGCCCGTGGCGGGTTCGTACACGCGCCTGAAGACCGGCGGTAACACGTCGTTCCTCTCGGCCATCCGCGTCATGGCCGACAACGCCGCGGGCAGTAACAAGGATTGGTACATGCCGCGCTGCAGCCTGACGCCATCCGGTGACCTGCCCATCGTGTCGAACGAAGTCGAGTTCGTCACCGTCGAGTTCGATGTGGACATCCTCAAGTCCGCCAACGCGGAAGCGATCTACGTCGGAGGCCGCCCGGTCGCCTGACCTTTGCGCCCGTCCCCGCGCCTGGCCGCGGGGGCGTGGCGACGCATGCGGCTTCGCACCGAGGCCTCATGCGCCGCCATCTCTCCTTCACCTGAACTTTCCGCTCCATGGCCTTCAAGCCGATCCAGATCGTTATCAACGCCAAGGACGATGCGTCCAAGGTGTTCGACCGCCTGCAGCAGCGCGTGATCGCGTTCGCTGCGCTGGTGGCCGGCTACTTCGGCATTCAGGCCTTTGCCGGCTGGATCAAGGGCGGCGCCGACTTGGAGCAGGCGCTCAGCCGCGTGCAGGCGGCCACCGGCGCCACGGCGGCCGAGATGCGCATGCTGCGCAAGGCGGCGCAGGAGGCCGCCGCCGATGCCCGCTATGGCTTCACCGAACTGCAGGCCGCCGGCGCGCTGGAGAACCTCGCCAAAGCCGGCCTCAATGTGCGCGACGCCATCGCGACGCTGCCCGCGGCCATGCAGCTCGCGCGTGCCGGCGATGTCGAACTCGGGACCTCGGCCGAATACCTGACGAAGATCGTCAACGGGCTGGGCCTGTCCTTCGCCGATGCCGGCCGCGTGGCCGACGTGCTCGCGCTCGGCGCGAACGCCACGAACACCAGCGTCAACGGCCTGGCGCAGGCGCTGAGCTATGCGGCGCCGCTCGCGAACACGCTCGGCCTGAGCCTCGAAACGACGGTCGCCATCGTCGGCAAGTTCGCCGATGCCGGCATCGACGCGAGCCGCGCCGGCACGGCCCTGAACAGCATCTTTTCGCAGTTCTCCGACCCGGCCAGCAAGTTCCGCACGGAGCTGGCGGCGGCCGGCATCACGTCGACCAATTTCGAGAAGGCGCTTCACGAGCTGGCCGCGGCCGGCCCGGCGGGGCAGCGCGCCATTGCGGCGGTGGGGCAGGAAGCCGGCCCGGCATTGCGTGCGCTGCTGAATCAGGGTGTCGATTCGCTCGATGCGCTGACGAAGAAGCTCGAAAACGCCAAGGGCAGCGCGGCCGAGACGGCAGCGATCATGCAGTCGAACCTCAACGGGGCGCTCAACGGCTTGCGCACCGCGTGGGATTCGACCATCAATGCGCTCACCACGCCGATCCTGCCGGTGCTGAAGCAAGGCGTCGAGCAGCTGTCGGGCGCGCTGCGCAGCGCCGTGGCCGATGGCACCGTGGGGCGGTTCGGCAATGCGCTGGCTTCCGCGTTCCAGAACGGCATCAAGTGGGTGCAGGCCTTCGTCGCGAGCGTCGATGTGCCGGCGCTCGTGGCGAAGGCGCAGGCGCTGGCCGACCGCGCCGGCGCGCTGCTCGACAGCTTCGGCCAGAAGGCGCAGACCACGGGCAGCATCGTGCAGGCGGTCTGGGGCGCGATGTCCGCCGGCGTGAACGTGGTCATCGCGGCCATGTTCAAGATGGCCGAGTCCATGGCGAACGTGGTCAGCGCGGTGCAATCCGGGCTGGCCGCCATCATCGGCGGCCTGGCGAAGATCAGCTTCGGCGAACTCTCGGCGACGTTCAAGGCGGCGGCCGATGAGGTGCGGCTCTCGGCCGAGGCCACGGGCGCGGTCGCCCAAGCGTTCGGCGAGAAAGCCGGCGAAGCCTTCGAGCGCGCAACCGAGGGCGCCGAGCAGGCGCAGGCCGGCTGGGCGGGCCTGACCGGCAGCGCCGCGGCCACCACGGCTGCGGCCACCAGCGGCGCCGCCGCCTTCACGGGCATGGCGGCCGAGATGAAGGCGGCCGGCGACACGGCGCAGGAAGCCGGCCAGAAGGCCGCCAGCGGCGCCGAAACGCAGCGGGTGAAGGCGGAGGAAGCCCGGGCCACGGTCGAGCGCCTGCGGGCCGAATATGCGCAGGCCATCGAAACGAAGAATCTAGACCTGGCGGCGCTGAAGCTCGACGAGCTGAAGAAGGCGACCCTTGCGGCGGCCGATGCAGCGGTCACCAACAAGCGGGCGCAGGCCGAAGCCGCGGCCGAGATTGCCGCTGCGTTCCAGCGTGCCGGCGTGCAGACCAAGACCGAGCTGGAGACGATGGCGAAGACCGCCTTGCGCGACTTCGAGCTGATTCGCGACAGCGGGCAGGCGACCGCCATCGGTTTGGGCGAGGCATGGAAGAAGGCGGCCGAGGCGGCCATCGAGGCCGGCAACGGCGTGGCGCCCGGCTGGGTGCAGGCGCAGGCCGCGATGCGCGGCTTCGAGGTCGTGCTCGACAGTGCGGGACGCTCCACGGTCAAGCTGCGCGACGCACAGAACGACGCGATGCAGTCGGCCCACGGCCTAGCCGGCGCACTGCGCGAAGTCACGAACGCCCGCGAGCGCGACATCGAGACGCGCGAGAAGGCCAACGCCCTGAAGGAACGCGAGAACGCGCTGGAGAACAAGCGCCTTGGCCGCGATGCGAGCGGGTTCTCGACCGACAAGAACGGCAAGACCGTGAACGCCGGCAGCGACCTGGGCACCCTGACCGGCATCGCCGCGTTCCTGAAGGCCGCCGGCGTCAGCGACGAGAAGCGGGCGCGCGCCATTGCGATGGAGTTCGCCGACGCGAAGGGCGACATCCCTTTCTTCAACAACCCGGGCCAGAAGAAGTACGCGAACGGCGGCACCCTCAGCCACGCGCTGCTGAAGGCCGCCGAGAAGGAAACCTTCTTCGGCAACGGCCAGACGCCGACCGCCATCCCGGTGCCGCAGTCCAACCGCACGGTGAACCTGCACCTGAACCTCAATGGCCGCGACTACGGCACGGTGAACACCGACGCCGCAGGCGCCGATGCCATCGAGGGCCTGCTCGCCAAGCTCGGCGCCGCGGCCGGCGCCTCATCCAACCGCCCGGGCAAATAGACATGGCTGCACCTGCTTTCCACACGCTCGCCGGCCTGCCGATTCCACGCGGCATGGTCTGGGTCGATGAGTTCGGCTGGAGCCGCATCGAGAAGAGTCTCGAGTTTTCGCTCACCGGCGCGGCGTTGATCGATGCCGGCGTGCGCCTGGCCGGCCGGCCCATCACCTTGCAGGGCGAGGTCGAGGCCGGATGGATCAGGCGCGGCGCGCTCGCGGCACTGCAGACGCTCGCCGGGTCCGATGCCACCGGCGCGCACGCGCTCGTTCTGGCCGATGGCCGCACCTTCAACGTGCAGTTCGCGCCCGGCCTGCCGGTCGAAGGCAAACCCATCGCGCGGCCCGAGCTGCCCGTCGAGAACTACCCCTACGTCGCCACCGTGCGGCTCATCACCGTCTGACCATGACCATTCTCGAATCCGATATCAAGATCGTTGCCACGCAGGTGATGGATGACGTGCCCGAAGGCGGCGGCGCGCCGACTTCCAAGGTCATCGAAGACGGCGCGGCCAATGCCATCTTCAAGGACATCTCGGCCGTGGACCGCGCGCAGGGCGACGTGTCGATCATGAAGATTGCCGCGGTCATCCAGACCCTGAACACCGACACCGCGCTCGGCGGCGTCGTCATCATCTCGCGCCCGCCGGCCGACCCGAAGGTGAGCGCGACCCTGTTCGCGACCGGCGACTTCTTCGACCGCCGCGCGAGCATCCAGAACCGCATCGAGGCCTACACCTCGCCGGGCGAAGAGTTCAACGGCTATCTGCTGTCCAACCATGTGCAGGGCCAGCGCTCGCTGCAGATCTTCCAGCGCCCGGGCGCCACGCCGCCGAACATCAACGGCACGCTGCAGATCAGTGGCGGCGGAAAGACCGAGTACGTGCGCGTGTCGAAGGTCGATGTCGAGCAGCGCACCTACAGCTACACCTCGGGCGGCTCCTTCGTGGACTTCCCGGCGCAGGTGTGCGTCTGCGAGCTGGTGGACGGGCTGAAGAACGACTTCAGCGGCACGCCGGCGAACCGCCTCTTCGAGCGCAGCGGCACCGCCGCGGCCATCAACAAGATGCTGGTCGCCAACGCCTCGAAGTTCTACGGCATTGCAACGCTCGCGGCCGACGTGCCGCAGGGCGCGTTCTCGGCCGTGGTGGATCGCATCGACACCCAGCTCGTGCCGAGCGCCACGACCGAGATTCCCATCGTGGACACCAGCGCGGCGGGTTCGGCCATCTCGCTGGTGGCCTCGGGCACCGGCACCGTCTCGCTGACCACGGGCGTGGCCTTCGGCCCGAATTCGATCATCGTCGTGGGCAATCCGATCTATCCCGGCTCGCTGTCGGTCGGCACGACCGCCGGCACGCTGACCGACGACGGCGGGCGCCTGAAGCTCGGCGCGCTGACCATCGGCAGCGTGAACTATGCCGGCGGGTCGATGAGCTTCGCGAGCGATGCCCCCGCGATCACCGGGAACAAGACCATCGGCTTCCGGCCCGCCGGTGCGCCGATCCAGCTGGCCGACTCCGCTTCCATCGTGGTGACCGTCGAGAGCCGGCGCATCAACTATCCGCTCACGATCCTGCCGCCGCCGGCGCCGGGTTCGCTGCGCGTGGCCTACCGCGCCGGCGGCAACTGGTACGAGCTGGCCGATGACGGCGGCGGGCGCCTGGCGGGCAGCAGCTCCAGCATCGGCAGCGGCACGGTGGACTATGCGACCGGCACGGCGCTGCCCACGCTCGGCGTGCTGCCCGATGTGGGCAGCGAGGTGGTCTACACCTGGGCGGCCAAGGTCAACTACAAGGACCGCAGCGGCGTCCTCACCGCGGCGCTGTCGATCCTGCTCGCGCTCGACCACCAGGCGGCGCAGGCCGGCACGGTGTCGGTGGACTGGAACGACGGCACCGCCCGGCACGCGACCGACAACGGCAGCGGCGCGCTCGCGGGCGACGCCACCGGCCCGGTGTCCTATGCGGGCAGCACCATCGAGGTCAAACCCAACTTGCTGCCGGGCTCGGCGGTCGCGTTCACCGTGGGCTACAGCCACGGCGACCCGGCGACGAAGACCTTCGCGGCGCCGGCGCGCAATGTCGATGGTTCGATCACGCTCAATCTCGGGCAGACCAACATCGCGCCGCGTTCGCTCGCGTTGGATTGGAACCTCGTGCTGCAGTCCACCGGCGGCGTGCCGGCCGACCAATGGGTGCCACAGAACTTCGCGGCCACCAAGACAGTGACCGACGACGGCGCGGGCAGCCTGAAGGACGGGCTCGGCGTCTCGTTCGGCACGCTCGACTATGCCGCCGGCGTCGCGACGCTGTTTCCCGAGGCCATCGTCACGGTGGCCGTGCCGCAATGGTCGGTGAACCAGCTCGGCATTCTGGGCACCGTGCTGTCGCCGAACCTGCCCGGCGCCTACCGCAACACGCTCACGGGCTACACCTATGCGCCGCTGGCCGCGTCGCTGCCGACCGACGCCTCGGCGCTGGTGTCGGCGAGCTTCCGAGTGGTGGGGGCAGGCACAACCAAGACGCAGGTGTTCAACCAGCCGAAGCTCTCCATCCGTCTGCTGCCGAACTTCAGCGAGCCGGGCGTGCCGGGCACGGTGAACTTCACGCTCGGCGGGAAGACTTACTTCGACCGCGCCGGCGCGCTCTACACCGACCTCGACCCGGCGACCGGCGCCGCCACGCTGGCGGGCACCTACGACTATGCGACGAACATCGCATCGCTGAACGCCTGGCCGGCCGCGGCGTCGAGCACCGTCACGGTGAACAGCCTGCTCACGACCCTGGACGGCCAGCCGGTCGAATACGTGGTGTTCCGCACGCCCGTGGCGCCGATCAGCCCGGGCTCGCTGCAGCTGCTCGCCACCAAGCTCAACGGCGGCACCATCAACGTGACCGCCGATGCCGCAGGCTTCATCAACGGCACGAACGTGCACGGCACCTTCGACCATGCGACCGGTGTCGGCAAGGTGCGCTTCGGCGATTGGGTGACCGCGGCGGGCAATGAGAGCGCGATCTGGTACGACCCGGACGCCATCGGTTCGGACGGCAAGATCTGGAAGCCGGTCCCGGTCTTCGCCAGCACCATCCGCTACAACGCGGTGGCCTTCATCACCTTGCCGGTGGATGCGACGCTGCTGGGCCTCGATCCGGTGCGCCTGCCGGCCGATGGCCGCGTGCCCATCTTCCGCAAGGGCGAACTCGCGGTGATCCACAACACCAGGCGCCTGCCGCCCGCCGTGGTCGCGAACGGGCAGACGCTGAGCGCGGGGCGTGAGCGGCTCTCGCGCGTGCGGATCATCGGCGCCGATGGGGTGACCATTGAAACCGGCTACACGCGCAACGCCGATGCGGGGACGGTGACCTTCACCGATGTATCGAGCTACGCGCAGCCGGTGGTCTACGAGCACCGCATCGAGGACATGCTCACCGTGTCGGATGTGGGCATCGATGGTCGCCTCGCGTTCGCCGGCCGCATCTCGCACGACTACACCGCCGGCGAGAGCTACGTGAGCAGCGGCCTGCGCATGGGCGACGTGAAGGCGCGTGTCTCGCTGTTGTTCGATCAGCAGTCGTGGAGCGGTGCGTGGTCGGACACCCTCATCGGCAGCGCCGCCGATGCCACCTTCAATGACATCGATCACCCGATCACGGTCACCAACAAAGGCGCGGTCACCGAACGCTGGCGCATGCAGATCAACAACGGCGGCACGACCTACAACCTCATCGGTGAGCACGTCGGCCAGATCGTGACCGGCCAGAGCATGAGCGCGGACTGCTCGCCGCTCGGCCCCTCGGGAGTGCCCTACATGACGATCCCCGCGGCCGGCTTCGGCAATGGCTGGCCCGCCGGCGCGCTCATCCGCTTCAACACCATCGCTGCGACGTTCCCATTCGTGCCCATCCGCACCGTGCAGATGGGCGCCGAGACGGTGCTCGACGACAGCTTCGAAATTCTGGTCCTCATCGGCGTGGACCGTCCCTGATTCGCAAAAGGAAAAACTCTCATGGCCTCCGTGGTGGACACCAGCGTCAAGCATTTCGGCAACTTCATGGGCGCGGCTGCGCCCGTCATCAACGGCGTGGCGGGTTCGGTGATCGCCGCCATCGACGCTTTCGCGGTCAACGGCTTCGACCTCAAGAACGCGACCAGCCTCGTGGTGTCGGGCGGCGTCGCGACGCTGGCTTTCACGGGCTCGCACAGTGCGCGGCTCGACACCGTGATCGTCGTGGCAGGCAGCAGTGTCGCGGCGCTCAACGGCGAACAGAAGGTGACCGCGGTCGAGGCCGGCATCGTGCGATTCGCCACAGCGGCGCCGGACGGCGCAGCGGGCGGGGCGATCACTTTCAAGATGGCGCCGCTGGGCTTCGTGAAGACCTTCACCGGCGTCAACCTTGCGACGTTCAAGCCGAGTTCGCCGCAGGCCAGCGGCTTCACGCTGCGGGTCGATGACGCGCTGGCGAACTACGCACAGGTGCGCGGCTACGAACAGATGTCGGACGTGAACACCGGCCTGAAGCAGTTCCCGCCCGTGGCACTGGTCACGAGCCAGACCTGGGGCAAGTCGGATGCCGCCAGTGCCGCGGCCCGCAACTGGTGGGCCTTCGGCGACTCGCGCGGCTTCTATCTGTGCATCGCGCCGAGTGCCAATCAGGCGCTCAACAGCCAGTGCTTCTACTTCGGCGACCTGAACGCCTACAAGAGCGGCGACGCCTTCGCCTGTGTCCTCAACGCTTTCCCCGGACTCACGCCCCACACCACGGGCAGCACCGTGAACGGATGCGTGGGCGTCAGCAGCCGGGGCACCACGGCCGGTGGTGTCGCACGGGCCTCCAACGGCGTGGGCGGCGGCCAGTTGAATTACTCGGTGGGGTCTGCAGGCTTCGGGACGGACGTGTACAGCGGCGGCACCGGTTATGGGCTCGGAACCTACCCGAACCAGGCCGACAACTCGCTGATGACCCACAAGCTGCTGTCGTACCAGTCGGTGAACAGCGCCTTCCGCGGGTCCTATCCGGGCCTCCTGCACCTGCAGCAGTCCGGCGCGAGCAATGCATTCGCGCCGGGAGACATCGTGGACGGGACCGGCGCACTGGCCGGCCGCCGGCTGCTGGCCGTGCGGGTCGGCCCGCCCGCCACCGCCGCGGCCGGCGTGGTCTTCTTCGACATCACCGGCGGCTGGAGAGACTGACCGATGGCGGCCTCACGCTACTGGCGCGCGATCAACTTCGAGACCTACGGCAGCGTCGGTCTCGAAGTCAGCGAGCTGCAGCTCTACTACAACGGCGTGCGCGTGGACGTGGGTGCCACCATCACGGCGTCGATGGCGCCCGCGAGCGGTGCCCTGGCGGCGCTGCAGGACGGCAGCGCGGCGGTGGCGGTCGCATGGGATGCCGCAACGGTCAAGAGCCCGGGCTTCGCGATCTATTTCGACCTCGGCCCGGGTGTCACGGCGGATGTGGATGCCGTGCGCGCGGGCGGTGGATCGGCGCAGGCCAAGATGGTCGCGTCCTTGGTGCTGCAGAACTCGACCGATGGCATCACCTACGACAGCAATGTCCCCATCGGCCGCTTTCCGTGGCCCGGTGTCAACACCCTGAACCCTGCGCCGGCGCAGACCCTGCAGGCGCTCGGCGCCGAGACGTTCGCGACGGGCATTCCTTCGGGGTTCGCCAGTGTTCTGACCGACGCCGCCACGCTGACGCCGGTGTGGGACTCGGCCTCGCAAGCGGTGGATCTGGATGCGACCGGCTTCAATTCGGCGTGGATGTTCGGGCTGTTCCCGGCCGTCAACGGGCTGCGGGTCGAGCTCGATGTCGAGATCCTCACCGCCAACTACGGCAACAACGGCATGCTCGGCGCGGTGTTCAAGGGCGGGCCGCAACTGCTGCAGAACATGTTCCAGCACGCGGCGGCGCCGCAGGCCATCGCCTCGGCGCGCTCGCCCAGCGCCACCACGCTGGGCATTTCCTTCGTGGACTTCACGACGAACTCGCTGCCGGTCGCGCTGCCCAGCTCGGGGCTGCACACCTACGTGATGACCAGTGCGCCCAACAGCAGCGGCACGCGCGACTACACGATGAGCGTCGATGGCGCCGGCGTGGCGTTCACGCACGGGCAGACCGATGGCACGGCGATGCTGACCGGCGGAATTTTCCTGCGCTCGTGCAAGGTCCGCTTGCACGCCGTGCGCGTCTATCAGATCGTCTCGGGCGGCAGCATGCTGCCGATGACCCGGCCGGTGCGGTCGCTCGCGCTCGACCTCATCCCGCCGGTGCAGGCGGTCGATGCATTCCGCGTGCGCTCGACCTATGCGGACATCGACCGCAAGGACATCGAGTGGGGCGGCAAGGGCCGGGTGCGCGGATTCACGCTCGACTATGTGAACCCGGTGAACAAGCCGTATCAGGCGTTTGTGCGTCTCGTGCGGGAAATCGACGGGCAGGTGATTCGCGCCGCGTGGTCGGGCGCCGATGGCAGCTATGACTTCCAGCGCATCGACGAGACGCAGAGCTATTCCGTCGTCGCCTACTACGCCGCGCACGGCAAGCAGGCGGAGATCGCGGACGGCCTGAGCCTTGCCAATGGCAAGGTGGAGCTGATGGCATGAACGTGCTCGCGATCAACGCCATGCTGCAGGGACCGGGCCTCCTGGCCTATCTGGGCGAGGGCGCGCGCTTTCTGGTCTTTGGCGGGCTGCAGCCGGCGGAAGGCGGCGCGGCCACCACGCTGCTGGCCGCGGCCATGCTCGCGCTGCCGGCGGGTGCGGTGGCTGGTGGGCAGCTCGCGCTCGCGCAGGCCGACAGCGCGGGCGACCTGGCGCTTGCGACCGGCATCGCGACGTGGGGCCGTGTGGAGCTGGCGGACGGCACCTGGGTGGCCGACTTCAGCATGAGCGGGCCTTCGGGCGCGGGTCAGGTCAAGCTCGTGGTGCAGAGCCCGCCCGAGGGCGATCCCGAGGCGAAGCTCTATCAGGGCGGAACCTTCTTCATCGGCGCGGTGGTCTTCGGTGGTTGACGACCTCGTTTTCCGGAAGCCGCCGCGCGGCGGGCCGCCGAACATCCTTGTCTTCGGCGAGCCGCAGGAGCCGGCCAGCGCCGCCTATGCGCTCGGGCGCATCCCGCTGCCTGGCTTCATGGTGTCCGGCGCCGCGGTGGCCACGATGCCGCCCTATGCGACGGCCCGCGGCGCGATCCCGCTGCCGGCGTTCATGGTGCGGGGCAGCGCGAAATACTCGAGTGCGGTGTCGCGCCCGCTCGTGGGCAAGGCGTCGGCCCGCTGGCAGATCGCGCGACAGATCGAAAGCGGCGCGCTGGCGCGGCACCAGGTGGCTGCACCCGCGCGTGCCTACCGCGCGACCGCCTGGCAGAAGGCCGCGCCGCTGGCTTCGGGGGCCGCAACGGCCTGGCAGGACGTGCTTCGCACGAGCAACGCGGCGGCGCTGCGGTATCAGGCGGCCAGCCAACTGGGCGCCGCGGCCCTGCTGCGCCATCAGGAGGCGGTGCGGATGCGCGCCGGCGGCGCGTCACGCTGGCAGGAAGCCGTGCGCGTGGCGACGGCGCCGGTCGGCATCCGGCATCAGGAGGCCGAGCGGTTGCGCCGCGGCGTGCGCGCGCGCTGGCAGGAGGCCGTGCACGCCGAGCGGCACCACGGGACGGGCTTCGGCGTGGCGGCCCAGCTCGACATCGGGCGCGTGTCGCGCTGGCAGGCGGCCATGGCGCCGCTGCCGGGCCGGTCGGTCATCGCGCCGCCGGTCGAGAACCCTTGCTACGAGCCCTCGACCACGGTCGTTTTTAAGGGGCGGCAGACGTACAGCACGACGCTCATTTTTGTTTGCGAGCGGCATGGGTCGCCGCCCGGCACCGGGCAGACCGTGGTCGTGCCCGTCTTGGAGGTTTATTCCGTGGAAAACAGCATCGCGCTCACGCGCGTGGACAGTGGCGACATCATCGAGGCCCGAGGTTTCTCGATGTCGCTCGATGCCGACTCGTGGACCTGGCAATGGAGCGCGACGCTGCCGGGCTCAGAGCTGCCGCTGGTGCAGGAGGACGGCAACGGCGATCCAGCCGAGCTGCTCGCGATGGTCAACGGTGTGCCGTATCGGCTCGTGGCCGATGCCCCTGCTCGCGAGCGTCGCTTTGCCCGCGCGGAGGTGCGTGTGCGGGGCAAGGGCCGCGCGGCGCTGCTCGACGGGCCCTATGTGGCAGAGCAGCACTTTGCCTCTGCGGCGGGGCGCACGGCCGCGCAGCTCATGGCACTCGCCATGACTATTAATGGCGTTAATAACGGCTGGGCCATCGACTACGGAGTCGGCGATTGGTTCGTGCCCGGGGAGACCTGGGCCTTTCAGGGCACGCCCATTGCGGCCGTGCTCGACATCGCGACCGCAGCGGGCGCCATCGTGCAGCCGCACAACACCGACCCGACGCTGCGCATCCTTCCGCGCTATCCGGCTGCGCCGTGGATGTGGCACACGCTCACGCCCGACTACGTGCTGCCCGCCGATGTCGTGTCGGTCGAGGGCATCGAGTGGGTCCGGCGGCCCGCCTACAACCGCGCGTTCGTCTATGGCGCGTCCGGCTCGGGCGTGCGGGGCGATATCACGCGCAGCGGCACGGCCGGCGACTACGCCGCGCCCATGGTCGTGCATCCGCTCATGACGCACGCCGATGCCGTCATGCAGCGCGGCGTTGCGGAGCTGAGCAACACGGGCCGGCAGGCGCACGTCAGCCTGCGCATGCCGGTGCTCGCGGAGACGGGCCTGATTCTTCCCGGCTCGCTCGTGCGCTACGACGGCGGCGATGCCACGCGGCTGGGTCTGGTGCGCGGTGTCGCGCTCGATGAGGCCTGGCCGACGCTGCGGCAGACGCTCACCGTTGAAACGCATGTGGAGGCCTGAGCATGAGCCGCAATCCCTACAGCGTCTTTCTGGATCTGCTGCCGCCCAAGCGGCTGGTGATCGCAACCGTGACCGGCATCGACGGCGATGTCGCACGGCTGGTGCTGCCCGGTGGCGGCGTGCTGACCGCGCGCGGCGTGGGGCAGCGCGTGGTCGGCGCCGAGGTGTATGTGCGCGATGGCGTGATCGAGGGCGATGCGCCCGCCGACATGCCGCCCGTGCAGTTCGAAATTTAAGACGGAAGAGAAGAGGCACCTCATGGACATGGGCGACATCGCCGGCAATCCGATCGCACAACTTGCGTTCCTCATTCTCTCGGCCGCTGGCGGCTATCAGGTGTGGCGCAAGCAGCAGCCCACCGATGCGAAGGAGCGCGCTGATAGCGAAGGGCAGATTGCCGCGCTCGGGACGTGGAAGGAGCTGCTCGAAGGCGAGCGCGCCGCGCGCGTGAAGGCTGAAGAGCGGGCCGACAAGTTCGCGGCCGAGCGCAACGAAGCATTGAAAGAGCTGTGGGAGATGAAGGGACAGCTCAAGGCCATGAACGAAACCCTCGCCGCGCAGACCGCCGAGCTGGCCTTGCTGCGCGACCAGGTCCGCCAACTGAAGGAGCAACTGCATGCACAGTGATTCGCACATCGATTCGGACCGCGCGGCGCTCGATGTCCTGCCGCGCGTGCGCCCCCCGCGCCCGTGGCGCCGGTTCTTCGAGACCGTGGGCGTCGTCGGGAGCCTGTTTCTCGGCGGTTTCGGCTCGGGCTACTTCTGGGCCGCGCGCAACGCAGAGGCGCAGATCACGCGTCAGCGCGAAGACCACCTGGCCGAGATTGCCCGGCTGCGCGAGGCCTTCGGCGACCGCCTTTCGTCTCTCACCGGCCGCGTCAACCGCGCGGCCGACACCGCGGCGAGTGCCGCGCAGACCGCGGGCGAGGCCGCCAGCACGGCGCAGACCGCCGCACAGACCGCCAACCAGGCCGCGAAGACCGCGGCGAAGGAACTCAAGAAACCATGATCGACACGCAAACCCTCATCGACTGCACCGGCGCCGCACGCGCCGACGCCGAACGCTACACCTTGCACCTGGCAGACGGGATGAATCGCTTCGGCATTCATTCCGTCAACGCGATGGCTGCCTTCCTCGGGCAGCTCGCCATCGAATCCGATGAGCTGCAGAAGGTCGAAGAGAACCTCAACTACACGACGCCGGCGCGGCTGCGCGAGATCTTCCCGAGCCTGTTCGTCAAGGGCGGCTATCGGGCCGAAGAGTACGTGCGCAACCCGCGGGGGCTGAGCACGCTGCGCTACAAGGGATTCCACGGCCGCGGCTTGATTCAGCTCACCTGGGAAGACGCCTACGTCGCCGCGGGCCATTCGCTCGGCGTGGACTTCCGCCGACATCCCGAGCTGCTGCTGCAGCCGCAGTACGCGGCGCAGTCGGCGTGCTGGTTCTTCGCGGTGTTCAAGGACTGCTTGCCGGCGGCCGAGCGTGGCGATGTCTACGAGGTGACCGGGCGCGTGAACGGCCCGGCACGCCTGAAGCTCGCGGAGCGCAAGGCGATCACTGCGCGTGCGTACAAGGTGCTGAGTCAATGAGCCTCATACAAGCGTTGTTAGTCGCGCTCGGGCTGAGCGTCGCGGTCAATGCCGCGCTTGGGTGGGCGTGGGTGGGTGCGCATGAAAAAGCCGCGACGACGGTAGTCGAGCGCGACAACGCGCGTTCGGCGGCCTCTGCATGCAGTGATGCGACCGAAGACCTTCGCGACCTGGCCGACAAACGTGCGGCCGAGGCGAAAAAGGCGCAGGCCGTTGCACGTGCTGCGGCAACTGGGCGGCAGCAAGCAGCCCATACGATTCTGAGCACGCCACCGGCAATACCGGGCGACGCTTGCGCGAGCGCACAACTCCGCGTCGATGCGTGGTTGAAGGGGAGGGCGCAGCCATGAAGCGTTTCGCGCTCTTGGCCGCTATGGTGGGCCTTGCCGGGTCGCTTGCCGCGTGCGGCATGTTTCCGGTCCAAACGGTGATGGTGCCGATCCCGGTCGCGTGCAATGTCGATGTGCCGGCACGGCCAGCTATGCCGACCGAAGCGCTTTCGCCCGGCGTGGATCTAGACCGCTTCAGCGCATCGGCGCTGGCGGAGATTGAACTGCGCGAGGGCTATGAAGGCGAACTGCGGGCAGCGATTGCCGAATGCATAAAGCCCATGCGTGTCGAGTGATGTCGGTTCGTACTTAAGTTAAATTTCCATCGCGATAAGAGCAGATCGATTAGGGTGTAGTTTGCAAAAGGTCTGTAATTCTTGACCAATTGAAGATGAACCCGCGATTTGGATGAAAGACGTACCGCCCCTTTGGCTGGACAAGCTCCAATTGCTTCCACAGTTGCTTTTCCGCTTTCAAAAAACCGCGCTCTTCACCGCGAGTTGCAGCCGCAGCCCGTGCAATGTTTCGCTTCAGTAGTCCCTTCGATTCTAAAAACAATTCAAGGTTGTCAAGCCACAGCCCTTGATCGGGAAAAGACCCTCTAATTGAGTCTTGGTAGTCGCTGATCGCGTTGAAGAGGATTAAGTGCTTACCTGCGGTCAATGTCGCGATTGCAATGGCATCCAAAAACGGCCTAGACCAAGCTCCGTAGAGCGTCCCGACGTGATGAGCATCTAAGCCTTCCTTGGTCAGCGCTCCATCCGCCTCTGTCCAACCAATATGAAAAAGAAAGTTGCGATAGTTCTTTTTCACGCCTTCCTTTGTCGACGGTGCGGCATTGCGCGGAGTTCTTGCCCAGTTTTGCACTCGCCCCGCTTGGATGTCTTCCCACAACTTGTCGAAGGCCCGGTCACGGATGTTCCGAGTCGAAGCAACAATCGGCCGCATCTCGCTATAGCAGTACGTCAGCAACAAAAAAATTTCCTGCGGGCTCATCTCCCGCCACTTCGCATAAAAGCTGTTATCGAGAGATGCAAGTTGAGTAGGTTGAGTCGCACGGGCCGAAAAGAAATGTGCTTCGCGAAATCGAGGTGCCAGCGGGGTGAATAGAGCGGGATCGTACGTCAGCACGCCGACAGGCGCGGTGTTAAAGGCAGCCTGCCGCATAACGTCGACCACATGATCAGCGATGCGATAGCCATCGTCGGCTATCTCGGGGATAACCAAGAGCGAGTAGTGAAAATCTCTCGAATACGCAACCGCTTGTCCCAGTCCAGTGAGGTACTCGCGCTTGGTCTGCTTGGGAGGTTTGAATTCCGCCGCTACGTTGAGATTATTTATGCTGTCGACCAACACGAAATCAGGGACTGGCCAAGTCCGTGAGGCCGTAATATATGCGTTGGACGAAAAGAGCGTATTCCAGGGCGCGCTTCCAGCCCTCAGACGTGCCACTGCCTCCGTTGCTATTGCATATGCGAGCACATCATGAGTGCTCACGGGGAAGCCGCCAAGTCGTAGACGTCACGCTTGTAGCCTCGCGATGAATAATTTCCCTTAATGGTCTTCACGATGTTGCAGGCGAATATTTCGGCAAGCACTGGCGGGACAGCATTGCCAACCAAAGTGCATTGTTGCTGCCGAGTGCCAATAAATCTCATCCAATCGGGAAAAGTTTGGATGCGGGCCGCTTCTCGCACGGTCAGCGTTCGATGCAAAACTGGATGAACTGGGAAGGCGTTGTGACCTGGGACCATGGTCGTCGCGGGCGAACCCATTGATAGACGCTTGTAAACATGGCTGTAGTTCTTCACGTTGTCCGAACGGTATCCCTTTCTTAGGTGCTCTGGTAAGCCATTTTCTGGGAGCCGCCCGCCCTCAGGGATCAGCTTATATCTCGCGACCACCAGCTCTTTATGAGCCATTGGAGCATGACTAAACTCGTCCCCACACGTGGCAGGATCCATCAGGTCTGAGATTACATCTCCGACCGTGACATAAGGTCGCTGCCAAGACTTGGGATCACTGAAATACTTTGGTTCTGGCCACTGGAACATGAGTCCCTTTTTCCAAGCGACGAGGATGAATCGCTCTCGTTGCTGGGGTACCCCGTAATCAGCGCAATTCACGACCTTGTGGGCAACCTCATAACCGGCTCGCTTAAGCTTCTTTTCGACCTCAGCCAAGTAGGTCGAGTTGCCACGCTGAGTTGAAACAAATCCTTTTACGTTCTCCAGAAAAATCGCCTTTGGCGAGAGGCCGATAGCAAGCTCTATATATTTGATCGAGAGGTCATTTCGCTCGTCGTCTTCTGGCTTGTGATCTTGGGTGTTGATGAATCGGCGACGGCCAAAGATCGAAAAACCTTGGCAAGGCGGCCCGCCGAAGACAATATCGATCTGCTTGTTTTTCGTGTTCTTTCTGATTTCTTCCACCGTCAGTAAAGCCGCATCCGATACGAAGTGCGGGACATCGGGGAAATTCAATTTCTGATTCCTGTCGACGCTATTCTTTTTGTCGTAAGAGGCGAGCACATTGCAACCCGCATTTAGGAATCCCAACATTAGGCCGCCGACACCCGAGAAAAAACTGACCGCCGTTGGCCCCGTTCTCCTTGCAGGTTTCGCTTCTGCTTCCTTGAAAGCGGCGAGCGCGATTTCCTCGCCAGACAGCTTTGTCGTCGGCTTCTGTTCACTCACAGTAATTTTCCCTTGAATATGGCGTTTGATCTGCTCTCCGAGCTGCTTCGCAAGAAGAACAGGAACCGCATTGCCGACCAGTTGACATTGCTCTGCGCGCGATCCTGAAAAAACGTAGGAATCAGGAAAGGTCTGTATTCGTGCAGCCTCCCTCGGAGACAAGCTACGGTTTTCCACCGGGTGAATCGGAAAAGCATTGTTTCCCGGGACCATTGTGAGTGCTGGTCGTTCGCGATGAAGACGCTTGTAAGTATTGCCAAAATTCTTTCTTCGAATTGCCTCCGGAAGCTCTGAAGGTGGCGGCATACGCCCACCCTCGGGAATGAGTTGGTAACGTGACACGACAATTTCGCCATGGCGAAGGAAGGAATGGTTCGCTATGTCGTCGCGCGGACCTGAGAGGTCGGAAAGCACCGACCAAACCGGCACGTGAGGATTGGTTTCAGTGCCATGAGTCACTTTGGGCCACGCGAATCCCGTCTTCAACCGAGTTCCAAAAAAGAATACTCTCTTCCGGATTTGAGGTACTCCGAAATCGGCAGAATTAAGAGTTGTGACCCACATGCGATAGCCCAGCCGTTCGAAGGCGGCGATGATCTCTCGTTCAAAGCGACCGCCATATTGCGTCCGAAGATAATTGACATTCTCCATCAGCACGCACGAAGGCTTTATCCATTCCACAATACGGGCAAAGCACCAGAAAAGTCCGTTACGCGGATCGGCCGGATTTTGGTCGCCGATTGTCGAGAAGCCTTGGCATGGTGGTCCGCCAACGATTAGGTCGACTTTGCGGCCATCAATGATCTTCTCTAGGTAATCACGCGTAAGGCGGCGGACGTCTCCGGCAAAGAAAGGAACGTCTGGGAAATTGTGGCGAAAAGTCTCTTCCGCCGACGGCTTAACGTCGGTTGCAAACAGAGTCTCGAATCCTGCCGCGGTAGTACCCAAAGTCATTCCACCGCCACCAGCAAATAGCGAGATCGAGGTCAGTTTTTTCATACTTTTCAGTTGTTCGTCGTTTGACCGCTATCCAGCGACCGCACTGTCTTGTTCTTCGTATTCGTCAAAGAGCGATGGTTGGCGCGCGCCCGTTCCATGTCGTTCGACGTACCAGCGCATAAAGCCGCGCAACACCTGTGCAGCTGTCGTGTCATGGCCCTTGCACGTCTCAATGAAGTCGCGCCGTAGAGAGTCGTCTACGCGAATTCGTAGACCCGTATCTTCGGTCATGTGTAACCTCTGGATGTACAAAGTGTTCATTGTCGGCACACATCCAAGAGCCGTCAATCGCACTCCAGTACGGCGTACTGTATATAATAACAGTGCCGAACGGGTTCTGTTGGAGGGTTGGAGCCGGTCCTCAAAAGCAGGCCTGCATCTCAGATGGGAGGGGCGGGCAGCGCATCTCTAACCTGCCCGGCTTGTGCCGCCAAGCACTGGCGGATGCTTCAGGGCTCGCGGCGGCAGCTCAGATAGGTGCTGCTGCTGCAGCAGCTGGCTTGACGCCAAGTTTGTAGAGCCATGGCCACGCATGATATTTGTCGCCGCGCTCGCGGATGTGCGTGTACCGGCGAAGTGAGTTCCAAGTTCGATGACCTGATATGCCGGCCACGTTGGGAATGTTCCAGCCGAGCTCGAACAGGCGGCTGATGCCGTCGTGGCGAAGGTCATGGAAATGTAGTTCCTCAATGCCAAGCAGGGCACAAGCGTCTGTAAACGCGCGACTGATCGAGTCGCCGTTGTGCGGGAAAATTCGACCAGTTTGGTCCAGAGACTTGCGGCGATTCACGATGAGCGCCAGCGCTTCCGGCGTGAGCCCGCACCGCACATCGTTGCCCACCTTCTCGCCAGGGTGCTTCATGTCTCTCACCCAGATATCAGGGTGGCTCTCGTCTAAGTCCTCGAAGGTCTGCCTTGTGATCTCCTCCTGGCGCCGCGTGCTGAAAATCGCATAGCAAATGATCTCGCGCATCGGGATGGCGTCCTTGCGCTTAACCCGGCCGAAGTGCTCCATGAGCTTGTCAAGTTCGGTCAGGGTGGGGCGTCGCTCGCGCTGGTTTGATCTTGAAGTCAGCCCGAGAGATTTACAGACTTTGCGCGCATCGTCGATCACCTGAGAGTCGAGCTGATATCCCCAGGCTGGCCGGGCGAGCTGATAGATCGCGGAGATATGGGAGAGGTAGTTGCCCGCGGTTTGAGGTTGGACGCCGAGATCTTTGGCGAACTGCACCCAGTCGGCGCTGGTGATCGTGGAGCCGCGCCGCTTGGCTAGGGGGGTTGCCGCCACAGAGTTGAGCACCTGGGCCTTCGTCTTGCCGATCGCCTTGCGAGATTCGGCGATGTACTTTCGGATCGCTTCGGCAAACGTGGGGTCGGGTGCCTTGAGCTTTTCCAGCGCCCCGGGCTTTGCCAGGTCGGTTTCCCGATTCTTGATCCAGAGCTTGGCTGCAGCCTCGCGGTCGAAGGTTTCCGTCTCGCTGTGCATGACAACGCCGCCATCCTTAATTCGGATGCGGGCCATGTGCGCTACGCTTCCGTCTGCGCGCTTGCGTTTCGTGATGGTGCCCAAGGGGTGCCTTTTCGGTGGTACATGCTTTTTTGTGGCACGGAATGTACCACCGGGACCGAAAAAACGCGGCCCAATCAGACCAAATGACACCGAACGAGAACCACGAAAGCACTAGGCTCCAAGCCGATTTCCCTCTGAACACCAGTGAGGCAAAGGCCATGCGCGTGTCGGTTGCCCCGATGATGGATTGGACGGACCGCCATTGCCGGTACTTCCACCGCCTGATGTCGCGCCACGCGCTGCTCTACACCGAAATGGTGACCACCGGTGCGCTGGTCCATGGCGACGTGCCGCGGCACCTGCGCTTCAACGGCGAAGAACATCCCGTCGCGCTGCAGTTGGGCGGCAGCGAGCCGGCCGAGCTTGCGCACTGCGCAAAGCTGGGCGAGGAATGGGGCTACGACGAGATCAACCTCAATTGCGGCTGCCCGAGCGAGCGCGTGCAGCGCGGCGCTTTCGGCGCGTGCCTCATGGCCGAGCCGGCGCTGGTGGCCGACTGCGTGAAGGCGATGGTCGACGCGGTCGATGTGCCGGTGACGGTCAAGCATCGCATCGGCATCGACAAGATCGAAAGCTACGACTTCGTGCGCGACTTCGTCGGTGCGGTGAGCGAGGCGGGCTGCGGCACGTTCATCGTCCATGCGCGCAACGCCTGGCTGCAAGGCCTGAGCCCGAAGCAGAACCGGGAGATTCCGCCGCTGCGCCATGAACTCGTGCACCGCTTGAAGCACGACTTTCCGGCGCTTGGCTTTTCGATCAACGGCGGGATCACGGCCAATGCCCAGGTGCACGACCACCTGCGGCTGCTCGATGGCGTGATGGTCGGGCGGGAGGCCTATCACAACCCCTGGTGGCTGGCCGAATGGGACGCCGAGTTCTTCGGCGCCGCGCCGCAGGCGCTCACGCGCGAAGAGGTGGAGTCGCTGATGTGCGACTACATGGTCCGCGAGGCCGCCGAACACGGCACGCAGTGGTCGTCCATCGCCCGGCACATGCTGGGCTTGCGCAACGGCCTGCCGGGCGCGCGCCGCTGGCGCCAGGTATGGAGCGACCATCGCCTCAAGACGCGCCCGCCGCATGAAGTCATGGCGTTGGCGCACGAATCCGTCACGCAGGCTGCCTAGCCGTTCACGCTATGTTTGCGGCGGCAAGGCTTTTGCCATTTCGCAACACATAGTGTTCCAAAATGATAATGATTTGTGAAGTGGCGCAATTTTTCATTTCTTCTGCTGAAGAATGAAGAACGCTGATTAATAGGGATCTTGATTCATGGCTGACGCGGTCGGGGGCAAGGAAGAGGTCACTGCGCTCGGGCGTGGCCTGGCCCTGCTCAAGGTGATCGGGATGTCGTCCGCGCCGGTGAGCAACCGCGAGCTGGCGGACACCACCGGCATCCCCAAGGCAACGGTTTCGCGCCTGACGGCCACGCTGGTGGGCGCGGGCTACCTGCGGCAATCGCAGGACAGCGAGCGTTTCAGCCTGGGGCCGGCGTTGCTCGACATGAGCAGCCGCTACCTGCGCCAGTTCGATCTCCGGGCTGTGGCAAGGCCGCACCTGTCGGAGTTGTCTGAATTTGCCGGCGCCAGTGTCCACGTCGCGGTGCGCGACGAGCTCGAGATGCTGGTCATCGATTCGCTGCGTCCCCGTTCGGCCCTGATCAGTTCCCGCCTGGAGATCGGCACCCGGTTGACCGTCGTCACCTCGGCCGCCGGAAGGGCCTGTCTTGCAGCGTTGCCCGCCGCCGAGCAGGGCTCGCTGCTGGAGCGCATCCGCCAGGAAAGCGGCGACGAGTGGCCCTCCATCGAGCCGCGCCTGATGCAGGGGCTCGACGAATATGCGCGCCTGGGCTATTGCAGCTCGTTCGGCGAATGGCATCCGCACATCCATGCGCTCGGCTTCGCGCTCAAAGGCCCGCACGGCGAGCACTATGGCGTGAGCTGCGGCGGCCCGGCCTACCTGCTGCCGAAGGAGATGATGCTCACGCAGGTCGCGCCCCGGCTGCTCGACGTGGCCCGGCGCATCTCGGCCGAGACCGGCTCCGTGAACCCCGACTAGCGAGCCTACACAGCGGCCTCGAGGCCATTGCGGAAATGCTCGCGCATGCGCGCCATGGCTGCCGCGGCGTCGCCGGATTCGATCGCGGCCATCATGGCGCGGTGCTCCGCCAGCGATTCGGCAATCCGCCCTTCCTTGAGCAGCGAGTTGTGCCGGTTGAGCTTCATCACCTTGCGCAGGTCGGCCACCATCTGGTCGCGCCACTTGTTGTTGGCAATGGCCAGCAGGCGCATGTGGAAGCGCTCGTTCAGTGCGAAGAAGTGCTCGCGGTTTTCCTTGCCCGGGGCGGCGGCGGCCTCCAGCTCGGCGTGCAATGCCTTCAGCTCCGCGCGCTCGGCATCGGTGGCGCGTTCGGCCACCACGCCCGCCGCGTCGCTTTCCAGCAGCGAGAGCAGGTGGTAGACATCGGCCAGGTCCTGTTCCGATACTTCGGTCACGTAGGCGCCGCGCCGCACCTTCATCGTCACCAGGCCTTCGGCCGCCAGCACCTTCAACGCCTCGCGCAGGGGCGTGCGGCTGATGCCGTATTCCTCGGCCAGCTTGAGTTCGTCGATCCAGCTGCCCGGCTCGAGCTCTCGGCGGAAGATCCGCTGGCGCAGCAGCTCGGCCACCTCTTCATAGAGGGCGCGCGGGGTGAGGGTGAGGGCGGACATGGCCGGACTGTACCGCAAAAATTGAGTTTGAATTAATAATTATGGATCGGTTAGACTCGCTGCGGCCTGCAAATCCCTGCAGGCGAATTTGCGACTACCCTGCACGACACTGCAAGACGGCCCCTCATGAGCAGCACACCCGAACCCACCTTCAAGCCTGCCAACCTCGCTGACTGGGCCAAGGCCGCGGCCAAGTCCGCGCCCGGCGGCGACCTGAACGCGCTGAACTGGGTCACGCCGGACGGCATCACCGTGAAGCCGCTCTATACCGCGGCCGATCTGCAGGGGCTCAGGTACACCGACACGCTGCCCGGCTTCGAGCCCTACCTGCGCGGGCCGCAGGCCACCATGTACGCGGTGCGGCCGTGGACCATCCGCCAGTACGCCGGCTTCTCGACCGCCGAGGAATCGAATGCCTTCTATCGCAAGGCGCTGGCCGCGGGCGGGCAGGGCGTGAGCGTGGCCTTCGACCTGGCCACCCACCGCGGCTATGACAGCGACCATCCGCGCGTGACCGGCGACGTCGGCAAGGCCGGCGTGGCCATCGATTCGGTGGAGGACATGAAGATCCTGTTCGACCAGATCCCGCTCGACAAGGTCAGTGTCTCCATGACGATGAACGGCGCCGTGCTGCCGGTGCTGGCAGGCTACGTGGTCGCGGCCGAAGAGCAGGGCGTGGCGCAGGACCAGCTGAGCGGAACCATCCAGAACGACATCCTCAAGGAGTTCATGGTCCGCAACACCTACATCTTTCCGCCGGCGCCGAGCATGCGGATCATCGGCGACATCATCGAGTACACGGCGCAGCACATGCCCAAGTTCAACTCGATCTCGATCAGCGGCTACCACATGCAGGAAGCCGGCGCCAACCAGGCGCTGGAGCTCGCCTTCACGCTGGCCGACGGCAAGGAATACGTGAAGACCGCGCTGGCCAAGGGCCTGGACGTGGACGGCTTTGCCGGGCGGCTCAGCTTCTTCTGGGCCATCGGCATGAACTTCTACCTGGAAGTGGCCAAGATGCGCGCTGCGCGCCTTCTGTGGTGCCGCATCATGAAGGAGTTCAACCCCAAGAACCCCAAGAGCCTGATGCTGCGCACGCACTGCCAGACCTCGGGCTGGTCGCTCACCGAGCAGGACCCGTACAACAACATCGTGCGCACCACCATCGAGGCCATGGCCGCGGTGTTCGGCGGCACGCAGAGCCTGCACACCAACGCGCTCGACGAGGCCATTGCGCTTCCCACCGAGTTCAGCTCGCGCATCGCGCGCAACACGCAGCTCATCATCCAGGAAGAAACGCACATCCCGAACGTGGTCGACCCGTGGGCCGGCAGCTACATGATGGAGAAGCTCACGCAGGACATGGCCGATGCGGCCTGGGCCATCATCGAAGAGGTCGAGGCGATGGGCGGCATGACCAAGGCGGTCGACAGCGGCTGGGCCAAGCTCAAGATCGAGGCGGCCGCGGCCGAGAAGCAGGCGCGCATCGATTCGGGCAAGGACGTGATCGTGGGCGTCAACAAGTACAAGCTCAAGACCGAAGACGCGATCGACAGCCTGTCCATCGACAACGTGATGGTGCGCGACCAGCAGGTGGCGCGGTTGCAGAACATCCGTGCGTCGCGCGACACGGCCAAGGTGCAGGCCGCGCTCGATGCGCTGACCGAAGCCGCCGAGAACGGCACCGGCAACCTGCTTGCGCTCAGCATCGACGCGGTGCGCCTGCGGGCCACGGTGGGCGAGATTTCCGACGCGCTCGAAAAATCATTCGGCCGCCATCGGGCCGACACGCAAAAGGTGACCGGTGTGTACGCTGCTGCCTATGACTCCGCCGAAGGCTGGGAAGCCCTCAAGACCGAGATCAATGCCTTCGCGGAAGAACAGGGCCGCCGCCCGCGCGTGATGATCTCCAAGCTGGGACAGGACGGGCACGACCGCGGTGCCAAGGTGGTGGCCACCGCGTTTGCCGACCTGGGCTTCGACGTGGACATGGGGCCACTGTTCCAGACGCCCGAAGAGTGCGCGCGCCAGGCCATCGAGAACGACGTGCACGCCGTCGGCGTGAGCACGCTTGCAGCCGGCCACAAGACGCTGGTGCCTGCCATCATCGAGGAACTCAAGAAGCAGGGCGCTGACGACATCATCGTGTTCGTCGGCGGCGTGATTCCGCGGCAGGACTACGACTTTCTCTACGAGGCCGGCGTGAAGGGCATCTATGGCCCGGGCACGCCGATTCCCGCCAGCGCCAAGGACGTGCTGGAACAGATTCGCGCGGCGGTCTCGGCCTGAGCAGCAACGTGGGCGATCTCTTGTCGCGGCTGTCGCTGCAGCCGGTGGATTCCAGCGATTTCGAGGCCATGCTGGCCCTGCGCGTCGATGCGATGCGCCCGAGCCTGGAGCGCGTCGGGCGCTTCGATCCCGCACGCTCGCGCGAGCGCCTGCAGGCCGGATTCATCGTGCCGTTCATGCACCACATCGTGCTCGACGGCGACCAGCGCGTCGGCTTCGTCACGCTCAAGCCGGAGGGCGCCGATGCGCTGCGGCTCGACCATCTCTACCTGCGCACCGGCTTCCAGGGCCTGGGCATCGGCGAGTGGGTGCTGGAGTGGGCCAAGGCGCAGGCGCGCGAACAGCAAGTGGACATCAAGCTCACCGCGCTCGTGCAGAGCGATGCCAACCGCTTCTACCTGCGGCACGGCTTCGTGCTCAAAGGCGAGGAGGGTGTCGACCTGCACTACCGGTGGCGCGCGACGTCGGAGGGCGCGTGCTGAAGTCGGCCGACGCACTGGAGCGCGCGATTGCCGAGCCGGAAGGCATGGTCCAGCGCCGCGCCATCGCCAAGGCCATCACGCTGCTCGAATCGACCCGCGCCGACCACCGCACGCAGGCCGATGCATTGCTCACCGCGCTGCTGCCGCGAACCGGCAACTCATTTCGCCTCGGCATCTCGGGCGTGCCGGGTGTCGGCAAATCGACCTTCATCGAAACGCTGGGCCTGCTCCTCATCGGCAAGGGCCACCGCGTGGCGGTGCTCACCATCGACCCCTCGTCCACCGTCTCGGGCGGCTCGATCCTCGGTGACAAGACGCGCATGGAGCGGCTCTCGGTGCACGAGCGCGCCTACATCCGCCCGAGCCCGTCGAGCGGCACGCTCGGCGGCGTGGCGGAGAAAACGCGCGAAGCCATGCTCGTGTGCGAGGCCGCGGGCTACGACATCGTGATCGTCGAAACCGTCGGCGTGGGCCAGAGCGAAACCGCAGTGGCCGGCATGACCGACATGTTCGTGCTGATGCAGCTGCCCAATGCGGGCGACGACCTGCAGGCCATCAAGAAGGGCGTGATGGAGCTGGCCGACCTCGTCGTCATCAACAAGGCCGACATCGACAAGGATGCCGCCACGCGCGCGCAGGCACAGATCACCTCGGCGCTGCGCCTGTTCGGCCACCAGGGCAACCCGGACCACGCGCATGCCGTGCACGATGCGCACAGCGGCATGCAGGTGCGCTTCTGGCTGCCCAAGGTGCTGCAGCTCAGCGCGCTGGCCGGCACCGGCGTCGATGCCTTCTGGGATGCCGTGACGCAGTTCAGGCAACTGCAGACCGCCAACGGCAAGCTCGCCACGCGGCGCGAAAAACAGGCCACCGCGTGGATGTGGGAACGCATCGACGCCGGACTCAAGCAGGCCTTCAGGCAGCATGCGCAGGTGCGCGAACTGCTGCCTCAACTCACACGGCAGGTGGCGCAAGGTGCGCTGCCCGCATCGACGGCGGCACGCCAGCTGCTTGCGGCGGCGGCCATCACCGCCCGGCCATGACGGCCCACACAATCCAGGACCACAGCTTCGGAAGCACACCATGCAAGAACTGATCGAACAACTCGAATCGCGCCGCGCCCAGGCGCGCCTTGGCGGCGGGCAGAAGCGCATCGATGCGCAGCACGCCAAGGGCAAGCTCACGGCGCGCGAGCGCATCGAGCTGCTGCTGGACGACAACACCTTCGAAGAGTGGGACATGTTCGTCGAGCACCGCTCGGTCGATTTCGGCATGGCCGAGCAGAAGATCCCGGGCGACGGCGTGGTCACCGGCTACGGCATGATCAACGGCCGCCTCGTGTTCGTCTACAGCCAGGACTTCACCGTCTTCGGCGGCGCGCTCAGCGAAGCCCACGCAGAGAAGATCTGCAAGGTGATGGACCAGGCCATGAAGGTCGGCGCCCCGGTCATCGGCCTCAACGACTCCGGCGGCGCGCGCATCCAGGAAGGCGTGGCTTCGCTCGGCGGCTATGCCGATGTGTTCCAGCGCAACGTGATGGCCAGCGGCGTGGTGCCGCAGATCAGCATGATCATGGGCCCTTGCGCGGGCGGCGCGGTGTATTCGCCCGCCATGACCGACTTCATCTTCATGGTGAAGGATTCGAGCTACATGTTCGTCACCGGCCCCGAGGTGGTGAAGACCGTGACGCACGAGAGCGTCACGGCCGAGGAGCTGGGCGGCGCCATCACCCACACCACGCGCAGCGGGGTGGCCGACATGGCGTTCGAGAACGACGTCGAGGCGCTGATGATGCTGCGCCGGCTGTACAACTACCTGCCGCTCAACAACCGCGAGAAGCCGCCGGTGCGCCTGGGCAACAACGGCCAGGGCGACCCGGCCGACCGGCCCGACTATTCGCTCGACACCTTGGTGCCCGACAACCCGAACAAGCCCTACGACATCAAGGAGCTGATCCTCAAGGTGGTGGACGACGGCGACTTCTTCGAGCTGCAGCCCGACTACGCGAAGAACATCGTGATCGGCTTCGCGCGCATGGAAGGCCAGACCGTCGGCATCGTGGCCAACCAGCCGCTCGTGCTCGCGGGTTGCCTGGACATCAAGAGCAGCATCAAGGCCGCGCGCTTCGTGCGTTTTTGCGACGCCTTCAACATCCCGGTGGTCACCTTCGTCGACGTGCCCGGCTTCATGCCCGGCACCGGGCAGGAGTACGGCGGCATCATCAAGCACGGCGCAAAGCTGCTGTACGCCTATGCGGAGTGCACGGTGCCGAAGATCACCGTCATCACGCGCAAGGCCTACGGCGGCGCGTACGACGTGATGGCGTCCAAGCACCTGCGCGGCGACGTCAACCTGGCCTGGCCGCGCGCAGAGATCGCGGTGATGGGTGCCAAGGGCGCGGTGGAGATCATCTTCCGTGAAGACAAGAACAACCCCGAGAAGCTCGCTGCGCGCGAGGCCGAATACAAGGCGCGCTTTGCCAACCCCTACGTGGCGAGCGCGCGCGGCTACATCGACGACGTGATCCTGCCACACGAGACGCGCAAGCGCATCTGCCGCTCGCTCGTGATGCTGCGCGAGAAGAAGCTCGAGAACCCGTGGCGCAAGCACGGGAACATTCCGCTCTGAGCGGCTACGGAGAAGAAGAACATGTTCAAGAAAATCCTGATCGCCAACCGCGGAGAGATCGCCTGCCGCGTCATCCAGACCGCAAGGAAGATGGGGATCCTCACGGTCGCTGTCTACTCCGACGCCGACAAGGAAGCGCGCCATGTCGAGCTGGCCGACGAAGCGGTGCACATCGGCGCTGCGCCCAGCCGCGAGAGCTACCTGCAGGCCGACCGCATCATCGCGGCCTGCAAGCAGACCGGCGCGGAAGCCGTGCATCCGGGCTACGGCTTCCTGTCGGAGAACGAAGCGTTTGCGCGCAAGGTCGAGGAAGAGGGCATTGCCTTCATCGGGCCCAAGCACTATTCGATCGCGGCCATGGGCGACAAGATCGCCTCGAAGAAGCTCGCGAACGAAGCCAAGGTCAACACCATTCCGGGCTGGAACGACGCCATCGAGACGGCCGAGCGCGCGGTCGAGATCGCCAAGGACATCGGCTACCCGGTGATGATCAAGGCTTCGGCGGGCGGCGGCGGCAAGGGCCTGCGCGTGGCCTACGACGACAAGGAAGCCTTCGAGGGCTTCACCTCGTGCCGCAACGAAGCGCGCAACAGCTTCGGCGATGACCGCGTGTTCATCGAGAAATTCGTCGAGGAGCCGCGCCACATCGAGATCCAGGTACTGGGCGATTCGCACGGCAACGTCATCTACCTGAACGAGCGCGAATGCTCGATCCAGCGCCGGCACCAGAAGGTGATCGAGGAGGCGCCGTCGCCGTTCATCAGCGACGCCACGCGCAGGGCGATGGGCGAACAGGCGGTGCAACTGGCCAAGGCGGTGCAATACCAGAGCGCGGGCACCGTGGAGTTCGTGGTCGGCAAGGACCAGAGCTTCTACTTCCTGGAAATGAACACGCGGCTGCAGGTGGAGCATCCGGTGACCGAGTGCATCACCGGCCTCGACCTGGTCGAGCTGATGATCCGCGTGGCGGCGGGCGAAGCCTTGCCGCTCACGCAGGCCGAGGTGAAGCGCAACGGCTGGGCCATCGAGTGCCGCATCAATGCCGAGGATCCGTTCCGCAACTTCCTGCCCTCCACGGGCCGCCTGGTCAAGTTCCAGCCGCCGGCCGAGACCATGTTCGCGGCCGACACCGAGCACCTGAACGGCGTCCGCGTGGACACCGGCGTGTACGACGGCGGCGAGATCCCGATGTACTACGACTCGATGATCGCCAAGCTCATCGTGCACGGCAAGGACCGGCAGCATGCGATCGCACGCATGCGCGAGGCGCTCAACGGCTTCGTGATCCGGGGCATCAGCAGCAACATCCCGTTCCAGGCGGCGCTGCTCGCGCATCCCAGGTTCGTGGCGGGCGACTTCAACACCGGTTTCATCGCCGAGCACTACGGCAAGGGCTTCCATGCGGAAGACGTGCCGCACGCCGACCCGGCTTTCCTCATCGCGCTCGCGGCCTACGTGCACCGGCGCTACCGCGCGCGCGCATCGGGCATCAGCGGCCAACTCGAAGGCCATGGCGTGAAGGTGGGCGAGCAGTTCGTGGTGGTGGAGCTGGGGCCGGAGGGCAGGCACGTGCACCATCCGGTCTCGGTCACCGACTTCCATGGCAAGACCGGCGCCAGCGCCGTGGCCGTGGGCGACACGAGCTACAAGATCGACAGCGGCTTTGCGCTCGGGGCCGTTCGCGTGCAGGGCATGGTCAATGACCGGCCCTTCACCGCGCAGGTGGAGCGCGGCGCGGGCAGGAATCCGCTGGCGCTGCGCGTGTCGCACGACGGCAAGCAGATCGACGCGATGGTGCTGTCGCCGCTCGGCGCGCGGCTGCTCGAACTGATGCCCTATAAGGCGCCGCCGGACCTGAGCAAGTTCCTGATGTCGCCGATGCCGGGCCTCCTGGTCGAGGTGTCGGTGCAGCCGGGCCAGCAGGTGCGTGCGGGCGAGAAGCTGGCCGTCATCGAGGCCATGAAAATGGAAAACGTGCTGTTTGCCACGCAGGACGGCGTGGTCGGCAAGGTGTCGGCCAGCAAGGGCGAGTCGCTCGCCGTCGATCAAATCATTCTGGAGTTCAACTGATGGGTGCCAACGACCTGCAACAGCCGATCACGCTGCACAAGCCTTCCAAGGTGCCGGCGCCGCAAGGGCCCTGGTCGATCGAGGCGATCCAGGCCCTGCTCGACAAGCCGCTGATGGCGCTGTTGTTCGAAGCGCAGACGGTGCATCGCGCGCACTTCCCCGACGGCGACATCGAGCTGGCGACGCTGCTCTCGGTCAAGACCGGCGGCTGCCCCGAGAACTGCGGCTACTGCCCGCAATCGGCCGAGTTCGACACCGGCGTGAAGGCGCAGAAGCTCATGGAGGTCGACGAGGTGCTGCGTGCCGCGCAGGCCGCCAAGGACGCCGGCGCCACGCGCTTCTGCATGGGCGCCGCATGGCGCGCACCGAAGGACCGCGACGTCGAGAAGGTGGCGGTACTGGTCGAGGCGGTGAAGGGCCTCGGGATGCAGACCTGCGCCACGCTCGGCATGCTGGAGCCGCACCATGCGCACCAGCTCAAGGCCGCGGGCCTGGACTACTACAACCACAACCTGGACACCGCCCCCGAGTACTACACCGACGTCGTCGACACGCGCACCTACCAGGACCGGCTCGATACGCTGGCCCATGTGCGCAGTGCCGGCATCAGCGTGTGCTGCGGCGGCATCGTCGGCATGGGCGAGCAGCCGGTGCACCGCGCAGGGCTCATCGCGCAACTGGCCAATCTGAATCCGTATCCGGAGTCGGTGCCGATCAACAGCCTGGTGCGTGTACCCGGCACGCCGCTGGCCGATTCGGAACCGGTCGATCCTTTCGACTTCGTGCGCATGATCGCGGTCGCGCGCATCACGATGCCGACGGCGCGCGTGCGCCTGTCGGCGGGCCGCCAGCAGATGGGCGATGCGGTGCAGGCCCTGTGCTTCATGGCCGGCGCCAACTCGATCTTCTACGGCGACAAGCTGCTGGTCACCGGCAACCCCGATGTCGAGGCCGACGTGCAGCTGCTGCGCAAGCTGGGGCTTGAGGCGCGCCGCACAGCCGAACAGGCGGAGCCCTGCGCATGACGGCAACGGCACGCCCCTTCAAGGTGCTGGGCATCCAGCAGATCGCCATCGGCGGGCCGGACAAGCTGCGGCTGCAGAAGCTCTGGGTCGACATGCTGGGGCTCGAGGTCACGGGCACCTTCAAGAGCGAACGCGAGAACGTCGACGAGGACATCTGTTCGATGGGCAGCGGCCCGTTCAAGGTCGAGGTCGACCTGATGCAGCCGCTGGACCCGGACAAGAAACCGGCGGTGCACACGACGCCCCTCAACCACGTGGGCCTGTGGATCGACGACCTGCCAAAGGCCGTCGAATGGCTCACCGCGCAGGGCGTGCGCTTTGCGCCCGGCGGCATCCGCAAGGGCGCGGCCGGCTTCGACATCTGCTTCCTGCATCCGAAGGCGAACGACGAATTTCCGATCGCGGGCGAGGGCGTGCTCATCGAGATGGTGCAGGCGCCGCCCGAGGTGGTGGCGGCCTTCGGCGCGCTGGCCGCTACGCGTTGAGCACCTTCCTGATCGGCGGCTTCACATCGGAGCGCCGGGGCGGCAGCATCGGCTGGTGCTCGCGCGCCGGATTCAGGATGATCGATGTGGCCGTTTCGGTGAGGATGCAGAACTTGGTGACCACCGCATCGAGGTGGCTCACGTCGATGACCGCGATCTCCAGGATCCAGCTGTCGTCGCCGGTCACGTTGTAGGCATTGACGCACTCGGGCGTTTGCTGAACCAGTTCGACCACACGCGCGTAGTCGGCACGGCCGACGCGGATGATGGCGCGAATGCCGTAGCCAAGCTTGCCGAGGTTGACCGTGGCGCGGTAGCCGCTGATCACGCCCGAGGCCTCGAGTTTCTTCACGCGTTCGGTCACGGCCGGCTGGCTCAGGTGCACACGGCGGCCGAGCTCGGCCATGGTGAGCCGCGCATCGGCCTGCAGTTCGGCGAGGATGCGCGTGTCGTGGGGATCGAGCGCGGGGTTCAAGGGATAGTCCATGCAACTCCTTCAAATCGACGGTAGGAAACGCAAAGAACCATGAAAGCTGCATGGTTGCCGGAAGAACGCTTTCATACCATGGTCGGTGTTCCAACACCAACAAGACCCATCCCGATGCCCACACTCGCATCTCCCGCAGAGGCCGCGCCCAGCGCCGCACGCGCTGCGCTCCCGCCCATCCTTTGGCTCTGTCTGGCCGCCACCTGGGTGGTCTGGGGCTCGACCTATCTCGCGATCAAGTACGCACTGGTCAGCTTCGCGCCCTTTCTGCAGATGGGCTCGCGCTTCCTGTTCGCGGGCGTGCTGCTGGCCGCCTGGATGCGCTGGCGCGGCGCGGCGTGGCCCTCGCGCCTGCAATGGCGCAACGCGCTGCTGGTCGGCACCCTGATGCTGGGTGGCGGCATGGGGGGCACCGCGCACGCCGAAGTGACGATCGGCTCCGGGCTGGTGGTGGCCTTCATTGCGGTGGTGCCGCTGCTGATCGCATTGATGAACCTGGTCTGGGGCGTGAAGCCGACAGGGCTGGAAGCAGCGGGCATTGCGCTCGGGCTCGTCGGCGTGCTGATGCTCACGCAGGGCAGCGGTTTCCAGTCGTCGCCCGCGGGCCTGGTGGCCATTTCCGTCGCGTGCGTCTGCTGGTCGATGGGCAGCGTGCTGAGCCAGCGCAGCCTGCCGCTCGCGCCCGGTGCCATGGGTTTTGCGAGCGAGATGATCTGCGGCGGCGTGGTGCTGCTGGTGCTCTCCGCCCTCTCTGGTGAAGAGCTGCTGTGGCCGCCCCAGCCCGAAGCCGCTGCGGCCTGGCTGTATCTCGTGGTGTTCGGATCGCTGATCGCGTTCAACGCCTACATGGTGCTGCTCGCCAGGGCGCCCGCCGCGCTGGCGGCGAGCTACACCTTCGTCAACCCGGTGATCGCGATGCTGCTGGGCGTCTGGATCGCCAACGAGACGGTGACGCGCTTCGAGTGGTACGCGGTCGTGGTCATCCTGGCCGGGGTGCTGCTGTTGCTCTTCAAGCGTTCGGCGAAGGCGTGAGCTGCGCGCCGTTCAGGTGCCCGGACGGCGCCAGAAGGCGAGCGTGGCCGCCAGCAGCCACATGCCCGCGGCGCAGCTGCGGTTCAGCGCCTTGAGTCCGCGGCGCGAGAGCCAGCGCACGGCCTGCGTTCCGGCGGCCGCGTAGGCCAGCATCACGCAGGTGTCGAGCGCCACGAAGATCGAGCCCAGCAACAGGTATTGCGTGCCCTGAGGCTGGGAGATGTCGATGAACTGCGGCAGGAAGGCGGCAAAGAACAGCACCGTCTTGGGGTTCGACAGCGCCACCAGCAGGCTGCGCACCAGTGCGACGCGGCCGTGCGGGCGATGCTCGATGGCCGAGCTGGCCAGCGCCGTGCCGAGGTCGGTCGCTTCGCTGCGCCACAGCTTGACGCCGAGCCAGACCAGGTAGGCGACGCCGGCCACGCGGATCGCATTGAAGAGCAGCTCCGATGCGGCGAGCAGCGAACCGAGGCCGAGCGCCACCACCGCAATCAGCGTGACGCTGCCAAGCGACGCGCCGGCAATGCCCCAGCTCGCGCGGCGCATGCCGCCGTCGATGCCGTTGGACAGCGCCAGCAGCATCGTGGGTCCGGGGATCACGGCCAGTGCAAGCGAGGCGACGACGTAGATCAGCAGGGTGTCGAGTGTCATGGCTTGGCGGCGCGCGGTCGTTGCGGGGAGGCGGCACGGGCACGCGCCAGTGCGGCTTCGACGATGGACCGCTTGCGCGTGTCGGCGGCTTGCGGCTCGGCGGCGGGCGCCGCTTCCTTGTCTTGCGGCCTGCCGGCCCGGCGATGCGCGCCATGCAGCTTGTAGCGCTGCAGTGCGGCCTTGGCCTGCGCCTCGGACCAGGCTTGCCAGCCTGTGCGGCCCGGCGTTTCGGCTTCGAGCGAAATGCAGTCGACCGGGCACACCGGAATGCACAGCTCGCAACCCGTGCAGTGGGCCTCGATCACGGTGTGCATGCGCTTGTTGATGCCCACGATGGCATCGGTCGGGCAGGCGTCCAGGCAGAGCGTGCAGCCGATGCACCAGGCCTCGTCGATGACGGCCATGGCCCGCGGGCCTTCGGTGCCGAACTGCGGATCGAGCGGCAGCGGCTCGCGGCCCGTGAGCCGTGCCAGCCTGGCGATGCCTTCCGCGCCGCCGGGAGGGCATTGGTTGATTTCGGCCGTGCCATCGGCCACCGCCTGGGCGTAGCCCGCGCAATCGGGGTAGCCGCAACGCGTGCACTGCGTCTGCGGCAGTGCATCGTGGATGCGTGCGGCCAGCCCGGTCACTTCCTTCGTGCCGCGGTCTTCTTCACGGGGGCGACCGCCACCGCTTTCCTGGCTGCGACATTCTTGCGGGCTGCAGCGGTAGCCGTGCTGCGCGCCGGCTTGATCCGGTCTTCGGCCGGCAGGCTCTCGCGCGCACCGGCCCGGCGCTGCGGCTGGTCGTGGGCCGCGATGAACTTGACCACCTTGGGGTAGACCAGGTCGCGCCAGCGGCGGCCGCTGAAGATGCCGTAGTGGCCTGCGCCCTTGACTTCGTAGTGCTCGCGCTGGGCGTCGTCGATGCCGGTGCACAGGCTGTGCGCGGCCTCGGTCTGGCCGGAGCCCGAAATGTCGTCGAGCTCGCCCTCGACGGTGAGCAGGGCCGTGGAGTGGATGTCTTGCGGGCGCACGCGCTCGATCTGGCCCTTGGGGTTCTTGACGTCCCAGGTGCCGTTCACGAGATCGAACTCCTGGAACACGGCGCGGATGGTGTCCAGGTAGTAGTCGGCGTCCATGTCGAGCACCGCGTTGTACTCGTCGTAGAACTTGCGGTGGGCTTCGGCGCTCGCGTCGTCGCCCTTGATCAGGTCCTTGAAGTAGTCGTAGTGGCTGCTGGCGTGGCGGTCGGGGTTCATGGCCACGAAGCCCGTGTGCTGCAGGAAGCCGGGGTACACGCGGCGGCCTTCACCCGGGAAGCCCTGCGGCACGCGGTAGATCACGTTGTTCTCGAACCACTCGAAGCTCTTGTTCATCGCGAGGTTGTTCACCGCCGTGGGCGATTTGCGCGCGTCGATGGGGCCGCCCATCATCGTCATGGTGAGCGGCAGCTGCTCGCCGCGGCTGGCCATGAGCGACACGGCGGCCAGCACCGGCACCGTGGGCTGGCACACGCTCACCACGTGGCAGTTGCCGTACTCGGCCTGCAGCCGGCGGATGAACTCCTGCACGTAGTTGACGTAGTCGTCCAGGTGGAACTCGCCTTCCGACAGCGGCACGAGGCGCGCGTTCTTCCAGTCGGTGATGTAGACCTTGTGGTCCTGCAGCATGGTGCGCACGGTGTCGCGCAGCAGCGTGGCGTAGTGGCCCGACAGCGGCGCCACGATCAGCACCACGGGCTGGCTCTTGAGCGTCTTGAGAATGTGCGGCTCGTCGGTGAAGCGCTTGAACCGGCGCAGCTCGCAGAAAGGCTTGTCGAGCTCGACGGCCTCCTGGATCACCACGTCTTCGCCCTCGACCTTCACGGACTTGATGTTGAACTCGGGCTTCTCGTAGTCCTTGCCGAGGCGATAGAGCAGGTCGTAGCCTGCCGCCATGCGCTGGGCCATGGGCACTTGCCCCCACACGGCACCTTGGCCGAAGAGCTTGGACGCCGCTTGCGCGAAGTCCGAAAACGGTTCCATCAGGGAACGCTGGGCTTCGTAGAGTTGGTAGAGCATCGCTGGTGTTGGAGTGGGATGTTGCGGTGCAATATATCAGCGCCGGGGCGATGGCGCAGGGGGCGTTACCCCTACGTAGATCCCACCGCCGGAAGCATCGCGTGCCATGGGGTGCGAGAAAAGCGTGGTCAGGACGCTCTCTCGCACCTGCCGGCGGTCAGATGACCTTGGCGATCGACGCGCAGACGTAGTCGATGTTCTTGCTGTTGAGCGCGGCCACGCACATGCGGCCGGTGTCGGTGCCGTACACCCCGAATTCGTTGCGCAAGCGCACCATCTGCTCCTTGCCGAGGCCCGAATAGCTGAACATGCCGATCTGGGTGGTGATGAAGCTCATGTCTTCCTTCACGCCGGCGGCCTTGAGGCCGTCGACCAGCTTCTGGCGCATGGCCTTGATGCGCACGCGCATTTCGCCGAGTTCCTTCTCCCACAGGGCGCGCAGTTCGGGGTTGCCGAGCACCGCGGCCACCACGGCGCCGCCGTGGATCGGCGGGTTGCTGTAGTTGGTGCGGATCGCGATCTTGAGCTGCGAGAGGACGCGGCCGGCTTCTTCCTTGCTCTCGCACAGCACCGAGAGGGCGCCCACGCGCTCGCCGTACAGGCTGAAGCTCTTGGAGAACGAAGTCGAGACGAAGAAGGTCAGGCCGGCATCGACGAACTTGGCAACCGCCGCGCCGTCTTCCTTCAGGCCGTAGCCGAAGCCCTGGTAGGCCATGTCGAGGAAGGGCACGAGGCCCTTGGCCTTGACGGTGGCGACGACCTGGTCCCACTGTTCGGAGTTGATGTCGTAGCCCGTCGGGTTGTGGCAGCAGGCGTGCAGCACCACGACCGTGCCCGCCGGCGCCGCGTTCAGCGCCGCCAGCATGCCGCCGAAGTCGATCCCGCGCTTGGCGGCATCGTAGTAGGGGTAGCTCTCGACCTCGAAGCCCGCGTTGGTGAACAGGGCGCGGTGGTTTTCCCAGCTCGGGTCGCTGATCAGCACCTTGGCCTTGGGGTTGAGCTTCTTGAGGAAGTCGGCGCCGACCTTCAGGCCGCCGGTGCCGCCGATGGCCTGGATGGTGGCCACGCGGCCGGACTGCACGGGCTCGCTGTCGGCGCCGAACACCAGGCCCTTGACGGCGTTGTCGTACGCCACGATGCCGTCGATCGGCAGGTAGCCGCGTGCCGAGGGGGCCTTCATCATGTTCTGTTCGGCGGCCTGCACGCACTGGAGCAGGGGCAGCTTGCCGTTGTCGTCGTAATAGACGCCGACGCCGAGGTTGACCTTGCTGGGGTTGGTATCGGCTGCAAATTGCTCGTTGAGGCCGAGGATCGGGTCGCGCGGTGCCATTTCGACCGCGGTGAACATAGACATGGAAAGGTCCTTTGGGATGAAAGCTTCGCTGGCAACCGGAGAGGCTTTATGCTTTCCGGTTGCCTTGAATTTTACCGGCGCTACCGCCACCTGTCGGGAACAGCCATGCCAGAGAACAACGAAGCCATAGCAGACCTGAAGAAACTGGACCCGATCGGTCCGGCCAAGCAGGGCGAATTCATCAAGTATCCGGGCTCGCCTTTCGAGCTTTTCCAGCCCTATCCGCCGGCAGGGGACCAGCCGAAGGCGATCGACGGGCTGGTCGAGGGCGTGCTCGACGGCGAGGTGTTCCAGACGCTGCTGGGCGTGACGGGCTCCGGCAAGACCTTCACCATGGCCAACGTGATCGCCCGGCTGGGCCGGCCGGCGATCGTGTTCGCGCCCAACAAGACGCTGGCGGCGCAGCTCTACAGCGAATTCCGCGAGTTCTTCCCGAAGAACGCCGTCGAGTACTTCGTCAGCTATTACGACTACTACCAGCCCGAGGCCTACGTGCCCCAGCGCGACCTGTTCATCGAAAAGGACTCGTCGATCAACGAGCACATCGAGCAGATGCGGCTGTCGGCCACCAAGAGCGTGCTGGAGCGGCGAGACACGGTCATCGTGGCCACGGTGAGCGCCATCTACGGCATCGGCACGCCCGAGGACTACACGCAGATGCGTTTCATCATGCGGGTGGGCGACAAGATCGGCCAGCGCGACGTGATCGGGCGCCTGATCCGCATGCAGTACACCCGCAACGAGCAGGATTTCTCGCGCGGCACCTTTCGGGTGCGGGGCGACACGATCGACGTGTTCCCGGCCGAGCACAGCGAGCTTGCGATCCGCATCGAGCTGTTCGACGACGAGATCGAGTCGCTGCAGTTGTTCGATCCGCTCACGGGCCGCATCCGCCAGAAGATCCCGCGCTTCACGGTGTACCCGTCGAGCCACTACGTGACGCCCCGCGACAAGGTGCTGGGCGCGGTCGAAACCATCAAGATCGAGCTGGCCGAGCGGCTCAAGGAGTTCGTGTCCCAAGGCAAGCTGGTCGAGGCGCAGCGGCTGGAGCAGCGCACCCGTTTCGACCTCGAGATGCTGGCCGAGATCGGCCACTGCAAGGGCATCGAGAACTACACGCGGCACCTCTCCGGAGCGGCGCCCGGCGAGCCGCCGGCCACCCTGACCGACTACCTCCCGAAGGACGCGCTGATGTTCCTGGACGAGAGCCACCAGATGGTCGGCCAGCTCAGCGCCATGTACAACGGCGACCGGGCCCGCAAGACCACGCTGGTCGAATACGGCTTCCGGCTGCCGAGTGCGCTGGACAACCGGCCGCTCAAGCTGGAGGAGTTCGAGACGCGCATGCGCCAGTGCATCTTCGTTTCGGCCACGCCCGCGCAGTACGAGAAGGACCATGCCGGCAACGTAGTCGAGCAGTTGGTCCGGCCGACCGGCCTGATCGACCCCGAGGTGGAGGTGCGCCCCGCCACGCACCAGGTGGACGACGTGCTGGGCGAGATCCGCATCCGCGTCGAAAAGAACGAGCGCGTGCTGATCACCACCCTGACCAAGCGCATGGCCGAGCAGCTCACCGACTACCTGGGCGACAACGGCGTGAAGGTGCGCTACCTGCACAGCGACGTCGACACGGTCGAGCGGGTGGAAATCCTGCGCGACCTGCGCCTGGGCAGTTTCGACGTGCTGGTGGGCATCAACCTGCTGCGCGAAGGCCTGGACATTCCCGAGGTGTCGCTGGTGGCCATCCTCGATGCCGACAAGGAAGGGTTCCTGCGCGCCGAGCGTTCGCTGATCCAGACCATCGGCCGGGCGGCCCGGAACCTGAACGGCAAGGCCATCCTGTATGCCGACCGGATGACCGATTCTATGAAGAAGGCGATCGGCGAGACCGAGCGCCGTCGCGCCCGCCAGGTGGCCTACAACGAGGCCAACGGCATCACCCCGCGCAGCATCGTCAAGCAGGTGCGCGACCTGATCGACGGCGTCTACAGCGAAAAGACGGGCAAGGAAATGGCCAAGCTCGACCTGGAACGCGCCAAGGTCGAGGACATGAGCGAAAAAGACATCGCCCGGGAAATCAAGCGCCTTGAAAAGCTCATGCTCGAGCACGCCCGCAACCTCGAGTTCGAGAAGGCGGCGCGGGTGCGCGACCAGCTGGCGCTGCTGCGGGAGCAGGCATTCGGGGCTTCCGGCGGGGACAACATCGCGGTGTTGCCGTCGTAGGGCGGGGTTCCGGCTTCTTCAAGCGGTTTGCGCTGGGGTTTACCCGAGCAAACTTCAGGGCCTTCTGCTATACTTGACAGAAATACTCAACAACAAAAAAAAGAACTTCGCGATGAAGGACCGATCCCACCGGCTGGTTCACCAGCGTCAGGGGTCGGGCAGGGCGGAGACGAAGTCACCGCGGCCCCGGGCCACGGTGTCGTTTCAACGGTAAGCACTTGAAGGAGCTTGCGATGCGTCTCACTACCAAAGGCCGTTTTGCGGTCACAGCAATGATCGATCTGGCGCTGCGTCAGAACACCGGTCCGGTCACGCTGGCTGCGATCAGCCAGCGGCAGCAGATTTCCCTGTCGTATCTCGAGCAGCTGTTCGGCAAGCTTCGCCGCCACGAGCTCGTCGAGTCGACCCGCGGCCCCGGCGGCGGCTACAGCCTCGGCCGCAAGGCTGCGGATATCACCGTCGCAGACATCATTGTTTCCGTCGATGAGCCCATCGATGCCACGCAGTGCGGCGGCAAGGAAAACTGCCTCGGCGAGGCCGGCCGCTGCATGACGCACGAGCTCTGGGCCTCGCTGAACCAGCGCATGGTCGAGTTCCTTGATTCCGTCACGCTGCAGAAGCTGGTCGACGACCAGATCGCCAAGGGTGTGCAGATCGAGAACAAGCCGGTCGTCAAGCGTGCCATCTCGGCGCAGCCCGTGGTCAAGCCGATCCGCGTGAACGCGCCGAACTCGGTGTTTGCCCTCGGCAACGCATTCGCGAAGTCCTGATGCCCCGAATCGCATGCGGCGCCTGCGGGCGCCGCTGCGAAAAGCCGCCCAGATAAAGAAACAACCCCCACGCCAGCCCGAGCCAGCCATGGACGTCACTCCTCATTTCCCGATCTACCTTGATTACGGCGCGACCACGCCGGTCGACCCGCGTGTCGTCGACGCCATGATTCCCTGGTTGCGCGAACATTTCGGCAACCCGGCATCGCGCAGCCACGCCTGGGGCTGGGAGGCGGAAGAGGCGGTCGAGAAGGCGCGCGGCCAGGTGGCCGAGCTGATCAATGCGGACCCCCGCGAGATCGTCTGGACCTCCGGCGCCACCGAGTCGATCAACCTGGCACTGAAGGGTGCGGCGCACTTCTACAAGGGCAAGGGCAAGCACCTGATCACGCTGAAGACCGAGCACAAGGCCGTGCTCGACACCATGCGTGAACTCGAGCGCCAAGGCTTCGAAGTCACTTACCTCGATGTCGAGGAAAACGGCCTCGTCGACCTCGGCAAGTTCAAGGCGGCGATCCGCCCCGACACCATCGTGGCCAGCGTGCTGTTCGTGAACAACGAAATCGGCGTGATCCAGGATGTGGTGGCGCTCGGCAACGCATGCCGCGAAAAGGGCGTGATCTTCCACGTCGATTCGGCCCAGGCCACCGGCAAGGTCGAGATCGACATCACCAAGCTGCCCATCGACCTGATGAGCCTGGCATCGCACAAGACCTACGGTCCCAAGGGCATCGGTGCCCTGTACGTGCGCCGCAAGCCGCGCATTCGCCTCGAAGCGCAAATGCACGGCGGCGGCCATGAGCGCGGCATGCGCTCGGGCACCTTGCCCACGCACCAGATCGTCGGCATGGGCGAGGCCTATCGCATCGCCAAGCTCGAGATGAAGGATGACATCGCCCATGCGCGCCGCCTGCAGCAACGCCTGCTCGATGGCCTGAAGGACGTGGAGCAGGTCTTCATCAACGGCGACCTCGAGCAGCGCGTGCCGCACAACCTGAACATGAGCTTCAACTACGTCGAAGGCGAGTCGCTGATCATGGGCATCAAGGGCCTGGCGGTGTCGTCGGGTTCGGCCTGCACGTCGGCCAGCCTGGAGCCCAGCTATGTGCTGCGCGCCCTGGGCCGCAGCGACGAGCTGGCCCACAGCAGCCTTCGCATGACCATCGGCCGTTTCACGACCGAGGAAGAAATCGACTACGCCATCTCGACCATCAAGCACAACGTCGCCAAGCTGCGCGAGCTGAGCCCCCTCTGGGAGATGTTCCAGGACGGCGTCGACATCAGCACGATCCAGTGGTCGGCCCACTGACGCATCGGCGTACTGGCCCACCAGCGCTCCACGATTTGAACAAAGTTTGAGAGGTACACCATGGCATATTCATCCAAGGTCATCGACCACTACGAAAATCCACGCAACGTCGGCTCCTTCGAAAAGGGCGACGATTCGGTCGGCACCGGCATGGTCGGCGCACCGGCCTGCGGCGACGTCATGAAGCTGCAGATCAAGGTCAACCCCGAAACCGGCGTGATCGAAGACGCGCGCTTCAAGACCTACGGTTGCGGCTCCGCCATCGCCTCGTCGTCGCTCGTGACCGAATGGGTCAAGGGCAAGACGCTGGACGAAGCGGCTGCGCTCAAGAACGCGCAGATCGCCGAAGAGCTGGCGCTGCCGCCCGTCAAGATCCACTGCTCGATCCTGGCCGAGGACGCCATCAAGGCCGCCGTGAACGACTACAAGGCCAAGCACGGCGCCAAGACGGCGCAAGCCGAGCCGGCAGTCCACTGACATGGCCGTCACGTTGACCGAAGCCGCTGCGCGCCATGTGACCCGCTACCTCGGCAAGCGGGGCAAGGGCGTGGGTGTGCGGCTGGGCGTGAAGACCACCGGTTGCTCGGGGCTGGCCTACAAGCTCGAGTACGTGGACGAGTTCACGCCCGAGGACGTGGTGTTCGAGGATCACGGCGTCAAGGTGCTGGTCGATCCGAAGAGCCTCGCCTACATCGACGGCACGCAGCTCGACTTCGTGCGCGAAGGCCTGAACGAAGGCTTCAAGTTCATCAACCCGAACGAACGCGACCGTTGCGGCTGCGGGGAAAGCTTTCGCATCTGACGCGCCGTCGCTGAGCGCGACAACAGCCGCCACCATGTCATGTGCTGGCGGTTTTTTCATGCCATGAACCTGAACGACACCGACTTCCAACTGTTCGCCGTCCCCGCGACGTTCGCGCAGGACCGCGCCGCGCTCGACGCGCGCTGGAAAGAGCTGCAGCGCGAGGCCCACCCGGACCGCTTTGCCGCGCAGGGCGCCGCGGCGCAGCGCGTGGCCATGCAGTGGTCGGTGCGCATCAACGAGGCCTACCAGCGGCTGAAGGACCCGATCCGGCGCGCGAGCTACATCTGTGAGCTCCACGGCGCGCCGCTGAATGCCGAGCACAACACGGCCATGCCGCCGGAATTCCTGATGCAGCAGATGGCATGGCGCGAGGAGCTGGACGACGCCGAGGACGTCGCGGCGATCGAGAAGCTGCAGGCCGAGGTCGAAGCCGGCCGCGCGCGCGCGCTGTCGTCGCTCGACTGGCTGATCGACGAGAAGGGGGACTATCCCGCCGCCGCGCAGCAGGTGAGAGCCCTCATGTTCATTGAGCGTTTCGGACAGGACGTCGAAGCCAGGTTCGACCAGTTGGGACAATAGGCTTCATACATATGGCTCTTCTACAGATTTCAGAACCCGGCCAGGCGCCCGATCCGCATCAGCGCCGCATTGCCGTGGGCATCGACCTCGGCACCACGCATTCGCTGGTTGCCGCGGTGCGCAACGGCGTGGCTGAGTGCCTGCCCGACGACCAGGGCCGCGTGCTGCTGCCCTCGGCCGTGCGCTACCTCGAAGGCGACCGCCGGCAGATCGGCTTCGACGCCGTGGCGGCACGCGGACAGGACCCTGCCAACACCATCACCTCGGTCAAGCGGCTCATGGGCCGTGGCCTTTCCGACATCTCGAACCGCGAAGCGATGTCGTATCACGTCGAGGGCAGCGACGGCGGCATGGTGAAGGTGCAGACCCTCGCTGGCCTGAAGTCGCCGGTCGAGATCAGCGCCGAAATCCTTGCCACGCTGCGCTTTCGCGCCGAAGACACCTTCGACGACGAGCTCTACGGCGCGGTGATCACCGTGCCGGCCTACTTCGACGAAGGCCAGCGCCAGGCCACCAAGGACGCCGCGCAGCTCGCGGGCCTCAACGTGCTGCGGCTGATCAGCGAACCGACGGCCGCCGCCATTGCCTATGGCCTGGACAACGCGAGCGAGGGTGTCTACGCCGTTTACGACCTGGGCGGCGGCACCTTCGACATCTCGATCCTGCGTCTCACGCAGGGCGTGTTCGAAGTGATCGCCACGGGTGGAGATTCGGCCCTGGGCGGCGACGACTACGACCACGCGCTGGCCGACTTCGTGCTCGCGCAAACCGGCCTGAAGGCCGGCGGCGACAACGACAAGGCCGCGATGCTCGTGGCCGCCCGCGCCGCGAAAGAGGCATTGACCGACAGCGAATCGACCACGTTCTGCGCTGAGCTGGCAAGCCAGGCGCTTCGATTCGAACTGGGGCGCGATCAGTTCGATGCCGCCACGAGGCCGCTCACCGACCGCACGATTGCCGCGGTTCGCAAGGCGCTGCGAGACGCCAGGCTCAAGCCCGACGACCTGAAGGGCATCGTGCTGGTCGGCGGCTCCACGCGCATGCCGCAGGTCCGCCGTGCCGTGGCCGGTTTCTTCGGACGCGAGCCCCTGGTCAACCTCAACCCCGACGAAGTGGTGGCCCTCGGCGCGGCCATCCAGGCCAACCAGCTGGCCGGCAACAACGGCGCTGGCGACCTGCTGCTGCTCGACGTGATTCCACTCTCGCTCGGCATCGAGACCATGGGCGGTCTGGTCGAGCGCATCGTGCCGCGCAACCAGACCATCCCCACTGCGATGGCGCAGGACTTCACCACCTACCAGGACGGCCAGACCGCCCTTGCGCTGCACGTGGTGCAGGGTGAGCGCGACCTGGTCGCCGACTGCCGCAGCCTTGCGCGCTTCACGTTGCGTGGCATTCCGCCGATGGCGGCCGGTGCCGCACGCATCCGCGTGACCTTCACCGTCGATGCCGATGGCCTGCTGAGCGTCAGCGCCAAAGAGCAGGGCAGCGGCGTCGAGGCCAGCGTCACCGTCAAGCCTTCGTACGGGCTTTCGGACGACCAGATCGCGACCATGCTGCAGGAGAGCTTTTCCACCGCGCAGCAGGACATGCAGGCGCGTGCGCTCGTCGAGGCCCGCGTCGATGCCGAACGCATGCTGCTTGCCACGCAGAGCGCGCTCGATGCCGACGGCGACCTGCTCGAAGCGCAAGAGCGCGCCGCCATCGATGCATCGATGGCGCGGCTGCGCGAAGCCGCGAAAGGCAGCAACGAAGCGGCGGCCATCGAAGCGGCCACCAAGGCCCTGGCCAACGACACCGAAGCCTTTGCCGCCCAGCGCATGAACGCGGGCATTGCACGCGCGTTGTCGGGCCGCAAGGTCGAATCCCTCTAAGAACAACATGCCCACCATCAAGATATTTCCGCATCCCGAGTACTGCCCCGAGGGTGCAGAAATCAAGGCCCCGGCAGGCACTTCGATCTGCGAGGCACTGCTGGACAACCACATCGACATCGAGCATGCGTGCGAGATGAGCTGCGCCTGCACCACCTGCCACGTCATCGTGCGCCAGGGGTTCAGCTCGCTGAACGAAGCCGAGGAGGGCGAGGAAGACCTGCTGGACCGCGCCTGGGGCCTGGAGCCACAATCGCGCCTCAGCTGCCAGGCCATCCTGGCGCAGGAAGACGTGACGATCGAGATTCCCAAGTACTCGATCAACCACGCCAAGGAAAACCACTGATGTCGCGCCAGATCGTCCTCGACACCGAAACCACCGGCCTTTCCGCCGAGAACGGCGACCGCGTCATCGAGCTGGGCTGCGTGGAGCTGTTTGCGCGCAAGCTCACCGGCAACGACCTGCACATCTACTTCAACCCCGAGCGCGAGAGCCATGAAGACGCGCTCAAGGTGCACGGCCTGACGACCGACTTCCTGCGCGACAAGCCGAAGTTCGCCACCCTGGCCGGCGACATCGTCGAGTACTTGCGCGGCGCCGAACTGATCATCCACAACGCGGCCTTCGACGTCGGCTTTCTCAACAAGGAGCTCGAGTTGGCTGGCCTGCCGCCGCTGCGCACCTTCGTCGGCGAAGTGACCGACACGCTGGCCATGGCCAAGCAGGTCTATCCGGGCAAGCGCAATTCGCTCGATGCGCTGTGCGATCGCTTCGGCGTCGATCGCTCGAACCGCACCTTCCACGGTGCCAAGCTCGACGCCCAGCTGCTGGCCGACGTCTACATCAACCTGACGCGCGGGCAGGATGCGCTCCTGATCGACGTGTCGTCCAACGAGCCGGCGCCGGGCAGCACCGTGGTGACCATCGACCTCAGCCAGTTCGACCTGCCGGTCATCCTGGCAGGCGAGCAGGAGTTGGCCGCGCATGAAGCGCTGTTGTCGCAGCTCGACAAATCGAGCAACGGACGCACGCTCTTTCGCCAATTCGGCTGAAATGCTGTGGCATAATCAAAGGCTTCGCGCAACGCGATTAATTCCGGGGCACTGCACTTGCAGCGCCAAGGGGTTTGCAGGGCGGTTAGCTCAGGGGTAGAGCACAGCATTCACACTGCTGGGGTCGGAGGTTCGAAACCTCCACCGCCCACCAATTTCCTCGAAAATGAATCAGCGACTTGGATTGCCCAAGTCGCTTTTTGTTTTGTGCGCCGCAAGTGCTCGGCGGTGGGGTGGGCGGGCTCGACTGTCGGCCCGTGCCGACGCCCACTGTCGCCTCGCACCTGCGCAATTTCCTGGCGGAGCGCGTACACGACAGGGAAGGAGACTCCCCATGGCCACTCATCCCGACATTCCGCCCGACCTGCCCGTGGAACCCGACGAAGGACCGAGCACGCCGCCGGACGATCCGACCGATCCCGAACCGCCTCCCACCACCTCGTGAACAGGCGCGCGAGCCGCGATAAGCTCGCGCGATGGATGAACTTGATTGCGCCGTCATCGGCGGCGGAGTGGTGGGCCTGGCCGTGGCACGCGCGTTGGCGCTGGCCGGCCGGGAGGTGGTGGTGCTGGAGGCGGAAGGTGCCATCGGGACGGGCACGAGTTCGCGCAACAGCGAGGTGATCCACGCGGGCATCTACTACCCTCAAGGCTCGCTCAAGGCGCGCCTTTGTGTCGAGGGCAAGCAGATGCTCTACGCCTACGCGGCAGAGCGGGGCGTGCCGCACCGTCGCTGCGGCAAGCTCATCGTGGCGACCTCGCCCGGGCAGGTCGGCGAGCTCGAGAGCATCCGCGCCAAGGCGGCCGCCAATGGCGTCGACGATCTCGTGCTGCTGACCTCCCAACAGGTCAAGGCGATGGAGCCGCAACTGCATTGTGAGGCGGCGCTGCATTCGCCAAGCACCGGCATCGTCGACAGCCACGCGCTCATGCTGAGCCTGCTGGGCGACATGGAAAATGCCGGCGGCATGCTGGCGCTCAAATCTCCCGTCGCGCGGGCCGAGTGCGGCGCGGACGGCATCGTTCTCGTCGCGGGCGACGGAACCGCGTTGCGCTGCCACAGCGTGGTCAATGCCGCGGGCCTCGGCGCTCCCGACCTTGCCAGGCGATTCGATGGCCTGCCCGCCGTGGCCATTCCCAACGCCTACTTCGCCAAGGGCAACTATTTCACCCTGGCGGGCCGCGCGCCGTTCAGCCGGCTCGTCTACCCGGTGCCCGAGCCCGGCGGCTTGGGCGTGCACCTGACGATCGACCTGGGCGGCCAGGCCAAGTTCGGGCCCGACGTGCAGTGGGTGCAGTCGGCCGGCGACCTGGTGGTGGACCCGGCACGCGGCGATGGTTTCTATGCCGAGGTGCGCAAGTATTGGCCCGCCTTGCCCGACGGCGCACTGATCCCGGGCTACGCCGGCATGCGGCCCAAGATTTCGGGCCCGGGCGAAGCGGCGCGCGACTTCATGATCGACGGACCCGCATCGCATGGCGTACGCGGGCTGGTCAATCTCTTCGGCATCGAGTCGCCGGGGCTCACGAGCAGCCTGGCCATCGGTCGCTACGTGGCCGACCTGCTCGACGGCCGCTGATGCAAGAGCCAACGCGAGTCCGCATGCGCAAGTCTGCAGAACTGTCTCGCACGAGGGGCTTTTGTGCCTGTAACATGACACCACGCCATTTGCTGGCGTGAAGCCGCCGGCGCGGTGCCGGTGTCATCACGGAGGAAAGATTCCAATGAGTGCATCCAACAACATCGAAGCGGCAGCCGAAGACATCGCGAGCGACGTGCGCGGCGTGCTGGCCAGCAAGGACCTGGATTCGGTTCCCCACATCAAGGCGCTGCGCCAACGCATCGACACCAAGCTCGCCATCGCGCGCGAGCTCGCGGCAGAAAAAAGCAAGCTCGCAGCCCAGAAGGCCCGTGAAGCGGCCAACAGCGCCAACGCCTACGCCCATGACGAGCCGTGGCAGATCGCCGGTGCAGCCCTGGCCGTTGGCGTGCTGGTGGGTTTGCTGCTTGGCCGCCGCTGACCTGAACGTACACCGCCGCATCGTCCCTCGCCGAGCGGGAGCCGGCGCATGAGGTTGCTGTCCTTGTTCGGGCTCGATGCCCGCTTGCGGCGGCTGCGCATTGCCGCGGGCGAAGGCGCGTTGGCGGCGGAAGACCGCGTGCAACTCCTGCGCATGGCGTGGGAGGACGAGAAGCAGCGCCTCAAGCTGATGCTCGTGCTGGTGATTGCCGTGCTCGGGCTCACCACGGTGGCGGTGGCATTGCTGTCGATGGCCGTGGTGGTGCATTTCTGGGAAACGCCTCACCGCATCATGGCGGCGTGGGTGGTGGCCGGCGTGTGGATCCTGCTCTGGCTGGGAGCCGCATTGGGCCTGTACATGAGCCTTCGCAATGCATCGGGCAGCTTCGATCCGGCGCGGCGAGAGTTCGAACGCGACTGGGAATGGGTTCAGGACAGCTTCGGGTTCGGCAAGGATCCGGACCAGGACGCAGAAGCGCCACGCCCGCCGCGGCCCGCCACGCGCGAGGAACTGCTCGCGCGCATGGAGCGCCAGCGCGAACGCATCGCGACGATGCAGGGGGGGCGCGCGGCGCAGCAGCCGGCCGGTGCGCCGGGTGGCGCTTCGTCCGAAGCGCCTCCGGCCGACGAATCGGCCTCCGCCGCGGCTTTGCGCATTGCCAGGGAGCATCCGGTGGCCACCGGCGTCGTTGCCGCGGTGGCCATGGTGGTGATCCGGCCCCGGCGGCTGCTGCGCTGGGCCGCACTCATTGCGCCGGTGCTCTGGCGCATGCGCTGAAGAGAGAAGAAAAACGAAAGAGGCTCAGGCGGCGCTGCGGCCTTGCTGCAGCAACGCCTGTGCCGCTTCCCGCACCAGCGCCGGGCCGCGGTAGATGAGGCCGGTGTAGATCTGCACCACGTCGGCGCCCGCCTCGATCTTGGCCTTGGCATCCGCCGCGCTCAGGACCCCGCCCACCCCGATGATCGGAAAAGCCGCACCCAGGGCAGCCCGCAGCTGTGCGATCACGCGGTTGCTGGCTTCGCGCACCGGGGCGCCGGACAAGCCGCCCGCTTCGCCGGCATGCGGCAGGCCCGCCACCGCGTCGCGCGCGAGCGTGGTGTTGGTGGCAATCACACCATCCATGCCGTGGCGCTGCAGCGTGGCGGCAATCACCGCGACCTGGCCTTCGTCGAGGTCGGGCGCGATCTTCACGAACAGCGGCACGCGCCGGCCGCCGCGTTCGGCAAGCGCCTGGCGCCGCTCGGCCATGGCGCCGAGCAGCGCGTCGAGGGCCTCGTCGCTCTGCAGCGTGCGCAGGTTGGCGGTATTGGGGCTCGAGATGTTGATGGTCACGTAGTCGGCATGCGCATACACGCCGTCAAGGCAGGCCAGGTAGTCGTCCACCGCACGCTCGATGGGCGTGGTGGCGTTCTTTCCGATGTTGAGCCCGAGCAGCATGGGCTTCCTGCCGGTGCCGCCCGCGTTCTTGCGGAAGCGCGCCTTCTGCACGTTGGCGAGGAAGGCATCGAGCCCTTCGTTGTTGAAGCCGAGCCGGTTGATGAGCGCGTCGCGCTGCGGCAGGCGGAACATGCGCGGCTTGGGATTGCCAGGCTGCGCTTTGGGCGTGACGGTACCGACCTCGACAAAGCCGAAGCCCATGGCGGCAAAGGCGTCGATGCAGCGCGCGTTCTTGTCGAGCCCGGCCGCCAGGCCCACGCGATTCGGAAATTGCAGTCCTGCGAGCGTGACCGGATCGTCCACGCGCGGCGCCGCATAGGCGCAGGCGAGCGGGGTGTTCTGCGTGCGGGCCAGGCCGTCGAGCGTGAGTTCGTGGGCATGCTCCGGGTCGAAGCCGAACAGGAAAGGCCGGGCCAGGCCGTAGAGCGAAGAGGGGAGCAGGGGCATCGGATAATTCTCGACTTCAATGAGCCAAGGATTCTCCGCGATGACAGCACCCGTTTCTCCTTCTTCCGTACCTGGCGATGGCGCCACCGGCGCGATCTCCAAGGACGAGCTCAAGGCCCAGGTCGGCCGGGCGGCGCTGGCCTATGTGGCGAAAGGCGAGATCGTCGGCGTGGGCACCGGCTCGACCGTGAACAAATTCATCGACGCGCTGGCGACGATCAAGGACCAGATCAAGGGTGCGGTGTCCAGCTCGGTGGCTTCGACCGAGCGCCTGCGCGCGCTCGGCATTCCGGTGTTCGACAGCAACGAGGTCGAGGAACTGGGGGTCTACATCGACGGTGCCGACGAGATCGACCACCACGGCTTCATGGTGAAGGGCGGCGGCGCGGCGCTCACGCGCGAAAAGATCGTGGCCGCGCAGTCGCGCCGTTTCGTCTGCATTGCCGATGCGTCCAAGCTGGTCGATGTGCTGGGCGCGTTTCCGCTGCCGGTGGAGGTGATTCCGATGGCGGCGCGCCGGGTCATGCGGCAGTTCGAAGCCATGGGCGGCATCGCGCAGGTGCGGGAGAAAGACGGCCTGCCGCTGGTGACCGACAACGGCCAGCACATCGTCGACGTCACGGGGCTGCGGATCAGCGATCCGCTCGCGTTCGAATCCGAGGTGAGCCAATGGCCCGGCGTGGTCACGGTCGGCGTGTTCGCGCACCAGAAAGCCCACGTGTGCCTGCTCGGCACCGCTTCCGGCGTGCAAACGCTTCGTTTCGACTGAAGCAAGCCCGCCGGCAAAGGCCGGCAACGGGTTGCCAGCCGCTCAGAACTTGATGCCGGCCGGGTTGCTCGGGCTCGGGCCGCTGGGAGCGGGAGCCGCCTGCTGCTGCGGCGCAGGCACTGGCGCGGCGGGCTCGGGTGCGGCGGGCGCCGCCTGCTGCGCAACCATCGGCCGTGCCGGCGGATTGCGGTAGTCCACGGGCAGGCTGTTGCTCTTCGGATAGCCCGCGGCGTCGAGGTATTGCGACCATTCGGTATCCGAGAACCCCTTGAGCTGCTGGGAGCCGATGGTCAGCAGCGGCAGCGAAGCCCGGCCGGTCAGGCGCTGCAGTGCCTCGACGTCCTGGTTGCTCTTGACGGTGCGTTCCTCGAACGGGATGCCGCGCGTGATGAGCAGCGACCGGGCCGTGCCGCATGGCGCGCACTCGTCGCCGCTGTACAGCGTGACCGGGTAGCGCTGCGCGACCTGCCGCAGCTCATAAGGCAGCCCGGCGTTGGCCGGCGGTGCGCTGGCGCCCTGCGGGGCCGAGGCCGGTTCGGTGCTGGCCGTGGGCGCTCGGTCCGTGAAAGTGACCTTGCCGTTCTTGTCGACGTTGCGGTAGACCGGCTGGGCCATGGCACCGGCGGCAATCAGCAGCAGGGCGGGGGCGCACAGGCGATGCAAGGGGAATTTCTTGTAGGTCGGATGCATCGCCCGAGTATCGCAAGCTTCAGGCCCGCATCAAGCGGGCTGGGCTTCGGCCATGCCCTGGTGTCGCAGCAATGCATCAAGCTGGGGCTCGCGGCCGCGGAAGGCCTTGAACGAGTCCATCGCGCTGCGGCTGCCGCCCGCTTCGAGGATGGCCTGGCGGTAGCGCCGTCCGGTCTCGATGTTCGGCTGGCCGTCGGCGCCGACGGTTTCCTCGAACGCCGCATAGGCATCGGCGCTCAGCACCTCGGCCCACTTGTAGCTGTAGTAGCCGGCCGCGTAGCCGCCCGAGAAGATGTGGCTGAAGGTATTGGGCGTGCGGCTGAACGGCGGCGAAGGCATCACGGCCACCTCGGCGCGCACCTTGCCGAGCAGCGCGAGCACGCTGCCCGGCTGCGCGGTGGCGGCCTGGTATTCGGTATGCAGCAGCATGTCGAACAGCGAGAACTCGATCTGGCGCAGCGTCTGCAGGCCACTCTGGAAGTTCTTGGCGGCGGTCATCTTGTCGAACAGCGCGCGCGGCAGCGGCTCGCCGGTATCGACGTGGGCCGTCATGTGCCTGAGCACATCCCACTCCCAGCAAAAGTTTTCCATGAACTGGCTCGGCAGCTCGACGGCGTCCCATTCGACGCCGCTGATGCCCGAGACGTCGCGCTCGTTCACCTGCGTGAGCATGTGGTGCAGGCCATGGCCGAACTCGTGGAACAGTGTGGTCACGTCGTCGTGCGTGAGCAGGGGCGGCTTGCCGTCCACCCCGCTCGCGAAGTTGCAAACCAGCTGTGCCACGGGCGTCTGCAGTGCGGCGTCGTCCGGCCGCAGCCAGCGCGCGCGCACGTCGTCCATCCAGGCGCCGCCGCGCTTGGCGGAGCGGGCCGACGGATCGAGGTAGAACTGGCCCACCTTCTGGCCGGCCCGCTCGATGCGGTAGAACTCGACGCTCGGGTGCCACGTGGGCGCGCTGTCGCGGCGAATGCTCACCTCGAACAGCGTCTCGACGATCTTGAACAGGCCCGCCATCACCTTGGGCGCCGGGAAATACTGCTTCACCTCCTGCTCGCTGAAGGCGTAGCGCGCCTCCTTCAGCTTTTCGCCGATGTAGCTCCAGTCCCAGGCTTGCGGATCGGCAATGCCCAACTGCTCGGACGCGAAGACGCGCAGGTCGGCCAGGTCGCGTTCGCCATAGGGCTTGGCCTTGGCCGCGAGATCGCGCAGGAACTTGACCACCTGCTCGGGCGATTCGGCCATCTTGGGCACGACGGAGAGTTCGCCGAAATTCCGGTAGCCGAGGAGCTTCGCTTCTTCTTCCCGCAGCGCAAGGATCTCGTTGATCAGCGCCGTGTTGTCGAAGGCCGGGTCGCCGAGTTCGCTGGCGCGCGTGACATAGGCGCGGTAGAGCGTTTCGCGCAGCGGGCTGCTTTTCGCGAACTGCATCACGGGCAGGTAGCAGGGCATCTTGAGCGTCAGCTTGTAGCCTTGCTTGCCTTCGGCCTCGGCCGCCGCGCGGGCCGCGCCCACCACGTCCTCGGGCACGCCGTCGAGTTCGCCCAGCGTTGCGTAGTAAGAGAACGCGTCGGTGGCGTCGAGCGCGTTCTCGCTGAACTTCTGGCTCAGCTCGGCCTGGCGTTCCTGGATCTCGGCAAAGCGCTTCTTCGCGTCGCCCTGCAGTTCCGCGCCGCCGAGCACGAAATTGCGCACCGCGTTGCGAAGCGCCTGGCGCTGCTCGGCGTTGAGTGTGGCGACGTCGATGGCCTTGTACTTGGCGTAGAGGCGCTCGTCGGAACCCAGGCGGGTCCAGAACGCCGTCACGCGCGGCATGGCCTCGTTGTAGGCGGCGCGCAGTTCCGGCGTGTCGGCCACGGCATTGAGATGCCCCACCGCACCCCAGGCGCGGCTGAAGCGTTCGGACGCCACGTCGAGCACCTTGGAAATCGCATTCCAGTCGGCCGGAAAGTCAGCCGCGGTGACGGTCTGCAGCGCCGCCTCGGCATCGGCCAGCAAGATGTCGACCGCGGGCGCGACATGCTCTGGCTTGATGCGGTCGAACAGCGGGAGGTCGGCAAAGTCGAGGAGGGGGTTGGTCATGGCAATCACTTTGCGGCGCGTTCCGCAGCTTCAAGGGTGTTGGCGAGCAGCATGGCGCGCGTCATGGGGCCGACGCCGCCGGGTACGGGGGTGATCCAGCCGGCCACTTCCTTCACGCCGTCGAAGTCGACGTCGCCGGCCAGCTTGCCGTCTTCCTTGCGGTTCATGCCCACGTCGATCACGACGGCGCCGGGCTTCACCATGTCGGCCGTCAGGATGTTGCGCTTGCCGACCGCGGCAACCACCACGTCGGCCTGCCGGGTGATGGCGGCCAGGTCCTGGGTGGCGCTGTGGCAGATGGTCACGGTGGCGTTCTTGGCCAGCAGCATCATGGCCATGGGCTTGCCGACGATGTTGCTGCGGCCGATGACCACCGCATGCTTGCCGCGCAGCTCGTAGCCGATGGATTCGAGCATCTTCATGCAGCCATACGGCGTGCAGGGCCAGAAGCCGGGCGCGCCGGTCATCAGCGCGCCGGCGCTCGCCACGTGGAAGCCGTCCACGTCCTTGGCGGGCGAGATCGTCTCGATGACCTTCTGGCTGTCCATGTGCCTGGGCAGCGGCAGCTGCACCAGGATGCCGTGCACCATCGGGTCGTCGTTGAGGGCGCGGATGCGGGCCAGCAGGTCGGCCTCGGTCATGTCGGCGGGATAGCGCTCCAGGGTGGCCATGAGGCCGGTCTCGGTGCTGTCGTTGACCTTGTGCTTCGTGTAGACCTGGCTGGCCGGATCGTCGCCCACCAGGATGATGGAGAGGGCAGGGTTCACGCCGCTGGCCTTCAATGCCGCGGTACGGCCGGCGACCTCGGCGCGGATGGTTTTGGCAAGGGCGTTGCCGTCGATCAGTTGGGCGGTCATCGGTTTCGATTTTCCAAGTAAAAACGCCCGCTTGCGCAGGCGTGGGGGTCGTGCATTGCTATCGGGCCGATAGCTTCTAGGCTTTGGAGGGCGCCGCCTGGCCGAGGGCGATCTTGAGCAGATCGGCCACGGTGTTGGCGTTGAGCTTTTCCATGATGTTGGCGCGGTGCGCCTCGACCGTCTTGATGCTGATGCCCAGGTCGTCGGCAATCTGCTTGTTCAGCCGGCCGGCCACGATGCGTTCGAGCACCTGGGCTTCGCGGCCGGTGAGCTTGGACAACAGCGCGTCGCGGCTGGCCGACTGCTGGTGCTGGGTGAAGGCGCCGCGCGCATGTTCGAGCATGCGCTCGACCAGCGTCACCAGCTCTTCGTCGTTGAAGGGCTTCTGGATGAAATCCATGGCGCCCTTCTTCATGCTGTCGACCGCCATCGGCACGTCGCCGTGGCCGGTGATCACCACGATGGGCAGCGGGGAGCGCCGCTCGATCAGCCGGTCCTGCAACTCGAGGCCGGTCATGCCGGCCATGCGGATGTCGACGATCAGGCAGGCGACTTCGCGGGGGTCGTAGCGGGAAAGAAAAGACTCGGCGGAATCGAAACAGCGGACCCTGTAGTCCTTGCCTTCGAGCAGCCATTGCAGCGAATCTCTTACGGCCTCGTCGTCGTCGACGACATAGACAGTGCCCTTCTTCGGAATCAAACTCATGCAGGTACCTTTGCCTCGTCGCTTGCTACGGAACTGGGAGCATCCAACACCGGAATCCAGAAGGAAAAACGGCATCCGATCACATCCGGGCCATTGTAGATGTTCTCCGCCTGCATGCGCCCGCGGTGCGATTCGACAATGGTGCGGCAAAGGTTCAATCCGATGCCCATGCCCTCCGGCTTGGTAGAGAAAAATGCCTCATACAGCCGGTCCATCACTTCGGGCGCCAGGCCCTTGCCGGTGTCCTGCACCGAGAACTCGATCGCGTTGTGGCCTTCGATCACCTTGGGCAGCACGCGCAATTCGACGCTGCGGCGCGCGAGCGGGCGCTCGGCAATGTCGATCGCCTCGGCCGCGTTCTTCAGCAGGTTGACCATCACCTGCTCGATGAGGATCGGGTCCACCTGCACCACCGGCAGCCGGGCCGCCACGTAGTGGTTGAGCCGCACGTTGCGCCGGCGCAGCTCGATGCCCGCGAGCTCGACCGCCTCGCTCACCATGGTGGCGACGTCGGCGGCGGTGCGGTTGGGCTCGCTGCGCTTCACGAAGGAGCGGATGCGCTGGATGATCTGGCCTGCGCGCTGCGCCTGCTTGGATGTTTTTTCCAGTGCCGCAAGCAGCGCGTCGGAGTCGATGGCCTGGCCCTTGATGCGCGACATCATGCCGTTGCAGTAGTTGGTGATGGCGGTCAGCGGCTGGTTCAGTTCGTGCGCCACGCTGGAAGCCATCTCGCCCATCGTGATCAGGCGGCTCGCAGCCTGGGCGCGGTCGGCCTGCGCGGCGGCCTGCTCCTCGGCGTCGCGCCGCGGCGTGATGTCGGTGGCAATCACCAGTTGCGCGAGACGGCCGTCCACCCAGGTGAGGTAGCGCGAGCGCACCTCGAGCCACTTGCCCAGGTGCGGCACGAAGATCTCGTTGTTGGCGGCCTGGGCGGCAGTGAGGGTGTCGATCGGCAATCCGGCGTAGGGGTCGACGTCGTCCAGCCCCTCGTCGTGTGCGTTGGAGGTGGGCACGCCGGCCTGCGCCACCATGCCCAGGTGGCCCACGGTGTCGGAGCCGAACCACAGCCGGTACAGCTTGTTCGCGAACAGCAGCTCCTCGCTGCCGATGGGCGCCACCGACACCGCGGCGTCGAGCGCCTCGAGCACCGTGGTGAATCGCTCGTACGACGCCGACAGCTGCTCGCGGATGCGCGTGGGCTCGGTGATGTCGGTCATCGACGTCATCCAGCCGGTCTGGTGGCCCCGCGCGTCGATCAGCGGCGACACATAGAGCCGTGCATTGAACACGCTGCCGTTCTTGCGCTTCACGCGCACCTGGAAGCCGCCGGGCAGCGCGCGCCCGTGCAGCTCTTCCTCGAGCCGCTCGTTCATCACCTCACGGTCCGACTCCAGCCAGTAGGGGAACGGCGGCGACTGGCCCACCAGTTCGGCCTCGCTCCAGCCCGTCATGGCGCAGAAAGCGGCGTTCACATAGGTGATGCGGCCTTGCAGGTCGAGCACGCGCATGCCGGTGAGCATGGAGTTTTCCATCGCGCGGCGGAAGTTGGTTTCGGCCACCAGCCGCTGCTGTGCCTGCTGGCGCCTGCGCGTGTGCCGCCAGGTGCCGATCAGCATCCAGCTGGTCAGCACGCTCAGTGCGCAGACGAGCCAGAAAAGCCCGTTGCCGACCACGCCCTGAGAGGTGCGGTAGGCCTGTGCCCGCAGCACCAGCGCATTGCCGACCGGCGACACCGGCACTTCGTATTCGTTGGTTCTCTCCGACCACGGCAGGAGCCGCGTGCCGCTCTCCCGGTTGCTGGCGGTCGTGTTGCCCGCGATCACGTTGCCCTTCGCATCGAGCAGCGATACCGCATAGCGGGCCTGCACCTCCGAAGGCATGGCATAGCGCAGCAGCCCATCGACCGAGAACTCGCCCAGCACCACACCGGCGAACAGGCCCTGGTCGAACAGCGGTATGTGCAGCTGCAGCATGGCCGAAGGGTCGCCGCCCGCCATCGGTTGCGAGAACACCGGCTGGCGCAGCTCGCGCGCCAAGGCGTAGTTGCTCTCGATGTCGCCGGGCCGAAGCACGTCGCCGATCAGGTGCTGCTGGGAGGGGTGCACGCTCGGCGCCGAATAGCCGGCCTTGAAGCGGCGCCGGTCGTCGATCCATGTGACGGTCTGCAGTTCAGGGAACTGGCTCACCAGCGATTCGGCCCGGCTCGCGAACTCCACCGGGTCGATCTCCCGGTTCGAGGCATCGCGTGCGATGCGCATCAGTTGCTCCTGGCGCTCCAGGAGGCGCAGGCGCATGCGCTGCTGCGCGTATTCGACGTCGCGCCGCACCGACTCCTGTTCGCGCTCGACTTCCTCGGTGCGCAGGTACCAGAACGCCGAGACGATGGCGGCAAGAAAGAGCAGCACCGCCGCCAGGGGCGCGAGCATGGCAACGGCGTCCTGCAGCACCGGCGTCTGCCGGCGCCACCAGCGGCGCCACCATGAAAGAGGCGACGCATTCACGGCGCTGCGGGCTACCGCCAGCGGAGAGGAAAAGGGCATCTTCCGAGTTTATGTGATGCCCCTGGTGCAACAAGCGCGGCGACGCAGTGGCAATGAGTGCAACACGGTTGCGGAAACGCTGGCCCGCAGTGAATATCACATTAAGAAATCATCCTGCACTATTTGAAATTGCAGTATTTATATGAGAAACTCCGCCGCGTTGATCGAAGAGCGCACTAAATTACAGCCACAGCCCTTATAGGAGAGACAAGCATGTCGGCAAATCCCGAGAACCTGTTCGGCTCGGCCGCGAATGACGCGGACGCCCAGGAGACCCGCGAATGGATGGATGCACTGTCCTCCGTGATTCAAAGCGAGGGCCCCGAGCGGGCTCACTTTCTCCTGGAGCAATTGCTCGAGCATGCGCGGCAGCACAGCATCGACAAGCCGTTCTCTGCCAATACCGCGTATGTGAACACCCTGGAGCCCGACCAGGAAGAGCGTTGCCCCGGCAACCTCGAGATCGAGGAGCGCCTGCGCGCCTACATGCGCTGGAACGCCATGGCAATGGTGGTCAAGGCCAACCGCCATCATCCGCCCGAAGGCGGCGACCTGGGCGGCCACATCGGGTCCTTTGCTTCGCTGGCCAACATGTTCGGCGCCGGCTTCAACCACTTCTGGCACGCCGAGAGCGAAAACCACGGCGGTGACTGCCTCTATATCCAGGGTCATGTGTCGCCCGGCATCTATGCCCGCGCCTACCTCGAAGGCCGCCTGACGGAAGAGCAACTGCTCAACTTCCGCCAGGAAGTCGACGGCAAGGGCCTGTCGAGCTACCCGCACCCGAAACTGATGCCCGAGTTCTGGCAGTTCCCCACGGTGTCGATGGGCCTTGGCCCGCTGATGGCCATCTACCAGGCCCGCTTCCTCAAGTACCTGCATGCCCGCGGCATCGCCAACACCGAGAACCGCAAGGTCTGGGTGTTCTGCGGCGACGGCGAAATGGACGAGGTCGAATCGCTCGGCGCCATCGGCCTGGCCGCGCGCGAAGGCCTGGACAACCTGATCTTCGTCATCAACTGCAACCTGCAGCGCCTGGACGGTCCGGTGCGCGGCAACGGCAAGATCATCCAGGAACTCGAGGGCGAGTTCCGCGGTTCGGGCTGGAACGTGCTCAAGCTGATCTGGGGCAGCGGCTGGGATCCGCTCCTGGCGCGCGACAAGGACGGTGCGCTGCGCAAGATCATGATGGAGACCAACGACGGCGACTACCAGGCCTTCAAGGCCAACGACGGCGCCTACGTCCGCAAGCACTTTTTCGGCCGCGATCCGCGCACGCTCGAAATGGTCTCCAAGATGAGCGACGACGACATCTGGCAGCTGCGCCGCGGCGGCCACGATTCGCAGAAGGTCTACGCGGCCTTCGACGCTGCCGTGAAGCACAAGGGCCAGCCCACGGTGCTGCTGATCAAGACGGTCAAGGGCTTCGGCATGGGCAAGATCGGGGAGGGCAAGAACAACGTCCACCAGACCAAGAAGCTCAGCGACGAAGACATCATGGCCTTCCGGGACCGCTTCAACATCCCGATCCCGGACAGCAAGATCGGCGAACTCCCGTTCTACAAGCCGGCCGACGACACGCCGGAAATGAAGTACCTGCACGAGCGCCGCAAGGCACTGGGCGGCTACCTGCCGCATCGCCGCACCAAGGCCGACGAAAGCTTCACGGTGCCATCGCTCGAAACCTTCAAGTCGGTGATGGAGCCCACGGCCGAAGGCCGCGAGATCTCGACCACGCAGGCCTACGTGCGCTTTCTCACGCAGCTCTTGCGCGACAAGGCGCTGGGGCCACGCGTCGTGCCCATCCTGGTGGACGAGGCGCGCACCTTCGGCATGGAAGGGTTGTTCCGCCAGATCGGCATCTACAACCCCGCAGGCCAGCAGTACACCACCGGTCGACAAGGACCAGGTCATGTACTACAAGGAGGACAAGGCTGGCCAGATCCTGCAGGAAGGCATCAACGAAGCTGGCGGCATGTCGAGCTGGATCGCGGCGGCCACGTCGTACAGCACCAACAACCGCATCATGGTGCCGTTCTACGTGTACTACTCGATGTTCGGTTTCCAGCGCATCGGCGACCTGGCCTGGGCGGCCGGCGACATGCAGGCGCGCGGTTTCCTGCTGGGCGGCACCTCGGGGCGCACCACGCTGAACGGCGAAGGCCTGCAGCACGAGGACGGCCACAGCCACATCCTGGCCAACACCATCCCCAACTGCGTGAGCTACGACCCGACCTTCGCGCATGAAGTGGGCGTGATCCTGCACCATGGCCTGAAGCGCATGGTCGAGAAGCAGGACAACGTCTACTACTACCTGACGCTGCTCAACGAGAACTACCCGATGCCCGGCCTGCAGCCCGGCACCGAGGAGCAGATCATCAAGGGCATGTACCTGTCCAAGCAGGGCCCGGCGCTCAAGGCCAAGGCGCCCACGGTGCAATTGCTCGGCAGCGGCACCATCCTGCGCGAAAGCTATGCCGCGCAAGAGCTGCTCGAGAAGGACTGGGGCGTGTCGGCTTCCGTGTGGAGCTGCCCGAGCTTCAACGAGCTGACGCGCGACGGCCAGGACGCCGACCGCTGGAACCTGCTGCACCCCGACCAGGCGCCGCGCGTGTCCTTCGTGGCCGAGCAGCTCGCGCCCACCACCGGTCCGGTGGTTGCATCGACCGACTACATGAAGGCCTATGCGGAACAGATCCGCCCCTTCATTCCCAAGGGCCGCACCTACAAGGTGCTGGGCACCGACGGTTTCGGCCGCAGCGACTTCCGCAACAAGTTGCGCGAGCATTTCGAGATCAACCGCCACTACATCGTGGTGGCCGCGCTCAAGGCGCTCTCCGAAGACGGCGCGGTGCCGGTGGCCAAGGTGGTCGAGGCGATCAAGAAGTACGGCATCAATGTCGACAAGGTCAACCCGCTTTACGCCTGAACATCAACAATCAACGAACGAACGGCGCCTCACGGCGGGAGACAACGATATGGCAGCAGTGGAAGTCAAGGTGCCGGACATCGGCGATTTCGATGAAGTCGCGGTGATCGAGGTGCTGGTGAAGGTGGGCGACACGGTCAAGGCCGAGCAGTCGCTCATCACCGTGGAATCGGACAAGGCGTCGATGGAGATTCCATCGTCGACCGCCGGTGTGGTGAAGGAAATCAAGGTCGAGGTCGGCGGCAAGGTCAAGGAGGGCTCGGTGGTGCTCCTGCTCGAGGCCGAGCAGGCTGCCGCAGCGCCGGCACCCGCGGCAGCGGCTCCTGCCCCTGCGGCTGCTGCTCCGGCACCCGCCGCCGCGGCGCCTGCACCGGCTGCCGCGCCTGCGGCGTCGGGCCCGGTCGAAGTCAAGGTGCCCGACATCGGCGACTTCAAGGATGTCGCGGTGATCGAGCTGCTGGTGAAGCCCGGCGACCAGATCGCGGCCGACCAGTCGCTGATCACCGTGGAGTCGGACAAGGCGTCGATGGAAATCCCGTCGTCGGCGGCCGGCGTGCTCAAGGAGCTCAAGGTCAAGGTGGGCGACACGGTCAACATCGGCGACCTGATCGCAATACTGGAAGGTTCGACGGCCGCCAGCCCCTCACCCCAGCCCTCTCCCCAGAGGGGCGAGGGAGCCAATCCGCCCGCAGCAGCCGCTGCGCCCGTTTCCTCTCCCGCTCCGGCGGGAGAGGGCCGGGGTGAGGGTGCACCCGCACCAGCCCCGCACGAGCCCACGGCCGCGCCCACCGGCAAGCTGCCGCATGCCTCCCCCTCGGTGCGCAAGTTCGCCCGAGAACTCGGCGTGCCGCTCGAAGAGCTCAAGGGCTCCGGTCCCAAGGGCCGCATCACGCAGGAAGACGTCCAGAGCTTCACCAAGGCCGTGATGAGCGGCCAGGCCAGCACCAAGGCGTCCGCAGCCAAGGCGCCGGCCGGCGGCGGTGCGGACGGCGCGGCACTGGGCCTCATCCCGTGGCCCAAGGTCGACTTCACCAAGTTCGGCACGGTCGAGCGCAAGGACCTGTCGCGCATCAAGAAGCTCAGCGGCGCCAACCTGCACCGCAACTGGGTGATGATTCCGCACGTCACCAACAACGACGAAGCCGACATCACCGAGCTCGAAGCCTTCCGCGTCTCCACCAACAAGGAGAACGAGAAATCGGGCGTCAAGGTCACGATGCTGGCCTTCGTGATCAAGGCGGTGGTCGCGGCGCTCAAGAAGTTTCCCGACTTCAATGCCAGCCTCGACGGCGACCAACTGGTCTACAAGCAGTACTTCCACATCGGCTTCGCGGCCGATACGCCCAACGGGCTCGTGGTGCCGGTGCTGAAGGATGCCGACAAGAAGGGCATCCTGCAGATCAGCCAGGAGATGGGCGAACTCGCCAAGAAGGCGCGCGACGGCAAGCTCGGCTCGGCCGACATGCAGGGCGGCTGCATGTCGATCAGCTCGCTCGGCGGCATCGGCGGTACGCACTTCACGCCGATCATCAATGCCCCCGAAGTGGCCATCCTCGGCCTCTCCAAGGGCCAGATGAAGCCAGTGTGGGACGGCAAGCAGTTCGTGCCGCGCCTGACGCTGCCGCTGTCGCTGTCGTATGACCACCGCGTGATCGATGGTGCCCTGGCTGCGCGCTTCAACGCCTACCTGGGCCAGGTGCTCGCGGACTATCGCCGAATCCTTCTATGACCCCCCGGGCACCTGCGGTGCTCCCCCCTGAGGGGGGCGCCTCCCTTGGGGCGGCCCGGCGGGAGGTGCTATGACCACCGTAGTGGCCGTCCGCAAGGGCGGCCAGGTCACGATGGCGGCGGATTCACTGGTGACCTTCGGCGACACGCGGCTCTCGCACCGCGCCGAGGCCAACCAGAAGATCTTCACCATCGACGACGCGGCGGGGCAGAGCCTCTTTGCCGTGGCCGGCGCCGCCGCGCACTTCCTGGTGCTGCAGCATGCGCTGGCCGCGCAGCCGCGCGAGGCGCTGCTGTTCGGCAGCAAGCACGAGATCTTCCGCACCTTCACGCTGCTGCATCCGGTGCTGAAGGATGCGTTCTTCATGCAGACCAAGGAAGACGAGCACGAGCCTTATGAGTCGAGCCAGTTCACGATGCTGATGGCCAATGCCAGCGGCATCTACGGCATCTACAGCTACCGCGAGGTGTTCGAGTTCAAGCAGTTCTGGGCCATCGGCTCGGGACGCAGCTTTGCGCTCGGCGCCATGCATGCGGCCTATGACATCAAGTCGCGCACCTCGCGCGACGTGGCGGAGGCGGGGATCGCCGCCGCCTGCGAATTCGATCGCAATTCGGCCCCTCCGGTCGACGTTCTCACACTCAAACTGAAAGTGTCCAAATGAGCGAACAACACATCAAGGTGCCCGACATCGGTGACTTCGACGAAGTCGCGGTGATCGAGGTGCTGGTCAATGTCGGCGACACGGTCAAGGCCGAGCAGTCGCTGATCACGGTCGAATCGGACAAGGCCTCGATGGAAATCCCGTCGTCGGCGGGCGGCGTGGTGAAGTCCCTCGCGGTCAAGGTCGGCGACAAGGTGAAGGAGGGCTCGGTGGTGCTGACGCTCGAGGTCGACGGCGCTGCGGCGCCTGCGGCAGCCGCACCGACGCCAGCTGCTGCCGCACCCGCACCCAAGGCCGCCCCTGCCGCGGCGCCGGCTGCTGCGCCCGCGGCATCCAGCTACGGCGGCAAGGTCGACGTGGAATGCGACGTCGTCGTGCTCGGTGCCGGCCCCGGCGGCTACTCGGCCGCCTTCCGTGCGGCCGACCTCGGTCTCAAAGTGGTGCTGATCGAACGCTACGCCACGCTCGGCGGCGTGTGCCTGAACGTCGGCTGCATTCCGTCGAAGGCGCTGCTGCACGTGGCCTCGGTCATGGACGAAGTGAAGCATTTCGCCGACCTGGGCGTGAGCTTCGCGGCCCCGACGGTCGATCGCGCCAAGCTGCTCGGCCACAAGAACAAGGTGGTGGGCAAGCTCACCGGCGGCCTCACGGCCATGGCCAAGATGCGCAAGGTGACGGTGCTGCGCGGCGTCGGCAACTTCATCGACCCCTACCACCTGGAAGTCGAGGAAACCTCGGGCACCAGCTGGGACACCACGGGCAAGAAACAGACCGTCAAGTTCCGCAACGCGATCATCGCAGCCGGTTCGCAGTCGGTCAGCCTGCCGTTCATGCCGAAGGACGATCCGCGCATCGTCGATTCCACGGGCGCGCTCGAGATGGGCACCGATCCCAAGCGCATGCTGGTCCTGGGCGGCGGCATCATCGGCCTTGAAATGGGCACGGTGTATTCCACGCTCGGCGCGCGGCTCGACGTTGTCGAGATGCTCGACGGCCTGATGCAGGGCGCCGACCGCGACCTGGTCAAGGTATGGCAGAAGATGAACGCGCCGCGCTTCGACAACATCATGCTGAAGACCAAGACGGTCGGCGCCGAAGCCACGAAGGAGGGCATCAAGGTCACCTTCGAGGGCGAGCAGGCCCCCAAGGAGCCGCAGGTGTACGACCTGGTGCTGCAGGCCGTGGGCCGCAGCCCCAACGGCAAGAAGATCGGTGCCGAGAAGGCGGGCGTGGCGGTGAGCGACCGCGGCTTCATTCCGGTCGATATCCAGATGCGCACCAACGTGCCGCACATCTTCGCCATCGGCGACATCGTGGGCCAGCCCATGCTGGCGCACAAGGCGGTGCACGAGGCGCACGTGGCGGCCGAGGTGATTGCCGGCGAGCAGAAGGGCGACAAGGAGCTTTCGAGCGCCGCCTTCAACGCCCGCGTCATTCCGAGCGTCGCCTACACCGACCCCGAGGTGGCGTGGGTCGGCCTCACCGAAGACCAGGCCAAGGCCGAAGGCATCAAGGTCAAGAAGGGCCACTTCCCATGGAATGCCTCTGGCCGCGCCATCGCCAACGGCCGCGACGAGGGCTTCACCAAGCTGCTGTTCGACGCCGAGACGCACCGCATCCTGGGTGGCGGCATCGTCGGCACGCATGCCGGCGACATGATCGGCGAGATTGCACTGGCCATCGAAATGGGCGCGGACGAGATCGACATCGGCAAGACCATCCATCCGCACCCCACGTTGGGCGAGAGCATCGGCATGGCGGCCGAGGTGGCGCACGGTACGTGCACCGACTTGCCGCCGGCGAAGAAGGCCTGACGGGGCAGGCCGCGCCGCTCCAGCGATTGGAGCGGCCACAAAAAAACCCGCCGAGGCGGGTTTTTTTGTTGTGCGGGCGGCGTTTCAGTTGCCGGTGTGCGCCGCGGCAGTGGCCGCAGCCTTGACCTCTTCGTTCGGCGCGCCGCCGAGCACGCGGCGTGCGCCATCGAAGCGGCGGCTCCAGTAGCTGCCATTCATGTCTTCCACACGCACCTGGGCGCCGGTGCGCGGCGAATGGATGAACTTGCCTTCGCCGACGTAGATGCCGACATGGCTGAACGCGCGGCGCATGGTGTTGAAGAAGACGAGGTCGCCGGGCTTGAGCTGGCTGGGGTCGATCTTCTCGGTGGCCGCCGCTTGTTCTTCCGCACGACGGGGGAGCAGGTGGCCGACCGTCTGGTTGTACATGGCGCGCACGAAGCCGCTGCAATCGAAGCCCGATTCCGCGGTGTTGCCGCCGCGGCGGTACGGGACGCCAAGGAAGCCGATGGCGGTCACCACGAGGTCGGAAGTGCGTTCGGTGACGGTCTGGCGGACCTGCTGGAGTTGTCCGATCAGGCCCTTGTCGGCGAGCATTCGGGCCAGTTCGTCATCGGTGCGATCCTGTTGGGGGGCGGCTTGGACGGCGACGGCAAACAGGAGGGACGCGGGTAGGACGAAAAAACGCATGGCGCGTAGGATATTGATGACGCGCGGTTATGTCAACCTCAACCGAATTAACGAATGTATCCGCAAGGTCTTGATTCCACTCGATATTTTCGGTGGAGCGGAAGAAAAAATGTAACGGTGAACCTTTATGAACCATAAGCGATTGCCTGCGCGTTAACTTTTGTACTCGCTCTCGGTCGCTGAACGACATGGATCTGACGGCGATTACGCGCCAAGATGGGCGGAAACGACCGGAAAAGACATGAACTTGCCAAACTGCAAAAGTCTTCGGCTGCTGGGAAACACCGTCCTGATCGCCGGCCTGGGCTGTTGGGGCGCTGCCACGGCCCAGGTCCGGACAGAGACCGTTTCTGCCGGCCTCGAGAATCCCTGGGGCGTCGCGTTCCTTCCGGGCGGCCGTTTCCTGGTGACAGAGCGTGCGGGCCGATTGAAGCCGATCGGCAGCGACGGAAGAGTCGGCGCTCCCATTGCCGGCTTGCCGGCCATCGCGGCAGGAGGCCAGGGCGGGCTGCTCGACGTGCTGGCCGATTCCGGCTTCGAAACGAACCGGACCGTGTACTTCTGCTTTTCCGAGCCCGCCTCGGGCGGTTCGGCCAACAGCACCGCGCTGGCGCGCGCCCGGCTTTCCGACGATGGGGCAAGGCTCGAAAACCTCCGGATCATCTTCAGCCAGCAACCGAAGGTGGCCAGCCGCAATCATTTCGGCTGCCGCATCGTGGAGTCTCGCGACGGCACGCTTTTTCTTACGCTCGGTGACCGCTACAGCCGCAAGGAAGATGCGCAGACGCTCGACAACCACTTGGGCAAGATCGTGCGCATTGCCAAGGATGGCACGGTACCCAGGGACAACCCGTTTGCCGGCCGGGCCGGTGCGCTGCCGGAGATATGGAGCTACGGCCACCGGAACGGGCAGGGCGCGACGCTCTCGCCCGATGGCCGGCTGTGGATGATCGAGCACGGTCCGCAAGGCGGCGACGAAATCAATGTGCCTCAGGCGGGCCGCAACTACGGCTGGCCGGTGGTCACCTATGGAGAAAATTACGGCGGCGGCAAGATCGGCGATGGCCTCACGGCCCGGGACGGCATGGAGCAGCCGCTGCACTACTGGGTGCCGTCGATCGCACCGTCGGGCATGGCCTTTCTCACCAGCGACCGCTACCGCGCGGGCTGGAAAGGCAATCTGTTCGTGGGATCGCTGAAGTTCGGCTATCTCGATCGGATCGAACTCAGGGACGGCAAGGTGGTTGCCGAGCACAAGCTGCTGGCCGACGGCCGGGCCCGCATCCGCGACGTGAAACAGGGGCCGGATGGATGGCTCTACGTGCTCACCGACGAGGCGGACGGCAAGCTGCTGCGGTTGCGGCCGGACTGAATCCGATCTCTCAGCCGGGGCAGCCCGGGAGGGGCAGGGTGGGCAGCATGCGGCGCCAGAGCCGGGTCCATTCGGGCCAGTCGTGGCCGCCTTCCGTGGTGAACACGCGCTCCCTGGGCAGGGCGGCGGCCAGCAACCCGTGGCTGAAGACAAAGCGGTCGTCGGTGCCGTAGCCCAGGTAGAGCGGCGGCCGGGCTCCGAAGGTGGCGGTATTGCCCACGTAGCCGCGCAGCCATTGCCAAAGCTGTGTCTCATCGGGCTTTCGCGGATCGCTGCCCGGCGGCGCATTCAACGGCCCGTTCCAGCGCGCGAGGCCTCCGGCATTGGTGATGTCGGCACCGAGCGCGCGTTCCCCGAGGTAGGGCGCGATCGTCACGAGGCCTGCAAGGTCACCCGGATGCGTTTGCGCGTAGAGCAGGCCGCCGAATCCGCCGACCGAAATGCCGACGATCCAGATCGATTGGTACCCGTTGTTACGGGCGGGCACGATCACATCCTGGCTCAACCGGTCGAGAATCGTCTTGGCGTGGTAGTAGCCAAGATGCGCATCGACCAGCATCGCGTCGACTGCGAGCCTGTTGTCGTTCAATGCCTGGATGAAGCCTTCGCGCCTGAATTCATCCGGATGCGAGTAAGCGCCGGGTAGCAGCACCAGCAGCGTGTCGGCATTGGGCGTGCAGCTGCTCTTTTCGAGCCTGCTCTCCAGCGGCCCCCTGGCGGTTCGCATTCCGCCGCATCCGGCCAGAAGAAGCAGGGCGCCCAGCGCCAGGATCGACAAGCGGCGGCGCATCGCAAAAAGGGTCTGCATCGCTGGAGTCTAGATGCGCGGCTTTTCGGTGGTACGGTCTGGGCCCATCCTTTTCATCTGAATGAAAGAAACCGTTCATGCTGCTCGACGCCTCGCAATCCCAACTCGTGCTGGTCGACTACCAGGCGCAGCTGATGCCTGCGATCTTCGAGGCCGATGCCGTGGCGCAGAACGCAGTGCGGCTCGGCAAGATGGCCCGCCTGTTCGAAGTGCCGGTCTGGGGAACCGAGCACAACCCCTCCAAGCTCGGCGAGAACCTGCCGGATATCCGGGCGCTGTGCCAGCGAACCTTGTCCAAGATGCACTTCAGCGGCATGGAAGAAGGGCTGGGCGAATGGCTGCGCGTGCCGGCCAAGGCGGCGCCGCAGGGCAACGCCCGCAGCCTGCCCAAGCACCTGCAGAAACCGGCTGCCGCGCCCGACGAGCGCAACACGGTGGTGATTGCCGGCTGCGAGGCGCATGTCTGCCTGCTGCAGACCGCGCTCGACATGCTGGAAGACGAATTCGAAGTATGGGTGGTGACCGATGCCTGCAGCTCCCGCACCGAGCGCAGCCGCGACGCCGCATTCGACCGCCTGGCCGGCGCGGGTGCCGAACTGGTGACCACTGAAATGGTCGGGTTCGAATGGCTGCGTACGGCCGAACACCCGGCGTTTCCTGAATTGCTGAAGCTCATCCGCTGAGAACGCGGCGCGCGATTCAGGGGCGCGCAACCCTAGGCCGGCGCGGGCACCACCCGATTGTCCGCGCCGTCAGCTTGCTGCAAGATCGATCTCCATAATTATGAATTCAGTTTTGGCATGGCCGCCAAGCCGATTCAAAAAACCAGGAGACACCGCAGATGAGCCGCTACGAAGACTTCTATCGCCAGTCCGTCGATGCGCCCGAGGCCTTCTGGGCCGAGCAGGCCCGGTTGATCGACTGGCAGGCGCCGCCCACCCAGGTGCTGGATGCCAGCCAGCCGCCATTCGCGCGCTGGTTCGTGGGCGGCACCACCAACCTGTGCCACAACGCGGTCGACCGGCACCTGGCCGATCGCGCCGACCAGCCGGCGCTGGTCTTCGTCTCGACGGAAACCGGCACCGAAAAGACCTACAGCTTCCGCGAGCTGCACGCCGAGGTGCAGCGCACCGCGGCCAGCCTCGCCGCGCTGGGTGTCGGCAAGGGTGACCGCGTACTCATCTACATGCCGATGATTCCCGAGGCCGCCTTCGCGATGCTGGCATGCGCCCGGATCGGCGCCATCCATTGCGTGGTGTTCGGCGGTTTTGCGAGCGGATCGCTGGCCACGCGCATCGAGGACGCGGAGCCCAAGGTGGTGGTGAGCGCCGATGCCGGGTCGCGCGGCGGCAAGGTGATTGCGTACAAGCCGCTGCTCGACGAGGCCATTCGCCTTTCGAAGCACAAGCCATCGGCCGTGATGCTGACCGACCGCGGCCTGGCGCCCATGGACCTCGTGGCCGGGCGCGACCACCTGGCTGCCGACCTGGCCCTCCAGCACCATGACGCCGTCGTGCCTTGCACCTGGCTGGCGGCCACGGACATCAGCTACACCATCTACACCAGCGGCACCACCGGCAAGCCCAAGGGCGTTCAGCGCGACGTGGGCGGCTATGCGGTGGCGCTGGCCGCCAGCATGAAGCACATCTTCGATGGCCGCGCCGGCGAAACCTACTTCTCGACCAGCGACATCGGCTGGGTGGTGGGCCACAGCTACATCGTCTATGGCCCGCTGATCGCCGGCATGGCCACCCTCATGTACGAAGGCCTTCCCACGCAAGGGATCGACAAGCAGCCCGACGGCGGCATCTGGTGGCGCCTGGTCGAGAAGTACAAGGTGACGGTGATGTTCAGCGCGCCCACGGCCGTGCGCGTGCTCAAGAAGCAGGATCCGGCGCTGCTCAGCAAGTACGACCTGTCGAGCCTGCGCGCGCTGTTCCTCGCGGGCGAACCGCTCGACGAGCCCACCGCGCGCTGGATCAGCAATGGGCTCGGCGTGCCCATCATCGACAACTACTGGCAGACCGAGTCGGGTTGGCCGATGATCACCATTGCCAACGGCATCGAGGCCAAGCCAAGCAAGTTCGGCAGCCCGGGCGTGCCGATGTACGGCTATCGCATCAAGATCCTGCACGAGGCGACCGGCGAGGAATTGACCGGTCCGAACGAAAAAGGCGTGGTGGTCGTCGAGGGCCCGACGCCGCCCGGCTTCATGCAGACGGTGTGGAAGGACGACCAGCGCTTCGTCGACACCTACTGGAAGAGCGTGCCCGGCAAGATGGTCTATTCGACCTTCGACTGGGGCATTCGGGACGAGGACGGCTACTTCTACATTCTCGGGCGCACCGACGACGTGATCAACGTGGCGGGCCACCGCCTCGGCACGCGCGAGATCGAGGAAAGCATCTCGGGCCACGCCAACGTGGCCGAGGTGGCGGTGGTCGGCGTGGCCGACGCGCTCAAGGGCCAGGTGGCGATGGCCTTCGTGGTGCCCAAGGATGGCCGGGCGCTGGCCGACGCCGATGCGGCGCTGAAACTCGAAGGCGAGATCATGAAGGTGGTGGCGGACCAGCTCGGCGCGCTGGCGCGCCCCGCACGCGTGCGCTTCGTGAGCGGCCTGCCCAAGACCCGCAGCGGCAAGCTGCTGCGGCGCGCCATCCAGGCCGTTTGCGAGCAGCGCGATCCCGGCGACCTGACCACCATGGACGACCCGGCCACCCTGCAGCAGATCAAGCAGCTGGTTTCTTCGGCCTGAATGAGCAAAAGCGCGCCTTGCGAAGGCGCGAACGGTCGCCATATGTTCGACGTGGCACAATGCCGGGGTACTCAGGCCCTTCCCCAGCCACAGTCGCATCCGCCAACCGGTTCAGCCGTGTCGCGGAAGGTTTCTTAAACCAGCTAGTGCTTCCTTCAGGGAAGCGAAGGTCAGCGGAATATGAGCGATTCTTCTACGCCCTCGGCGTACACCGCCTATCAGGGCAACACCTACCTCTTCGGCGGCAATGCGCCCTATGTCGAGGAGATGTACGAAAACTACCTTGCCAACCCCGGCAGCGTGCCCGACAACTGGCGCTCGTACTTCGACGCGCTGCAGAACGTGCCCGCAGTCGATGGCTCCAACGCCCGCGATGTGCCGCACCAGCCGGTCATCAATGCCTTTGCCGAGCGCGCCAAGCAGGGCACGACCAAGGTCGTGCAGGCCAGCGGCGCCGATTCCGAACTCGGTCGCAAGCGCACCGCCGTCCAGCAGCTGATTGCCGCCTACCGCAACGTCGGTGCACGCTGGGCCGATCTCGACCCCCTCAAGCGCGCCGAGCGCCCGGCCATTCCTGAACTCGAGCCCTCGTTCTACGGCTTCACCGATGCCGACCTCGAGACGGTGTTCAACACCAGCAACACCTTCTTCGGCAAGGAGTCCATGTCGCTGCGCGACCTGCTCAATGCCCTGCGCGAAACGTACTGCGGCACCATGGGCGCCGAGTACATGTACACCACCGACCAGAACCACAAGCGCTGGTGGCAGCAGAAGCTCGAAAGCGCGCGCACCAATCCGCAGCTGACCGCCGAGCAGAAGAAGCATGTGCTCAACCGCCTGACCGCGGCCGAAGGCCTCGAGCGGTTCCTGCACACCAAGTACGTCGGCCAGAAGCGCTTCTCGCTCGAAGGCGGCGAAAGCTTCATCGTCTCGATGGACGAGCTGATCAACCAGGCCGGCGCCCGTGGCGTGCAGGAAATCGTGATCGGCATGGCCCACCGCGGCCGCCTCAACGTGCTGGTCAACTCGCTGGGCAAGCTGCCGGCCGACCTGTTCGCGGAGTTCGACCACACCGCCCCCGAAGAGCTGCCCAGCGGCGACGTCAAGTACCACCAGGGCTTCAGCTCCGACGTGACCACCCCCGGCGGTCCGGTGCACCTGAGCCTGGCGTTCAACCCCTCGCACCTGGAAATCGTGAATCCCGTGGTCGAAGGCTCGGTGCGCTCGCGCATGGACCGCCGCGCCGACCCCCAGGGCAAGCAGGTGCTGCCCGTGCTCGTGCACGGCGACGCGGCCTTCGCGGGCCAGGGCGTCGTGATGGAGACGCTGGCGCTGGCTGAAACGCGCGGCTACTTCACCGGCGGCACGGTTCACATCGTCATCAACAACCAGATCGGCTTCACCACCAGCGACCCGCGCGACAGCCGCTCGACGCTGTATTGCTCGGACATCGTCAAGATGATCGAGGCGCCGGTGCTGCACGTGAACGGCGACGATCCGGAAGCCGTGGTGCTGGCGACCCAGCTCGCGCTGGAGTTCCGCATGGAGTTCCAGAAAGACGTGGTCGTGGACATCGTCTGCTTCCGCAAGCTCGGCCACAACGAGCAGGACACCCCGTCGCTGACCCAGCCGCTCATGTACAAGAAGATCGCCCAGCACCCCGGCACGCGCAAGCTGTATGCCGAGAAGCTGGCCGCTCAGGGCCTGGGCGACACGCTCGGCGACGACATGGTCAAGGCGCAGCGCGCGGCCTTCGACGAAGGCAAGAACACCATCGACCCGGTGCTGACCAACTTCAAGAGCAAGTACGCCGTCGACTGGAACCCGTACCTGAACAAGAAGTGGACCGATGCCGGCGACACGGCCATCCCCACCAGCGAATGGAAGCGCCTGGCCGAGAAGATCACCACGGTGCCGTCCGGCTTCACGGTGCATCCGCTCGTGAAGAAGGTGCTGGATGATCGCGCCGCCATGGGCCGCGGCGATGTGAACGTCGACTGGGGCATGGGCGAGCACATGGCGTTCGCATCGCTGGTCGCCAGCGGCTACCCGGTCCGCCTGTCCGGCGAGGACTCCGGCCGCGGCACGTTCACGCACCGCCATGCCGTGCTGCACGACCAGAACCGCGAGAAGTTCGACGTAGGCACCTACACGCCGCTGCAGAACGTGGCCGAGAACCAGGCCCCGTTCGTCGTCATCGACTCCATCCTGTCGGAAGAAGCCGTGCTCGCGTTCGAATACGGCTACGCCTCGAACGACCCGAACACGCTCGTCATCTGGGAAGCCCAGTTCGGCGACTTCGTGAACGGCGCCCAGGTGGTGATCGACCAGTTCATCGCCTCGGGCGAAGTGAAGTGGGGCCGCGTCAATGGCCTGACCATGATGCTGCCGCACGGCTACGAAGGGCAGGGCCCGGAGCACAGCTCGGCACGCCTGGAGCGCTTCATGCAGCTGAGCGCTGACACCAACATGCAGGTGGTGCAGCCGACCACGGCCAGCCAGATCTTCCATGTGCTGCGCCGCCAGATGGTGCGCAACCTGCGCAAGCCGCTGATCATCATGACGCCGAAGTCGCTGCTGCGTAACAAGGACGCGACCTCGCCGCTGTCCGAGTTCACCAAGGGCAATTTCCAGACCGTCATCCCGGACAGCAAGGGACTGAAGGCCGAGAAGGTCAAGCGCCTGGTCGCATGTTCGGGCAAGGTCTACTACGACCTGGCCAAGAAGCGCGAGGAACGCGGTGACGACGACGTGGCCATCATCCGCGTCGAGCAGCTCTATCCGTTCCCGCACAAGGCGTTCGCCAACGAGGTCAAGAAGTACCCCAATCTCGCCGACGTGGTCTGGTGCCAGGACGAGCCGCAGAACCAGGGTGCCTGGTTCTTCGTGCAGCACTACATCCACGAGAACATGCAGGACGGCCAGAAGCTCGGCTACTCCGGCCGTGCCGCTTCGGCATCGCCCGCGGTGGGCTACTCGCACCTGCACCAGGAACAGCAGAAGGCGCTCGTCGATGGCGCATTTGGCAAGCTCAAGGGCTTCGTGCTGACCAAGTAAAACAATCTCTTTTCACACGAACAGCCTGAAGAAAAAACGGAGCTCACTCCAAATGTCTATCGTAGAAGTCAAAGTCCCCCAGCTTTCCGAATCCGTGGCCGAAGCCACCATGCTCACCTGGAAGAAGAAGGCCGGCGAAGCCGTCGCCATCGATGAAATCCTGATCGAGATCGAGACCGACAAGGTCGTGCTGGAAGTGCCCGCGCCCTCGGCCGGCGTGCTGGCCGAAATCGTGCAGCCCGACGGCGCCACCGTGGTGGCCGATCAGCTGATCGCCAGGATCGACACCGAAGGCAAGGCCAGCGCCGCGGCGCCCGCCGCTGCGGCAGCCCCGGCACCGGCCGCGGCGGCACCTGCGCCCGCAGCCGCCGCCACCGGCGGATCGAAGTCCGACGTTGCCATGCCCGCCGCCGCCAAGCTGCTGGCCGACAACAACCTCAAGACCAGCGACGTCGCAGGCACCGGCAAGGACGGCCGCGTGACCAAGGGCGACGTGCTCGGTGCCGTGGCTTCGGGCGCCAAGCCCGCGGCCGCCGCCATTCCCGCGCCGGCCGCCAAGCCGTCGCTGCCGCAAGTCGCCGCGCCGACCGGTTCGTCCGACCTGGGCGAGCGTCCGGAACAGCGCGTGCCGATGAGCCGCCTGCGCGCTCGCATTGCCGAGCGCCTGCTGCAATCGCAATCGACCAACGCAATCCTGACCACGTTCAACGAAGTGAACATGGCGCCGGTCATGGAGCTGCGCAAGCGCTTCCAGGACAGCTTCACCAAGGAACACGGCGTGAAGCTCGGCTTCATGAGCTTCTTCGTGAAGGCCGCGGTGCATGCGCTCAAGAAGTACCCGGTGATCAATGCCTCGGTCGACGGCAACGACATCCTGTACCACGGCTACTTCGACATCGGCATTGCCGTCGGTTCGCCGCGCGGCCTGGTGGTGCCCATCCTGCGCAACGCCGACCAGATGAGCTTCGCGGACATCGAGAAGAAGATCGCCGAATATGGCAAGAAGGCCCAGGACGGCAAGCTCGGCATCGAGGAGATGACCGGCGGCACGTTCTCCATCTCGAACGGCGGCACCTTCGGCTCGATGCTCTCGACCCCGATCATCAACCCGCCCCAGTCCGCGATCCTCGGCGTGCACGCCACCAAGGACCGCGCCGTGGTCGAGAACGGACAGATCGTCGTCCGCCCGATGAACTACCTCGCCATGAGCTACGACCACCGCATCATCGACGGCCGCGAAGCCGTGCTGGGCCTGGTCGCCATGAAGGAAGCGCTGGAAGATCCGTCGCGCCTCTTGTTCGACATCTGAGGAGAAAGACCAGATGGCAAACAAGCAATTCGACGTCGTCGTGATCGGCGGCGGCCCCGGCGGCTATGTGGCCGCGATCCGCGCCGCGCAGCTCGGCTTCAATGTCGCCTGCATCGACGAGTGGAAGAACGGCAAGGGCGGCCCCGCCCCGGGCGGCACCTGCACCAACGTCGGCTGCATTCCGTCCAAGGCGCTGCTGCAATCGTCGGAACACTTCGAGCAGGCCGGCCACCACTTTGCGGACCACGGCATCAAGGTGGAGGGCCTCGGCCTGGACATCGACAAGATGCTGGCCCGCAAGGACCAGGTTGTGAGGCAGAACAACGACGGCATCCTGTACCTGTTCAAGAAGAACAAGATCACCTTCTTCCATGGCCGCGGTTCGTTCGTGAAGACCGACGCAACCGGCTATGAGATCAAGGTGGCCGGTGCGGCCGAAGAGTCGATCAGCGCGAAGCACGTCATCCTGGCCACGGGCTCCAACGCCCGCGCATTGCCCGGCACGCCGTTCGACGAGGAGAACATCCTCTCGAACGACGGCGCGCTGCGCATCGGCGCAGTGCCCAAGAAGCTCGGCCTGATCGGCTCGGGCGTCATCGGCCTCGAAATGGGCTCGGTGTGGCGCCGCCTCGGCGCCGAAGTCACGGTGCTCGAGGCACTGCCGACTTTCCTCGGCGCGGTGGACGAGCAGATCGCCAAGGAAGCCAAGAAGGCCTTCGACAAGCAGAAGCTCAAGATCGAACTCGGCGTCAAGGTCGGCGAGATCAAGTCGTCCAAGAAGGGCGTGAGCGTCGCGTGGACCAATGCCAAGGGCGAAGCCCAGACGCTCGAGGTCGACAAGCTGATCGTCTCGATCGGCCGCGTGCCCAACACCATCGGCCTGAACGCCGAGGCCGTGGGCCTCAAGCTCGACGAGCGCGGGGCCATTGCGGTGGATGACGACTGCAAGACCAGCCTGCCGAACGTCTGGGCCATCGGCGACGTGGTGCGCGGCCCGATGCTTGCGCACAAGGCCGAGGAAGAGGGCGTTGCGGTGGCGGAGCGCATTGCGGGCCAGCACGGCCACGTGAACTTCAACACCGTGCCATGGGTGATCTACACCAGCCCGGAGATCGCGTGGGTCGGCCAGACCGAGCAGCAGCTCAAGGCCGCGGGCCGCGCGTACAAGGCCGGCACCTTCCCGTTCCTTGCGAACGGCCGCGCACGCGCGCTGGGCGACACCACCGGCATGGTCAAGTTCCTGGCCGACGCGGCCACGGACGAGATCCTGGGCGTGCACATCGTGGGTCCGCAGGCCAGCGAGCTGATCTCCGAAGCCGTGGTGGCGATGGAGTTCAAGGCCAGTGCCGAAGACATCGCGCGCATCTGCCATGCGCACCCGTCGCTGTCGGAAGCCACCAAGGAAGCGGCGCTCGCCGTGGACAAGCGCACGCTGAACTTCTGATCCTTTGACCAGCGTTAAAGAGGCCTATGAGGCGGAACTCGCGGTGCGCGGGTTCCAGAGCGATCCCGCGCAGCTGCGTGCCGTGGAGGCGCTGGATCGCTGCGCGCGGGAGTGGGGCGAGTACAAGGCCCAGCGCTCCAACGCCCTGAAGAAGTTCATCAACCGGCCCGAGCTGCCGCGCGGCGTCTACATGCATGGCGGCGTCGGGCGCGGCAAGAGCTTCCTGATGGACCTGTTCTTCAACGCAGTGCCGCTCAGGCGCAAGACGCGGCTGCACTTTCACGAGTTCATGCGCGAGGTGCACCGCGAGCTGCGCGAACTGCAGGGCACGGTCAATCCGCTCGACGAACTGGGCCTGCGCATCTCCAAGCGCTACAAGCTGATCTGCTTCGACGAATTCCACGTGGCGGACATCACCGACGCGATGATTCTGCATCGCCTGCTGGTGGCGCTGTTCGAGAACGGCGTGGGCTTTGTCACCACCTCCAATTTCAAGCCCGACGACCTGTATCCCGGCGGGCTGCACCGCGACCGCATCCTGCCGGCGATCGCACTGCTGAACGAGAAGCTCGAAGTGCTCAGCGTCGATAACGGCACCGACTACCGGCGCCGCACGCTCGAGCAACTGCGCATGTATCTCACGCCCAACGATGCGGCGGCGGAAAAGGAAATGCGCAAGGCCTTCGACAAGCTGGCCGAAACCGCCGACGAGAACCCGGTGCTGCACATCGAGGCGCGCGAGATCCGCGCGCGGCGCAAGGCCGGCGGCGTGGTCTGGTTCGACTTCAAGACGCTCTGCGGCGGGCCGCGTTCGCAGAACGACTACCTGGAAATTGCGAGCCAGTTCCACACGGTGCTGCTGTCCGACGTGCCGCACATGCCGGTGCGCATGGCCTCCGAGGCGCGCCGGTTCACCTGGCTGGTCGACGTGTTGTACGACCGGCGCGTGAAGCTCATCATGTCGGCTGAGGTGCCGCCGGAGGCGTTGTACACCGAGGGGCCGCTTGCGCATGAGTTCCCGCGCACCGTTTCCCGGCTCACCGAAATGCAATCGAGCGAGTTTCTTTCGCTCGAACGCCGGATCGTCGACACTCGACTGACATGAAAAAATTCGTTCTTGCCGTGCTGATGACCTTGGGCAGCCTGCCGCTGTGGGCGCAGTCCACCGCGGCCGCGGGCATTGCCGACTTCGACGCCGAACGCAGCAGGCTGTCGGCCGAGCGCGCGGCCATCGATGCGCGCTTCGAGAAGGAGCGCGCGGCCTGCTACCAGAAATTCGCGGTGGAAGATTGCCTGCGTGAAAGCCGCAAGCGCCGCCGCGCCGAGACGGACCACATCAAGCGGCAGGAAACGGCGATCAACGACATCGAGCGGCAGCGGCGCGGTGCGGCCGAGCTCGAGAAGCTCGACCAGAAGGCCGCCACCAAGCGCCCGCAGGATACGCCCGAGAAGCAGGACGAATCCCGCCAGGCTCAAAAGGACCGCGAGCAGCGCGCGGCCGACCATGCGGCCAGCCGCGCCGCCACAGCGGCCGAAGCGGACGAGCGCCGTCGCCAGTTGGCGGAAAAGGAAAAGGCGCACACAGAGAACCAGGCCAAGGCAGCCCAGAAGCGCGGCGAGGCGCCCGCGGCGGTCGAGCGGTTCCAGAGCAAGCAGCAAAAGGCGGAGGAGCATCGCGCCAGCCGGGCGCGGCAGAATGCCGACCGCACCAAGCCGCGCGGCGCGCCTTTGCCGCCGCCGCCCGCATCGCCTGCTTCGGCGCCTTCCCGCTGAAGCTTGCCACCCGCCCGCAGAGGGCGTGGTTCAGGCTTCTGCCGGCAGCGCCTCGAGCTTCAACACGGCAATGGAGATGTTGTCGCCCGTGCCGCGGGCGCGGCGGCGCGCTTCACCCACCAGGATTTCGACCGCCTCGCGCGGCGGTTCTGCATACAGAACACTCGCCAGCTCGTCGGGGCTGAAGTAGTGCCAGAGCCCGTCGCTGCAGGCCATCAGCAGGTCGCCGGGCTGCATTGCGGGAATGTAGTGCGGCTCGATGGGCGGCGGCATCGTGGTCATGCCGAGGCAGCCGAGCAGGATGTTGCCCTTGGGATGGACGTTCGCCTCGGCTTCGCTGATTTCGCCGCGGTCGATCAGCACCTGCACGTAGGAGTGGTCGCGCGTGCGCGTGACGAGTTGCCCGTCCTGGAAGTGATAGATGCGTGAATCGCCGGCGTGAATCCAGGCGCAGTCGCCCTTGGGGTTCATGAGGAAGGCCGCCAGCGTGCTGTGCGGCTCCTGTTCGCTCGAGAGCGCCGTGAGCTTGATGACCGTGTGCGCATCTTCCAGCAGCTGGCGCAGCACGGCGGTGGAACTGTCGCGTTCGGGGCTGTAGCGGCTGAACAGCTGGCGTGCCGTCATCAGCACCTGGTCGGAGGCCTTGCGGCCGCCGCTGCGCCCACCCATGCCGTCCGCGATGACACCGAGCATGCAGCCGGGCACGCGGGGATGGCTCATCATCAGGACCTGGTCCTGCTGATAGGGGCGGTCTCCCTTGTGGAGTCCGGTGGCGGCGACAAGCCGAAAGCCTTGGGTCATGAGCGCAAATGCGCCAGTGGCGCGCTTTCTATCTTCTCGTGGGGTCTGAGCAGGACGTATTATCGAGTGAACACGAGGTGCGGAGGAATACGCCGCATCGCCTACGTTGGACTCCAATCTCCATTCCCTTTCCCGCCAATTGATCGAGCTGCGCATCGAGCACGCCGACCTCGACGCCACCATCGACCGCCTGGCCGAGGCTTCGCCGCAGGACGAACTGCTGCTGCGGCGCCTGAAAAAACGCCGCCTTGCGCTGCGCGACCAGGTCGCGCGGCTCGAGAACGTGCTCGATCCCAGAGAACCCGCGTGACCGAAACACTCGAGGACAAGGTGCGCGACGCCTTCGCGCAAGGAGGCGTCCTGTCCCGCGCGGCCGAGCAGTTCCGCGAACGTTCGGGGCAAACCGAGATGGCGCTGGCCGTCGCCCGCACCATCGAGAAGGGCGGCGTCCTGGTGGTGGAGGCCGGCACCGGCGTCGGCAAGACCTTCTCGTACCTCGTGCCGGCCTTGCTGAGCGGCGAACGCGTGCTCTTGTCCACCGCGACCAAGACCCTGCAGGACCAGCTGTTCGGCCGCGACCTGCCGCGCCTGGTCGAGGCGCTCGAGCTGCCGGTGCGAACGGCGCTGCTCAAGGGCCGCGCGAGCTACCTGTGCCTGCACCGGCTCGATCTCGCACGCCACGACGCCTCGCTGCCCGAACGCGGCAGCCTGCGCACGCTCGCCAAGATCGAGCAATGGTCCAAGGCCACGCGAACCGGCGACCTGGCCGAACTGCCGGGCCTGGACGAGCGCTCGCCGCTCATCCCCCTCATCACTTCCACGCGCGAAAACTGCCTTGGCGCGCAGTGCCCGCAGTTCAAGCCCTGCCACGTGAACCTGGCGCGGCGCGAAGCGCTGGCCGCCGACGTGGTGGTCATCAACCATCACCTGTTCTTCGCGGATCTTGCGGTGCGTGAAACCGGCATGGCGGAATTGCTGCCCACGGTGAGCGTGGTGGTCTTCGACGAGGCCCACCAGCTCAACGAGACCGGCGTGCAGTTCCTGGGCGCGCAACTTGGCAGCGGCCAGGCGCTCGACTTTGCGCGCGACATGCTCGGCGCGGGCCTGCAGCACGCGCGCGGACTGGTCGATTGGCAGCAACTGGTGGCCGGCGTCGAGCGTGCCGCACGCGAGCTGCGCCTGGCGGTCGGCAAGCAATGGCCCGGAACCAAGCTGCGCTGGGTGGGCCCGGCACCGGATGGCGTCGACCCGGACCTCTGGCAGGGTTCGCTCGATGCCTTGCAGCAGGCGTTCGAGCTGGCGGCCGACGGGCTCGACACGGTCAGCGAGATCTCGCCCGACTTCGTGCGCCTGTACGAACGGGCGCAGCAGCTCGCCAAGCGCGCGGCGCGTTTTGCGCTGCCCTGCGAGCTGGAGTCCGTGCGCTGGGTCGACGTGGGGACGCAGCTGCGCCTGGTCGAATCGCCGCTGGACATCGCCGAGGCCATGCGCACGCGCGTGCTCAAGATCGACAGCGACCGACAGGATGCCTACGGCGAAGAGATGGACGGCCGGGCAGGGCCCGAGGACAGCGGCCGTGCCTGGGTGTTCACCTCGGCCACCTTGGGCGACGAACCCACGCTGCGCTGGTTCACCGAACCCTGCGGCCTGGGCGATGCCGAGGTGCTGCGGGTGCAGAGTCCCTTCGACTATGCGGCCCAGGCCGGGCTTTATGTGCCGCGCGCCTTCCCCAAGCCCAACGACGCCGCGCACAGCACGCGCGTGGCCCAGCTCGCTGCGCGCGGCGCCGCCGAACTGGGCGGCCGTACGCTGGTACTGACGACCACCCTGCGGGCCCTGCGCACCATCGGCGACGAGATGAAGCAGCAGTTCGAGCGGCTCGAGGCCGACATGCGGCCGGAAGTGCTGGTCCAGGGCGAACTGCCCAAGCGCGTGCTCATGGACCGCTTTCGCGAAGGCGCGGCCGCAGGGCGGGCGGGCTGCGTGCTGGTTGCGTCCGCTTCGTTCTGGGAAGGCTTCGACGCCCCGGGCGATGCGTTGCAACTGGTGGTGATCGACAAGCTGCCGTTTCCGCCGCCCAACGACCCGCTGGTCGAGGCGCGATCGCAGCGCCTCGAAGCCCAGGGCCGCAGTTCATTCAGCGACTATTCGCTGCCCGAGGCGGCCGTGGCGCTGAAGCAGGGAGCAGGGCGGCTGATTCGCCGCGAGACGGACTGCGGCGTGCTTGCGATCTGCGACACCCGCCTGGTCGCCATGGGCTACGGCCGCCGGCTCTTCGCCGCGCTGCCGCCGATGCGGCGGCTGGAGAGCGAGGCGGATTTCGAGGCGGCCATCGGCGAACTGAAGAAGTCGCTGTCGTCGGCCTGAAGACGCAAGCCGGGGGCGGTCGCCCTTGACCTTGCAGGCGAAGAAAAGGCCCCGAAGGGCCCTGTTCCATCGCCGGCTTACCAGAGCTTCCACCACGGGTCGTCCTTGCCCTTGAAGCCGCGGGCCAGGTACTCGCTTTTCGGGTAGTTGGTGGTCAGCACGCGCTGGGCATCGTCGCGCAGGTCCTTCATGCCGAGCGCATCGTAGGAGCGCACGATGATGTACAGGGCCTCTTCGAGCGCAGGCACTTCGCGGTAGTCGGACAGCGCGAGCTGCGCCCGGTTGATGGCTGCGAGGTAGGCGCCGCGAGAGTAGTAGTAGCGCGCCACGTGCACTTCGTACTGGGCGAGCGAATTCACGATGTAGTTCATGCGCTGGCGCGCGTCCGGCGCGTAGCGCGAGTCGGGGAAGCGCGTGGCCAGTTCCTTGAACGACTCGAACGATTCCTTCGCGGCCTTCTGGTCGCGCTCGGACAGGTCCTGGCGCGTCAGGAACGCGAACATGCCCAGGTCGTCGTTGAAGTTGATCACGCCCTTGAGGTACAGCGCGTAGTCGAGCGCCGGGCTGGCCGGGTGCAGCTTCATGAAGCGGTCGATGGTGGCGATGGCATTGGCCTTTTCGCCCGCCTTGTACTGCGCGTAAGCCTTTTCGAGCTGCGCCTGCTGCGCGAGCGGCGTGCCGGCGGCGCGGCCTTCGAGCTTCTCGTACAGCGGCACGGCCTTGTCGTAGGCGCCGGAACCGGCTTCGTCCTTGGCTTCCGCATAGATGCGGTTGGGGCTCCAGTTCGCGGTCTTGTCGACGCTGGTGGAAGAGCAGCCGGCTGCAAGCAGCGCTACCGCGCTGAGCGCGATCCAGGCGGGGACCGATAATTTGGCGCGAAACATCACATACGGCTTTCGTGAAACAGTTGCCCTCAATTATATCGACCGACCCTTTGGACATTGCCCCTGACACAGCCGAGGTCGATGAGGGCGCGGATCCGGTCGAAGCCAGCGAGCTGCGGCCCTTCGCCATTGGCGAGGCCGAGCACGGGCTGCGGCTGGACCGCGCGCTCGCCGCCCTGGTGCCGGAATTTTCTCGCAACTATCTGCAACAGCTGATCGAAGCCGGGGCGGTGGAGCTCCAGGGCCGCGTGGTTCAGAAGGTCTCGGCGACGGTCCGCGCGGGCCAGGCCGGGCGCATCGAACTGCGGCCGACACCGCAAAGCCAGGCGTTCCGGGCCGAGGCCATGGACATCGTCACGGTGCACGAGGACGAGCACCTGCGCATCGTCGACAAGCCGGCCGGGCTGGTGGTGCATCCGGCGCCGGGCCATTGGAGCGGCACGCTGCTGAACGGCCTGCTGGCGCTGGACCCCAAGGCGCAATTGCTGCCGCGCGCGGGCATCGTGCACCGGCTCGACCGCGATACCAGCGGGCTGATGGTCGTGGCACGGACCCGGGCCGCGATGGATGCGATGGTTGCGCTGATCGCCGCACGCGAGGTCAAGCGGCAGTACCTCGCCATCGGCCACAAGCCCTGGACCGGAGCCGCGGCGCGCCAGGTGGACGCGCCCATCGGCCGCGATCCGCGCAACCGTTTGCGCATGGCCGTGGTCGACCTGGAGCGCCACGCGGGCAAGACGGCGCGCACGTTTATCGAGCGGCTGGACAGCAATGCACAGGGCTGTGCCGTGCGGTGCACCCTCGAAACCGGCCGTACCCACCAGATCCGCGTGCACATGGCGTCCATCGGGCATCCGCTCGTGGGCGACGCGCTCTACGGCGGGGCGCCTGCCGCGGGCCTGGCGCGCCAGGCGCTGCATGCGTTCAGGCTTGCGTTCGTGCATCCGGCCACGCAAGAGCCGCTGGAGTTCCGCTCTCTCCCGCCGGCCGATCTCGTTCATGCGTTACAGGCCTGGGGGCTGGATTACAATCGCGCCTGACGGCCCGAGGGCCGCGCCGGCCATCCGATGCCGGCCTTGCGTTGCACTCGCCGCGTGCCGGCAGCGCCTCCTTCCATCCTTCTGAACAAGCGTCCCTGAGGCGCCTTTTCCCGGATAACGCGAACCATGAATACGGCGGATGCCAAGCGCATTCTCGAAACCGCCTTGATCTGTTCGAGCCAGCCGCTGCCAGTGCGCGACATGCGCGTGCTGTTCGACGACGAGCTGGGCGTGGACACCATCAAGGTGCTGTTGCTTGAATTGCAGGAAGACTGGGCGCAACGCGGCCTGGAGCTGGTGAACGTCGCCAGCGGCTGGCGCTTCCAGAGCCGGCCCGAGATGCGCGACCACCTCGATCGCCTGCATCCCGAGAAGCCGCCGCGCTACACCCGCGCCGCGCTCGAAACGCTGGCCATCATTGCCTACCGCCAGCCCGTCACCCGCGGCGACATGGAAGACATCCGCGGGGTCACCATCAATTCCCTCATCCTGAAGCAGCTCGAAGACCGCGGCTGGGTCGAGGTGATCGGCCACCGCGAAACCGTGGGCCGGCCCGCGCTCTATGCCACCACCCGGCAGTTTCTCGACGACCTCGGCCTCGGCTCCCTCGACCAGCTGCCGCTGATCGAAACGCCGGCGCAGCAGGCCGCGCTGGTCGATGCGCTCGACCAGGCCTCCGGCAGCCAGCCGGGCCTGCCGATGGAAATGGCGGGCGAATCCGATGCGGATGCTTCCGCCATGTCGCAGGCTGGCCTGGAAGCGGACACCGACCTTGCCTCGCCCGTCGCTGACGCGGCGGATGTTCCCGATGCTCCCGATGCGGTTGAAGCCGCAGAGGCCGTCGAGGCCGCCGCGGCGCAATTCGCCGAGGATGCAGCGTCGCCCGAAGAGCCCGCCGATATCCCCGCCCTCCCGGAAGCCGGGCTCCCCGCCGAGCCCGAGTCCGAAGTCCCGTCGTCCGACGAGACCGATCCCCACGCTGTTTCTCCCGGAAAAAACCAATGAGCTCCTCCGACATCGACGACTCGGCCAACGTGCCGGTCCCTCCCGAAGCCGAGAAAAAGGCCCCGGAGGCAACGGAAGGGCCCGGCCAGTCTCCGGACACCGGCGCGGAGGCCCAATCCGTGGCGGCCGGCGAGGGTGAAGCGCCCAAGAAGCGGCGCCCCCGGCGCAAGAAGGCCGAGGTGGAGGCCGTGGCGCTGCCGGTCGATGAAGAATCCACGGCAAGCGCTGCACCTGTGGCCGCTGCCGAAACCTTCGAGCTGGCAGCCGATGCAGCGCCGGCAGTTGCCGCCGACGCTCCGGCAGCGGTTGCCGCTCCCGCGATAGCGCCGCGTGAAGATCGCCAGGAGCGCCGCGATGAACAGGCTCCCCGCAGCGACGACGGCGAAGAGGACGACGAGGAAGAAGAGCCCGACGAGGAAGAGGACGACCTCGACCGCGCACGCCGGGCCGCCGAACGCGAGCAGCGCAATGCGCCGCCGACCGAGCCGATCCGCTTCGCGGACGTCATCTCCGGCCAGTTCGACGCCGACGAGGAAAGCCCCGAGGTGCCGCCGCTCAAGCGCGTGCTGCTGCCCGAAGCCGATTCGCCCAAGCTGCACAAGGTGCTGGCGCAGGCGGGCCTGGGCTCGCGCCTGGAAATGGAGCAGTTGATTCTCCAGGGCCGTATCTCGGTCAACAACGAGCCGGCCCACATCGGCCAGCGCATCCAGTACGGCGACCAGGTCAAGATCAACGGCAAGCCCATCCGCTACCGCATCGCGCCGCCGCCGCCGCGCGTCATCGCGTACCACAAGCCCGTGGGCGAGGTCGTCACGCACGACGACCCGCAGAACCGTCCCACCGTGTTCCGCAAGCTGCCGCGCCTGCAACAGGGCAAGTGGCAATCGGTCGGCCGGCTCGACCTGAACACCGAAGGCCTGCTGCTGTTCAGCAGTTCCGGCGACCTCGCCAACCAGCTGATGCATCCCCGCTTCGGCCTGGAGCGCGAATACGCGGTGCGCGTGCTCGGCGCCCTCGACGCAGAAGAGAAAAAGCGCCTGCTCGAAGGCGTCCGGCTCGACGACGGCATGGCCCAGTTCGGCACCATCGAGGAGGGCGGCGGCGAAGGCTCCAACCATTGGTACCGCGTGACCATCTCCGAAGGGCGCAACCGCGAAGTGCGGCGCCTGTTCGAATCGGTGGGCCATGCGGTCAGCCGCCTGATCCGCATCCGCTACGGTGCCATGGTGCTGCCGCGCGGTCTCAAGCGCGGCGCCTGGATGGAGCTCGACGAGCGCGACATCAACGCGCTGTTCCAGGCTTCGGGCGGCGGGGCAGCGCGCCCACAGCAGCAACAGCAACAACGGGGGCCCGGCGGCCAGGACGGTGCCGGGGGCGGTCGCAACGGCCGCAACAAGAAGCGCCGCGGCAACCGCAATGCCGGTGGCGGCCAGGCGCCGCGCGAAGAGAACCGCGACGCGCCCATTCCGAATCCGCTCGGCGACGGCCGGCCGCCGCGCGGCGACCGCGGACCGCGCGCCAACCGGGGCGGTGGCGGGGGCGGCAATGCAGGCCTGCCGCCGCAAGGCCGCCGCGGCAATAACAACAGCAACCGCGGCAACCGCCCGGGCGAAGAGCGTCCGCCAAGCGGCGCGAACCAGCCCGATCCGATGAAGACCTCGCTCGGCTACATCGGGGCCGACAGCTTTTCGCGCCAGCGCAAGGAGCAGCGCCAGGGCCCCGGCCGCCGCGGCGGCGGACCCTCGGGCGGCGGCTTCGGCGGCGGTGGCGGCGGTCTCGGCGGCAATCGGCGCCGCGGGCGCTGAAAGCCAGCCGTCAGCGCAGCCTTTCGCGGGGTTTTCACCAAGCCCGGGGGCTGCGCCGGTTAAAATCAGAGGCTTTGTCGAACTTCGACGCAACGTATTCGTTGCAGATGTGACAAAACACTTCAAAATCAAAGCTCAGGAAGCACTTCAATGGCTATCGAACGTACCCTCTCCATCATCAAGCCCGACGCCGTTGCCAAGAACGTCATCGGCAAGATCGTTTCCCGCTTCGAAGCTGCCGGCCTCAAGATCGTCGCCGCCAAGCTGGTGCATCTGTCGCGCAACGAAGCCGAGCAGTTCTACTCGGTCCACAAGGAACGTCCGTTCTTCAAGGACCTGGTCGAGTTCATGATCTCCGGCCCCGTGTTCGTGCAAGTGCTCGAAGGCGAGAACGCCATCGCCAAGAACCGCGACCTGATGGGCGCCACGGACCCCAAGAAGGCGGCTCCCGGCACCATTCGCGCCGACTTCGCCGACAGCATCGACGCCAACGCCGTGCATGGTTCGGACGCGGCCGAAACGGCAGCGAACGAGGTCGCCTTCTTCTTCGCCGGCCTCAACGTCTACGCGCGCTGAAGCGCACCCCGCTGATTTCATGACCACGGCCAACCTGCTCGAATTCGATCTCGAGGGGCTGGCTGCGTTCTGCGAAAAGCTCGGCGAGAAGCGCTTCCGCGCCACGCAGCTGTTCCGCTGGATCCACCAGCGTGGCGCGAGCGACTTCGCCCAGATGACCGATCTGGCCAAGTCGCTGCGCGAGAAGCTCGCCACCACCGCTCGCGTCGAGGCCCTTGCGGTTCTCACGCAGCACGAATCCAAGGACGGCACGATCAAGTGGCTGTTCGACGTCGGCGACGGCAATGCCGTCGAAGCCGTATTCATTCCCGAAGACGACCGCGGCACGCTGTGCGTGTCGTCCCAGGCCGGCTGCGCGGTCGGTTGCCGCTTCTGCTCCACGGGGCACCAGGGCTTCAGCCGCAACCTGAGCACGGGCGAAATCGTCGCCCAGCTGTGGTTTGCCGAGCATTTCCTGCGCAAGCACCTGAAGCGCGACGAGCGCGTCATCTCCAACGTGGTGATGATGGGCATGGGCGAGCCGCTGCAGAACTACACGGCCCTGGTGCCCGCGCTGCGCACCATGCTGGACGACAACGCGTACGGGCTCTCGCGTCGCCGCGTCACCGTGTCGACCTCCGGCGTGGTGCCGATGATCGACCGGCTGGGCACCGATTGCGCGGTCGCCATGGCGGTGTCGCTGCACGCGCCCAACGATGCGCTGCGCGACGACCTCGTGCCGCTCAACCGCAAGTACCCGATCGCCGAACTGCTCGAGGCCTGCAAGCGCTACCTGGCGCATGCGCCGCGCGACTTCATCACCTTCGAGTACTGCATGCTCGATGGGGTCAACGACCAGCCCGAACATGCGCGGCAGTTGGTGGAGCTCGTGCGCACCCATGGCATCTCGTGCAAGTTCAACCTGATTCCATTCAACCCGTTTCCGGCCTCGGGCCTCCTGCGTTCGCCGCAGCCACGCGTCCTTGCGTTCGCCAGGACGTTGAGTGAGGCGGGGCTCGTGACCACCGTGCGCAAGACGCGCGGCGACGACATCGACGCCGCCTGCGGACAGCTGGCCGGCGACGTGAAGGACCGCACCCGCGCGGCCGAACGCATGGCGCAGCGCCGTTCCGCGTCGGAGCGCCCCATTGTTCTGCATCCGGTTCGCAAGACCACCCTCCAGGAGCATTGACCCCATGAGCATGGCCTTTCCGATGGCGACCGCGAGCGCACACCGGCTGCTGGCCGCAAGCGTTGCCGGTGTCGCCGTGGCGTTTCTGCTCGGGGGCTGCGTCAACACGCGGACCACCACCACCAGCCTGGCCGACACCAGCTCGGGCAAGGGCGCCGAGATGGTCACCGAGTCCGACGAGTCCAGCCGGCAGCGGCGCGCGCGCCTGCGCATGGAGCTGGCCGCGGGTTATTTCGAGCACGGACAGACCACGGTGGCGCTCGACGAGATCAAGCAGGCGCTGGTCGCCGACCCGAACAACGCGGACGCGTACAACCTGCGCGGCCTGGTCTACATGCGGCTCGAAGACGCCGGCATGGCCGAAGACAGCTTCCGCCGGGCCATTGCCATCAGCCCGCGCGACGCCAACGTGCGGCACAACTACGGCTGGCTGCTGTGCCAGCAGAACCGTTTCGCCGACGCGTCGCAGCAGTTCACCGAGGCGCTCGCGGTGCCCAGCTACACCGACCGTTCCAAGACGCTCATGACGCAAGGCGTCTGCCAGCTCCGGGCCGGCCAGCGCGCGGAGGCGGAGCGCAGCCTCATGCAGGCCTACGAGATCGATGCCGGCAATCCGGTGGTCGGCCTCAACCTGGCTTCGCTGCTGGCGCAGCGAGAGGAATGGCAGCGCGCGCAGTTCTACATCCGCCGCGTCAACAACAGTCCTTCGGCCAATGCCGAGACGCTGTGGCTCGGCATCAAGATCGAACGGCGACTCAACAACCGCGAAGCTGTTGCTCAATTGGCAGGGCAGCTGCAGCGGCGCTTCCCGCAGTCCCGGGAGGCAATAGCGTACGAGCGCGGGAATTTCAATGACTGAACGGGTTTCGGAGTTCGGCACTTCCGCGGCACTGCCGCTCGAGGAAGGCGACATCACGCACAAGACGGCCGGCGACATGCTCCGCGAAGCGCGCGAGGCGCACGGCCTGCACATCGAAATGGTGGCCGCGGCCCTCAAGGTGCCGCCGCAAAAGCTCATCGCCCTGGAGGCGGACGACATCGCCTCGCTGCCCGATCCGGTCTTTGCCCGGGCGCTGGCAAGCAGCGTCTGCCGCGCCCTGCGCATCGATCCCGCGCCGGTGCTCGCAAAGCTGCCGGGCGCGCAACGCGCGGCGCTGGCGTCGGCGGACCGCACACTCAAGGGCAACATCGTTTCAGGTACCCCGCGCTGGAGCAGCGGCCGCTCCAGCGGGCTTCCGTCGCGGCCCCTGCTGACCGTGGTGGCGCTGCTGCTCGTCGGCGCAGCCGTGCTGTTCTGGCTGCCCCAGTCGGTCTTCGACCAGGTCGGCGCCACCGTCTCGCGCTGGACGGCGCGCGGGGAGGGCGACACGAGCCCTGCAGGTGAAACGCCCACGGTTGCATCGACGCCGGGCGCGCCGACCATCGTGGTCGAGAACGCACCGGTGACGCCCGTGGCGCCCGCAACGCCTGCGGCACCCGCAGCATCCAACGCGCCATCCGCTGCCTTGCCCGCGGCCGGCACCAGCGCCGTGGCCGCATCGGCGGCACCCACGTCGGCTAGCGCTGCCGCAGCTGCCGGTGGCAACCAGCCGCTTGTCTTCGTCGCACGCGAAGAGTGCTGGATCACGGTCACCGAAGCCGGCGGCAAGCAGTTGCTGCGCCGCAGCCTCAAGGCGGGCGAAACCATCGGGTTGTCCGGCGCGCTGCCGTTGTCGGTGGTGGTGGGCCGGGCCTCGGCGGTGGATGTGCAGGTGCGCGGAAAGCCCTACGATCTGAAGCCTGTCACGCGCGGTGGCGGCGTGGCGCGTTTCGAGGTGACATCGTGACCGACTGTACCCCGCAACCCATCGAATCCGCGGCGCCCAGGGCGCGCCGCTCGCGCCAGGCCCAGGTGGTCTGGGGCGCGCGCACCGTCACCGTGGGCGGCGATGCGCCGGTGCGGGTCCAGTCCATGACCAACACCGACACGGTCGATGCCATCGGCACGGCCATCCAGGTGAAGGAGCTGGCCATCGCTGGCTCCGAGATGGTCCGCATCACGGTCAACACGCCCGAAGCCGCGGCCCAGGTGCCGTACATCCGCGAGCAGCTCGACCGCATGGGCATCGACGTGCCGCTGATCGGCGACTTCCACTACAACGGCCACCGCCTGCTCACCGACTATCCGGCCTGCGCCGAGGCATTGAGCAAGTACCGCATCAATCCCGGCAACGTGGGCAAGGGCGACAAGCGCGACCGCCAGTTCGGCCAGATGATCGATGCGGCCATGCGCTGGAACAAGCCCGTGCGCATCGGCGTCAACTGGGGCAGCCTCGACCAGGAGCTGCTCGCCAGCCTGATGGACATCAACAGCCAGCGCGCCGAACCGTGGGACGCCAAGCAGGTGATGTACGAGGCGCTCATCACCTCGGCCATCGAATCCGCCAAGCTGGCCGAGTCGATGGGCATGGCCGGCAACCAGGTCATCCTGTCTTGCAAGGTGAGCGGCGTGCAAGACCTGATCTCGGTCTACCGCGAGCTTGCCAGGCGCTGCGACTACGCGCTGCACCTGGGCCTCACCGAAGCCGGCATGGGCACCAAGGGCACCGTGGCATCGGCCACGGCGCTTTCCATCCTGCTGCAGGAGGGCATCGGCGACACGATCCGCGTTTCGCTCACGCCGCAGCCGGGCGAGTCGCGCACGCAAGAGGTGCTCATCGCCAACGAAATCCTGCAGGCGCTGGGCCTGCGCGTGTTCGTGCCGAGCGTCACGGCCTGCCCGGGCTGCGGCCGCACCACCAGCACCACCTTCCAGGAACTCGCCAAGCAGATCGACGACTACCTGCGCCAGCAGATGCCGGTCTGGCGCAAGAAGTACCCGGGCGTGGAAACGATGAAGGTGGCCGTCATGGGCTGCATCGTCAACGGCCCCGGCGAGAGCAAGCATGCGGACATCGGCATCAGCCTGCCCGGCACCGGCGAGGCGCCCGCCGCGCCGGTCTTCATCGACGGCGAAAAGGCCCTCACGCTGCGCGGCGACAATATCGCCAACGAGTTCCACCAGCTCGTCGAAAACTACATCGAAAAGCGCTTTGGCGGCGAGCACGCTGCCCTGGCCTGAACCTCTCGCAGATCCATGGCTGAAAAATTGAATGCCGTCAAAGGCATGAACGACATATTGCCGCCCGAATCGGCGCGCTGGGAGTGGCTCGAGGCCACCGTGCGCGACCTGATGGGCCGCTTTGCGTACCGCAACGTGCGCACGCCGATCCTGGAGCACACGGCGCTATTCGTGCGCGGCATCGGCGAGGTGACCGACATCGTCGAGAAGGAGATGTACTCCTTCCAGGACCGCTCCGACAAGTACGGCGACAACGATCACCTGACGCTCCGGCCCGAGAACACCGCGGGCTTGGTGCGCGCGGTGATCGAGCACAACATGCTGTACGACGGCGGCAAGCGCCTCTGGTACACGGGCCCGATGTTCCGGCGCGAGAAGCCGCAGCGCGGGCGCTTTCGCCAGTTCCACCAGATCGGCGCCGAGGCCCTCGGCTTTGCCGGGCCCGACGTGGATGCCGAGCTGATCCTGCTGGCCAACGCCCTGTGGAAGGCCATCGGACTCACGGACGTTCGACTGGAGCTCAACAGCCTGGGGCAGCCCGCCGAGCGCGCGCTGCACCGTGCGCAGCTCATCGCCCACTTCGAGAAGCACGCCGACGCACTCGACGAGGACGGCAAGCGCCGCCTGCACAGCAATCCGCTGCGCATTCTCGACACCAAGAATCCGGCGATGAAGGAGGTGGTCGAGTCCGCCCCCCGGCTCATCGACTTCCTCGGTGCCGAATCGCTGGCCCACTTCGAAGGGCTCAAGGCCATCCTCGATGCCAATGGCGTGGCCTACACCATCAATCCGCGGCTGGTGCGCGGGCTCGACTACTACAACCTCAGCGTGTTCGAGTTCGTCACCGACCGGCTGGGTTCGCAGGGCACGGTGTGCGCCGGCGGCCGCTACGACGATCTCATTGCGCAGATCGGCGGCAAGCCGGCGCCGGCAGTGGGCTGGGCCATGGGCGTCGAGCGCGTGCTCGACCTGATGAAGGAGCAGGGCACCGACATTGCAGCACCGGCGCCCGACGTCTACGCCGTGGTGCCCGATGCCGCGGCCATGCCCGTGGTTCTGCGCACGCTGCAGCAGTTGCGCGAGGCTGGTGTGCGGGTGCAGATGCATGCGGCCACGGCCGACGGCATGGGCAGCTTCAAGTCCCAGTTCAAGAAGGCCGACGCCAGCGGCGCCACCTATGCGCTGATCTTCGGTGCCGATGAACTTGCGCGCGGCGAAGCGACTCTCAAGTCGCTGCGCGACGGCAGCGGCGCCCAGACCGCCCGGCCGCTGGCCGAAGTGGCCACCTGGGCCGCCACCCTACAATCGCCGGCTTCCAACACCTGATAGCGCATGGCAACCAACCTCGATCTCGACGAACAGGAACAGCTCGACCAGCTCAAGCATTTCTGGAACACCTACGGCACCCTGATCACCTGGGTGGTGCTGCTCGTGGCCGGTGCCTTCGTGGCCTGGAACGGCTGGCAGTATTTCCAGCGCAACAAGGCCGCGCAGGCTGCCGCGCTCTACGACGAGGTCGAGCGCAGCACGCAGTCCGGCGACGTGGAACGCATCCAGCGCGTGCTGGGGGACATGAAGGAGCGCTTTGCCGGCACGGCCTATGCGCAGCAAGCCGGCTTGCTGGCTGCCAAGACGCTCTACGAGAAGGGCAATCTCGACGCTTCGCGCGCGGCCCTCGGCTGGGTGGCGCAAAGCGCCGTCGACCCGGGCTACCAGGCGGTCGCCAAGCTGCGGCTCGCGGCCGAGCTGCTGGACGCCAAGTCCTACGACGAAGCGCTCAAGCAGCTCTCGGGCAACGTGCCCAAGGAATTCGAACCGCTGGTGGCCGACCGCAAGGGCGACGTCTACATGGCCCAAGGCAAGCGCGCTGAAGCGCAGGCCGAATACCGCAAGGCCTGGACCGGCCTTGGCGCGACTTCCGACTACCGCCGCCTGGTGGAGTTCAAGCTCAACGCGGCCGGCGTCGACCCGAAGAGCCTGGCACCCGTGATCACCGTCACGCCAGCAGCCCCCAAAACTTCCTGATCGCCCTATGAATTTCAAGCGTCTCTTGCCTGGATCGTCCGCCCTGCGCGCGGGCTCGGCCCTTCTGCTGGCCGCAACGCTGGCCGCCTGCTCCGGCACCAGCAAGCCCAAGCCGGCCGAACTGCCCGCCAACCCCGCGTTGTTTGGCGTGCGCCAGGCATGGAGCGTGCGCATTCCGGCCGTGAGCTTCCCGCTCGCCACCGACGTCAGCGGCGACATCGTCACCGTGGCCGGCAGCGATGGCACCGTGGTCGCCATCGACGCCCGCGCGGGCCGCGAAAGCTGGCGCGCCAACGTGGGTGCCACGCTGGCGGCCGGCGTCGGCAGCGATGGTTCGCTCGCCGCGGTGGTCACCACCAACAATGAGCTGGTGGCCATCGAAGGCGGCAAGGTGTTGTGGAAGCAGCGGCTCTCTGCGCAGGCCTTCACCGCGCCGCTGGTGGCCGGCCGGCGCGTGTTCGTGCAGACCGCCGATCGCAGCGTCAGCGCCTGGGACGGCCAGAGCGGCCGCCGCCTGTGGCTGCAGCAGCGCACCGCCGAGAATCTCGTGCTGAAGAAGTCGGGTGTCCTGACGGCAGTGGGCGACACGCTGGTGTCCGGCATCGGCGGCCGCCTGGTCGGCATCAACCCGGCCAATGGCACCTCGCGCTGGGAAGCGCCGATCGCGGCGCCGCGCGGCACCAACGACGTGGAGCGCCTGGTCGACCTCACCGGCAGCGTGAGCCGCGTCGGCGATGTCATCTGCGCACGGGCCTACTACGCCAATGTCGGCTGCGTCGACACGGCGCGCGGCCAGCTGCTCTGGAGCAAGCCCGCGGTGGGCGCCGAGGGCGTGAGCGGCGACGAAAGCTTTGTCTACGGCACCGAGAGCGACGGCAGCGTCGTGGCCTGGCGTCGTGCCGACGGCGAACGCGCCTGGCAGTCGACCCGCTTCAAGAATCGCGTCCTGACCGGACCGCTGGCCGTGGGCCGTTCGCTCGTCATCGGCGAAAACACCGGAACGCTGCACTTCGTTTCGCGCGAAGACGGCGCGCTGCTCAACCGCGTCACACCCGACGGCTCCGCCATTGGCGTGACCCCGGTGATGGCCGGCAACACGGTGGTCGTCGTGACCGCCAACGGCGGTGTGTTTGGTTTCCGCCCTGAATAACTATTTCCTGCAAGGCCCGACCATGAAAACCGCGCCAACGAAAGGCCGGCCATGAAGCCGGTCGTGGCCCTGGTCGGGCGCCCGAATGTCGGCAAATCGACCCTGTTCAACCGCCTGACGCAGACACGCGACGCCATCGTCGCCGACTTTGCCGGCCTCACGCGCGACCGCCACTACGGCAACGGCCGCCTGGGCAAGCACGAGTTCATCGTGATCGACACCGGCGGCTTCGAGCCCGACGCCGGCAGCGGCATCTACAAGGAAATGGCCAAGCAGACGCGCCAGGCCGTGGCCGAGGCCGACGTGGTGATCTTCGTGGTCGATGCGCGCGAAGGCCTCTCGGCGCAGGACCACGACATTGCCAACGAACTGCGGCGGCTCGGCAAGCCCTGCGTGCTGGCGGCCAACAAGGCCGAAGGCATGCACGACGGCACCAAACTGGTCGACTTCTACGAGCTCGGCTTCGGCGACGTGCACGGCGTGTCCGCCGCGCACGGGCAGGGCATGCGCGACCTGGTCGAACTGGCGCTCGCGCCATTGAACCTGCCCGATCCTGACGACGAAGCCGAAGAAGACGACGTCAACAAGCCGATCAAGCTCGCCGTGGCGGGCCGTCCCAACGTGGGCAAGTCCACGCTGATCAACACCTGGCTCGGCGAAGAGCGCCTGGTTGCTTTCGACCTGCCGGGCACGACGCGCGATGCCATCTCGGTGCCGTTCGAGCGCAATGGCCAGCGCTTCGAGCTGATCGACACGGCGGGCCTGCGACGCAAGGGCAAGGTGTTCGAGGCGATCGAGAAGTTCTCGGTGGTCAAGACGCTGCAGGCCATCGAGTCGGCCAACGTCGTGCTGTTGCTGCTCGACGCCACCCAGGGCGTGACCGACCAGGACGCGCACATTGCCGGCTACATCCTCGAGAGCGGACGCGCGGTGGTGATTGCCATCAACAAATGGGACGCCGTCGACAGCTACCAGCGCGAGCAGATCCAGCGCCAGATCGAAACCCGGCTGCCGTTCCTCAAGTTCGCGTCGCTGCATTTCATCTCGGCCATCAAGCGCCAGGGCCTCGGCCCCGTGTGGCAGGCCATCGCGCAGGCGCACAAGTCGGCCACGCGGAAGATGTCGACGCCGGTGCTGACCCGGCTGCTGCTGGAAGCCGTGCAGTTCCAGGCGCCCAAGCGGGCGGGCATGTTCCGGCCCAAGCTGCGCTATGCGCACCAGGGGGGCATGAATCCGCCGGTGATCATCATCCATGGCAATTCGCTGGAACATGTCACCGAGGCCTACAAGCGTTTTCTCGAAGGCCGTTTCCGCAAGGAATTCGACCTGGTGGGCACGCCCTTGCGCATCCAGTTCAAAAGCTCGCAAAATCCATTTGCGGACAAAGACGAATAACGGGCTTGGCTGCTGATGGCAGCCAATGAGCTATGCCTTGGGCGGAAGTTCCGCCTTTTGAGAACCGTTATTTTTCAAAGGCTTTTGACCCCGATTGCTGCGGCGCAGAAACCCTGTGTTAAGGTCATCTCTCCAACAACTACTCTTGAACACGGAGAATATCGTGAGCAATAAAGGGCAACTTCTACAAGACCCGTTTCTGAACACCCTGCGTCGCGAGCATGTGCCGGTCTCCATTTATCTGGTGAACGGTATCAAGCTGCAGGGCCAGATCGAGTCTTTCGACCAGTACGTCGTGTTGCTTCGCAATACGGTGACGCAAATGGTCTACAAGCACGCCATTTCCACCATCGTGCCGGGTCGTGCCGTCAATTTCTCGGCTGCCGAGAACGACGACGCCGCAGCCTGATCGCGCGGAGCGCGGCGGCAACCCCGCCGCGCTTTTTCCATATTTGATCCCGCTTGTCTGAACTGAACTCCCGCCAGGAAGGCGCCGCCGTTCTCGTCGGCGTCGATTTCGGGCTGCCCCATTTCGACAGCGAACTCGAGGAACTCGGCCTGCTCGCGCAGACTGCCGGCCTCGTGCCTGTCGCGCGCCTCGTGTGCAAGCGCAAGGCGCCCGACGCGGCGCTCTTCGTCGGAAGCGGCAAGGCCGACGAAATCAAGGAACTGGCCGCGCTGCACCAGGCCAGCGAGGTCATCTTCGACCAGTCGCTGAGCCCCGCGCAGCAGCGCAATCTCGAGCGCCAGCTCGACGTGGCGGTCTATGACCGCACGTTCCTCATCCTCGAAATCTTCGCCCAGCGCGCACGCTCGCACGAAGGCAAGCTGCAGGTCGAGCTTGCCCGGCTGCAGTACCTGAGCACGCGGCTGGTCCGCCGCTGGTCCCACCTCGAGCGCCAGACGGGTGGCGCGGGCGTGCGCGGCGGCCCGGGCGAAAAGCAGATCGAGCTCGACCGCCGGATGATCAGCGAATCGATCAAGCGCACGCGCGAGCGGCTGGCCAAGGTGCAAAAGCAGCGCGGCACGCAGCGACGCCAGCGAGAGCGCCGTGAAACCTTCAACATCTCGCTGGTGGGATACACCAATGCGGGCAAGTCGTCGCTGTTCAATGCGCTGGTCAAGGCGCGCGCCTATGCGGCCGACCAGCTCTTTGCCACGCTGGACACCACCACGCGCAATCTCTATCTCGGCGATGCCCGCCGGCAGGTTTCCATTTCGGACACGGTGGGCTTCATCCGCGACTTGCCGCACGGGCTGGTCGATGCATTCAAGGCCACGCTGCAGGAGGCCGTCGATGCCGACCTGCTGCTGCACGTGGTCGATGCTTCCAACCCGCATTACCCCGAGCAGATGGCCGAGGTGCAATCGGTGCTGCGCGACATCGGCGCCGACACCGTTCCGCAGCTTCTGGTGTTCAACAAGCTCGACGCTCTTGAAACCTCGCAGCATCCGCATCATCTGCAGGACGAAATGGAAATAGACGGCGTGCGGGTCCCGCGTATCTTCCTCAGTGCCCGCAGCGGCGAGGGCGTGCCCCTGCTGCGCGCCGAGCTGGCCCGGCGGTCGGGCTCCGTGGGCGATACGATGACCCCAGAAGCCGACACTGAATTGCACGATACCGCCAATTGATTGGGCACAATCCCGCCACTGACAAGAGAACGAAGCGAATGAATGCAAAGCCAGCGTGGAGAGGGTTTCTGGGCATGTTCAACCTGAACGATGGCCGATGGGGTCGCGGCGACGAGCCGTCATCCAGCGGCGATCGCCCGACAGCCAACCGGCCCCCGGATGCAGATCCTCCGGGCGCTCCGACGCCACCGCCTTCGGGCAACAACAACAACGGCAATCGCCCCCGCGGCCAGGGTCCCAACCAGGGCCCGCCCGATCTCGATGAACTCTGGCGCGACCTCAATCGCAAGCTCGGCGGCTTTTTCGGCGGCAAGGGCGGCGGTGGCAACCGCCCCACGGGCGGCAACAACGGCGGCGGTGGTGGCAACGGCTACCGGCCCGACATGAAGAACGCCGGCTTCGGCCTCGGGCTGGTTGCAGCCGTGGCCGTGCTCATCTGGCTCGGCACCGGCTTCTTCATCGTGAACGAAGGCCAGCAGGCCGTGGTGACCCAGTTCGGCAACTACAAGGCGACCGTGAACGCCGGCTTCAACTGGCGGCTGCCGTATCCCATCCAGCGCCACGAAGTCGTCGTGACTTCGCAGATCCGCTCCACGGACGTGGGCCGCGACGCCATCGTGCGCTCCACCGGCCTGCGCGAATCGGCCATGCTGACCGAGGACGAGAACATCGTCGAGATCAAGTTCGCGGTGCAGTACCGCCTGAGCAACGCGCGCGCCTGGCTCTACCAGAGCAAGTCGCCGGCCGAGACCATCATCCAGGTGGCTGAAAGCTCGGTGCGCGAAGTGGTCGGCAAGATGAAGATGGATGCAGCGCTGGCCGAGGAGCGGGACCAGATCGCCCCGCGCGTGCGGCAACTGATGCAGACCATTCTCGACCGCTACGAGATCGGTGTCGAAGTCGTCGGCATCAACCTGCAGCAGGGCGGCGTGCGCCCGCCCGAACAGGTGCAGGCCGCATTCGACGACGTGCTCAAGGCCGGCCAGGAACGCGAACGCGCCAAGAACGATGCGCAGGCCTATGCCAACGACGTGGTGCCGCGCGCCACCGGTACCGCATCGCGCCTGAAGGAAGAATCCGAAGCCTACAAGGCACGGATCGTTGCACAGGCCCAAGGCGATGCCGGCCGCTTCAGTGCCGTGCTGGCCGAGTACCAGAAGGCCCCGCAGGTCACGCGCGACCGCATGTACACCGATGCCATGCAGCAGATCTATGCCAGCACCACCAAGGTGCTGGTCGACAGCAAGCAAGGCTCCAACCTGCTGTACCTGCCGCTGGACAAGCTCATCCAGCAGAGCGGCAACAATCCCCCCGCGACGCCGGTCGATGCGGCCAGCCCCAGCGTGGCCGGCACGGCGCCGGCCCAGTCGTCGGTGATCCCGGTGGCGCCGGCTTCGGGTGACAACCGTGCCCGCGACGGCCGTTCGCGCGACCGAGACGTCCGCTGATAAGGGCAGGAAGAACATGAACAGAATCGGATTCATCGCCTCGTCGATCCTCGTCTTGCTGGTGCTCCTGAGCTCGACCCTCTTCGTGGTCGACCAGCGCCAGTTCGGCGTGGTCTATTCCCTCGGCCAGATCAAGGACGTGATCATCGAGCCCGGCCTCAACTTCAAGCTGCCGCCGCCGTTCCAGAACGTGTCGTACATCGACAAGCGCCTGCTGACGCTGTCCAGCATCGACACCGAGCCGATGCTGACGGCCGAGAAGCAGCGCGTGGTCATCGACTGGTACGTGCGCTGGCGCATCAGCGATCCGCGGGCCTACATCCGCAACGTCGGCCTCGACGAGAACGCCGGCGCCATGCAGCTCAACCGCGTGGTGCGCAATGCCTTCCAGGAAAACATCAACAAGCGCACCGTGCGCGACCTGATCTCGGTGCGCCGCGAGGCCCTCATGGCCGACGTGCAGCGCGAAGTGCTGGCCGTGGTGAAGGGCGCCAAGCCTTGGGGCGTGGACGTGGTCGACGTGCGCATCACGCGGGTCGACTATGTGGAAGCCATCACCGAATCGGTCTATCGCCGCATGGAGGCCGAGCGCAAGCGCGTGGCCAACGAACTGCGTTCGACCGGCTACGCCGAAGGCGAAAAGATCCGCGCCGATGCCGACCGCCAGCGTGAAGTGATCGTGGCCAATGCCTATCGCGACGCCCAGAAGATCAAGGGCGAGGGCGATGCCCAGGCCGCTTCCGCCTACAGCGAGGCCTTTGGCCGCGACCCGCAGTTCGCGCAGTTCTACCGCAGCCTCGAGGCCTACAAGCAGAGCTTCAACAAGAAGAGCGACGTGATGGTGGTCGATCCTTCGTCGGACTTCTTCCGCGCCATGCAGGGCGCTGGCACGCCAGCGGGCAACGCGCCACGCCGCTGAGCGCGGGGCGGGCTTTTCGTGAGCGCCGAAATATTCTGGAGCGCGCTGGCGCTGGTCCTGGTGATCGAAGGCATCCTGCCGTTCGTGTCGCCCGGGGGCTGGCGGCGCGGCTTCGGCCAGCTCATGCAACTGCGCGATGGCCAGCTGCGCTTCTTCGGACTTTGCAGCATCTTGCTGGGATTGTTTCTGCTTTGGGTTTTGGGGTAGCGCGTCCCGGTAGAATCCCGGTTTAACCACGCCCCCGATCCCCATGTCCGCCTGGGTCCTCCCGGATCACATTGCCGATGTGCTGCCCTCCGAGGCGCGCCACATCGAAGAACTTCGACGCCAGCTGCTCGATACCGCCCGTGGCTATGGCTACGAGCTGGTAATGCCGCCGCTGCTCGAGCATCTCGAGTCGCTGCTTTCGGGCACCGGCGAGGCGCTCGACCTCCAAACCTTCAAGCTCGTCGACCAGCTCTCCGGCCGCAGCATGGGGCTTCGCGCGGACACCACCCCCCAGGTGGCGCGCATCGATGCCCACCTGCTGAACCGCGAGGGCGTGGCACGACTGTGCTACTGCGGACCGGTGCTGCACACGCGCCCGGACCGCCCGCACGCGACCCGCGAGCCGCTGCAGTTCGGCGCCGAGATCTACGGCCATGCCGGCCTCGAGGCCGACACCGAAATCCTGCTGCTGGCGCTCGATTGCCTCCATGCATCGGGCATCGGCGAGGGCCTGATCGTCGACCTGGCGGACGCACGCATCGTGCGGGCGCTGTTCGCCGGCGTGCCGGTCGATGCCTCGGTGCTGGCGCGCGTGCATGCGGCGCTGGTCGCCAAGGATGCGAGCGAGCTCCATGCGCTCACGCGCGATTTCCCGGCGGCATCGCGCGACGGCCTGCGCGCGCTGGTCCAGCTGTACGGCGACGCGTCGGTACTCGACGAGGCCGCCAAGGCGCTCAAGGGCACGCCCGCGGTGAGCGCCGCCCTGGCCGGCCTGAAGCAGCTGGCCGCCAGCCTGCAGGGCGATTCCGCACGGCAGATCAGCTTCGACCTGGCCGACCTGCGCGGCTATGCCTACTACAGCGGCATGCGCTTCGGCATCTACGTGCCCGGTGCGGCCGATGCGCTGGTGCGCGGCGGGCGCTACGACGAGGTGGGCGCCGTGTTCGGCCGCAACCGCCCCGCGGTGGGTTTCAGCCTCGATGTGCGCGAGTTGGTCGGCGTGCTGCCCGCACGGCCGCTGCGCGCGGCCATCCGCGCGCCCTGGAGCGATGCCGCCGGCCTGCGCCAGGCCATCGCCGCCCTGCGCAAGTCCGGCGAGACCGTGGTGTGCGTGCTGCCGGGCCACGGCAGCGAAATCGATGAATTCCATTGCGACCGCGAGCTCGTCGAGCAAGCGGGGCAGTGGCAAGTCCGAGCGATCTGAATTTTTTGAAGCAATGGAACGAGCATGAGCGTAACCACCGGAAGAAACGTGGTCGTCGTCGGCACCCAATGGGGCGATGAGGGCAAAGGCAAGCTGGTCGACTGGCTGACCGAGAGCGCGCAGGGCGTGGTCCGCTTCCAGGGTGGCCACAACGCGGGCCATACGCTGGTCATCAACGGCGTGAAGACTGCGTTGCACCTGATCCCCAGCGGCATCATGCGGCCGGGCGTCAAGTGCTACATCGGCAACGGCGTGGTGCTGTCGGCGGCCAAGCTGTTCGAGGAGATCGAAGGCCTGGAAAAAGCCGGCGTCGAGGTGCGCTCGCGCCTGCGCATCAGCGAAGCCTGCCCGCTGATCCTGCCGTTCCACGCCGCGCTCGACATCGCGCGCGAGACCTACCGCGAAAAGGGCGGCGTCGAGAAGATCGGCACCACCGGCCGCGGCATCGGCCCCGCCTACGAGGACAAGATCGCCCGCCGCGCGCTGCGCGTGCAGGACCTGAAGCACCCCGAGCGCTTTGCGACCAAGCTGCGCGTGCTGCTCGATTTGCACAACCACGTGCTGACCCAGGTGCTGGGCGCCCCCGCCATCGACTTCGACACGGTGTTCGACGAGGCCATGCGCCACGCCGTGCTGCTCAAGCCGATGATGGCCGACGTGTCGCGCGAACTAAACGACGCGCACAAGGCCGGCGCCAACCTGCTGTTCGAGGGCGCGCAGGGCACGCTGCTCGACGTGGACCACGGGACCTATCCGTACGTGACCTCCAGCAACTGCGTGGCCGGCAACGCCGCCGCCGGTTCGGGCGTGGGCCCGGGCATGCTGCACTACATCCTCGGCATCACAAAGGCCTACTGCACGCGCGTGGGCGGCGGTCCGTTCCCGACCGAGCTCGACTGGGCCACGCCGGGCACGCCCGGCTACCACATGAGCACCGTGGGTGCCGAAAAGGGCGTGACCACCGGCCGCAGCCGCCGTTGCGGCTGGTTCGATGCCGCGCTGCTCAAGCGCTCGGCGCAGGTCAACGGCCTTTCGGGCCTGTGCATCACCAAGCTCGACGTGCTGGACGGCCTCGAAAAGCTCGAGCTGTGCACCGGCTACGAGCTCGACGGCGAGATCACCGACATCCTGCCGATGGGCGCGGACGAGATCGAGCGCTGCACGCCCATCTACGAAACCCTCGAAGGCTGGAGCGAAAGCACGGTCGGCGTGACGCAGTACGACAAGCTGCCGGTCAATGCGCGGCTCTACCTGCAGCGCATCGAGCAGATCACCGGCGTGCCGATCCACATGGTCTCGACCAGCCCGGATCGCGACCACACGATCATGATGCGCCACCCCTACCTTGCCGACTGAACAGGAACGAACCCCACCATGTTGACCGAAGACGGCAAGCATCTCTACGTCAGCTACGACGAGTACCACAACCTCATCGAGAAGCTCGCGATCAAGATCCACCAGTCGGGCTGGCAGTTCGACACCATCCTGTGCCTGGCACGCGGCGGCATGCGCCCCGGCGACGTGCTTTCGCGCATCTTCGACAAGCCGCTGGCGATCATGTCGACCAGCTCGTACCGCGCGGACGCCGGCACGGTGCAGGGCCACCTGGACATCGCACGCTTCATCACCACGCCCAAGGGCGAGATCGCGGGCAGGGTGCTGCTGGTCGACGACCTGGCCGATTCGGGCCACACGCTGCACGCCGTGATGGACATGCTGCGCAACAACTACAAGCCCATCAGCGAGCTGCGCAGCGCAGTGCTCTGGACCAAGGCGCTGTCGACCTTCACGCCGGACTACTCGGTCGAATTCCTGGCCACCAACCCGTGGATCCACCAGCCCTTCGAAGGTTACGACTCCCTGGGCCCGGAGAAGCTGCTGGAGAAATGGTCGGTCTGACCTGATCCGCACGCGCCGGTTGCCCGCTCAACCGGCCGGATCGAACATCGCGGTGTAGCGCCGCTGCATCTCTTCCGGCGTCAGCTTCTCGATGCTGTGGCCCACGTTCCAGCGGTGCCCGAACGGGTCGTGGAATACGCCGGAACGCTCCCCGTAGAACTGGTCTTGCGGCGCCATGTCGAGCGTGGCGCCGGCCGCCACGGCGCGTGCCACCACCGCATCCGCATCGTCCACATGCAGGTGCAGCGTCACCGCGGTGCCGCCCAGCGTCCTCGCACTCGGGATGTTGTATTCGGCGAATTCGTCCGAGATCATCAGAATGGCGCCATTGTGGAAATCGAGTTCCGCATGGCCGATGCGGCCGCTCGGTTCCGTGAGGCGGAAAATCTCCTTCACCTCGAAAACCTTGCAGTAGAACTCGATGGCTGCGCCGGCGTCGTGGACGCAGAGGTAGGGAAACAGCTCGTGGATCGCCATGGGGTTGCCTTTCGGGAAGACGACAAAGCAATGAGGGCAGGGCGCCATTCTGCGTGCTGCACCGCTGCTTTCTCAAGCCCTTCCCAAGGGTGAGGCAGCCAGGCTGTCCATCCGGATGGCGGCCGCGCTAGCATGGCGGGCATGAGCAAGCCTTCCACGACCCTGATCCATCATCCCTACACCCCGCCCGCCAAATTCGAGGCGCCGCAGCCCGGCATCTACAAGGCCTCCACCGTGTTCTTCGCCGACGTGGCCGCGATGCGCGCACGCGACTGGAAGACCAAGGCCGGCTATACCTACGGCCTGCACGGCACGCCGACCACCTTCACGCTCGAAGAGCGCCTGGCCACGCTCGAGGGCGGAACCGAATGCCTCCTGGTGCCGAGCGGGCTCGCGGCCATTTCGCTGGTGTCCTTCGCGTTCCTGAAGAGCGGCGACGAGGTGCTGATTCCCGACAACGCCTACGGTCCCAACAAGGCGCTGGCCACTGGCGAGCTGGCCAACTTCGGCATCACGCACCGCATGTACGACGCCATGAACCCGGCCGACCTGGCCGCCAAGCTGTCGGAGCGCACGCGGCTGGTGTGGGTGGAGGCGGCGGGTTCGGTCACCATGGAGTTTCCCGACCTGCCGGCGCTCGTGAACGTCTGCCGCGCACGCGGCGTGGTCACCGCGCTGGACAACACCTGGGGCGCGGGCCTGGCGTTCGCGCCCTTCGATTTCAACGGCAGCGGGCAGGGCGTGGACATTTCCGTGCATGCGCTCACCAAGTACCCGAGCGGCGGCGGCGACGTGCTGATGGGCAGTGTCATCACGCGCGACGATCGCCTTCACCGAGCCCTCAAGCTCACCCACATGCGCCTGGGCTTCGGCGTCGGCGTGGGCGACGTGGAGACGCTGCTGCGCTCGCTGCCCAGCATCGGCCTTCGCTATGCCGCGCACGACCGATCGGCACGCGAACTGGCGCGCTGGCTTGGCGGCCGCGAAGAGATCGCCCAGGTACTCCACCCTGCGCTCGAAGGGTCGCCCGGCCATGCGAACTGGCGCGCGCTGTGCGGCGGCGCCGACCTGGCGGCGGGGCTCTTCTCGATCGTCTTCGACGAGCGCTACAGCACCGAGCAGGTCGACCGCTTCTGCGACAGCCTCGAACTCTTCCGCCTCGGCTACTCGTGGGGCGGGCCGGTCAGCCTCGTGGTGCCCTACGACATCGGCCTGATGCGCGACCAGGCCGTGGCGCCGTGGCCGCACAAGGGCACGCTGGTGCGTTTTTCGGTCGGGCTGGAAGACGTCGAAGACCTTCGGGCCGACTTGCAACAGGCCCTGGCGCGGATGTAAGGCCGCTTTGCAAGGTGTGTTCGAGTTCGAAACCGCACCCGTCCATCGCCTTGGGACAGCACCGTTATCGCTTACAGTAGGCTACGCACAGTCACCCGGACTGTCTCGCCTCAAGGAGAAGCAGTGGCAACACCAAATTACGGCTACGAAAAGCGCCAGAAAGAGCTGGCCAAGAAGAAGAAGAAGGAAGAAAAGCTCCGCGAGAAGGCCAACCGGAAGCTCTCCCCGAGCAGCGATGGCCTTGCGCCGGGCGACCCGGAAACCGACGTCGCGTCGCTGGAACGCGATCCGCCGACCATCCCCGACCTGCCTACCAAGAACGGTTGATTTTTCCGGCGCCGGATCTCTGGCGAGAAGCCGCTGCAGGCCCTTGGGCTTGCAGCGGCTTCTTGCTTTGCGGGCCGCGCTATTTGGCGGCGAGCAGCTTGCGCAATTCAGGCCAGACGTTCTCCAGCAGCTGCGGCTGGGCCGCGGCCGTCGGATGAATGCGGTCGGCCTGGAACAGCGCGAGCGCATCGGGCGCATCGGCCACGCCCTTGAGCAGGAAAGGCACCAGCGCGGCCTTGGTCGCACCGGCCACCTTGCCGAAGACGGCTTCGAAACGCCGTGTGTAGTCGCTGCCGTAGTTGGGCGGCACCTGGATGCCGACGATCAGCACCTTGGCGCCCGCGGCCTGCGCCGCCTTGGTGATCTGCAGCAGGTTGTCCTCGGTGTTCTGCAGCGGCAGGCCGCGCAGCGCATCGTTGGCGCCAAGCTCGACCACCACGTGGCTGGGCTTGTGCTGCGCCAGCAGCGAGGCAAAGCGCGCGCGTCCGCCCGAGGTGGTGTCGCCGCTGATGCTGGCATTGACCACCGTGGCCGGGATCTTCTGCGCCGCGAGCCGCTTCTCGAGCAGGGGCACCCAGCCTTCGCCACGCTTGAGGCCGTATTCGGCGCTCAGCGAATCGCCGAGCACCAGAATCAGGGGCTGGCGGGGCGCCGCGGCCTGGGCGGCCTGCGCTTGCGCCACACTCGATGTCCCTGCGGCGCCGAATGCGGCGGCGGTCAAGATAAAGTCACGTCGATTCAAAACGAAAAGCCTTTTCATGTCCCAACCCCCGTCTGATGCCATTGTCGCTGTCGAGCATGTCTTCAAGTCCGTGACCGACTCGACCGGTACGCTGGACATTCTGCAGGACATCGATTTCACCTTGGGCGCGCGGGAAACCGCCGCCATTGTCGGCGCCTCCGGCTCCGGCAAGAGCACCCTGCTGTCGATCATCGCGGGCCTCGACACGCCCACCCGCGGCACCGTCAGGCTCGCGGGCGACGACATCTTCGCCATCGACGAGGACGAGCGCGCCGCGCTGCGGGCCCAGCGCGTGGGCTTCGTGTTCCAGAGCTTCCAGCTGCTTGGCAACCTCAGCGCGCTCGAGAACGTGATGCTGCCGCTCGAACTGGCCGACCGCAAGGATGCGCGCAAGGCCGCCACCGAGATGCTCGGGCGCGTCGGGCTCGGGCAGCGGCTCGGCCACTATCCCAAGGTGCTCTCGGGCGGCGAGCAGCAGCGCGTGGCGCTGGCCCGCGCCTTCGTCGTGCAGCCTGCGCTGCTGCTGGCCGACGAGCCCACCGGCAGCCTCGACTTTGCGACGGGCGAGCAGGTCATGCGGCTGATGTTCGATCTCAACCGCGAGCTGGGGACCACGCTCGTGCTCGTGACGCACGACCGCGGCATCGCGGCGCAGTGCGAGCGGCGCATCACCATCGAGGCCGGACGCATGGCGCTCAACGAGTCGAAGCCCGTGCTCGTGGCTTCGCTCCAGGCATGATCGTTCCGCGGTTCTGGGCCGAAGGCCGGATCCAGGAGCAGGTGGCGGGCCAGCAGATCACCGTTCGGCGCTACGGCTGGTCCGACGACAGCCCGCTGGCCGCGCAGGCCCACGCCGACCAGCGAACGCGCGAGGCCTTCGACCGCATCGCGGCCGGCGAGCCGCTCAACCGCCGCGAACGCAAGCTGGCCTACAACGGTGCCGAGGGCGTCCCGATCCGCGAGGAAATCATCGAGCGGCAGGGCGACACCGTCATCACGCGCAACAGCTACGGCGCGCGCTGCCTCAACACGCCTGACGTGCTGTTCGTCGACATCGACTTCGACGAGCCCCTGCGCGGCAGTGTGTTCGGCTTTGCGCTGGCCCCGGCGGTGATCGCAGGCGTCGTTGGCGGCTGGACCGCCAAGACCTGGCTGGGCGGATTGATCGCCGCCATCGTGGTCTTCATCGTCGCCTACCGCATCGGCCTGGCCAGGAAGCGCGGCGAGGCCAGCCACGACCCCGCGCCCGAAAAACGCGCGGCCGAGCGCATCGGGCGCTTCGTCCACCAGCACCCCGACTGGCACCTGCGCCTGTACCGCACGCCGGCGGGCTTCCGGGTGCTGGCCATGCACGATGTCTTCAGTCCGTCGGACCTGACCGTGGCCGACTGCTTTCATGCACTGGGCGTGGACAAGACCTACGCACGCATGTGCCGCAACCAGAACTGCTTCCGGGCCCGCCTGAGTGCCAAGCCCTGGCGCATCGGCATCGGCGAGCACATCCGGCCACGCCCCGGCGTGTGGCCCGTGGCGCCTGAAAAGCTCCCCATGCGCGATGCCTGGGTGGCACGCTACGAAAAGGCCGCCGAGGGCCATGCCGCCTGCCAGTACCTGGAGAGCGCCGGCAACAGCGAGCGGGTGCATCCGAACGCGCTGGCCGTGCAGCAGCTGCACGACGAACAGACCCGGGCGCACAGCGGACTGCCGATTGCCTGAGGGCGAGGGTGCGCATCCCTCGATAATCGGGGGATGTCTTCTCCCAAAGTGATCTTCGGCTTCCATGCCGTGGGCGTGCGCATCAAGACCGCGCCGAAATCGGTGCTCGAAGTGATGTTCGACACCAGCCGGCGCGACGCGCGCATGAAACAGTTCATCGCGCGCGCGCAGGAAGCCGGCGTGCGGCTGGTCGAGGCCGACGGGCTGCGGCTTGCCAAGCTCGCGGGCAGCCACGGCCACCAGGGCGTGGTGGCGCGGGTCGAACCCATCTCGCAGGTCCGCTCGCTTGACGAGCTCCTCGAAGGCCTCGAGGAAGCCGGCACCGTGCCCCTCCTGCTGGTGCTCGACGGCGTGACCGATCCGCACAACCTCGGCGCCTGCCTGCGCGTGGCCGATGGCGCCGGCGCGCATGCGGTCATCGCGCCCAAGGACCATGCCGCAGGCATCAACGCCACGGTGGCCAAGGTGGCGAGCGGTGCCGCCGAGACCGTGCCGTACTTCATGGTGACCAACCTGGCGCGAACGCTCAACGAACTCAAGGAACGCAGCATCTGGTGCGTCGGCACCAGCGACGACGCGCCCGGCACGCTCTACCAGAGCGATTTCAAGCGGCCGCTGGCGCTGGTGCTCGGCGCCGAAGGCGAGGGCATGCGCCAGCTCACCCGCAAGACCTGCGACGAGCTCGTGAGCATTCCGATGGCCGGCGCGGTCGAAAGCCTCAACGTCTCGGTGGCGAGCGGCGTGTGCCTCTACGAAGCCATGCGGCAGCGCGGCGCCTGACGCCGCTGCGCTAGCCCTTGGGCAGCGGGGCGGCCTTGCGATGGAAGTACACCCGCTCGGCCGCGCGCCGCATCAGCGGCGTGCCGAGCAGGCGGTTGAACATCCAGTCGCTCTGGAAGTGATCGAAGGCCCAGCGCAGGGCCCGCTTCACTCGGAAGCGCGGATAGCCGCGCACGAACCAGCCTGCCGGGTCGTCCACCTCGCCGCGGATGAATCGTGCGATGGCTTCGCCGGCGCGCCCGCCATGCTGGAGCGCTGTATGGATGCCGCCCGCGGTCACCGGCGACACCATGCCCGCCGCATCGCCCACCAGCAGCGCACGCTCGCGTGCCACCATCGGCAGCACGCCGCCGCACGGAATCATGCCTGCGCGAATCGCCACGGGGGGCGCATCGCCCGGCGCGACCACCGAGGCGATCTTGCACAGCAGCGGATCGAGCCGGAGCGCCGGCCGAGCCTGCCGGCCCACGCGGCGCGCGAGTCCGATCTGGCTCACGCCGACCCCGTCCAGCGCCCATCCGATGTAGCCCGGCGCCAATTGGCGATCGATGAAGCAATGCAGGAAACCGGGTGCCATGCGAGCGCCCAGGTATTCGTGTTCGATGCCGTAGAGGAAGCGCGTGTTGCGCGACAGTCCGAGCGCCTTGGCGACACGTGAATGCGGCCCGTCCGCACCCACGATGTAGCGGGCAGAAACGCAGGTGCCGCGGTGGGGTCCATGGGCGAGCGGAACTTCCCAGTGGCCGTTCGTCCACAGCGCCTGTTCGAACAGGGTGCCAAGCTGCACGTCGACGCCGCTGGCGCGCGCGGAGCCGGCCATCCAGTCGAGCAGGGCGGGCGCATCGGTGGCCCAGAACCAATAGCCCGGCGCGTGCAGGTCCACATGGCGCATGTCGGGCGAATACAGCCGCACGCCGTCGATGCGGCGCACCAGCGCCGGCGGCACTTCGGCCAGCCAGGGAACGGTGTCGACCGCGTCCTTGACGATGATGCCGGTGGTATGGAGCTTGGCGCCGGCCGTGGTTTTCTTTTCGAGCACCATCACACTGAGCCCCGCGAGGGCCGCAGCGCGGGCGCAGGCCAGTCCGGCAAAGCTGGCGCCGACCACGAGCAGGTCGACCGAGGTGTCCACGGCGCGCGCCGCCGGCGGCGCGAAGCCGCTTGCTGTGAAGGAATCGGAAACGTCGGAGAGGGAAAACCGAGGGGAGACGTGCATAGGGCGTGCTGACTTCTGCGTAACGCACCGCGGTTTGCGGTGCGCACGCGAAGTTAGCTACGCCATGTGCGTGCGGCGTGAAGCCTGTGTGAAGCCGAACGGCGCGGCAAATTCAGGATGGATCCTTGGTGCGCGTGCGCGCCACCGCGCTGAAGATGCCGATGCCCAGGATGATCAGCGCACCGATGCCGATATAGAGCGTGGGCACACCGGCCACCGAGGCACCCCAGGCGATGCCGGCCAGGAAAATCAGAAAACCGATCATGTAGAGCGCAAAAGACATGCTTGTTCCCCCGAGAGTTTTGATGAGTTGCAGTATCCCGGGCGCTTCGGCAAGCAGCAGAGGCCTTAGTCCCCAGTCTCTGTGGGAACTTGCCTACTGCTTGGGCACAGCGTCCGACAAAATCCGTCCTGCCCTTGCCTGTTCGAAAAGGAACACCCATGCGCCTGGTCCCCTGCACCGAGGAAGCCCACGCGGACGCCATCCTCGCCATCCTCAACGAAGCGATCGTCAACTCGACCGCGCTGTACGACTACAAGCCGCGCACGCCGGAGAGCATGGTGGCGTGGTTCGCCACCAAGCGTGCCAACGGCTACCCGGTGATCGGCGCGCAGGACGACAGCGGCCAGCTGCTCGGCTTTGCGAGCTTCGGCGCATTCCGCGGCTTTCCCGCCTACAAGTACACGGTCGAGCATTCGGTGTATGTCGAGGCGGGCCATCGCGGCGCCGGACTCGGCCGCACGCTCATGGAGGCGGTCATTGCCGAGGCGGTGGCGCGCGAGGTGCACGTCATGGTGGGCGCCATCGACGCCGCGAATGCCGGCAGCATCGCGCTTCATGAGCGGCTCGGCTTCGCGCATGCCGGCACCGTGCGGCAGGCCGGCTTCAAGTTCGGCCGATGGCTCGACGTGGCCTTCTACCAGCGCATCCTCTCGACGCCGCTCCACCCCGTCGACGGCTGAGCCGGCGCTCAGGCGGCTTCTTCGGCGCTGGCGCGCTCCAGCATCTGGATGGTGCCGGCGTCCAGCTTCAGCTGGGTGGCGACCACGAGTTCCTCCAGCTGCGCGATGGAGGTTGCGCTGGCAATCGGCGCCGTGATCGAGGGGCGTGCGATCTGCCAGGCGATGGCCACTTGCCCCGGCTTGGCGTTGTACTGCTGCGCCACCTTGTCGAGGGCTTCGAGAATGCGCAGCCCGCGCGGGTTCAGGTACTTGCGGGTGGTGTTGGCGCCGCGTGCGCTCTTGGCGGCGTCGGCATCGGTGCGGTACTTGCCGGTCAGGAAGCCGGCCGCCAGCGCATAGAAGTTGATCACGCCCACTTCGCGCTTCACGCACAGCGGCTCCAGCGCCTCTTCGAACACCGCGCGGTCGTAGAGGTTGTAAAGCGGTTGCAGGCTTTCGTAGCGCGCGATGCCAAGGCGTTCCGACACGTCGAGCGCCTCGGCCAGTCGCAGGGCGCTGTAGTTCGAGGCCCCGATGGCGCGCACCTTGCCCGCCTTGACGAGGTCGTCGAAGGCGCCCAGCGTGTCCTCCAGCGGCGTGGCGGCATCGTCGTCGTGCGACTGGTACAGGTCGATGTAGTCGGTCTGCAAGCGCTTGAGCGATGCTTCCACCGCTTCGCGGATGTAGGCTGGCGACAGCCCCGACTTGCCTTCGCCCATCGGCTTGCCGACCTTGGTTGCGAGCACCACGCGGTTGCGCTTGCCGCTCTGCTTGAGCCACTTGCCGATGAGGGTCTCCGACTCGCCGCCCGTGTGGCCCGGCACCCAGCTCGAATAGACATCGGCCGTGTCGACGAAGTTGAATCCGGCATCGAGCCAGGCGTCGAGCAGGCGGAACGACGTGGCTTCATCCACCGTCCAGCCGAACACGTTGCCGCCGAAGGCGAGCGGCGAAACCAGCAGGCCGGAGCGGCCGAGGGGGCGGAGTTGCGACATGAGATTGTTTCCTTCCTGAAAAGAGACGGGGATCAGACGAAGCCCACGGCGCCGAGCAGCGCACCCGCGCCCAGCAGCCAGAGCAGATGGATTCGCGTGCGCCAGACGACCAGCGTGGCCACCGCGCTGAGCAGCCACAGGTGCCATGCGGGCGCGTCGCCCGCGTGGTTGCCGGCCGCCAGCACCCAGCCCGTGGCGATCAGCAGGCCCACCACGACCGGCGCCATGCCCTGCTTGAAGGCGCGCACGCCGCGCCGGTCGCGGTTGCGGTGGCCCCAGCGCGTGGCAAGGTAGGTGAGGGTGGTGCTCGGCAGCATGATGCCGACCATGGTGACCAGGAGCCCGAAGAAGCCGAGCAGCCAGGCGCCCGGCCCCGCGCCGATGCCGCCGCCGGCATTGAGCCCGACGTTCCAGCCCATGAGCGCCACGAAGAGCACGTTCGGCCCCGGCGCGGCCTGGGCAATGGCGACCGACGAACTGAACTGCGCGTCGGTCAGCCAGCCATGCTGCGCCACGAGGTAACGGTGCATGTCGGGAACAGTGGTGATGGCGCCGCTGATCGACAGCAGCGAGAGCAGCAGGTACTGGCCGAAGAGCGCCAGCCAGTCGTGCCACTGCATGGCGATGGCGACGTGGCTCATGCGCCGATCTTCCGCCAGGTCCACGCGCAGGCCACGCCGCCCACCGCCAGCAGCACCCATCCCAGGGGAATCTTCAAAAGGACGATGGCGCCGAACACCAGCGCGACAAACGCCAGGCAGGCACCGAAGCCGAGCGGGTGCCTGCGCAGTTGCGGAATCAGCTTGATGCCGGTGGCCGCGATCAGGCCGCCCGACACCGCGCCCATGCCGCGCAGCGCGGCGGCCACCTGCGGGTTGGCGGCATAGTGGGCATAGAGCACGGCCAGCACCAGGATGACGACCAGCGGCACCGTCAGCATGCCTGCCACCGCGGCCACGGCGCCACGCAGTCCGAAGTAGCGGTCGCCGATCATCAAGGCCAGGTTGATCACGTTCGGGCCGGGCATCACCTGGGCCACGGCCCAGTCCTCGAGAAACTGCTCGGGCGTGAGCCAGCGCTTTTTCTCCACCATCTCGCGCTGGACGATGGCGAGTACGCCACCGAAACCTTGCAGCGCAAGCCAGGTGAATGAAACAAAAAGGTCGCGTGGCGACGTGGGTTGCGCGGGGACGGTCGGCGCCGCCGCGCCTGGAGGGGACGGATGCATGTGCGAGCGATTATCGTAGCCAAGCCTGCAAAGTGCCGGGCATCGGGCTGACATGCCCCTCGAACGCTCCACGGGAAACTCCATGCTCATGCAACTTCGCGCTTTGTTCGATCTCTGCAAGGAGGCTGTCGCCTCGTGGTCGAACGACTACGCACCCAGCATGGGCGCCGCGCTGGCCTACTACACGGTGTTCTCGATCGCGCCGCTGCTGCTGATCGTCATCGCCGTGGCCGGCCTGGTGTTCGGCCGGGAAGCCGCGCGCGGCGAGATCTTCCTGCAGCTCGCGGACCTCATGGGCGCGCAGGGTGCGGCCGCGGTGCAAGGCATGCTGCAGGCGGTCAACAAGCCGGCCGAAGGCGTCGTGGCGACGGTCGTGGGCATCGGCTTGCTGGTGATCGGCGCAACCACCGTCTTCGGCGAACTGCAGGATGCGCTCGACCGCATCTGGCGCGCACCGGCGCGCGCCAGGAACAAAGGCCTGTTCACGCTGCTGCGCGTGCGGCTCTTGTCGTTCACCATGATCATGGGCATCGGCTTCCTGCTCATGGTGTCGCTGGTGGCCAGCGCGGCGCTGGCGGCGCTCGGCAAATGGTGGTCGCCGGTGTTCGGGGCCTGGGCCGCTTTGGCGCAGGTAGTGAACTTCGTCTTCAGCTTTGCCATGGTGACGGTGATCTTCGCGATGATCTACAAGATCATGCCGCGCGCCAAGGTGCAGTGGCGCGACGTGTGGGTGGGTGCCGGGGTCACGGCGCTGCTCTTCACGGTGGGCAAGCACCTCATCGGCCTGTACATCGGCAAGAGCAGCGTGGCTTCGGGCTACGGCGCCGCGGGCTCGCTGGTGGTGGTGCTGGTGTGGGTGTACTACTCGGCGCAGATCTTCCTGCTGGGCGCGGAGTTCACCTGGGTGTATGCCAAGACCTACGGTTCGCTCAAGCATGCCGGGGACGGCAGCGAAAAGGCCAACCCCTCGCCCACGCGCGACGCGCCGCTTCCGCCCAAGGACTAGCCCGCGAAGCCGCCTTCGTCGAGGAAGCGCTGCTCATCCGCGCTGCTGGTGCGGCCGAGCAGCTTGTTGCGGTGCGGGAATCGGCCGAAGCGCGCGATGATGTCGCGGTGCAGGACGGCGAAGCGCTGGGTGTTGGCATCGAGCGCCGCGTTCAGCTCGACCGAGCGTTCCTGGTCCGCCAGCGACTCGGAATGCATGAAGGGCAGGTAGAAGAAGCGCCGGAGCTCTTCGTCGATCTTCTGGTCGAGCCCGGCTTCGATCGCCGCGTGGGCGATGGCAAGCGCCTTGGCATCGGTCGCGAAGGTGCGCGCCTGGCCGCGGAAGGTGTTGCGCGGAAACTGGTCGAGCAGCACCAGCAGGGCCAGGGCGCCTTCGGGCTCCTCGGCCCAATGGTCGAGTTCGCCGCGAGCGGCCGCCTCGTGCAGGGTGAGAAAGCGGGTGCCGAACTCGGCGTCGAAGGCGTCGTTCTTGGCAAACCAGCGTTCGGGTCCGGCATGGCGCCAGAAGCCGGTCACGTCGCGGGCGGCGGAAAGGTCGGGAGGGTTCATCGCCGCATTTTCTTTCAGCTTTGCGCCCGCGCGCCCTTGCGAGGGGGCCGTGAAAGTCGCGGTGGTGGCCGACAACGCCTTGCGCGCGGGCTGCCTATGCTGTGGCGGTCCTCATAACTCAGGAGATAAAGCTCATGAACCGATATGGCACCCTTTTGCGCGCAACCCTCATCGCCGGCCTGGCCAGTGCCGCGCTGGCCGGCTGCGGAATGATGTCGAAGTCGAACACCGCGAGCTTCAGCGGCGCCATGAACGCCGCCAGCGAAGTGCCGCCCAACATGACGCGCGGCAGCGGCATGGCGGAGGCCTGGCTCAACAAGGACACCAATGTCCTGAAGTACAAGATCACCTACACCGGCCTCAGCGGCCCGGCCACGGCGGGCCACTTCCACGGCCCCGCGGCCGCGGGCGCGAATGCCGGCGTGGTGCTGCCGTTCGCCAACCCGGCCAGCCCGATCGAGGGCCAGGCCACGCTCACACCGGCGCAGGCCGCCGACCTGATGGCCGGCAAGTGGTACGCCAACATCCACACCGCCGCGAATCCCGCGGGTGAAATCCGCGGGCAGATGCTGCCCAAGATGTAAGGGCGGCTGGTCAGCTTGCGGCCGCGGGGCTGGTGTCAAATGACACCCCATGACGACAAAGCCCCCGAAGCCCCGCACCGCACGCAAGAAGCCTTTCAACCATTTCGAGGCGCGGCGCGACGACATGCGCGCCGCACGCAAGGCCCTGGTGCTGCAGGGAGGAGGCGCGCTTGGCGCCTACCAGGCCGGCGTGTATGCCGCACTCAGCGAGACCGACCTGCAACCGCAATGGATCGCCGGGGTGTCGATCGGCGCGATCAACGCGGCGTTGATCGCGGGCAACGCGCCCGAAAAGCGGGTCGACCGGCTGCGCGAGTTCTGGCACCTGGTGTCCTCCGGGCCGGCGCAGCGCCTGCCAGCCTGGCTCGGAGACCGCGCCGCGCAAAACCAGTGGAGCGCCGTGATGGCTTCGCTGGTGGGCATTCCCGGTTTCTTCGAGCCGCGCTACGCGCCTTCGCTGCTGCTGGGCGCTGCGGCGCCGCTTTTAAGCTACTACGACACGGCGCCGCTCAGGCTCACGCTCGAGCGCCTGATCGACTTCGACCGCATCAACGCCTGCGAGGCGCGCTTCAGCGTGGGCGCGGTCGACGTGCGCACCGGCAACTCGGTGTATTTCGACAACACGCGCCAGCGCATCGGCCCCGAGCACATCATGGCCAGCGGCGCACTGCCACCGGGCTTCGCGCCCGTCACCATCGATGGCGAGGACTACTGGGACGGCGGCATCGTCTCGAACACGCCGCTGCAATACGTGCTCGACATCCATCCGCGCTCCGAGCCGCTGGTGGTGCTGCAGGTCGATCTTTTCAATGCGCGCGGCGAGATGCCCCGCACGCTCGCGGGTGTGATGGAACGCCAGAAGGACATCACCTACTCGAGCCGCACCCGCATGAACACCGATGCGCTCGCCGCCAACCTGAACCTCCAGCAGGCGATCGCGGACCTGATCTCCAAGCTGCCCGCACGGCTGCGCAACGACCCTTCAGTGCTGGCGGTGCAGGCCGAGCTCACGCACCACCCGATCGACATCTTCCACCTGATCTATCGCGACAAGCCCTACGAGCTCGAATCGAAGGACTACGAGTTCTCGCGCGCCGCCGTCGAAGAGCACTGGGAGGCCGGCGCGCGCGACATGCGCCGGACCCTGGCGCACCCCGAAACGCTGCGCAGCGATGCCACCGTGAATGGCGTGACCACCTTCGATCTCGGCGAAGCGGGCATCGAACGCGTCAAGCGTCCCGGGCTGGCGCGCTGAATGCCCGGCGCAGTGGCAGCCGTGCGCGCCTGATTCCTGCAACCGCATCTTTCTTCTTCCAACCCTCAAGGACATTCACATGCAACTCAAGGACAAGGTCGCGTACATCACCGGCTCGGCCAGCGGCATCGGCAAGGAAATTGCCGTTCTGTTCGCGCGCGAAGGGGCCAAGGTCGTCATCGCCGACCTCAACAAGCAGGCCGCCGACGCCACCGCGGCCGAACTGCAGGCCACGGGCGCGCAGGCGATCGGCGTGGCAGTGGATGTGACCAGCGAAGCGCAGGTTGAGGCCTCGGTCGAAGAGTCCGCGAAGGCCTTCGGCGGCATCGACATCCTGATCAGCAATGCGGGCGTGCAGATCGTCCATCCGGTCGAGGAGTTCAGTTTCTCGGACTGGAAGAAGATGCTCGCCATCCACCTCGACGGCGCCTTCCTCACCACCAAGGCCTGCCTCAGGCACATGTATGCCCAGGGCCGCGGCGGCAGCGTGATCTACATGGGATCGGTGCATTCGAAGGAGGCTTCGGTGCTGAAGGCCCCGTACGTCACCGCCAAGCATGGGCTCATCGGCCTGGCCAAGACGGTGGCGAAGGAGGGTGCGAAGCACGGCGTGCGTGCCAACGTGATCTGCCCGGGCTTCGTGCGCACACCGCTGGTCGAGAAGCAGATCCCGGAGCAGGCGAAGACGCTCGGCATCACCGAGGAGCAAGTCATCAGGAACGTGATGCTCAAGGAAACTGTCGACGGCGAATTCACCACCACCGACGACGTGGCGCGCGTGGCGCTGCTGTTCGCGGCTTTCCCGACCAATGCCCTGACGGGCCAGTCGCTGGTCGTGAGCCACGGCTGGTTCATGCAGTAGCCGTCGCAGTAGCGCAAAGCGCACCCGCGGCGGGCGGGACACGATGGTTCACCCTAATGTCTCTGGCGAGCGAACTGTGAGAAAAACCTTTCTTGCGGTTCAATCGTCATACGAATGACATTCGCCAGGAGACAAAGACCATGCGTGTTTCTTCAGCCCGCTTCTTTTCGCGCCGCTCCTTCGTGGCCCATGCCGCTGGTGTGGCGGCCGGGCTCGCCATGCTTGCGGCGGCGGCTCCCGCGGCAGCGCAGGCTTACCCGAGCCGGCCCGTCACGCTGATCGTTCCCTGGGGCGCCGGCGGCGGCACCGATGCCACCGCGCGCATCATCGCGAGCCTGCTTGAAAAGGAACTCGGCCAGCCCTTCACCGTGGTGAACCGCACCGGCGGCAACGGCGTGGTGGGCCACGCGGCCATTGCGGCCGCACCGCCTGACGGCTACACCATCGGCATGGCCACGGTCGAGATCGGCATGATGCACTGGCAGGGGCTCACGCAGCTGAACAGCGCGTCGTACACCCCGATCGGCCTGGCCAACCTCGACCCGGCCGGCATCCAGGTGCGCGCCGACGCGCCCTACAAGAGCGTCGCCGAACTGCTCGCGGCCATCAAGGCGAGCCCGGGCAAGTTGAAGGCCTCCGGCACGGGGCAGGGCGGTATCTGGCACCTGGCCATTGCAGGCCTCTTGCGCGACCAGAAGATCGATCCCGCATCGGTGCCCTGGGTGCCCAGCAACGGCGCGGCGCCGGGCCTGCAGGACGTGGTGGCCGGCGGTGTCGATATCGCGCCCGTCTCGCTGCCCGAGGCGCGCTCGCTCATCGATGCTGGCAAGGTCAGGAGCCTTGCCATCATGAGCGACAAGCCCTCGGCGCTGTACCCCAACGTGCCCACGCTCAAGTCGGCCATCGGCAGCGACTGGTCGATGGCGGCCTGGCGCGGCATCGTGGCGCCCAAGGGACTGCCTGCCGACGTGCGCGACAAGCTCGCGGCCGCGCTCAAGAAGGTGGTGGCCAGCAAGGAGTACACCGACTTCATGGCGTCGCGCGGCTTCGGCGTCATCTACGCGGCCCCGGATGAATTCGCCGCCTACATGGCGAAATCCGATGCCGAGCTCGGCGCAACGATGAAGGCCGTGGGTATCGTCAAGTGAAGGCCTCCGCACGGCGCGCGCGCGTGCCTTGCAAGGGCGCGGCCACATGAAATTCAACGATGCGGTGTTCGGCCTGATCCTGCTGGCGCTCGGCGTGCTGGTGCTGGCGGTGGTGCGGAGCTATCCGGCCATTCCGGGCCAGCAGGTTGGGCCGGCGCTGTTCCCGGGGCTGATTGCCGTGGGCCTTTGCATCGGCGGCGCCATGCTGCTGGCCAAGGGCTGGCGCGAGCGGCAGGCGGTCGCCTGGGTGCGCCTGGGCGACTGGGCTGCATCGCCGCGCCACATGCTGGCTGCGGCGCTGGTCGTGGGCGCCGTGCTGTTCTATATCTTTGCTTCGGAATGGCTGGGATTCCTGCCCACCGCGGCGATCTCGCTGCTGGCACTGATGCTTGCCATGCGCGTGCCGCCGGGCCGCGCGGTGCTGGTCGCATTGATCGCCACGCTGCTCATCCATGCCGCGTTCTACAAGCTGTTGCGCGTGCCTCTGCCGTGGGGCCTCCTGACGCCCATTGCCTGGTAAGCGGGAGCATCACCCCATGTCCGCAGCACTGATGCAGGCTTTCTCGATGGTCTTCGAGCCCTACACCATCGCCGTGATGGTGCTGGCCTCGCTCTATGGCCTGTTCGTCGGTGCGGTCCCGGGGCTGTCGGCCACCATGGCAGTGGCGCTGCTGGTGCCCGTCACCTTCTTCATGCCGCCGATTCCCGCCATCGCGGCCATGGTGACGGCCACCGCCATGGCGATCTTCTCCGGCGACATTCCGGGCTGCCTGTTGCGCATCCCGGGCACGCCCGCTTCCGCGGCCTACACCGACGAGGCATTCGCCATGACGCGCAAGGGCATGGCCGAGACGGCCCTGGGTGCGGGGCTGGTGTTCTCGGCGGTGGGCGGCCTGTTCGGCACCGTGGTGCTCATCGTGGCGGCCCCGGTGCTGGCCGACTTCGCGCTCAACTTCAGTTCCTTCGAGTACTTCTGGCTCGTGCTGCTGGGACTGACCTGCGCGGTGTTCATCACCTCCGACCGGCCGCTCAAGGGCCTTCTCACGCTGCTGCTCGGCCTGCTCGTCGCCTGCGTGGGCCTGGGCAACCCGGCGGGCTTTCCGCGCTTCACCTTCGGCAACGCCGAGATGACCGGCGGCATCGGCATGATCCCGATGATGATCGGGATGTTCGCCATCTCGGAGGTGATCCGCTTCGCGGTCGACACGCTGCCCCCGGGCGAGATCGTGGTCGAGAAAGTGGGGCGCGTGCTGGCCGGGCAATGGGCGCTGGCAAAGAAATACCCGGTGCAGATACTGCGCGGCAGCGTGCTGGGGACGGCGGTGGGGGCACTGCCCGGCGCAGGCGCGGACATCGCGGCCTGGATGTCGTATGCCATGAGCAAGAAATTCTCGAAGGAGCCCGAGAAATTCGGCACGGGCCATGTCGAGGGCATCGTCGAATCGGGATCGGCCAACAACAGCGCACTGGCCGGCGCATGGATCCCGGCGCTGGTGTTCGGCATTCCCGGCGACTCGATCACGGCCATCGTGATCGGCGTGCTCTACATGAAGAACCTCAACCCGGGGCCGACGCTGTTCACCACGAACCCGCAGAACATCTATGCGGTCTTCATGCTGTTCATCATCGCCAACATCATCATGATTCCGCTCGGCATCCTGTGCATCAAGGTGGCCAAGCGCATCCTGCGCGTGCCGCGCAACGTGCTGATGCCGCTCATCCTGCTGTTCTGCATCGTCGGTGCGTTTGCCATCAACAACTCGCTGTTCGACGTGGCCGTGATGCTGGTGGCGGGCATCGTGGCTTACCTGCTCGAGGAGAACGATTTTCCGATCGCGCCCGCCATCCTCGGCGTGGTGCTCGGCGGCATGCTCGAGGAGAACTTCATCACCTCGATGATCAAGTCGGACGGCAACCTCACAGGCTTCGTGGCGCGGCCCATCGCCGCCTCGCTGGCCGCGGTGGTCGTGCTGGTGTGGCTGTCGCCGCTGCTCAAGAGCTTGTGGACCCGGGCGCGGCGCGGCGCAACTACCGCAGCTTGAGCGACCAGGTCTCGCCCACCAGTTGCTTTCCGAAGCCTTCGTACGGCTCGGCCTTGTCGAGCCTGAAACCCCGCTTGGCATAGATGGCGCGTGCGGCCTCCAGGCAGCTGTTGGTCCAGAGCACCATCTTGCGGTAGCCCTTGTTGCGTGCGAACGCGATGCACTCGTCCGTCAGGCGCGCGCCCAGGCCCATGCCGCGTGCCGCGGGCGCGAGCAGCAGCAGGCGCAGCTGGGCCGTGGCGGCCGACTTGCGCACCACGAAGATGGCGCCCACGCGTTCGCCGTCGAGCTCCGCGATCCAGCATTTTTCCCATTCGGGCTGGAACTTGCGAACGAAGCCGGCGACGATGTCGGCGACCAGGGCTTCGAATTCGCCGTTCCAGCCGTACTCGCGCGCATACAGCTCGCCGTGCTGCTGCACCACCCAGCCCATGTCGCCGGGCAATGGATCGCGCAGCACGATGGTGCGGGTGCGCGCCGGTGCGGAGGCGGGATCGAGCAGGCGCTCGATGCGTGCCATGGCATCGACCACCTGCTGCCGGTCGGCGGGCGGCAGCGGGGAGAGCAGGGCGGCCGCCTCGTCGCGCGACTTTTGTTGCAACGGCGCAAACGCGGCGTGGCCGGCTTCCGTCAGGCGCAGCACGCTTTGCCGCCCGTCGCGCCCATGAGGCTCGCGCGTGAGCCAGCCCTCGGCCTCGAAGCGGCGCAGGATGCGGCTCAGGTAGCCGGCGTCGAGCCGCAGGTCACGGCCGATCTCGCTCGCCACGGGCGTTTGGCGGTGGGCCAGCTCGTACAGCACGCGGACATCGGTGAGCGACAAGTCGCTGCCAAGGTAGGGATCGAGCATCCCGATCCGGCTGGTGTAGAAGCGATTGAAACGCCGGATGGCCTTGACCGCGGCGGGGTCTGGCGTTGCCGTATGCGCCGGAATGGTTGCTGTTGTCATATGGATGATTGACTTAGGCAACCATTTAAAGGCCTTGCAGGCCGCGCGTCAACAAGCGCCGGCGCGACAGGAGGGATGGAAAACCCTAAAATCGCGGGTTGCCCACTGCGGCGCCGTGCCCGCCAGCCCAATTCCCCACTGATGAACGCCCCCGTCGACGTCTCCTTTTTTGCGCGTGCCGCCAAGCCGCTGACCAGCTACCGCAAGTACTGGGCGGCCCGTTTCGGCACGGCCAGGTTCCTGCCGACCACGCGCAAGGAAATGGACGCGCTCGGCTGGGACAGCTGCGACATCATCGTCGTGACCGGCGACGCCTACGTGGACCACCCGAGCTTCGGCATGGCCGTGATCGGCCGCATGCTCGAGGCGCAGGGCTTTCGCGTCGGCATCATCGCCCAGCCCGACTGGCAGAGCGCCGAGCCCTTCAAGGCGCTGGGCAAGCCGAACCTGTTCTTCGGCGTGACCGCCGGCAACATGGATTCGATGATCAACCGCTACACGGCGGACCGGAAGATCCGAAGCGACGACGCCTACACGCCCGGCGACGTGGGCGGCGCACGTCCGGACCGCGCGGCCATCGTGTATTCGCAGCGCTGCAAGGAAGCCTGGAACGACGTGCCGATCATCCTCGGCGGCATCGAGGGGTCGCTGCGCCGCATCGCGCACTACGACTACTGGCAGGACAAGGTCCGCCGCTCGATCGTGGTCGACGCCAAGTGCGACCTGCTGCTGTACGGCAACGCCGAGCGTGCCATCGTCGAGATCGCGCACAGGCTGGCCGCCCGCGAGCCGGTGCACGAGATCACCGACGTGCGCGGCACCGCATTCGTGCGGCGCGACACGCCCGAAGAGTGGTTCGAGATCAACTCCACCAGCGTGGACGAGCCCGGCCGCGTCGAGGCGCACGTCAACCCGTACCTGATGGTGTCGGAGCAGGCCAAGGCCAACGGCGCCACCTGCGCGAAGGAAGACGAGGCCCAGGCCGTGGCGCAAGCCGCTGAAGCTGGCGCCGCGGTGAGCGCAGTGAATCCGGCCATCAAGCCGCTGACCTTCGTGCCGAACCCCGCGCTCCAGCAGCGCGCCAAGATCAAGGTGCCGCCGCGCGACCGCAGCGTGATCCGCCTGCCGTCGTACGAGCAGGTGCGCGCCGACCCGGTGCTCTATGCCCACGCCAACCGCGTGCTGCACCTGGAAACCAATCCCGGCAACGCCCGCGCGCTGGTGCAGGCGCACGGCGAGGGCGCCACGGCGCGCGACGTGTGGATCAACCCGCCGCCCATTCCGCTCACCACGGCCGAGATGGACCACGTGTTCGACCTGCCGTATGCGCGCAGCCCGCATCCGCGCTATGCCGACGAGAACGGCAGCCACGACGGCGCGACCAAGATCCCGGCCTGGGAAATGATCCGCTTCAGCGTGAACATCATGCGCGGCTGCTTCGGCGGCTGCACCTTCTGCTCGATCACCGAGCACGAGGGCCGCATCATCCAGAGCCGCTCGGAAGAATCGATCATCAAGGAGGTCGAGGCCATCCGCGACAGCGTGAGCGGCTTCACCGGCACCATCTCCGACCTGGGCGGCCCCACGGCCAACATGTACCGGCTCGGCTGCAAGAGCCCCGAGATCGAGGCCGCCTGCCGCAAGCCCAGCTGCGTGTATCCGGGCATCTGCCAGAACCTGGGCACCAACCACGATCCGCTCATCAAGATCTACCGCCGCGCGCGTGCGCTGCGCGGCATCAAGAAGATCCTCATCGGCTCGGGCCTGCGCTACGACCTGGCGGTGCAATCGCCCGAGTACGTGAAAGAGCTGGTGCAGCACCATGTCGGCGGCTACCTGAAGATCGCGCCCGAGCACACCGAGCAGGGCCCGCTCACCAAGATGATGAAGCCGGGCATCGGGAGCTACGACAAGTTCAAGCAGATGTTCGAGAAGTTTTCGGCCGAGGCGGGCAAGAAGCAGTACCTCATTCCGTACTTCATTGCCGCGCATCCGGGCACCAGCGACGAGGACATGATGAACCTCGCCATCTGGCTCAAGAAGAACGGTTTCCGCGCCGACCAGGTGCAGACCTTCTACCCGAGCCCGATGGCCACGGCCACCACGATGTACCACACCAACAAGAACCCGCTGCGCAAGATCACGCGCGACAGCGAGACGGTGGACATCGTGCGCGGCGACAAGCGCCGCCGCCTGCACAAGGCGTTCCTGCGCTACCACGACGCCAACAACTGGCCGCTTCTGCGCGAGGCGCTCAAGAGCATGGGCCGCGCCGACCTGATCGGCAACGGCAAGCACCACCTCATTCCCACCTGGCAGCCGCTCACCGACGGCGGCTACACCAGCGCGCGGCGCAAGAACTCCACCACTGCGCCAGTGGCTGCCAAGGCATCGGCACCGGTCCGGCTCGCACCGGTGAAGCCCTCGAAGGGCCGCATCCTCACGCAGCACACCGGCCTGCCGCCGCGGGACAACGGCAGCAAGCCGGCCGCCAAGCCTTCGCGCAAGGTGCGCTGAGCGGGCGCGCGGCGGGCGGGCGCTAAGTCGCGTACTGCATCTCGCCGTTTCCGAACGACCAGTTCTCCTTCATCACCTCGACGAGGTTGATGAAGACGTCCTCGCGCCGGATGTCCAGCTTCTGGTGCAGGTCGTCGGCCACGCGCTTGTAGAAGGCCTTCTTCATCTCGATCGTGCGGCCCTGGTTCAGCGTGATCTGGATCAGCACGAAGCCCGGTGAATATGCGACCCCGAGATAGCTCCCAGGATGGACCAGGTCCTGTGCGGCATGCCGCGTGATGACCTGGAACTTGTCGTCCTTCGGCACGTTGATGGTCTCGGTCATGGCCTGGTAGATCACGTCGCCGATCGCGGGACCGAGCGTTTCCGGCGACGCATCCGACAGTTCGATTCGAACGAATGGCATGGAGGTTCCTCGTAGACAGTGAAAGGAGCCTAACGCCAGGACGCCGGCCATGCGCCCGCACGCCAGAAAACCCAGGCCAGCACTGCGGCGCAATGAAGGGCGACCGTGATGCGGTACACGGTCAGGAAACTCCGCTTGCTCGACTTGTGGCGCAACAGCCTTTGCGCAGCCCAGGCGCCCGGCCAGCCACCCGTCAGCGCGAACAGGTGCAGGGTGCTCTCCTTCGTGCGCCAGCGGCCGGTCTGGGCCGCGTTCTTGTCGAGCGCATAGGCGCAGAAGGTCAGCAGGCTCAACGCTGGAACGACGCCGAGCGCCAGCGCTGGCAGGCGGCCGGACCAGGCGGCTGCCCCGAGCAGCACGGCGTAGGCCACGATGAAGAGCATGCCCCACGCGGCAGGTGATTCGGGCCCGCTCGGGCGGCGCGGCGCTGCGCGAGGTGCGGGGCGGCGGCTGCTGTTGCCCGCTACACGGCCCGGTGGCGCTCGGTAGGCCCCCGCCGATGCCGCCTGCACGGCCATGGCGCGCGGTCCCTTGCCTCCGACATGGATCTCTTCGAAGCTCAGTTCCATGCCGAGCTGCGGCTTCAGCTGCCGGTCGCTGAAGTCGCGCAGGTGCACGAAGACGTCGGCCGACACGTCCGGGCAGCGGATGAATCCGAAGCCGCGCTCGGCCTCCCAGCGTACGAGTCGGCCTTGGCGCTTCATGGTCGGTGGCGGGCAGCAGTGGGACACATGGCCGCGATTCTCCCTTGTCGCCGCCACTCGTTGTATGGTGTGGTCCCATGAGCAGTCCGTTCCTTCTGCCCGCTTCATGGTTGCGCGACCTGGCAGGGGCGATGCTGCTGGCCGCTTCGGTCCATGCCGCCGCCTTGCCGACCGATCCGGCGGCAGCGTCCGCGTCGGCTGCGGCCGAGTCGCTGCGCGCGCTGCACCAGCGCGTGAGCGGCAAGCTCGGGCGCAGCGGCTTCGGGCGCCCGATGCAGCTCGATTCTCAGGAGACGCCCGGCGGACTGCAGGGCGACATCCATGCGGTGGTGGACCATCCGCTGTCCGAGATCAGCGCCGCACTCAAGCAATCGTCCCAATGGTGCGAACTGCTCACGCTGCACGTGAACAACCGGCGTTGCCGTGTGGGCACGACGCCGCAGGGGCAGGACATGCTGACGCTGTTCGTCGTGCGGCGCTACGACAAGCCCGTGGAGCAAGCCTTCCAGCTGCCCTTCGTCTACCGCGTGACCAGTGCGACGCCGGAGTACCTGGCGGTCGAGATGAACGCGGCAAGCGGGCCGCTGGGCACCAGCAACTATCGCGTCACGCTCGAAGCGGTGGCGCTCGACGAGCGAAGAAGCTTCCTGCATTTCGGCTACAGCTATGACCACAACATGATGGTCCGCATGGCCACGCAGGCCTACCTCGCGACCTTCGGCAGGGACAAGGTCGGCTTCACGGTGATCGGCAAGGGCGCGGACGGCCAACCCGACTACATCCGCGGCTTGCGCGGGCTGGTGGAGCGCAATGCCATGCGCTACTTCCTGACGCTCGATGCCCACCTCTCGTCGGAGCCTGGCGCGTCGGCCGAGCGCCGCGAGCGCCTCTGGTTCGCCGCCGCGGAGCAATACCCGCGGCAACTGCACGAAGCCGAGCTCGAGGCCTACCTCGCGATCAAGCGCGAGGATCGGCAGCGCGATGGCGCGGGGCGTTGAGGCTCAGTCGGCCAGGGTGAGCAGCGGCACGTCGCGTTCGCGTGCCATGGCGTCGAGTTCGGCGCGAGAGCGGGTGAGAAGCCATGCGGCGATGCTCTCGCGCGTGGAGGCCGCGAACATGTCGCGCGAAGCCACGCCGGCCGCTTCGCAGAGGCGGTCCGCGAAATGCGGCTCCAGCGCCGCGACGGCCACCCGCCCATCCGCGCAGGGGTAGACGCGGTAGCCCGCGTGCGCGCCGCCCACCGCGCCTTCGGGCCGGGTCAGGCCCCAGGTGCGGGGCAGCGCCAGCCAGTCGGCCGAGGCGTTGAGCGCCACTTCGAGGAAGACGCCCTGGGCGCCGGCCGCCGACCGCGCATGCAGGGTGGCCTGCAGCACGGCTTCGGCTGCGAACAGGGCGCCGCCCATGTCGGCGTAGAGCGTGGGGGGCAGTTCGGTGCCGGTGACGAGGCCGCTTTCGGCCACGTAGGTGAGGTCGTGCCCCGGCTCTTCGGCGCGCGCACCGGGCGCGCCGATGATCGCGACCTGCGACAGCGAGGGGTGCCGCGCCTGGAGCGTGGCCCAGTCGAGCTTCAGCTTGCCGAGTGCGGAAGGCCGGAACGAGGTCAGCAGCACGTCGGTCTTCTCGAGCTCGGCATGCAGTTGCGCCTGGCCGGCCTCGGTCTTGAGGTCGGCGGCATGAACCGCAACGCCCTGGTGCAGCGCTGCATAGGCGGCCTTGTTGTAGTGCGCCATCGGGTCGCCGCCCGGCGGCTCGAGCTTCATGCAGTCGGCGCCCAATTGGCGGCAGCGCAGCAGCGCCGCCGGGCCGGGGAGGTTCAGCGCGAGGCTCAGTACGCGCACGCCCGTGAGCGGCTGGAAAGAGGGGGCGGCGGAACTTGGCATGGGCGTGGATCCAGAGTGCAGGGCGAGCCCCTATTTTGACTTGCGAAGAGCCACATTCCGCAAGCCACGGCCGCCGCGGCGCGCGTAGCATGCGCCAATGGCGGCGCTTCGCGTCCTGCCGCTGCCGCAACGACCAAGGAGATCCACCATGTTCGAAACGTCCCTCATGAGCGGCCAGCGCATTCTCGTCACCGGTGGGGGCACGGGCCTCGGCCGCGCCATGGCCGAGCGCTTCCTCGGCCTGGGTGCCGACGTGGCCATCTGCGGCCGGCGGCAAGCGGTCTGCGAGGAAACCGCGGCCACGTGGCGGCAGCAGTTTCCCGATCGCCGCATCGACACCTTCGGCGTGGACATTCGCAATGCGCAGAACGTCGACGAGATGGTGGAAAGCCTGTTCCAGAGCGGTGGGCTCACGGGGCTGGTCAACAACGCGGCGGGCAACTTCGTGGCGCCCACGGAAAGCCTGTCTCCGCGCGCTTTCGACGCCATTGCGAACATCGTCTTCCACGGCAGCTTCTACGTCACGCAGGCCGTGGGCAAGCGCTGGGTGGCGGAATCGAAGGCCGGCAAATGGAAGCAGGGCGATGCGTTCCGCAGCGTGATGAGCATCATCGTCACGTGGGTCGACAACGGCAGCCCCTACGTGGTGCCATCGGCCATGAGCAAGGCCGGCATCGAGGTCATGACCAAGTCGCTGGCGGTCGAATGGGCGCGCCACGGCATCCGCCTGAACGCCGTCGGCCCGGGCGAGATTCCGACCGAGGGAATGAGCAAGCGGCTCAATCCCGGCGAGGAGCCCGGTGCGCGCAGCAAGAAGACCAACCCGATGGCCCGCACGGGACGCATGAGCGAGCTGCAGAACCTCGCGAGTTTTCTCATGGCGCCGGGCCAGTGCGACTGGCTCACCGGCCAGAGCATCATGATGGACGGCGGCAGCGCATTGGCCACCGGCGGCAACTTCTACGAGCTGCGCGAATGGAGCGACGATGACTGGCAGGCCGCGCGCGAGCGCATCGAGGCGCAGAACCAGAAGGACAAGGCGCAGCGCTGACGGGCATCGCGGCCCGCACGTTATCGTTGCGCTTCCACGGATTCCAGGAGAAATGAAGATGCAACTCGTCGGCATGCTCGACTCGCCCTATGTGCGCCGCGTGGCCCTCTCGCTGCGCCTGCTTGGGCTTGCGTTCGACCATCGGTCTGTTTCTGTGTTCAGCACTTTCGAACAGTTCCGCGCCATCAATCCCGTGGTCAAGGCGCCGACGCTGGTGTGCGACGACGGCACGCTGCTGATGGATTCCTCGCTGATCATCGACTACGCCGAGACCATCGCCGGCCGCAGCCTCATGCCTTCCGCCAGCGCCGAGCGGCAGCATGCGCTGCGGGTGCTCGGGCTCGCGCTCGCCGCCTGCGAGAAGACGATCCAGATCGTCTATGAGCGCAACCTTCGTCCGCTCGAAAAGCAGCATGCGCCGTGGGTCGACAGGGTGCGTGGCCAACTCCATGCCGCCTATGCAGGGCTGGAAGCCGAGATGCCCAGGATGCCTTCGATGGACGGCGAAGCCGCAATGGGGCAAGCCGCGTTGACGAGCGCCGTGGCGTGGAGCTTCACGCAGCTGATGATTTCCGACGTGATTGCGCCGGCCGATTGCCCGTTGCTCGCCGCCTTTGCCGCCGAGGCTGAAAAGCTGCCGGCCTTCCTCGCGCTCCCGCAGGCCTGACGACTCAGTTCGCGATGTCCGCCCCGCGCTCGGCCAGCAGGCTGCGCAGCAGCGAGCGATGGCAGCGCGATTCATCTTCGCAATAGCAGCCCACCGAAAAGGCCGAGCCGTGCGACAGGGCGGCCAGCAGGTCGAGGCTGCGGCTCGCGTCGGCTTCGGCCATCTCGGCCTTGTACTTGCGCATGAAGGCGTTCCATTGCGCGGGCGTTTCCGCCTCCTGGCCCAGCTTCATGGTCTCGGCCGAAGGCGCGAGATTCGGATACCACACGTCATACCAGTCCTGCGCGGCGAACTCGGTCTTGGGCACGCCGCGCGGCGGGCGGCGCACGGTGCCGATGCGAAGGCCCTCGGCGTCGGCGCGCGGCGTGCTGAGGCGAACGATGCGAATGCTCATGGGCGGTCTCCTTCTGTTCGGTGGATGGACTTCAGGTGCCGACGATGCCGCCGTCGCGCCTGCGGATCGCCAGGGTGGCCGAGCGCGGGCGCGCGCTGCCGGGCGCAGAGCCGTCGGGCCATGCGCTGTTGGGCGACGCATTGCCGTCGTCGCGCGACTCGCCCGGATGCTGGATGTTGACGAACAGCGTGCGCCGGTCCGGCGTGACCACGCAGCCCGTGACCTCGCTGCCGTTCGGCGCCGTGAGGAAGCGCTTGATGCGGCCGGTTGCAATGTCGGCGCAGAGCATCTGGTTGTTGCCGAGCGATGCATACGGGGGCTTGCCGATGAGTTGGCCGCTCATGTCGGTCTGGATCCAGAGCAGCCCGCCGCTGTCGAAGTGCAGGCCGTCGGGGCTGCCGAACATGTCGGCATCGGTCGACGGATATCGCGCGCCGCTCCCCTCCTGCGAGGGGTCGCCGGCGAGTGCGAAGTGGTTCCACGCAAAGCCAGTGCTGCCGGCATCGCCATCGTCCTCGCGCCAGCGCAGGATGCCGCCGAAGAAGTTGTCGGCGCGCGGATTGGCCGCATCGGCTGCGGGCCTGCCGAGGTTGCCGCGCTGGCTGTTGTTGGTGAGGGTGACGTACACCTCGCCGGTCCGGGGATGCACCGCGATCCACTCGGGACGGTCCATCCGGGTGCCGCCCACCACGTCGCCGGCCAGCCTCGCGTGAACCAGCACTTCGGCCTGGTCCGCAAAGCCGCTGCCCGCATCGAGGCCGTTGCGGCCGTGCACGAGCGCGATCCAGCGGCCGCGCCCATCGGCATCGAAGCGCGCGACGTGGAGCGTCCCTTCGTCGAGCAGGCGCCCGTTGGCCGCGGCACCGCCGCCGGCGGAGACTTTTCCATGGCTCACGAACTTGTAGATGTACTCGAAGCGCGCGTCGTCGCCCATGTAGACCACCACGCGCCCGTCGCCGGCCAGCGTGCAGGTCGCGCTTTCCTGGCGCTTGCGGCCGAGTGCCGTGCGCTTGACCGGCTTGGCCGCGGGATCGAAGGGGTCGATCTCCACCACCCAGCCGAAGCGGTGGGGCTCGTTCGGGTGCCGGTGGAGGTCGAAGCGTTCGTCGAAGCGCCAGTATTCCACCCATTGCGAGCCCGGCACCGTGCCGTAGCGGCGCTGCGCGGGCGTCATGTCCCTGGCCGCTTCCTTCGGCCCACCGAAGTAGCCGTGGAAGTTTTCCTCGCAGGTCAGGTAGGTGCCCCATGGCGTGACGCCCATCGCGCAGTTGGCCAGGGTGCCGAGCACCTCGCCGCCGGCCGGGTCGGCCGCGGTGCGCATCAGCGGCGTGCCGGCGGCGGGCCCCGCGATGCGCATGGGCGTGCGCCCGTGCACGCGCCGGGCATAGGGCGAAGGCCGGACCTGCCGCCAGCCTTCGGGTGTCCACTGGATCTCGATCACCGAGACCCCCATCGCGTGCAGCGACTTGCGCACCTTGGCGGCGTTCCACACCGTGACGCCGTCGGCATGCAGCAGCTGTTCGTCGGTGTACTCGTGGTTCATGACGAGCAGCGCGCGGCCCGGCGCTGCGAGCGGAAAGAAATGCATCCCGTCGTGATGCATGCCGGCCTGCAGCGCCTGGTCGTCCGCGCCGTTGCTGCCGTCGGGGGCGAAGGGCGGCATCGGCTGACCCGCGATACCGGTCGGCGTGCCCCAGGGGTAGAGCAGCTGCCATTCGTATTCGGGCGGCACCACGACGGCATCGCGCAGTGACGCCGGCACGCCGGTGAAGCCGAGCACGGCCTGGCCCGCAGGCGCGGATGACGCACCGGCGCCGTGCCGGTGGAGCAGGGCCACCACGGCGGCGGCACCCGATTGCAGAAAAATCCGGCGGTCCAGGGGCATAAGTGCAGGGTCCGGGTGTTAGGTAGGCGACAGCCGCCATCATCGCCGAGCACCCCTCGCGGGCGATACTGGCGCGAAGAAACCGAAGGAGACACTGACATGACCGACCGTATCGAATGGACCCGCCACCCTGACGGCGTGGTGGAACTGCAGCTTGCGCGCGCCGACAAGATGAACGCGCTCGATCCTGCGATGTTCGATGCGCTCATCGATGCGGGCAAGACCCTCGGCGCCGACCGGACCGTGCGCGCGGTGGTGATGTCGGGCCAGGGCAGGGCATTTTGCGCCGGCCTGGACATGGCTTCGTTCGAGCGCATGGGGCAGGGCGCGGCCAGCGCGGTGCTCGGAGCAGCCGCAAGCACGGCCGACTTGTCAGCCCGCACGCACGGCATTTCGAACGCCGCCCAGTATGTGGCCATGGCCTGGCGCGAAGTGCCGGTGCCCGTGATTGCCGCCGTGCACGGCGTGGCATTCGGCGGCGGCCTTCAGGTGGCGCTGGGCGCCGACATCCGCATCGTCGCGCCCGACACCCGGCTGTCGGTGATGGAGATCAAGTGGGGCCTGGTGCCCGACATGGGCGGCATGGTGCTGATGCGGGAGCTCGCGCGCAGCGACGTGGTGCGCGAACTCACGTTCACCGGCCGCGTCTTCTCGGGCGAGGAAGCGTTGCAGCTCGGCTTCGCCACCCGGCTGGCGGCCGATCCACTCGCCGAGGCGCTCCGGATGGCACACGACATCGCGGCCAGGAGCCCCGACGCCATCAGGGCGGGCAAACGGCTTCTCAATGCAGCGCTGTCGCAAGGCGCGGGCGAGCTGCTGATCGCGGAGTCGGTGGAACAGCAGGCGCTGATCGGCAGCCCGAACCAGATCGAAGCAGTGCGGGCGAACGTCGAGCGGCGCGCACCGGGATTTTCCGACCCGGTCTGAAAAATGGCACGGAGGGGCGCGACGCCCCTTGTCCGCGCGATTTTTGGCAGTCTTTCAGCCGAAAGTTGTATTGGATGGGCGCAGGATGCTCCGATATGTAAGAATTAAGTATCTTTATTTCACCCGATTGACCATCTGGACAAAAAGTTGATCGTTTTGTGACGTAGGTCACGCATCGGGGTGAGTAAAGGTACGGGAGGGTGTGGCAAGTTTTGTCACATTCCTTAACAATTAATTCTTTTGACTGCGATGGCGATCCTGCATGTCGACCACGTTTTTCTGCAACCTCAACGTGCCCATCCTGGTGGGTGAGGATCGCTACAAGTACGTCCCCGTTGTCGGGGTGTTCCGCAGCATCCCGTTCGACCAGGTCGATGCGTGGGTGATGCACCCGGGCGGCGGTGGCCCGCGCAGCGATCGCGAACTGGCAGCAGAAGTGCTCGTCGAGATCCGCAAGCCGCTCGGCACGAGCGGGCGCACCGTGCCGCACTCCTTCGAGGTGGCCGATGTCCTTCAGCTGGATCGCGCCGCGGCCATCGTCGTCTCCACCTTTCTTGCTGCATTGCCTCGCGCCTGACGGTCGGCCCCGCCGTCCGCGTGCCGCTCAATGCCTGCCGCGGGCGTCGACCGGCCAGATCGCAACCAGTGTGTCGCCATCGACCACGTGATAGGCGTCATGCAGGTTGACCGTCGGATCGCAGTGGGGCGTGACAAATTCGATGCGGTCACCGAGCGTGGGCCGCGCTCCCGCAAACAGCAGCTTGCCATGCTCGTCGCCGAAGAAGGCATAGCGGCTCGCCGCGTCGGCGCCGCGGGCCACCAGCGGAACGCCGCTGTCCGTTGCAAAGCACTTGGTGCCGCCATCGACCGTGACCCAGTCCGCCGCATGGGTGCTCACCACCGCCGTCTGCACGAAGAGTGACACCTCGAAGGGCGAAGCCTGCCCGGGACCGGCGAGCACCTGTGCGTATTCCGCGTCCATGAAGACATAGGAGCCGGCCTGCAGTTCGGTGAATGCATCGCGCCCAGCATCGAGGTCGTGGGTGCCGGTGCCCGCGCCCGTGACGATCTCGAAAGGGATGCCGATGCGCTCGGCCTCCGCGACGATGTGCGCGATGGTCCGGCGCAGGCCGGCAGCCGCGGCGCTGCGCTGTGCCCGGTCGACAATGTGCTGCAGGTTGCCGGCATAGGCCTGCAGGCCGCGCAGCTTCAGCCGCGGCTCGGCCGCGATGAACCGCGCGAGTTCGAGCACCTGCGCCTCGCTGGCGGCGCCGGTGCGGTTGTAGCCGGCGCCATAGTCCACGAGCACCTCGAGCGGGTGCGGCAGGCCGAGCGTGGCCTCGGCAAGGTCCGCGGCATTGCGCGGATCGTCCACCACCACCATCATTCCGCCGGGCCCCGCAAGCCTGGCAAGCCTGACCACGCGCGCGATCTTGCTCGGCGTGACGGCCGGGGAGGTGATCAGTACGTCGGGAATGCCGGCCTTGACCATCACCTCCGCCTCGCCGAGCGTCACGCAGCTCACGCCGATGGCGCCCGCGGCCACCTGGCGCCTCGCGATCTCCGCCGACTTGTGCGTCTTGACGTGCGGCCGCAGGCCCACGCCCCGTGACTTGGCGAACGCGGCCATGCGCTCGATGTTGCGCGTGAGCGCGCCAAGGTCGAGCAGCAGCGCCGGCGTATCGAGCGACTGCCGGCCGCCGGCAATGCCGATCAGCGGCGTATTGACTTGCGATGCAGGAAGCATGAAAAAACTTTCGGGCGGAGGGAAGGTGCCTCAGTCGCCGCGCGCCGGTGCGCGCCGCGCGGCGCGCCGGAGCGCCAGCCACCAGACGAGCGCCGCATTGGCGGCCCAGCTTGCAGCAAGCAGCAAGAGCGCGGTTTGCGCAACGCCCGGCGACAGGTCGAGCGTCAGCAATGCCAGCGACCACGGCAAGCTGCCCGCGATGGCCGCCAGCATGGCTGTTTCGCTCTCGGGGAACAGGGCGGACGAGACGACGCACACCACGCCCGCGGCCGTATAGGCGAGCGCGGCGGTGCGCCACCACGATGGGAAGAGCGGTCGGACGGGGTCGGTGCCTGCGGTGTGCATATGCTGACGATTGCAGATGGAAGTATCAGGCCGCGAGAGCCGCTCGCGCGAAGAAATGTAAGCCTTCGGGTGGCCGGAGCAGGGCGGCATGGCGCAAGGGTGTAGGTAGAATTCGGCCGGGGTGCGAAGGTCCGAAAAACCGTGCGCGCCCACCAGGTTTCCTTCGTCTTTTTTTTGCCGGTCCGGAATCTGCCCGTAGCTCAGTTGGATAGAGCACCTGCCTTCTAAGCAGGTTGTCGGGGGTTCGATCCCCTCCGGGCAGGCCATCACCAGAACTTGCGGGCTGCGCATTCGCAGCAGCCGGCGCACAAAGCAAAACGCCTGCAACAACTCACGTTATTGCAGGCGTTCACATTTTTGGTCGGCGAAACCGATCTAAAGAAGGGCTGCAACCCGCGTGGATCCTAAGGGTCAACTACACGCGCCCTCCTTTGTACCCCAGTTTGTACCCCCGCTTTGCCCTTGGTGGCGTCCACATGATCGTCGTGTACCTTCGAGTGCTTGCACACAAACGGCACGATCCAGTCTTCGTGGCGCTCGAAGAAGATCCACCTATCCGCTCGCGCGACGACTCGCGCATTGAGCAGCCTCGTCTGCTGCACGCTTAGTTTTCGGAGCTGACCCTGGTGCCCCGGGCGCCAAGTGGCTATCAGTGCCGTGTCGCTTCGAACAGGAAGGATCAGCTCGGCCTTTTCGTGCCCCAGTCCCAAGTATTCGTTGAAAAGCACAGGACTGTCGCCGATAAGGAGCTGCCGCCCGGCCGGTGCTTGCCAACGCTCCCACGTCATCTGCTGGAGAGCAGCGGTGAGCCGGGGAAAGTTCTCCGGAAGTAGCGTCCTGTGCCAAAGCCAATCGCTGTCTTGAGCCCTGATTCGCGCCATGATCTTTGAGATGTTCGCGCGCCCCTTCTCTGCAAGATCACGCTCATCTGGCACAAGCTGCTCAAGCATGTCGATCCGCCGGAGTTGCTCGCGTTCGACCGCAACGGCAACGTCGGGCAGAGCCTTCGCCGATCGGGCACGCCCAGCCGGGACCCGTCGGAGCATGGTCATCGCATAACGTGCGATCGCTTCGATGTCCTGAGCACCTATCCCCCCACCAGCCCCGAGGCGGTCAAGAATGACATTGAAAGGCTGCTCATACTCGCTGTTCAAGCGATCTTCGAGTTCGTTCGAATACATCGCGGGCTCTTGTGCCACCCGGGCAATCGGGAGGAGTTTGGGGTCTCCACCGCACTTCATGTCCAACGTCCAGATCCGATTCTCTTGCGCAAAACCCCGCAAGAGCCGACGCGGCAAATAGTGGTGGCCCATTCAGATCGTCGCGACCGGCGTACCGGCTGACGCAGCCGGGCGGCGTGAGTCGATGATCCGCAAGAGATGCGATGCCAGGATCACCATCTCCTGCGCCTCACGCGGCTCGATGGGGACATTGCGATGCGAGTGCGGATTCTTGTAGGAGCCTATGGCACCGGCAAACATGTTCATCAGCGCGTCCCGTTCGCCGGCCTCCTTGGTTGTGTCGCTGAGAGGGCCGGTTGGCCCGAAGGCCTTGCGCATCAGATTCACGCCAATGTCACCGTCTCCGAATCCCCCCGCCTCCCGCACCGCGACCTCGACAGCTTTGAACGCATGAAATACGGCGTCGTCGAGGTCACCCCGGGATAATCCAAGCCACACCTTGTCCGCAATCGAGGGGTGGAGCATCGACCGCGAAAATGCCGCAGCCTCGCGGAACGCAGCGAAGTCCTCATCCGAAACGATCTCGTTGGCACGCCGGCTCAGGAATCGCCAGCCATTTGTGTCGCCCGGCGCTGGCACCAGGAGAATGTTCTTATCCAGCCATGCCCAGCCCTCCGCCAGCGTGTTCGCGATCCGATCCCTGTACTGAGGCGGGTACCAGGGCTGGCCGAGCACTTCGGCGACGCTCTGCGGATGGATCAAACCATTGTGTTGCAGGTTTGATTTGGCAACTCGCAACAGAACACGCCCCAGGTCTTCCGGCGCGAGCGCCAGAAGCACGTCCACGTCGGGCACAAGGTCGTAGAGGGTTGGCATGGTCCGCATGCTATCGGAAGCGCTTTGCGCGTTGTTTGTGCTGCGCACGCGACCAAGCGGCCGCTATGAGCTGCTTCAGCGCGGCCATGCAACCCTGATAGACGCTGCGGCTGCAACGCAAAAAAGCGCGACCTCTCGATCCATCTGCAGGCCATCGATGTGCTCGGGGTACCCCAGTGGCACGAGGGCAGGGCCTTTCGGTGCAGACCGCTGCCAGGGCCCTGGCGCTCTACGCAGTGAAGACGGAGAACCTCATCCGGGCTGTCGGCGCACAAGCAACTGCTGCGGTCGGTTGCTGAAGAACGAACGCTGCGTACAGCACTGAGCGGCTTCTTCACTCGCCTGCCGGCCCGGCCCCAAGCAACCTGGAGCAACGTTTTCCGGAAGTACGATACGGTTCCCCCGGCTACCAAAAGAGCTCCGTGTTCGACATCACCTCCGATGACATTAGTCAGCTGAACGACATCGATCTGCGGGAACTCGTCGGGCGCCTCTGCGAAGCCGAACTGGTAAGTCATGGACTTTCGCCTGCGGCGGTGACATGGGGAGGCAACCAGACAGCGGCTGACGGCGGACTGGACGTGCGCGTGGCGTTGCCGGCGGTCGCGCTCGTCGAAGGTTTCGTCCCCCGTCGCTCGACCGGCTTCCAAGTCAAGCTGCCGGACATGCCGAGGGGCGCGATCCTCGCCGAGATGCGGCCCACAGGCGCGGTGCGTCCCGTTATCCAGGAACTTGCTGGTGAGACCGGCGCTTACATCATCGTGAGCTCCAAAGGGTCGACCGCAGACAGCGCCCTTCGCGGTCGCAGGGATGCCATGCGCGAGGCCCTCGAAGGCGTTGCCAACGGCGACCAACTCCACACCGATTTCTATGACCGCACGCGCCTGGCGACCTGGGTGCGACGCTACCCGGGGCTTATCACCTGGGTCAAAGAGAGGGTGGGCAGGGCTCTTGCTGGTTGGCGTCCTTATGGTCCGTGGAGCGGTGTAGCCGAAGGAGTCGATGCCGAATATCTGCTCGACGACAAGCTGCGCCTGCACCTCGGCAGACACCGCGACGCTCCCGCGCAATCGGTAGTGCACGTTATCGACGAGCTTCGCGACGAGCTGGCCCAACCCGGCAAGATCGTTCGCCTGGTCGGCCTCTCAGGGGTCGGCAAGACCCGCCTCGTCCAGGCCCTATTCGACGCTCGGATCGGGTCACGCCCGCTGCCGCCAGCCCTTGCCGTCTACGCGAACTTATCGGACAACCCCGACCCTCAGCCGACGGGCCTCGCCTCGGACCTGATCGCAACCCGCACCCGTGCGATCTTGATCATCGACAACTGCCCTCCGGACCTCCATCGCAGGGTCTCGGACCTGTGCAGCGGACAAACCGGCACAGTCAGTGTTCTCACTGTCGAGTACGACGTGCGCGACGACCAACCCGAGGGGACTCAAGTCGTCACTCTGGAAACGTCCTCACCCGAGCTGATCGAGACGCTGATCCGGCGCCGATACTCACATCTTTCCCCGGTGGATGCGCGCACCATTGCGGAGGCGTCCGGCGGCAACGCCCGAATTGCCGTTGCTCTTGCTGAAACCGTAGAGCGCTCGGACACGGTGGCCGGCCTGTCAAACGACGATCTTTTCCAGCGGCTCTTCCGACAGCGGCATGACCCAGACAACGCCCTGCTTCGAGCGGCCCAGGCGTGCGCGCTCGTGTACTCCTTCCAGGGCGAAGCCCTCGGGGGGGACGAGGCTGAGCTCACACACCTGGCGGTGCTCGCAGGCCAAGCTGCTGCGGAGACCTATCGTCACGTGGGCGAGCTGCTACGGCGCGACCTTGTGCAACCGCGTGGCGTCTGGCGGGCGGTGCTTCCACATGCCATCGCCAATCGGCTCGCGGGCCGGGCGCTCGAAGACACGCCCTACGACCTTATCAACCAGCAGCTCGTCGAGGGCGGAACCGATCGCCTGGCGCGGTCCTTCTCGAGGCGGCTTTCGTTTCTGCACGATCACCCCAAGGCCATCTCCATCGCAGAGGGGTGGCTCGGGCCGAATGGCCTCCTTGGCGACGTGAGGGCTCTGAACGATCTCGGCCACGCGATGTTCGAGAATATCGCGCCGGTGGTCCCTGAAGCGGCGCTGTTGGCCCTGGAGCGCGTGGGCAACCATGAGCCTGACGTCGCCACCGCAGTGTGGCGTCTGCACCTGCCCCTGTTGCGCTCCCTCGCCTACGACCCACTCCTGTTTGAAAGGAGCGCCCATGTTTTGGCGCGGGCTGCGACGCAGAGCACGCAAGACGAAGACGCCAAGGAGGCGTCGAACATCTTCGTCTCGTTGTTCACTATTTACCTTTCCGGAACGCACGCCCGCATCGAGCAGCGTCTCGGCGTCATCGAGCAACTTCTCAGCTCTGGCGAGACCAAGGCCAGGGCGCTGGGCTTGATCGCCCTGGGAAAAATGCTGAAGTCGAGGCACTTTAGTTCCGCTCATCGATTCTCCTTCGGGGCTCGGTCACGGGACTACGGTTACCGGCCCAGTAGCGACGACGAAATCAGCAGATGGTATGGTTCCGCCCTCGCGTTTATCGAGCGTATATCGACGGTGAACAACGAGTTGGTACCAGAGTTACGTGACCTGCTGGCGCGCAACTTCCTCAGGCTGTGGACCTTGGCCAACAAGCACAACGAGTTCGAAGACCTGTTCCGCAGGTTTGCTGCCGATGGATTCTGGCGCGAAGGTTGGATAGCGTGCCGGCGAACAATGAAGGTGGATAAGGATCAACTGACCCCGGAGGCCATTTCGCGCTTGTCGGGTCTTGAAGCGCAGCTGAGGCCTTCCAGTCTTCCTGAGCGGGTGCGAGCCGTGGTTCTGGGCGCCTCATCCGGCGGGCTCGAACTGGACAGCATGGATGGCGATGGCGACCTAATGAGTGCAATGAAACACTCCGAGGCCATGGCCCGTGAGCTCGGTGCCGCGGTGGTTGTTGACGACGCGGTGTTCGCGGAACTCCTCCCCGCCCTCCTCAGCGGCGGAAACGGCGCATTGGCGTTCGGCCATGGGCTCGCTGATGCGTCCACAGACCCCCGGAGTACCTGGGCAAGGCTTGTAGAAGGACTTGAGCAGATCAGGTCGGAGCAGCGAGACATACAAGTATTGAGAGGCTTCCTGGCCGAACTGTGGGAGCGGGACCGAGCGCTCGCGCAACAACTTCTCGATGCGGCGCTGGAACAACCTGGCTTGCTGATGATCCTTCCCATGTTGCATTCGGCCGTGCAACTCGATGAGCGTGGTGCCGAGCGCCTGGAGCGAGCACTGCGCATGCGGCAGGCACCCGTCTTGACTTACAGGCACTTGGCGTACGGACGAACTACAGAGCACTTGCCTGGCGGGATTCTCAAGAGACTCCTCTTGCGCATTGCCGACGAAGCCGAGGGCTTCGAGGTGGCGCTGGAGATCCTCTTCATGCGACTACATCGGGCGCAGCGGACTTACGAACCGGAACTCCTCGAAGCCGGTCGTGAGCTCCTCCAGCGGGTCACATTCCAGAGGAGCAACAACCAGCACGAGGACCACCGATTGGCTGAGGTTGCGAGGGCATGTCTTACCGGCGCAGATGCCGGCCGAGTTGCAGCAGAGATTGCGGTCAGATTGCGGCAGGCAGTGGCGGCCTACGAAACCAGTTCATTTGACAACGACGATCTACTCAAAGTGCTGTTTGAGCTGCAGCCGACGGCCGTCCTGGATGCATTGTTCGATGGTGGAGAGGAGGACCAGCTCGCAGGGACCGGCGTTCTTGAACGCCTGGATGACAATTGGGGCAGCCCGGCTGACGCGATCTCCTGCGAGGCGCTCGTCGCTTGGTGTGAAGGAGATCGCGCGCGTCGCTACCCACTTGCGGCCTCGATCATCACGTTCGCTCGTCACCCGGAAGCAAACAGTCCTCAGGTCTGGTCCGAACAAGCGAAGGCACTTCTCGCCAGCGCGCCTGACCCCGCAAGCGTGCTGGTGCAGCTCATCGAACGATTTCGCCCGATGAGCTGGAGCGGCTCGCGCGCCGCACTCATGGAGGCGAACGCGCAGTTGTTGAGCAGCCTGGAGCCACATATTGCATCCAGCCTCATGCCGCTCGTGACCGAAGCGAAAGCTCAACTTGCCCGAGAGGTCGCAAGAGAGCGGCAGTCCGAAACCGAGCATGACCGAGCGCGGGATGAGCGCTTCGAATGATGAGGAGCCTGACGACGGCATCAGGTTCATGATTTGGCCGAGGTCAGGATTCGCTAGGCGCAAGGCTCGCGAGCAGGACGGTCTCGAGGATGCGACAGCTACCTGATCCCGCTGCTCAACCGCGCATGCATGCTCGAGGCATCGGCTACGCGCCATGCCTCTGGGTCAGAACTGGTTCGATAGCGAACGTATTCATCGTGCTGCCGTAGGTGACCTCCCGGATGCGTCGGTTCCCCACCTGGGCGTGAACTTAGCGCGCCGTTGTAGATCTCGGCTACGCGCCCGCCACATCGTGCGGTCCGGCCAGCTTCGAGAACAGGGTCGCCGGCTTCCCGCATTCAGGCTGAAGCCAGACTTCGATCGGAGTTGTGATCGTCAACTCCTTAGCCTCGGCGGCAATCTTTGCAGCGGCCTTCTCGGTTGCAAGCCCGCCATAGATCAGATAAATCGCGCGTTTGTACTCGACCTTGCGCATGAATAGGTCAAGGGTCTTCAAATCCTTGCGTACGCCCTCAAGCGCGGTCGAGTGCTTCACCTCGATGATCGCGAAATTGTCTTCCATGTAACCCGGCCGGTGCACCAGCAGGTCGGGTTTGGTTCCGTCGGCGCCAAGTTCTTGCAGCAGCATGTGCCCCGACTTGTCAACCTCGCCAGAGAGCAGGAACCTGCACTCATCCTTCGGCGGCCACAACTGCCGCATCTGGTGGTAGAGCTCATAGCAGTAGACGCGCTCGCGGAACACGGCTTCGCCCCCGGCGATGTCCAGCGTGAAATAGCTCAGATCTACCGCGGCCGTCGCCTCGCGCAAGATGTCGTCAAGGTTGTCCATGCAGGTTCTAGCGCTCATCGGCACATCACGCGCCAGCTTGCGGGCGAGGTCGCCGTAGAAGTGGGCAAGGGCTTGCCACGTCACGTCCCACTGACCTTCGCCTTCCTTGGCTTCGTATATCAGCTCGTCCCGGTAGAAGAGTCGCAGCCCATCTTGTAAGTACTCGGCCGCTCCCAACGGCGCTGCAATGGTCCATGGTCCGGTGCCCGCCTGCGGCCAGTAGCGCCATGTTTCGTGGCTGGCGGTCTTGCCGCCATAGCCAAGATTCTTCCAGAGCCGCTGGTCAGGTTGTTCGTCGCGACTTTGGTATCCGGTTCGCAGCTTCATCGGCTTCTCCTCGCGCAATAACGCGAAAAATGGCGCCGACAGGTATGAACCAAGAGCGCCGATCAAGACCGCATTAGAGCGGAACTCTTCCTTCCACCCTATCCGTCTTTCGGTCACCGTTTCCGCTGCGTCGAAACATGCTTGAGCGCGGCACTGAACCCAGCTCCGGCGACCGAGAGGTAAGAGGGCAGACGAGCAGCCGCTTGAACTCCCAGTAGCGAGCGGTGCCTTCGATGAAGTTCCCTATCGGAAGTCCTGGCTCACCGTGGCGCCGGCCAACCGCCCCAGCAAGGGCGTCAGATCTTCCAAGCGCGCCGCGATCAGGTTCTTCACCGCCCCCTCGCGCTGCCAGGTACCTGGCACGGCCAGGAGCCGCGCGCCGAGCAGTTCCTGGCGCTGCACGCCCTTGATGTTGGTAGCCGAGAATTGGCCATGCTGCCAATCCGTTGCCGTTTCTGGCAGCGTAGGTCCACAGGACGGCGCGTTGTCGACACGTCCGGAACGGCATTGGTTCTCGAGGTATTTCGACCAGCGAAGCGCGCGAATTCGTCGAGTAGACTGGTTCCGAATCACCTTCGCGAGGAGTCGGGAGTGTCTGACAAGGTTCTGGAGGAGCTCGGCGGCGCCGTCGCGAGCAATCGACCCGTCGTCCTGTTCCTGGGACAGCGATATGCCAGCGCGCAAGCGAAGACCGATCCGTTCGTCGCAAGGATCGAAAAGCATCTGGGCGGGGGCGATCTCGAGGCGACCTGGACGACATTGTTGCAGCGGCCGCTGAGCGACGAAATCTATTCCTGGATCGTCGAGCGCTTCGAGCGCCAAGTGCTGTCCGAAGCGCTCGAGCAGGTGTTCCAGGTCGCGTGGAGCGCGGTCTTCACGTCGGCCGTCGATCCGCGCATCGTCATGCGGCTCGAGACGCGCGGAAGGATCCCGGAGTCCATACTTTCCAAAGATCATTTTCCGCGGGTACCGCGCAGCCGCGCACGTCCGGGCGTGCACTATCTGTTCGGCCGAGCCGACGAGATCTCGCCGGAAACGCGCGCGCCGCGGTCGCGCAAGGACTTACAGATACGACGCGCGGTCCACACGAATCCGCTGGTCAACCGTATTCCAGAGACCACGACCTCGCTTGGCCTGCTCGTGATCGCGGGCTTTCGCGACGACGACTGGCTCTCGGTCGACGAGTTGCTCGCGCCCCTGTCGGCACAGCCGGGAATGCGCATCCTCTGGTTCCTCGCGCACCAGAAGCCACCGCAGTCCGAGTTCTTCGACGACCTCGTCGCCAGCGGCAACCTGGCCACCGATGAGCGCAGCCTCGAGGAGGTGGTGCTCGCGTTCGAGATGGCGTCCGGGTCGCCCCAGGCCGCACAGACAATCTTCCAGCCCGACTCCGGCGCCATCACACTGGGCACCGACAAGTTCCTGCGCCTTACCCCAAGCCTCCGGCTGCGAGTCGAGGCAGCGGCCGCCGTCGTGGACGACATGTGGACGGATCCGCCCGAGCCGCTCGACAAGCTGCAGTTGGCGGAAGCCTTCCGCAGATTCCACGGCGATTTGAGCGGAGCGCGCGGTCTGGTCGAGGGCGTGGCGAGGGGGTTCTCGATTGAGCGAGACTTCGAGGCGCAGCTCTGGAGCCAGGTAGAGCAGCTGGTGCAGCGGCCGGGGCAGGCGGAGAGCCTCGTCATCATCCACGGCCAATCGGGCATGGGCAAGAGCCTGGCGGTCGCTCGCGTCGCGCGGCTGCTGCGCAATCAGTTCCACCTGCCGGTGCTGTACTCCTGGGCGCGCGTGCCGCTGGCGATGGAGCTGGACGACTTCTGCGAGACGGCGGAACGCAGCGGAGCTGATTGCACGGTAATCCTATGCGATTGCAATTCCGAGGTCCGGCGCTACCGCGAATTGATGGACGGCCTCAAGAGCCGGGGCCGGCGCGTGATCATCGTCGGCACCTGTTATCGGCTGGAGCTCAACGGCCTCACGTCGAACACGAAGTACGCCGAAGCGCCGACGAATTTGACCCCTAACGAGACCGCGCAAATCAAGTCGCTGGTGGAGAGGTTCGGACAGAACGAGGAGATCGATTATCAGCGCGCCGGTGACCAGGTGCTGCCCATGCTGTACCGCTATCTGTCAGTCAGCCGGGCGCGCATCGTGGGGGGCGTCAACGACGAGGCGCGGGCGACGGAGGGGTTGATCCGCCTGCGGGCCAGAAGCGTCCCGCGTCCGCAGCGGATGCAGTCGCAGCTCGCGCAGAAGTTGATCGACGCCGGCCTGACTGGGGGCGACATGGAGATCTTCGAGTCCGACGAGACGCTCGCGGCCGAGGGCGAGGATGCGGCCGGGCGCTTCGTCGACTACGTGATGATCGCCGGACGGCTGGACTGCCCCGTTCCCGTCAACCTGCTCCTGCGCGCCATCCGCAGCGTCAATGACAACCTCGACTACGCACAGATCCTGTATATGTTCGACCAGTTGGACCTCTTCCGCTGGAAGATGGCCGACGGAGAGGGCAACGACCTGCTGGTGTTTCCGCGATTGCAGCTTGAGGCCGAGCTTATCTGCGCCCGACGCTTGGCCGGCACCTCGCGCGAGGTGAGTTGCATCGTCGAATTGATCCGCGCGGCCCGGATCTCCAGCGTAGACGCGACGGCCGAACGCGATTTCCTACGCGACCTGCTGCATAAGATGCATCGCGACGGTCCGAGGCTTAAAAATTACCAGAAAGGCTACCTCGATTTCGCGCGCGCATTGACCGAATTGCGCACGCGACACAGTGTGCGTGATGCCAGCCTGATGGTTCAGGAGTCGGCGTTCCGCCGCGACACCGTCTTCATCTCCGACGGTGCCTCAGATCCCGAAGACCGCATCCCCGATGAGCAGCGCGACCAGATCCTCGAGGAGGCGCGCGAGGTGATCGAGATCGCGTTAAAGGAGATCGTCGACGGCAAGCTGTCCGCGGGAAAGCGGATGCGGCAGAACCTGTCCGTCGAGCGCGCGACGATCTACTGCTACCAGGCGGTTGGGCTGGCGCGCCGCAAGACCAATGCCGAGCAGATCATGTCGCACTACAGCGCGGCCCGGGTGGCCATCACTTCGGCTGCCTCAACGGCCAGCAGCTACCACCCCTTCGATATCGCGATCTGGGCGCCCGCACTGATCGTGAGAGAGAACGTGCTGTCCGAGGACCAGAAGCAGGAATTGCTCGCGGACATCTATTCCACCTTCGACAGCTTCAGCGCGGACCTCAAGCTGCAGCGCTACCGCGCCGAGTTCGAGGAGCGGCGCATGAGGGTCGCGCAAGTGCTGCGCGACAACGCGCTTGAGGACAGTTCGTTCGAGGAACTCGAGCGGCTTAAGCCGGCGGTGGCCTATTACCTGCGGGCACGCTCGTTCTGCCCGGACGCGCTGGACGCGACGCGCGCCGTGGACGCCGCGATGAAGAAGCACGCTGACAAGGCCGCCGCCTATCTCGAGGATCGTTACGAACAGATTGCCCATGATCCGCGCGCCCTGCAGTTGCTGATCCAATTGCGATGGCTGGCGGTGTCCGGCGAGCGGCTACTGCGGCGCGATCGATGCGTCATTCCGCAGGATCTCGCGTTCCAGAACAAGATTCTGAATTATGTCCGGACTTTGAACGAATTGGCCGGGAGCGGGGCATCGAACGTCTACCGCCTGCTCGAGGCAGCGCTGCGATGGATCACGGGCGATTCTTCGCTGGCGCGCGAGCAATTCAACCAGTTGGCCCGCGATTCGGACTTCGAGGACGGCTCGCGCGTCGTGCGCCGATTGTTGCTGGTCAGCGAGGATCCCGAGGGCTATCGAGGCACCGCGGATCGCCTGCGCAAGGAGGGCAACTGGTCCATCTCGGTGAAGAACTTCTCCGGGAAGATCGACCTGGAGGTCCGGCAATTCAGCGGCGAGGACCTGAAAAAGGGACGGGAATTGAGAGGATTCAACATCGCGTTTAATTTCCTCGGGCCGATCGCCGATCCGATTCGTATCGGGGCCAAGTCATGACGTTCGGGACCCTGCATTCGGATTTGAACACCCTCCGCCGCCGGCTCGCGGTGCACGTGAAGCCGGCGCTGGCCGAGATCACGGTCGAAGCGCCGAGAGGCGATGCCGATGAGCTGTCCTTTATCCGGCTCGTCGCGTGGGGCTACGTCATGCTCAATGAGACGGCGCGTGTACCGCTCGGGTTCCTGAAATCGTTGCCACCCTGGAGCACGGCGGCGGCCTTGCTGCCGCACGTCGGCGCGTTGCGAACGTCGATGAGCCACAACCTCGCCTTCGACAGCACGCGCGACGTCAAGACCATGCGCGTTGCGTCGGACTGGTATTCGAGGTCGTGCGGTGTCGGCTCCCCTGTTTCCGATAGCCACTGGAAGTCTTGTTTCGACGCGCTGCTAAAGGAGTTGTCGGACCTCCTGGCGCTCGCGATCCGCGCGTGCGACCTACTCATCGATCCAACCGACGGCGAGCGCCTCGTCGTGGAGCTCCAGCTCCGCCTGGATCGCGAGTGGCCCGGGCATCGCTTCGACCGCTACGTCGACCGGGCCGTCGAAAAATTCGGATATGGCCTGAATCCCGTCGAAGTGCGCGGCTCGCGACTCGCTGAATGGCGAAAGGTGCTGGCTGCCGCGCGCGAGGACGAGATCGAGCAGGTGATGACTCAGCGGATCGAGGCCGATGTTCTCGATTACATGTGTCACGCGCTGCCTGTCTCGGCGGATGAAATCGCCCAGTTGCTACGCTACGATGACAAGGCCGCCCTGGCCGCGGCGCTGCTGGCCTTGCGCGCAGCGGGGCCCGAGGCGGCCCGGAGCGTCCTCGACCGGCTGCGTGACCTGTCGAGCGCTTCGACGGCCCCGGCAACTCCTTTGACGAATGTGTCGAGCTGATCACGCCCGGGTGTGTTGTGCGAGATTGCCGTATCGCGCAAAGCCTGACGGCACCTGAAAAAGACAGGCGCAGCAGATGCCTCCAAACGCGCCCCTTTTGCTCGAGATGCGTGCGGGCATTAGCGTGCGGTCACTGTTAGCAGAACCTCTGGAAGCGCAGTTGGCATTGCAGGGGCGTCCGCGCCGGGATGACTGCTTTAGGGGCGTGACCGGGAGGTCTCGCTTCGGCTTCGAGTGGCAGCAACTGCTGCGAAGCGGACGTGCGTGCTGAAGCCTGGTTTCCCTGCGTCGCACCGCGCGCGCCTCCGATTTCTCGCCGAGGACGAACTCCCAAATGAATCGACGACGGAAATCCGCGCCTGGCCCTAGGCCCCGTCCTTGCCGACGCCGTACTTATGTCTGCGTAAGGCCAGACTCTCGTCGGCACGTTGACGCTCTTGGGCAATCGTTTGGTCCAGGATCTGAGTGAGCCAAGCCGCAAAGGCCCGCACCTTCGGACTGCCGTCGTCCAACCAGGCCGCGATTTCGTCGTGCTTGGCCTCGAACGCTTGGACCATGCCGTACTCGCCGGCCACCACGCCTGTCGACTCGAGAGCGGCGGCTACCTCGTTCCAGGCACTGGACCTCTCCGGGACGACTTTGATGATCTCCTTGCAGACCGGCAAGATGGGCGCCGCACCTCCGTAGGCGCGCAGGACGGCCACCACAAACTCGATGTCCGCGGGCTTGCCTGTCCGGATGTAGGTCAACAATTGATCCTGCAGCGGTTTTTCAAACGCCGGGAACGCGGCCTTGATGAGGCGTGCGCTGCCGTAGTACGGGAACATGCCAGCGGTCTCGGTCTTGAATTCGCGTCGCACCGCCGACAGCAGCGGCACCGGCATTTCAGCCAGCAGCTTGTCCAGCGTGTGCAGGCTGTATGGGATTGCCTCGAAGCGGTCTTCTTCGTCCGTCTCCACCTCGAGCATGTCCTTCTTGCGAGCCTGTTCCTCGCGCACACGTGCCATCAGAAAGTTCAGCAGCTCCTGCGGGTCTTGTTGGCCAATGGCAAATAGCACCTCTTCGGCTTGATAGCTCACCTTCTTCAGCGGTGCCATGCTGGCGAGCACTTCGGCCCGCTCGGCCGGCGCCATCGCCTCAACCAGCTTGCGAAAATCCCGGTTGAACCAAACGACATTCGCCCAGCGGGCATCGCGGCGCTTGGCTACCTCACGCATGCCCAGCATGAATACGTCCTTGGCTCCGGCATGTCCGCGCGCGTACTGGCGGGCCGCGACGCCCATCGCTTCAATGATGGCGCTCGTGTCCCCGACACGCTCGGCTTCGGAAATCACCTTGGTCAGCAGGTCCAGCCTCGGCTGGTTGTCAACGTTCAGGGATTTCGCAAGGTCCGCCAGACGGGCGTGGTCGGCGATCCACTGCAGCGCGATGGCCTCTGCCTCCGCTTCGCACTCGCTGGACCAGAGGCCACGTAACAGCGCGATCAGAAAGGGGTCCATGACCTCCTGGTGGTTCCGCACCAACTCCAGGGCCAGGCGCGGCCGCTTCTGCCCGATGGACTTCAGGAACTCGTAGTAGACCGGAAAGGTCGCCATGTCGTCGGACCGGGTCCTCGAGAATGCCAGGATCCGATCTCGCCAGACGGCGAAGGTGTCGTCGCTGATCTCGTCAACATACCGCGCTGCGGCTTGCAGGCGCTTGTCGTCGGCGTAGTTCCAGGCCGTCTCGGAGCGCTTCAGATCCTCCCAGGTCCCGTGTATGCCCTCGAAGCCGATCAGCTGCTTGTAGATCTGGTACTCGGCTCGCCCCTCTATGGCATCGCGCACCTCCAGCGCGGCGTCGGCGACCCGGATCGAAGCGGCATGATAGTAGTTCCAGTAGGCATCGTGCTCGATGGCCTGGACCACTTGCAACTCCTCGGTGTCCACCCGGTCGCGCAGGAAGTTCAAGACGTCCACCGCGTCGCGGTCGAACATCGCCGAGGTGTCGGCATCGCTGCCTGGGCGCTCGCGGCGTGTCGCAGCGCCCAGCGCGTTCAGCACGCTCTTTCGGTATTGGACGTTGGCGTTGAGCGTGTACATGCGCTTGAGCAGCGCGATGGCCGCCGCGCGCATCTCGGTCACGCCGCCGACGGCGGTGATGCCTCCACGGCTGATGGTCATGCTGCTGTAGGTCCACGTGTGGCCCTCGATTGACGGCGACAAGACGTTGCGCAGCATCTTCAAGATGACATTGGCACGGTCGAAGAGCGGGCCATCCTCAAAGCTAGCGAAGTAGGCCACAAGCTCTGCCTGTGGTCTGGCGCCAAGGCCCCGCTCGCCATAGAAGAGGTTGAGGTCGAACTCGGCCAACGCTTCCAGCGCGCGTTCCGCCTTGCCGCGGACCTCCTCATAGTTCGAGCTGGACAGCTCCAGCAGGAAGTCCAGAAAGCGAGCGGTGTGTACGAAACGCACCGCGTGAGGCACATCGATCGCTTCGCGGATCAGTTGGTTGGCAGATCGGTATTTGCGCAATGACGCCGGAATCAACTCGCCGCCCTGCGTCAGCGCCCGGGTCGGAACCGACCGCACGAAATCCACCAGCATCGGCATCACACGTGCGTGGAACCGGGGCGCCAGCACCGCCAGAGTCTTGAGAGCGGCCGACAGGTCGTCGTAGTCCGTACTGTTCTGCAGAATACCTTCCACACGGTTCAGTTCGGCGGCCAGCCGCCGCTCCACGTCGTCGGCTCGGACGGGTACCAGATTTGCCAGTGCGGCGAGGCGCAGGTCGAGGTCCATGATCAGATCATTCCCATCAGCAGGTCCCGCACGATCTGGTCGGCGGCCGCGCGGCTGGCTAGTTCGGCGTTCGTCGGGATCAGGTGACTGCCTGTGTCGGTCAGGATGCCGGACAGAACCAGTGTCCTGGCCTCGTGCTCAGCGATGGCCCGCTCAATCCCAAGGCTCTCCAAAGTCGCGAAGAGTTTTTCCTTGCCCGGGTTGCCCAGCGCCTCGTTCATGCCGAAGACGATGACGTCCACGTTCTTGAACGCCTCGCCTCGGAGCTTCTCCAGCGGCGCCGGTTCCCTGCCGGCCGCGTCGGCCAGCTCGCCCGGCGCGGCGCCGCGGACGGGCACGACGGCCGTGGCTGCCTCGACCTCTGCGTCCAGCGCGTCGATGTCCTTGAAGACCTCGAACTCGACGCTCTTCAATGCCCACTCGAACCGCTCGTCGTCGACAAGCACGCAGTGGCGGCCAGGCCTCACCTTGACCTCAAGGGCCGCCTCCAAGATCCACGAGTCGGGAATGTGCTTGCGCTCGACGGTGCGATCCTCGGCCGGCTTGAACGGTGGTGCTCCGTGCATGTACCGCTCCACCGCTCGCGAGGCATGGTCGAAAGAGAACGTCAGCACTTCGACTCGATTGTCGGCCAGGTACTGATGGAACACGGAACGCGAGTTGCGGTCCACTTCGTCGCGTGTAGGGAATATGCATTCAGGCGCCGGTAGGCCTTCGAGGAGCATTGCCAGATGGTCGCGCTGCATCTGTCGCTGCGCCGCCTTTGCCTGCTCTGCGAGCTTGCTGTACTCGAAGAGCAGTCGCGTGCGCCGTTCTTCGATGACTATCTGCGGGATATAAAGCCTGAGGACTCCCTGCTGGACGCGCCGCAGAAGCCGCTCGAAGTTTCCGGTCTTGAAATGCGCCCGGCTCAGAATGCTGGTGTCGATGATGACGTGGAAGATGTCCATGGGCTAAGTTGCGCCGTCGGTTGTCCGCGCCGATAGGCCGGAATGAAGAAGCCTTCGCCCAGAAGGTCGCTGATACGCCTGATGGACAGTTGCGCCGCCATCGTTCCTCCTTCGTCCCTTTTTGCTGAGGCACGGACGACTGTACCCGCATCGAGGTCGAATTTTGCGCGGTGCTGCGGCGGACCCCTAGCAACTGATCGTGGTCAGCCGTCACGGTCCTTCCGGCCAAGCCAAAAGCCATAGATGGCGACGGCGATGACGAGCACCACCGCCTTGAGGATCAGCCATTCGAGCACGCTCATGTTGACGTTGACAGTACTCTAGGCCGGTCGATCCAGGGGCCCTTTGCGAGTTTTGTCAGCCGCTGGGCGCGTTCTTCCTCTAGGAGTTTTGGCAGTTAATGCAGTTGATTAAAAAACAATAATAACTATTTGATTTTGCAAGAAATATTCACCTGGAAGCTCACCTTTTGCCTTCACCAAGCCAGCGGCATGGTGCCGATCAAGGTGAAGGACGAGGTGAAGGCAAGGTGAACACTCGGGCACCGCTAGCAGCACGTGCTATCGCGCGTTTGAGCGCCTTGTCGCCGGTCTGGCCGCGCCCGGACTTCGGCCTCACAATGCCCTCCCATGAAACGCGACTGGGACACCATCCGCTCCGTCCTCGAAGAGATTGAGGGCTTGGGCGAGCAGCAATTCCAGGGAGCTCAATACGCCTACGGCCAAGATACGCCGCCCGACGAGACCGAGAGGGTGCGGCACTTGCTCCTGCTGCGCGATGCTGGCTTCATCCAGGGCGTCCGCTTCGACTCCCTGGGCGGGCCGGGCATTGCATGTCCCGAGTTGACTTGGGAGGGGCACGAGCTTCTGGACATCATCCGATCCAAGACGGTCTGGACCAAGGTCAAGTCGATGGCCAAGGACAAGGGGCTGGAGCTGTCGCTGGATGCCGTGAAGGCCCTGGGCAAGGTGGCGCTTGACCAGGTGATCGGCGGGATCGCGTAGCAGATGCCAGTCTCCTTGCCCGTCAATCCTGCCATCGTCGCCGCCATCCCGAACCCGCCAGGGTGGTGCCTGTTCTGACAGTGGTCCTGGGAACTGACTTGCATGCCTCGCAGCGAGTGGGCCGCCTGGGTCCAGGCCGTCGACGCCATCGTTGCCCTCTACGTCGCCATCAAGGCGCCCCAGTGGCTGGCCGCACGTGAACGCAGGGGTGTTCGACCCGGGTACTTCGCCGTGATCGGCCTCGACCTGCGCACCGGCCGCGATCTGGCTCAGACCTACCTCAGGGGTCGAGTGAAGTCCCCCGGCTACCGGGTACCGGGTGCCCTTGCACGGCCTCGCCACGGCCCTCCCGACGCTGGTGGCCGACGAGACCCTGGACACCACGCAGATCGCCGCGCTCTCCGACTGGTACATGGACGCCACCAGCTTCAACGATTGCCTGGACCTCACGGCGGGGCTGCGACGCGACAAGGGCGATTGGAAGGGCGAGGTCAGCCGCAACATGCTCAAGGCCGAGCACCTGATCGCAGGCACCGACCCACGCCGACCAGCCCGGTACGACGACGCCATGCTCGTCCTTCGTCAACACATGACCACCGCCCTCCGGTAGTGTGTGAGCGCGGTGGTGGTGTGCTCTCGATAGCGGGATGGGTGGTGCGGGTCTGGGCTGCATGGTGCATGGTGCATGGTGCATGGTGCTTGGGCGCCGCGCGAGTCCAGGGCGCGGGCGGCGGCGCTGTGCGAGCCGTTTTCGTCGGGGTGGTCGATGGGGGGGGCAGCCCCTCTGTGACGAGGGGGCTACGGGGGCGCGGGCCGGTGCTCGACGCGCGTTCTGCCGCTTGAGAGGGAAGCCTCCGGAGCGCCGCGGCGGGTGCCCGAAGGCGAGGTACTACCGCGCTGCATGACCACGCCTTCTACAAGGCGGACTCCAAGTGAGGCGCGACCGGCCTCGCATCGCCAGCCGAGAAGGCAGGAGCAATACATGGGGATCCAATGCCTGAGGAGATGGCTTATCTAGATGGTGTCCGTGGGGCGGTACAGGGAGGAGGAAAAAAACGACCATGACAGTACCGTGGGGCGGTACAGCGGCGGTGTCCTCTGCACCGTGAGGCGGTACTACGGCGAGGCCTTCTGTACCGTGGGGCGGTCTAAGACTCGCGTTTTCGCGACGATGGCCGGCTTGTACGCGCTGCGGACGAAACCCGCGGCCGCTCCCGCGTCGTATCCGTTGAGCTTATCGAGACCGTACCAAGTTACCGCGAACCACGAGGCCTTGTTCGGCCGGTGCCCCTGCACGGTCTGGTAGAGCAGGCCTGCGTGGAGCAACTCGTTCCTGGCTTTGACCAGCATGTCGACGGATTTCCATCCGAGCTTGAGCATGTGCGCCCGGGAGCAGAGCAGCATCCCGTTGTTGTCACCCCGCAGCTGTCGAGTGATGTCGATGAGCAGCGCGCGCGCGTGCACGCTGAGCTGGCGGTAGTCAGGGGAATCGATCACCGAGTAGGGAAGGGCGATGAAGGGCCCTGCGTCCCGGTTCGCGTTCTTGTAGCGTGAGGATTTCTTTGCCATTCTCGGTCCGTTTCGAGCCCGTCTCGGGGCCGTTTGAAAACGCGCGGCGCTGCCTGCTACTTCGCCACCGCCGCAAGCACGGATGGCCTGCAGGAGCGCGTGCAGCTGATCAGGCAAGGTGGTTTGCCTCGCTGAGCCCCGAAACGCGTCCTGGGCCTCCTGGCAGGCCTTCACGGGGCCATGCGACGACTCGCAGAGGGCATTGCATCCCGTGGGCGATGTCCGCCGGTTCAGCCGCGCAACGCCTCGCACATCAACCCGGAGCGAAGGCCTTCAGGGGGAAGCGCGTCGGGCAGGTGTGGGTCGGCCGATCCGAGCGTGCAGCGCGGGTCAGGCCAGGCGCGGCTTGCCGCTTCGCGGGAACAGGCCGGCCATATCAGCCCGATGGCGGCGACGCCTCGTGAAGGGGCCAGCCCGCGGCGCGGCCCGGCAGCACACGACCCTCCTCGCCCTCCGTCATCGACAGCGAGGCGCCGCGATCCTGATGCGCCGGGCAGCGCGCGGAGAAACCGGATCCGGATTTCTTGAAGGGGTCGAGGCGGAGCAAGACGTTCTCAATCGGCGACATTGCGATCACCTTTGATGAAATTCAAAAAGCGCTCGCAGGCGTCGAGGTTTGCAAGGGGCTTGATGCAGCCCCACCGCATCGCGTAGAAGGCGGTAGCACCCTCTGCGGGGCTGCTGCGAACAAGCGCATGGCCAGCGATGGCGAACTGGGCCGCCAGGGTGGCGAAGCGCTTTTGGTCGTGATCGGGGGACACATTCACGTCGGTCCCCACTGTGCTGACGCTATCAGGGCGCTCGGTGTTGATCGATTGCTCAGAAAACAGGCACTCGGTAAACTGGCAGCGTTGATTTTTCTTGGTGGCCGTCCGGGATGTGTCCAGCATCCGGACGGCTTTTGTTTTGGGGGTCATGGTGCCCCCTACAGCGTCACGAGTTCAGCGCGCTTGGCGTGCAGGCGATGCACCAACTCGCGAATCTCCGCATCGGACTTGCCCGCGATGCGCGCGGCATTGATCGCCGAGACCTCGTAGTCGGGCAGCCCCACTGCCCGTTGACCAATTTTGATCGGCTTGGTGAGCAAGCCGTCGCGGACGGCGTTGTAGACGCTCGCGTTTGAGCGGTGCCCCATCTCTGCCTTGATGGAGGGGATTCTGAGAATCGGCATTTCTGTGCTCCTTCGTATACGGCCTTGTTTGCCGTTGTGAGATAGGAGCGAATGTCCTTTTTCCAGACGTTCTCGGGCAGAGGGCAACAAATCGGAATTTCAGACCCTCCCCCTGGGGCCCTCCCTAAGGCGCCTGACCTTCCGGTAGGTGTTGAGGTTGTAGTCCAGACGTTTGCGCACCAGTTCGACCAAGCGATCGGCAGGGAGCGGCACGCCCCTCGCGTCCTGAGCGTAGAGCCTTGCAGTGACTTGACGCACGGCCTCCGTCAAGTTGAAGGACTCGCCGTCAAGCTCCGCATACCACCTGTACCGCTCCACAAGGTTGTAGAGCTGCGTTGCGCGCGTGGGGACGGGATTGCGGCGCTGCCCGCGCCCGAGCTTCTTGGTGGCCTCTTCGAGTCTGTTCAGCGCGCGCACCACCTCCTGCTCAGCGCGCCAGAGCGCGCGTTCCAGATCGGAGTTCTGAACTTCATAGAGCGAGGCCAGCGCCTGCCAGCGATCCCTGTTCGTTCGCAGTCGATCAAGTTCATTTCCCGATGAAGCTGCCTCGAGCGCGTCGTGGACTTCATCGAATATCTCGCGCTGAACGTGGGCCTCGGCCTGAAGGTCGCCCCAAGCGGGCTTAAAAGGTTCGTCCATAGAAATACTCACGTGAGGATGCCGACCCCAGGTGAGGCCAGCGAGTTTTCGAAGATCACCGTCAACCGGACAAATACCTGCCACGCCCGGAGGGCGCTGCGTGGTGGCCTATTTCGGCTGAGAGTCACGGCCAGTTGGCCGGCACGACAGGCAACATGTCACCCTGCCTAGCTGGGAGGCCTCGGTTTTCATGCCGCGCGGCCAATCGGTATCACGTCCGCACCTGCCGCAAGCTTGTCCAGGTAGTCCGCCCACTTCTGCATCATGTCGGCCCGATGCTTTGCGTACTGGGTGCGGTTGTAGGCCCGGCCGTTCGCGTCCTTGACGGCATGGGCCAACTGAGCCTCGATCACCAGCGGTTCAACCTCCAGCACTTCGGCCAGCAGCGTGCGCGCCGTGGCACGGAAGCCATGCACGGTCTGCACGGTGGGGCCGTAGCCCAGGGTCAGCAGCGCGGCCCGCAGGGTGTTGTCGCTGATAGGCCGATCGTGACTCCGCTCGCCGGGGAACACCATGGCGCCATGCCCGGTGATCGGGTGCAGGTTGCGGAGAATTTCGATGGCCTGCCGCGGCAGCGGAACCAGGTGCGGGTCGCCGTGTTCCTTGCCGTCCTTGCGCCGCTTCATGCGCGCCGCCGGCACCGTCCACAAGGCCTTGTCGAGATCAATTTCTGACCATGCTGCGCCACGCAGTTCGTTCGGGCGCTGAAAAAGCATCGGAGCGAGTTGCAACGCAGCGCGCACGATCGGGCCACCTTGATAGGCCCGGATCACCCGAACTAGCTCGCCCAGCTTCACAGGGTCGGTAATTGCCGCGAAGTGGCGCTTCTTGTGCGGCGTGAGCGCGCCCTTGAGGTCGCCGGTGATGTCACGCGGTGCCCGCGCCGTGGCCACGGCGTAGCGCCAGACGGCGCGTGCGGTCATCAGCACCCGGTGAGCCACGTCGAGCGCACCGCGCTCCTCCACCCGGCGCAGCGCGGCCAGCAATTCGATCGGCTCGATCTCGCCGATACGCCGCGCCGCGAAGAGCGGGAACAGGTCTTTCTCGAGGTTGCGTTTTTCGCGGATGCCGTAGTGGGTGCTCCAGCGCGATTCATGCTTGCCGAACCATTCCAGCGCGGTGGCCTTGAAGGTGTCGGACGCCACCACCTTGGCCTTCAGCTTGGCCATCTTGCGCGCCTCCACCGGGTCCCGGCCTCCGGCCTTTTGCAGCCTGGCGGCGTCGCGAGCCCTGCGCGCCGCCGTCAGGCTCACGTCGGGGTACCGTCCCAGCGCCAGCGCTTTCTCGGCGCCGGCAATCCGGTACTTCCAGAACCAGCGCCGCGATCCTGCCGGGCTGACCTGCAGGTACAGGCCGCCGGAATCGCTGAAGCGCGCCTGCCTCCGGTCTGGCGGGCATGTTGCGTTCCTGCATTGGGCGTCGGTCAACATGGGGGCGACTCCGAGGGGTACAGCTCCAGCGGGGGCGATCGGGGGCGTTTCAGCTGGGGGGAGGGGGTACAGAGCTCTGCGTACCCCCAAATCACCCCTTTGCACCCCCATTTGTACCCCCACCCGGCGCTGGCAGTCAATGGAGCGCCCTGTTCATCCCTGTCCGCTAAGTCACGGATTTCCCAATGAAAAAGGCCGCTAGGTACATATACCTAGCGGCCTTTGTCTTTACTTATGGTCGGGGCGAAAGGATTCGAACCTTCGACCCTCTGGTCCCAAACCAGATGCGCTACCAGGCTGCGCTACACCCCGACAAGCCTTCTATTCTAGCCCGGATATCGAGCCTCTCAGCGTTTCTCGTACTGAGTCTTGCCGAAAAGGATCTCCCGCTCCTTGTCGCCGGTGATCGGCTGGCGCAGGTCGGCCAGCACTTTCACGCCGCGCTGCACGGCGGGCCGCGCGGCAATGCCGTCGAACCATGCCTTCAGGTGCGGGTAGTCGGTGAGGGTGATGCCCTGGTTCTCCCAGCTGCGCAGCCACGGGAAGATCGCGATGTCGGCGATCGAGTAGGTCTTGCCGGCGATGAATTTGTTCTTCGACAGCTGCTTGTCGATCACACCGTAAAGGCGCTTGGCCTCGTTGCTGTAGCGCTCGATCGCATAGCCGATCTTCTCGGGCGCATACATGCGAAAGTGATGCGCTTGCCCGAGCATCGGTCCGACACCGCCCATCTGGAACATGAGCCACTGCAGAACCTCGTAGCGTTCGCGGTCGCTCTTGGGCAGCAGCTTGCCGGTCTTGCCCGCCAGGTAGACGAGGATGGCGCCAGATTCGAACAGCGAGATCGGCTTGCCGTCCGGACCTTCGGGGTCGGTGATGGCGGGAATCTTGTTGTTGGGGCTGATCTGCAGAAAGTCGGGGGCGAACTGGTCACCCTTGCCGATGTTGATCGGCCGGGCGTTGTACGGCAGGCCGCACTCCTCCAGCATGATGTGGATCTTGTGGCCGTTGGGGGTGGGCCATGAGTAGACCTCGATGGGCGATGCGGGCATGTCGCGGGCTCCAGAAATTGGGGGATGGTGATGCGAGGCAGGCAGCATATACGCGGCCATTCGAACGCGCGCCGGTGCGGGAATTGCGCCCGAGCCGGCACGCGGGCGGGCCCCCGGTCAGGCCACGGCCGAGTTCGACGACAGGTGCTGGTGGATCAGCGCGACCACGGCGGCCCCTTCGCCGATGGCGCCGCCCACGCGCTTGACCGAGCCCGAGCGCACATCGCCCACCGCAAACACACCCTGCACGCTGGATTCCAGCGCCGTGGCCGGCCGCGCCGGAAAACCGGCGCTCGCCGCGTCGCCGGTCCGCACGAAGCCGTGCTTGTCGACCGAGACGCTGCAGCCTTCGAGCCAGCTGGTCTCGGGCTCGGCGCCGACGAAAAGGAAGATGTTGCGCGCCGCGCAGTCGTGCTCCAGGCCGGTCTCCTGGCAGCGCCAGGTCGCACCCGTGAGGCCTTGCTCGGAGCCGCCGTTCAGCTTCACCAACTGGGTGTGCGGATGCAGTTCGATGTTGGGCGTGGCCTCGATGCGATCGATCAGGTAGCGCGACATGCTGGCCGCGAGCGACGGGCCGCGCACCAGCACATTGACCTTGGCCGCATGGCGCGACAAGAACACCGCCGCCTGGCCGGCCGAGTTGCCTCCGCCGACCAGCGCGACCTCTTGCTGCGAGCAGAGCTTGGCTTCGATGGCCGACGCCCAGTACCAGATGCCGCGGCCTTCGAACTCGGACAGCCTCGGCACGTCGGGACGGCGGTAGCGCGCGCCGCTCGCAATCACCACCGTGCGCGCGTTGATGGCGCGGCCGTCGGCCAGCGCGATGCGCAGGCTGCCCATCGCGTTGTCGCGCGAGCAGTCCAGCGAGGTGACCTTGGCGGGGATCAGCATCTCGACGCCGAACTTCTGCGCCTGCACGAAGGCCCGCCCGGCCAGCGCCTGCCCCGAGATGCCGGTGGGAAAGCCCAGGTAGTTCTCGATGCGCGCGCTCGCGCCGGCCTGGCCGCCGAAGGCGCGGCAGTCGAGCACGATCACGCGCAGGCCCTCGGAGGCCGCGTACACCGCGGTTGCCAGGCCGGCAGGGCCAGCACCGACCACCGCGACGTCGTACAGCTCGTTGTGCTCCGCGGTGTCGACCATGCCCAGGCAGCGCGCGAGCGCATCCTCGGCCGGGTTGACCAGCACCGAACCGTCGGGGCACACGGCCAGCAGCTTGCAGGTGCCGTACTGCTGCAGCAGCGCGGCGGCGTCCGGGTCTTCGGCCGCGTCCACCAGGTGATAGGGGTGCCCGTTGCGGCGCAGGAAGTTCTCCAGCCGGGCCATGTCGGGCGACTGCGGCCGGCCGATCAGCACCGGCCCGCTCGCGCCGGATTCGATCAGCGCCACGCGCCGCAGGATCAGCGCGCGGGTGATGCGCTCGCCAAGGTCGGCCTCCGCCACCAGCAGCGCGCGCAGCTGCGCGGGCGGCACGATCAACGCTTCGACTTCTTCTTCGGCATGGCCATCGACCAGCGAAGGGCGGCCGCTCAGCTGGCCCACTTCGGCCAGGAACTCGCCCGGGCCCTGCCGCACGATCGGCACCACGTGCCCCAGGCCGTCGCGCTGCGTGACCGCCACCACGCCCTTGAGCAGGACGAACATGCCGGGGCTGGTTTCCCCTGCGGTGAACAGCCGCTCCCCGGTTGCAAAGCGCTGCACGGTTCCGAAGTGCGCGACGCGCGCGATCTCGGCGTCGCTGAGAACGGGAAAGGTCTGGTGCAGACGGTTGTCGAAATTGCTGCTTGCGGCTGTGGCCATGTACAGAAGCTCCTTGTCGCGGACCCAGCATTAGACAACCAAGCGGCCCGCCCCTGCAGTGCGAACCGGCAGTGACCCGCGTCATGCAATTGCAATGCCGCTGACATGCTGGTTTCACCGCGAGCCAACAGACTCCCTCGGCAGAAAGGGTTCCTCATGAAAGAACTGCCCAACCCGACATTCCCGCTGTCGCAGATCGGATTGCGAGGCGCCTTGTGGCCGGCGCCGTCGGGCGCACGCACCGCGCAGCCCCAGGCGCCTGCCGCCGTGCCGGCGCCGCCGGTCGTCGATCCCAGGCAGGGCATCACCGTGAGCTGGGCGCGCCACCTGGACGAAGTGCGCGCCGCCCAGCGCCTTCGGCACCAGGTGTTCGTCGGCGAGATGGGCGCGCGCGTGAGCACGCCCCTGGCGGGCCACGACATCGACCTGTTCGACGATTTCTGCGAGCACCTGCTGGTGCGCGAAGCACTGACGCAGCAGGTGATTGGTACTTACCGCGTACTCACGCCCGCACAGGCTCGTCGCGTCGGCAGCACCTACAGCGACACCGAGTTCGACCTGACCCGCCTGCGCGACCTGCGCGAGCGCATGGTCGAGCTGGGCCGCAGCTGCGTGCATCCGGACCATCGCCAGGGCGGCGTGATCCTCGCATTGTGGGGCGCGCTGGCCGGATTCATGCATCGCAACAAGCTCGACACCATGATCGGCTGCGCCAGCATTCCCATGTCGCACAACGGCGTGACCTGCGGCGACGCGGCGGCGAGCATCTGGCGCCAGCTGTCGGCCAGCCACATGGCGCCGATCCAGTACCAGGTCCAGCCGCGCCTGCCGCTGCCGGTCGAAAGGCTCGACGGCGCGCTCGACGTCGAGCCGCCGGCCCTCATCAAGGGGTACCTGCGCCTGGGCGCCAAGGTGCTGGGCGCGCCGGCCTGGGACCCGGACTTCAACACCGCGGACCTGCCGATGCTGATGCGCATCGACGACCTGCCGGCGCGCTACCGCAAGCACTTTCTCGGCGCATGAAGCCAGCGGTTGCCCGGCCCCACGCGGGGCCGCATGCGCCTTCATCCGGCACGGTGCCGCGGGAAGACGGCCTGCAGGCGTCACGGGAGCGTCACGAAACAGTCACAAACGAGGGCGACACTGTCATATTTCCGCCTACATGTGCTGCCGTGCCGCTTGCTCCAGAATCAGTGCCCATGCAATCTGCCCACGCTGACCGGACGCTTGCGGGCGCGGCTTCGGCGCTCACGCTGCTCGACCGCGATCACAGCATCCTGTCCTTCAACGAGCGCGTGCTCGACTGGGCCCATCGCCGCGAGGTTCCGCTGGTCGAGCGTCTTCGCTACCTGTGCATCGTCTCGTCGAACCTGGACGAGTTCTTCGAGGTACGTGCCGCGCCGCACCTGATCGCCAGCAGTGCCGGCGACCGCAAGGGCAGCTACACCATCGAGTCGTTCGAGCGCCTGTCCGAGGCCGCCCACGCACTCGTGGCGCGCCAGTACACGCTCTACAACGACGAGCTGATGCCGACCTTTGCGAAACATGGCATCCACATCATTTCGCACGGCGAACGCAACGCGGCGCAGCGCAAGTGGGTCAGCGAATATTTCGAGCGCGAGGTGCGCCCGCTGCTGATCCCGGTGGGCCTTGATCCGGCACACCCGTTTCCGCAGGTGGCCAACAAGTCGCTCAACTTCATCGTGCGGCTCGGCGGCAAGGACGCCTTCGGGCGCGAGAACCCGATCCAGATCGTCAAGGTGCCCCGCGTGCTGCCGCGCGTGATCCGCATGCCGGCCAAGGTGTCCGATGGCAAGACGCTGTTCGTCGCGCTCTCGAGCGTGGTGCGCGCGCACCTGTCCGGCATGTTCCCGGGACGCGAGGTGGGGGACTTCTCGCAGTTCCGGGTCACGCGGCATTCGGACCTTGCCGTGGACGAGGAAGACGTCAAGAACCTGCGCACCGCATTGCGCCAGGGACTGCAGCACCGGCACTACGGGCAGGCGGTGCGGCTCGAGGTGTCGGCCAGCTGTGCCGAGTCGCTCGCGAGCTTCCTGCTGGCGCAGTTCAACCTTCCCCCGCAGGCGCTCTACCGCGTGCACGGCCCGGTCAATCTTGCGCGCCTGACGCAGCTGATCGACCTGCTGGAAGAACCGCAGCTGCTGTTTCCGCCATATGCCGCCTCGTACCCCGTCACGCTGTCGCCGGCGCAGTCGTTCTTCGAGCGGCTGCAGCGCGGCGACGTGCTGATCCACCAGCCCTTCGAGAGCTTCGATGGCGTGCTCGCGTTCCTGCGCGAAGCCGTGCAGGACCCGCAGGTGCTGGCCATCAAGCAGACCATCTACCGCACCGGCGCCGATTCGGAGCTGATGGACCTGCTGCGCGAGGCCGTGCGCCGCGGCAAGGAAGTGACGGTGGTGGTGGAGCTCAAGGCCCGCTTCGACGAAGAGGCCAACATCAACTGGGCCGAAATGCTCGAGTCGATCGGCGCGCAGGTGGTGTATGGCGTCGTCGGCCTGAAGACCCACGCCAAGATGCTGCTGGTGACGCGCCGCGAAGGCAAGCAGATGCGCCGCTACGGCCATCTGTCCACCGGCAACTACAACCCGCGCACCGCCAGGCTCTACACCGACATCAGCCACCTGACGGCCGACCCGCTGCTGACGGCCGACATGGAAGCGGTGTTCGTCCACCTTGCAAGCCAGAGCCGGCTGCCCAAGCTCAACCGCATGTGGCTCGCGCCCTTCGACCTGCACAAGAACCTGGTCCTGCAGATCGACGCGCTGGGCCAGGCCGCCGCCGCAGGCGAGACCACGCGCATCGTCGCCAAGATGAATGCGCTGACGGACGAGCAGCTGGTCGCCGCGCTCATGCGCGCGGGCCGGTGCGGCGTGAAGATCGACCTCATCGTGCGCGGTGCGTGCACCTTGCCGGCGCAGGTGCCGGGGCTGACCGACAACATCCGCGTGCGCTCGGTGATCGGGCGGTTTCTCGAGCATTCGCGGGTGTTCTATTTCCGCAATGGCGAGGACGAGTCGCTCTATCTTTCCAGCGCCGACTGGATGAACCGCAACATGATGCGGCGCATCGAGCTCGCCTGGCCGGTGACCGATCCCAATCTTCGCCAGCGGCTCATCGACGAGTGCCTGGTGGCTTACCTGCACGATGGCCGCGATGCCTGGGACCTGGGAGGCGACGGCATCTACACGCGCGTCGACCGCGACACCCATCCGGGCGAGGAGGGCGCCTCGCGCGCGGTCGAAGCGCATGGCGCACAGACCGCGCTGATGAACCGATACGCGTCGCGGGGACTTGGCCCCGATGCATCCAGCAACTGACGATCGAAAGACCACGCGCATGGACTTGATCTTCTGGCGCCATGCCGAGGCCGAGGACTGGACGGAGGGCTGCGACGACCTGCAGCGCTCCCTCACCCCACGCGGCGAGAAGCAGGCCAAGCGCATGGCGGGCTGGCTCGACCGGCAACTGCCCGACGGCACCCGCATCATCTGCAGCCCCGCGCGGCGCTGCGAGCAGACCGCGCTCGCGCTCGGCCGCAAATACAAGCTGCGCGCCGAACTCGCGCCCGACACCACGCCCGAGGCGATGCTGGCCACGGCGGGATGGCCGAACGGCAAGTCGGTCGTCCTGATGATCGGCCACCAGCCTTCCGTGGGGCAGGCCATCTCGCTGCTGCTCGGGCTCAAGCAGGACAGCTGTCCCGTGAGAAAAGGCGCGCTCTGGTGGATTCGCACCCGCGAGCGCGACGGCGACGTGCAGACGGTGGTGGTCACGGTCCAATCCCCCGAGCTTCTTTGAAGGAAGCGCTGAGCGCTGGATCTGCTAAAAATGTTAACTTATTGATTCAATTTGCGCCGGCTCGGCGGGAAAAGTAGCACAATAGGGCTACGCCCGACGCAACTTGTGACAAATTGCATCGATAACTTACAACCACAGGGCGACTGCGCGGCAGCGCCCTGGACGCCGAGATACCTGACGTGAGGCGAGGGACGCTGGCGCAGCCGCCCTTCACGGCAGGCCGCCATGAAATTGCTTGTTCCCCTGCTCGTTGCCGCGGCCTTGCTCGCCGGGTGCGCAACGAGCGCCACGCAAGGCGCGCTGCAGCCACGACCCGATGCCACCCGGTCGCTTGCAAAGATCGAACTGCTCTACAACGAGGAAGACCAGTTCACGGTCGTGGATGGCGGCGGTTCCGCCATCATGGGTTTCGCCGGTCTGCTGGGACCGGTCGGTACGCTGGTGTCGCTTGGCTTCGAGGTTGGCAGCCGGGCGACCCAGGCCGACCGGACGGCGAGGCGCAGCAAGGAGTTCACCGCCGCGGTGAAAAACGACAGCGCAGCGGCCCTGACGCTCAGCCGGCAGTTTGCCGAGCAGTTCGCCGCGCGCCTGCGGGAGAGCGGCCGCGAGGTGAAGCTGATTCCGGCCTTTCGCGTCAACGGGCCTGTCGCCGAGATGCAGGCGCTGGGGCACCGGCCCGCGCCCGGCTACAGCACCTTGACCATGCGGATCACTGCGGCCTATGGCGCGCCGGATGCGACATCGAGCTTCACGCCGTTCGTCGCGGTCGAGCAGGTGCTGAGAAACGAGCAGCAGGCCGTGGTGCACCAGGCGACCCACACCGCCGACCTCGCGGCGCCCACCTACTACATGTATGACGGCCTGCTGCAGGACGTTCCCGGGGCACGGGAAGGGCTGAGGCAGGGATTCGTCCAGGCCGTCCAGCCGGCCTATGCGGCCATGTTCGGTGAAGACGAGCCGCGCATGGCCGGCGGTGGCGAGCCGACGCGAACGGCAGGCCTCGACGCGAGGGACTGAACCGCAAGCAAGGCGGCTCAGCAGCCGCTGAGTTCCACGCGCCAGTTGCTGGTCTTCTGCCAGGCCAGCACTTCCTCGCGCAGCAGGTGCGCGGACTGCGGATAGGCCTCCGCCCAGTCGGGTGCGCAGGCGATCGTGAAGGCCCTGGCACCGAGCGCCGCGAGATGCAGCGCCTGCGGATCCGGATCGCGCCGGGCGTGGCACAGGATCACCGCCAGCCGCAATGAGAGCAGTTGCATCACGAAGGTCTCGTCGTCGAGCGCGGCGTCGAGCTTGCGGAGCTTTCCGCGCTGCCCCAGCACCAGCTGGCCCAGCGCATGCAGCTCGTTCACCGCGAAGCCCGGCGCGTCGGTGTTGTCCAGGATGTAGGCGCCGTGCTTGTGATAGTCGCTGTGCGAAACCAGGGTGCCGATCTCGTGCAGCTGTGCCGCCCAGCCGAGCTTGCGCAAGGCTCGTGCGGCCCGGCTGCCGGTGCTGCCGCCGCGCGCGGCGGGCGTGAGCTGCACGAACAGCGCCGCCGCCGTGTCCCCCACCCGCCTGGCCTGCTGCGCATCGACCGAGAAGCGGCTGGCCAGCCGCGCCACGGTGGCGGTGCGCATGTCGGCCACGCTGTCGTCGCGCTCCAGCAGTTCGTACAGAACGCCGTGGCGCAGCGCGCCCTGGGCCACCCTCATCTCTTCGATGCCGAGCAGGTCGAACACTGCGCGCAGCACGCTCACGCCGCCGCCGATGACGGCCTTGCGGTCTTCGCGCATGCCGTCGATGCGCAGCTTGTCGGTGCTGCCGGCCTTGAGCAGGCGCTCGACGAGCCAGTCGAGCCCTTCGCGGGTGATCAGCCCGGGCTCGCCGCCGGCTGCGGCCAGCACGTCGCCGACCGCGCCGATGGTGCCCGAGGCGCCGTAGGCCACGTCCCACTGGTCGCGGGTGTAGCTCGACAGCGCATCGTCCAGGACGGCCTTGGCCGCCACCTCGGCGGCCCGGAAGGCGGCCGTGGTGAAGAGGCCTTCGGCGAAATGCTTCATCGACCACGCGACGCTGCCGACGCGGTAGGACTCCATCAGCTCGGCGGCGAACGCGCGGCCGATGATCATTTCGGTGGAGCGCCCGCCGATGTCCACCACCAGCCGGCGTTCGCGGTCGGAGGCGTCCGTGTGCGGCAGCATGTGGGCCACGCCCTGGTAGATCAGGCGGGCTTCTTCCCGGCCGGGGATCACGTCGATGCCGAAGCCCAGGATGGTGCGCGCGCGCAGCAGGAATTCCTCGCGGTTGCGTGCTTCGCGCAAGGTCTGCGTGGCCACCGCGCGCACCTGCGAGCGCTTGAACCCGGCCAGCCGTTCGCCGAAACGGGCGAGGGCGTCCCAGCCGCGCTGCATGGCTTCCGGCGTGAGATTGCGCGCGCTGTCCAGGCCGTTGCCCTGGCGCACCGTTTCCTTGAGGTACTCGGTGCGGTGGATCTGGCCGTGGTCGACCTGGCCGATCTCGAGCCTGAAGCTGTTGGAGCCGAGGTCGACTGCGGCGAGGCGGGTGCCGTTTTGCATGGAGTTGTCGTGAGAGAAGGCGGGGGTCCCCGATCGTAGCGCCGGGCGGCCACGTGCGGCCGGATGGCTGGCGCAGAGCTGCTAGAGGCTAGGCGCGGCAGATGACGGTTGCGTGACAGCGTCACACAAGCCGCAAGGGAAACGGTGCCGGTTCCCCTCTATGGCGGGGTGTCACACCGATGTCACACAAGCTTCCTAGAGTCCGTTGCAAGCCCGAAAGGGACTACTTCTTACTTCTAGAACGGAAGCCATATGAAAACGACTTTCAAATTTGCAGCCGCCGGCCTCGTGGCCGCGGTCTTCGCCCATGTTCCCGCTTTCGCACAGGACGTGACCGGCGCCGGCGCCAGCTTTCCGGCGCCGCTGTACGCCAAGTGGGCCTCCGATTTCAACAAGGCCACGGGCGTCAAGATCAACTACCAGTCGGTCGGCTCGGGTGCCGGCCTCAAGCAGATCGAAGCCAAGACGGTCGATTTCGGCGCTTCCGATGCGCCCCTGAAGGACGAAGAGCTCCAGGCCAAGGGCCTGATGCAGTTCCCCACCGTCATCGGCGGCGTGATTCCCGTGGTGAACATTTCCGGTGTCAAGCCGGGCGAGCTGAAGCTCAACGGCCAGGTGCTGGGCGACATCTACCTGGGCAAGATCACCAAGTGGAACGACCCCGCCATCAAGGCGCTGAATGGCTCGCTCGCCTTGCCGGACGCCGCCATCGCGCCGGTCCGCCGCGCCGACGGCTCGGGCACCAGCTTCCTGTTCACCAACTACCTGAGCAAGGTCAACGCCGAATGGAAGACCAAGGTCGGCGAAGGCACGGCCGTGAATTGGCCGACCGGCGCGGGCGGCAAGGGCAATGAAGGCGTTGCCGCCTTCGTGAACCGCCTGCCCAATTCGATCGGCTATGTCGAGTACGCGTACGTCAAGCAGAACAAGATGGTGTATGCCCAGCTGCAGAACGCCGCCGGCAACTTCGTCTCGCCGGAAGATGGCGCCTTCAAGGCCGCCGCGGCCAATGCCGACTGGAACAAGAGCTTCTACCAGGTGCTGACCAACCAGGCCGGCAAGGACGCATGGCCCATCACCGGGGCGACCTTCATCCTGCTGCACAAGGCGCAGGACAAGCCGGCCAACGCGACCACCGTGCTCAAGTTCTTCGACTGGGCCTACAAGAACGGCGACAAGACGGCCGACGACCTCGACTACGTGCCGATGCCCGACGCGGTCAAGTCGACGATCGCCAAGGCATGGGGCGAGGTGAAGGACGCATCGGGCAAGCCGGTCGCGTTCAAGTAAGCCATCAACCATCCAGTCGGGAGCGGCGCATCCATGAGCAGCACTTCGCTCGAGAATGCGTCGCACCCGGCCTTGCCGGAGCACCCCGTGTCATCCACTTTTCCTGCTTCCGCATCCTCGATCGACCTCGCGGCCGGCCGTGGCCGCGCCACCGCGCCGCCGCCGGCCAAGGCACCGCGCTCGGGTCCCATGGCGGACCGCCTGTTCGGCTGGGCCGCCAAGGGCGCCGCGCTGCTCACGCTTGCGATGCTCATCGGCATTTTGCTGTCGCTGATCGCCGGCGCCTGGCCCGCCATCGCAAAGTACGGCCTCGGCTTTCTCACCAGCAGCGTGTGGGACCCGGTGCAGAACGAGTACGGCGGCCTGGTCATGATCTACGGCACGCTGGCCACCTCGTTCATCGCGCTGGTGATCGCGGTGCCGGTGAGCTTCGGCATTGCGCTGTTCCTGACCGAGCTGTCGCCCAACTGGCTTAAGCGCCCGCTGGGCACGGCCATCGAACTTCTCGCCGCCGTGCCTTCCATCGTGTACGGCATGTGGGGCCTGCTGGTGTTCGGCCCGATTCTCTCGGCCTGGGTGCAGCAGCCGTTGCAGAAGCTGCTTGCCGGCGTGCCGTACCTCGGCGCGCTGGTGTCGGGTCCGCCGGTGGGCATCGGCATTCTTTCGGCCGGCATCATCCTCGCGATCATGATCATTCCGTTCATCGCCTCGGTGATGCGCGACGTCTTCGAAGTGACGCCGCCGCTGCTCAAGGAGTCGGCCTACGGCCTGGGCTCCACGACCTGGGAGGTCGTCTCGAAGGTCGTGCTGCCCTACACCAAGGCCGGCGTCATCGGCGGCATCATGCTCGGCCTCGGCCGGGCGCTGGGTGAAACGATGGCGGTCACCTTCGTGATCGGCAACATGAACCAGCTCAACTCTCTTTCCGTGTTCGAGGCCGCCAACAGCATCACCTCGGCGCTCGCCAACGAGTTTGCCGAAGCCGGCGCGGGTCTGCACCAGGCGGCGCTGATGTATCTCGGACTGGTGCTGTTCTTCATCACCTTCGTCGTGCTGACGCTGTCGAAGGTGCTGCTGGCCCAGATGAAGAAGAGCGAAGGAACGAAGTCGTGAGCACTGCCGAAAGCCTCCTGAGCGCCAAGGCGCTCGCCGAAACCCGCCAGGCCAGGTTTGCCGCGCGCAACCGCGTCAACAAGATCGCGCTCACGCTGTCGCTCGCGGCGATGGTGTTCGGCGTGTTCTGGCTCGTCTGGATCCTGTGGGAGACGCTGCGCCTGGGCCTGGGCGGCCTGGCGCTCGCCACCTTCACGGAGATGACGCCGCCGCCGAACGAGGCGGGCGGCATCGCCAACGCGATCTTCGGCTCCTTCGTGATGGTGGCGCTGGCCACCTTCGTGGGCACGCCCATCGGCATCATGGCCGGCATCTACCTGGCCGAGTACAACCCCAAGGGCTGGCTGTCGTCGGTGACGCGCTTCGTCAACGACATCCTGCTGTCCGCACCGTCGATCGTGATCGGCCTGTTCGTGTATGCGGTGGTGGTGGCCTATTTCAAGACCTTCTCGGGCCTTGCAGGTGCGCTGTCGCTGGCGCTGATCGTGATCCCGGTGGTGATCCGCACCACCGAGAACATGCTGCAGCTGGTGCCGCCGGGGCTGCGCGAAGCGGCCTATGCGCTCGGTACGCCCAAGTGGAAAGTCATCTTGAGCATCACGCTGCGCGCTGCGCGTGCCGGTGTGGTCACGGGTGTGCTCCTGGCCGTGGCGCGCATTGCCGGCGAGACCGCGCCGCTGCTCTTCACCGCACTGAACAACCAGTTCTGGACCGCCGACGTGAGCCAGCCGATGGCCAGCCTGCCGGTGACGATCTTCAAGTTTGCGATGAGCCCGTACGAGAACTGGCAACAGCTGGCCTGGGCCGGCGTGTTCCTGATCACCGTGGCCGTGCTCGCACTCAACATCCTGGCGCGGGTCCTCACGCGCAACAAACTCTGATTCCGGAACAAAACAACCATGCCAACCACCGTCGCACAACCGTCGCGCTCGAAGATCTCGGTCAAGGACCTGAACTTCTACTACGGCAAGTTCCACGCGCTCAAGGGCATCAACCTCGAAATTCCCGAGAACAAGGTCACGGCCTTCATCGGGCCATCGGGCTGCGGCAAGTCGACCTTGCTGCGCACCTTCAACCGCATGTTCGAGCTCTATCCCGAGCAGCGCGCCGAGGGCACCATTGCGCTGGACGGCGAGAACCTGCTCACGTCCAAGCAGGACGTGGCGCTGATCCGCGCCAAGATCGGCATGGTGTTCCAGAAGCCCACGCCGTTCCCGATGTCGATCTACGACAACATCGCCTTCGGCGTGAAGCTGTTCGAGAATCTCAGCGCGAGCGAGATGGACGACCGCGTGGAGTGGGCCCTGAAGAAGGCCGCGCTCTGGACCGAGGTGCGCGACAAGCTCCAGCAAAGCGGATCGGGCCTCTCGGGCGGCCAGCAGCAGCGCCTGTGCATTGCACGCGGCATCGCCATCAAGCCCGAAGTGCTGCTGCTCGACGAACCGTGCTCCGCGCTCGACCCGATCTCGACCGCGAAGATCGAGGAGTTGATTGCCGAGCTGAAGAACGAGTACACCGTGGTCATCGTCACGCACAACATGCAGCAGGCTGCACGCTGCAGCGACTACACCGCCTACATGTACCTGGGCGACCTGATCGAGTTCGGCGCGACGGAGCAGATGTTCTTCAAGCCGCAGCGCAAGGAGACCGAGGACTACATCACCGGCCGATTCGGCTGATGCCAAGGAGCACACATGACTGAAAAACATCTCTCCAGCCAGTTCGACAGCGAACTCAACGGGGTTTCGTCGCGCGTGATGGAGCTTGGCGGCATGGTCGAGGCGCAGATCCACCAGGCGGTGTATGCGCTCCTGCAGTTCGATCCCGAGGCAGCCGACCGCGTGATGGAAACCGAGCACCGCGTGAATGCGATGGAGATCGAGATCGACCGCGAGCTGTCGTCGATCATCGCGCGGCGCCAGCCCACGGCGCGCGACTTGCGCCTCTTGATCGCGATCTCCAAGACCACCGCCAACCTGGAGCGCGTGGGCGACGAGGCCAACAAGATCGCGCGCATGGTCAAGTCGATCATCGAGAGCGGCTCGGCCCGCGCGCTGCCCTCGAACGAGCTGCGCATCGCGGCCGACCTGGCGTCGGGCCTGCTGCGCACCGCGCTCGATGCGTTTGCGCGCCTGGACACGGCCGCCGCGCTGTCGATCCTCAAGGACGACGACCTGATCGACAAGGAGTTCGACGGTTTCGTGCGCAAGCTGGTCACCTACATGATGGAAGACCCGCGCACCATCTCCGCGAGCCTCGACCTGCTGTTCCTGGCCAAGGCCATCGAGCGCATCGGCGACCACGCCAAGAACATCGCCGAATTCATCATCTATATCGTCAAGGGTGCCGATGTGCGGCACACTTCGATGCAGGAAATCGAGTCCGCGCTGCGCTGACCGGCGCGGCAAGACTCACAAGCAAAGCATGAAGAAACCCAGAGTCCTGATCGTCGAAGACGAGTCGTCGATCGCCGAGCTGATCGCCGTCAACCTGCGCCACAACGGCTTCGAGCCGATCTGGTCGGAAGACGGCGCGGCGGCGCAGCGCGAGATCGACGCCTTCCTGCCGGACCTGATCCTGCTCGACTGGATGCTGCCGGGCCAGAGCGGACTGCAGCTCGCACGCCAGTGGCGCAAGGATGCGCGCACCAAGGCAATACCCATCCTGATGCTCACGGCGCGCGGCGACGAGCCCGACAAGGTGGCCGGGCTCGACGCGGGCGCCGACGACTACATCACGAAGCCGTTCTCCACGCAGGAAATGCTCGCGCGCATTCGCGCGGTGCTGCGCCGCCGCGCGCCCGAGGTGGTCACCGAACGCGTCGAGATCGGCGAGCTCGCGCTCGACACCGCCACCCACCGTGTGACGTGGCAGGGCAATGCACTGAAGGTGGGGCCGACCGAGTTCAAGCTGCTGGCCTACCTGATGCAGCACGCCGAGCGCGTGCACAGCCGCGCGCAGCTGCTCGACAAGGTCTGGGGCGACCATGTCTACATCGAGGAACGCACGGTCGACGTGCACGTCAAGCGGCTGCGCGAATCGCTGGGCGCGGCTTCGCCCATGGTCGAGACGGTGCGCGGCGCCGGCTACCGGCTGACGGCCCAAGTGACGGTTTGAACGCAGCGGCCTCCAGGGTCCGCGGGCGCGGATAATCGCCCGCCATGCCTTTTCGTATCGCTACTTTTCTCATAGCGTCCATCGTTATGGGAGCGGGCGCTGCAATCATCTTCGGCTGGAAGTTCGGATGGCTGGGTGCCTGGCTGGGCGCGGCGCTGTGGCTTGCCCTGGACGCCTGGCGCGCCGAGCGCCTGCTGCGCGTGCTGCGCAACGACGCTGCCGGCCTGCCGACGCGCGGCGCCGGCGTGTGGGGCGAGCTGTCGGAGCGCATCCGCAAGCTGCTGCGCGAGCGCGAGCAGCAGACGCGGCAGGCCGAAGACCGGCTGCAGGAGTTCCTGGCCGCCATCCAGGCCTCGCCCAACGGCGTGATCCTGCTCGACGAGCAGGGCCGCATCGAATGGTGCAACCAGACGGCGGCCAGCCAGTTCGGCATCGACGCCGAGCGCGACCTGCTGCAGCATCTTGCGAACCTCGTGCGCGATCCGGCCTTCGTGGCCTACCTTGCATCGTGGAACTACAGCCGCGACGTCGTGATCGATGCCTCCGGCCCGGGCCAGGCGCAGCAGCGCAGCCATCCGGTTCGCCTGTCGGTGCAGGTGCACCCGTATGCGGGCAACCGCCGCATGCTGCTGACGCGCGACATCACGGCGCTGGAGCAGGCCGAAGCCATGCGGCGCGACTTCGTCGCCAATGTTTCGCACGAGATCCGCACGCCGCTCACGGTGCTGGCGGGCTTCGTCGAGACGCTGCAGAACCTGCCGCTCGATGCGCAGGAGCGCGCACGGTATCTCTCGCTCATGAGCCAGCAGTCGCACCGCATGGAAACGCTGGTGAACGACCTGCTGACGCTCTCGCGCCTGGAGGGCAGCGCGGCACCTTCGGGCAACCAGTGGATCCGCATCCGTGCGCTGATGGCGCAATGCGAGGACGAGGCGCGCGGTCTGTCGGGGCGGCTGGCGCCGCTCGGCCATGACCTTTCGTTCGCCATCGAGGCCGAATCCGAAATATCGGGCGCGCCGACCGAACTGCAGAGCGCCATGTCGAACCTGCTGAGCAACGCCATCCGCTACACGCCCGGCGGCGGCGAGGTGGCCGTGAGCTGGCGGCTGCTGCCCGACGGACGCGGCGAATACGCGGTGCGCGATACCGGCCCTGGCATTGCCTCGGAGCACATTCCGCGCTTGACGGAGCGCTTCTACCGCATCGACCGCAGCCGCTCGCGCGAGACCGGCGGCACCGGGCTGGGCCTCGCGATCGTGAAGCACATTGCGCAGCGGCACGGCGCCGAATTGCGCATCGAGAGCACGGTGGGCAAGGGCTCCCGCTTCGCGCTGGTGTTCCCCGCCACCCGCGTGCGGGAAGCTCGGCTGCTAGCGCCGCGCTGAGCGCCGCATCGTCCACCGCAGCAGCGCGCCGAAGAGCAGGGCCGTGACCGCGAGCGCACCGGTGCTCATGAGCCAGAACGCGAGCGGCGACTGCATCGCGGGCCACGGCCCCAGGCCCCGGTAGGCGAGCAGGTAGCTCCCGCCGAGCCCGAAGCCCCAGAGCAGCGTGCAATAGATGACCAGCGGCACCAGCGTGACCCGGTAGCAGCGCAGCACGAACACGCACAGCGTCTGGAGCGCATCGGCCAGGTGGTAGACAGCGACCACCAGCAGCAGGGCCGCGGCAAGCGCGATCACGGCCGGGTTGTCGGAATACACATGAGCCAGCTGAAAGCGCAGCGCCACCAGCGCGCCCGCGAAGAACAGGGCACACAGCGCCGTGAGCTCGAAGCCCATGCGGCAGGCGCGGCGGGCCTTGGCCGCTTGGCCGGCGCCCAGCCAGAAGCTCACCCGCGCGCTGGTGGCGATGCCGAGCGAGAGCGGCACCATGTAGGCCACCGCCAGCAGGTTCGATGCGATCTGGTGCGCGGCAGCGGCGGCCGTGCCCAGGCGCGCGATGAAGAGCGCCATCAGCGTGAACGAGGTCACCTCCACCAGCACCGCCAGGCCGCCCGGAATGCCCAGGCTCGCGAATTGGCGGATCTGCCGCCAGTCGGGTGCCTCGATGCGCTCCCAGAGGCGGTAGTCCCTGTAGAAGGCGCTGCTGCGCAGCAGCCACACCGCACAGGCCAGCATGGTCCAGTTCACGCACAGCGTGGCCCAGGCGCAACCCACCAGCCCCATGGCGGGCAGGCCGGCGCCGCCGAAGGTGAACCAGATCGACAGCGGCAGTTTCACGGCCAGCGAGCCCAGCTGCAGCGAGGTGACTACTTGCGGCTTGCCGAGGCCCTGATTCAGCGTGCTGAAGAGGCGAAACAGCAAGGCGGGCGGAAGCGCGAAGGCAAGCACCGCCAGGTAGGCCTCCACGCCCGCGCGCATGTCTGGAGGCACCTGGGTCCATCGCAACACGGCGCCGGGAAACAGCAGCACCGCCATGCCGATGGCAATGGTGATGCCGCTCAGGTAGAGCGACTGCCGCACCGAGCGGCCCACTTCGCTGCGGCGGTCGGCGCCGTGCAGCTCCGCCCACACGGGCAGCAAGGCCTGCAGCACGCCCATGAGCGAGACGAACACGCTGATGAAGATGGCCGCACCGACCGACAGCGCGGCGAGCGCGCTTTCGGCGTAGCGTCCGGCCACGATGGTGTCGGTCACGCCGAACGCCATCACGGCCAACTGGCCGACCAGCACCGTGCCGGCATGCCGCGCGATCAGGCCTCGTTCGCCAGTCACTTGCTACGGCGCGATCTTTTGATAGAGCAGCAGGTCGTCGGTTGCGCTGCTGGGCCGGCGAAGGGTGCCGCTGAAATGCCACTGGTCCAGCGGGATGATGGTGTGCAGCCGCTCGATGGTCTCGGGGCTCACCAGCAGCCACGGGCAGTTGGTGCCCAGCAGCAGCGGCTGCAGGTTGAACTGGCCGTGATGCTGCAGGGCCGCGATGTGCGCGCGGCTGAGCGCCAGTTCCGCCACGCAGCTCGGCCGTCCGACCCGATCGGCCACGGCCCGCACCTGCGGAACATAGCTGCGCGCGTAGTCGATGGAAGGCAGCCAGAGTGTCATCAGCAGCATCCAGCACAGGGCCGTTCCGCCGGCCGGAAGCACCAGTGTCTTCCAGAGCGCCGAGCGATGCCGCCCGGTGCGCCAGCGCACCAGCCAGCACCAGGCGATGGTCGCAGCCAGGGCCAGCACGAAGGGAATGGCCGAGAACTCGGGCACGAAGCCAGGCACCAGCCGCGCCACGCTGGCCGCGGGTTTGGGAGGCACGCCGGTCTGCATGGCGACCCAGTAGATCCAGCCCAGCACGGCCAGGCCGCTGAAGAACAGCACGTTGAACCAGTCGATCAGCGCCGCCGCGCTGCGCCGGAACGTGGGCAGGGCGAAGGCGGCCAGCGTGGCGAGGGCGGGCAGCGCCAGCAGCAGCGAACGGTCGGAATAATCGGTGGTCCAGGTGGCCGCCAGCGGCACCAGCGCAAACCAGAACGGCAGCGCCACGTGGCGCGCGGTGAGCATCCGGCGCCAGCGCCAGAGCGTCCAGAGGGCGAGGGGCCAGACCGGCCAGGTGAACCACACCAGCAGCTTGGCCTGGCTGCGCACGTCGGACAGCACGGAGGTGCTGCTCGGATGATGGCCCGGCAGCTGGATCTTCCATTCCAGCAAACCCAGCCCGATTGCGAGCGCCCCGGCCACCAGCGCGGCCGCGGCCATGGTGGCCAGTGCCGCCAGGCTGTAGCCCGGGCCTTCATCGGACGCGGTGCCGGAATCGGCACGGGCCTTGGCCTTGGCGCTGCGCCGCTCGTAGGCCATGAAGAGCGCGCTGCCCACCGCCAGCGCCAGCCCGACCGCGGGACCGCCGCTCAGCGTCATGCCGACGGTGCCGACCATCAATGCGATGACCGGGCCCAAGCGCCGGTACGGCAATGCGGCCACGCCGTAGAAAAGATGCGAGGCGAAGAACAGCTGTGCCAATGCCGGCGTGGTTTCATGGCCGAGCTGCGCCAGCCCCAGGCAGGCGATCAGGGCCAGCAGCCCGCCGTCGGCGATCGCGCGGGCATAGTCGGTCGGCCGCGCCTCGCCCCCGAAAGCGAAGGCCACGGGCTGGGCGCGCGCGGTGCGGGCGAGGTAGTAGACGGCGTACCAGGTGGCAGTGAAGGTGCCCCAGAGCAGCAGCGCAAAGACGATGCGCACCGCCAGGTCGGGGTGCAGCCACGAGGGCGCGATCTTGATCGCCCAGGCACCGATCCAGTAGGGAATGAGCGCCGGCGTTTCAGGCCGAAGGCCCAGGAGCATGGGGTCGAACCAGCGTGCAATACCTTCGGTGGTGCGCGCCAGCTCGGCCATGTAGCCGAACGAGGTGATGTCCGCGCTTTTCCAGGGGCCGCGCCCCACGAGCCCGGGCAGGAGGTAGGCGGCGCACAGCAACAGCAGTGCGATGCGCGGCAACCGGCGCACGGCGCTCTGGGCAACGATTGCTGGAGTCGGCTGGTTCACAAGCAAGTGTACGGGCGGGGCGGTCTTGGGAAAGAAAAAGGGCAGCGCGGTAAACCGGGCTGCCCTCGATGCGAAAGCGCGTGCTTTACTTGGAAGCAGCGCCGGTCGTCTTGCCGAAGCGGTTGCGGAACTTCTCGACGCGGCCGCCCATGTTGTCCACCGACTTTTGCGTGCCGGTGTAGAACGGGTGCGATTCGCTCGTGGTGTCGAGCTTGAACAGAGGCAGTTCGCGGCCGTCGTCGGTCTTGCCCATTTCCTTGGTGTTCGCGCACGAACGGGTCACGAACTTGAAGCCGTTCGACATGTCGACGAACAGGACGTCGCGGTAATTCGGGTGAATGCCTTCTTTTGCCATGGTATTTCCTTTGGGGTCGATGCGAGAGCCACAGGCGCGCCCAGGGGGCAGGCCGTTCCGGGGAAGGGAATCGCCGGGCAAAACGCCCAGCCGCACTTTTCGCGGAGCCAGCGATTATCGCATACTGGCCGTTTTGAGCGAAAGGCGGCCCCACAGATGACCTCCAGAACGTTGCGCGCCGGCCTCGTGGGCTACGGTTTTGCCGGCCAGACCTTCCATGCGCCGGTGCTTTCGGCGGTTCCGGGCCTCGAACTGGCGGCCGTGGCCAGCTCGCAGCCGCACAAGGTCCACGCCGACTGGCCCGGCGTGACCGTGGTACCCGGCGTGGAGGCGCTCGTCGCCCGGACGGACATCGACCTGGTGGTGGTGGCCACGCCCAATGCCCAGCATTTTCCCGTCGCCAGGGCCGCCCTGGAGGCCGGCAAGCACGTGGTTGTCGACAAGCCTTTCACGCTCGACGCGGCCGAGGCGCGCGAGCTCGAGCTGTTGGCAGGGCGCCACAACCGCGTGCTGTCGGTCTACCAGAACCGCCGTTTCGACGCCGACTACCTGACGCTCAAGGACCTCCTGGCCCGCGGCGAGCTGGGGCGGCCGGTGTACCTGGAGTCGCATTTCGACCGCTTCCGTCCTGAGGTGCGCGACCGCTGGCGCGAGCAGAAAGTGCCAGGGTCCGGCCTCTGGGTCGACCTGGGCGCCCATCTGGTCGACCAGGCGGTGCAACTGTTCGGCAAGCCCGATACGCTGCAGCTGGACACCGCGGTCCTGCGCGAGGGCGCACAGGTCGAGGACTATTTTCATGCCGTGCTGCGCTACGAAAGCGGCCCCCATGCGCCACTGCGAGTGGTGCTGCACGCCACCACCCTGGCGGCCCACGCCGCGCCGCGCTACATCCTGCATGGCACGCGCGGCAGCTACGTGAAGCACGGCGTCGACCCGCAGGAAGACGCATTGCGCGCCGGTGGCCGCCCAGGCGGCGATGACTGGGGCATCGACCCATTGCAGGGTGAGCTGAAGACCGTGGCGATCGAAAACTGGGTGCGCGAGAGCACGGTGCCCAACCGCCGCGGCAACTACGTCGACTACTACGCCGCAGTGCGCGACGCCATCCTCGGCATCGGCCCCAATCCCGTGCCGCCGCAGGAGGCCGTGGCGCTCATGGAACTGCTCGACCTGGGCACCCGCAGCGCACGAGAGGGCCGCGCCCTGGCGCCATGAAAAAAGCGCGCCGGCCCTGGGGGACGGCGCGCTTTCGGCGACGATCGCGAGGGGCTCAGCCGCCTCGGCGCATCATGTCGAAGAACTCGACATTGGTCTTCGTCGCCTTCATGTTCTTGAGCATCAGCTCCATCGACTCGATCTCGTCCATGTTGTACATGAGCTGGCGCAGGATGCGGGTCTTCTGCAGGATCTCGGGGGCCAGCAGCAGTTCTTCGCGGCGCGTGCCGCTGCGGTTGAGCTGGATCGAGGGGAACACGCGCTTTTCGTACAGGCGGCGGTCCAGGTGGATTTCGGAATTGCCGGTGCCCTTGAACTCTTCGAAGATCACTTCGTCCATGCGGCTGCCGGTGTCGATCAGCGCGGTGCCGATGATGGTCAGCGAGCCGCCTTCTTCCACGTTGCGCGCCGCGCCCAGGAAGCGCTTGGGACGCTGCAGCGCGTTGGAGTCGACACCGCCGGTCAGCACCTTGCCCGACGAAGGCACGACGTTGTTGTAGGCGCGGGCGAGGCGGGTGATCGAGTCAAGCAGGATCACCACGTCCTTCTTGAGCTCGACCAGGCGCTTGGCCCGCTCGATCACCATTTCGGCCACGTGCACGTGGCGCGCGGCGGGCTCGTCGAAGGTCGAGGCGATGACCTCGCCCTTCACGGTGCGCTGCATCTCGGTCACTTCTTCGGGCCGCTCGTCCACCAGCAGCACCATCATGTGCACTTCGGGATAGTTGGCGCTGATGGCGTGGGCGATGTGCTGCATCATCACCGTCTTGCCGCTCTTGGGCGGCGCCACCAGCAGGGCGCGCTGGCCCTTGCCGATGGGGGCGATGATGTCGATGATCCGGCCCGTGATGTTCTCGTCGCTCTTGACGCCGTCGCGTTCCAGCTTCATCTGTTCCTTGGGGAACAGCGGCGTCAGGTTCTCGAACATCACCTTGTGCTTGTTCTGCTCGGGCGGACCGTCGTTGACCTTGTCCAGCTTGGTCAGCGCGAAGTAGCGCTCGCCGTCCTTGGGCGTGCGCACTTCGCCTTCGATCATGTCGCCGGTGTGCAGGTTGAAGCGGCGCACCTGGCTCGGCGAGATGTAGATGTCGTCTGTGCTGGCGGTGAAGCTGGTGTCGGGGCTGCGCAGGAAGCCGAAGCCGTCGGGCAGGATTTCGAGCACGCCGTCGGCGAAGACCTGTTCGCCGGCCTTGGCGCGCTTCTTGATGATCGCGAACATCAGCTCCTGCTTGCGCATGCGGCCGACGTTTTCGATCTCAAGCGCTTCAGCCTGCTTGAGGACTTCAGACACGTGGAGTGCCTTGAGTTCGTTTAAGTGCATGGAACGACCCCTTGCGGGGCAATCGATCGGAAAAACGGGGGGAGGTTTGATGTGAAGCGAGAGCTGCTTCACAAACCGGGGAACTCGAACCGGTTACCTCGAAGGGGCCGGTGATCTGTGGGAGATTATGACAGCAAATAACCATCCGGCCAACGCATTGCGCGCTGGCCGGTTGAAATGTCTCAGGCGAGCTGCTGGTCGATGAAGGCCGTGAGCTGTGCCTTGCTCATGGCGCCGACCTTGGTGGCGGCCAATTGGCCGTCCTTGAACAGCATGAGCGTGGGGATGCCGCGGATGCCGAACTTGGCCGGGATGTCGCGGTTCTCGTCCACGTTGAGCTTGGCGATCTGCAGCTTGCCTTCATAGGCGGCCGACACTTCGTCCAGGATGGGCGCGATCATCTTGCAGGGACCGCACCATTCGGCCCAGTAGTCGACCAGCACGGGCTGGCTGGACTTGAGCACGTCGGCTTCGAAGGAAGAATCGGAGATGTGTTTGATCAGGTCGCTGGCCATGGGATGAGTCCTTGTGCGCGGAGAGTTTCGGTGCAGCTAAAGTGCTGGTCATTGTGACAGAAACCAAGGGGTGGGGTGCCAGCGGGAACGCTATGGCGCCGATAGCAAAAGCCCTTTGCGCGTCGCGCCTCCACGCTCCCCAACCCCTCGATAGAACATGAACGAAGGCCACCCCGTCCAGGCCCTGTGGTGCGACCCCGCCGCGGGGGTCGTGGCCCGCATCGCAGCCACCATCGCGCAACGCCAGCTGCATGCGGCGCGCACGGTGGTGCTGGTGCCGTACGCGCAATTGATGAGCGTGGCACGCGCCATGTGGGCGCGCTGCGGCAACCCGGGCTTCGTGCCGCGCTTCGAGACCACGCGCAACTGGGCGCGCAGCGCGGGCGGCTTCCTGCCCGCCGGCTATGACATCGCATTCGACATGGCGCAGGACCTGGTCACGGCCCAGGCGCTGCTGTCGCAGGCGGGCTTCGCGGCCGAGCGTTTTGCGTTGGCGGGCCGCGCGGTCGAACTGGCCTACCAGCTGGCGCCCCTGGCGGCCGCCGCATTGCCCGAAGAGCGCGGCAGCGAATGGGCACAGCGCGCGGCGCATGTGGCCGAGGCCGGCAGTGAGTCGGAATGGTTCCGCATCGAGAGCGCGCTGATTCGCATCGCGGTGGCCTGGGCCGCCAACTCGGGCTATGCCACCGATGTGCTGCTGCGCGACAACGTGCGGGCGCAGGTCGATGCGCTCATCGTGCTCGAAGGCTTCCAGGCCGATCCGCTCACGCAGACCCTCTGCACCTTGTGGGCCGACCGCGCGGTTCATCTTTCGCTGGTGCCTGCGGACCCGCGAGCCACGGCGCCCGGCGCCCATGTGGCGGCCGATCCCGAAGACGAAGCGGAGCTCGCGGCTGCCTGCGTGCTCCGCCACCTGGCCGAAGGCCGGGCGCCGGTTGCGCTGATCACGACCGACCGTGCGCTCACGCGGCGCATCGGGGCGCAGCTCCAGGCGCAAGGCATCACGGCGCACGACGAGACCGGCTGGAAGCTCTCCACCACCCGCGCCGCGGCCACGGTGATGAGCGGGCTGCGCGCCTGTGCGCACGACGCCGGCAGCGACCAGGTGCTCGACTGGCTCAAGAGCGGCGCCGACGGCGACGCGATGCCTGTCGAGGCGCTCGAGGCGCGGCTGCGGCGTGAAGGCGTGCGCGAGTGGTCCGCATGGTGCGGCCAGGCTGCGCGCAGCGAAAAGCCGCAGGACATCGCGCTGCTGCCGTTCACCGAGGCCATCGAGGGCCGCCGCATGGCGATGGCCCGTTCGAGACCGCTGGCCGAGTGGCTTCGCGCCTTGCGCGAGCTGCTGGCGGCCGGTGGGCAGTGGGAGCCGCTCGCAGCCGACATGGCTGGCGCCAAGGTGATCGGCGCGCTGTGGCTCGATGCCGACGCGCATGGGGGCGAAGACGAGTTTCCCGGCGGACGCCACACGCTGGCCGAGTTCACGGCCTGGGTGCGCGACGTGCTGGAAGACGCGAGCTTCGTACCGCCGGCCGGCAACGACACGCCGCAAGTCGTGGTGTTGCCGCTGCACCAGCTGCTGGGCCGCGCGTTCGGCGCCGTGGTCATTCCCGGGTGCGACGATCGCCGCCTGCCGGCCTCGCCCGAGCCGCCTGGCAACTGGAGCGCGGCGCAGCGCGCCGAACTGGGCCTGCCCGCGCGCGAGACCCTCGAAGCCGCGCAGCGCGCGGCGTGGGGTGCCGCCCTGTGCAATCCGTGCTGCGAAATACTGTGGCGCCAGTCCGACGCGAGCGGCGAGCCGGTTCGCCCGAGCCCGCTGGTGCAGGCGCTGCAGCTCGACCACGCCCTGCAGCCTGCGGCGGACCCGCGCGCGCCTCGCGAGGTGGCGCTGCAGCCGACGCCGTATCCAAGGCCTTCCGGCGCGCTGCTGCCGCTCAGAAACATCTCGACCACCGTGTACGAAGACCTGCGCCGCTGTCCGTACCGCTTCTTTGCATTGCGGCAGCTGGGCTTGCGCAGCGCCGACGAGCTCGATGCCGAGGTCGACAAGCGCGACTTCGGCAACTGGCTGCATGCCGTGCTGGGCTACTTCCATGACGCGCTGAAGGAAAAGCCCACCGATGACGCCGAAGGGCGCCTTGCCTTGATCACCGAGGCAGCCGGGCACGCCACGCGCGAGTTCGCGCTGTCGGATGCCGAGTTTCTCCCGTTCGCCGCAGCGTGGCCCGCCGTGCGCGACGGCTACCTGCAATGGCTCGCCGGGCACGAGGCCGGCGGCGCCGTGTTCGTCGAATCCGAGCCCTGGAAGGAACAGCCTCTGGGCAACCTGCAACTGGTCGGCCGGCTGGACCGCATCGACCGAATGCCCGACGGCCAGGCCTTCGTGATCGACTACAAGACCGAGTCGGCCGCGGTCACCAAGGAGCGCGTCAAGGACCCGACCGAGGACACGCAACTGGCCTTCTATGCCGCGCTGGTGGCCGACGACACGCTGCGCGCGGCCTACGTCAACGTCGGCGAGAAGTCGTCGGGCACGCAGACCGTAGAGCAAACCGTGGTGGTGGAAGCGCGCGATGCATTGGTCGCGGGCATCCTCGATGACTTCGCCCGCATTTCGCAGGGCGCGGCGCTGCCGCCGTTGGGTGAAGGCGCGATCTGCGACTACTGCGCGGCACGCGGCCTCTGCCGCAAGGATTTCTGGGAGGTCGAACAGCCTTCGTCATTGGCTGGAGGGCTTGCGAAATGAACGGCGCCGCCTACGAACACAACGGCCGGCACGTCACGCGCGAAGCCTTCTACACCGTCGCCTGCGATCCGCGGCGCTCGGTCGCGGTGGAAGCCTGCGCGGGCGCGGGCAAGACCTGGATGCTGGTGTCGCGCATCCTGCGCGCCCTGCTCGAAGAGGGGGAATCTGCTTGCGAGCCGCACGAGATCCTCGCGATCACCTTCACCAAGAAAGCCGCCGGCGAGATGCGCGAGCGGCTCGACCAGTGGCTCGAGCAGTTCGCCGAGCGCAGCCCCGAAGAACTGGCGCGCGAACTCGTGATCCGCGGCGTGGAACCTGCGGCTGCACTGGCCGCCGTACCGCGCTTGAAGGGCCTCTACAGGCGCTTGCTCGAAGGCGGCCGGCCGGTGCAGTTCCGCACTTTTCACGCATGGTTTGCGGGCCTGCTGCGCAACGCGCCGCTGGCGGTGCTGCGCGAACTGGGTCTTCCCGCGAACTACGAATTGCTGGAGGACGACGCCGAGGCGCGCACGCGCACCTGGCGCCCGTTCTTCGAGGCCGTGACGGCCGACAAGGAGGCGCTGGCCGACTACTACGCCGTCGTCGCCACCTACGGCCGTTCCCAGACCGCCAAGGCGCTGGGCGAAGCGCTCACGCGCCGCGTCGAGTTTTCGCTGTCCGATCCGGCGTCGGCCGTGCAGCATTTCAGCACCATGCATCCCGCGCTCGAAGGCATGGACGCGCCGACCGATGCCCTGGGCGGAGAAGCCGCCAGGCGCCGCTGGCTCGACCGTGCCGCCGCGCTTGGCCGCGAGGCCAACAAGACGCCGCAGAAGGCCGCCGAGGCGATCATCGATGTGTTCGGCACCGGCGAGCCGCCGCGGGAAGCCCGTTCGGCGGCACTGGCGCACCTGCGCAAGAACTTCTTCGTTGCGGCCGAAGACCGGCTCACCAAGAACCTGCAGAAATACCCCGCCGCGCAAGAAACGGAAGCCGAGCTCCAGACCCTGTGCGCGGCCCAGGCACAGCACGCGGCCTGGCTCTACCAGCAGCGCATGACGCGTCTCACGCGAATCCTGATCTCCGCTTTTGCCGGGGTGAAGCGCACCCACGGGTGGGTCGACATGAACGACGTCGAACAGGCCGCGCAGTTGCTGCTCGGCCAGTCGGCACTGTCGGGCTGGGTGCAGGAGCGGCTCGATGCACGCATCGCCCACCTGCTGATCGACGAGTTCCAGGACACCAATCCGCTGCAGTGGCAGGCGCTTTATGGCTGGCTCAGCGCCTACACCGGCGCCGGCGGCAGCGCGCCGCGCGTCTTCATCGTGGGCGACCCGAAGCAGAGCATCTACCGCTTCCGCCGCGCCGAGCCGCAGGTGTTCATTGCCGCGAAGAAGTTCGTGCGCGAAGGGCTGGGCGGGGAGCTGCTCAACTGCGACCACACGCACCGCAACGCGTGCGCGGTGGTCGGCCTCGTCAACCAGGCCATGCTGGCCGCGCAGGAGGCCGGCGAGTTCGACGGCTACCGCGCGCACACCACCGAGCGCAATGACGATGGCGAACTGCTGAAGCTGCCGCCCATCGACCGCGACGCGCTGAATGCGACTGCCGAAGCCGCGCACGCCGATGACGGCATGCTGCACTGGCGCGACAGCCTCGTCACGCCACGCGTGCTGCCCGAGGAGCAACTGCTGCAGAAGGAATGCGAGCAGGCCGCGCGCTGGGTCGCGCAGCGCATCGCCGACGGCACGCCGCCGCGGCAGATCATGGTGCTGGCACGCCGGCGCAACCGGTTGGCCGCCATGCAGGATGCATTGCGGCAGCGCCACATTCCCGTGCAGCAGCCCGAGAAGAACGAACTGCACGACGCGCCCGAAGTGCAGGACGTGGTCGCGCTCATCGATGCGCTGGTTTCGCCCGCGCACGATCTTTCGCTGGCACGCGCGCTCAAGTCGCCGATCTTCGGTATCGGCGACGATGCGCTGGTGCAGCTGGCGCTGCGCCAGCGCGAGCAACCTTCATCGAGCTGGTTCGGATTGATCCGCAAGGGCGAGGGCCTGCCACCCGAATTGGTGGAAGCCGGCGCCAAACTCAAGCGGTGGCAGCGCTGGCTCGCCGCATTGCCGCCGCACGACGCGCTCGATGCGATCTTCCACGACGGCGATGTGCTGGCCCGGTTCGGCGCCGCCGTGCCTTCGGCCATGCGCCAGGGCGCGCTGGCCAATCTGCGCGGGCTGGTCGCGGCATCGCTGGACATCGAAGGCGCGCGTTTTGCCACGCCCTATGCGCTGGTGCGTGCGTTGCGCGCGGGCGGCGTGCGAGCGCCGTCGGTTGCCGCGCCCGATGCGGTGCAGCTCCTGACCGTGCACGGTGCCAAGGGCCTCGAAGCCGACACCGTGCTCATGCTCGACTGCGACGCGGCGGCGCCGCGCGCACAGACCATGGGCGTGCTGGTCGAATGGAAGGGCAGCGACAGCGCACCCACGCGTTTCGTGTTCATGGCGAGCGAGAAAACGCCGCCCGGCTGCGCCACCGCATTGCTCGAGGAGGAGCAGCGGGCGCGGCACCGCGAGGAGCTCAACGGGCTGTACGTGGCGACCACGCGGGCGCGCGAGCGGCTCGTGCTGTCGTCGGTGCAGCCGGCCCGCGCCAACGAGGGCAGCTGGTGGTCGCGGCTCGCGTCGATGTGCGAACCCGTGGAAGCCGACGAACCGCTGATCGTGCTGCCGTTGGTGTCGGGCGCTGGCAGTTTCCCGATGAAGAAGATGCCTGTGCTCGCACCCGCGGTGCTGGAACCCGTGGTCCTCAACAAGGCCGCTGAAGGCACCGTCGATGCGCGCGCCGCCGCGTTCGGCCAGGCGATGCACCGGCTGCTCGAATGGGCTGTGCCGGGCGAAGCTTTGCCGCCCGCGCACGTGCGCGCCGCCGCGCGCGAGTTCTTGCTCGACGCGCAACAGGCACGCGGCGCGGCGGTTCTTGCCGAGCGCATCCGGGCGGGCGCCGGCGCCTGGGCGTGGGATGAGCGCATGATCGACTGGCACGGCAACGAAGTGACCCTGGTCCATGAAGGCGAAACGCTTCGCATCGACCGCCTGGTGCGCGAGCGTGCCAGCGGCGCCTGGTGGATCCTCGACTACAAATCTGCCGCGCGCCCGGAGCGCGACGCGGCGCTCATCGCACAGATGCAGCGCTACCGCGCGGCCGTGCAACATGCCTATCCCGGTGCTTCGGTGCGCGTCGCGTTCCTGACCGGGCAGGGCGAACTGGTAAATCTCGAATGACTCTTTCCCCTACCGTTGCCGTGATCGGCGGCGGACCTGCCGGCCTGATGGCGGCCGAAACCCTGAGTGCATCCGGCGCCCAGGTACACGTGTACGACGCCATGCCCTCGGTCGGCCGCAAGTTCCTCTTGGCGGGCCGCGGCGGGCTCAACCTCACGCACTCCGAGCCCTTCGACATCTTCATGAGCCGGTTCGGCGAGCGGCGCGCGCAGCTCGAACCCATGCTCGCGGCGTTCGGACCGCAGCAGGTGCGCGACTGGGCCGCCGGCCTCGGCATCGAGACCTTTGTCGGCACCTCCGGCCGCGTGTTCCCGACCGACATGAAGGCGGCGCCGTTGCTGCGTGCCTGGCTGCACCGGCTGCGCGCGGCGGGCGTGCAGTTTCACATGCGCCATCGCTGGCTTGGCGATGGGCCCTTTGAGGCCGCATCGCTGCGCTTCGCCACCCCGGCCGGCGAGATCGCCGTGAAGGCCGATGCCGCGGTGCTTGCGCTGGGCGGCGCGAGTTGGGCGCGGCTGGGCTCCGACGGCGCGTGGGCGCCCTGGCTGCAAGCGCGCGGCATCGATGTCGCGCCGCTGCTGCCTGCCAACTGCGGCTTCGATGGGGCGGGGTGGAGCGAACATTTCTCCAGCCGTTTTGCGGGCCAACCGTTCAAATCGGTCGCAATCTCTTTCACCGACAGCCAGGGCCGACGCTTTGCGCGCAAGGGCGAGTTCGTGGCAACCGCAACCGGCATCGAAGGGAGCCTGATCTATGCGGCCTCGGCCTTGCTGCGCGACGAGATCGCAGCGCAGGGCAGCGCAACGCTGCTGCTCGATCTGCTGCCCGACCGCAGCGCCGAGCAGGTGCTGGCCGCCGTCAGGCACCCCCGCGGCGCACGGTCGCTCAGCAGCCACCTCAAGAGCCGGCTCGGCCTGGAAGGCATCAAGGCCGGCGTGTTGCACGAAGTGTTGAGCCGGGAAGCCATGCAGGACGCCGGCCAACTGGCGGCGACCATCAAGGCTGTGCCGATACGGTTGGTCGCAGCGAGGCCCATCGACGAAGCCATCAGCACGGCGGGCGGCGTGCGCTTCGGTGCGCTGGACCCGGGCCTCATGGCGACCGCGATGCCGGGCGTGTTCGTGGCGGGGGAAATGCTCGACTGGGAGGCGCCGACCGGCGGCTACCTGCTGACGGCATCCATGGCCAGCGGGGCGGCTGCTGCGCGCGGGGCGATCAGGCGGCTGGGCATTTGAAGGTTTTGCGCGGCTGCGAACCCCTCAGGTCCGCGCTGCGGCCCGGGTGTCGGCGAACACGCTGCGGCCCAGCCAGCGCCACAGGCTCCGGCTGTCGGATTCGCTGCCGATGACGCGCAGGCGCCTCTCGCGCAGTGCGTCCTCGGCATCGGCATCGCCAGTCCAGATCTCGGTCAGGGTCCGTACGGTCGATTCGACGATCAGCGTCGGCTCCTCGCCAGGGTTGTCACGGCAGAGGTCGGCGCTGCCCTGATCGACGACCAGCCACCAGCGCCGCTCGCCCTCGGGCGCGTCGGTGAAGCGAAAGTGGATCACGGTACAGCGCCCGCGCGGGCATTCGTCGACCCGCACGAAGCGGCGGACGTCCCACATCAGGAAGCCGGCGTCCAGCTGGTCGCGCTTGAGCCGGCTGCCGATCCAGCGCGCACCCCAGTGGCCCAGCGCCATCACGATCGGGCGCAATTCCTCGCCCGCTGCGGTCAGGTGGTATTCGGCCATGGCGCCATCGCCCTGGACCCGCTTGATGACGCCGACTTCCTCGAGCTTGCGCAGGCGCTGCGCCAGCAGCGAGCCCGACATGCGCGGCACGCCGCGCCGGATGTCGTTGAAGCGGGTACTGCCGCAGAGCAGCTCGCGCACCACCAGGGGTGTCCAGCGCTCGCACAACACCTCGGCGCCGCGCGCCACGGTACAGAACTGGCCGTAGTCGATCATGGCGCCAATTTAGTCTTTGCGCGGCGCGTGTGCCAGTACAGATTCTGGACTGGCGAACCTTTGGCCGTGCGGCCATTCTCGAGGCTCCCTCACTCGCTGGAGACTCACCATGGACACCGTTACAGCCGCGCCGGCATTCAACGCCGCCGCCTTCAAGACCACCACCCGCGCGCAGTGGCAGGCTGCCGCCGAGGCCTGGCATCGCTGGGGCCCGTTTCTCGGCCGCTGGCTGGGCGACGCGACGGAAACGATGTTCGACATGGCATGCATCGGGCCCGGCTCCCGGGTGCTGGACGTCGCGGCCGGTGCGGGCGAGCAGTCGATCGGCGCCGCGCGGCGCGCAGGCGCCGGTGGCCGCGTGCTCGCTACCGACATCGCGCCGGCCTTGCTCGAACGCGCGGCTGCGGATGCCGGGGCCGCGGGGCTGTCGAACCTCGAAACCCTCGAACTCGATGGCGAGGCGCTCGATACGCTGCCGGCCGGAAGCTTCGATGCGGCGATCAGCCGCGTGGGCCTGATCTATTTTCCCGACCAGCAGCGCGCGCTTGCCGGCATGCGGCGGGCCTTGCGGCCGGGCGGGCGGGTGTCGGCAGTCGTCTACTCGACCCCTGAGCGCAATGCATTTTTCTCGATCCCGGTGAAGATCATCCGCGAGCGTGCGCGGCTTCCCGCGCCGCTGCCCGGGCAGCCCGGGCCGTTTTCGCTCGGTGCCGAAGGCGCGCTGGAGGCCGCGTTCAGCAAGGCCGGCTTGCGCGACATCGAGGTACGCCGGGTGCCGTCGCCGGTGCGGCTGGCGAGCGCAGCCGAATGCGTTCGCTTCGAACGCGAATCCTTCGGGGCGCTGCACCAGATGATGGTAGGTCTCGACGAGGCCGAGCGCGCCGAAACCTGGAAGGCCATTGAAGAGGCGCTGCGCCAGTTCGAAGGCAGCGAAGGCTTCGTTGGGCCGTGCGAGATGCTGGTCGGCGCGGGAAGCACGTGAGGGTGGGAGTGGGGGCTTCGCCGCCCCCTTTTGAGCGCGCAAGTCCTTGAGAACTCACGGCTTTTCGATGTTAGGTTGACGAGCCTTACCCCTGGCACTGACTACGCAGTTAGGGCTGCTTGGTTCCCCACCTGACCCGGTTGGCCACTTCACCATGCAGGGAGGCCCGTCAGCACGCATTGTAACCCGGCGGCCGGGCAAAGCCGGGTCACCGGTGACCCTTGAAAGGACGGGTCTTTTTCGATTTGTAGGAAGGGGCCGGGGGACCGCCGCCGCCCCTTTTAGAATGCCCCCAATGTCTTATCTCGTGCTCGCTCGCAAGTTCCGTCCGAAAACCTTCGGTGAGATGGTCGGCCAGGGGCACGTGGTGCAGGCGCTGGAGAACGCGTTGACCACGCAGCGCCTGCATCACGCGTATCTTTTCACCGGCACGCGGGGCGTGGGCAAGACCACGGTGTCGCGCATCCTGGCCAAGTCGCTGAATTGCCAGGGCCCGGACGGGCAGGGCGGCATCACGGCCACGCCTTGCGGGGTGTGCCAGGCCTGCAAGGACATCGATTCGGGCCGCTTCGTCGACTACACGGAGCTGGACGCGGCGTCCAACCGCGGGGTGGACGAGGTGCAGTCGCTGCTCGAGCAGTCGGTGTACAAGCCGGTGCAGGGGCGCTTCAAGGTCTTCATGATCGACGAAGTGCACATGCTCACCAACACCGCTTTCAACGCGATGCTGAAGACGCTCGAGGAGCCGCCGGAGTACCTCAAGTTCGTCCTCGCCACCACCGATCCCCAGAAGGTGCCGGTCACGGTGCTGTCGCGTTGCCTGCAATTCAACCTGCGGCCGATGGCGCCTGAAACGGTGCTCGAGCACCTGACCAGCGTGCTGCAGACCGAAAACGTGCCGGCCGAGCCGCAGGCGCTGCGTCTCCTGGCCCGCGCCGCGCGCGGCTCGATGCGCGACGCGCTGTCACTCACCGACCAGGCAATCGCCTTCGGCAACGGCGAATTGCTCGAGACCGGCGTGCGCCAGATGCTCGGGAGCGTGGACCGCGGCCATGTGTTCAAGCTCGTCGAGGCGCTCGCGGAGGGCGACGGCAGGACGGTGGTCGACACGTCCGAGGCGCTTCGCCGCGACGGCATGTCCGCTGCCTCCACGCTCGAAGAAATGACCGCCGTGCTGCAGGCCATGGCGGTGCTGCAAGCAGTGCCTTCGCGCGCCGAGTCGGCGGATTCGGCCACCGACCCCGATGCCGCCGACACGGCACGGCTTGCGGCGCTGATGCCGGCGGACGAGACGCAATTGCTCTACAGCCTGTGCCTGCATGGCCGCGCAGAGCTGGGTCTCGCGCCCGACGAATACGCGGCGCTCACGATGGTGCTGCTGCGGCTCCTGGCCTTCAAGCCTTCCGACGCGGCCGCTTCCCGGGCGTCCCCGGAAAAAAAAACTCTGAATGAAGCCCCGAAGGCGTCTTCGGCCGCCCCAGCCGTAGCGCCGGTGCGGCCCGCAGAACTTGCCGTGGCACCGGTTCCCGCCGCCGCGCCGGGGGTGCGGTCCGCCGTTTCCGCACCGGCGGGCCAGCGTCTTGCCGTGGTGAGCGAACCGGTCCGGCAAAGCGAGGGTAGGCCGCCGGCTTTGCCAGAGGTTCCGCCATGGGAGGAAGCAGGCGCCAAGGTGCTCGCCGTCCCGATGCGGGTGCAGCCGCCGCCGAGCCAGCGCGACGTGCCGCGCCCCGACGAACAGCGGGGGCCCGCGCCGCCGATTCCGCCCAGCGAAGATGGCGACTTCTGGCACGCCACGGTCACGCAGATGATCGCGGCCGAGAGCATCAGCGCCTTGGCGCGCGAGCTGGCGTTGCAGTCGCAGCTGGTCGCACGCGACGTCGACCAGTGGATACTTCGGGTGGAGCGCGAGCTGCTCAACCAGCCTTCGGCCCGCGAGAAGCTCACCGATGCGCTGGCCGCGCTGGGCCATGGCGTGAAGCTTGCCATCGAGATCGGCGGCGTGGTCGACAGCCCCGCGCGCCGCAACAAGCAGGCCGCCGACGAGCGCCAGCGCGTGGCCGAGGAGGCCATCCGCAGCGATCCCGAAGTGCAGATGCTGATGCGCGAATTCGATGCGAAGATCGTGCCCGGAACGCTCAAGCCGGCCTGACCGAGACGCTACTGACAACGCATGCCGACCCTTGCGGCATCCCGGTTCGACCGCCATCTCTTATCCTTCCCCCATTTCCAACCAATCAGGACCAACGATGTTCAACAAAGGACAACTGGCCGGCCTCATGAAGCAGGCGCAGGCAATGCAGGACAACCTCAAGAAGGCGCAGGAAGAACTCGCCACCATCGAGGTCGAAGGCGAATCGGGCGCCGGGCTCGTCAAGGTCGTCATGACATGCAAGCACGACGTGAAGCGCATCACCATCGACCCGAGCCTCCTGGCCGACGACAAGGACATGCTCGAAGACCTGGTGGCCGCCGCCTTCAATGCAGCGGTGCGCAAGGCCGAGGAAACCAGCGAGCAGAAGATGGGCAAGCTCACGGCCGGCATGCCGGGCCTTCCGCCCGGCATGAAGCTGCCGTTCTGAGCCGTTGATGGCCGACGCCAGTTCGCTCGACGCGTTGGTCGATGCATTGCGCCGCCTGCCGGGAGTCGGGGTCAAGTCGGCCTCGCGCATGGCGTTTCATCTGCTGCAGCACGACCGTGAAGGTGCCCAGCTGCTGTCTCGCGCACTGCAGCAGGCCGCGGGCAACGTGCGCCATTGCGAGCGCTGCAACACCTTCACCGAGGCGCCGGTCTGCAACGTGTGCCTCGATGCGCGCCGCGACGCGAGCAAGCTTTGCGTGGTCGAGACCCCGGCCGACCAGGCCGCGCTCGAACGCACGGGTGCTTTCCGTGGGTACTACTTCGTGCTGATGGGCAAGCTCAGTCCGCTCGACGGCATCGGGCCCAAGGACATCGGCCTGCAGAAGCTCTTCGACCGCGCGCTCGACGGCGCGGTGAGCGAGGTCATCCTGGCCACCAATTTCACGGCCGAGGGCGAGGCCACCGCGCACGTGATCGGCGAGGCGCTCAGGCAGCGTGGCCTCAACGTGACGCGCCTTGCGCGCGGCGTGCCGGCCGGCAGCGAGCTCGAATACGTGGACCTCGGCACCATTGCGCACGCACTGGTCGACCGCCGCTGATGGTGCAGCGGCCGGGGCCGCCGCCTGACGGAGACAACAACCCCAAATGACTTTCTCACTGCTCACCTTTGCCTACTGGTGCGTGTTCATTGCCTGCGGCCTGCCGTATTTCGCGGCGTGGATCGCCAAGCTCGGCAGCTTCGGCCCGCGCGACAACACGCATCCGCGCGACTGGGCCGCACGTCAGAACGGCTGGCGTGCGCGCGCCAACAGCGCGCAGGCCAACAGCTTCGAAGGCCTGCCGTTCTTCATCGGCGCGGTGATCATCGCGCACCAGCTGGGCGCCAATCAGGCGCGGCTCGACATGCTGGCGGGGGCCTATGTCGTATTGCGCATGGCCTACATCGCGGCCTACATCAAGGGCACCGGCGGCCTGCGAAGCGCCATCTGGGCGCTCGGATTCCTGGTCAACATCGCCATTCTTTTTCTCGCGCGATAAGAGGCAAAACAGGCCTTGGACAGGCCGTTCGACAGAGGGCGAAAGAGGCCTTCATGCTTACGTGGAAACCCGCACGGGATGACCCCGATGCAGTCAACGGGGGCGCACCCCTAAGCTCGATTCACTCCAAAGAATCAAAGAGCCCCGCAGGTCCGTTCCATGTTCCCTCGCAGAACCCTCCTTACCGCCTCCGCAGTCGCTGCCGCAACGATCGCGCTGCCACGGGTCTTTGCGCAAGCCAAACTCGAGAAGACCAGGATTTCCGTCGCCGTCGGCGGCAAGGCCGCCTTCTACTACCTGCCTCTCACCATCTCCGAACAGCTCGGCTACTTCAAGGCCGAAGGCCTCGATGTCGAGATCTCCGACTTCGCCGGCGGCGCACGCGCACTGCAGGCCGTGGTCGGCGGCTCGGCGGACGTGTGCTCCGGCGCCTACGAGCACACGATCAACCTGCAGGCCAAGAACCAGTTCTTCCAGGCGTTCGTGCTGCAGGGGCGTGCACCGCAGATCGCGGTGGGCGTATCGACCAAGAACATGCCGGGCTACGCCGGCATCCCGGACCTCAAGGGCAAGAAGATCGGCGTCTCGGCACCGGGCTCCTCGACCAACATGGTGGCCAACCTGGTGTTGTCGCGCGGCGGGCTCAAGGCCAGCGACGTGAGCTACATCGGCGTTGGCGTGGCCGCCGGCGCGCTCACTGCGCTGCGCTCGGGCCAGATCGACGCCATCAGCAACACCGACCCGGTGATGACCATGCTGGAGCAGAAGGGCGACGTGAAGATCATCAGCGACACGCGCACGCTCAAGGGCACGCAGCAGGTGTTCGGTGGTCCGATGCCCGCGGCCTGCCTCTATGCGCCCATCGACTTCATCCAGAAGAACCCCAACACCTGCCAGGCACTTGCCAACGCCATCGTCCGCGGCCTCAAGTGGCTGCAGACGGCAGGCCCCGGCGACATCATCAAGACGGTGCCCGAAACCTACCTGCTCGGCGACCGCGCGCTGTACCTCGCATCCTTCGACAAGGTGCGCGAGTCGATCGCCACCGACGGCCTCGTGCCGGCCGAAGGGCCCAGGACCGCGCTCACGGCGATCTCGAGTTTCGACACCGCCGTGAAGCCCGAGAAGATCGATCTCATGAAAACCTACACCAACGATTTTGCTAGGCGCGCGAAAGACAGGTTCAAAGCCTGACTCCGAACGTCCCCGCGACCCGGCTTCGGCCGGGTTTTTTCTTGCGGCGGCCGATGCCAGAATTGCTGCCACCCATGTCCGACTACGCACTCGAACTTCTCTCCATCAGCTGCACCTTCCATTCGAAGGACGATCCGGGCCAGCGCTACACCGCGGTGGCCGACACCACGCTGCGCGTGCGCGCGGGGGAGTTCGTTTCGGTGGTCGGGCCCACGGGATGCGGCAAGTCCACCTTGCTGAATGTCGGCGCCGGGCTGCTCGAGCCTTCGTCGGGCGCCATCAAGGTCTTTGGCCAGCCGCTGGCGGGCGTCAATGCGCGCGCGGGCTACATGTTCCAGACCGAGGCCCTGATGCCGTGGCGCAGCGCCATCGACAACGTGATGGTGGGGCTGCAATACCGCGGCGTGCCGGAGGCCCAGGCGCGGGATCAGGCCGAGGCCTGGCTTTCGCGCGTGGGCCTTTCGGGCTTCGGCGACCGCTATCCGCACCAGCTGTCGGGGGGCATGCGCAAGCGCGTGGCGTTGGCGCAGACGCTGGTGCTCGATCCCGACATCATCCTCATGGACGAACCATTCAGCGCGCTCGACGTCCAGACGCGGCAGCTGATGGAGAACGAGGTGCTCGCGCTGTGGAGCGCAAAGAAAAAAGCAGTGCTCTTCATCACGCATGACCTGGACGAGGCCATTGCGATGAGCGACCGCGTGGTCGTGCTTTCGGCCGGACCGGCCACACATCCGATCGGCGAGTTCGCCATCGACCTGGCGCGCCCGCGCGACGTGGCCGAGGTGCGCACGCAACCGCGCTTCGTCGAGCTGCATACGCAGATCTGGGAAGTGCTGCGCGACGAAGTGCTCAAGGGCTACGCGCAGCAGCTCCGCAAGGCCGCATGATGCCGAGCCTCAACGAACGCAATGCACGCTTCTGGCAACTGGTGCTGCTGGCGGTCATCCTGGTGGGCTGGCATGTGGCGTCGCGCAACCAGCAGATCGCATTTTTTCTTGGCGAGCCGATACAGGTGGCGGGGCGCATCTGGAGCTGGTTCCTGCCGTTCGAGGTGCCGCCGAACCTGCTGTTCCCCGACGGCCTCAAGGGCAATGCCGACATCTACCGCCACCTGGGCACGACGCTGCTCGAAACCGTGCTGGCGTTCGGCATCGGCACCGTGCTCGGGCTGGCCTGCGGGCTGTGGCTGGCGCTCGCGCCCACGGCCAGCCTGATCCTCGACCCCTACATCAAGGCCGCCAATTCGATGCCGCGCGTGATCCTCGCGCCGATCTTCGCGCTGTGGTTTGGTCTCGGCATCTGGAGCAAGGTGGCGCTGGCCGTGACGCTGGTGTTCTTCATCGTGTTCTTCAACGTCTACCAGGGCGTGCGGGAGGTGAGCCCCGTGGTGCTGGCCAACGCGAAGATGCTGGGTGCCAACCAGCGGCAGCTGCTGCGCACCGTGTATCTGCCGAGCGCCACCAGCTGGGTGTTCTCGAGCCTTCACACGTCCGTGGGGCTGGCCTTCGTCGGCGCCGTGGTCGGCGAATACCTGGGCTCGGCCCGCGGGGTGGGCTACCTGATCCTCCAGGCCGAAGGCACCTTCGACGTGAACACCGTGTTTGCCGGCATCGTGGTGTTGACGGCCTTTGCGCTGCTGCTCGACGGCCTGGTCGGCCTGATCGAGAAACGCCTGATGAAGTGGCAGCCGCGCAGCGGAGAAACCGAGAAGCTCTAGCGATTCGCCGGTTTCAGCGCTTCTTCTTGGACGGCGTGCCGCCGCGCTTTTCGCGCACCACCTGCTGCTGCTTGCCGGCCGGCGTCTTCACGATGTTGCCGCCACGCGCAGCCACGGCTTTCACCGGACCGCCGCCACGCTTGCCGACCACGGCAACGGCCGCGTGTGCCGGCGCTGCGCCCGAGCCCACGCGAGCCTGGGGTGCCGCACGAACCGGCAGGTACACCACCACGCTGTAGCCGCGCTTGAACGAGTGGTTGAGCTTGACGTCGTTCCATTCGGCCACGCTGTCGGGCTTGAGCTTGTAGCGGTGCGCAATGCTCGCGACGCTGTCATTGCGGCCTGCCTTGACGGTGGTGCGGCGATTGACGATCTCGGGCTGGAAGCTCAGGTGGCCGCTGTCGGCCACGAGGGCCGTCACGTCTTCCTTGACGCGCGCGCCGCGCGGCACGATGAGCGTGGAGCCGGCCTTGATGAGCATGCGCGGCGGAATGCTGTTGAGCGCGCGCAGGTCGGTCTCGCTCATGCCCGAGCGCTGGGCCGCGTCGGCCACCGTCATGGTGTTGGGAACGACCCAGGCCGTCCAGCTGGCGTACTGGCCTTGGGAGTAGGCGTCGAAGTTGCGCTGGAACACGGCCGCGTTGTCCCACGGCAGCAGGATCTGCGGCGTGCCGGCGGCCAGCAGCACAGGCTTGTGCGCGGCGGGGTTGAGGGCGCGGAAATCTTCGAGCCGCACGTCGGCCAGCTTGGCGGCCAGCTCGACGTCGAGGTCGCGCGTGAGCGTCACGGTCTGGAAGTACGGGTGGTTGGCAATCAGCGGCAGGTCGGTGTTGAACGCCTGCGGATTGGCGACGATGTTCTTCACGGCCTGCAGCTTGGGCACGTAGAGCCGCGTTTCCGCCGGCATGGAAAGGTCGCTGTAGGTGGTGGGCAGGCCCAGGCGCTGGTTCTTGGCGATGGCGCGGCTCACGCTGCCTTCGCCCCAGTTGTAGGCCGCGAGCGCAAGCTGCCAGTCGCCGAACATGCCGTAGAGCTTTTGCAGGTAGTCGAGCGCGGCGCGGGTCGAGGCCAGCACATCGCGCCGGTCGTCGCGGAAGATGTTCTGCTTCAGGTCGAAGTCGGTGCCGGTGGCCGGCATGAACTGCCACATGCCCGCGGCACGCGCGCTGGAGATGGCCTGCGGGTTGAATGCGCTCTCGATGTAGGGCAGCAGCGCGAGCTCGGTCGGCATGTTGCGCCGCTCGAGTTCCTCGACGATGTGGAAGATGTACTTGTTCGAGCGCTCGGTCATGCGCTGGATGTAGTCGGGCCGGCTGGCATACCACTGCTCGCGGTCGCGAACCAGGTCGCTCTCGAGGTTGGGCATCTTGAAGCCGCGGCGGATGCGATCCCACATGTCGGTGGGCGGTGCGAGCGTGACGACGCTTTGCGAACGGGCTTCGCTGCTGGTGATGGGGGTGAGGGTCCCGCCCGGGTAGACCGGCGCGGCGCTGCTCGAAGCCTTGGAGCCGGTGCCGCCGGCAGTGGCGGCTGTTTGCGGGGAGGAGGAAGAGGAAGACGGCGTGGTGGTGCCCGCGCAGCCCGCGAGCAACAGTGAGCCTGCAAGGCAGACAGCAGCGATAAATTTCATCGGAAGTCGTTTTTCCATTGGCGCAGCGCGGCAAACACGTCGGCTTCGGCCCGATCGGCGGAAAGCCCGGCGTGCTCGCGCACCGCTCGAAGGACAGAGGCTTCGCGGCTGCGAAGAAAGGGGTTGATTCGGCGCTCGGTTGCGATGTGCGAGGGTAGCGTGGGCAGGCCCTCTCTGCGCAGGTTTTCGCAACGCGCCGTGTACTGAGTCAGCTCGGCATTGCCGGGTTCCACCGCCATGGCGAAACGCAGGTTAGCAAGTGTGTATTCGTGCGCACAACACACGCGTGTGTCGCCAGGCAGGGCCGCGAGCGCGTCCAGCGAGGCCAGCATTTGCGCCGGCGTGCCTTCGAACAGGCGGCCGCAGCCGCCGGAGAACAAGGTGTCGCCGCAAAAAAGCAGCGGTGCCTGGCCCTGGCTGGCGGCCAGAAAGTAGGCGATGTGGCCCGCGGTATGGCCGGGCACGTCGATGACGGCGAAGCGCCTGCCGAGCACGTCGGCGCTGTCGCCGTGCAAGAGCGGCGTGAAGGGCTCGGGAATACGTTCGCGCGCCGGACCGAAGACTGGCGCACCGGTGGCCGCGTGGAGCGCCGCCACGCCGCCTGTGTGATCCGGATGGTGGTGCGTGACTAGAATCGCGGCGAGCTGCAGCTTGTCGCGCGCCAACGCGTCGAACACCGGTTGAGCGTCGCCCGGGTCCACCACGATCGCGTTGGAGCCGTCCTGCAGCATCCAGATGTAGTTGTCAGCGAAGGCGGGCAGCGGAACAAGGGTCATGAGCGGTCAAATTATAGGTTTGCAGGATTGGTTCGCGACCCCCCCCGGACGGTACCTCCTGGCGTGGGAGCAGGCCCAGTTCGACCAGGCGGTGGCGGACATCTTCGGCTATCACGCGCTGCAGCTCGGCGCGGCCGGGGTCGACGGCTTGCGCACCAACCGCATGCCGCACCGGTGGCTTGCACTGCCCGAGTCCGGCCAGGCCGGCGACGCCGCCCTGTTCACCGATTTTGCGGCGCTGCCGTTCTCGGCCAACAGCCTCGACCTGGTGGTGCTGCCGCACGCGCTGGAACTCAGCCATGACCCGCACGCCACCCTGCGTGAAGTGGAGCGGGTGCTGGTGCCCGAAGGCCGCGTGGTGATCTGCGGGCTCAACCCGGCCAGCCTGTGGGGCATGCGGCAGCGCCGCGCGCATCTGTACCGCAGACTCGGGTTCGGCGAGCTCTTCCTGCCCGAGGGCGGGGAGTTCATCGGCTACTGGCGCATGCGGGACTGGCTGCGGCTCCTGAGCTTCGAGGTGGAGTCGGGGCGCTTCGGCGTCTACCGGCCCGCGGTGCGCAGCGAAGCCTGGCTCGAGCGCTGCCGCTGGATGGACGCCGCCGGCGAGCGGTGGTGGCCGATCTTCGGTGCCGTGTATTTCGTGGTGGCGGTCAAGCGGGTGCGTGGCATGCGCCTGCTGAGCGCCGACTGGCGCCGCGCCGCGGCACGCGCCACGGCGCCGGTGTCGATTGCGGGCAAGATGCACAAGGCCGACCGCACCGACTGAACAGATGAATGGCCGATTGATCGATGATTGAAAGAAGAATGTCTTGAACGAAGTCGTGATCTACACCGATGGCGCATGCAAGGGCAATCCCGGTCCCGGCGGCTGGGGCGCCTGGCTCAAGTCGGGCACTACCGAGAAGGAACTGTTCGGCGGCGAGCTGGCCACCACCAACAACCGCATGGAACTCACGGCCGTGATCGAGGGCCTGGCTGCGCTCAAGCGGCCCTGCAAGGTCATTCTCTACCTTGACAGCCAGTACGTGCGCATGGGCATCACCGAGTGGATCCGAGGCTGGAAAGCCAAGGGCTGGCGCACCTCGACCAAGCAGCCCGTGAAGAACGTCGAACTCTGGCAGAAACTCGACAAGCTGGTGGCCGAGGGCGGCCATGTCATCGAATGGCGCTGGGTCAAGGGCCATTCGGGCGACCCCGGCAACGAACGCGCGGACATGCTCGCCAACAAAGGCGTGGACAAGGCCCTGGGCCGGCTCTGAAGCGTAAAGGGTGGGGGCGAGCTAAATAGCGCCTTCGAACATCATCACGTCGACCTCGTCGCCCGCGGCGACATTGGCCTGGTCGTGGTGCAGCACCACAAGCCCGTTGGCCTCGACCATCGAACTCAGCACGCCCGAGCCCTGGTTGCCCGCGATGCGGACTTCGGGCAGCGCGCCCGCCACTGCGGTGACAAAACCACGCTGGTATTCGGTGCGGCCGGGCTTCTTTCGGATGGCGCTCGCGCTGCGCGCGCGCAGCAACGGGGCCGGTGCCGCGGCAATCTCGTGGCAGCCCATCATGCGCAGCAGCGCGGGACGCACGAAGGCGAGAAAAGTCACCATCACGGCCACCGGATTGCCTGGCAACCCGAAGAGCACTGCGGCGCCGGGCTGCGAAGGAGAAGCCGCCTCGCGCTGGATCAGCCCGACCGCCAGCGGCCGGCCGGGGCGCATCGCCACGCGCCAGAACGCCATGTCGCCGAGCTGCTGCATCACGGCGCGTGTGTGGTCGGCGGCGCCGACGCTCACGCCGCCGCTCGTGATGATGGCGTCGGCCTCGGCGGCGGCACGCTTCAGCGTGGCTGCAAGCGTGGCCGGGTCGTCGCGCACCAGGCCCAGGTCGATGACCTCGCAGCCCAGCCGCGTGAGCAGGCCGAACACGGTGTAGCGGTTGCTGTCGTACACCGCGCCTTCGCGCGGCGCGTCGCCCAGGCTCAGGATCTCGTCGCCGGTCGAGAAGTAAGCCACCCGCAGGCGCTTGAATGCGGTCACCGAGGGCAGTCCCAGGCTTGCCACCATGCCGAGTGCGGCGGGCGACAGCCGTTCGCCGCGCTTCAGGGCGGGGTGGCCTTGCATCAGGTCCTCGCCCGCGAACCGGCGGTTGTCGCCCCGGCGGAGCGCCTTGGCCGGAAAGCTCACGCGCTCGCCGTCGACCTTGCAGAATTCCTGCGGCACCACGGTGTCGAGCCCGGCGGGCATGACCGCGCCGGTCATGATGCGAACCGCTTCGCCGCAGCCGATGGCGCCGCGCCCGGCAGCGCCGGCCAGCGCGGTGCCCACCACGCGCAGTTCGATGGACTCGTCCGTGCGCGCGTCGTCGCGCAGGATCGCGCCATCGAAGGCGAACCCGTCCATTGCGGAGTTGTCGTGCGGCGGCACGCTGACCGGCGAGACGATGTCTTCGGCCAGCACGCGGCCCAGTGCGTCGCGCACCCCGACGTCTTCACGCGCCGACACCACGGCCGGCGCCACCAGATGCGCCAGGAAGGCCTGGACTGCGCTGACGCTCAGCGCGTGGGGGTCATAGCCGTCGAGGACCGCGGCGATGTCGGCGATGCGGCTCATCGGTTCTCGAGGGCGTGCAGTTCGGCCAGTGTGTTGGCGTTGAAGAAGGCGTCGGGCGCATCGCCCGGCCGGTCGAAGGGAACGAGCACGGTGCGGTGCTGCGCGGTCCAGGCGTCGATCTTGCGGCCGCCGGACTGGGTGAATTCCACCAGGCTTTCGACGAGCCCGGTATGCAGCAGGCAGAACACCGGCTGGGGGCGCAGCACCGGCGCGGCTCCGGGCTCGGCGGCGGCTTCGGGCGCGCTGACCATGGCGATCTCGGCGCCGCCGGCGACGAGCGCTTCGGCCATCCGGCTCGCGAGATCGAGCGGAAACAGCGGCGTGTCGCAAGGCACGGTGAGGAGATAAGGCGTCTCGCAGCGTTCCAGGCCGGTCAGGAAGCCCGCGAGCGGGCCGGCATAGTCGGCCAGGCTGTCGGGCCAGACCGGAACGCCGAAGGATTCGTAGGCGGCCAGGTTGCGGTTGGCGTTGATCATGACCTCGCCCACCTGCATGCCCAGGCGCAGCACGGCGTGCATGGCAAGCGGCGAGCCGTTGAAGTTCTGCAGGCCCTTGTCGACGCCGCCCATGCGCGAACCGCGCCCGCCGGCGAGCAGCAGCCCGGTGATCTCGCTGGGGGAAATGGGTTCTTGTGTGGGGGTCATCCGCCGATGTAGCTCATTTCGACGCGTCGCGGCGCCTTGTTGTCGTTGCCGTCCTGCTCGGCGCTCTCGGGCCCGCGGAGCGCGCGCAGTTCGGAATAGCGGTCGGCCCGGCCCTGCCAGATGTGGCCGATGGCGGAGGCGATGTCTTCGTCGCTGGGCGGTGCCGCGCAGCAAGGGGCGCAGGTCGTGGCCCGCGCTGGCAAAAAGGCAGAGATACAGCTTGCCCTCGGTGGACAGGCGCGCGCGGCTGCAGTCATGGCAGAAGGCCTGGGTCACGCTGCTGATCACGCCGACTTCGCCGCCGCCGTCGGCATAGGCCCAGCGCTGCGCGGTTTCGCCCGGCGCGCTGGGCTCCAGGGGCACGAGAGGAAATTCGGCGCCGATGCGTGCGACGACCTCGGCCGAGGGCAGCACCTCGTCCATGCGCCAGCCGTTGGTGGCGCCCACGTCCATGTACTCGATGAAGCGCAGCACCACCTTGCCGCCGTGGTGGTCGCGAAAGTAGCGCGCCATGGGCAGTATTTCCTGCTCGTTGGTGCCGCGCTTGACGACCATGTTGACCTTGATCGGCCCGAGCCCGGCGGCCAGCGCCGCCTCGATGCCGGCCAGCACGTCGGCCACCGGAAAGTCGACGTCGTTCATGTGGCGGAACACCGCGTCGTCCAGGCTGTCGAGGCTCACGGTCACGCGCTGCAGGCCCGCGGCCCGGAGGGCGGCCGCCTTGCGCTGCAGCAGCGAGCCATTGGTGGTGAGCGTGAGTTCCAGCGGCTCGCCGGCGGGGGTGCGGAGCTCAGACAACTGCCCGACCAGCCCCTCGATGTTCTTGCGCAGCAGCGGTTCGCCCCCGGTGAGCCGGATCTTGCGCACGCCATGGGCCGCGAACAGGCGCGCGAGCCGGGTCATCTCTTCGAAGCTCAGCAAGGCGCTGTGCGGCAGGTACTGGTAGTCCTTGTCGAACACGTCCTTCGGCATGCAGTAGCTGCAGCGGAAGTTGCATCGGTCGGTGACGCTGATGCGCAGGTCGGTCAGGGGGCGGCCCAGGCGGTCGAGCAGGCGCCCCGTAGCCGGCACGGCGATCTCCGGCACCGAGACGGCCGGACGCGCGCGGCCGATTTCGGAGACCGGAATGACGGTGGTGCTTTTGCTGTTCATGGGGCAGCGGCCAATTTACTCCATGGCGCAAGGGCCGACCCGCAAAGGGCTACTCGGGCACGGCCTAGACGCAGCGCGCGCCGTCGACCTCGATGCATACGCCGCTGATGAACGCGGCTTCGTCGCTGGCCAGGTACAGCGCGGCATTGGCCACATCCAGGGCGGTGGAAAAACGGCCGAGCGGAATGGTGGCGCGGAACTTGGCCTTGCGCTCTTCGGTCAGCGGACCGCCGGCAAATTCGGCGGCCAGGCCCGTGTCGGGGTTGAACACCGGGTTGATGCAGTTGACGCGGATGTTGTCGGGTCCGAGTTCGGCGGCCAGCGACTTGCTGGTGGTGATGACGGCGCCCTTGGAGCCGTTGTACCAGGTGAGACCGGGACGCGGGCGCACGCCCGCGGTCGAGGCGATGTTGATGAACGAGCCGCCGCCGTTGGCACGGAACGCCGGCACGGCGTGCACGGTGGAAAGATAGATGCTCTTCACATTGACGGCGTAGCACTTGTCGAACTCGTCTTCGCCGACCTCGAGCGCGGGGCGGTTTCGGTGCGTCCAGCCGGCGTTGTTGACCATGGCATCGAGCTTGCCGTGTCGCTCGACCGCGGCTTCGACCAGTGCCTTGACCTCGGCAGACTTCGTCACGTCGGCCGCGAAGAAAGAGGCCCGGCCGCCATCGCGCAGGATCGCTTCCACCACCTGTTGTCCCGCCGCGGGGTTGATGTCGTTCACGAGCACCTGGGCGCCCTCGGCCGCGAGCCGCTTGGCAATGCCTTCGCCGATGCCGCCGCCGGCACCGGTCACGATGATGGATTTGTCCTTGACGCGCACGGTTTGTGTCTCCTGGATAAGTGCTGCGGGGCAGTGTATCGGCCTCGGCCAACGCCCCGCGATACGGCGTCAGCCGTGCTTGATCGCGACTGTCTTGAGTGTCGTGAAGCCGTACAGCGCCTCGAAGCCTTTTTCGCGCCCGTAGCCGGACGACTTGACGCCGCCGAACGGCAGTTCCACCGCCGCCACCGGCGCCGTAGTTGTTGATGAAGACCTGGCCGCTGCGCACGCGCTTGGCCATGCGGAATTGGCGCGCGCCGTCGGCTGTCCACACGCCCGCGACGAGGCCGAACTGCGTGGCATTGGCGAGCGCCACGGCTTCGTCTTCGTCGGCAAACTGCATTGCCGCAAGCACCGGGCCGAACACTTCTTCCTGCGCCAGGCGGTGGTCCACCGGCACGTCGCGCAGCAGGGTGGGCGCCTGGTAGAAGCCGGTTTCGGGCGCTTCGTCGACCACGACGCCATGGGCCACCATCGGGATGCCAGCCACCTGGGCGTCGCTCAGGAAGTCCCACACGCGCTGCTGCTGCGTCTGGCGGATCAGCGGTCCGACGTCCAGGTCCATGGCCGCGGGCCCGACGCGCAGGGCCGTGAAGGCATGGCCGAGACGCTCCAGCAGCGGCTCGTAGATGCCGCGCTGGATCAGCACGCGCGAGCCGGCCGAGCAGGTCTGGCCGGCGTTCTGCACGATGGCGTTGATGATCACCGGAACGGCGGCGTCCAGGTCGGCGTCGGCAAAGATGATCTGCGGGCTCTTGCCGCCGAGCTCGAGCGTGACGGGGCAGTGCCGCTCGGCCGCCACCTGCTGGATCAGCGTGCCGATTTTGGGACTGCCCGTGAAGCTGATGTGGTCGATGCCTTCGTGGCGGGCGAGCGCGTCGCCCACCTCGTGGCCGTAGCCCGTCACGATGTTGAGCGCGCCGGCCGGAAAACCCACTTCGGCCGCCAGCTGGGCGACCCGGATCAACGAAAGGCAGGCGTCTTCGGCCGGCTTCACCACGCACACGTTGCCGGCCGCCAGGGCACCGCCCACGCTGCGCCCGAAGATCTGCATCGGGTAGTTCCAGGGAATGATGTGTCCCGTGACCCCGTGCGGCTCGCGCCAGGTGAATACGCTGTAGCCGTCCTGGTAGGGAATGGTCTCGCCGTGCAGCTTGTCGCAGGCGCCGGCATAGAACTCGAAATAGCGCACCAGCGCCAGGGCGTCGGCGCGCGCCTGCTTCACCGGCTTGCCGCAATCGCGCTGTTCGATCAGCGCCAGTTCATCGGCGTGCTCGGCAACCTTCTGGGAGAGCCTGTAGAGCAGCCGGCCCCGGTCCGCCGCGCTCACCTTGTGCCAGACGCCTTCGAAGCAATCGCGCGCCGCACGCACGGCCGAATCGATGTCGGCGGCATTGCTGCGCTGGATCTCTTCGAAAGGCTGGCCGTCCGAGGGGTCGAGCACCTGCAGGGTGCGGCCGGAGGAAGAGGGGACGTCGGCGTTGGCGATGAAGTTGAGTTGCATGGGACAGGATTTTGCGCGAAGCCCGATAAACCCGCCGGCGCAACCTTACCTGGCCGAAGCCGGCCGGGGCAGTGCCCGCACCGCATTCAGCGTGCGCTCCACATGCTTGTCCGGATTCAGGTTCTGGTAGTAGTACGCCACCTTGCCATCCGGCGAGATCACGTAGGACAGGCGGTTGGCGAAGTCGGGCCGGGTTTGCATCAGCGCGTCGAAACCGTTGATTACGGCCTTGGATTCGTCGGAGGCGACGGGGAAACGGCTCTGGCACGACTTGACCGAAAACTTGGAGAGGGTGCCGATGTCGTCGGCCGACACGCCGATGACGGTCGCGCCGAGCGCGGCGAACTGGTCGACAGCCTCGGCAAACGCATGGGCCTCGATCGAGCAGTCGCTGGAATCGGCTGCCGGAAAGAAGTACAACACCACCGGGCCCTTGGCCAGTGCATCGGCCAGCGAATAGCGGAAGGTCTTGCCACCCAGCGCGGCGTTGGCGGTGAATTTGGGGACCGGGTCGCCGATGTCCAGGGCGGCCCAGGCAGGGAGCGCCAGCCCGGCAGCGACCGACATCAGTGCGATGCGTGAGAGGATCGGTCTTGCCATGGTGTAACTCCAGACGGGTGTGGAACGAATTCTAGGCGGCTGCAAACGAAACCGGCGTGCGCCGGAGAGCGTATCCATGGCAGGGATCGAAAAAACCGAAGGGGCCACGAGCACCGACCATCATGAACGCCTGGACTCAAATTCTGCGAACCTGCCTTGCCGTCGCCATGCTTGCGGCACTGGCCGCCTGCGGTTCGCTGCCGCCGGCGCGCGAGCGGGCGGCAGTCAACGCGGCTGCGGTCGATCCATCCACTACGCTGGCGAAGATCGCTCTCGCCTCGACGCCGCCGGGCGAGCACTCCGGCTTCCGGCTGATGCCGCTCGGCGTGTATTCGCTGGACGCGCGGGTGCAACTCGCCGAACGCGCGCAGCGCTCGCTGGTGGTCCAGTACTACCAGTTCGAGAACGACGCCACGGGTCGGCTCCTGATGCGTGCGCTGCGCGAGGCCGGCGCGCGCGGGGTGAAGGTGCGGCTCTTGGTGGACGACCTCTACACCGTCAAGAGCCAGCAACTGCTGCTGGCGCTTTCGCAGGCGCCCAATGTCGAGGTGCGCCTGTTCAATCCGTTCTGTTGCGGTCGCAGCGGCTTCCTGTCGCGCTTCGCGGCGTCGCCGCACGAGATCGGCCGGCTCAATCACCGGATGCACAACAAGCTCTTCGTCGCCGACGGGGCGATGGCCGTGGTCGGCGGGCGCAACATCGCCGATGAATATTTCGTGCTCAGCGAGGCACAGAACTTCATCGACATGGACGCGCTCGTGGTGGGCAAGGTGCTGCCGCAGCTCGAGTCGATCTTCGATGCCTACTGGAACAGCGAACAGGTCTGGCCGGTGGCCGACATCGTTCGCGGCGAAGGCGGCCGTACGCCCACGGCCGCCGACTTCGACAGCTGGATCGGCATGGCGGCCGCGCCGCCGAAGATCGTGCTGCCGCCCTCCGACATCCTGGGCTACGGACCGATTGCCGAAGAACTGGATGAAGGCCGCCTCGGGCTGTTGTGGGGCGAGGCCCGCGCCATTGCCGATCCACCCACCAAGCCGACCACGATGACCGAGGACGAGGCCATCGCCACCAGCGTGACGATGAAGGTCTGGACGCTGCTGATGGAAGCCAAGGTCGAGGTCGACCTGACCTCTCCCTACCTGGTGCCGGGCGAGCGCGGCATGGCGGCGTTCGAAGACCTGGCCAAGCGCAAGGTGAAGCTCACGCTGCTGACCAATTCGCTGGCGGCCAACGACGAGCCGCTGGTGCACACGGGCTATGCGCGCTATCGGGAGCGGCTGCTCAGGGGCGGCGCCGACCTGTACGAGCTGAGCCCGCAGCGCACCACCGCGGGCGAGCGCTTCGGCATGTTCGGCAAGTCGCTCGGGCGGCTGCACTCCAAGACCGCGGCCATCGACAAGACGCGCATCTTCATCGGCTCGATGAACCTCGACCCGCGCTCGGCGAGCCAGAACACCGAGATGGGGCTGGTGGTCGACAGCCCGCAGCTCGCGCGCGAGATGCTGCGGGTCATCAACATCAGCAAGCTGCAGAATTCCTACCGCCTGCGCATCGCCAAGGACACGGGCACGCTGCAGTGGCTCACGACCGATGGCGAGAAGGAAATCATCTTGACCTCGGAACCCGAATCAACGTTTTTCCAGCGGCTTCACAACATGATCATCGCGCCGCTGGTTCCCGAAATGCTGCTGTAGCCTCGGGGGATGGCGCAAACCTTTGCTTCGTTGTCCGTTCTCCAGGTGATGCTGTGGGGACTGGCTTTTTTCGGCGGTATCTACCTGGGCTTCGGCGCGCTCAACTGGCTGCTCACGAAGCGGCTGCTGCCGGCGCTGGACATCGGCCGCACGCTGGACCCTAGGCCGTTGCAACCGGGGCAACTGCGGCGCGAACTGGCGCAGTCGGGTGTTTCTGTGCTCGTCTTCGGGCTCGGCATGGTCTTTCCATGGGGCCTGCTTCAATTGGGCTGGGCGCGGCTGGACGGCGATGCAGGCTGGCGCCAGATCGTTGCCGAAGTGCTGGTGCTCGCGGTCTGGAACGATGTTCACTTCTGGCTCAACCATCGCTTGCTGCACACGCGGTGGCTGCGGCGTTTTCACGGGCCGCACCACCGCTCGGTCGTGACCACGCCCTGGGCCACCTACAGCTTCCATCCGATCGAGGCGGTGATGCTCGGCAACGTGATCCTGCTGCCGATGCTGCTGCACGATTTCAGCTTTTGGTCGCTCGCTTCGGTGCCGCTGTTCAGCCTGTTCTTCAACAGCATCGGCCACTCCAACTACGATTACTTCCCCCGCGTCTCCTACAGCCATTGGTTCGCCGCCAGCCGCCGCCACCATTTGCACCATGCGTGCCACGGCGGCAACTACGGGTTCCAGTTCACTTTCATGGACCGGTTGTTCGGCACGCGCATTGCCGCCGATGCGGCCGAGCCCCAGTTCGCGGCCTTCCGCACCAGGCAACAGCGCGAACGGCAGCATGGCACGCCGGCCTGAGGCGGCGCACCGTCCGCCGCGGCTGCGCCATTGGCGCGACTGGCAGAGCCTTGCCTACCTTGTGGCGCTGCCGGTGTTGGCGGCGTGCCAATGGATGCATGGCTTCGATGCGCTGCTCTACGGGCCGATGCTGTTCCTGACGCTGGGCGTGGGCGTGATCCATCACAACCACGTGCACCTGCGCATGTGGCGCGGGCGGCGCATGAACCGGTTCACCGACTTCTGGATCACGCTGCTGCAGGGACATCCCACCTTTGTTTTCTGGCCGGCGCACGTGGCCAATCATCATCGCCACCGGCATGGGCCACGCGATGTGGCGCGCACCTACCGTTTCGGCGGCGACACCAATGACATGCGCGGCTACCTGCTGCATCCGTTCCAGGCGGTGTGGGTGCTGGTGCCGGTGTTCCTCGGCTGGCTGGGGCGGCTTCGCAGGCACCAGCCCGGGCCCTGGCGCTATTGCATGGCGCAGTACGCGCTGTGGCTCGGCAGCTGGGGCGCACTGTTGCTGCTCGATTGGCGCAAGGCCCTGCTGTTCGTCATCGTGCCCCAGCTGCATGGATTGCATTGGCTGCTGGCGACCAACTACCTGCAGCATGCGCACGCCGACGGGCGCCGGCCCGGGTGGGATGCCAAGGCGGAGGCGCCGCGCGATACCGCCGGTAGCTGCCTGAACTACGCGCGCAATTTCGAGGGGCTGGTGAACCCATTGCTGTTCAACATCGGCCTGCACACCGCCCATCACGAGAATCCGCATGTCCATTGGTCCGAGCTCACGCAATTGCACCGTACGCGCTATCGCGCACGGGTCGATCCCGTGCTCAACGAGCAGGGCCTCGTGCCCTACATGGTTCGCGTCTTCGTGCTGGGCGCGCTGTGGCCGCGTTTTCGCAGCCGCCCGCTGATGCCATCCGTGCCGCCCGAGTCTTCAACTCACTGAACCATGCCCGTCCCATTTCAACGCGTCTACCTCGAGAGCGCCGGCTATTTCATGCCGGGCGAACCCATTCCCAACGAGCGGATGGATACCTACGTTGCGCCGCTCAACCGCATGTCGGAGCGCATCAAGCGGCGCATCCTGGCCGAGAACGGCATTCTCACGCGGCACTATGCGATCGACGAGGAGGGCGTCACGCGCCACACCAATGCGCAGATGGCGGCGGGCGCGATCCGCGACTGCCTGCAGCGCGGCGGGGCCGAGTTGTCGCGGGTCTCGCTGCTGGCCAGCGGGTCTTCGGGAGGCGACACGCTGATGCCGGGGTTCGCCAACATGATCCAGGGCGAACTGGCGGCGGCGCCGATGGAAACGCTGTCGGTGCACGGCATCTGCGCCGCGGGTGTGTCGGCCATCCAGTCGGCCGCGCAAGGCATCGAGCTGGGGGCGCATCGCAGCGCGCTGGCGGTGGCGAGCGAGATGCCTTCGCGCCTCTTCAAGCGCTCGCGCTTCGCTGCGCGAGGCTACGAAACCGACTTCGATTCGCACTTCCTGCGCTGGATGCTTTCCGACGGCGCCGGAGCGCTGCTGCTGTCCGACGGCATGCCCGGGCTGGCGGGCAATCCGGGGCTGCGGCTGCGATTGAAATGGGTGCACCAGCGCGCGTTCTCGGGCGACTACCCCGTGTGCATGCAACTGGGCCTGACCGAGGACCGCGCCCGCGGCCACCTCGATTTCGGCTCATGGGCCGAGGCGGAAGCCGCCGGCGCCTTGTCGCTGCGGCAGGACATCCGCCTGCTGCCGCACCTGTTCGACATCGGCATCCATGAGTACGCGACGCTGGTGCAAGGCGGCTGGGTCGATCCGAAGCGGGTGGACCATTTCCTGTGCCACTACTCCTCCGAAAAATTCATTCCGGTGGTCGAGGACCTGATGGCCAAGGCCGACCTTGCGATTCCGCGGGAGCGCTGGTGGAGCAACCTGGCTTGGCGCGGCAACACCGGCGCGGCGTCGATCCTGGTCATGCTGGCGGAATTCCTGCACACCAAGGCCCTCGAGCCCGGCGAGCAGATCTTCTGCTATGTGCCTGAATCCGGGCGCTTCATGGCCGCCTACATGCTGCTGGAGGTCGAGGCGGCCGGCGCACCGGCCCAGCCGGTGGCCGCTCCGCGCATGGCCACCGAACCGGCGCCGGACGATGTCGGCGTCATCGCGCCGCCGCACGACCCGGCCGCCGCGCCGGAAGGCCTGGGCGCGCTGCTGACCGAACTGGCCGGCATCTGGCACGACTACCGCTCCCGCGCCTGGCGCACCCCCCTGATCCGCCAGATCCGCGAACGCCGCTTCGCCTTGCCCGACTACCTGAACTGGATGGAACAATGGATTCCGCAGGTGCGCGAGGGCAGCCGCTGGATGCGCGAAGGCGCGGCTTCGCTGACGGGGCCGTACAAGGCGCTCGCGGCGCTGATCGACGTGCATGCGGGCGAAGAGCAGGAAGACTTCAACATTCTCTTCAGCGACTACAAGAAAGCCGGCGGCACCGTGGCCCGCATCGACGACCTGCGCCGCAACCCCGGCGGCGAGGCGCTCAATGCCTACCTGCACGGGCTGGCCGCGACCCGCGACCCCATCGGCTTGCTGGGCGCCATCTACATCATCGAAGGAACCGGCCAGCGCATCGTGCCCGCGCTGCTGCCGCTCATCAAGGCGGGCCTGAAGCTGCCGCCCGATGCGTTCCGCTTTCTCGAATACCACGGCCACAACGACGAGCACCACCTGAACCGCTGGCTCGCAGCGGTCGAGATGGTGATGGCAGTGGAAGAAGGCAGGGACGGCGGACGGGGCAGGGCGGCCCGCCAGATCATCGATACCGCGCGCCATGCGGCGGCGCTGTACCTGATGCAGTTTCAGCACATCACGGAGCGCACGCCACATGAGTCGAATGCCTGATTTTCTTGCTCGGGCGCACGACGAGCGCGACCCCAGTCCCTGGCTTGCGCTCTATCTCGACCAGAGCACCCCGCTGCCGGACGAGGTCAAGGCGGCATGGCTGGCTGATTCGAGTTCGGGCTCGCGGCAATACCTGTTGCCGTTCCTGCGGCCTGTGGCGCGGCTGACGATCATCCTGATCCAGGTGGTGAAGGTTTTCGTGCCGCGCAACTGGTCGCATTCGAAGCTGCTGCACCGCCTGCTGGCCTGGGGGCTGAAGCGCTTCGTGTCGCCCGAAGCCAACTGGCTCATCCTGCGCCACTTTCACCTCGGCTCGCAGGTGCTGGCTTTCATCGGCCGCAATTCGCCCGCGCCGGTCGGCACGTCGCCGCTGGAACCGGCCGACATCGATGCCCTGAAGGACGACATGTTCCTGAAGCACGACCTGAACCTGTTCAACTTCGTGATCCGCCTGAACCAGGCGTTGCGCAACCAGGGCCTGGTGCTCGGCAAGGCGCCGGATGTCGACTTTTCGATGATCAAGGACCCAGGATTGCGCCTTTCGGACATGCCGCGAGGCAGGCTCAATTTTCTGGACCTGCAGAGCGCCATCGAGCTTTTCACGCCCATGTACCAGCTGATGCTGACGGACAACGATTTCTGGCGGGCCGCCAATTCGCTGCAACTCGACGAAACCATCGGGATCTACGCGGCCACGTTGCTGGGCGCCCCCGAGCACCTGATCCTGGTGAACAACAAGCATCCGCTGGTGCCGCTGTCGACCTTGCGCGCCGGCCACCGGCTGGTCATCCATGGGTTGTCGACCGAGATGCTCCACAGCCTGCTCCAGCGCATGCGTGCGGCCCGCGAGACAGCCCCCGCGCCGGAGCAGCCACTTGCATAGGCGTATGCTGCCCCCAGATGCAAACCATGAACACGACCGACCAACCGTCTCCCAAGACCGACCTGTCAGTGACCCATGTGCTGGCCCAGTTGCTGGAACGGCTCGAGCACAGTGCCGTTCCCGTCAGCGCCGAGCAATACCGTTCGGTGGTCGAGCACCTGGTGCACGAATTCAGCGATGTCGAGCCCGGCGCCGATCTGGGCAAACTGCTCGATGCGTACCCGGCAGCTGCCGAGGTGTACGAAAATCTGAACTATCAACATGCTGGCCTGTGCCGATCGGCGCTCGATGCGGCACTTGCCGCCGAAGTCAGCGCCAGGAAAGCCATTGAACGCGCAATGCGCAATACCGAACCCAAAAAGGATAAAGCCGATGGCGAAAGCTGAGGTCAAGACCGCCGTGGTGGCCGACGGCCTGCGTTACAAATCGAAAACCCCCGGTTCGCCGTTTCGCGCCTCGGCGTCGTTCAGCGGTGCCACCATGTCCTGCTTTATGTGCGGAAAGCACCGCGTGCGCTCGCAGCTGCGTACCCGCCAGGTGCTCGGCAAGTCTCAAACGGTGTGCGCGCCGTCGTGCAAGGCACTGGACGAATCGCTGGAATAAGCCGGAATCTACCGACGTCTGCCGGGGCGTCGCTTTTGCGACATATCCCGTACCGGTATTGCAGATTTTCTTTCCACAATGTCTGGAATAGATATACAGTTAGAAACAAATGATGCATGAATTGCGTCAATAAAAAGTTCTAATTTGTAGTCGACGACAAATGATTTTGTATACAGGCACCGTCCAGCGCCGGACGATCTGCGGAAGGACTTGCAATGAGTAAGCCGCGCCATGTCGTGATGCAGGTTGTCAAGCGCTCTTCCGGCAGCGCAACCCACCACGTCGATTTCCTCATGGACGACACCTTTGCGGAACGGCTGCGGCAGTTGCGCTCGTTGGTCCCACCTCTCGGGACCCTCAACCGGCTGCGCGACCTGGTGATCGACAAGGTCCGCGTGCGGCTTCCGAATGCCGTCTGGCGCACGGGGAGCCATGTCGACACGGGCGTCGAAGGCTCCTGTATCGTGATCTCCTCCGAAGGCTCGTTCAATTGCGGCGGCAAGGACAGCAGCACGCGCGAGAAGCTCGTGACCTACAACTTCTCGATCGCGCGCCTCGTCGAACTGCATGCGGAGCGGGCGGAGGGCGAAACCCTCTACATCCGCGACGGCACCTTCGCCAACGATGAGCCGGCCGATTCGCCTGCGGGCCTCTGGGTCGCTTCGCTGACCGAAGAGGAACCGGTCATGCGCGTGCCCGATACGCCGTCGGACTTCGACACCCTGCACGAACTGACGCTGCGCCCCCAGCAGGGCGCTGGCGCACCCGCCCACTGAGCCGCGCCTTCTACTGAAAGTCTGCAGCCGCCTCGGCCGCTGCAGCGCCCACCGGCGTGTACTGCGCGCGATTGTCTTCGAGCCAGCGCGCCGAAAGGCTGCTGTCCTGATGCGCCGGATGAAAGTCTGCGCGGAAGTAGCTGCGCCAGGCGCCCCAGTTGCCTCGAAGCAGGCCACCTTTGCCCATCAGGATGCGCCCGGCGCTCTTCCACGTCGCCCATTTCCACAACTGCCCTTCATGGCGCAGGTTGGCGACGGTCTGGCGCGCCAGGTCCCCGAGGAACATGAGCGTCACGCGGCGAAACCATCGATTGCGCCACGGGTCCGAACCACCGGCCGCCTTGTAGAGATCGAAGGCGACGGCCTTGTGTTCCAGTTCTTCCGCGCTGTGCCAAAGCCACATGGTCGCGAGGCGCGATTCCGCCCCTTCGAGCACTTCGGGATGGGCCAGCAGCCATTCGGCGAACATGGCGGTGAAATGCTCCGTGGCCGCCGTCACTGCGAGTGCGTGGCGAGGATCGGCGCCCTCCATGAGCTGCATGCGGCTGGCGGCCCGGGGCGACCAGCCATCGACCAAACCCTGGCTCTCCAGGTGCGCGTTGAACAACGCATGGATGCGGCGATGCGTGGCTTCCTGGCCGATGAAGCCGCGCACGTCGGCGCGGAATTTGTCCTGGTCTTCTGCGGACAGCGTCGCCACGACATCCCTCACGGCGTCGATGAAGAACTGCTCGCCGAACGGAAAGCTCATCGACAGCGCATTGAAGAAGGCCGTGGCGAATGCATCGCCCCCGCACCAATTGCGCTCGAATGGCGTCTGCAGGTCGATCAGAAGCCGGCGCACCACGAGATCGGTCATGAAAAAAGCCTGGTAAGTTCACATTGGTACACAATCGTACCGATGCCCGGATCCAGGCGGCCATCAACAGCAACGGCACTTCCCCGGGTCCCGCCGCACACCTGACCGGCGAAATGGCCATGACGGTGGTCGGCGGCATCGCGACAGCTGTGGCCGCCGGCCGTCCGGCTGGTGCGCGCGGTGGCGGCCGAAAGCCTCGGGTAGGGCGTTTCTGCCTCAGGCCGGCTTGCGTTGCGCAGGGTCGTAGAAGAACTCTTCCTGCGCAATGCGGTCGCCTTCCCAGCGCTGCCAGGCGAGCTCTTCCATGCGCATCGTCTTGCCGCCCTTGAAGCGAAAGTCGAACACCCAGCGGATCACCACGTGGTCGCCGTTCACGAACACCGGGCGCACGCAGGTGGACGCGACGGATTCGGTGCGCTCGAGCACCGCCTGCTCCTGGGCAACCAGCGTGCCGCGGCCGCGCCGCGGCTCGGCCTGGTTCTCGCGCATGGTCGCGTCCTCGGTGTAGTAGTTCTCGATGGCCTGGGCATGCGCGCCGCTTTCCACGGCGGCAATGAAGGCTTCGAGCCTTTGGGTAGAGGGCATCAGGGCGCGGCCTTCACTTCACGGTGCCTGACGCAGCCGGGGCGGCCGGTGCCACGGGCGCCGCCGCTGGCGGGGACGAAGCCGCCGGCGCTGTCACCGCCGCCGGCGTCTCGACCTTGTGCGGCATGGCCGCCGCCGCATCCCCGCCATGGAACTTGACCACCAGCGGCACGATCAGGAGCGCCACGATGTTGATGATCTTGATGAGCGGGTTCACCGCCGGACCTGCCGTGTCCTTGTAGGGGTCGCCCACCGTGTCGCCCGTGACAGCCGCCTTGTGCGCCTCGGAGCCCTTGCCGCCGTGGTGCCCGTCCTCGATGTACTTCTTGGCGTTGTCCCAGGCGCCGCCGCCCGTGCACATCGAAATGGCAACGAACAGGCCGGTGACGATGGTGCCCATCAACAGGCCTCCCAGCGCCTTGGGCCCGAGCAGCAGGCCGACCAGGATCGGCACCACCACCGGGAGCAGCGAGGGGATCATCATTTCCTTGATGGCCGCGCCCGTCAGCATGCTCACGGCCTTGCCGTATTCCGGCTTGCCGGTGCCTTCCATGATGCCGGGGATCTCGCGGAACTGCCTGCGCACTTCCTCGACCACCGCACCCGCCGCGCGGCCCACGGCTTCCATGGCCATGGCACCGAACAGGTAGGGGATCAGCCCGCCGATGAAGAGGCCGACGATCACCATCGGGTCGCTCAGGTTGAAGCTGATGTTCAGCCCGAAGCTTTCCAGCTTGTGGGTGTAGTCGGCAAAGAGCACCAGCGAGGCGAGGCCCGCCGACCCGATGGCATAGCCCTTGGTCACAGCCTTGGTGGTGTTGCCGACCGCGTCGAGCGGGTCGGTGATGTCGCGCACGCTGGCGGGCATCTCGCTCATCTCGGCGATGCCGCCGGCGTTGTCGGTGATGGGACCGTAGGCGTCGAGCGCCACCACGATGCCCGCCATGCTGAGCATGGCCGTCGCGGCCACCGCGATGCCGAACAGGCCCGCGAGCATGTACGAGGCCATGATCGCGACGCAGACGAAGATCACCGGCCATGCCGTGGAGCGCATCGAGACGCCGAGGCCCGCGATGATGTTGGTGCCGTGGCCCGTGGTCGATGCCTGTGCGATGTGCTGCACCGGCTTGTACTGCGTGCCCGTGTAGTACTCGGTGATCCACACCAGGGCCGCCGTGAGCGCCAGGCCCACGAAGCACGCGCCGAACAGCTTGAGCTGGCTGCCGCTCGGGGCAATGGCGTTGTCGGGGATGAGCCAGGCCGTGACGAACCAGAAGGCGATCAGCGACAGGATGCCCGCCACCGCCAGGCCCTTGTAGAGCGCCGGCATCACGTTGGTCATGCCGGGGGAGGCCTTGACGAAGAAGCAGCCGATGATCGAGGCGATGATGGACACGCCGCCGAGCGCCAGCGGATAGAGCACCGCGTTCACCGGTGCCGCCGTGACCATCAGCGCGCCCAGCACCATGGTGGCGATGAGCGTGACTGCATAGGTCTCGAACAGGTCGGCCGCCATGCCGGCGCAATCACCGACGTTGTCGCCCACGTTGTCCGCGATGACGGCGGGGTTGCGCGGGTCGTCTTCGGGAATGCCGGCTTCGACCTTGCCCACCAGGTCGGCGCCCACGTCGGCACCCTTGGTGAAGATGCCGCCGCCCAGCCGCGCAAAGATCGAGATCAGCGAGGAGCCGAAGGCAAAACCGATCAGCGGGTTGAGGATGGCCGAGAGGCTGCGGTCCGGCGTCAGGTTGCCGTTGCCCGCGAGGAACCAGTAGAAGACCGAGACACCCAGGAGCCCGAGGCCCACGACCAGCATGCCGGTGATGGCGCCGCCGCGGAACGCGACATCGAGCGCCGGGCCGATGCCTTGGGTGGCGGCCTGTGCGGTGCGCACGTTGGCCCGCACCGACACGTTCATGCCGATGAAGCCGCAGGCGCCCGAGAGCACGGCGCCCACCACGAAGCCGACGGCCGTGGTCGCGTCCAGGAAGATGCCGATGAGGATGGCCAGTACCACGCCGACCACCGCGATGGTGGTGTACTGCTTGGCAAGGTAGGCCGATGCGCCGGCCTGGATGGCCGCCGCGATTTCCTGCATCCGCGCGTTGCCGGGGTCCTTGGCGAGAATCCAACTTCGCGCCCAGAAACCGTAGCCGACAGCCACGAGGCCGCAGACGATGGCGAGTATCAGGGGGGTGTTGCCGATCATGCTTAGCTTCTCCATTCGTTCGTTGTGACTTGTGGAGACGGACAGCATGGATCCTGCGCGCAACGCGTACGGGACCCAGGTTTTCCGTCGCGTTGCTTCCTCGAAGCTCGCTGCACCGAAGTGGCGAGCCGATTGGCCAACGGTTGCAATTTACAGGCAAAAACGCGGGCGTGTGCGACCGCGCCATGGCCCGGAAAGTAAACTCCGGGTTTGTCCCCATCTCCCCTCATACTTTTCAACTACCCGAAAACGTCATGTCCTTCGACAAAGTCTCCCCCGGCAAGAACATCCCCGACGCCTTCAATGTCGTGATCGAAATCCCGATGAATGCCGACCCGATCAAGTACGAAGTCGACAAGGAATCGGGCGCGATCTTCGTGGACCGCTTCATGACGACCGCGATGTACTACCCGGCCAACTACGGTTACGTGCCGCAGACGCTGTCGGGCGACGGCGACCCGGTCGACGTGCTGGTGATCGCGCCGTACCCGTTGCTGCCCGGCGTCGTCGTGCCATGCCGCCCGCTCGGCATCCTGATGATGGAAGACGAAGCCGGCGTGGACGGCAAGGTGCTGGCCGTGCCCACCGACAAGGTGCTGCCGATCTACAGCCACTGGAAGTCGGTCGACGACGTGAACCCGATGCGCCTGAAGGCGATCAGCCACTTCTTCGAGCACTACAAGGACCTGGAAGCGGGCAAGTGGGTCAAGGTGCTGGGCTGGGAAGGCATCGATGCCGCCAAGAAGGAAGTCATCGACGGCATCGCTGCCTACAAGAAGTAAAAAGCGCAGTTCCGTTCGGCGGGGGCGGGCGCCCTGCAGCGGCGCCTCAGCCCTGTACCGCGTCTCCCGCGAGCCGCAGCCATTCGCGATTGACCGAGCGTGCATGCGAGTTCCAGTGGCGCGCGGCCTGCTGGAGCTCGCTCCACTGGCGCTGCGCGCCGGTGGTGTCGCCTTGCTGGGCCAGCCAGGCGATGTAGCGGGCACGGGCCTCGACCGTGTTGTACTGGCTCAGCGCGGCCTCGAAGGCCTCGCGTGCCTCCTCTTGGCGTCCATCAACGGCCAAGGCGCGGGCGGTGAGCACGGCCACCTCGTCCCGGCGGTAGTCGTCGCGTCCGGCACGCAGGGCCTGGAGCGCTTGCAGCGCCTCGCGGCCCGAGGCCGAGCCGCCGGCCGCCAGCAGGGCGCTGGCCAGGCCAAACTGCAATTCAGGATCGGATGCGAGCGGACCTGTCAGCGCGTCCCGATAGTGCCCTACCGCGTCGGCCGCCTGCCCTTTGTCCAGTGCGGCTTTCGCAAGGCGCAGCTTGTTCTGGGCCGTGGGTGCGAGGTCGTAGGCCTCGGTGGCCGCGCGGTATTCGCGCTCGGGATCGATGAAGCCGATGGCGGCGCTCGCCACTTTTCCGGCGGTGCGCTGCATGCGTGAGGCGGGCAGGTACTCGATCACGAAGTACACGATGCTGCCCAGCAGTGGGAAGCTGAAAAGAATGATGAGCCAGTACATCTGCTTGCCATGGCGCATCGCGTGCACCGCGAAAAACAGCGCAACGAGGATGTGCAGCCCCAGTCCGACGAATGGCATCGACTTCTTTCTTTTGTTGGATCTTGGGCGCGTTTATAGCAGCCCCGGATTGGGGGGCGACCGCCATCCGCGGGGCCTCAACCGGCCTTGAACGGGCTGCGTTCGCCCAGGTGGTCCATGTAGTTCTCGATGCCTTCGCCCTCGCGTTCGAGAAAGCGCTCGACGGCATCGGCGAACGCCGGATGCGCGAGCCAATGGGCGCTCGTGGTCTTCACCGGCATCAGGGCGCGGGCCATCTTGTGCTCGCCCTGCGCGCCCCCTTCGAAGCGCCTGGCGCCGTGCGCGATGCACCAGGCCAGCGGCTGGTAGTAGCAGGCTTCGAAATGCAGGCAGTCGACGCGTTCGACGGCACCCCAGTAGCGGCCGTAGGCGACCAGCGCGTCATCGTCGTGGGTGGAAAGGGCGATCAGGCTCGCGGCAATCGGCTTTCCCTCGCGTTCGGCGATGAAGAGCAGCCAGGCCTCGGGCATGGTGTCCGCCATGCGGCCGAAGAAGTCGCGCGAGAGGTAGGGCGGATTGCCATGCTCGCGGTAGGTGCGCGCGTAGCAGCGGTAGAAAAAGTCCCAGTCCGCCGCTGCGATGCAGGCGCCGCGCGACCAGCGAAAAGTCACGCCGGCGTCGGCCACCTTGCGCCGCTCCTGGCGGATTTTCTTGCGCTTGTCGTGCGACAGGCTGGCAAGGAAGGCGTCGAAATCCGCGTAGCCGATCGCTGGATCCGAATCCCCGCGCACCGCGTTGGTCCAGTGAAACTGCACCGTATTGCGCAGCATCAAACCCGCTTCGGTGCAGGCGGCGATGTCGGCATCCGCGCCGAACAGCAGGTGCAGCGATGAAAGCTCTTCCTGCTTGCACCAGGCCACCAATGCCTGCACCAGCAGCGTGCGGCTTTGCGCATCGCGCGCCAGGAGGCGTGCACCGGGCACCGGCGTGAACGGAACCGCCACCACGGCCTTGGGATAGTAGGCAAGCCCGTGCTGTTCATAGGCATTCGCCCAGGCCCAGTCGAACACGTATTCACCGTACGAGTGGGTCTTGATGTACGCAGGGCAGGCGGCCCGCAGCTCCCCGCCGCGCCACAGGGTGATGTACTGCGGCGTCCATCCGCTCTCCGGCGAGGCGCTGCCGCTCTCGTGCAGCGCAACGAGGTACTCGTGGCGCATGAAAGGCGACGGTTCCGCCTCGCCCGCGAGCAGCGCGTTCCATGCTTTCGGGCTCAGATCCGACAGCGACGCGACCACCCGAATGACATAATCGTTCAAGCCTTTTTCTTCCTTCCGTATGACGCTCGTGCTCGCCATGGCGCAATTCATTTTCGTGGCGGGTGCCGGCTGCGGGGCAGAGGACTTTTGTCTTCGCCCCGCGCTCGATGAAGCTTGCGATGATGCCGCGAAAGGCATCGCCGCCGCTTCGGCCGGTCTCAAAGACATCACGGCAATGGCGCGGCACGGCGTCCTGGCACGCAACATGCAACACGACGAGCGCATCGACGAGACCAATGAATACGGCGGGCGCCGCGCGTCCGTGGGCATCCGGGTCACCCATTGCATTTTCGGCAAGGATTGGCGTTACCCTATCAGCAGCAAGTTCAACGAAACCGCCGGAGCGCATAAACCATGAAGCAGATCACCGCCATCGTCAAACCCTTCAAGCTCGAGGACGTGCGCGAAGCCTTGGCCGAAGTGGGCGTAACCGGCCTCACGGTGACCGAAGTGAAGGGCTTCGGCAGGCAGAAAGGCCACACGGAGCTCTATCGCGGTGCCGAGTACGTGGTCGACTTCCTGCCGAAGATGAAGGTCGAAGTGGTCGTCAACGAGGGCGATGTGGAACGCTGCATCGAGGCGATCGTCAATTCGGCGCGCACCGGCAAGATCGGCGACGGAAAGATCTTCGTCACCGAAGTGGAGCGCATCGTGCGCATCCGCACCGGCGAGGAGAACGAAAACGCCGTCTGACCGACTGGTTTTCGCGGCCGGGCGCTACAGGTTTTCAGCCAGTCGATCGTCTCGGGGGTGCAGCGGCACTTCGGCGCGCAGGGCGCTGAGCAGTTCGATGGGGTCGGTTCCGGCTCGGATCAGCCCCATCTGCCATTCGCCCATGAATCCTTCACGCACGCTATGGGCCAGGAAGCCGAGCAGGCCGTCGTAGTAGCCGGCGGTATTCAGGATGCCTGTGGGCTTGTCGTGATAGCCAAGCTGGCGCCAGGTCCAGATCTCGAACAGTTCCTCGAAGGTGCCGATGCCGCCGGGCAGCGCGATGAAGGCGTCGGCGCGTTCGCCCATCATGGCCTTGCGTTCGTGCATGGTGTCGACCACGTGGAGTTCGTCGCACAGCGGATTGGCCAGCTCGCGGTCGACCAGGGCCTTGGGAATGATGCCGACGACGCGTCCGCCGGCGTTGCGGGTGGCTTCGGCCACGGTGCCCATCAGCCCCGTGCGGCCGCCGCCGTAGACCAACTGCCCGCGGTGCGCGCCGATCCACTCGCCGACGGCTTGCGCCGCATCCGAAAACTCGGCCCGCTCGCCGGGGCGCGAGCCGCAATACACACAGATCGAAAATTCAGGATTCATGCCGCCATCATGCCTTGGGCGGCAGGCGCCTTCATGACGCGAAGCGTTGCCACAAAGCCGCCAGCCAGATGCCGCCGCACAGCGCAAGCGACAGCAATACGGCGGCGCTGCCCATGTCCTTGGCGCGCTTGGAGAGGTCGTGCCACTCGGGCCCGATGCGGTCGATGGCGGCTTCGACGGCGGTGTTGAGCAGTTCCACGATCATCACCAGCACGGCGCTTCCGGCGAGCAGGGCCACCTCGACCCAGCCACGGCCGAGCCAGAACGCCGCCGGCATCATCACGATCGACATGACGGCTTCCTGGCGGAACGCCGGCTCGCTCCATCCCGCGCGAAGGCCTTGCAGCGAGATCAGCGTGGCGTGCCACACCCGCTCCAGGCCCTTGCGGGACTTTTGCGGGTTCACGGCGGGGTCTGGCAACTTGGGCAGGGCACTCATTGGCGGCTCATGGGCTTGGAGGTGATGAGCCGCGTACCGGCCCAGGCATCGTGCCAGAACTGGCGCTCAGGGTGAAAGCGGGCCAGCAATGCCCAGACGGCCACCCATCCGAAGATCAGCACCGCCGATTCTCCTCCCGACAGTTTGAAGGGTGCGATGGCGGCGAGCGGCGGCAGGAACCAGATCCAGCTCAGCAGGTAGCGCGCCAGCGCGCGGCGCTGGGTGACAGGGCGACCGTGCGGGTCGACGATGCGGATGTTCCAGGTCTTCATGGCCAAGGTCTGGCCGCGGGTCCAGAACCAGACGAAGTAGACGCCGAAAACGACAAAGAGGAAGGCCTGCAGCAGGTGCCTGCGGGCGTCCATGGCGTCGCGCATTTGGCCGAGCGTGCTGAACAGCCAGCCCGCGACGAACACCACGGCGAACAGCAGCATGCCCTCGTAGAGCCAGCATGCCATTCGCCGCCACAGGCCGGGCACTATCGAAAGAGGAGCGCTGCTTGAAGGTTCTGCGGACGATGAAGAGAGATTCGATTCCGAATTTTCGGAAGAATTGAAGACCATCGAAACCTTGGATCAGGGAGGGGAAGGCTGCTCGGCAGTGCGGCCTGCAGGAGAGGAAGGCGAGGGCGCCGGGGCGGAGGGCACGAGCACCTGGGCTTCGGCCGGGGGAACCGGCTGTGACGCCACGTTGGACGGGTTGGACGGTGCCGGTGCGGACACCGCGCCTGGCACACGCTCGGGCGGGGAAGCCACCATGACCGCGGCTGCAGGCGCCGCGGCGGGCCCGACGGGCACGGACGGCGGCGGCGCCAGCATGATGCGCGGCGTGTGCTGCCCCGCGGCCGTCACGGCCGGCACGGTCACGAGTTTCTGAGCCGGAACAGGGCGCACCGGAATGGCTGCGCCACGCGGCTTGGCGGGCGCGCGCTCCGCGAGCCGGCGCTTTTCTTCCTCGCTCAAGGCCTGGTATTGCTCCCATTTGGCCTTGAGCTCGTCGGCAGGAACGCGCTTGACCTCGGCGAAATTGAGCCGTGCCTGGGCGCGCTGCTGGTTGCTGAGGGCGGCCCATTCGATCATGCGGCTGTGCAGCGTGGTCCGGTCATCGGCCGACATGTCTGCATAGTTGCGTGACAGCGCCAGCCATTTGCGCTTGTGCGCGGCATTCAGGGCGTGCCAGTGCGATGCGAGCGGCTGCAGTGCCTGCTGCTGCTCCGCGGTGAGCTCGCTCCAGTAGGGCTTGGTTGCCGGGATGGCCTTTGTGGCGGAAGAACCCGAGGCCGCCGTGGGCGCAGGGTGGGCGGAATCGCCAGGCGAGACGGCGCGCGTCTGGGCGTCGGCCACCGTCAGGCCGAACGCCCCAACGGCGAGGGCAAGCGCCCAAAAGACTGCGCCCGACTTTGGCGGGCGCAACGGGTGGGACGCGTCGGGGCGGGAAACGGATGAGCGTCGCATTCGGTGTGGCGGCTGTCAGTCGGAGGCGCTGTCGGCCTTGAGGAACTGGGCGAACCCCGGGTCGGTGTAGGCCGCGGGGGGCAGGTCGCCGGTCAGGAGGGCGGAATCGACTTCGGCCAATTCGCTGGCACGGTCTTCGTCCTGCATCACGGTGATGGTGATCAGCCCCGCGACGAGCGCGATCAGGGGCACGACGGAACCGATGCGCGTCCACCAGCCGCCACCCATGGTGGCCACATGACCGGATTGCATGATCACCGATGCCGAACGCAACTGCGGGGCTTGCTTGCGCATGGCCACGGCTTGCGCCCGTGCCACGCGCAGCCGCTCGCCGATGTCGTGCGGCAGCTCCTGGCTGCCGGCGGAAAGCCGCGCAGCCACACGCCGGCCGAATTGGTCTTCGACGGCGAAAGAAGAGGTTGAGACCTTAGTATTCATAGCGAAATTCCCTTGGCTTTGAGCGCCTTGCTCAGGGCGTGCACGGCCCGCGAACAATGGGTTTTGACGCTGCCTTCGGAGCAGCCCATTGCAGCGGCCGTCTCCGCCACATCCATTTCTTCCCAGTAACGCATCAGGAAAGCCTCGCGTTGACGTCCCGGCAAAGCCGCGATCTGTTCTTCGATCTCATGGAACACCTGGGCGCGTCGGGTGGTGTCCTCCGCGCTCTCCGTTTCCCTAGAGTCGGTTGGCGAGACGAAGTTCTCCAGGAGATCGAAATCGCCTTCGTCGCCCGCAGCCTCGAAGTCGCCGAGGTTCGAGAAAAGGGCGCGGCGGGTTTTCTGCCGTCGGAACCAGTCCAGGGTGCAATTGGAAAGGATGCGCTGGAACAGCATCGGCAGCTCTTGCGGCGGTTTGTCGCCGTAGTGCTGCGCCAGCTTCATCATGCTGTCCTGCACGATGTCCAGGGCGGCTTCCTCGTCCCGCACGTGATAGACCGAGCGCTTGAAAGCGCGCCGTTCGACGCTCTTCAGAAAGTCGGAAAGTTCTTGTTCAGTGGCCAAGCGAGAGGGGGCGTCAGAGGCGCCGCGTGGGAAGTGGGATGTCTGGGAAGCGCTTATGTTTTTCTGCCGCGGATTATGCCCCGCGCCCCTTTTGCGAGGGGTTCCGTCTGGAGGCGCCCTCATCAATGTCATAATCCGCGCTGCAAGTCAAAAGGCAAACGGGTCACGGTCCGGCGGAACATCAGTCCGCTCATGGCTTTGGCCTCAAGTCCTGGCGCGGCCCCACAAGGGCTGGCAAGGGGCACCCAAGGTTTTTCGTTCCCGAAAAAACTCCAAAGGTTGATCATGGAAATTTCAAAGGCGGAACTCGCTTCCGCAGCAGCCGCGTCTTCTGGCGCAGGCAATCAAACGCAAGAGCTCATGGGCGCTGAAGTGCTGGTCAAGGCACTGCAGGCCGAAGGCGTCCAGTACATCTGGGGTTATCCGGGCGGCGCGGTTCTCTACATCTACGACGCGTTCTACAAGCAGGACACCATCCAGCACGTGCTGGTGCGCCACGAGCAGGCCGCCGTCCACGCGGCCGACGGCTACGCACGCGCCACCGGCGAGGTCGGCGTGGCGCTGGTCACCTCGGGCCCCGGCCTGACGAATGCGGTCACCGGCATCGCCACCGCGTACATGGACTCGATCCCGATGGTGATCATCTCGGGCCAGGTACCCACGGCGGCCATTGGCCTCGATGCGTTCCAGGAATGCGACACCGTCGGCATCACGCGCCCCATCGTGAAGCACAACTTCCTCGTCAAGGATCCCAAGGATCTGGCCATGACGATGAAAAAGGCCTTCCACATCGCACGCAGCGGCCGGCCGGGCCCCGTGGTGGTGGACGTGCCCAAGGACGTCTCCTTCAAGAAGACCCCGTACGCCGGCTATCCCGACAAGGTCGAGATGCGTTCGTACAACCCGGTGCGCAAGGGCCATGGGGGGCAGATCCGCAAGGCCTTGCAACTGTTGCTGAACGCCAAGCGCCCTTACATCTACACCGGCGGCGGCGTGCTGCTCGGCAACGCCTGCAATGAGCTGCGCACCCTGGTCGACATGCTGGGCTACCCGGTCACCAACACGCTGATGGGCCTGGGCGCCTATCCGGCGAGCGACCGCAAGTTCCTGGGCATGCTCGGGATGCACGGCACCATCGAAGCCAACAACGCGATGCAGAATTGCGACGTGCTGCTGGCCGTGGGCGCGCGCTTCGACGACCGCGTCATCGGCAACCCGAAGCATTTCGCGCTGAACGACCGCAAGATCATCCACGTCGACATCGATCCGTCGAGCATCTCCAAGCGCGTGAAGGTCGACATTCCGATCGTCGGCGACGCGAAGGACGTGCTGACCGAGCTGATCTCGATGATCCGCGAGAGCACCACCAAGCCCGACGCCGGCGCGCTGGCCGATTGGTGGAAGACCATCGAAGCCTGGCGCTCGCGCGACTGCCTCAAGTACGACCGCGGCAACAAGGACGTGATCAAGCCGCAGTACGTCGTCGAGACCCTCTGGAACATGACCAAGGATGCCGACGCGTACATCACGTCGGACGTCGGCCAGCACCAGATGTGGGCCGCGCAGTACTACCGTTTCGACGAGCCGCGCCGCTGGATCAACTCGGGCGGCCTGGGCACCATGGGCGTGGGCATCCCCTATGCCATGGGCATCAAGCTCGCCAAGCCCGATTCGGAAGTGTTCACCATCACGGGCGAGGGCTCGGTGCAGATGTGCATCCAGGAGCTCTCCACCTGCCTGCAGTACAACACCCCGATCAAGATCTGCTCGCTCAACAACCGTTACCTGGGCATGGTGCGCCAGTGGCAGGAGATCGAATACTCCGGCCGCTACAGCCACAGCTACATGGATGCGCTGCCCAATTTCGTGAAGCTCGCCGAGGCTTATGGCCACGTCGGCATGCTGATCGAGCGTCCCCAGGACGTGGAGCCCGCGCTGCGCGAAGCACGCAAGCTCAAGGACCGCACGGTGTTCATGGATTTCCGCACCGACCCCACCGAGAACGTGTTCCCGATGGTGAAGGCCGGCATGGGCATCACCGAGATGCTGTTGGGTGCCGAAGATCTCTGATCGCGGCGCATTCGCTTAACTCTTCACTGACGAATCTATTGCCCGCCAAGCCCGCGCATTACCGTGCACGGGGGAGGGCGGCGAAAAGAGGAGTCACGCAAACATGAAACACATCATTGCAGTGCTGCTGGAAAACGAGCCCGGTGCTCTTTCCCGCGTGGTGGGCCTTTTCTCGGCCCGCGGCTACAACATCGAATCGCTGACCGTCGCGCCGACCGAGGATCCGAGCCTCTCGCGCATGACCATCGTCACGGCCGGGTCGGACGACGTGATCGAGCAGATCACCAAGCACCTCAACCGCCTGATCGAAGTGGTCAAGGTCGTCGACCTGACCGAAGGCGCCTACACCGAGCGCGAGCTCATGATGGTGAAGGTGCGCGCGGTCGGCAAGGAGCGCGAAGAAATGATGCGCATGGCCGAGATCTTCCGCGGCCGCATCATCGACGTCACGGACAAGAGCTACACCATCGAACTGACCGGCGACCACGGAAAGAACGACGCGTTTCTCGAGGCCATCGAGCGCAGCGCAATTCTCGAGACAGTGCGCACCGGTGCCAGCGGCATCGGCCGCGGCGAGCGCATCCTGCGCGTCTAGTTTTTCAGCAATCACCACCCCCCGAATCAACGAAGGAGCATCGACATGAAGGTTTATTACGACAAGGACGCGGATCTGAGCCTGATCAAGGGCAAGACGGTCGCAATCATCGGTTACGGTTCGCAAGGTCACGCACACGCGCAGAACCTGAACGACAGCGGCGTCAAGGTCGTGGTCGGCCTGCGCAAGGGCGGCGCCTCGTGGCCCAAGGTCGAGAAGGCCGGCCTCAAGGTCGCCGAAGTGGCCGACGCCGTGAAGGCCGCCGACGTGGTCATGATCCTGCTGCCCGACGAGCAGATCGCCAACGTCTACAAGAACGACGTGGCCCCCAACATCAAGGAAGGCGCTTCGCTCGTCTTCGCGCACGGCTTCAACGTGCACTACGGCTTCGTGCAGCCGCGCGCCGACCTCGACGTGTGGATGGTCGCTCCCAAGGCCCCTGGCCACACCGTGCGCAGCACCTACACCCAGGGTGGCGGCGTGCCCCACCTCGTGGCCGTGCACCAGGACAAGACCGGCAAGGCGCGCGACCTCGCGCTGAGCTATGCCACCGCCAACGGCGGCGGCAAGGCCGGCATCATCGAGACCAACTTCCGCGAAGAAACCGAGACCGACCTGTTCGGCGAGCAGGCGGTCCTGTGCGGCGGCACGGTCGAACTGATCAAGGCCGGTTTCGAAACGCTGGTGGAAGCCGGCTACGCGCCCGAAATGGCGTACTTCGAATGCCTGCACGAACTCAAGCTGATCGTCGACCTGATCTATGAAGGCGGCATCGCCAACATGAACTACTCGATCTCGAACAACGCCGAATACGGCGAGTACGTCACGGGCCCGCGCATCGTGACCGAAGAGACCAAGAAGGTCATGAAGCAGGTGCTCAAGGACATCCAGACCGGCGAATACGCCAAGAGCTTCGTGCTCGAGAACGCCGGCGGCGCACCGACGCTGATCAGCCGCCGCCGCCTGAACTCCGAGCACCAGATCGAAGTCGTCGGCGAAAAGCTGCGCGCGATGATGCCCTGGATCAAGAAGAACAAGCTGGTCGACCAGACCCGCAACTGATCTGCAAGCGAATCGGGCGCCGCGGCGTCCGTTTCACGAGGGCCACCCGCTGGGGTGGCCTTTTTCATGGCGGGGACGAACGATCCCCTGAACTACACTGCGAACCCATGCGATTCAAAGACCAAGACGCTATCGGACGGGCAGTCGTTCGCGCAGTGTCCACGAGGGACGGAGGCACACTCGATGCATGACGACACGGTTCCCGACGAGGTGCCGCAGCGCAAGCGCCGCAAGGGCATCTACATACTGCCGAATCTGTTCACGCTCGCTGCGCTGTTCGGCGGCTTCTATTCGGTCGTGATGGCCATGAATGCGCGCTTCGATCTCGCGGCGCTCGGCGTGTTCGCGGCGATGATTCTCGACAGCCTGGACGGCCGCGTCGCCCGCATGACCAACACGCAAAGCGCGTTCGGCGAGCAGATGGATTCGCTGTCCGACATGGTCTCTTTCGGCGCTGCTCCGGCGCTGATCGCCTATGAGTGGTCGCTCAAGGGCCTGGGCCGATGGGGCTGGATCGCGGCCTTCGTGTACTGTGCCTGTGCGGCGCTGCGCCTGGCGCGCTTCAACGTCAATACCGGCGTGGTCGACAAGCGCTGGTTCCAGGGCCTTCCGTCGCCGGCCGCGGCCGCACTGGTGGCCGGCTTCATCTGGCTCATGACGGAGTGGGGCAAGCGCGGCGGGGAGGTGCTGTATCTGTCGTGGACGCAGATCACCTGGATCACCTTCGGCTTCACGCTCTATGCCGGACTGTCGATGGTCACGAACGCGCCCTTCTACAGCTTCAAGGACGTGCAGATGAAGAAGAGCGTGCCGTTCGTGGTGATCGTGCTGATTGCGCTCGGCATCGCGGTCATCAACATCCATCCGCCCACGGTGCTGTTCGGCCTCTTCGTGGCGTATGGCCTGAGCGGCTACGTGGTGTACGCATGGCGCAAGGCCAAGGGGCAGCCGGCGAGCGTGATCAGCACCTCGACCGAAGAGCCTGACGAGCGTGGCTTGCATAACTGACGGCAGCTTGTGCTACATTCGCAGCTCTCATGACCAAGATTTCGCTGCTGGCCCTACTAATTCTCCCTCACGGGCGGAGACGGTAGCGCACGCGCAAATCCCTCACCACGGCCCGTTCGCACCAGCAACGGGCCGTTTGTTTTTGGGGTTGCTGGTTGATTCCAACCATCACAGAGAAATCGACATGTTGAAGCAACCTCAAGCCAAATACCGCGCATTCGCCCCGATCGGCCTCAAGGACCGCACCTGGCCCGATGCCGTGCTGACCAAGGCGCCGATCTGGCTGTCGACGGACCTGCGTGATGGCAACCAGGCGCTGGTCGAGCCGATGGACATCGCCCGCAAGATGCGCATGTTCGAGACGCTCGTGGCCATCGGCTTCAAGGAGATCGAGGTCGGCTTTCCCTCCGCCTCGCAGGTCGAGTTCGACTTCGTGCGCAAGCTGATCGAGGAAGACCGCATTCCCGACGACGTGACGATCCAGGTGCTCACGCAGGCGCGGGACCACCTCATTGCGCGCACCTTCGAGTCGCTTCAAGGCGCGCCGCGCGCCATCGTCCACCTCTACAACGCCGTGGCGCCCGTGATGCGCCGCGTGGTGCTCGGCATGGACGAAGACCAGATCGTCGAGCTCGCCAGCAGCCATGCGGGCATGTTCAACGACTTTGCCGCTAGGCAGCCGGGCACGCAGTGGACGTTCCAGTATTCGCCCGAGATGTTCTCGGGCACCGACGTCGCGTTCTCCAAGCGCGTGGTCGATGCCGTCACCGAAGTCTGGGCGCCGACGCCCGAGCACAAGTGCATCGTCAACCTGCCCACCACGGTCGAGCATTCCACGCCCAACATCTTTGCCGACATGATCGAGTGGATGCACCGCAACCTGGCGCGTCGCGATGCCATCGTGCTCTGCGTGCATCCGCACAACGACCGAGGCACCGGCACTGCGGCCGGCGAGCTGGCGTTGATGGCGGGCGCAGAGCGCATCGAAGGCTGCCTCTTCGGCAACGGCGAGCGCACCGGCAACCTCGACCTCGTGAACGTTGCGCTCAACCTCTACACGCAGGGCGTCTCGCCGGAACTCGACTTCTCGAACATCGACGAGATTCGCGCGACCGTCGAGCACTGCAACCAGATCCCGGTGCATCCGCGCCATCCTTACGTGGGCGACCTGGTCTACACCTCGTTCTCCGGCTCGCACCAGGACGCGATCAAGAAGGCCTTTGCGGCGCGCAAGGAAGGCGATATCTGGGACATGCCCTACCTGCCCATCGATCCGAAGGATGTGGGCCGCAGCTATGAGGCGGTGATCCGCGTCAACAGCCAGTCCGGCAAGGGCGGCATGGCCTACCTGCTCGAAAGCGAATACGGCATCGAGATGCCGCGCCGTTTGCAGATGGAGTTCATGCAGACCGTGCAGCGCGTGATGGACGTGGCCGGCAAGGAACTCACCGCCGCCGACCTCTGGCAGCTCTTCGTGCGCGAGTACGGCATCGAAGCCGCGCACGCATTGCAGCACCGCGTGCTCGAGGAAGAAGGCGAAGGCGCCAATGCTTCCGTGGTCCTGCGCGGCGACCTGCCCTGGGATGGCGAGATCCGCGCCATCGAAGGCCGCGGCAACGGTCCGATCGATGCTTTCACCCAGGCGCTGAGCCAGGCCACAGGCCACACCGTGCGCGTGATGGACTACCACCAGCACGCCATCGGCGCGGGTGCCGATGCCAGGTCCGTCGCCTACCTGGAGCTGCGCGTCGACGAGGCCCAGACATTGTTCGGCGTGGGCATCGACGCGGACGTGATCTCGGCGTCGCTCAAAGCCATCGTGTCGGGCGTGCAGCGTGCAAGGGCCCGCGGCGCGCACAGCGCACAATCGGTGGTTGAGCTCGCCTGACGCAGTCTGCCCCCGTGCGCGCAAGGTGCGAAACGATCAAAGGAACCAAGGAGTCCACGATGTCCGACCAACTCATAATTTTCGACACCACCTTGCGCGACGGCGAGCAATCGCCCGGCGCTTCGATGACGCGCGACGAGAAGATGCGCATCGCCAAGCAACTGGAGCGGCTCAAGGTCGACGTCATCGAAGCGGGCTTTCCGGCCAGCTCGAACGGCGACTTCGAAGCCGTGAAGGCGATCGCCAATGCCATCAAGGAATCGACCGTGTGCGGCTTGTCGCGCGCGAACGACCGCGACATCTCGCGCGCGGCCGAGGCCCTCAAGGGCGCGGCGCGCGGCCGCATCCACACGTTCATCGCGACTTCGCCGCTGCACATGGAAAAGAAGCTGCGCATGTCGCCGGACGAGGTGCATGAGCAAGCCAGGCTGGCCGTGCGCTTTGCGCGCAACCTCGTGGCCGACGTGGAGTTCAGCCCCGAAGACGGCTACCGCAGCGATCCCGATTTTCTCTGCCGCGTGCTGGAGACCGTGATCAACGAGGGTGCCACCACCATCAACGTGCCGGACACCGTCGGCTACGCCATTCCGGAGCTCTACGGCAACTTCATCAAGATGCTGCGCGAGCGCGTGCCCAACAGCGACAAGGCGATCTGGTCGGTGCATTGCCACAACGATCTCGGCATGGCGGTGGCCAACTCGCTCGCCGGCGTGAAGATCGGCGGCGCGCGCCAGGTGGAGTGCACGATCAACGGCCTGGGCGAGCGCGCAGGCAATTGCTCGCTCGAAGAGGTCGTGATGGCCGTGAAGACCCGCAGGGACTACTTCGGCCTCGACCTGAACATCGACACCCAGCACATCGTGGCGGCAAGCCGCATGGTGAGCCAGACCACCGGATTCGTGGTGCAGCCCAACAAGGCGGTGGTGGGCGCCAACGCCTTCGCGCATGCGTCGGGCATCCACCAGGACGGCGTGCTCAAGGCGCGCGACACCTACGAGATCATGCGGGCCGAAGACGTGGGCTGGAGCGCCAACAAGATCGTGCTGGGCAAGCTCAGCGGCCGCAACGCGTTCAAGCAGCGCCTGCTGGAACTCGGCGTGACGATGGAAAGCGAGGGCGACATCAACGCCGCCTTCCTGCGCTTCAAGGAACTGGCCGACCGCAAGTCCGAGATTTTCGACGAGGACATCCTCGCGCTCGTCAGCGCAGAAGAGCATTCGCACGTTGACGAACAGTTCGCTTTTGTTTCTCTCGCCCAGCACAGCGAAACCGGGGAGCGTCCCCAAGCCAAAGTCGTCTTCACGGTCCAGGGCAAGGAAGTCACCGGAGAGTCCGACGGCAATGGCCCGGTCGATGCTTCTCTCAAGGCCATCGAGTCGCATGTCAAAAGCGGCGCCGAAATGGTGCTTTACTCAGTCAATGCCATCAGTGGCTCGACAGAAAGCCAGGGAGAAGTTACAGTTCGGTTACAAAATGCAGGGCGGGTGGTGAACGGAGTAGGTGCAGACCCAGACATCGTGGTCGCATCGGCAAAGGCTTATTTGAGTGCGCTCAATAAGTTACAGAGCCAAGCTGAGAGAGTGGCGGCACAAGGTTAGATAACTGGCGATCCTTGGTATTCGATTGAAGAAAAGGATGCAAGTAACTGATATTGCGTGCCTTTTTTGATTTGGATACACTGCGGTTCTCATTTTCGCCGCTGGAGATTTATTAATGCCTGAAGCCCGTCTCCGCCGAGTTTCCAGCCAGCGGTTCCTGCCCGCAGTCAAATTCGTCGCCGTCGCGCTCTGCGCCACGGCGTTTTTGCTGTCCGGGGCCCAGGCCGCCAAGAAGGAAAAAACAAGCACCGCCAAGACCTCGCTCGCCAAGAAGGCAGCGGGCCCGGTGCCGGTGGAAGTCAAACGAAACACCAAGTCGTCGCGCAGCGTCGACCGTGGCGAGAAAGTCGTTCGCGGTGGCCGCAATGTGGTGGCCTCCATTCGCCAGAAGAACGGCAGGACCGTGGTCGCCGTGCAGCGCCGTTCGGTGGTCCGCGTCGAAACGCCCGCGCGCCAGTCCTTCGGACAGTTGGCTGGCCTGCATGGAACCGACGACGTGCTCGAACTGAAGTCGAGCGTCGCCCTGGTGATCGACCAGGACACGCACGAAGTGCTGTTCAGCAAGAACGACCATGCCGTGCTCCCGATCGCGTCGCTCACCAAGCTGATGACCGGCCTTCTGATCAGCGAAGCGCGCCTTCCCAACGACGAACTGATCACCATCACGCAGGACGACGTGGATACCGAAAAGGGCAGCCGCTCGCGCCTGACAGTGGGCACCACCTTGCCCCGCGGCGAGCTGCTGCATCTCGCCCTCATGTCGAGCGAGAACCGCGCGGCGCACGCCCTCGGCCGCACCTATCCCGGCGGCCTGGCAACCTTCGTGAGCATCATGAATGCCAAGGCCAAGATGCTCGGCATGAAGGACACGCGCTACGTGGAGCCCACGGGCCTCTCGAGCCGCAACCAGTCGAGTGCGCAAGACCTCGCGCTGCTGGTCAATGCCGCCTATTCCGATGCCACGGTGCGTTCGCTTTCGACCTCGCCCGAGTACCAGGTCGAGGTGGGCAACCGCGTGCTGCAGTTCAACACCACCAACCGTCTGGTGAAGAGCCCCGATTGGGAAATCGGCGTGCAGAAGACAGGCTACATCTCCGAGGCCGGCCAGTGCCTCGTGATGCAGGCCAAGGTGGCCGGCCGCAAGCTGATCATGGTGTTCCTGGATTCGGCCGGCAAGTTCAGCCGCATCGCCGACGCCGAACGCGTGCGCCGCTGGGTCGAGGCCACGCATGCTTCGGGATCGCCGGCGGCCGCTTCGCGCGCTGCCAGCCTCCAGGTAGCGGGCTGATCGAACAGCGGCCCTGAAAAGGGCCGCTCGACTGACCGGCTGCGGCAAAGACCTCGGATCAGGCTGCGGCCGAAGAGCCGCTGCCGTCCGACGCAGCTGCCCTTGAAGCCTCCGCGGCGGCATCCTTGTAGCCGAGGGCCCCGGAAATTTCGTTGGCCGTGGCCTGCAGCTTCGGCAGCCAGCCTTCGTCGAGGCGGTCGGCGGGCGCTGAAATCGACAGCCCCGCCACCAGCTTGCCCTGGTCGTCATAGATGCCGGCGGCCATGCAGCGCACCCCCAGCTCCAGCTCTTCGTTGTCGCGTGCAATGCCGTATTGGCGTGCTTTCGACAATTCGCGTTCCAGTGCGGGCAACTGCGTGATGCTGTTGCGCGTATGCCCCGCAAGGCCGGTCCGCGTCGCATAGCTGCGCACGCGCTGCGGATCGTCGGCAGCCAGGAACAGCTTGCCGGTCGACGTGAGGTGCAGCGCGGCACGGCCGCCGATGGCGCGTACCACCTGCATGCCCGAGCGTTCGCTGTATGAGCGCTCGATGTAGACGATCTCGTCGCCCTGCCGCATGCTGAGGTTGACGGGCTGCTGCGTGAGCTTGTGCAGCTCCCGCATCGGTCCCAGTGCGGCATCGCGCACGTTGAGGCGACCCTTGACCAGGTTGCCGAGTTCCAGCAGGCGCATGCCGAGCCGGTAGCTGCCGGCCTCGGGCCGGTCGACGAAGCGGCCGACCGCGAGATCGTTGAGGATGCGGTGCGTCGTGGAAGGGTGCAGGCCGGTCTTCTCGCTGATCTCCTTCAGCGAAATTGCCTCTTCACGAGAGGCGAGCACGTCGATCAGCGCGAACATGCGCTCGATCACCTGGATGACTGGAACGGCAGGAACGTCGGATTGGGTTTTTCTCATGGCGCGATGCGGTGTGGACCGGGCGCCATTTTACCTTGTGAAATCATCCGGCGCTTGCCAGCGGCCGTCGACCAGCAGTTCATGTGGGCTGAAGCGCGCCTTGTAGTTCATCTTGGCGCTGCCTTCGATCCAGTAGCCCAGGTAGACGTGCGGCAGGCCCAGCTTGCGCGCCTGTTCGATCTGCCAGAGCACGCTGTAAGTGCCATAGCCGGCCCTGCCTTCCGGCTCCGGCTCGTAGAAGGTGTAGACGGCCGAGATTCCGTCATTCAGCACATCCAGGATCGACACCATCCGCAGCGCGCCGGCGCTGCCGTCGGGCAGCGTCTCCCGGAACTCGACCAGCCTGGAATTGACGCGGCTTTGCAGCAGGAACTGCGTGTACTGGTCGATGCTGTCGTGGTCCATGCCGCCGCCGGCATGGCGGCCGTTCTGGTAGCGCAGGTAGAGTTGGTAGTGCTCGGGCACGAAGCACAGTTTGAGCACGCGCGCCTGCAGTTCCTTGTGCTGTTTCACGGCCCGGCGCTGGCTGCGGCTGGGTCGGAATCCGTTGACCAGCACCCGCAGCGGGATGCAGGCGCGGCAGCCGTCGCAATAGGGCCTGTAGGTGAACATTCCACTGCGCCGGAATCCGCTGAGCACCAGGTCGGAATACGCGTCGTTGTGGATCAGGTGGCTGGGCGTGGCCACCTGCGACCGGGCCTGGCGATCGGGCAGGTAGCTGCACGGATAGGGCGCCGTTGCGTAGAACTGCAGCGTGTGAAGCGGAAGATCCTTGAGGTGCGTCACGTCGATTCAGAAGGCCGCGTGGAAAGGAGTTCTGTCCAGTATACGGGCTCGAAATGCCACTGTGGGCCCTGCTGTTCGCGTGCCTTGGCCACGTGCGCCACGAAGCTTGCGCGCGACATTTCCCGGGCTCCCAGGCTTGCCAGGTGGGAGGTGTTCTGCTGGCAGTCGATCATCCGCACCTGGGAGCGCCGGCACAGGCACACCAGCGCCGCCAGAGCGATCTTCGAGGCGTCCGGGCGGCGGGTGAACATCGATTCGCCGAACACCGCGCGCCCGAGTCCCACGCAGTAGAGGCCTCCCGCCAGCTGGCCGTCGACCCAGGTTTCCACGCTGTGCGCATGGCCGGCCCGATGCAGCGCCATGTAGGCGTTCACCATGTCCGGGACGATCCAGGTGCCCGACTGTCCGGTGCGCGGCGATTGCGAGCAGGCCCTGATGACGGCACCGAAGTCGTGGTCGATGCGCACTTCGCAGTTGGGGGCCTGGGCAAAGCGGGCCAGGGTCTTGCGCAGCGACCGGTGGAGCCTGAACTCGGCCACCTGGAGCACCATGCGCGGGTCCGGGCTCCACCAGAGAATCGGCTGGTCTTCGCTGAACCACGGGAACACGCAGCGGCCGTAGGCCTGGACGAGGGTGTCGACGTCGAGCGCACCGCCGGCCGCAAGCAGGCCCGGCACGGGGTCGGCCTCCCCCCAGGCGGAGGAGGGGTCGGGCAGTGCGTCGCCGGGTTCGAGCCAGGGCAGTTGTTGCATGACCGTAGGTATACACGGCTTCGCAGCACGCTTCATCCGGCTGCGGAAAATGGCCGATCTCCGGCCGAACGGCAATCGATTTCAACCGCAGCCCGCGGGCTCCGCGCGCCAAGCGCACAAGAATGACCCAGAGCCCATATAGTGCTGCTTCCATTTGCTCTCCATGGCGACCCCCAGGCCGGCGTCGCCTGGCGGGCGAGCCAGCCCAAAGGACCACGTCGTTGACCACTGAATCCAACCCCACGCGCTTCGGCAGCGGACATGCGGTGCGCCGCCTCGAAGACGAAAGCCTGCTGGCCGGCAAGGGCCGCTACACGGACGACGTCACGCTGCCCGGCCAGGCGCACCTCGTGTTCGTTCGGTCTCCCTATCCGCATGCGCGCATCGTCTCGATCGACGCTTCGGCCGCGGCCGCCATGCCCGGCGTGCTGCGCGTGATCACGGGTGCCGAACTGGCCGAGGCCGGCGTCAAGCCGCTGCCGGGCGCCGCGGGCTTCAAGCGCGCCGACGGCAGCGATTGCGCCAGTCCGCCAAGGTTTGCCCTGGCGCACGAGAGAGCCCGCTTCGTGGGCGAGGCGGTGGCGGTGGTGGTGGCCGAAACGGTCCAGCAGGCGCGCGATGCCGCCGAGGCCGTGGCGGTCGACTACGAGGAACTTCCCATGGTGGTCGATCTTGCAAGCGCAACCGCCGACGGCGCGCCGTTGCTCTGCGAAGAGGCGTCGGGCAACATTGCGGCCGAAATGCGCCACGGCAGCAGCGACGCCACGACGGCCGCCTTTGCCAAGGCCAAGCACGTGGTGGCGCTCGACGTGGTCAACCAGCGTGTCGTGGCGCTCACGATCGAGCCGCGGTCGGTGCTCGCGGCACCCGAGGCCGGGTCCGAACGCCTCACCATCCGCATGAGCACCCAGATGCCCTCGGGCGTGCGCGACTCGGTCTGCGCCGCCATCGGCCTCGCGAAGGAAAAAGTGCGCGTGGTGGTGGGCGACGTGGGCGGCGGCTTCGGCATGAAGACGGGTGCCTACCCCGAGGACATCGCCGTGGCCTACGCTGCGCTGCAAGTGAAGCGCCCTGTGAAATGGGTGGCCGACCGCAGCGAAGAGTTTCTTTCGAGTGCGCACGGACGGGACATCGAGGCCAGGGCCGAACTCGCGCTCGATGCCGGCGGAAAGATCCTCGCCCTGCGCATCAAGACACACGCCAACGTCGGTGCCTACGCCACCGGCACCGGCGTCGCGATCCAGCTTCTCATCGGCCCCTGGGTGCAGACCAGCGTCTACGACATCCAGACCATCGACTTCCATTTCAAGGCGGTGCTCACCAACACCGCGCCCACCGGCGCCTACCGCGGCGCGGGCCGTCCCGAGGCGATCTTCACCATCGAGCGGCTGATGGACGAGGCTGCGCGCCAGACCGGCATCGACCGTATCGCGCTGCGCCGCCGAAACTTCATCCGCCCCGAGCAGATGCCCTACACCAACCCGATGGCGCAGACCTACGACACGGGCAAGTTCGAATCGGTGATGGACCAGGCGCTGGCGCTGTCCGACTGGAGCGGCTTCGAGGCGCGCGCGGCCGAATCGGCAGCCCGCGGCAAGCACCGCGGCCTGGGCATCGCCACCTTTCTCGAATGGACCGGCGGCAATGTGTTCGAGGAGCGGGTCACGGTCTCGGTGCAGGCCGACGGCGTGATCGAGGTGTTCTCCGCCGTCAACGCCATGGGGCAGGGCATTGCCACCTCGCTCGCCCAACTGGCGGTCGATGCCTTCGGCGTGCCGATCGAGAAGGTCCGCGTGGTGCTCGGCGACACCGACCGGGGCGATGGCTTCGGCAGCGCCGGCTCGCGCTCGCTGTTCACCGGCGGCTCGGCCGTGCGCATCGGCGCCGAGCGCACCATCGACAAGGCACGCGAACTCGCGGCGCAGGAGTTCGAGGCCGCAGTCGACGACGTGACCTACACCCGGGGCGTGTTCACCGTCGCAGGCACCGACCTGGCGCTCGACCTGTTCGATCTTGCCGGCAAGCAGCCCGAGCGCGAAATCTTCGTCGACTCCACCAGCACCGTGGCCGGACCGACCTGGCCGAACGGCTGCCACATCTGCGAGATCGAACTCGATCCGCCCACCGGCGAGATTGCCGTGGTGGCCTACAGCTCCGTCAACGACGTGGGCCGCGTTGTCAACCCGATGATCGTGCGCGGCCAGCTCGAAGGTGGCGCGGTGCAGGGCATCGGGCAGGCGCTGTACGAGCAGGTGGTGTACGACAAGGAAACAGGCCAGCCCGTCACTGGCAGCCTCATGGACTACGCCGTGCCGCGCGCCGACATCGTCCAGTCCATGTTCCAGATGGAAATGGACGAGTCGACCCCGTGCGTGAACAATCCGCTGGGCGTGAAAGGCGTGGGCGAGCTCGGCACCATCGGGGCCACGCCGAGCATCGTCAATGCCGTCGCCGATGCCTTCGCGCGCAATGGCCTCGTCAACGGGACGCCGCGGCTGCACATGCCGCTGAGCCCGTCGCGGGTATGGCAGGCCATGCACACTGCGGACTGAACCCGCTCCTGGCGCAGCATCGCTTCGGTGATGCGGAATGCTCGTCATCAGCGAACGCGTCGACGAGATTTTCCAAGACCGGTTGGCAGCCCTGCGCGAAGATGAGCGCCTGACTCACTGAGGCGTACCACCATGGCAACGATCTACAAGGAATTCATCGTCGAAGCGGACGCGGAAACGGTGTGGGACGCATTGCGCGATTTCGGCGCCGTCCACGCGCGCCTTGCGCCCGGCTTCCTGACCGCTTGCACGCTGGACGGGCAGGGCGCCCGCATCGTGAGCTTTGCCAACGGGCTGGTGGCGCGCGAGCTGCTCGTGGGCATCGACGAGCCCAACCGCCGCCTGGCCTACACCATCACCGGCGGCAAGGCCAGCCACCACCATGCCTCGGCCCAGGTGTTCGCGCACGGCCCAGGCCGGTCGCGCTTCGTCTGGATCACCGACGTGCTGCCCGACGAATTCGCCGGCTACATCGGATCGATGATGGACCAGGGCGGCATCGCCATGAAGACGACGCTCGAGCAGAACGGCCCTGCGCCTCGGGCCGCGTCCTAGAAGTCTTCGAGCGGCAGGCCCACGTAGTTCTCCGCCAGGGCGGTGGAGGCAGCCTGCGAATGAACGAGGTAGTCGAGCTCGGCTTCCTGGATCTTCTGGCCGAAGGCCCCGGTTTCGGGGAAGCGGTGCATGAGCGAGGTGAACCACCACGAGAATCGCTCGGCCTTCCAGACGCGGCGCAGGCAAAGGTCCGAATACCGGTCGAGCGCCGAGGGCGATTTTTCGCCGTAGAAGATCTCGAACGCGCGCGACAGATAGCCCACGTCGGCCGTTGCGAGGTTGAGCCCCTTGGCCCCGGTCGGCGGCACGATATGGGCTGCGTCTCCGGCCAGGAACAGCGAGCCGAAGCGCATCGGTTCGGCCACGAAGCTGCGCAGCGGCGCAATGCTTTTCTCGAGCGAAGGTCCGGTCACCAGCCGCTCGCGCGCCTCCGGGTCGAGCCGCGCGCGCAGTTCGTTCCAGAAGGCCTCGTCGCTCCAGTTTTCCACCCGCTCCCCGGTCGGCACCTGCACGTAGTAGCGGCTGCGCGTGGCGCTGCGCATGCTGCACAGCGCAAAGCCGCGTTCCGTGTTGGCGTAGATGAGTTCATGCGACACCGGCGGCACGTCGGCCAGCACGCCCAGCCAGCCGAAAGGATAGATCTTCTCGTAGGTCTGGATGGCGCCTTCGGGCACGCTGGCGCGGCTCACGCCGTGGTAGCCGTCGCACCCGGCGATGAAGTCGCATTCGATCTCGTGCGCCTGGCCGTCTTTCTCATAGCGCACGCGTGGGCGCGCTGAATCGAAATCGTGAAGGCTGACGTTGGCCGCGCTGTAGATGGTCGTCAGGCCCTCGGCAGCGCGCGCCTCCATGAGGTCGCGCGTCACTTCGGTCTGGCCATAGACCGTGACCTGCTTGCCGCCCGTCAGCCCATGCATGTCGATGCGGTGCCGCGCACCCTTGAACAGCAGCTCGATGCCCTCGTGCGGCAGCCCTTCGGCCTTGGCGCGCGTGTCGACGCCGGCACGCGCCAGCAGGTCCATCGTGACCTGCTCGAGCACGCCCGCGCGGATGCGCCCGAGCACGTAGTCGCCGCTCTGGCGCTCGACGATGACGTTGTCGATGCCCGCCTTGAAAAGCAGCTGTCCCAGAAGCAGGCCGGCCGGGCCCGCGCCGATGATCGCGACCTGTGTGCGCATGTTCGTGTCTCCGTTGAGGTTTTCGCAAGCGTAGGGCGTCCGGAGCGGGCTGGCGCGCCGGCTGGCAAGGCACTGTGCGATCATGCGAGCGGCTGCGCGATGATCGCGCAACACTTCGTACCGGGATCCCGATGACCATCGCCAAAGCCGACTTCATCGAGGGCATCGCCAAGGGAATGGCCGTGCTCGAAAGCTTCGACACCGAGCGCCAGCGGCTCAATGCCACGCTGGCCGCCGAGCGTGCCGGCCTCACGCGCGCCGCCGCCCGGCGCCACTTGCTCACGCTGGCCCATCTGGGCTACCTGGAGACGGATGGCAGCTATTTCTGGATGGCGCCCAAGGTGCTGCGCTTCTCGGGCAGCTACCTGGCGTCATCGCGCCTGCCGCGCGCGCTGCAGCCCACGCTCAACCGGCTTGCGGCGCAAACGGGAGAATCTTTCTCGGCCGTGGTGCTCGATGGCGAAGAGGTGGTCATCGTCGCGCGCAGCGGCAGCTATGGCACCCCGACGCGCGTGCTGGCCTACGGCCTGCACCTGGGTGCACGGCTCCCGGCCCACGCAACCTCCACGGGCCGGGTGTTGCTCGCAGCCATGGCGCCCGCACAGCTCACCCAGTGGCTCAAGGGGCGCCACCTCGCGCGGCTCACGCCCAACACCACCACCCAGGCGCGCAGCCTGCGCCAGCTGGTGTCCCGCGTGCGCAAGAACGACTACTGCTTTGCCAGCGAAGAGCACGAGCTGGGCGTGCAGGCGCTCGCGGTACCGCTGCGCGACATGCAGGGCCACACGGTGGCCGCGTTGAACGTGGTGCTCTCGGGCACGCGCTACCAGGAAGAAACGCTCCAGCGCGAAATGCTGCCGCTGCTCTTCGAGGCGGCACGCGAGGTCAGGTCGCTGCTGTGACCTGAACTTCTGCGCTACCGCTGCCTCGAATCTCGACAACGGACCAAGACAACCATGCGACTCCTGCTTCTCGAAGACGACGTGATGATCGGCGAAGCCGTGCTCGACCTGCTGCGTGCGGAACAATACGCCGTGGACTGGGTGAAAGACGGCGATGCGGCCGAGTCCGCCCTGCGCACCCAGCAGTACGACCTGGTGCTGCTCGACCTGGGCGTGCCGCGACGGGACGGCCTGGAGGTGCTGCGCAGCCTGCGCGCCCGCAAGCAGCGCATGCCCGTGCTGATTGCCACCGCGCGCGACTCGGTGCAGCAGCGCATCGAAGGGCTCGATGCGGGCGCCGACGACTACGTGCTCAAGCCCTACGACCTCGACGAATTGCTCGCGCGCATCCGGGCCCTGCTGCGCCGCGCGGCGGGCCGCGCCGAGCCGGTGTACGAGCACATGGGCGTGAGCATCAATCCCGCCACCCGCGAGGTGACGGTGGCCGGCCAGCCGGTGGTGCTTTCGGCCCGCGAATGGGCCGTGCTCGAGCCGTTGATCGCGCGGCCCGGCATGGTGCTGTCGCGCGCGCAGCTGGAAGAAAAGCTCTACAGCTGGAAAGACGAGATCAGCAGCAACGCCGTCGAGGTCTACGTGCACGGCCTTCGCAAGAAGCTGGGCGCGGAACTGATCCGCAACGTGCGCGGCGTGGGCTACATGGTGCCGAAGGCATGATCCGCGCACTGACCGGTTCGCTGCGCGCGCGCCTGCTGTGGTTCCTGCTCGCGGCCATCGTGCTGGCCGCCGGCGCGCAGGCGCTGGTGGCCTACCGCACGGTGCTCAAGGAGGCCGACGACATCTTCGACTATCACATGCAGCAGATGGCGCAATCGTTGCGCGCCGGCCTGCCGCCCAGTGCCGCGGTCGGCGGCATCGGCAGCGGCGAGCAGAACTTCGAGTTCGTGGTGCAGGTGTGGACCGCCGACGGCGTGCGCATCTTCGAGTCCGCCGAACAGGCCGCGCTGCCGCAACTCGCGGTGCTGGGCTTTGCCGACGTGCGGGCGCGCGGCACCACCTACCGCGTGTTCTCGATACAGACGAGCGGACTGGTCATCCAGGTGGCGCAGGACATGGCGGCACGCCGCAACATGGCCGGGGCGCTGGCCCTGCGCACCGTCGCCCCGGTGGCGCTGATGGCGCCCCTGCTCATGCTGGTGGTCTGGTGGGTGGTGAGCCGGTCTCTGGCGCCCGTGGCGCGCGTGCGCAAGCAGGTGGCGTCGCGGCAGGCCGACGATCTTTCCGCCGTGAGCGACGAAGACCTGCCCGACGAGGTGCGTCCGCTGGTGCAGGAACTCAATCTGCTGTTCGACCGGGTGCGCCACGCCTTCGACGCGCAGAAGCACTTCGTGGCCGATGCGGCGCACGAGCTGCGCTCGCCCCTTGCAGCGCTGAAACTCCAGGTGCAGGGCTTGCAGCGCGCGCCGGACGCCGCGGCCCGTGAACTCGCCGTGACCCGGCTTGTCGCTGGCATCGACCGCGCCACGCGGCTCGTCGAGCAGATGCTGGCCCTGGCCCGGCACGAGGCGAGCATGGCCGCGGGCGCCAAGCCGCAGCCGGTCGATCTTGCCGAGGTGGCGCGCCTGGCGATCTCCGACGTGGTTGCGGCGGCGCAGGCGCGGCGCATCGACATCGGCATTGCGCACGCCGATGCGGAGGCCGTGGTCGACGGCCAGCCCGAGGCGCTGCGCATGCTGCTGCGCAACCTGATCGACAACGCCGTCAAGTACACGCCGGAAGAAGGCCGCGTCGACGTCGGGATTGCGGCGGTAGGTTCGGCCGTCGAACTCAGTGTGGAGGACAGCGGACCGGGCCTGCCCGAGGAAGAGCGCGAGCGGGTGCTCGACCGCTTCTATCGCTCGGGCGAGCCGCAGGCGCCGGGCAGCGGACTGGGCCTTGCCATCGTCAAGTCTATTGCCGACCTGCATGGCGCCACCGTGGCGCTGGCCGCCTCGGAGAGCCTGGGCGGATTGCAGGTGCTGGTGCGCTTTCCTCCCCGCGCCTGAGGGCCTGCGGCACTGGGCGCGGTTTAAGCCGCGCTTAAGCCTGTGCACCGACATTCCTTTCATCGTGTTTGCGTCGAGACGCATTGAAAGGAAAGCCAGAATGAACACCCGCCTCACTTCTCCCCATGCCCTGGTCGCCGCCTTGGCGACAGCCGGGGTGATCGGTGCCGTCGGCGCCGGCGCCTACACCAGTGCCCGCGCCGTGAATGCGCCCACCAATGCGGCGAGCGTGGCTCCCGCCATGGTCACGCTGCCCGACTTCTCGACCATCACCTCGCGCGACGGCCCCGCGGTGGTCAACATCAGTGTCACGGGCACCGCGAAGGCATCCGACGCCGAAGCCGCGGCCGAGATGCAGGGCATCGATCCCGACGATCCGATGTTCCAGTTCTTCCGCCGCTTCCAGGGCCAGGCGGGCCCGCGCGCCCAGCAGCGCGACGTGCCGGTGCGCGCACAGGGCTCGGGCTTCATCGTGAGCCCCGACGGCATCATCATGACCAATGCGCACGTCGTGAAGGACGCCAAGGAGGTCACCGTCAAGCTGACCGACCGGCGCGAATACCGCGCGAAGGTGCTCGGCGCCGATGCCAAGACCGACATCGCGGTGCTCAAGATCGATGCCAGGAATTTGCCCACGCTGGCGCTCGGCAACACCAAGGACCTGAAGGTCGGCGAATGGGTGCTGGCCATCGGCTCGCCCTTCGGCTTCGAGAACACGGTCACCGCCGGCGTGGTGAGCGCCAAGGGCCGTTCGCTGCCGGACGACAGCTACGTGCCGTTCATCCAGACCGACGTGGCCGTCAATCCCGGCAACTCCGGCGGCCCGCTGCTCAACACGCGCGGCGAGGTGGTCGGCATCAACTCGCAGATCTACAGCCGCAGCGGCGGCTACCAGGGCGTGTCGTTCGCCATTCCGATCGACGTGGCGGTGCAGGTGAAGGACCAGATCGTCGCGACCGGCAAGGCCACGCACGCGCGGCTGGGCGTGGCGGTGCAGGAGGTGAACCAGGCGTTTGCCGACTCGTTCAAGCTGGACAAGCCCGAAGGCGCGCTGGTCTCGAACATCGAGAAGGGCGGCCCCGGCGACAAGGCCGGCCTGAAGGCGGGGGACGTGATCCGCAAGGTCGACGACCAGCCCATCGTCTCATCGGGCGACCTGCCCGCCGTGATCGGACAGCAGGCACCCGGCAAGAAGGTGACGCTGGAAGTGTGGCGCCAGGGCGAGCGCCAGGCGCTTTCAGCCAGGCTGGGCGATGCCAGCGACAAGCCCACCCAGGTCGCAAAGAACGAAAGCGCGGCGGGGCAGGGCAAGCTCGGACTGGCGCTGCGGCCGCTGCAGCCGCAGGAAAAGCGCGAGGCGGCGATCGAGAACGGCCTGTTGATCGAAGACGTTGCGGGTCCGTCTGCCATGGCCGGGGTACAGGCCGGCGACGTGCTGCTGGCCATCAACGGCACACCGGCCAAGAGCCTGGAACAGGTGCGCGAGGTGGTGGCCAGGGCCGACAAGTCGGTGGCGCTGCTGATCCAGCGCGGCGAAGACAAGATCTTCGTGCCGGTGCGGATTGGATGAGGACCGGGCCGAGGCGCCGGGACAAGACATGACACCCTCCACCGGCGGCCTTTCTGCGCACATCCTGCCCACGTCGGCCACCATGATCGGCGTGTGCATGACGGTGATGTCGATCGGCCACCTGGGTCCGCGCGACGATCTGCGGCTCGTCATCGACCGCATGCTGGCCATCGACGCACTGATTTTCCTGGCCAGTGCGCTGCTGTCGTTCATCTCGATGCGCTCGCGCAAGTCGGGCATGCGGCTGGAGTCATGGGGCGAGGTGGTCTTCATCGCCGGGCTGGCGCTGCTGGCGCTGGGCGCCGTCACGCTGGCCTTCGCCTTGCGCTGAACAGATGCCAGGCCGCAAACGGGTTGCGCTTACAGCTCGCGGCTGCTGCCTTCGTTCTCCGGAACCTGCGCGTCGAGTTCGTCCTTGATGCTCCTGTCGCCACGAACGGCGAGGTAGAGCACGGCGCCCAAGCCAAGCACCACAACGAAGATCACCGCGAAGTAACCGCTGCCCAAGATCCACCACCAAAACAGGCCGCTCGCAAGAAGAAGCAACGCAACCAAGAGTAAAGAATTCAAGTGCATGGACCGCGTAAATAGTACGTTGGCGGTAATGTAGCGGCGTTGGCTGCCCGAGGCCTGACTTCAGGTTCGGGACAAACCCTCTTTTTTCGGGTTTTCCCCATTTCGCTACACCTCGCCATCGACGCCCCGGCGCGGCCCGGGGGCGCTGCCTCACTCGTTCCCGGCCGGCGCGGTATCGTGGGCTCGGCGCAGGCTGTCCAACCGTTCCTGCGCGATACGGAAGCACTCCATGAGCTGCTCCGGCGTCGGCTCGGGGTAGCCCGGGGGCGGCTGCAAGGCGTTGCCGAGCCGCTCCCAAGCGGCTTCCCACGCCAGCTTTGCGACGGTCCGCGAATCCGAAGAGCTCGCCATCATCTTCCTCCGGTTTTTTTGATCGCATCAATGATGCGGGCGAGCCCCCCGGATTCAAGAGGCTCAGGCCGTGGGCTCGCTAGCTGTATTCCAGCGCGAGTTCGCTGATGCCTTCCGGGGTGATCTTCTTCACGACCGCGCACTCGTATTCACCGAAGGAGCGGCGCAGGTCCAGCGGCGGATAAATCTCCGCCTCCACGCATCCGAGCGCACAGAGCACGGCAATGGCCTGGATCACTTCCGGGTCTCGGACGTGGACCGGGAAGCTGGCGTGCTCGATCTCGAGCAGGTACTCAATCGGTGTGGCTGGCACGGTCCGAGGATAGTCGCAGAACCGCGCCGGAGGGAAACGCAGGCCGAGTCCGATGCCGTTGTGCGAATCGGACCCGACCGGAATGTCGGACAAACGGGATGAGCGGGCGCTAGGCCGACCCGAAGTAGCGAGCGGCGGCGCGGCCCAGGTTCGTGATCTCGCTCACCGTGGCGCACAGCGGCAGGGCGCTGTGCGGGGGGGAGAACGCCACCTTGATGTACCCGGCGTCGCGCAGGTCCTTGAGCCGGTCTATCTCGGAAGGCGTGCAGAACTGCACGGGCAATCGCGATGCCAGGATCTGTTTGAAAAGCGCGTACGCCAAGTTGCATCTCCCGATTCAAGAGGAATCCGGCGGCATGCCGCCACCCGGGGCTTGGATCCGGATCGGCGCGCGCGTTCGTTGGCGCAGCCGAACCGATCCGGAAGATACCCGGTCCGTCGCAACCTATCGATTCCTCGTCCGGCATAGGCCTTGGCATCGCCAACGGACCGGCGGAACGCGCAAAGAGGGTACTCATGAGGGATTTCATACCTGCCCGCGGAGGCCTAAGCTCTCGCGGCCATGACCTCGTCCCTGATGGATTTCGATCTTCCCGAAGACTGGAGCTGCTCCGTCGAGTTCGAGCTCACGGCGGAAGGCGTCTATGCGGGACGGGCCGAACTGCGGCATGAGTTCACGCAGTGCTGCGTGCTGGTGGTGACCCAGCAGCCGACCCGCGAGGCCGCGATCGAATGCATGAAGTTCCAGGCCGCCCGCTTCGTGGCGGAATGGAATGCGAGGCTCACGCAGCCCAGCTAGCGCTGCTCCAGCGCGCCGGGGCGCTGCGCCGCACTGTGGCGTGCTGCAGCGGCCGTCGCCCGGACGCTGTTCGAGCCTGTAGCAGCGCAGCGGGGAAACCCGCAGCCGGGGCACGCCGCAATGCCCCTCGCACCGCCCGCAAGACGGCACGGTGCGTGGCATGGACATTGCCCTTGACTCCCGTGGAGGCATGCCCCTGTGGCACGCCCGATCCGCCATCCACACCCACGAGGAGACACCCCATGCAATTGAAGCTATTGAATGCGCTCATGGCCATCGGCCTGGCCGCGGCCGGCGGCGCCAGCGCGCAAGTCACGGACAAGATGATCCAGTCCGAGGCGACGAAGAACGGCAACGTGCTGACCTGGGGTGTGAACACCCAGGGCCAGCGTTACTCGCCGCTGAAGCAGGTCAACACCGCCACCGTGTCGCGGCTGGTGCCGGCGTGGGCCTTTTCCTTCGGCGGGGAGAAGCAGCGGGGCCAGGAGTCGCAGCCCGTGATCCACAAGGGCAAGATGTTCGTCACCGCTTCCTATTCGCGCATCTACGCACTCGATGCCACCACCGGCAAGAAGCTGTGGAAGTACGAGCATCGCCTGCCCGAGGGCATCATGCCCTGCTGCGACGTGGTCAACCGCGGCGCGGCGCTGTACGACAACCTCGTGATCTTCGCCACGCTGGACGCGCAGCTGGTGGCGCTCGACCAGGCCAGCGGCGACGTGGTCTGGAAAGAGAAGATCGACGACTACGCAGCAGGCTACTCCGCCACCGCGGCGCCCATCATCGCCAACGGCCTGATCCTCACCGGGGTGTCGGGCGGCGAGTTCGGCGTCGTCGGCCGCGTCGAGGCGCGCGACGCCAGGACGGGCCGCATGGTCTGGTCGCGCCCCACCGTCGAAGGCCACATGGGCTACACCTACGACAAGGATGGCAACAAGCAGGAGGCCGGCGTCTCGGGCACCGCCAACAAGAGCTGGCCGGGCGACCTCTGGAAGACCGGCGGCGCCGCCACCTGGCTGGGCGGCACCTTCGATGCCAAGACCGGCCTGGCCTACTTCGGCACCGGCAACCCGGCGCCGTGGAACAGCCACCTGCGCAAGGGCGACAACCTGTTCTCGTGCGCGACCGTGGCCATCGACGTGAAGACCGGCCAGATCAAGTGGCACTACCAGAACACGCCCAGCGACAGCTGGGACTTCGACGGCGTGAACGAGTTCGTCACCTTTGACATGGACGGCCGGCGCGTGGGCGGCAAGGCCGACCGCAATGGCTACTTCTACGTGAACGACGCGGCCACCGGGCAGTTGCTCAACGCCTTCCCCTTCGTGAAGAAGACGACCTGGGCCGACGGCATCGACCTGAAGACGGGCCGGCCGAACTTCGTGCCCGGGAACCGTCCCGGCGACCCCCTCGAAGGTGACGGCGGCAAGAAAGGCAACTCGGTCTTCGCTGCGCCGGGGTTCCTGGGTGGCAAGAACCAGATGCCGATGGCCTACAGCCCGGACACCCGGCTGTTCTACGTGCCCGCCAACGAATGGGGCATGGACATCTGGAACGAGCCGGTGGCCTACAAGAAGGGCGCGGCCTACCTCGGCTCGGGCTTCACCATCAAGCCGCTCAACGAGGACTACATCGGTGCGCTGCGCGCGGTCGATCCCAAGACCGGCAAGATCGCGTGGGAGATCAAGAACGGCGCGCCGCTGTGGGGCGGCGTGCTCACCACCGGCGGCAACCTGGTGTTCTGGGGCACGCCCGAGGGCTACCTGAAGGCGGCCGATGCCAAGACCGGCAAGGTGCTGTGGGAGTTCCAGACCGGCTCGGGCGTGGTGGCGCCGCCGGTCACCTGGCAGCAGGGCGGCGAGCAATACGTGGCTGTGGTTTCCGGCTGGGGCGGCGCGGTGCCGCTGTGGGGCGGCGAGGTGGCCAAGAAGGTCAACCTGCTGGAGCAGGGCGGCATGGTGTGGGTCTTCAAGATCCCTTCCGCCGGTGCGACGCGCACCGCCCGCGCCGGCGAAGCCGTAGTGGCATCCGACTGAGGAGGGCGGCATGACGAATCGCAAGATCGAAGGGAGCCTTGGCGCTTCCCGTCGGGATTTCGTCGGCCGCGCGGCCGGCGGCGCCTGCTTGCTGGCGGCGCTGCCGGTGCGCGTCGCGTGGGCCGCGCCGCCGCGCGTCGAAGAGAGCGACGAGACCGCGCAGCAGCTGGGCTACAGGCACGACACGAAGACCGTCGACAAGAAGAAGCATCCACGCCATGCGGCCTCACAGGAATGCGTGAACTGCGCGCTGTGGCAGGGCACGCCGACTGAAGCCTGGGCGGGCTGCGCGATGTTCGGGCGCAAGCAGATCGCGGCCAGGGGATGGTGCCAGGCCTGGGCCGCCAAGCCCGCCTGAGCGGGCCTGGCGGCCCAGGCCGCGTCATTCGCCCTTGTTCCAGCGCAGCTTGCGGTAGATCGTGTTGCGGCTGATGCCCAGGCGCTTGGAGGCGACGGAGATGTTGCCGTCGGCCGCAGCCAAAGCGCTTCGGATCATGTCGATCTCGGCTTCGCCCAGCGTGCGCGGGGCTTCGGGTGCCGCAACGGGCAGGGACTCGCTGTCGCGCAAAGGAGGCATCGTGTGCTCGGGCGGCGCGGCGGCGTGGGCCGCCTGCGGCAGGGCGGCTGCCTGCGGCGCAGAGGGCGCCGGTGCCGCGGCGCCGGGCGCCGCCTGCGAAAGCACGCGCCGGGCATCCTCGAGGAAGTCGTCCGACAGGTGGTGTTCGCAGATGTGGCGTTCGCCTGCGCTCATCACGGCGGCGGTGCGCAGCACGTTGGCGAGCTGGCGCAGGTTGCCCGGCCACGCGTAGGCCTTGAAGAGCGCCAGCACCGCAGGGGCGATCTCGGGCGTGTCCTGCGGGCATTCGGCCAGCAGGATGCGCCGCGCGACCACGTCGAGGTCGCTGCGCTCGCGCAGCGGCGGCAGCTTGACCACGAGGCCATTGAGCCGGTAGTACAGGTCTTCCCGGAAGGTGCCGGCGGCGATCATCTCGCGCAGGTTGCGGTGCGTGGCGCCGATGACGGCAATGTCCACCGGGATCGACTTGAGGCTTCCCAGCGGCGTGACGTTGCGCTCCTGCAGCACGCGCAGCAGCCGCGCCTGCAGCGACAGCGGCATGTCGCCGATCTCGTCCAGGAACAGCGTGCCGCCGTGGGCCTGCACGATGCGCCCGACCGCGCCCTTGCGGCGCGCGCCCGTGAAGGCACCTTCCTCGTAGCCGAACAGCTCGGCCTCGATCAGCGACTCGGGAATGGACGCGCAATTGACCGCCACGAAGGGCTGCCGGGCGCGGTTCGAGTCCTGGTGCACCGCGCGCGCGAGCAGCTCCTTGCCGGTGCCGGTTTCGCCCAGGACGAGCAGCGGAATGTCGCGGTTGATGACGCGCCGCACCTTCAGCAGCGTGGCGGCGATCTGCGCATCGCCGGTGTCCAGGTAGTGCAGGCCGGAGAGCGGGGCGTGCGGCGAAGGGCCGGCCTGCCGCGCCGCTGCCTCATCGCCTCGCGCCGCGGACGATGGACGCGCGTTCGGCTCCTCGGGCATCCGCGGCTCCACCGAGCTCACGGGCATGTCCAGCACCACGCTGCGCTGCGGTCCGTTGAACCGGGCGCTCACATGGAACAGCTGTCCGCTGACGGCATGCAGCATCATCGGCGCCGGCAGCGGCGAGCGGAAATGGTCGAACACGGCCGAGGCCGTGATGCCGAACAGGCTCGCGAGGCTCTGCATGCGCACGGCGGCGATGCTCATGTCGAGCTGGTCCAGCGCGCTGCGGTTCGCACCCAGGATCTTGCCGTCGGCGCCCACGACGATGATCCCTTCGAGCAGCGTGCCGATGAACTCCGCGCGGCCATGGAAGTGCAGCCGCAGGCGATTGCCGTAGTCGTCCGACAGCCACTGGTTCTCGATCATGCGCGCCGACATGCGCACCAGCCCCATGGTGTGCTGGTGATAGGAGCGCTGGTCGCCGGTGACGTCCAGCACGCCCAGCATCTCGCCGCGCGGGTCGAAGATCGGTGCGGCCGAGCAGGTGAGGAAATTGTTGGCGTGAATGAAGTGCTCGCCGCCATGCACGACCGTCGGCGTCTCCTCGACCAGCGTGGTGCCGATGGCATTGGTGCCCTTGGAATGCTCGGCCCAGCTCACGCCCGGCGTGAGCGCCACCTTGTTCGCGCGCTGCAGGAACCTGTCGTCGCCTACGGAGTGGAGGATGGTGCCGGTGGTGTCGGCCAGCACGATCATGCTGTCGGTGTTGACGATCTGCTCGAGCAGCATCTCCATCACCGGCGCTGCGTGCGTGAAGAGCCGCTGGTTGCGCTCGCGCGCCACCACCAGATCGCTGCGCCGCATCGGCTCGAAGTCCGGCCGCTCGACGCGCGAGAGGCCCAGCGCGGCGCAGCGCTGGTGCCATTGCTCGATCAGTTCGGTGCGGTCGGCCCGGGGCGGAGCCACGGCCATCGCCGACGGCGTGGTCCACCCCTGGGAAGGGCTGCCTGGGGCATGAAGAGCGTCAACCATCTGTTGTCTCCTGTCCTGCTTCTTTGAGCCGGCCGCTTGTCTCTGGCCAGTTCGATTGCTCTCACCGGTTCGCTTCATTCTGGAACACCCCGGGTGCGAAGTGTTCGATGCCGACGCCGCGCAGGCAAGGATGCCACAGCAGCAAGCCCTTGTGGGGCCCTGTCCCTGGCCCGGGACGCTACAAGGAAGGCAATTTGTGTACCCGCTTGCAGCAATGCGCCGTTGGCACAGCGATTGCGCATTCGTGAGGGTTCCCCATCAACCACAACGGAGACCTTCATGACGAATCCCGATTCCCGAATCCTGCGGCCTGCGTCCCATGTGCCGAAGCTTCGGAAGACCACCCGCGCAGTGCTGTGCGCAGTGCTGGCCGCGGCTGCTTGCGGCGCTGCCTGGGCGCACGGCGATGTCACCCCGCAGGCTGTCGACACGTCGACGCTGCCCAAGCTGGGCGACCAGTGGCGTGCCGAAAACCCGTTCCGGGGCAATGGCAGCGCCGTCCAGGTCGGCACGTCCGCCTATAACCAGAACTGCGCGCGCTGCCACGGCATCGACGCCATCTCCGGCGGCATTGCCCCAGACCTGCGCAAGCTCGACAACGATTGCGCCTCGCTCAAGGATGCGGCGCGAAAAGCAGCCTGCACGAAAGAGATCGATGACATCTTCCTCACCACCGTGCGGCGAGGCCGCACGCGCAACGGCGCCGTCTACATGCCGCCGTTCGAGGGGACGATGAACCAGGAGGCGATCTGGGCCATCAAGTCCTACCTGGAGACGCGGCGCGACAAGCCGATGTGAGGCGCCTGCCATGCACTCACCTTCCTCTTCCTCGCGGCTGTCGCGCCGCGACTGCCTGCGATGGGCCGCGGCCGCCGGCGTGGCCGCGACCGCCGGCACGGTGCGCGCCGGCGCGCTCGACAAGATCCGCGCACGCGGCACGCTGAGCGTGGCCATCTACCAGGACATGCCGCCGTTCCACCTGGCTGGCCAAGGCATCGACGTGGCGCTGGCGCAAGCGCTGGCCGGTTCGCTGGACGTGAAGCTCTCGCTGCTGCCGTTCCTGGCCGACGAGAACATGGGCGACGACCTGCGCAACATGGTGTGGCGCGGCCATTACCTGGGCCATGGCCCGGCCGATGTGCTGCTGCATGTTCCCGTGGACCGCCCGCTGATGGACGCCACACCGCAGGCGCTCATCCTTGCGCCGTACTACCGCGAGCGCGTGGTGCTGGCGCGGCGGCTCGACCGCCTGCCACAGCTCGAAACGCTCGCTGCGCTGGGCGATGCGAAGGTCGCGGTGGCTGGCAAGACGCTGGCCGGCTGGCTCATGATCGGCGCCGACCAGGGCGCCTACCGCAGCCAGCTCGACACCCAGGCGAAAGACGGCGTCGAAGCCGCACGGGCCCTGCAGCGCGGCGAGGTGGCTGCCGCCGCCGGCCTTGCCTCCGAAATGGAATCGGTGCTGCACGGCGATGCTCGCTTTGCCATTGCACCGCTGCCTTCGGTGCGCATCCAGCGCAACGGCTGGGCGGTGGGCATGTCAGTCAAGAAGGATGCGACGGACCTGGCGCAGGCGCTGCAGGCCACCGTCAATGCGCTGGCCGGGGGTGGGCGGCTCCGCATGATGTTCGAAGGAGGCAACGTCGCCTGGCAGGCGCCGTGACGCGATGCGCTGCGCTGCGCTGTCCGTGGGCAGTGCAGCCAGAAAAAAGAAATGCCGCGGTCCGATCAATGTCGGACCGCGGCATTTTCACTGACGGTCAGGTCAGAAGAAACCCAGCTTGTTCGGGCTGTAGCTCACCAGCAGGTTCTTGGTCTGCTGGTAGTGGTCGAGCATCATCTTGTGGTTCTCGCGTCCGATGCCCGACTGCTTGTAGCCACCGAAGGCCGCGTGCGCAGGGTACTGGTGATAGCAATTGGTCCACACGCGGCCGGCCTGGATGCCGCGGCCCATGCGGAAGGCCCGTGCGCCGTCGCGACTCCACACGCCGGCGCCGAGGCCGAAGAGCGTGTCGTTGGCGATCGCGAGCGCTTCTTCCTCGGTCTTGAATGTGGTCACCGCGAGCACCGGGCCGAAGATCTCTTCCTGGAAGATGCGCATCTTGTTGTGGCCCTTGAACACGGTCGGCTTGACATAGTAGCCGCCGGCAAGTTCGCCAGGCTTCACGTTGCGTGCGCCGCCGGTGAGGCACTGCGCGCCTTCCTGCTTGCCCAGTTCGATGTACGACAGGATCTTCTCCATCTGCTCCTGCGAGGCTTGCGCGCCCAGCATGGTGGCCGTGTCCAGCGGATGGCCCTGTGTGATGGCTTCGACGCGCTGGATCGCGCGCTCCATGAAGCGGTCGTAGATGGATTCCTGGATCAGCGCGCGGCTCGGGCAGGTGCAGACCTCGCCCTGGTTCAGCGCGAACATGGTGAAGCCTTCCAGCGCCTTGTCGAAGAACGCATCGTCCGCGGCCAGCACGTCCTCGAAGAAGATGTTGGGCGACTTGCCGCCGAGCTCCAGCGTGACGGGAATGAGGTTCTGGCTCGCGTACTGCGAGATCAGGCGGCCCGTGGATGTCTCGCCGGTGAAGGCGATCTTGGCGATGCGGCTGCTGGATGCGAGCGGCTTGCCTGCCTCCAGGCCGAAGCCGTTGACCACGTTCACCACGCCCGGCGGCAGCAGGTCGCCGATGATCTCCATCAGCACCAGGATCGAGGCCGGTGTCTGCTCGGCCGGCTTGAGCACCACGCAGTTGCCCGCCGCCAGCGCCGGCGCGAGTTTCCACACCGCCATCAGGATCGGGAAGTTCCAGGGAATGATCTGGCCCACCACGCCGAGCGGTTCATGGAAGTGGTAGGCGTAGGTCTCGTGGTCGATCTCGCTGATGCCGCCTTCCTGGGCACGGATGCAGCCTGCGAAGTAGCGGAAGTGATCGATGGCCAGCGGCAGGTCGGCCAAGGTCGTTTCACGCAGCGGCTTGCCGTTGTCGAGCGTCTCGGCCACTGCCAGCGTCTGGAGGTTCTGCTCCATGCGTTCGGCGATCTTCAGCAGGACGTTCGCGCGCTCGGTGGTCGAGGTGCGGCCCCAGGCCGCCTTGGCCGCGTGTGCGGCATCGAGCGCAGCTTCGACGTCTTTCTCGTTCGAACGCGGAATGCTGGTGAAGGTCTGGCCGGTGACCGGCGTTGCGTTGTCGAAGTACCGGCCGTCGATCGGTGCGACCCACTGGCCGCCGATGTAGTTGCCGTACTGCTTCTTGAAAGGGCTCGCGATGCCGAGGTTGCGCATTTCTGCCATGTCCATGGGGTGTCTCCGTTGAGGTGGATTGATGAGGAAGGGACGCATCCCTTTCTGCAATCCGCGGGCCAGCCGGCCGCAAGGCGCAAAGGCGCTCTCGGAGCGTCCAGATTCAAGGGTTTGTGTGGAGCTGGCAGCGCTCCGGGTGGGGCCCGCACGGGCCCTGTTGCTCCAAAGCAGCGCAATTGCTGCAGGACGGACCGACAACGTGATCCAAGGGGGCGATGAGGTGGAACCGCCCGGGGCCTTCGATCAGCTGGCGCTGGCAGCCCCGTGTCGAGAGCGTTGCCGGACCCTTGCCCACTGGGCCCGGAGTGCCTGAGCCTCCTCACGCAGCAGCAATGACTCTTCGGCCAGCCGCTGCACCCGCACCTTGAGTGACTCGGCTTTGGTTGCCAGATCCGCCACCGTGCGCGACTCTCCGGACGCCGCCCGGTGCCGCCACGGCTCGGCGGAAGCCAGGGGGCTTCCTGCGACGATGATGGGATCGATCGGTTTCCACATGCGCAGAAAAGGCCTGGCGTGAATCACATCAGGCGCAAGCCGCCCGAAAATCGAATCAACGGCTTGGCGAACGAGGCCGAGGCGCCAGCCGTCGCAAGTTCGGCCAAGCCATCTTCCGTGATGCGGATCACGGTAGGTACCCGGTTCCCGTCGCGCACAGCGCGCGACCTGATGACGTTGAATTCGGCCTCGATCAGGCCAGTCGCCAGGAGCACCGATACTTTCCGGACTTCCTCCGGATCGGTCACGCGAACGGGCAGCTGCACCTTGTGCAACCGCGAGAGAAATGAGAGTGGCATCTGATCCTCCAAGAGCATTTTTCGGCTGTTCTGCCTGCGTTGTTTGGTTACGTTTGATGGGAATTTTTCGCATTCGAGCCAGCTGCCACGTCAGAAAAAGTCGATCGGACGTGTAGGCATGTGGAAGGACCCAAAACAACAAAGCCTCCAGGCTTTGGGCACTGGAGGCTCTGAAGGGTCTTCCCGTGGACGGGGTGATCCGGCGTGCACCGCGCTGACGTGCATCACCGTCGAGAAAACACTGGCTGTCCTGTTGGGGCAGGTGTTCTGATCTTGGCGCAAGCCCTGCCAACGTGGAAGCTCAGTGGGGTACCCAACGGCGCTCTGCGGTGGGGAAAGAAGCCGCTGTGAATGCAACGGACCTGGCGTGCGCTCGACCCCCAAAACGAAATGCCCCGCTACCTTTTGAGTAGCGGGGCATCCAGAGGCCTTGCGGCTTGTAGTGGCTCCTCGACCTGGGCTCGAACCAGGGACCTACGGATTAACAGTCCGGGAGTGCTTCGAGGCTCCAGACCGCATGCTTGCTCGATTTTCGCCCTCGCAACGCCAAAGTATTTCGGCGGATCAGCCCCTTGGAACTGCCTAGTGTTCGTGCAAATGCAGGGGCGAAACTACTGGATATTTGGCACATCTATTTCGCGCCTCCTTGATCGGCCAAGTTCGAAATGCGCAGGTCCAGCTTCATCAGCTGAGACGTCAAAAAATTGCGAACATGTCTGGCCAGATCGATAAAGTCATAGAAGTTCGTCAGTAGTAGCGTCGGGTCGAAGGCCCAGATCTGCCGAATGCTGGACTGCCATGCGTCGTTCGTGTTCACGGCGGAGAAGCGGAACTGCCAATCCGAGTGCGCCACTACTTTCTGGCGAAGCATGAGGAACAAATCGTGCGAGGCCTCGAGATCTGGTTTCCCGTTGAACAGACCCAGCTCCGTCGTCTTCAAAAGTCGATCCGCAACGCCGTTCGACTGTGACGCTACGAAGGGGCGGCCGTAACTGACGATCGCGGCCATCCCGAGCGAAGCTTCGATTGCTTTTCCATGGCTGGGAATGTCGGCGATGGCGGGGTTGCCTCTGAGCATCTTGAACGTCTCTGCGAACTGAAGTGCTTCCTCCACATCGTGCAGTGACACATGGACGCGGTTTGCGAGACTCCGCAATTTTTCTAGTTCATCTGACATGCAATCTCCACCAGGTTCGGTTGCGCAGTTTCGCGCCAACGCTGCTTAATGTAGACCTCGGTCGTCGACTTGTTCCGGTGCCCGCACAGCAGCTGGATCTGCTCGATCGGCACGCCGGCCAGCCACATGTCCGTGGCGCCCTTGCCCTTCAGGTCACGGAAGCCGAAGGACGCCATCGGCGCAACGCCGCGGGCCTTGCGCCGGAGGTTGGCAACCTCGATGGATTTCTTCAGGTTCGAACAGATGCCGTCGTAGGTGTAGGCGTGGCCGTCCAATCGATGCACGAGCGGCTGCTTGAGGCGCACCACATTGCCATCGGTGCCAAGCGCCTTGTCCAGCAGGGCGGTGACGCTGGCCGGTAGCGCGATCTTGAGTTCGACCTTCGTCTTGTTCTGGATGTGGTGCAGCTTGCGCACCCCGTTTTCGACGATCAGGTTGGCCGATGTCCACAGCACGATGTCGCTCTCGGGCCGCTGCAGGGTTCGATAAGTCAGCTCCATCATCAGGCGCTCGCTCGCTGCGGCCACCTCGTAGACCTCGCGGAACTCGTCATGCGTGACGTAGCGCGCCCGGCGCTCTTCCTTGTTGCGTTGCACGCCGCTCGCGCGCAGGCAAGGGTTGTATTCCAGGCCGGGCACCTTCCCCGTGCGCAGCAGCCAGCCGAAGCACGCCGACAGGCATGCGCGCTCACGGTTGGCCGGGGTGGGCCGGCCGAGCTCCTGCATCGTGGTGAGAAAGTCTTGCACCATGGCCGGCGTGATGTCGTTCGGCGTGCGCGGTGGCGCGAAGAACACGCGCAGCGCTCCGCACTTGCGCTTCTCGGTGGGTGCCTCGATCGCGTGGCAGTAGTCGTCGCGCGTGCGCGCCGCCATGGTCTTTTTCAGGACGCGCTGGTCGCAGTGCAGCAGGAACTGGTCGAGCCAGTAGACCATGGTGCCGTAGTTGCTCTCAGGGTCGTTGTGGATCCGGGCTTTGCGGTTCGCCTCGTCCTTGTCGGTGCCGAGGCGCTCCCACTTCCCGCCCCGGTGAACGTAGTAATACGACCCGTGGTTGAGGTAGACGCGGGGCTCCAGCCCTGTGTCGGTTTTGCGGCGGCGGCCCATTTTGGAGGGCATGCTAAGCGGTCTTCCTGCCGAAAAGCGCGATCACGCCGGCGCGGTTGCCACTTATTGCGCACTGTGGGTCGTGAGTTGCCTGCGTCGAGCCCAGAGCGGCGTGGCCGCTCAGCACTGCCTCTGCGTGCGATCGCACCACAAGCGGCCGTCCGTTCGGCTTGCGGTTCACGCGCAGGCCCAGGCTCGCCAGTCGCCTGCACTTGGCGGCATGAGAGTTGGCGCCCAGGCCCTCGCAGATGCCGTCGATCTCTGCGTCGCTCAGGAACATGCCGAGGGAAGGATCGACGTCCTGGCTGCCGGATCTGCCCAAGCGCTTCACGCGGCACCTCCCGCCACGCTGATCGCCACCGCGACATTGCGCACCCAGATTGGCGTGCTGCCGAGCGCGAACGTCTCTCCACTCCACGCCAGCAGCAGCGTGCGCCCCATCTCTTCGGCGATGGCGGTTGCCGCGTCGGGCGGCACCGCGTTGCCGATGCGCTCGCGCCAGGCCTGGTCGCTCAGGCCTTCGAGCTCGAAGTGCTCCTCGGGCTCCACCAGTGACTGCAGCGCGGCCAGCTCGAAGGTCGTGAAGGGCCGGTGCCAGGTGCCGTCCTGAGAATGGATCCGGCAGACCAGGTGCTCGGAGGCCTTGGGCATGGCTTTGCCCGGCAGCGCGGCCTCGCACCGGGCGGCCGCCCCGCGCGGATCCGCCACGCTCCAGCGTCCGTTGTCGTGGTTGGCCGATGCGCTGACGGTGCCGGCGTGCTCGTTCCACGGAATGACGCCGTAGTGGCCGGCGGTCAGGTAGTTGTCGCCTTTGCTGCGCTGGATGCCGCTGCGCGGATCTGCGACTGCAAAGGCGCCCTGGCCGGTCGTGCCGCCGGCGATCACCGTGCCCGCCGGCTGGTCATACGCCGTCACCGCGTACTTCGCGAAGCTCGGTCCGTCGCGCCGCGGGTCCGCGATGCATTGGCCTGTGCCGTGCGCCCCAGTCACCGCGCCGCTGGCCTGGTGCCAGGGCACGATGCGGAATTCGTTGTTGTGCTTGGGCGGACCCGCGTGGCGCGGGTCGGCCACTGTGAACGCCCCTTGCCCCGGGGAGTTCTGGCCGGTGATGGTGCCGGTGGGCGCATTCCACCGGCGCACGCCGTAGGCCTGGCCGTCGTGCCACTTCGCCGATTGCTCGAAGCGAGGGTCGGTCACCGCAAACCGCCCGCTGGGCTGCAGCGATTCGCCCGCTACGGCCCCGCCACACGATTCCGGCACGATGAGAAAGTCGCGCAAGCACCCGTTCTCCACCGCCAGCTTGTTGAGGCTGCGCCAGTCGCTCCCTGCCTCGACGAAGGCCAGCCGCACCCAGGTTTTCCACTGGAGGGCAGGTATGCGGTGCATCGGGCCCACGCGCAGATCTCCAGGCAGCGGCATCCGGCCGAGCACTTCGCCCACCGATCGCAGGCCGCGCTGCGGCGGCTCGTAGAGGAAGGGCGGCACCTTCTCGATGTGCCGAGCCACCAGCAGGAAGCGCTTGCGGCTCTGGCCCAGCCCGGCCAGCTGCCCGCAGTCGTGCGTCGTCTCGGCCACCGCGTACCGGTAGCTCCGCAGCATGCTGGTGATCTGGTCCAGCAGGTGCCGCCCGCGCGTGGCGATGCGCGGCACGTTCTCGAACAGCAGCAGCTCGACCGGGTCGTCCTTGTAGGCCTCGAGCAGCAGCCAGATCCCCCGCAAGGTCAGCCGGTTGAGCGCCTGGTACTTGTCCGTCTTGCTCTTGCCCTCGGCCAGCAGGCCGCTGAAGCCCTTGCATGGTGCCGACAGGAAGACGATGTGCGGATGCTCATGGTTGAACGCCGCATGCACCTCGGCCGTGCCAGCCTCGCGCCAGCCGGGCGGCGGTTCGCGATCGTTGAAGGCGATGTACTGGTCGCGGTCGAACAGGTCGAGCACCGTCCCGCGCACGCCGGCGGCGCGCGTGAAATCCTCGATGGCCGCCGCATCGTTGTCGATGCCCCCCACACAGCGAAAGCGCGCCTCCTGGCTGCCGAGGGTCGGCCGGGCCTTGTTGAAGCCCTTGGCGCCCCCGCCAAGCCCGCAGAACAGGTGTCCGTGGCGGATCTCGGTCGCGCTCATGCCGCGCGGCCTTCCGCGGCCGCGGCCAGGCACGCCACCGGCGGCAGGGCCAGGACGCTGTCCCGCAGCGCCTCGAAGCTCCCGTCGTTCTGCAGATCGAAGTCGGCAGCGACCTGGTGCCGCTCGCTGCTGTGCAGCGCCGTGCCGCCCGCCAGGGCAACCGCGCGGGGGCTGTGGACGCGAACCACGCAGATCTGCACGCCGAGCGCGCGCAGCGCCGCCGCTTCGACCGGGTCGCGCAGATCCGTGACCGCAATGCGGCGAAAGCCCAGCGAGGCCTGCCGGCCGATCCACCGCGTCACGATGCCGGCATAGTGGGCCGGCCTGTACCGGCGCTGGAAGTCCGCCCATTGCTGCATCGCCCAGCGCGCGCTGCGTGGCTCGTGCAGGCTTTCGCCGCCTTCGAAGCACCAGCTGATGAACGCCGGCTCGCCGCACATGCCCACGGCCAGCGCCGGAATCGCCAGTTCCTTCGTGGGCCGATGGCTGAGCATGCGTTCGTCGATGCGCCATGCCCCGGCAATCTCGCGCCTCAAGGCATCGCCGAATGCGATGGACAGGAAGGCCCGGTGGTTGACCAGCACCGCCGCGGCGCTGTCCTTCCCCGCGCCGGCCTTGCCGGTGAATGCGATCACGGTGACGCGGCGGTGCGAGGCTGTGGCCTCACGGCTGGGCGATTCGAAGTTGCTACGGTTCATTGCCGTCTTTCCCTGTGGTTGAAAAATCAGTCGTCGTCGTCGCGCTCGCCCGAAGCGGCGCGCTTGCAATCGAAAAAGGCCAGGCCGCCAAGCAGCTGCTGCGGGCGGCAGGCCGGCTGGCGCTGCACGCGCGGCGGGGCCAGCCCGGCGGCGGTGGGGTGCCTGGCCGCGATGCGCACCAGCCGGCTGCGCACCCGGTCCTGCATCACCGTCTCGAAGTCCTCCGCCCATCGGAAGCGCGCCGCCATGCGGGCGCAGGCATCGCGCAGCAGCTGGTCGGTTGGCTCGATCGCGTGGGCCATGGCCGGGCCGCCCAGGTCAGTGCCAGGCCGGCATGCCGTGCGGCCGCGTGTCCATCACTTCGCGCCTCGCGCCGGCATGGGCACCACGTTGTCCAGTTCAAGGCTCTGCTGGCGCTCATCGGCCCTGCGCTGCGCCTCGCGGGCCAGCGCGCGGCGCGCCGCCTTGAACGTTTCCCGAATGTCCGTGTGCGCCGCGTCCCGGTACTTGAAGCCCGGCGTGTAGACGCTGCGCGTCGGCAGCGTCTTGCGCGGCGCGCTCATGCGGACCTCCGCACGCTCAGCAGCCGCAGGTCGCCGAAGCGGTCGAAGGCAAAGCCCTCGGCCGCGGCGCACGAAGTGGCCAGCTGCACGTAGCCGTGGAAGATGCCGGCCGCGTCGATGACCTTCACCAGGTAGGCGTGCATGTCAGATCTCCTTTGCAAGGTGGGTGGTTGAAAAAGAGAAGGGCGCCGGCTCCACCCGGTCGACCAGGCAGCCCAGCGCCGTCTCGGCCAGCAGGCGGGCCGCCTCGGCATCGCGTGCACGCAGCTGCACGAACAGGGCGACGGGCGCCTGGCCCGGAACGGCATGGCGGTAGTGGCAGCGGAAGGGCTGGGAGCGGGTGATGTGCATGGGGCAGGGCGTCAGGGGTTTCAGGAGCCGCGGCCCGGGCGTTCGAACACCCAGCAATGCACCGTCTTCGGCACCTCGGTGCCGCCTTCGCTGCGAACGCGAATGGCGCTGTTCACCGACTTGATGTCGATGAAGCGGCGGGTCTTGCTGGTGCGCAGCACCTTTTTCAGGTCGGCCAGCAGCGGGATCTGCTGGCGGTGCGTGTTCGCCTTCTCGACGAACTCGTTCAGGTTCAAGGCAACCTGCTCGGCATCGCGGCTGTGGTTGAGCAGCGGCCGGTCGATGTGCCCGTGCTTCACCGACTCCACGCCCAGGCTGTCGAGGTAGTCGAACGCCTCCCAGAACTCGTGCACCAGCGGGTGGTCGGCGTTGATCGACTGCTGGCGTTCGCGCGCCATCGCCACGATCTGCGCCTGCACCTGCGCAAACTGCGCGTCGTCCAGCGCCACCACGCTGCGCATGGCCGTCGCCATGGCGAGCAGCTGCGCGTGGTTCTTGGCGATCCGCGGCTTGTGGATCCCGTCCTGCGCCAGCAGGAAGCGGATGTTCGTGTCGTGGTTCGCCACCACCGTCGCCATCACCTCGGCCTCGCGCCGAAGCGCGGCCAGGATGAAGCCGCTCACCTGCTCGATCTCCACCTTCTCGAGTGCCTTGGCGCTCTCGTAGCTGGCCGACGTGAACCCCCGCGTGTCGAAGGTCATGTGGCAGATCCGCTCCATGATGGCCTGCGAGGCCTGCACCTGGTTGTTCTGGCTGATAACGATCGACGCGCGAAAAGGCGGGTCGTAGGTCTCGTTGCCCCCGGTCTTCACGCCCGTGGTGCGAATGCTGTTGCCGTTGTAGGCATCCTTGAGCTCGTCCCAGTCGAAGCTCTTCACATGCGACTGGCTGCCGCTCTTCGTCTCCCGGTCCGACTCGATCAGCACGATCGGCAGGTTGCTCACCTGCGTGAAGGTGCGCAGCCGTCCCGCAGAGGTAGATTTCGACGGATCGAAGCCCTCGTAGTCGCGCCCGAACAGCTTCCACAGGAACTGGATCAGCGTCGTCTTGCCAGAGCCCGGCTCGCCCACGATCTCCAGGAAGGGAAAGCTCTGCTGCTCGGCGCGCACCTGCTCGGCAAACAGGCTGCCGAACCAGTAGGCCAGCGCGATGTAGCCCTTGGCGCCGAACGCCGACCACAGGTGCTTCTGCCAGGCGCGGTCGTAGCCCTGGCGGTCCGTGTTCACGTGCAGGTGAATCGACTTCTGCAGCGTCTTGATCGACAGCTTGTCGAAGTCGAAATAGTCCTCCTTGTTGGCCTCGTGAACCGCGCCCTCGCGCACCGCCACCTTGCCGAGGATGTAGGTCTTGTGCGCCGCGCTGTAGCCGATGAAATCGACCGTCTGCACGATCTTGATGTTGTCCAGCTGCCGCTGCATCATGATCTCCAGCTGCAGGCTGGTGCCGCTGTAGATGGCGCCCGCGGCCATGTGCAGCAGCTGCTTCTTGAACTCGCTCCCGGTCGTCAGCTGCCCGGCCGTGAAGGTGCCCTTGACCTCCGGCCCGTCGTGCGGAAACGCCACGCGAAAGTAGTACCAGGCATCGCCCGTGATCTCGTTCTTCTGGTAGTACAGCGCCTCCGGCTTGCAGTTGGCAATCGGCTGCAGCACGCCCGATTCCTTGAGCGCCTGCGTGCGCAGCGCCTCGTCATCCAGCGGCTCCGTGTGGCCCTGCGCGATCGACTCCTTGATCCGGTCCTCCGCCTTGCCGTAGCGGTCCAGGTCCAGCTTGAACCAGTACAGCCGGTTGCTGTGGTCGAAGTCGAAGCTCGCCTTGCTGGTGCGGTTGTAGATCAGCAGCGCCTTGTCCTGCGGCGTTGCGGCCAGCAGCAGGGCGCCGTGGTAGCGGTAGTCCTCGAGGTGGTTCTCCTCGAGCCGGCCGCGCTGGTGCAGATCGTTCCAGTCGATCTTGCGTTTGTCCGTCTGCGGAATCTGCGCCGCGCTGCAGATCCAGCCCGCATCGCGGGCGCGCCGCACGTACTTCAGCGTGAAATCCCGCCCGGCCTTGTCGCCGTCGAAGGCCCACACCAGGCGCGGCATGTCGACGGCGCCGTTCTGCCCGTCGACCGTCGCCTTCAGCTCGGCCAGCGCCTTCTCCGGGTAGTTGTTGCAGCTCAGGAGCGCCACCGCCGCAATGCCGTGGTGCGCCAGCGCGATCGCGTCGAAGATCCCTTCCACCAGCCACAGCTCCGCCGGCGGCGGCAGCGCCGGCCGCGCGGGCCCGGCGGGCGAGGCCGCCTGCATCGCGCGTGCCAGCGCCGTCTCTGGCGTCGGCGCCGCCGGCGCTTCGAACGACAGCCCGGGCAGCGCCCACCAGGTGCCCGCGTAGCTGCCGCCCGTCTTGAAGTTGGCCTTCTTCTTCCCGAAGCGCTGCGGACGGTCGAAGAACCGCTCCCACCAGGTCTGCGCCAACTGAAAACGCACGGTCCCCGTGCCCGCGCCCCGGCCCTGGTCGGCGCGCGCATCGAAGTAGCTCTCCTGTGAATACGTGCCCTTGATCAGCACAAGGTCGAACCCGCGGCCGTCCCGCAGGTAGGCGTCGGCCGCGGCGTTCGGGTTCTGCTGCTCCAGCGGCTTCCCCAGCTCGGGCTTCTGGTAGCGCTCCGTCCACGAGTTGAAGAGGTCGGGGTACAGCTCCTTCGCGTGATCCTCGTAGCCGCAGTTGTTGGTGCGCTCGCACTTCACCACCCACGGGCTCGCGGCGTAGGTCCACATCGACTTCTTGCCGCACGCCGGGCACACGCCGGCGCGCAGGTACTTGCCGTCCGGCGAGCGCTTGAAGTCGAAGTCCTGCACCAGGCTGGCGGCAATCTCCTCGAGCAGATCCCGGTTCATCGGGTTCTCGCGGCCTGCAGGCAAGTTCGAAGGGCGGAGGGCGTGGTCTTCTTCATGTCAACAAATTCGGGGTGAGCACATCCCGCAGTGCCTCCGAACAGGCACCGCAGGGGGTGGGTATGGAAAAGGGAAGGAGCGCGCGCCCTGGCGGCTATGAGGGCCCGTCAGGGCCGCCCGGCGGGAACAGGTCGAGCGTGGTGGGATGCGTCGACTGCGGCGTGTATTCCGCCTCGGCCGCGCAGCGGATCAGGTGTGCGAGCACGGCGCGGCGCATGTGGGTCGACAGCGGCAGGGCCACCGTGGGGTCGGGCGTCGACGAGAGCGACAGCGTCATGTCGGCCACCGTCGTGGCGCGCCAGGTGTGGCCGCATTCCTTGTTGCTGCAGATCACGTAGTGCTGCGAGACGGTCGGTGAAAGCCGCTCGGTCGAGCGGATGGTCCCGAGCTGCTTGCAATGCGGGCAGCTGATCCTCATGCGAAGCCCTTGATGCCGGGCGCGCGATCGACCAGGTACAGCGCGCGGCCGCGCCCGGTGCTGTTGCGCGCCGCACGCCGCAGCCGCGTCTTGATGAGCCACTCGGCCGCGGCTTCCGGCGAGGGAAACCCGCGCTCCTGGCGCACGCGCTCGATCAGCGTGCGGTCTGCATCGGTCAGGTGGATGGTGTGCTCGGGCATGCGTGCTGTTCGGCTGACGTTTTTGCGCTTGGTGGCGGCTCGTAGCGGCCTTCGCTCAGGCCGCCCGTTCGTTGACACTCAGGGCATGCGACAAAACCTGCTGAGCCTCCCGCATCACCAGATCGCGCAACAGCGTCGAGAGCTGTTCGCCCTGGTAGTTCGCCAACGCCTGGACGAGCCCGTGCTCGTAGTCGTCGAGGCGCAAGGTGAGGCGGTTGTCGCGGATGCGCTTGGGGTCGGGATAGGTCATGGTCTTGCCTGAAGAGCGAAGGTGACGGATCACGCAGCGAGAGGTTGCTTCTTGCGCTCGCAATCCGCGAGGCCCCGCAAAAGGGCCAGCCGAGCGACCGACGCCAGGGAACGTTGCTCCCGCTTCGCGACGGCTCTGACCTTCTCGAGTTCATACGGCAGGAGACGAAGCGCGATCGGCTTGTTGCTCACGGCGCCGTTCGGCGTGCGCGTTGCTTTAGGGGCTGTTTTCATGGACGGTATGCTTGTGAAACAAGAAATTGCACAGTCGGGGAGCATTCTGGTGGTCGTTAGACCACAAGTCAACATATTTTGGTGGTCAATTGACTAATTTGAGGGATCGGCTACGCGAAGAGCGCAAGCGCCTCGGGCTCAACCAGACGGCATTGGGAACGGCTGGCGGCGTGTCGAAGGACGCACAGCTCAACTATGAAAACGGCAGCCGCAACCCGGACGCGACCTATCTCTCCGCCATAGCTGGGATCGGGGTGGACGTCCAGTTTCTGCTCACCGGAGTGCGTCGTATGGAAGCGCCACAGAGCGTCGATGAGCTGCAGCTGCTCGCTGACTACAAGCAGCTCGGTGCAGAAGATCAGCTAGCTATTCGGCGCGTTGTTGCGTCGCTGGCGAAGAGGAACGTGTAGGCGGGAGGTCAAACCGAATTGTGTTCCCGCACACACGAGGGTGTGTTCTAACTAGAAAAAGGGAAGGTCAAAGGCGGCTGTCGCGTTATCGGAAGTTCGGTGCTGCGCAAGTGCACACCGGCGTGACGGTCCAATTTGAATAGTCATGAGTAAAGAAATACGTGCAAGCGTGAGCGCACGCCTAAAAAAGGAACGGGAAAGGCTCGGGTGGTCACAAGCCGCACTCGCGGATGCGGCGAGCGCTGCTCGAAGGACAGTAGGTGCGTGGGAAAGTGGCGCTACGGTTCCAGGCGCTGATGCGCTGGCACTGCTGGCGCAGCATGGCTTCGATGCTCTCTACATCGTTACCGGTCAGCGAACGCCCTCCACGTTCGCATCGCTTACGCCTGAGCAGGCGATGTTGATCGACGACTACAAGCGAGCCGACCAGAACGGGCAGGCTGCCGCGCGACGCGTACTTTCATCGCTCGCGAAAGGGTAGGCAAGATCTAAAGGCGCTTCACGAACAAAGGTCGAGCGAAACACGTGCGGTTCGGGTCGGCTTCAGGGCGTCGCCACAGAATACTTATAGGGAGAAGAGGGAGATGGCTGCATCGACGTACTTGAGCGGAATCGCTCTAGCAAACTATCGCGGCGTTGGCGACGAAGTTGCCTATGTCGGGCCCTTTCAGCGGTTCAACTTTTTTGTCGGTCCCAACAATGTTGGCAAGTCGACAATGTTGAACTACATCGCGCGCCACCTTCGGCCATTGGTCACAGACCCCTTGCTCGATAAAAAGGGGACCATCGCTCTGGGACCGCTCGACAAGAACATCTCGAATCCAGAAGGTACCGTAATTCTGGGCATCGGAGTGCCGCTAGCTAGTGGCAACGCAACAATCGACGCGCTGCTGCCGGAGCGAAGCCCCTATGCAAAGCTCGCCCGGGACTTTCTCGCCACATATCAGCGTGACGGAATGCTCTGGTTCACGCGCTCTAACGAGCGAAACAGAATTCTCGAACCGATCAAAGCCACGTTCAAGTTGACTGAGTTTCTGAGGGCACACGATTCGCGCCTGGTGAGCGAGTTGTGGAGCCAGCTGACGAATCAACGAGGTGGGGGGCAGGAGACGTGGGTTCGCGAAATTGCAAATCGTATTTTCTCCACCATCCCGGTAAGCCTCCCTGAAATTGCGTTGATCCCTGCTATCCGCGAAGTATCGGCAAAAGGCGAAGTCTTTGCCGACTGGTCTGGACGAGGATTGATAGAGGAGCTTGCGCGGCACCAAGACCCTGACTACAACGAGCAGCACAAACGCGTCAAGTTCAACGACATCAACGCCTTCCTGAAGGCCGTGACTGACAATGCATCAGCCGAGATACGAGTTCCGCACGATAGAGAGCACATTATTGTTCACATGGACGGGAAGCAGCTCCCACTGAGCGCTCTAGGAACCGGGATTCACGAAGTGATCATGCTTGCAGCATCGTGTACGCTGCTGCAACAACAGATCATCTGTATCGAAGAACCTGAGATTCACCTTCACCCGCTTTTGCAGCGCCGGCTTGTGAAATATTTGGGCGAGCACACGACCAATCAGTACTTCGTTGCCACACATTCGGCGAGCGTCATCGATGCCATCGACGCCGCAGTTTTTCATGTGTCCAATCGGGAAGGTAACACGTCGATCGAATCTGCAGTGACGTCCTCTAGCAGATTTCAAGTATGCAAAGACTTGGGCTACCGAGCTTCGGATTTGCTCCAGGCAAACGCAATCGTTTGGGTGGAAGGGCCATCCGATCGAATCTACATCAAGCATTGGATCGGGGCGCTTGCACCAGATCTGCAAGAAGGCATCGACTTCTCCGTGATGTTCTACGGCGGGCGGCTGCTAAGCCACTTGAGCGCGAATGACGAAGAGGGAGAGAAAGATGTCGAAGCCCTGATCGCGGTGCGCCGGCTGAACCGGAACCTCTATGTTGTCCTTGACAGTGACAAGGCTCACGTCGACGCATCGGTGAATGCTACGAAGCTACGCATTCTGTCTGAACTCGATGACGGCCGCAGCAGAGGCTGGTTGACTGAAGGCAGGGAGATCGAGAACTACGTACCGAAGGAGTTGATGACCGCAGCACTCCAACGAGTCTATGGTGATCGTTTCGCAAGCCGTTTAAAGACGGGCCAGTTTGACCACGTCCTTCCGTTTAAACGAGCTGACGGGACGAAGCTCGATAGGGTGGACAAAGTCGCGGTGGCATCCGCAGTTTGCTTCGAACCTGCGGACCTCAACGTTTTGGACCTTCGCATTCGTATTAACGAACTCGTTACCCTGATTCGTGAGGCGGGTCACGGTCCATCATTCAGTCGCAGCGATTAACTGCAGCATGTGCCCTAGAAACCTTCAGCATTGCGCTGCCAGATGGCTGCAGCTAACTGCTCACGCCCGGCTCGATGCATGCCCCGTCTATGAACACGTACATCCACCCTATTACTCAGCTTGTGCATAGCACGGTCCGCATCGTCTGCAGCAACGCTGCGAATGAAATGTCTTTTGGTTCAGGGTACATCTGCGCCTTTAACCGCAAGGACGACGCGGGGATTCCCTGCATCGTTACTAACAAGCATGTGGTGCGTGGGGCAGTGACCGGAGTATTTCATCTCACGAGACGCAACGCTAACGGAACACCCGATCTAGAAAATCACGAAGCTGTGACCGTAAGAAATATTGGGCAATACTGCATACCTCATCCTGATCCACGGATCGATCTGGTCGCCGTTCCCATCGGCGCTATTTTGAACAGCGCGCAGAAAGACGATAAAAACTATCATATTGTGCAGATCAGCATGGAGACTTTGGCCACTCCTGAATTGCTCGATTCACTTCCACACATGGAAGAGATTGTCATGATCGGGTATCCGAACGGGCTATGGGATGAGCGCCATAATCTTCCAATCATCCGGAAGGGAATAACAGCTACACATCCCAAGCTGCGACTCAACGGAAAGCCGGAGTTCCTGATAGATGCAGCGTGCTTCCCCGGGTCGTCCGGATCTCCGGTTTTTCTCGCGAACATCGGGAGCTATGTCGATTCGAATGGCGCCTTGTGCGCGGGCAGCAGAGTGGCTTTGCTCGGGACTTTATACGCCGGACCTCAACACACCACCAAAGGGGAGATAGTCGTGGTGGACGTCCCCACGGACACCAAGTCGATCGCGGTCGGCACGATCCCGAACAATCTAGGCTATGTTATTCAGGCGAGCGAACTCCGAACGCTTGAAGAAGAGGTCATCAGAACGCTCGTGACCAGCCGGGTAGCGAGGAATTCGCCGTGCCCGTGCCAGAGCGGTAAACGATTTAAAGAATGCTGCGGCGTTCTTTCGTAGATCTGCAAACTCAGTCGATGCCAGACCGCGAGCGCTTCGCTAGGCGGAGACGTAGTGCAGATCGCCCTCATGGGTCTGGTCGACGTGCGCGCCATCGTCCAGTCGCTTGCACTAGTCCCAATTTGGGACTATACTCACTTCCAATGCACGTAGTCGCAAATTCCAACCTGATCGCCTTCTACCAGGACCCGAGCTACCGTGATGCCGAACCCGGTCTGAAGGCATGGTACGAAGAGGCGAAGAATGCGAAGTGGACGACCCCAGCCGTGGTGAAGGCCCAGTACGCCAACGCCAGCATCATTGCGAACAACCGCGTGGTCTTCAACATCAAGGGCAACGACTACCGCCTGATCGTCGCCATCGCCTACAAGATGCAGTACGTGTTCATCAAGTTCGTCGGCACGCACGCTCAATACGATGCGATCGATGCCGCAACCGTTGACCAGTTCAGGTAAAGGAGCCCGACCATGGAAGTCAAAGCCATCCGCACCGATGCCGACTACCGCGCGGCGCTGCGCGAAGTGTCCGCACTGATCGACCTCGACCCCGATCGCGAGTCGCCGGAGGGCGAGCGCCTCGAGGTGATCGGCACGCTGGTGCAGGCCTACGAAGCCGAGCATCACCCCATCGACCCGCCGGACCCCATCGAGGCGATCCGTTTTCGCATGGAACAGTCGGGCATGGCGGTGCGCGACCTGGTGCCCTACATCGGGCCGTTGAACCGCGTCTACGAAGTGCTCGCGCGCAAGCGCCCGCTGACACTGCACATGATCCGCCGCTTGAACAAGGGCATGGGCATTCCCGCCGACGTGTTGATCGGCCAGGAGCAGGACGAGGCCTTGGCGGCTTGATGGAGTTCGTCACTTCGGCGTGCTCTCAGTCCGCTGTGCCGGCACTGCTTGCGTCGGCTTCCTTCGCCCCGGCCACCTCGAGCTCGACCTTGGTCGTGTAGCCCCCATCCCCGAAGGTATGGCACGCCTTGATCGCCAGCCACTCGATCTCGTCGATCTGCGGCTTGAACCCGCGCACCCGCACAGGCGTCTGCGGCCCAAGCAGCGGCTGCCCCAGCCCGAGCGCCAACTCGAACGTCGCCGCTCCGCGCTGCACGCGCCGCCACTCGGCCTCCGCCGCGGCGCGCGCATCGGCCTCCGACGCATGCCCTTCCTTCAGCCGCTTGGCGTTGCCGCTCTGGCCCACCAGCACGCTGCGCCGCTTGGCGCCTTTCGAGTCATGCCAGTAGGCCCGCACGCCGTTGTAGGCCTCGCGGTCGCTCGAGTGGTACCGGTGGCTGTCGCCGTCTGCGCGGGTGATGGTGATGGTCGGTAGCGCTTCGCCCTTGCTGGTGGTGGTGCCCACAATGGGCAGGAACAGCAGCATGCCTTTCTTGACTGTTGCGACGGCGTCGTAGCGCTTCGCCAGGCGGGTGACAAAGTTCAGGTCGCTCTCGTGGGTCTGGTCGATGTGCGCGACGTCCTTGCCGGCGAGCTTCGCATCGACGCGTGCCTTCAGGCTGTTGCGCTGCGCAACTGCCTCGAGGATCGCGCCCAGGGTGGTCCGGTGCCAGCTCTGCTCCTTGCGCTCGCGCAGGTCCTTGCCCAGGTCGGCGCTGCGCGCGCGGATGGTGACCTGGTCCGGCGCGCCGCTGTGCTCAGCCTCGTTCACCACGAAGGTGCCCTTGTCGACGAGCGGCGAGCCGGCCCAGCCGAAGGCGAGTGAGAGCGTGACGCCCTTGCTCGGGATCTCCAGCGCGCCGTCGCAGTCGTCCAGCGTCAGGTCCAGCTGGTCGGCCTCGTCGCCGCGGCATTCGGTGAGCGTGAGGCTGATGAGGCGCGCATCGACGGTGGGCGTGATGTCGCGGTCGCCGAGCGTGATGCGGTAGCTGGGCGTGGGGTAGGGCGGGCTGCCGCCGTCTGCGGCGCCGGTGGGTTCGGCCATGTTCAGCCTTCGTCCCCGGCCGCATCGTCGTCGCCCACGGTGTCGGTGCGATCGTCGTCGACGCGCGCCAGCTGCAGGTGGAACTCGATGCGCCGGGCCGTGCCGTCGCGAAAGAACAGCGTGCGGGTCTCGTTGAGCGATTCGATGACGAACTGTCCGTAGACGATGCCGGTGCCGTCCACCAGCGGCCAGGCCGTGCCGGCGTCGCCCATGGCGCGCAGCTCGGTCAACGAGCCGGTGTCGCCGGCCAGGCCGGGCAGCAGCAGGCCTGAAAGGTTCATGGTGTCTTCGCCCGGCCCGGTGAACTGCCGCGCCGGCCTCGCGCCCACGCGGCTGTTGGTGGGGTGCCGCCAGCTGGTCTGCCGCTGCAGGTCCTGGTAGGCCAGCGTGTCCAGGCTGAAAACGAACTGGCCGAACGCCATCATCATGGGAGTGGCCCTTTCAATCGAGATCCGACAGCGCGGACATCATGGTGGCGCGCCGGGCCTGCTGGCGGCGGTCCAGCTCGGCGCTGACGGCGCGGGCCAGCGCCTGCGCATCCATGCCGGGCGCGGCCTGGATCGTGATCTGGATGGAATCGCCCGCGAACGAGACGCTGCGCTGCGCCGCGGCGGCGCTGATGGGCGGGCGGCGGTCGATCATCACGCCGCCGCCATCGCTGCCCGGGCCGCCCGCGCCGGCCACCATGGGCACCGCGGCGGCTGCTGCGGCCGCCATGGCAAGCGCGGCCTGGCGCACGCGGCCTTGCTGCTCGGTGATGCCTTCGGCGGCGCCGTTGCTGATCTCGTTGCCCGCGAGCATGAACATGCGGCTGGGGCTGCGGATGCCGAGCTTCTCCTTGAACCAGCCCAGCGATGCATCGGCCGCGCCGGTGATCGATTCGCGCACGTGGCCCAGCGCGCCGGTGATGCCGCTGGCCAGGCCCAGCATCATCTGCACGCCGAAGTCGGTGAACTTGGTCGGCAGCTCCAGCCCGAGGTAGTTCAGCACGCCCGCAAAGGCCGTGTACATGAGGCCCAGCGGCGACCAGTTCAGGATGGCCGCGGAGATGCCGCAGAGCGACGCCTGGAACAGCGTGGGCAGCTGGCCGAACCATGCCATGGCGCCGTCGAAGCTGGCCTTGATCGCCGTCCAGGCGCTGCTGCACGCGGCGGTGACGGAGGCCCACAGGCCGGTGAAGAAGGCGCTGATCGGCCCCCAGTATTTGTAGATCAGGAAAGCCGCCACGGCGATGGCCGTGATGATGAGGCCGATGGGCGTCATCAGCAGCGCCCGACCCAGTGTCAGGAAGAGGCCGCTCACGAGCCGCAGGCCCGTGGCGAGCGGGCCCGCCAGCATGCCCGCCAGCGGGCCGAGCGGCAAGCCCATCGACGCCATCAGGAACTTGAAGATGAACATGGGTCCCAGCACGCCCGCCAGCAGCAGCATGAGCCCGCCCACGGCCGTGTAGAGGCCCGCGACCACGGCCACCACCTTGACGATGGTTGCGGTGAGCTCCGGGTTGGCCTTGACCCACTCGCGCACCTTGCCGGAGATCTCGCCGATCCAGTTGACCAGCTCCTTCAGCTGCGGCGCGACGGTGGTGCCGATCTCGGCCAGCACGTTGGTGAAGTTGCCTTGCGCCGCCTCCATCACGTTGGAGAGCGTGCCCAGCTGCTTGTCGACGCGCTGCCGGAGGTCGGCCTGCGCCTCCATCTTGCCCAGGATCTCGGTGTAGCCCGCCTTGCCCTTGGCCATGAGCGTGTTGATCACCTGCAGCGTCTCGGCGTCGTCGCCGAACACCTGCTTGATCACGCCGGTGCGCTTCATGTCGTCCTTGATCGAGCCGATTTTCTCGATCTGGTCGAACACCTGCTCTATGCCACCGAACTTGCCCTTGCCATCGGTGAAATCGAGCGAGAAACCGGCCTTCATGCCTTTCAGCTCGGCGTTGGCCTTGCCGAGCTTCTTGGCGTCGAGCCCGGCCTGGAACACCTTGCGGATGCCGTTGCCGGCCGACTCGCCGGCCATGCCGGTCTGGTCCATCATCACCAGGAGCGGCGCCAGCGCCTTGCTGCCCTCGAGCCCTTCCTTGCGGATGAGGCCCAGCACCGGCGACATCTTGGTGAAGCCCTGCAGCATGTTCCCCGAATCCACGCCGAGGTAGTAGGTGCGCTGGATCACGTCCATCAGGCCCATCATGTCGCCCTCGGTGGTGCGGGTGGCGTCCTGCATCTTGGCGGAGAACTCGGCGGCCTGCGTGACCGGCATGCGCAGCTGCACGCCCAGGTAGGCGGCCGATTCGCCAAGGCCGCCGAGCACGGTCTTCGCGCTCATGCCCTGGCGGATGAGCATGGTCATCATTTCCTGGAAGTCGGCCGTGGTGCCGGGCAGCCGGTCGCCCAGGCGCGATGCCAGCTCGGTGATCTTCTTGAAGTCTTCCGGCACCGAACCGTCGCTGCGCATCATCGACGCGCTGAGCTGGGTGGCCGAATCTTCCTGCGGCGCATAGGCCTCGACGATGGAGCGCAGCGGGCGCGTGAGCGCGCGGCCGGCGCCCATGCCTGCCGCGCCGCCGGCGGCCAGCACGCCGGTGTACATCGTGGCCTTGGCGTGCTGCGCCTTGAGCTGCGCTGTGCGGCGCAGCTGCTCGCCCTGGCGCTTGAGCGCGGTGGTCTGGGTGTTGATGGACGCCGAAGTGGACTCGATCTCGCCGCGCAGCCTGCGCTCGTGGGTGCCCAGGTCGCGCGTGCTGATGCCGGCGGCACCGAGCTTGTCGCGCAGCTGCTGGGCGCGCTGCTGCTGTTGCTGGAACTGCGTGCCCAGCGCGGCGGCTTCCCGGCGCGCGGTATTAAAGTCGCGCGTCAGGGCCTTGGTGGGAGTGCTCGCCTGCGCCATCTGCTGCGCGAGCGCACGCACGCGGGCCTGTGCCGCCTGCATGTCGCTCTCGGTGGCCTTGAGGCCGCTGCGCACCTCGCGGAACTGGCCTACCGCCTTCTGCTGGTCGTTGAGCTCCTTGAGCTTGCTGCGCATGTCCCTGAGCGCACGCGCGGCATCGCCGCTGGCGCCGCGAACCTGGCGCAGTGGACCTGTGGCCTTGTCGATCGCCTGCAGGATGACCTGCAGCTGCAGGTTACCGGAGGCCACGGGCGCCTCGGCTGCTTGTCAGTTGCCCGCGAGAGGGCGGCGGGGAAGGGCGGTGGAGAGCACGGTGGCCCATGGTGGCTAATCCTGCGGTTCGGTGCGTTCTCGGGCGCGCTCGCGCCACTGCATGAGCTCCTCGAGCGAAAAGGCGTCCATGTCGGCCGGGGCCCAGTGAAAGACCACGGCCAGGTCCGCCATGGCCGCCTCTACGCGCTCGGGGAGACGGACGCCATCGCGGCCTTCGTCAACAAAAAAGCGGCCACCCGCGTTCCGATCTGTACCAGGTCGGCGGGATCGAGGTCGCCGGCCTCCTGCTTGAGCACCATGGGTGAGCTGATGCGCGGGAGCACCGTGCACAGCGCGTTCACGTCCATCTGCAGCAGGTCGGTGAGCGACACGCCGCGCAGCTCGCCGGACTTGGGCTTGCGCAGGGTGATCCTGTCGATGACGGTTTCCCCGCGGCGGATGGGCGTATCGAGCGTGATGGTGTTGTCGTCGGTGATGGTCGTGTCGGTCATGGTGCTGGCGGGGGGTCAGGTTGGGGGAAGGGGTGCGGTGCGCTGGCCGGGCCTACAGGCCGATGGCGGCGCGAATGTCGGCCATCAGGTCGGTGCCGTTCACCGTCTCGACCATGTTCACGAAGTCGATCTCGATCACCGTGGCGCCGTCGATGCTGAGCTTGTAGTAACTGCAGGCGGTCGTCACCTTGATCTCGGTGAGCTCGCCAGCCTTGGCGGTGCCGGAGTCGATCTCGGTATGGCGGCCACGCACCACGATCTCCAGCGCGCTCACGTTGCCGGTGGTGGAGTCCTGCAGGGCGCCGGCAAAGCGCAGAAGGATCTGGTCGTGCCTGGCCGCCCCCCACTGGCCCAGCAGGTCGCGGATGTAGCCGGCGGCGGTCCATTGCAGTTCCAGCCCTTCCATGCCCAGGTCTTCGTTGATGGGGCCGTTCATGCCGCCGGCGCGGTAATCCTCGGTCTTGCGGGTGAGCTTGGGCAGCGTCACCTCGGGCACTTCGCCGAGGTAGGCGCGGCCGTCGTTGAAGAGCGTGTAGTTCTTGAGCTTGCGGGGCAGGGACATGGTGTGTTCCTCGGTGAATCAGGGTGTGTTCGGCCGCGCCGCGCTCAGGAGGCCGCCACGCGGGCCGCAAAGTCGGCAAAGTAGCGGTCGGTGATGCGCTGGCGAAAGGCCAGGTCTTCGATCGGGGGAATGGGCGTGTAGTCGTAGTCGATCACCAGCTTGCCGCTCTTGAGCGTCTCCTTCTGGTTGATCTCCTCGTCGTACCAGGCCGAGCCGTCGAGCAGGTAGCCGCCGGCCTTGAGCTCGCGGAACTTGGCGTTCACGCCTTCGATGATGTCTTTGACGATGCTCGGATGCATCGGCTTGTCCACGGCCCACATGTGCGCCTCCGCGATGCTGTCGGCCAGCACCTGCGCAGTGCGCGTGGCCGACTCGAAAGCGAACAGCGGCTCGTCGCTGCAGGTGCGCGAACCCCAGAAGCGGTAGCCGTTGCTGTTGATCAGCGTGGTCACGTCGGCGGCATTCAGCACGCCGGCGTCGGTGTTCGGGTCCTGCAGGTCCCAGTAGATGTCTTTGGAGATCCCGAGCACGCCATTCACCGACACGTTCGACAGCGTCTTGTGCCAGCCGGTCTCGTTGTCGATCTTGGAGCGAAGGCCCAGGGCATAGGCCGCGGCCGGCACGGCGGTCTTCGAGTTGGACATGCTGTCCCAGCTCTGGAAGTCGGGGTAGATCACCATCAGCTCGCGCGCGCCGAACTGGTCGCGGTATTCCGTGGCTTCCTCGATCTTTTCGCACTCCCAGCAGCTCACGTAGGCGAAGGCGCGCAGCTGCTGCGCGATGGCGGCCAGCCCAGCCGCCACGGGCTGCGTATCCAGCCCGGGCGCGCCGAGGATGCGCGGCTTGATGCCCAGCTTGGCCTGCGAGGCCAGCAGGGCCTTCATGCCCGTGTACTGGCCCTGCGCGTTCACGCCGCCCAGCACGTTGGTGGTGGTCGCGTCCTGGTCCGCACCTTGTTCGACCCGAACCACCACCGTGATCGGGCGGGCCTGGTCGGCAATGGCCTGCAGCGTGCGAGCCAGCGTGCCACCCGTGCCGGCCTTGGCCAGGGCGCTGTACACGTTGGTGATCAGCACCGGGGTGTTGAGCGGAAAGGTGGCCGGGTCGGCGTCGGGCCCGGTCGCCACCAGTCCGATGATCGAGGTCTGGATGGTGCGGATCGGCCGCGTGCCCTCGGTGATTTCGAGGACGCGGACGCCGTGGTGGTAGTCGATGAGGGACATGGGGAGAGCTCCTGGAGAAATGAGTTCAGGTTTCGGGCGAGCCGGCGGCGGCTCCCGGATCCGGCCAGCCGGCCGAAAGGTCGTACGAGTGCGCGTCGGCCATCGTTTTCAGCGCTGCAATGGCTTCGTGGTGCTGACGTTCTGCGGTGAAGCAGCCCCGCACATGCCGGGACATGGCGCGCCGCAGTTCCTTGACGTCGGTGAGCGCGAGCGTGACCCAGCCGGATGCGGCCTTGAAGTCGACGTCCAGTTCACCTTCGGTTTCCATGTCCGAAATGACCTGGTCGACGCGGGTTCGATGCTCGACGCCTGTCTTGAACACGAGCCCGTTGGCGAGCGTGATCCCGTTCGTCTCGATCTCCCATCGTGTGGCCGTCGCTTCCGCGGTGAGCGCCTGTCTGGTGGCTTCCAGCGTCAGCGGCGCCGGGAGCGCGGCAACTGGCGCGCCGCTGGCGTCGTACGCGAGCACGAAGTTGCCGCTGTGGGTCTTCGAGAGAACCGAATCGCGCACCTCGGCAGAAACCTCCTGCGCATCGTTCGGGATGACGGGGTTGATGGCGCTGTCGTAGAACGACAGGAAGGAAGGAGAGAAAAAGATCGGCACGTTCATTTACCCCAGGCGGTCCAGCTGACGGTGGTGGCGATCTGAGTTGCATTGGTCGACCAGCCCTGGACGTACATGCCCGTCAGCGCTGGCGGGAACGAGGTCGCAAACGCCCCGGCGCCGCTGTTGGTGATGACCGTCAGGTTGACGCCGAGCACCGCACCCGGAAACGCCACCGGAAAATTGACGGTGACGCCCGAGGAAGTCGTGGTCGCGGTACCGCCTTGCACAAGCAGCCCGCTGGGGTTCAGCTGGTACCACGATGCGCTGAGCTGCGCGCCGAAGGGGGCGGAGTACTTGAGCTGCAGCGAACCGCCGACGATGTCCCATTCGAAGCCCGTCCACAGCAGCCGGGCCGTGTCGCCAAAGCGCATCACCGGCGTGACGGCGGGCGTGTTGCCGACGAAGTAGATCCGCTCGGCGCCGGCGGGCTGGATCGTCACCCCCAAGGTGCCGGCAAGGGCCGAGATCTCGACGACCGCACCGGGCGGCAGGCCTGCAACGGGCGGAAGGGTGACCACGACCGGATTGGCCAGGCTGCTGCAGGCCACCATCTTTCCGATGTCGGCGTGGGTCAATGCGGTCGAGACGGCGATGAGGCGGAAGCCGGCGTTGCTGCCGAGTGCGCGCTGTACGTGCGCCGCGGTTGCCGCCTGCGCCGACTGATCGAACTGGGCGGGTGCCTGCAGGAGAAGCGGCCCCTGCATCTCGTCGCCAGCGACCTTCACGTACTGGGTGTGGGGGTCTTCCTTCGCTTCATGCGCCGAGATCTCCGCGCCCATCTCACTGGCCGTGAAGCCCCAGCGTTCCCATTTGGTCGCATCGCTTCCGGGCTGCACGCCGGTGCTTGGAGCCAGGCTTCTCCACGTCTTGCCGCCGTGCGCGGCATACGCGCCCTCGGGATAGGGGAGCGCAATGTCCCACGGCGTGACGCTGCGCAGTCTTTGGTAGCGGCTGCGGCTCGCAAGCTGGCGCGGTGCCAGGTTGTCGATGCCCTGCGGGCCGCCAAGCACCGGATCGTCTTCCTCGAGCTGGTAGATGCCCGGCTCCCAGAGGTCGGTTTCATTGAGGCTGGCCATGTCAGGCGCTTCCGTGGTTGTAGGCGCCGTCGCGTCGCGTGGCGCCGTTGTGGCTGTTGGCGACGCTGGCGTAGCGCAGGCCGACCAGGTGGCAGCGCGCGGGCGCCACGGCGGGCAGGAGCTTGCGCAGGCGCTCGGCCTGTACGTTGGTGATGGGGCGCTCCAGCACGATCTTGTAGGTGGCCCAGGTCGCTGCGAGGGAGGCGTGCGGAAACTCGCCGTTCCGGTTGATGGCGCCGTTGTGGGTGCGCCCGCCGACGCGCTCGATGATGGTCACCTCGCCGAAGCCGATGGCGCGAATCAGCGCGCGGATGGCCCAGGGCGTGCCCTTGTGGCGATGGATGTTGATGCTGTCGAGGATCACGGCGCGGCGCGCATCGTCGCTGCGTGCGTCGCTCCAGCCTTCCACGGTCAGGGCCCACGAGAGCCACGGCAGCGCCGCCGGCAGGCACTGGCGTGCGCTCCACAGATGGCGCAGGCCCGAGGTGTCCAGCATTAACGCGGAAACGGATGCAATGGCCGATTCGAGCGCCGTGCGGTTGGGCGGCAGCAGCCGCGCGTCACTCATTGCTCACCTCTTCGGTGATCGTGATGCTCTCGATGCGCACCCACTGCGTGCGATCGCAGAGCACGTCGGCAGGCGGTGCGATCAGCGCGACGCGGTCGATGCCGGGCTGGTGCAGCGCGGCGTCGATGCCCGAGCGCGCCAGGCCGGCGCCGAGCCGGCGGATCTGCAGCAGCCACCTGTCAAGGGCGGTGCGGCCGGCTGCCGCGGCGACTTCTCCGGCAGGGCCGTTCCTTCGATGGAGCACGGCCACGATCGGCGACGCGAGGATCTGCGCGGACTGCACCGTGACCAGGTCGCACAGCGGGCGGATCTTCTCCTGGTTGAGCGCGTTGCGCACCACGGAAAGCAATGCTTCGTCGGGGACGCCGGACGCGTTGTCTCCCAGGATGGACACGCGCACCGACCCCGGCAGCGGGCTGTCGACGCCGGCATCGGCCACATGCGCGTTCGCCGTCATGGCATGGAAGCGGTAGCTCTCGATCGGGCCGGCCGTGGTCAGCCCTTCGAACGCCATCTGGGCGCGCTCGCGCAAGCGATCGTCGCTTTCCATCACTGCTGCGACCGGAGGCACCACATCGGGGTTGGCCGGCGTCACTACCAGGCGGGTCACGCCGAGGTTGGCCGCCTGGTTGTCCAGGTCGGCGCCGACCGCATAGGCCAGCATGCATGCCTTGGCCGCGTCGTTGATGCGCTGGCGCATGACGAGCTCCTGGTACGCGATGACCTCCAGCAGCTTCACCGCGGGGTCGGACTCGAGCGCTAGCGTGAAGTCCGGGCACGCCGCCTGGAACTCCGCCAGCTTGCGCTGGTAGATCGTCTCGTAGTCCAGCGGCTCGATCACCTGCGGCGCGGGCAGCTGCGAAATGTCGATGGTCATGCGGCGGCCCTCATCTGCACCGGCACGCGCAACGAAAGCACGCTCGCGGCCAAGCCGGGCGGCGTGTAGACGCCCGACAGATCGAGCACCACCTGGCCGGGCCGCGTGCCGCTGGAGAGCTGCACGCGCGAAAGGCGCAGGCGTGGCTCCCACTTCATCAGCGCGCCGGCAACCGCCGAGTAGGCGCGCACGCGCGTGGCGCCGTTGTCGGGCTGGTCGATCAGCTCAGGCAACTGGCTGCCATAGGTGCGCCGCATGAGTCTGCTGCCGATCGGCGTACCAAGGATGTCGGCGATGCTCTGGCGCAGGTGTTCGATGGCGTCCAGCGGCTTGCCGGTGAGCCGGCTCATCCCGCTCATGGCACCGGCCCGTCGCTGGTGTCGCCGCCCTTGACCACGCCGGAGGTTCTGTGGCTCAGCAGGCTGATGTTGCCGGCAACGATGTCACCGCCATCCGTGGCCAGGCCGTGGCCGTTGACGAACTCCATGTCGCCGTCGATCTGCGCGGTCTTGCCGCCCGGCCCGGCGCCCGAGCCGGCCATGCCGGCCGTGTAGGTGAGCAGGCCCTGCACCAGCAGCTGCCCGGTGGCAATGGTCATCGGCGCATCGAGGGTGATCTGCTGCGAGTGCACCGTGGCGCTCTCGCTGGCAGTCACGTCGGCGGTCTTGCAGTGCACGGTGACCGAATCGGGCACCGTGATATCTGCGGTGCCGCCGCCCGGCAGCGTGGCCGTCAGGGCATGCGCGGCGTGGTCGTATTCGATGACCGCGCCATCGGGATACGTGGTGCGCTCCACATCGCCCGTGTCGCCATTCGCCGGGATGGAATCGCTGAAGACGCCGACCAGCACGAAGGCCGAAGCCATGTTTCCGCCGGGCGAGAACACCACGCATTGCTCGCCGGCGGAGGGCGGCGACCAGCGCCGCACATCACCCGCGCGCATCGAGATCCACGGTAGCCAGTCGGTGTCGAGCCCGCCGGATTTGACGCGGCAGCGAGCCGCCCCATGATCCACCTGGGCGATGGTGCCCGCCCGCACGATGTTCTCGATGCAGCGAACCAATTCAGCGTTGCTGGAGCCTTGACTGACCATGCACCGATGGTGCCGAGGGGCCGCGCGGGCTGCACTTGATCCGCTTTGTAGAAGGGCGTTGTACAAGCGAAGTTTGGCCGACGGTGACTGCGGTATGAGAAAAGGTTGAGAGGCTGCTGCAAAGCAAATGCCCGAGTGCAGCTACATTCAACTGGCAGCGATCGTGCCTTTCCTTCATCAAGAACACGTCCGGCACCGTGTCCCTCGCAGCGTCTAACTATCTTAGGAGCCCAGAATTTAATGGCTTTGAATCGGATCGAAATCCTTGGCTATCGTGGATTCAAGGAGCGCGGAGCACTCGACTTCGCTGTACCGGATGGCCGCGCTGGGAGCGGGCTGACGCTGCTGACGGGCGCAAACAATTCTGGAAAGTCTTGCATCCTCGAATGTTTGCGAGCACGTACCGGGACTGTGCCGGTTAGCTTCACTGCCGGAACGAGAAATGCAGATGTCCAGGCGATAGAGATCAAGTACACGGTCAAGGGACAGGAAGAGTCAATTAGGTCGATTGCAAAGGGCTCTAGCGAATCTATCAAGGTTGGTGTCGATCAATCGTTTCAAGTTTTTGTTCTTCCTTCACGAAGAGCATTCCATCCATATTTTGGAAAGAGTGAGTGGTCGCGGGAGACATACCTTGCGAGTACACCGTTGCCACCGCAAAGATCATCGGTTCTCACGGGATTCGAGTATCGGCTTTTCAACACTTTGAAAGACCCAGCAGCGTTCAATTCTCTGCTCAGCGAGGCCTTGGGATTCGAACCAACCTGGACGATGGATCAATCAGACCAAGGCCAGTATTTTTTGAAGTTTTTCAATGGTGAGCGCGCGCACTCTAGTGACGGGATGGGCGAGGGAATCATTAGCGTATTTGCAATCGTTGATTCGCTCTACGATTCAAAACCAGGTGACGTAATCGGCATCGATGAACCCGAACTTTCTCTGCATCCCAGCTTGCAAAAACGAGTGTCGGCGTTGCTGAACAGATTTTCCAAAGATAGGCAAATCGTCGTATCAACTCACTCGCCTTACTTCATCGACCTCGGAGCGCTTCGCAATGGAGGGCACTTGGCAAGAGTCATAACGGGCGAGTCTGGAACGAAGATTTTTCAATTGACCGACGAGGCGAAAGTTTCGCTGGAAAAACTTTCCGAACGTAACCTGAACAACCCTCATGTTTTCGGCCTGGATGCCAAGGAGCTCTTCTTCCAAGAGGACCGCATCATCCTCACCGAGGGGCAAGAGGACGTACTTTTCTATCCCATAGTTGCCGAGCAGTTGAATCAGACAATAGCGGGTAACTTTTTTGGTTGGGGTGCTGGCGGTGCTAGCAACATTGCGCACTTCTGCCGTGTGCTGAAAGCACTGGGATTCGCGAAAGTCGCGGGGTTACTCGATGGCGATAAGGTCGCGGAGGCCGAAGCCTTGCGCGTCGAGTTCCCTCTGTTCCATTTTGCATGTATCCCTGCCAAGGACATAAGGACCAAACCGGAGAGAAAGGCCGCTGAAGAAACTCCCGGTTTGCTTGATGCGAAGATGCGGTTAAAGCCGGAGTTCGAGGAGGCGATGAAGCAACTACTTTCAGAGCTTTCAATCCACATGAGCCCTCAGCAACTCGATTACGCCAAGGGTGACGTCGAGCCAACGAATGCGGAGCCGCACCCGCAAGCATGAGACAAGCGCGGGTCAACACTCAGCTGTTTAGTCTGTCCAGCAGCAGATCCTTAATGGATGCACGTTCCGCGTCAGAGAAGCCGAGCAGTTCGCGTCGCGGGTAGCGGTACTCTGGACCGCCCGCTTCTACGCGGTCGCTCAGCCCTTCTTGGTGCACGCGCGCAATGCGCGATGTTCGGCTCAGGAAGCCAAGGGTGACCGCATCTTCGTCGGCGTGCATCCGCATATGCCGCGCCGTCCGCATCTTCTCGAACATGGTGCGGCGAATCCGCCCCTTCTGCTGCCGCGCCTTGCTCGGCTTGCGCGCCGCATAGGCGCTGCCGTCCGGGTTCTGCTGCGCCGCGATGCGCTCCGCCTGGCTGCGCCTCAGCGCCTGGCCGACCTGGCGGGCGAGGGCGCGCCGTTCGGCCGGCGCGAGCTTGTTGAGGAGCGGCGCTACCCAGTCCTCGAGGGCGCTGAGCGGATCGCCGTGCTTCATGGTTCCGTCGCCGGAAAGTCCCAGTCCGCGAGCAGCTCGCCGCGGAACCAGACCTCCCAGTGCTCGGCGGCCGTGAGCGCACCGACGCGCGCCGGCTCGGCCGGGCTGCTCACCGTGTAGCGCTTCGTCGTCTCTGGCGACGCCGGGTCGGCGCCGGCCGCCACGACGACGGGCTCGGTGAGGTCGACCTCGATCGAGATATCCGCCGTCTCTTTGTTGAGCGGCTCGACATCGAAGCGGATCGACTTCTGCCGCAGCGCCGTGTTCTCGAAGATCTCGATCTGGTTGATGCGCAGCCAGGCGAGCAGCGGCACCATGAGGGCGTTGGCGTCGCCGGCGTAGTCGAGCAGCACCACGTTGACGGTGTAGCTGTATTCGAACGACAGCGACTCGGCGCCAGCGGCGACGATGCGGCCTTCGCGCACGAAGATGCTGATCTTGTCCGGGTCGCGCCGCAGTTCGGGCGTGGCGGCCGTGAGGTGCGCGCGCAGGCTAGCGGGCTTGCGCATGGCTCAGGGCGGCGGCTGCGTCTCGGACAGCGTTGTAGCGGTCGATGCAGGCGTTGAGGTCGGCAATGGCGCTGTCGCCGTCACTGGTGATTCCTGCCAGAGCTGCCGCAAACGCCGGGTCAAGTTCGGCTCGCGCTTGCTGAGGGTCGCCGGCAGGGGCGGGATCTGAAGCGATGACGGCGCGACAGGCGGCAGGCCGGGCGGGGACTGACACGCGCACAGCACCAGTGCCAAGCTGGTGCTCGAGAAGCTGCTTTTGAGACTGGACACGTTCCAACTCCTTCTGATGCCGCGCATCGTGCGCGGCAAGGGTTTCGCCGAGGCCGCGCTCGGCGTCGAGGGTGCGCTCGAGCGCGTTGAGGACGGCGCGCGCATTGCCTGCACGCTCGGACTGCCATTGCAGGCGCACCTCATCGCCCCGGGATTCGCCGCCCAGGTGATACGCCAGCGCGGTCCATGCAAGCGCGGCAGCGACCGACAACAGGTAGGGCAGTGCCTTCAGCAGCGTGCTCATGGGAACTTTGCCAATGCAGCGGCGATGGCGCTCTGCGCCTCGGCGCCGAGGAACAGCAGCCGCTCGGCTTCGCGCCGGCGCTGGAGGCCTTTCATGACCTTGCCGCGTGACTTGTTCCAGCGCGGGAACTCCGCGGCGGCGCCATCGTGGTCACCGCCGTTGAGCAGCCGTACCAGTGTCGACTTGCCCAGCGCGCTGGCCCCGCCGTTGTAGAAGATGGAAACCAGCGCATCAAACTGGCGCTGCGTCAGCGGCACGTCGACGGCGCACCGCACGGCCGGTTCGAATTCGCTCGCCATGCGGCGGGCATAGCGCCGGTCTGCCTCGGCCTGGCCGATGACGAGGCCGGGCACGACACCGGGGCCAGTGTCGCCGCGGCCGATGGTCCAGGGCGCGCCGCTCAGATGCGCGAACGCCGAAGGCACCGATATGAGCGCGAAGGGATCGACGCCCGCCCTGCGCAGCGCCGCGAACAGCGGCGAGCCGGGATCCGGGTAGGCGCGCAGCTTGCAATCCTCGAAGTAGCGCGCAACGGCATGGCCGTCGGGGCCCATGCTGAGGTGTTCATTCATGGCGAGCCTCCCTTGCGCCGCGCAGGCGGTTGTTTTCTGCGGGAAAGAGCCGGTTGATCGCGAACCCCAGCTCGGCCAGGCAGGCCAGGACCAGCGCAAGCAGCAGCCATGGGTGTTCGCGGTGGCCGAGGAAGGCCGCCCAGCCGAAGTAGCCGCACAGCAGCGACAGCGCGGCGATCTTGATCCTGCGGGCCTTGCCGCGCAGTGGCGCATCGTGGATGTCCGGTGCGAGCTGCACGGCGAGCTGCAGCAGCGCGGCCAGGCCGAGCAGCACGGCAAGGGCCCACATCATGGTTTGCTCCCTTCGTCGGGCCGCGGCGCAAGGTCGGGGCTGGGCGGCACGCGGGCATGGTCGCGGCCGCGGACAGCGTCCAGCAGGCGCACCGCAAAACCCAGCGGGTCGTTGCGCATCGCGCCGCCCAGCGCACGCAGGCCCATCCAGATGTCTTCGCTGATCACCGCGCAGGCGCCGACGATGGCCAGGCGCAGCGTCTCGGAGGCCACGAAGCCCTGGATGCCGAGGCCGACGATCACCGCGACGGCAACGCCGGTGAGAAGGGCGCGCACGAATCCACCCCAGCCGCCATGGCGCTTCTCGACGACGCCCTGCGCGAGGCCGGCGAACAGGCCGACCAGCGCGCTGGAAAGGATGATCCCGAAGGTGTGGGGTTCAGTGAAGAGTTTCTTGAGCCAGTCTTGCATGTGGTCAGTCCCAAAGGCTCACGGTCGGGCGGGTGGTAGTGGCGGCAGCCGGCGCTGCCAGGTCGACCAGCAGGCCGGTGGGCAGCACGGGCCCGTGGTCTGCCAGCCCGGGGTTGAGCAGGTAGGTGGCCTCCACGATGTCGCTGGTGCCGAGCGCGCGCCAGCACAGCAGATCGAGCGTGTCGCCCTGCATGGCGCGCGCCTTCATCAGATGAGCTCCACGGTGGTGCGGCGAATGCCGAGCAGGTCGGACACCGCCCAGCGCACATCCCGCCGCAGCTCGCCGGTGCGCAGCGCCAGTTTCTCGGCCACCTTGTCGCCAGCGCCGGTGGTGTCGAAGTCGCGGTAGTGCTCGATGAGATCGGCCTGCACGCTGCTGTAGACGGCGCGCAGGTAGCGCGCGGTCTGCGCGCTCTGGCCGTCGATGCCGGGCGCGGGCACGGCCGCCAGGTTGGCATGGCCGAGCAACTGTTGCGCGCTCTTGTAGGCGGCCAACTCCGCATTGATGCCGAGCACCGCGGTGAGCGCGCTGTAGCGCAGCCGCTCGGGCGTCACGGTGCCGTCCAGCCGCGCCGTGGCGCGCAGCTTCGCCAGGTCGATGGCCGGAAACCAGCCGTCGTTCTCCAGCTGTTGCTCTTCGGTCGCGGTCGGCGTGGGCGGGTTGGCGAGAAAGCTCATGGGGTGGGCTGGTGCGCGGAGGAATAGGTGGCGGTGATCGGGCTTCGTCCATGGAAGCCGGGGGCCTACAGGAATCAGCCCGAGCCGCCGGGGTTCCGGGGTCCGGAATCGTTACGGCGACGGGGGCGCGGCATTCTTCAGCCGACGCTCCAGGCGCTCGATGTCTTTTTTCACGCCGACCTGGTCGAACAGGCCGAGGGCGCGCTGCAGCTGGTCGAGGCCGGCCTTGACGGCGGGCAGCGGCACCGTGTCGTAGTCGACGTCCGCAGGGCCGGTCTTGCCGATCAGCGCGTAGCCCATGGCCTTGTGCAGCTTGGCGCGGGCCTGGTCGGGCGCGTCGAGCTCTGCGGTCTGTTCCAGCACATGCGGCAGCAGCTCGCGGGCCTCCTCGATGGTCATCTTGCCGCCCAGTGCCGCGGCGCCGAATTCATCGATCAGCACGGTGCCCAGGCTCCGGTCGTACTGGTCCGGCATCTGCAGGGCGTGCTTGATGGCATAGGGCGCCATCTGCAGCGCGCGCCGGTAGTTGCCGGCGTCGATGTGCCAGACCAGCACGGTGGTGAAGATCTGGTCCTGCGCGCCGTTGCCGGCCTCCAGCGCACCGTCGATCCATGCGTCGTAGTCGGGCAGGAACTGGCGCTTGGCTTCGATCTTCCGTTCGATGGACTGGATGTCCTTGAGGCGGCGGCGGTGCTCGGCAAGCTGCACCAGCATGAGTTCGTAGGCGCTGCCCTCGAGCTGGCCGCCCGCCGGCGCCGCGGCAACCGCGAGGACGGCGAGCTTTCGCTCGAGGTGGCGCTGGGCGGGGGTCTGGCGCATGGCGGTCAGCCGAGGACTTCGATGTTCTCGACCAGGCAGGCGAGGCCGTAGTCTTCGACCACGAACGCGTCGTTGCTCGATTCGTAGTTCTCGATGCGGTCGCGCTTGGCGTTGTCCTCGAGCTTGCGGCGCCGCGCCGACTCCTGCCAGTAGAGCGACAGGTTGTCCATGCGCGTGATCAGCACCTTGTTCTCGGGAAAGTACGGCACGGTGACGCCCGGCAGGCCGCCGAGGCGGCGCTGGCTGCGCACGATGTCGGCGGCGAGCATTTCGGTCGGGGCGGTGGGATCGCTGACGAGCGGGAACAGCTTGTCGTGCATGAGGTTGCGTCCGACGATCGCGACCAGTGCACCGTCATTGCGGAACCACGGATCCAGCAGGGTGTTGTAGGCGTCGTAGACCAGCGCATCGAGGTTCTTGTAGTCGCCGCCTTCGCCCACAGTGACCTTGCCGTCGACGGCGCCGTCGTCCAGGACGCGCGCAGGGGCGTCTTCGCGGATGTGCTGCAGCCAGCCGATGTTGACGTCCTGCAACAGCGGGTTCAGCGCGAGGTTGGTCGTCGCGGCAGCGCTGGTGCCGTTGAAGCCAATCATGATGCGATCGAGCGCCGAGCGCTTGAGGATCAGGTCACGCACGCGGGTCTGGAAATCAGCGAACTTCGCCCAGGCATCGAGCGTGGCGTACTTGATGAAGGTGTCGTAGTTGGTCTTCTTGCACTCGTAGCCCTTCTGGTCGAGCGTCTCGACCGAACGGGGATCGCGATCGGCGACATCGGTGTTGGTCCGGCTGGCGATGGGGCCGCTCACGCCCAGCCCGAGCTTGTCGCCCTTCATCTCCTTCACGCCGATGATGTTGATCAGCTTGAGGAACTCGCTGGATTCCTGGATCTTGGTTTCGAGCGTCTGCTGCACCGACGGCTCGACGGCGAACTGCTCGCGCGCCGAGGGCACGTTGTTGAGTTCGCCGAGTCGAATCAGCAGGTTGTTGTAGACGAGGCGGGTGGCGTTTTGCATGAGGGCTCCGGGGTGGTGCGAATGTGGGGCGTGGCTCGGCGGCGGCGATCAGCAGTCCGTTTTCTGCTGCTTCGGGTCGCCACCCGTGGCGGGAGGGCGCTGGGTGTGCTGGCCGGCGTCGGTGGTGTCGATGGTTTCGAACTTCGCCTTCAGTGCCTTGTGCTCGGTTTCCAGCGTGGCGAAGCTTTTCCGCAGGTCGGCAAGGCCCTTCGCATCGGCGCCGTGGCGCTGCGCGAGCTCGCTCACTGCGCCGCCGACTTCCTCGACCACGCCGAGCAGCTCGCTCACCGTGTCGTCGGTCTTCCGGGTGAAGCCGGCGAACTTCTTCTTGAACGAATCGCCGAAGCCTTTCACGCGATCGATCAGCGTGTTGTCCTGCGCCTCGTCTTCGAATTCGAGCGCGACCTCGACCGCCTCGGAGAACAGGCTGTCGGGCGAGGTCTTGCGGCTGGCGAAGGGGTTGGCAGCCGGGTTCTTCGCGGCGAAGCTCAGCACTTCGGTGCCGAGGCTCGCGGGGCTGTCGGTCACGGCAAGGCCCACCAGGTAGGCCTCGCCGGTGTCGGCAAACTTGGGGTTCACCTCGATTGAGGTGTAGATCTTCTGCTTGTCCCGGGTGGTCATCGCGACCAGGTCGGGCAGCGGGGCGATCTCGGTGAACAGCGCGAGCTTGCCGTCTTCGACCGCACGCGCTTCGACGGAGAGCACGTCGCCATAGGCTTTGAACGAGCTGTCAGGGTAGATGCCGCGCATGTGCTCCAGCCACACACGGGCGCCGTATTTCTTCGGATCGAAGTTCCTGGCCATCTGCTCGATCCACGAGCGCTCGATGCGGCGGCCATCGGTGGTGGCGCCTTCGGTGGCGACGCGGAACATCTTGGACTTTTTAGCCATGGTGGTGTGCGGGTAGGTTGAGGTGCGGGATGCGTTGGGACCGATGGTCGGCCCAGCGCCCGCGCGGCTCAACGCGTTTCGCTTGTAGAGCTGCGGTCTACAAGTGAAAGCGCCCGGCGAAGAGGCGCGCCGCAGCGCCCCCGCCCATAGCCTCGGGCCATGTCTTCAAGCCATGCCGACTCAGATACGCCCGTGGCGCCGGTCGCCGAAAGGCGCCGGACTGCACGCCACCTCTATTGGCAAGGGTGGCGGATTTCGTCCATCGCGGAGTTCCTTGGAGAACCCCGGACGACTTTGCACGGGTGGAAGGATGCCGAGCAATGGGACAAGGCGCAACCCATCGAGCGCGTCGAAGGGGCACTTGAAACCCGGCTGGTGCAGCTGATCGCGAAAGAGCCGAAGACCGGCGGCGACTTCAAGGAGATCGACCTGCTCGGCCGGCAGATCGAGCGGCTCGCACGGGTCCACAAGTACGAGAAGACCGGCAAGGAAGCGGACCTCAATCCGAACATCGACCGGCGCAATGCCGGGCCGAAGAAGCGGCCTTCGCGCAATGACGTCAATGACGAGCAGGCGGCCCAGCTCGAGGAGGCCTTCCGCGACTCGCTTTTCGGCCACCAGAAGGTCTGGTTCCGCAACAGCCACGAGCGCACGCGCATGGTGCTCAAGAGCCGGCAGATCGGCGCTACCTGGTACTTCGCCCGCGAGGCCTTGCTGGATGCGATCAAGACGGGCCGCAACCAGATTTTCCTCAGCGCGAGCAAGGCGCAGGCGCACATCTTCAAGCAGTACATCGTGCAGTTCGCGCACGAGGCCTGCGGGGTCGACCTGGCCGGCGATCCGATCATCCTGGCAAACGGCGCGCACCTGTACTTCCTCGGCACCAATGCGCGCACGGCGCAGGGCTACCACGGCAACTTCTACTTCGACGAATTCTTCTGGACGCACCGCTTCGAGGAGCTGAACAAGGTTGCGAGCGGCATGGCGATGCACAAGCAGTGGCGCAAGACCTACTTCAGCACGCCCAGCTCGATCCAGCATGCGGCCTTTGCCTACTGGAACGGGGACCGCTTCAACAAGCGCCGGCCGAAGGACCAGCGCGTGCTGCTGGATCTGTCGCACGACCGGCTCGCCGGCGGCTTCACGGGCGAAGACAAGGTGTGGCGCAACATCGTCACGATCCTGGACGCGGAGGCGGGCGGCTGCGACCTGTTCGACATCGACGAGCTGCGGCTCGAGTACAACTCGGACGAGTTTGCCAACCTGCTGATGTGCGAGTTCATCGACGACACGCAGTCGGTGTTCCCCATGTCGGAGCTGCAGGGCTGCATGGTCGATTCATGGGTGGACTGGGCCGAGTTCTACAAGCCGTTCACCGCGCGCCCGTACGGCTACCGCCCGGTGTGGGTGGGCTACGACCCTTCGCACACCGGCGACACGGCCGGCTGCGTGGTGTTGGCGCCGCCCGAGAAGCCCGGCGGCAAGTTCCGCGTGCTCGAGCGCCACCAGTGGCGCGGGCTCGACTTCGAAGCGCAGGCGGAAGCGATCCGGCAGATCACGCTTCGCTACAACGTCACGTTCATCGGCGTGGACACGACCGGGTTGGGGCAGGGCGTCTACCAGCTCGTGACCAAGTTCTTTCCCGCGGCGAAGTCGATCAACTATTCGGTGGAAGTGAAGACGCGCCTGGTGCTCAAGGCGAAGAACGTCATCGGCAAAGGGCGCCTCGAGTTCGACGCCGGCTGGACGGACCTGGCGCACGCCTTCCTCGCTATCCGGCGAACGCTCACGGCCAGCGGCCGGAACGTCACCTTCGACGCCGGCCGGAATGAGGAGACCGGCCACGCCGACCTCGCATGGGCCTGCATGCATGCCCTCGACAACGAGCCTCTCGAGGGCCTCAACGCCGCCAACAGCGGCTTCATGGAGATTTCCTGATGGACACGACGACTACCCCCGCCAACAACCCGGCTCGGATGGAAGCCTTCAGCTTCGGCGACCCGACGCCGGTGATGGACCGGCGCGAGCTGCTCGACTACATCGAGTGCTGGATGAACGGCCGCTGGTACGAGCCGCCGATCAGCCTGGAAGGCCTGGCGCGCTCCTTCCGCGCCAGCACGCACCACAGCAGCTCGATCTACTTCAAGCGCAACATCCTGTTGAGCACCTTCGTGCCGCACAAGTTGTTCGACCGGGCGACCTTCAGTGCCTATGCGCTGGATTTTCTGATCTTCGGCAACGCGTACCTCGAGCGGCGCGACTCGATGACGCGCCGCGCCGTGGGCCTGAAACACGCGCTCGCGAAGTACATGCGCCGCGGCGCCGACCTGGACACCTATTTCTTCGTGCGCGGGTGGAAGGACGAGCACGAGTTCAAGGCCGGCAGTGTGTTCCACATGCGTGAGGCGGACATCAACCAGGAGGTGTACGGCCTGCCGGAGTACCTAAGTGCGCTGCAGTCGGCCTGGCTGAACGAGAGCGCCACGCTGTTCCGCCGCCGCTACTACAACAACGGCAGCCACGCCGGCTTCATCCTGTACATCAGCGATCCTGCGCAACAGCAGGACGACATCGATGCCATGCGCACCGCGCTCAAGGAGAGCAAGGGGCCAGGCAACTTCCGCAACCTGTTCCTCTACTCGCCGAACGGAAAGAAGGACGGTGTGCAGCTGATCCCGGTCAGCGAAGTGGCTGCCAAGGACGAGTTCTTCAACATCAAGAACGTGAGCCGCGACGACGTGCTCGCCGCCCATCGCGTCCCGCCGCAGCTGATGGGCATCGTGCCGAGCAACACGGGCGGCTTCGGCGCCGTGCTGCCCGCGGCTCAGGTCTTCGCGCGCAACGAGATCAAGCCGCTGCAGGACAGGTTTCGGGAGATCAATGAGTGGATGGGGGAGGAGGTGGTGCGGTTTACGGACTACGAGGTGCCGACGGGTGAGGCGGCTGCCGCACCGTGAGTTCATGAAAAAGATGAGCGACCTTCGCCAGCGCAAAGCGACGCTCCTGAATGACCCTTCGAGATACGCGAGACCTTCTCTAGGCTCAACTTACACCCGAGCTTTATCACCCACAGCGTGGGCGGTGCCTGACCATCGTTCCGGATCGCACGAACTGTTGATCAACATTCAAAAACTACGGCAAGCCTATCGCTTAGGCCGCACCCCACCCTTGCGGAGCATTTTTGCTGCAACTCGGTATATGTCCGGGATGTTGATTCGTCCGTCTGCTCGGCGCTCTGCCACTCCGATTCGAAGCAATGCCTTCAAAATTGCTGCAGGTTGATTGCTGTCACCTTCGCTGAATTCAATAGGCTCAAGATACTGCCCTTGCGAGTGCGAAATATCTGCAATGGTGCCCGACTCCTGCCAACGTGAGTACAGATCTTCCGCACGGCAGGGTACCTGCTGGTCGGCGAGAGGCTCAATCACGCTGTCAATCCAGTTGTATTCCTCCTTGAGCTGTCGGAGCCTGAGCTCCGAAGCGGCTTGGATTCCGGCCCGAAGCCCGGCAGGAGAAATGGCGAAGCCCGCGTCTGCGGTGGAACTTCGATAAAGGGACGCCTGCCTAACCGCTTCCAAGAATGTTCGAGGACTTACTCTGTTGTATGCATCTGCGAGGTGTTTATGCAGCCACGTATAAGTTCGGCCTTTAGATGCGCTGGCACCCATGTACGGGCCGGCTAGTTCCACGAACACTTGAGCTTGGGCCGATTCTGAATCTTTCAAAGCAGCAGGTAGCCCGATCTGAAATACGTCGCGAATCGCAATCGAGGTAGCGCGCTCCACGAGCTTCACGAATGTGTTGCCAGCATGCACGTCGTTGGCCAGCAGCGTGTAAAGCAGACCAAACAGGTCTCGATGCTCCCACGTCAAGTCCACTCTTGCTCCAGCGCTTAAAAGCTTGGAGGCATCAGGGAATGCCGCGACGCCCGCGTCTTCAGCTTGGTCAACACGTAGAAAGATTTTTGGTTTGATGAACTTATACGTGCGCAGGGCAAGCGTCACCAACAGCAAAGCACGCGTTCGCTCACGAATTTGTTGCCAATCTCTTCCTAGACGATCAAGTGCGTCGAACAGGACAACGACCCTGACGCCTTCAACGCGCAGCGCTTCGTCGGCTTTCCTTAGGTACTGCTGTGCTCGGGCGGCATCCTGTTCAACCCAATGGACCAATCCTTCTGGGCCACGAAGCATAGTCGGAAGCCCCATCGGAACGAATTGGCTCACCGCTCGGAGGAACACGGCGCGCCACACCTTCTCTGGCTCATGCCCATCTGTTTCGATAAGGTCGTCAAGCTCTTCTCGACTGGGAGCGCCGTTTGCGTCCGTATCAACACCGGCGAAGCCCAAGCCTACCTTGCATTTGTCGAGGTTGAGGCGTCGATAACTTTGCGATACGAAGGTCCGCGTGTCGTCGTTCAGAAGCGTTGCTGACCAAAAACTCTTACCAGTCCCTCGACCTCCGACCACTAGTACCCGTTCGGGATCCAACGCAGCTTCGTGACCCTCTGGAGTGTAGATCTGCTGCAATTGCGGAGGACTTACTGCATCATGGCTTGGCGCAGGCGTGAGTCGCGACAGCGCTGCTCGGAGTTCGTCGATTTCTTCAGCGATCATGTCTTGAGGCCGTTAATATTGTCGGGACTCACGCGGGGATGAGCCTATCTAGTAGCGCTGCGTATGTCCGCTCGTAGAGTGCGGCTGAAAGTTGGGACGGAGCAGACAGCGGATCGAATTCAAAGTAGTTGGAGTCTCGAAGGATCGGCACTGCGTAGTGCGGCGCTTCAACGTCGTCCAGAGAAAATTCTGGCATCGTGACCACACCTTCTCCTGATTGATCAAGTACAGGACTGCTTGAGTCCTCTCCGAGTGGAATGTCCCGATAAAGAAACTCTCGAAAGAGGTCGTGTGCCCGGTCGCGGAAAGCCTGCTGGCGCTCGGCCAGAGGGGAGGCTTTCGCATGAACCATCTTCAGCCGGACGAGCCAGTCGTCCTGGAAGTTGCGCGGCGAACGTGCGAGATGGGCTAACAAGTATCTGTACCCGGCAAAAGTCTGCGGCGTGTCTTCGCCAAACAGCAGGACTTGCGCGCCCAAACCCAGCAACGCAGCAGCCGTTGATTCATTCAGACCGGCTCGCACATCGACCAGAACGGCGTCGTACTGTTTTGATCCCGCGATCGTATCGACGAGCCATCTTGTTTGATCAGAGAAACTCGCCAAAGCTCCATCCGCTGTAGATGATTCGACATAGGCTCGCGCAAGCTTCGCCAAAACGTTGGCCGGATGCTCTTGGGCCGTTGCTCCAACGGCTGGCACTACATCGATAAGTCCCTTGCCCTTGCCGAAAGGGCTGGGTGCCATCATGTCAAAAAGGAAGCTGTCATCGAAATTGCCCAGCGAACGTTCGATATAGCCATCCAAAAGACCGTACGCCGGCAGTTCATTTGGTGGAAGCATCATTGCACCGATTCCGGGGGCCTCAAGGTCCAAATCAATCACCAAGACCTTCTTGCCGGCCTCTGCGAAGTGAGTTGCTGCAACCGCGAGCGCTGTGGTGCGACCAACTCCACCTTTGATGCTCGCGAAGGCATACCGAGGGGTCGGAAGACTGGAATTTGCCGGTGCAAGCAACCAGTCGGCGCCAACGATCCGTTGGTCGATCAGGTTGACGTAGAGAGATTGCCCTAGTACAGATACGGCTTCTCGGTAAGGGCGGCTCCGTTTTATTAGTCCACTAACGCCAGGACTTTGTGCGTCAGTGACCACGAAATCTTCGAGACAGTAGGGACCAGCCGCTGCGATCGCAGCTTCCGCTGCTCGTTTCAACAGGTCGTCTGGAAGGGGCTCCAAAGCAATGAACGTGAGGTGGCCCTCTGAGTTCCTCAGTATCCAACCTTTCTCGACCGTTTCGAGGCCAAGGATCTGAACCATGGCTTCCGCGAAAAGGGCCAGACTGGTGTCGAAGCGGGGCGTAACTTTTGGGTCGGTCATATGAGCAGTCCTAGTGCGTCGTTGGCATCCGATCTCCATCGCTCTGCCTGGGCTTCGCTGATCGACCCGGTTTGGGCGTATCGCATCACGATTTCCCAATACTGCATGAAACTTTCTCGTGCCAAGAGGCTTCGCGCAGCAGAGGCTTGACGTCCCTTTATGGCAATTCGTGCAAGTCCTCTCAAACTCGGCCAATGTTTCCACATTGCTTCTTCATCCTGTAATAAGCCGAACTCCGTTAGCTTTTGCTTGATCGCACACTCTGCTGACAGGCCAAAGTGGTAACCGGCGTTGTCAAAGCGCTTGTCGGTTAGGAGCTTGCATCCATCTGCGTAGTGCCTTTGCGCTGCAGCTCTCATATCTGTCGTGTACGCCATTCTTGTCGGGAGTTGTGGGACGTGAGCACCGCCGTGCCTGGGAGCGGGCGGCTTGAAGAGTGCTTCCTCTCGTGTTGATAGTACCAACACAATCTTGGCCCTCGACATCGATCGCCGGACGTTGGTTCACTGCCGCAGCCTCGATCCGGTTTGGTTTTCCGCGCGCGGTCGAGACCCCGCCCCGCCCGCGCGCTAGATGTGTTGCTTTCGTCGGCACCGTCGCGCTAGTTCGGGTGCGGCGCGCATCTGCCAGGCCGAACGTGATGGCGCCCTTCCGTAGATGACGCTCATCGACGCCTCTTGCAGCGGTTTCTCTGCCGGTTCGTCCCGGGGAATGGCCGACCCTCGGAGGGGCGAATCCGGTTTGGGTTCGGGGAAAGCCTGATTTCCTAATCGGGGGTCCCAAACCGGCCGCGAACCCCCGTGGCGCCTGGCGCTGAGCAGGTTAGGTTTCACCCTGATCTGACCTAACCTGAAACCTAATTTTTTCCTAAGTTGTTGATCTATATAGGGATTTGTTTTCCGGAAGATCAGAGTCGACAACCCTGATCTGGTTAGGTTCAGATTAGGAAAAAATCAGGTTTCTCAAAACAGCCGAAACCCGCATGGATAAAGGCTTTGCGGGGTGTTTGGGCATGTCGATTAGGAAGATCAGGCTTTCCCCGAACCCTTACCGGAATTTTGGAGCGGAGCAACTGACGGCGCGCGACCACATGTCCGCGCGGATTTGGCGGACAACAAACAACCAACTGAACCGGCGCGAAGACTAGGATGACGCGGGTGCTTGGAGGCAAGCAGATAGCCCCTTGTCGCTTGTCAGATTGGCCGCACCTCGAAGTACGCCTCATTGGTGTCGCCCAGATCTCGGAAGCCTGCGGTCCTGGCCGCGTCGAAGGCCTTGATCCATCGGCTGGCCAGCGCCACCTCGTGCTTCGCAAGGTCGCTTTCACCAGACTCGCTCGCGTTCTGAAAAGCCCGGAGCGCGAGTACCACGTCATCGCCCAGTTGCCGATCGAGCTCGCGCCGGAAGCGCTGTTCCGCGACCTTCAGCGCGTCGACGGCCGGGTAGTCCACCAAGCGCACCCTGTAGGTCACCCGGTGCACGGGCTCGACGTCTTCGAAGCGGAATGGTGCATCTTCCTCGTGCGTGGCTAGATCCGCAGTGATCGCCTTGACCTGCACGTTCGGGGCGAAAAGTTCAGCTTGGGTCATGGTTCGAATTCACAGCGTTCTGAAGCAATTGCAGAGAAAGGGATCCAGGCAGGCTGTGAACCTCGCAGTACCAGACCTGGTAGCACCACCGTCCGCCGACTTGTTCGGTTCCCGCGAAGCTGATGGTGTCGAGTGCGCACGCGACCACCTCGGGCCGCCACAGGAGGCCGATCGGCGGCGCTACATCACCGGGCCCCGAACTCCACAAGCCGAGTTGCATCCGTCCTTCCACCGGCCGCAGCGTCAGCATCCCGGACAGCCACGGCTGGTCCACAAACTCCCGCTTGCTCAACAAGGTGCCGCCGCGGTATCGGCGACGCATCCTGACTCTCATAGGAGCTCACTGTCGGCCTTGGGCGGCTTGGGCAGCAGGCCCGGAATCCCGTGCATCACTGCACGGATGTGGTCGCCCGCGTTTCGATCCACGTCGCCATACAGGTCCCCGATCCTCGCGCAGCGGCCCGACACCAGATCTGCGAAGTCGAGCAATGTCGGGCGGAGTGGCTCGCCTGCGGCAAGCTCTCCTGCTCGTCGCGCCATCTGGGCGATCTCTTCTTCGATGGGAGGCTCGGGCATGGGGTCTTCGGAGGTCAGGCGGCTAGCACTTTTGTGCTGTACAAATATACAGTATTTTGCATGGAATGCCAGTATGCAAAGCGCTCCTTCATCAACGTGGATCGCCGCCTGCGCGCAGCGTCTTCAGCAGCAGTGGCATACCGTCGATCCTCGCGACCTAGAAGATGTAGCGCGCGATCTGTGGAGCGACGAGCGGATCGACGCCGCCGGACGAAGCTGCGGTGGATTGGCCGAGGCCAATCTCCGAGTGCCGTAAATCGCCCCAGCTACAAGGCTCCTCGACGTGTTTCATCATCAGAGCGCGGATGTCCGGCGCATGAGAATTTGCCGATCCCGCAGCACAGCATCAGGCCGACGAGGCCGGCGCTACATTTAGCTGATGCCCGCAGAAGAATTTGTATCGCCTGTCCGCACCGCCAGCTTGACCTTGGCTAGCGCGCTAAGTATCGCGACGGCACTCATGGCCGTTGGTGCTGTCACCCTCCATGTCATGGGGGAGTCATCACATCGGGCCTACCTCCAGTTTTGGGGTGTCGACGCTGGGGCTTTTCCCAAATCCACTGATTGGTTGTTGATCAACGGGTACCACGGTCTGGCGAACCGCTCAGCGCTTGCTCTCCTTGCGATCGTTCAAAACCTAGGGTGGTGGGTGGCCGCTACGGTCGCAACTGCGCTCTATCTTTTCGTTCTGCTTTCCCCAACGGGCACAAGCTCTGGCGTCTTGCCGAAATGGCTGGCCAAGCGTCCTGCCTGGTGTCAACGCTTGGTGCGATACCTGCAAGGTGCCTTCTTGGCTACCGCGATCATCCCGGTTGTCCTCCTCATCTGGACCGCCGTGCTGGTGTCTCCTGCCCTCATAGGCGAAGCAAATGGTAAAGCGCATGCCGAGCGGGAGGCTGCGGAGTTCAAGAAGGGCTGCGAGACGTCTAAGTACCCGTGTGTCGAAGTTAAGAAGGGAGGCGAAGCACTGGGCTCGGGGTTTGTGCTGGAGGGGTCGCCTTCGTATATCGCAATCTTTGATGTGCGACTGCAGCGCGCTCGGGTCATTCCGCGCGACGGTGTTGAGCTCATCTCAGGTAAGCCAATCGCGCTGCCAAAACCCTAGGCTCCAGTGGTTGTGAACTCGCGTAGGCCAATTCGCATGATGAGTTCAGCTAGCAGGGCGCCCGCTCAAGGTTTGAGTCTTGTGCCGGTGGTCGCGCTCTGTTGCTGAGGAGAAATCACTTGGGAGAGCTCTGAGATCACCTTGAGCAATGCATGGTGGGCATGAAGTGCGTCGGACGCACTTACTGCAACTTCTCCATACCGCACAGCTGGCTTGCAGTCGATGGTTGCGAGTGCCGTGGTCGTGAGCACCACACCAAGTTTCTCCGTGACCAACTTGCCGATCACGGGTATGTTGTGGCCGACTTTGTCCCTGGGATAGGCGTGACCAGTGCGAGCGAGTAGCCCCTTGAAGACCTTCTCCGCGCATTGTGCGGTGTCCCAGCGAGCTTGATTGGCCCCCTGCCTCTCCAAAAGAGCATTGACGCTGGACTTGTAGTCTTGCCGGGCTTGGTGAAGCAGGTCGTTGCCAGTGGCCTTGTCGAGCCAATATATGGCGTCTGCTCCCAAGAGGAACGTGTCTTGAATGATCTTGCAGTCTTGATCGGAGAGTCGAGCCGCGTAGGCGGGGGTTAGCGAATCGATCGACGAAAGCAAATTGTGGGTCGCCGGCCCATGCAGGCCAAGCGCAATGCCATGGTGGGCCAAGTTACGGTCCACAAAAAACTCCAACGTGCCGTAGTAGCGCGGTAGCCGGAGCCGCCAGTGGATTCCTGCCATCTCGAAGACGATGCTTCCCGGAGAAGGATCAACCTTCGTGCGATCGCCATAGACGAGTTCGAACCAGTCGCCAATTCGAAGATAGATGTCCTCTGGACAGAACGGAGGGCGAGGGGAGTGACGAGCAGGCATCACATTGCCCGAGATCCCGAATGCCCTCGAGACCATGGTGATCGCTTGAAAATCTCGATGAGGGACAGGTATGTTGCAGTGACCGAAGTGAGCGTCAAGCGAAAGCATCATTCGCTCGAACTCATCGGCCGTCGTCGGTTTGGAGGGCCACGTCCAATCTTGAGGCGTCATGGGATCATGATGCCATGGGGAGCCAGAACACTGGATATTTGGCAGTTGCCAAATATCCCGCCCAAAAAGTAAAAAGCCCGCTACAAAGAATGTAGCGGGCTTTCCAGAGGCCTTGCGGCTTGTAGTGGCTCCTCGACCTGGGCTCGAACCAGGGACCTACGGATTAACAGTCCGGCGCTCTACCAACTGAGCTATCGAGGAACAAGCCTCAGATTATAGCGTGGTTTTTTTGGCGTTTTGAAGGGGCCGATGCGGCCGGAATAAATTTCTGGAAAATTTTTGGGCTCGTGCTCAGAGCGACACGCTCAGCCCGAGGCGCAGCGTGCGCGGCGCGCCGGGAAAGAGGTACACGTGGCCGAACTGGTAGGGCGATTCCTTCCAGTAGCGGCGGTCGAAGAGGTTGTCGATGGCAAGGCTCCAGCTTGTCTGCACGCCACGCATCCTGGTGTCGTAGCGCAGCACCGCATCGACGCGCGTCCATGAGGGCAGGGCGATGGAACCGTCGGGCAGCACGTTGCGCCGGCCTTCGTGCGACAGCTGTCCCAGGAGTTCGAGGCCTGGCACCGACGCCACGCGGTAGCCGGCCTGCGCACGCAGCACCTGCTTGGGCACATTGGTGGGCGACTGTCCGTTGGTCGCCGGCTCGGCGGTGCTGCCGCGGCGCTTGGCATCGATCAGCGTGACGCTGCCGCCAAGGCGCCATGGTCCCGTGTTCCATTGCGCGCCGGCTTCGAGCCCGCGGTGCACCGCGCTGCCGTCGTAGCGCGCGTCGCAGGGAGTGGTGCCGAGCCGGTTGCAGGCATCGAGGTTCGTCATGGGGCGCTTGATGTCGAACCATGCGAGCTGCCAGCTGAAAGCCTCGCTGCCGCCCTTGAGGCCCAATTCCCACTGGCGCGATGTCAGCGCGGGCAATGCCTCGCCAGCGTTGGTGTACTGCGAACTCTTGTTGGGAACCACCTGTGATTCGACACCCTTGCCCCAGCTCGCGTAGGCCAGGAGGCCGGGCTGGATGGCGTAGCTCGCAGCGATCCATGGCGTGGTGAGGCCGTCCTTGTAGCCGGTGGGGCGCGTGCCGTCGGTGCGGATGCTGTCGCGGTCCAGCCGCGTATGGCGCACGCCGAGCCAGGTCGTGAAGCGGCTGTTCCATCGGATGGCGTCCTGCACCGTGAGCTCGGTCGAACGCTCGTCGCGGTGGGTGTTGGCGTCCGTCAGCGTGGGGTCCGGCGGCACCACGGCCGTGGCCCACACGTTGCCGGTGCCGACATAGTTGTAGGCCTGGTCCTGGAAGCGGTTGCGCACACGGCTCGCGAGCAGGCCGAATCCCAGTTCGTGCTTCACGCTGCCGGTCATCACGGTGCCCTTGAGGTTCAGGCTGCCGGCGGTTTGGGTGCGCCGTTCGTTCTCGCTTCGAAAGTCATAGAAGTCGAAGGTGCCGTCGGAGCAATAGCGGTCGTAGTTGCCCTCGGCGCCGCATCCGAAGGCATACGCCAGGCGGTCGTCGGTCTTGAGGCGCTGTTGGCCGATCTGCGCGCTCCAGCGCCAGTCGGCGTTGAGCGCCTGGCTGAAGCGCACGCTGCCGGTGAGCGCATTGAATTCCGAGGGCTGCGACCACGGCTGGTTGTTGAGGTTGATCTTCGGATCGACCGGCGCGGGCAGCGCGCTGCCCAGCAGGCTGAAGCCGTTCTGGCTCGGCTGCGTCTTGTGGCTGCGCTCGATCTCGAACTCGAGCACCGAATCGCGCGTGATGCGCCAGTCGCCGGCGAGCGAAAACAGGTTGCGGTTGCCGTCCAGGTTGTGGGTGAGCGGCTTGAGGTTTTCGTTCGCCACGTTGAGCCGATAGCCGAACTCGCGCTCCGCGCCGAAGCGCCCGCCCAGATCGAGCGCGCCGAGCATGCTGCCGCGGCTGGTGGTTTCCAGCCGCAGCGTGCGCAGGTCCTGCTCGGTCGCCCGCTTGACCACGTAGTTGACCAGCCCGCCCGGCGCGCTGGTGCCGGCCTGGATGCCGCTGGTGCCGCGCAAGATCTCGACGCGTTCCTTGTTGTCGAGCGGAATCGAGGTTTCCGCGCTGATCGGCAAGCCTTCGCGCCGGTAGTTGAAGCGGTTGTCCAGCACGAAGCCGCGCACCGTCAGGTAGTCCCAGTAGCCGGCCGAGTTGTAGGCATCGGTCACCGAGGAATCGAACTGCGTGAGATCCGCAAGGCGGCGTGCGCCGCTCGCGCGAAGCTGCGCGCTGTCGATCACCGTGGCCGACAGCGGCAGCTCGCGCAGCGGCACATCGCCGAAGCCGCTCACCTCGGCTTGCGGTGCGGCATTGCTTTCGTTCACCGTGATGGCGGGCAGCTCTGTTTGCTGCGCCTGCGCCGCGCTGGCGGCAAGAAGCAAGGCGGCGGCCACTGCATGCGAGATGGGCGACAGCGGCCGTGAGGGAGGGTGGATTCGTGTTGTCATCTTGTTCTGTTCAGGCGGAAGCTGCGCCCACGGCGGCCATCCATTGCGCGGCCGTGGCCTCGGGGTCTTCTGCCGTGACCAACGCGCGCACCACGGCCACCGAGCCGACGCCCGTGGCAAGCACCTCGGGCAATCGCACCGCGTCGATACCGCCGATGCCCACCTGCGGATAGCCGCGCAACAGGCGCGCATAGGCCGCGAGGCGTGCGACGCCCTGCGGGGCCGTCGCCATCTTCTTGAGGGTGGTCGGATACACCGCGCCCATCGCGATGTAGCTTGGGCTCACTGCATCGGCGCGCACCATCTCGGCATAGCCGTGGGTGCTGACCCCAAGCCGCAGGCCCGCATCGCGAATCCGCCGGACCTGCTCGGGCGCAAGCGCATCGAGGTCTTCCTGGCCCAGGTGAACGCCGTAGGCACCGGCGGCGATGGCTGTTTGCCAATGGTCATTGATGAAGAGAAGCGCACCCGTGCCGCGCACCGCGTCGACAGCCGCTTGCACTTCGCGTTCGATGGCCGATGCGTCGTCCGACTTGAAGCGCAACTGCACGGTGGGAACGCCGGCGCGTGCCATGCGGCCGACCCATTGCGCATCGGGCAAGACGGCATACAGGCCGAGGCGCTCGGGGCAGGGTGCGAAGGCATCGTCGCGCGCGGTGGGCGGAAAGGGGCGCAGGCCGAAATCGGCCGGCGTCTCGGGCCATTGGTTCGCATCGAACGCGCCGGTGCGCACGGTCCGGGCCTGCCACGCGAGCGCGAGGCATTCGGCATCGATCTCGATGAAGCCGAGTGCCGAGCAGGCCTGCTTGGCGCCGCGATACACCGGATCGTCCGAAGAGAATCTGCCCGCCGAAATGGCTGCGGCCGTGATGGCGCCGAAGCGCAGCCCGTGGGCTGCGACGATGGCATGGGCTACGGCCCGAGGGTCGTTCGATGCGATCATGGTGCGTGATGCCAGAAGGGCGTGCCGAGCACCGGCGTGCTCGGCTGAGCGGAGTCCTGCGCGGCCATGGCGCCGGAACGATACGCGGCCCGGCCGGCCTGCACGGCCTCGGCGAAGGCGCCGGCCATCGACACCGGGTCTTGCGCGAGCGCCACCGCGGTATTGAGCAGAACGCCGTCGTAGCCCCATTCCATCACCTGGCAGGCATGCGATGGCAGGCCGAGGCCCGCATCGACCAGCATCGGCACGCTCAACCGTTCGCGCAGCAGCTGCAGCGCGTAGGGGTTGACCGGGCCACGGCCGGTGCCGATGGGCGCGGCCCACGGCATGACGGCCTGGCAACCCACATCGACCAGCCGCTGGCACAGCACGAGGTCCTCGGTGCAATAGGGCAGCACCTGGAAGCCGTCGCGAATCAGCTGCGATGCGGCATCGACGAGGTTCAGGGTGTCGGGCTGCAGCGTGTAGTCGTCGCCGATGAGTTCGAGCTTGATCCACGGCGTGTCGAAGAGCTCGCGCGCCATCTGCGCCGTGGCGATCACTTCCTGCACGCTGTGGCAGCCGGCGGTGTTGGGCAGCACGGGCACCGCCAGGCGCCGCAACAGCTCCCAGAAGCCGTTGCCGCTGTCGCTCGCACCCGGACTCGCGGACTGCCGCCGCAGCGAAGCGGTCAGCATGGCGGGCTTCGCGCGCTTCACCGCGGCTTCGAGCAGGTCCGGCGAAGGGTAGCGCGCGGTGCCCAGCAGCAGGCGGCTTTGGAAGGTCTGGCCGTAGAGAACCAGCGGATCGCTGTCCGGCATGGAAGAAGTGGTTGTCATGGTGTGGGTCGTCTCCATCGCTATGTCGCTTGTGGTTCAGCCGCCGGTCACCGGGCGGATCACTTCGATGCGGTCTTCGGGTTGCAGTGCGCGCGCGCCATAGGCGGAGCGCGGCACGAACTCGCGGTTCACCGCCACCGCGAAGGGCGGCACGGCGTCCACTGCGGCCAGCGCGTCGACCAGCGTGGCGCGCTCGGGCAGTGCAAAGGGCTTGTCGTTGATCAGGACGTTCATCGTCATGCTTCGGATGTGTTGAGGCCAAGGTCCTGCGCGAGCGTGGAGCGGCCATGCACGAGCAGTTCCATCGCGGCGTCGAGCACGGCCGGCGCAATCATGAAGCCGTGGCGGTACAGCCCGTTGATCTGCAGCACGCGCGGTTGCGGCTGGCGGATGGCGGGCAGGTTGTCGGGCAGCGTGGGGCGGCACTGCGTCGCGATCTCGAGGATGCGGGCTTCGGCAAAGCCGCTGTGCACCGCGTAGGCCGCGCTCAGCAGTTCGAGCGTGGAGCGCACGCTGGCGGGCGACATGTCGTCCGACTCGATCTCGGTCGCGCCGATCACGAACACGCCGCCGGGCTTGGGTGCGATGTAGAGCGGATAGCGCGGATGCACCAGCCGCGTGGGCCGCTGCAATGCCACCTCGGGTGCGTGCACGCGGATGACTTCGCCGCGCACGCCGCGCAGGGCACTCCATTGCGGCCGCGCGCCAAGGCCGCGGCAGTCGATGACCCAGTCGGGCTGGCCCGGCGCGCCGGGCGCAAAGTCGGCCGGCGCGCGCGGGGACTGCCAATGCAGCGTGACCTGCGGGCTGGCCTGCAGCGTCGCGAGCAAGGCCGAGAGCAGCGCGCGGTTGTCGAGCTGGCCTTCACCGGGAAGGAACAAACCCTGCGCGAAGCGCTGGCCGAGCGATGGCTCCAGCGCGGCAATGCCCGCGCCGTCGAGCGCCTGAATCGGGGCGAGTTCCGGCACCTCGGCACCGGTGCGCGCCAGGACGCGTGCGAGCCGTGCCGCCTCGGCGGCATCCTGCCGGTGCCACAGCACCAGCGTTCCTTCGCGTTGCAGGAACACGGGCTGTGCCAGCGGCGCCAGCAGTTCGGGCCAGCGCGAGAGCGCGTGGTGGCCCATGCGCACGACGGACACCGGCGCCACGGCCGATTCGGCCAGCGGCGCGAGCATGGCGGCTGCCACGCGCGCGGCAGCGCCTTCGGCTTCGGGACTGCCGGCTTCGAACAGCGCCACCTTGCAGCCGGCCTGTGCCAGCGTGACCGCGAGCAGCCGGCCCATGAGGCCCGCGCCGAGGATCGCGGCCGATCGAAATGGCAGGCTCATGGTCTTGCTCCCCGGAGGGGGAGGGCGCAGGGCGAGCCGAGTCGCCGATAATTTTCGGCATGACCCAAGCTGCACATCCCGTCGCGCCGCAAGCGCCCCTGCGCTACGCCCGCGTGCTCTCGATCGCCGGCTCCGACAGCGGCGGCGGTGCCGGCATCCAGGCCGACCTCAAGACCTTCGCGGCGCTCGGCTGCTACGGCATGACGGCCATCACCGCCCTCACTGCACAGAACACGCTGGGCGTGTCGGGCATCCATGGCGTGCCGCCGGCTTTTCTCAAGGCGCAGATCCAGGCCGTGGTCGAGGACATCGGCGTCGATGCGGTGAAGCTCGGCATGCTGCATGCGCCCGAGGTCGTCGAGGTGGTGGCCTGGGCCATCGATCATTACCGGCTGCCGAACGTGGTGCTCGACCCGGTGATGGTTGCCACCAGCGGCGACCGCCTGATTGCTTCGGAGACGGTGCAGGTGCTGGTGCGCGAGCTGTTTCCGCGCGCCGTGGTGGTGACCCCCAATCTCGACGAGGCCGCCCTGCTCATCGGCCATGCGATCGACGGCGTCGATGCGCTCGATACGGCGGCCGACGAATTGCTGGCGCTCGGCGCACGGGCCGTGCTGCTCAAGGGCGGCCATCTGGCGGGCAACGACGTGGTCGATGTGCTGCTGGGGCGCGATGGCGTGCGCAAGCGCCTGTCCTCGTCCCGCATCGCGAGCCGCAACCTCCATGGCACGGGCTGCACGCTGTCGTCCGCCATTGCCGCGCAACTTGCGCTCGGCGCGGCGCTGCCCGAGGCCGTCGAGCGCGCGCGCGCCTTTGTCGTCGGCGCCATGGCCGCCGGTGCCGGCGTGCAGGTCGGTGCCGGGCACGGTCCGCTCAACCACGGCTTTGCGCCAGTGCCGACGCATCGCCTGCCGTCGTAGACGTGGGCCTGGGCCGGCTGATCCAGGCCAGCACGAAGGTGGCCGCCAGCGTCGGCAGCGCCGAGCCGAACTGCGGCGCCCAGCGGGCGCAGGCGTGATAGGCCGCGATGCCGCCGATCCAGATCAGCGCCGCGCCCAGGTCGACCCGGCGCGTGCCCAGCGATGCCATCGACTGGCCCGTGCCCAGCCGGCCCAGGATCACGCCATAGAGCGGCACGAACACCGAACTCAGCATCAGCAGGAACGGCTCGAGCGTGTGCATCGGCAGCACCAGCGCCAGCGCGGTGCAAAGCGCCGCCAGCAGCAGGCCCCATTGGCGCACGCTCCAGCGCGGCAGCAGGCTGTGGGTCGACACCGAACCCGAGTACACGTCGCCATAGGCGTTGTCGAGCTCGTCGATGAGGATGAGGCCGAGCGCCACCAGGCCGCCTTGCGCCAGCAGCAGGGCGGTGACCAGGCCGGTGCCCGGCTCCGCAACGCTCACCACCATCACGCCGAGCGCATAGCACCAGACGTTGGCCAGCGCATAGCCGATCCAGGTGCCGCTGAAGGCACTGCCGAGACCCCCCGCGCTGCGCTTGCCGTGCCGCGCGTAGTCGGCCACCAGCGGCAGCCACGACACCGGCATGGCAATCACGAGATCGAGCGCGCCGAATATGCCCATGCCGCCGTCGCCCGGCCGGGCCCAGAAGTCGTCGAGGCCCTTGGCCTGCAGGCGCGTTGCGAACTGCCAGGTCAGCCAGAGCAGCGACAGCACCACCAGCGGCAGGCCGAAGCGGCTCACGAAACGCCGCACCAGCTTCACCATCGAGCCTGCCAGCAGCGCCAGCAGCACAGCGCCCCAGAGCAGCGTGGTGAGGGCGCCGCCCAGCGGCCCGGTGAGCGTCAGGCCGAACGCCTGCTGGCCGATGGCCTGCGTGCCCTCGCGCATGATCACGAGCTCGAAGGTGGTCCAGCCCACCAGCTGCACGATGTTCAGCAGCACCGGCAATCGTGCGAAGGCGCTGCCGTAGGTGGCGTGCATCAGCCCGGCGCTCGCAAGGCCGCTTTCGCAGCCCAGCCGCGCGGTCCAGGCCAAGAGGCCGGCACCGAGCAGCGACCCCAGCACGATTGCGATGGCTGCGTCGCGCGTGCCCACGGCGGGCACCAGGTAGGCCCCGATCTGCATCACCAGCAGCCCCACGCCCAGGCTGAACCACAGCGATGCGTGGTCATTCCAGCCGAACACCCGCCTGGACGCGGGCAGCGGCGTCAGCGCCTCGTTGGCGGAAGAAAAGTCGTCGTCATGTGCCATCCAGTTGCTCCAGTGCAAAAGGTTTGGCAGGTGGGCGAGGTCCCGGCGGCAAGGCCATCGCGCGAGACAACGCGACAGGCCGCCGGACCAGCTTCCCTGCGCGAGGATTACCTCAGTCAGGTTCAAAGGGACTCTCTCAGTCAGCCCCGGGAACGGATCCCGGTTCGACACCCCTAGCGGTGGTGCTCCGCGCCGTGGCGCAAAGCGGAAACTATTGTACGAGCCTGCGCGCGAAAGACTCCAAACCATCGATGACGATCTGGATATGGCGCTCGAAGCTGGCGTCCAGCGGAACGCTGCCGCCGTTGTCCCAGCGCACGATGAAGGCCCGGTTGGCCAGGAGCGGCAGGTTGCGCGCGAGCACCGGATGGTCGAGCGGACGGATGGTGTGGACGCGCTCGCGCAGCTCCTCGGCCCAGGCCTGCGTGTTGTCGGAAGGCAGGGGCGAGAACTCCATCGTCACGAAGCCGAGCATGGCCGCGACCACGCAGTTGTAGGCCTCCAGCAGCGGCTCGCCCTCGAACCCGGCCTCGACCAGCGCCGCGAGCACGCCCTCGACCAGCTCGGTCGGCAGGCTGCCGTTCGACACCAGCTGCGCGCCCAGCAACTGCGCCACGTTCGGGTGGCGGCGCACGGCGGCGCGGCAGCGGCGGAACAGCTGCGCGATCCATTCCTGCCAGCCCTGCTTGCCCCGCGGCGGCGTGACATCGGCCATCACCATGGCGGCCACTTCGGCAAGCAGTGCCTCGCGCGTGCTCACGTGCCAGTGCACCGCGGCCGGGTAGACGCCGAGCCGTGCCGCGATCTCCCGCATGCTGAAAGCGCCGAGGCCGAACTCGTCGATGTGCGCCAGGGCGGCTTCGGCGATGCGCCGTTTCGACAGCGCGCCACCGCCGGGAGGGCGGCCTGCGGTCCTGGGTCTGGGCTCGGTGGCAGGTTTCTTCATGGATGCTGCCATTGTGCGGCAGGAAAATTGGCTGTATAAACAATATTAATTGATCAGCGAGCAATTAAAAACCATGACCGACGCCGCCATCGACCTCGCCCTCGCAGGGGCTCATCGACGCTTCGCCGACAGCAACCCCGCAAGCCGGCGCCAGTTCGAAGAGCACTCGCGCTACATGCCCGGCGCCAACAGCCGCTCGGTGCTTTTCTACGCGCCGTTCCCGCTCACCATCGCCAGGGGTGAAGGCGCGGTGCTCTGGGACGCAGACGGCCACCGCTATGCCGACTTCATCGCCGAGTACACGGCAGGCGTCTACGGCCACTCGGCGCCGGAGATCCGCGACGCCGTGATCGAGGCGATGCAGGGCGGCATCAACCTCACGGGGCACAACCTGCTCGAAGGGCGGCTGGCCAAGGCCATCTGCGAGCGCTTTCCGCAGATCGAACGCTTGCGCTTCACCAACTCCGGCACCGAGGCGAACCTGATGGCGCTCACGGCCGCGCTGCACTTCACGGCAAGGCGAAAGATCATGGTGTTCTCGGGCGGGTATCACGGCGGCGTGCTCGGCTTCGGCGCCAGGCCCTTGCCGACGACGGTGCCCTTCGACTTCCTGGTGCTGCCCTACAACCACGCGGCGGCGGCGAGCGAGCAGATCGAAAGGCACGGTGCGGAAATCGCCGCGATCCTGGTCGAACCGATGCAGGGCGCGAGCGGCTGCATTCCGGGCCGGCTCGACTTTCTTCACGCCCTTCGAGAAGGTGCGACGAAGGCCGGTGCGCTGCTGGTCTTCGACGAGGTCATGACCTCGCGCCTGGCACCGAACGGCCTGGCCAACCAACTGGGCATACGGGCCGACCTCACCACATTAGGCAAGTACATCGGCGGCGGCATGTCCTTCGGCGCTTTCGGCGGCCGCTCCGACGTGATGGCGCAATTCGATCCGCGCACGGGCTCGCTCACGCATTCGGGCACCTTCAACAACAACGTCATGACCATGGCGGCCGGGTATGCGGGCCTCACCAAACTCTTCACTCCCGAAGCGGCCGGCGCGCTGGCCGGGCGCGGCGAGGCGATGCGCGCGCGGCTGAACGCCCTGTGCGACGGGGAAGGCGTCGCCATGCAGTTCACCGGGGTGGGATCGCTGATGAACGCGCACTTCCTGAGGGGCGAAGTGCGGCGCGTGGACGACTTGGCGGCGGTGGACGGGCGGTTGCGCCAGCTGCTGTTCTTCCACCTCCTGCGCCAGGGCATCTACGCCTCGCCGCGCGGCTTCGTCGTGCTGTCGCTGCCGATCACGGATACGGACATCGACCGCTTCGTTGCCGCCATCGGCAGCTTCATCGGCGAGTACCGTTCGCTGTTGCCCGCGGCCTAGCGGGACGAGGTGCCGGCGACCCCGAGCAGCTCATGCAGCCGCGTGCTGGTGGTCGTGTATTGCAGCGGGATGGCCTTGCCCGGGAACACGAGGGCCGCGGCGCCCCAGGCGGCCAGCGTGGCCTCGTGGAAGCCGCAGACGATGAGCTTCTTCTTGCCCGGATAGGTGTTGATGTCGCCCACCGCGAAGACGCCGGGCTCGCATGTCTGGTATGTCTCGGTCTCGACCGGCACCTGCTTGCGCTCGAGCGCGAGGCCCCAGTCGGCAATCGGGCCGAGGCGCGGGGAAATGCCCAGGCAGGCGACCAGCGCATCGAGCGGCAGGTCGACCGTCGTCGCATCGGGCGTGGTGACCTGCAACTGCTTGCCATCGAAGGCCGTGGGCTGGCCGACCTTGAAGGCCAGCCTGCCTTCGGCCACCCGCGCGCGCATCGAGGCGACGAGGCTCTCGTCGGCCTGGAAGCCGTCGCGCCGGTGAACGAGCGTGACGTGCCTGGCAATGTCCGCGAGCGCGAGGGCGGTTGCCAGCGCGACGTCGTCGCCGCCATTGACCACCACCGTCTGCCCCACGAAGCGGTCCAGCGAATCGGGGTGATAGAAGAGCGAGCTGCCTTCGAACCGGGCAATGCCTTCGACCGCGATGCGCTTGGGCACGAAGGCGCCGACGCCGGCGGCAATGAACACGGTCCTGGCGAGGAAAGCCTTGCCGGCCGAGGTCGTCAGCAGCAGGCGCCCGTCGTCCTGGCGGGCGAGCGTGGCCACCTGCTCGCCGTAATGGAACTGCGGCTTGAAGGGCGCGACCTGCGCCAGCAGCGATTGCGCAAGGGCGCGTCCACTGGTCACCGGGGTGCCCGGAATGTCGTAGATCGGCTTGTCGCCATAGAGCGCCACGCATTGGCCGCCCGCAGCGGGCAGCGCATCGACGATGTGGCAGGAGATTTCGAGCAGGCCCAGCTGGAAGGCCTGGAACAGGCCGACAGGGCCAGCACCGACGATCAGGGCGTCGGTTTCAATGGGGACTGCGGAGGTGCTCAGCGCACCAGCTCCCCGATCTTGTCGGTCTTGTCTTTCCACTCGTCGGCGTCGGGCAGGGCGGGCTTGCGCTTGGTGATGCTCTTCCAGCCATCGGCCAGAGCGAGCTCGGCGTTCAGCTTGATGAACGCGATCTGGTTGGCCGGGAGGTCTTCCTCGGCATAGATGGCGTTGACCGGGCACTCGGGGATGCAGACCGCGCAGTCGATGCATTCGTCCGGGTCGATCACCAGCATGTTGGGGCCTTCGCGGAAACAATCCACGGGGCATACGTCCACGCAGTCGGTGTATTTGCAGCGGATGCAGGCTTCTGAGACGACGTGGGTCATTTGTCTTCTAACGTCAGTGTGAGGTCGGGGAAAACCCGGGATTTTAGGCCTTTGCGGCGGCAGGCTGCACGAGCACCGCCGCAGCGGTCTTGTGGGTGGCCGTATCGACCAGCACCAGCGAGCCCAATGCACGCGATTGGGTGAACGGCAGCACGGCCAGCGGCTGCTGCAGCGCCAGCACCACGTCGCCGATGGAATTGGCTTCCAGCTGCGTTGCGGGCTCCGATTCGAGCGTCGTGATGTTCACGCGATCGACGATGCGCGCCACCTTGGCCTTGACCCAGCGATGGCCCTGCAGCGCCCAGTACACGCGGCCCGCGACGAGCGGCTCGTCGTCGAGCCAGGCCACCGTGGCGGTGATCTCGCGCACCGGCTCGAAGGCGCCGGGCGCCAGCAGCCAGTCGCCGCGCGACACGTCGAGTTCGCGGTCGAGCACGATGCCGGCGCTGTGGCCCGCATGCACCGCCTTGGGCTGGCGCGTGTGGCTCAGCACCTGCGCCACCGTGGCGGTCTGGTTGCTCGGCAGCACGGTCACGCGCTGGCCGGGTTCCACATGGCCGGCCGCCACGCGGCCCCAGAACACGCGGCGGCCCTGCGAGGTGTCGGCCGAGGACGAGAACTTTTCGACCCACTGCACCGGGAAGGCGAAGGGCACGGCCTCGTCCTGCACGGTGACCGGCAGCTGTTCGAGCAGCTCGAGCAGGCTGGGTCCTTCGTAGCCGACCCAGTCGGCATGGCGCGTGGCCACGTTCCAGCCCTTGAGGGCGGAAATCGGCACGATGCCGGCGACTTCGACGCCCGCCGCTTCGGCGAAGACGCTCAGTGCGGTCGAGATGCGTTCGAAGGCCAGGCCGGCATCGTCGATGGCGTCGAGCTTGTTGACCGCGAACACGATCGACTGCACGCGCAAGAGGTGCGCCAGCAGCGTATGGCGGCGCGTCTGCGGCAGCAGTTCGCGCTTGACGACCGTGCCGTCTTCCACTTCGGCGGCCCAGGCCAGCTTGGTGGCATCGACCAGCACCACGGCGGCATCGGCGGCCGAGGCGGCCGTGACCATGTTGCGGGTGTATTGCTCATGGCCCGGCGCGTCGCCGATGATGAACTTGCGCCGGGCGGTCGAGAAGTAGCGGTAGGCCACGTCGATCGTGATGCCCTGTTCGCGCTCGGCCGAGAGGCCGTCGGTCAACAGCGCCAGGTCGGTTTCGCCGCCGCGCTGCACGCCGGCGAGCTGGTCTTGCAGCACGGTCTTGCTGTCGACCAGCAGGCGGCCGATCAGCGTGCTCTTGCCGTCGTCCACGGAGCCGCAGGTGATGAAGCGTAGGGCGGTGCCGGTGTCGCCGTGGATGTCGGCCGTGACGGGAGTTGCAGTGGTCGTCGCGCTCATCAGAAGTAACCGTCTTTCTTTCGTTTTTCCATCGAAGCCTCGGACGTCATGTCGTCCATCCGCGTCGCGCCGCGCTCGCTCACGTCGACCGACAGCGTCTCCAGCACCACGTCGCCGGCGTCGGCGGCCAGGCTCTCGACCGGGCAGGTGGTCGTGATGTCGCCCACGGTGCGAAAGCGCACGTCGCGCACCTGCACGGTTTCGCCGTCGCGCGGTGGGGTCAGTTCGGTCACCGGCACCAGCAGGCCGCGGCGCTCCACCACTTCACGCTTGTGCGTGTAGTAGATCGAGGGCAGGCCGACGTGCTCGCGCTCGATGTATTGCCACACGTCGAGCTCGGTCCAGTTCGAGATCGGGAACACGCGAAAGTGCTCGCCCGGTGCGAGGCGCGTGTTGAACAGCGTCCACAGCTCGGGGCGCTGGTCCTTGGGCTGCCATTGGCCGAAGCTGTCGCGGTGCGAAAAGATGCGTTCCTTGGCGCGGGCCTTTTCCTCGTCGCGGCGGGCGCCGCCGATGAGCGCGTCGAAGCGGAATTCCTCGATGGCCTCGAGCAGCGTGACCGACTGGTGCGCATTGCGCGATTCGCCCGGGTGCGCCAGGCGCACGGTGCCGCGCGCCATCGAATCCTCGACGCTGCGCACGATGAGCTCGGCGCCGAGTTCCTGGGCGCGCTGGTCGCGGTAGGCCGTCACTTCGGGAAAGTTGTGGCCGGTGTCGATCATCAGCAGCGGGTAAGGGATGCGGCCCGCGCCGAAGGCCTTCTCGGCGCACTTCAGCAGCACCAGCGAATCCTTGCCGCCCGAGAACAGCAGGGTGGGGCGCTCGAAAGCGGCCGCCACTTCGCGCAGGATGAAAATCGTTTCTTCCTCGAGGGCGTCGAGGTGGGTATTGGACAGGTGCGCAGGAGAGTGCATGGGCGGCGCCAGCAGTTCGGATTCGGTACGGGCGTTCATGGAATTGGGGGTGCTGGATGCGGTGGGAACGGGGCGGTGGCGCTCAGTGCGACAGGTGCAATCCGCATTCGCGGTTGTCTTCGCCCTTGGTCGGGTCCACGTAGTCGAAGTTGTTCGGCAGGCCGTGGGCCTCGCAATAGGTGTACAGGTCCTTGGACGACCAATGCAAGAGCGGCGCGACCTTGATCAGGCCGTCGGGATTGACGCTGACCGGGTCCATCTGTGCGCGCACGGCCGTGTCGGTGGCCCTGAGCGCCGTGAACCAGACCTTCGGCGCGGTTTCGCGCAGCGCGCGTGCAAAGGGCTCCAGCTTCACTTCCTCGGTGAACGCGGCATGGCGCGGGTCGTCGAGCGCCGGGGTCGGGCCTTCGACCGCTTCGCGGTGCGCACGCGAGCGGCGCGGCAGGTAGATGTGCAGGCGAAGGCCCAGCTGCCCGGTCACCTCGTCGGCAAAGCGATAGGTGGCTTCGGTGTTGTAGCCGTTGTCCATCCAGATCACGGGAACATCCGGCTTGGCGCGCGCGACCATGTGAAGGATCACGGCCTCGAACGGACGGAAGTTGGTCGTGACGATCGAGGGCTGGCCGAGGCCGATCGCCCAGTCCACCAGGCCCTCGGCGTTGCGGCCGAGCTCGGTGTTGATGCGTGCGAAGTCGATGTCCGTGGCGATGCTCATGTCGGAGGTTCCCATGCGGGCTCAGGCGGCGGCCGCGAAGTGCGGCACGGTCTTGACCGCGTCGCCCTGGTAGAAGGCGGAAAAACGGTCGAACTGGCGCTGCGCGTCGGTGGCGTCCACGCCTTCCTTCAGCACGGCGCTGGAGAAGCCGGTGCGCTCCATCTGCACCAGCTGGTCGATCAGCACGTCGCCGGTGGCGCGGATGTCGCCCTTGAAGCCGAGCCGGCGGCGCAGCAGGAAGGCCTGGCTGTAGGCGCGGCCGTCGGTGAACTTCGGAAAGTTCAGGTCGATGCGCTCGATGTCTTCCAGGCACACCTCGATGGCGAGCGGGTCGGCATCGTTGGGCAGCTGCAGCACCTTCGGGTCGCCGTCGTCAATGTGTTCCTCGGCGGCCAGGATGTTCAGTTTGCGGCTCATGCTGCTTCCTCCTCCTTGAAGCGCGCACCGTTGGCGGCGGCCTTGAAGGGGTCCTGGCCCACGCGGCGAAGGGTGTCGATGAAGGTCTCGCCGCCTTCGCGCGTGTCGCGGTAGGTGGTGAGCACGGCCTCGATCACGCCCGGCACTTCGGCCGCCGAGAACGAGGGTCCGACCACCTTGCCGGCCTGCGGCGTGCCGCTGAGCGCGGAACCGTCGGAGCCGCCCAGGGTGACCTGGTACCACTCCTTGCCGTCCTTGTCGACGCCCAGGATGCCGATGTGCCCGCTGTGGTGATGGCCGCAGGAATTGATGCAGCCGCTGATGTGCAGGTCGATCTCGCCCAGGTCGTCGAGCTCGTCGAGGTCTTGGTAACGCTCGGTGATGGCCTCGGCGATCGGAATGGAGCGCGCATTGGCCAGCGCGCAGAAATCGCCGCCGGGGCAGGCGATCATGTCGGTGAGCAGGTGCACGTTGGCGCTGGCAAAGCCGGCCGCGCGGGCCGCGAGCCACAGCGCATGCAGGTCTTCGGCATGCACCCAGGGCAGCACGACGTTCTGGTCGTGCGTGACGCGGGCTTCGCCGGCCGAGAAGCGGTCGGCCAGTTCGGCCAGCGTGTCGAGCTGGTCGGCCGAGGCATCGCCGGGCGCCTGCTTCAGGCGCTTGAAGGAGAGCGTCACGGCGCGCAGTGCGGGGTTCTTGTGCGCGGCCACGTTGCGGGCCAGCCAGCGGGCGAACAACACGTCGTCGGCGGCATGGGCGCGCAGCTCGGCGTCGGTCTTCTCGGCGCTTTGCAGCACGCGGGTCGCGAGCGTCGGCGGCACGAAGGAGGCGGCCACGCGGTCGAACTCTTCCTGCGTGATGGTGTGCGGTGCGCCGTCGTGCTCGATGATCTGCTTGTATTCGGCCTCGACATCGTCGATGTAGCGCTGGCCTTCGGCCTTCACCAGGATCTTGATGCGCGCCTTGTAGATGTTGTCGCGGCGGCCGTAGCGGTTGTAGACCCGGATCACCGCTTCGAGGTAATTCATGATCTGCTGCCACGGCAGGAACTCGCGCAGCACGGTGCCGATGATCGGCGTGCGGCCCATGCCGCCGCCCACCTGCACGCGAAAGCCGATCTCGCCGGCTTCGTTCTTCACGATCTTGAGGCCCACGTCGTGCCAGCCGGTGGCGGCGCGGTCTTCGGCGGCGCCGGTGATCGCGATCTTGAACTTGCGAGGCAGGAACGCGAACTCGGGGTGCAGCGTGCTCCACTGGCGCATGATTTCGGCGTAGGGGCGCGGATCGGCGATCTCGTCGACCGCGATGCCGGCGCGCTCGTCACTCGTGATGTTGCGGATGCAGTTGCCGCTGGTCTGGATGCCGTGCATGTCCACCGAGGCCAGCAGGTCCATCACGTCGGCCGACTTGGCGAGCGGGATCCAGTTGTACTGCACGTTCTGGCGCGTCGAGAAATGCGCATAGTGCGTGGGCAGCTTGTGGCTGCCGAGCAGGCCCTGCGTTTCGATGGCCTTGCGGTAGACCTCCGCTTCGGGCTCGTCGTACTCGCGGGCAATGCGGGCCAGCACGCGCAGCTGGCGGCTCGAAAGTTCGCCATAAGGCACGGCCACGCGAAGCATGGGTGCATAGCGCTGCACGTACCAGCCGTTTTGCAGCCGCAGCGGGCGAAACTCGTCTTCGGCAAGCTTGCCCTTTTGCCAGCGCTCGAGCTGGTCTCTGAATTGGGCAGCGCGTTGGCGAACGAACTGGCGATCGAAGTCTGTGTATTGGTACATCGTGTGATTCTTGAAGAAGGTGCGGTGCCGCACGTCCAACGGGGCGCCCCAGCAAGAAGCCGCGATTTTGTAAGCGCGGCTTATGGAAGCAAACTATTTTTTGGTTCGCGCTTTATGCGGATAAGCTTATTCTTCAATGCCCATGCGGGTTTCCGGGCGGTTGAATGCTTATTCTGGATAAGGCGGGAGTACTCTCGCAAGGCAAGGATAACGCCCGCGGGCGATTCGCGTTTGTCCACTCTCTCCCTGGGGAGAGGGCAGTTGCGCAAGGTTTACCGCTGCCGGCCCTCACCCCAGCCCTCTCCCGGAGGGAGAGGGAGTAATACTTTCAGCGCAGCATCGACGACATGGCTGAACAGCAGTTCAGCATTCGCACCGCAGCTTCCACGGTTTCGGCGGTGAATCGAAGGGTCACGCCGTCGACACGCTCGAAAGCTGGCCACTGGCAGAACAGGTCGGCCATCGCCGGCGACTGGGTGCGCAGCGTGACCACCTGCGGACCCTTGAAGACCAGCGGTCTTGCATCGGCGCGCCCGGCCAGCGCTTGCATCACGCCGGCCCGGATCGCCTCGCGCGACTGCTCGGGCGACAGCGACACGCCGCTGGTGAATCCGGTGGCGCGCTTGGTCTCGACAAAGACCGCCCGCGGAAAGAGCGCCCGGTTCTCGGCGATGAACACATCGTCCCCGCTGGCCATGACGACCGGCGCGCCGTATTCGCCCGCCAATGCGCCATAGAGTCCGGCTTCGCCCAGTTCCTGGTCGCCCAGCCGGATGCCGGCAAAGGCAAAGCTGTTGATGGTGTGGGCCAGGATGCCGCGCCCCTGCGCGCGCGAGTGGTAGCCCACCATGCAGACGGCGTCCACGCCTTCCTCGACGCCCGCCACCATGCTCAGGTAGCGCGGCTTGCCCTGCACCGCGCGGGCGCGGGGGTCGAGCACGTCGGGCGGCATGTTGCGAAAGCCGCCGTGCGAGTCGTTGACCAGCACTTCGGTCGCGCCGGCCTCGAAGGCACCCGCAATGGCCGCGTTGGCCTCTTGCGCCATCAGCAGCCGGGCGCGCTCGAACTCCGGATTGCCGGGGCGCGTCTGCTCCGCGTGGTAGACGCCCGCGACGCCTTCGATGTCGGTGGAGATCAGGACTTTCATGGGGCGTTCGTCGGTGCGAGAGAAGAAAGAGCGGAAGAGGGCAGCAATTCGGTCAGCGTCGCCCGGTGGTGGCCGTCGCGCCCGGTCACGGGCGTGGCGTGCCACAGTGCATGAAGTATGGCTTGCTCCGTGCTGTCCGCGGCGGCCTCGAACAGCCCGTCGAGCAGGCTCTCGTGCACCATCGCGATGGCGGGCATCGGGCGCTGCGCAACGTCGGGCACGGTGTAGGCGGTGGAAAAGGCCAGCACGATGTCGCCGCTGCCGTGGCCGAAGACCGAGCCGGTGCGTGCCAACCCCGCGCCCGCGCGCAGCGCCAGCCGGCGCAGTTGGCGAGCGTCGAGCGGCGCGTCGGTGGCCAGCACGATGATGATCGAGCCCTTTTCCGGCTCCCTCGATGTCCGGCTGCCTTCCGCGGCCAGCCTGGCCACCAGTTGCTCGCCGACCGAATGGCCGGCCAGCACCAGTTGCGACGGCCGGCCGTAGTTGGCCAGCACCAGCGTGCCGACCGTGTGCACGCCGCCGTGCTGCGACGACACGCGGCGCGATGCGCTCCCGATGCCGCCCTTGAGCTGGAAGCACGACATGCCGCGCCCGGCGCCCACGGAGCCTTGCGCGAAGTCGCTGCCGGCGCTCTCCAGCGCATGCAGGTAGTCGTCCTCGCTCACCGCCAGGCGCTGGATGTCGTTGAGAAACCCGTCGTTGCACTCGAACACCAGCGGGTTCACCGTGGGCAGCGCCCGGCCGCTCTCCGGGTTGGCTGCCACGCAATGGCGGATCTGCGCCGTGGACACGGTGCCGACGGAGAAGGTGTTGGTCAACGCGATCGGCGTCTCCAGCACGCCAAGCTCGGCCATCTGCACGAGGCCCACGCTCTTGCCGAAGCCGTTGAGCACCACGGCGGCAGCCGGCACCTTGTCGCGGAACGGGTCGCCGGCATGGGGCCGGATCACCGTCACGCCGGTTTGCACCGCGCCGTCATCGAGCGTCCGGTGGCCGATCGTGACGCCTTCGACGTCGGCGACGGTGTTGCGCAGGCCCTGGGGCAGGTGGCCGATGCGGGGTGGATTCAGTGCCATGAAGCAGAAAGGAATGGCCTACTCGCGGTCGATCTTCGGGTCGAGTGCATCGCGCAGCGCGTCGCCCAGCAGGTTGAAGGCCAGCACGGTGAAGAAGATGGCCAGGCTCGGGAACAGCGCCACGTGGGGCGAGGTGACCATGTCGGCACGCGCTTCGTTGAGCATGGCGCCCCACTCGGGTGTCGGCGGCTGCGCGCCCATGCCGAGGAACGAAAGGCTCGCCGCCGTGATGATCGACGTACCCACGCGCATCGAGAAATACACCACGATCGAAGAGATGGTGCCCGGCAGGATGTGCCGCACGATGATGGTCCAGTCCGATGCGCCGATGCTGCGCTCGGCCTCGATGTAGGTCTGCTGCTTGAGCACCAGCGTGTTGCCGCGCACCAGCCGCGCGAAGGCCGGCACGCTGAACACCGACACCGCCACCACCACGTTGGTCATGCTGCTGCCCAGGATTGCGACCACGCCCAGCGCCAGCAGGATGCCCGGAAAGGCGAAGAGCACGTCGGAGATGCGCATCACGATGCGGTCCCACCAGCCTTCGTAGTAGCCCGCGAGCAGGCCGAAGGCGGTGCCGACGAAGCCGCCCACCAGCACCGACAGGAAGCCCGCGGCCAGCGAGATGCGCGTGCCCATCAGGATGCGGCTGAAGATGTCGCGCCCGAGCGGATCGACGCCGAACCAGTGCGTGGCCGAGGGCCCGGTGTTCAGCATGTCGTAGTCGAAGAAGTTCTCCGCATCGAAGGGCACGATCCACGGCGCGAACACCGCGATGAACACCAGCAGCAGCACGAAGGCCGCGGCGACGATGCCCACCGGTTGCTTCTTGAAGCGGCGCCAGCATTCGCCCCAGGGCGTGCGTACCTTGCCTGCGGTCTGCACCGCGGCCACGGGGGAAAGGGGAACGATGGTTTCGGCGGCAGGCATGCCGGAAGCTTGCGTCATGGCTGCTTGCTCACTTGTAGCGGATGGTGGGATTGATGAAGCCATACAGCACATCGACCACCAGGTTGATCAGAATGAACTCGAGCGAGAACAGCAGCACCAGCGTCTGAATCACGGGGTAGTCGCGCATCTGCACGGCATCGACCAAGAGGCGGCCGAGGCCGGGCCAGTTGAAGACCGCCTCGACCAGGATCGAGCCGCCGAGCAGAAAGCCGAACTGCAGGCCCATCATCGTGACCACCGGAATGAGCGCATTGCGCAGGCAGTGCTTGACGATGACGGTGCGTTCGCGCACGCCCTTGGCGCGTGCGGTGCGCACGAAGTCTTCCTGGATCACTTCGACGAACGATGCGCGGGTGAAGCGGGCCATCACCGCGGCCACCGCCGCGCCCAGCGTGATCGAGGGCAGGATGTAGTGTTTCCAGCTGCTGGCACCCACCGTCGGCAGCCAGCCGAGCTGGACCGAAAAGATCTGCATCAGCAGCATGCCGAGGGCGAATGCCGGAAACGAGATGCCCGACACCGCCAGCGTCATGCCGAGCCGGTCGGGCCACTGGTTGCGGAACACGGCCGAGACAATGCCGATGCCCATGCCGAAGATCACGGCCCACACCATGCTGGTGATGGTCAGCATCACCGTCGGGAAGAAGCGCTCGGCAATCTCCGTGGACACCGGCCGCCGCGTGCGGATCGAGGTGCCGAAGTCGGCCTGGAGCATGTGGGTGAAGAAGTTCGCGAACTGCTGCGGCAGCGGCTTGTCCAGGCCCAGCTCCTGGCGCACCATGGCCACCGTCTCCTCATTGGCATCCTGGCCGGCGGCAAGGCGCGCCGGGTCGCCGGGCAGCATGTGGACGAACAGGAACACCAGCACCGCCACGATCAGCAGCGTGGGAACGAGGCCCAACAGTCGTTTGAGAAAGTAATTCAGCATGGCATACAGACAGTCACCCCTCATTGGGGCCTAGGGGCCGATCGGGAGACACCGCGGAACCGGCTTTGCCGGGCCGCTGGTCGCCCCCTCGAGGGGGAGGCGGCTACACGAAGTGAGCCGCTTCGGGGTGGGTCACTTCGTTTCGATGGCGTCGATGTTGATGTTGCCGTCAGGCATCACGAACACGCCCGACAGGCGCTTGGCATGCGCCGACAGGTTCTGTTCGGTCACCAGCGGCACGCGCGGCAGGTCCTTGCGGATCTCTTCCTGCGCGGTCTTGTAGAGCGCGGCCTTTTCCTTCTCGTCCACCGTCACCAGCGCCCTGGCCAGTGCGTTGTCCACCACCTCGCTCTTGTAAAACGACATGTTGTTGAGCTTGGGCGCCCAGGCCTCGGAGGCGAACAGCGGGCGCAGGCCCCAGTCGGCCTCGCCGGTCGACGACGACCAGCCGGTGTAGTACATGCGCACCTTGGCCGTCTTGGGATCGGGCCATGCGTCGACCTGCTCGGTGCGCTGGCCCACTTCGAGCGCCTGCACCTGCAGCTTGATGCCGATCTGCGCGAGCTGCTGCTGCACGAACTGGATGGTCTTCTGGCTCGTGGTGTTGTTGTAGGCGCTCCACAGCACCGACTCGAAACCGTTGGGGTAGCCGGCTTCGGCCATCAGCTCCTTGGCCTTCTTCACGTCGTAGGGAATCGGCGCCATCTTCTCGGCGTACTTCACGCCCTGCGGCACGATGCCCTGCGCGGGGAACGCATAACCGCCGAACGCGACCTTGGCCAGCGCTTCCTTGTTGATGGCGTAGCCGATGGCTTCGCGCACCTTCGGGTTGTCATAGGGCTTCTGCAGCATGTTGAAGGCCAGGAAGCGCGTGATGATCGAAGGGATCGCCACCACTTCGAGCTTCTCGCTCTTCTTCAGCAGGTCGGCCTGCTCGTAGGGAATCGGGAACGCAAAGTCCGCTTCACCGGTCTGCAGCATTGCGGCGCGGGTGTTGTTCTCGAGCACCGGCTTCCATGACACCGTGTCGACCTTCGGGTAGCCCTTCTTCCAGTAGCCGTCGAACTTCCTGGCCTTGACGGCTTCGGTCTGCTTCCACTCGACGAATTCGAACGGGCCGGTGCCCACGGGGTGGAAGGCGATGTCCTTGTTGCCCCACTTCTTGAGCGCCGTGGGCGAGATCATCGCGGCCGAGGCATGCGCGAGCGAGTTGATGAAGGGGCCGAAGGGCTCCTTGAGCGTGATGCGCACGGTGGTGGGGTTGAGCGCCTCGACCTTGCCCACGCGGTTGAACTGGTTGTAGCGCAGCAGCTTGTTGTCCTGGTTCAGGACGCGGTCCAGCGTGAACTTGACGGCCTCGGCGTTGAAGTCGGTGCCGTCGTGGAACTTCACGCCGGTGCGCAGCTTGAGGGTGTAGACCAGGCCGTCCTTCGAGACCTCGTAGCTCTCGGCGAGCACGTTCTGCACCTTCAGGTCCTTGTCGAACTGGAAGAGGCCTTCATAGAAGGTCTTGGTTACCGCGGTGGTGATGGTGGTGTTGGTGTTGTAGGGGTCCAGCGTCTCGGGCTGGTAGCCGATCGACAGCACCACGTCTTTGGCGGCCAGGGCCGTGCCCGATGCGCCCAGTGCGGCCAGGCCCAGCAGTGCCGATGCCCATCGCAGGGAGGAAGAAGATTGCTTCATGGAAAGAACTCCGGTCGGTTCGAGAAAGAAAGCAGGAGGGCCTGCGGGTTGGAAAATCAGAACGCGCCGCCGATGGCGTGGCGTGCAACGAAGTGGCCCGGCGCGACCTGCACCAGCGGCGGCACATCGGGCTCGTCGCCCACGGCGCGGATCGGGCTCGGGATCTCGCCTTCGAGCAGCGCGCGCGGCTTGTGGCGGCGCGACGGATCGGCCACGGGCACCGCGGCCATCAGCTTGCGGGTGTAGGCGTGCTGCGGCGCCTCGAACACCGCGCGCCGCGGGCCGATCTCGACGATCTGCCCGAGGTACATCACGGCCACGCGGTGGCTGATGCGCTCGACCACGGCCATGTCGTGCGAGATGAAGAGAAAGGCCACGCCCAGTTCGCGCTGCAGGTCGAGCATCAGGTTGACGATCTGCGCCTGGATCGACACGTCGAGCGCCGACACCGATTCGTCGGCCACCACCACCTTGGGGTTCAGGGCGAGCGCGCGCGCGATCGCGATACGCTGGCGCTGGCCGCCCGAGAACTCATGCGGATAGCGCTGCGCCACTTCGGGAGGCAGGCCGACCTTCTGCAGCAGCCAGTCGACCCGCTGCTGCGCCTCGGCGCCCTTGGCGATGCCGTGGATCAGGAGCGGCTCCATGATCGAGAAGCCGACCGTCACGCGCGGATCGAGCGAGGCGAACGGGTCCTGGAAGATGAACTGGATGTTGCGGCGCAGCGCCTGCAGCTCGCGCGTGGGCAGCTCGCGGATGTTCCTGCCGCCGAACTCGATGGCGCCGCTCTGGCTTTCGACCAGGCGCAGCAGCGAGCGGCCCGTGGTCGACTTGCCGCAGCCCGATTCGCCCACCAGCGCCAGCGTCTCGCCGGGATAGAGATCGAAGCTGATCTTCTCGACCGCATGCACGCGGCGCTTCACGCGCCCGAAGATGCCGCTGCGCACATCGAAGCGCGTGACGAGGTCGCGCACGCGCAGGATCGGGCCCGCCTCTTCGCGCACGGTGGTTTGCGGCTGGGTATCGGCGCACGGCACGGTGTCCGGGCTGCCTTCGGTGCGCAGCAGCTCGAACTTGGCGGGCAGGTCGGTGCCCTGCATGGCACCCAGCTTGGGCACGGCCGACAGCAGCGCCCGGGTGTAGGGGTGCTGCGGTGACGAGAACACGCTGTCGGAACTACCGGCTTCCACCTTGTCGCCGCGATACATCACCAGCACGCGGTCGGCAATCTCGGCCACCACGCCCATGTCGTGCGTGATGAAGAGCACGCCCATGCGCATCTCCTTCTGCAGCTCGCGGATGAGCTGGAGGATCTGCGCCTGGATCGTCACGTCCAGCGCGGTCGTGGGCTCGTCGGCAATCAGCAGCTGCGGCTTGCACGAGAGCGCCATGGCGATCATCACGCGCTGGCGCATGCCGCCCGAGAGCTGGTGCGGAAAGCGGTCGAGCACGTTGCGCGCCTCTGGAATGCGCACCAGCTCCAGCATGCGCAGCGCCTCGGCGCGCGCCGCCGCATTGCGCTTGCCCTGGTGGATGCGGATGGCTTCGGCAATCTGGTCACCGGCGGTGAACACCGGGTTGAGCGACGTCATCGGCTCCTGGAAGATCATTGCGATGTCCGCGCCACGAATGCCGCGCATCGTGGTGTCGCGGGCCTGCGCCAGGTCGAGCACTTCGCCATTGCGCCGACGGAACGCCATGCGCCCGCCCAGGATGCGGCCACCGCCGTGCTCGACCAGCCGCATCAGCGCGAGCGAGGTGACCGATTTGCCCGAGCCCGATTCGCCCACCACGGCGAGCGTCTCGCCATGGTCGACGTGGAACGAGAGATTCTTGACGGCATCGACGGTGCGCTCCGAGGTCGAGAAGCGCACGTTGAGGTCGTCGACGGCGAGGACGCGGCCGTCCGGCAGGGCGAGGGCAGGGGTGGACATGAAGTGCGAATAAAGGAGGGCGTCAGGCGAAGATGGCCGTGACCGGGGATGCGTCGCCGCGGGCGTGGCCGCGGTACATGCCTTCGCTGTTGAAGGCAAGGCTCAGGTGGCCGTGCCGGTCGACGGCGATCAGGCCGCCCGTGCCGCCGATGGCCGGCAGCGACCGGTGCACGACCGCATGCGTCGCCTCATCGAGCGTGGCGCCGCCGTAGGCCATGCGGGCACAGACGTCGTAGGCGGCCGCCACGCGGATGAACATCTCGCCGCTGCCTGTGCAGGAGACGGCGGCGGTGCGGTCGTCCGCATAGGTACCGGCGCCGATCAGCGGCGAATCGCCGATCCGGCCGACGCGCTTGTTGGTCATTCCGCCGGTCGAGGTGGCCGCTGCCAGGTGGCCGTGCATGTCGAGCGCCACGGCGCCCACGGTGCCGAACTTCTTGTCTTCGTCGAGCGGCGGCGTCATGGCGGCGCCTTCATGGTCGGTCACCACGCGGCCGGTGTCGCGCACGCGGTAGAGCTGCTGGCGGCGCGCATCCGTGGAAAAGAAGAAGGGCTCGACCATTTCAAGTCCGTGCTCGCGCGCGAATGCTTCGGCACCGGGGCCGGCGAGCAGCACATGGGCGCCGTCCTCGAGCACGGCGCGCGCTGCGCGCACAGGACGGCGGATGTGGCACACGCCGGCAATCGCGCCCGCGGCCAAGTTCGCACCGTCCATCACCGCGGCGTCGAGCTCGTGGGTTTCCTCGTGCGTGAAGACCGCGCCATGGCCCGCATTGAAAAGCGGGCACTCTTCGAGCAGTTCCACTGCGAGGCAGGTGGCGTCGAGCGCGGAGCCGCCCTGGAGCAGCACCGCCTGCGCGGCGCGCACGATGTCCTGCAATGCGTCGTGGTAGGCCTGGGCCTGCGTGGCGCTGGTCGTTGCGGCGCTGATGGTTCCGGCGCCGCCGTGAATGGCGATGACGGGCGTGACGTTCTTCATCGGGAGGCTTTCTTCCTTGTCTTGCGGACGCCGGCCGCCGTTGCGGCACCGGGTGGCGTGGCGGCATCGGGCCGCGGCAGCCCTTGCGCGCCGTGCAGCCAGGGCCGCACGGCCTGCAGGATGCGGCTCGCGGACTGCACCGCGCGCGGCGCGCGCAGCGCCACCGCGCTGGTCAGCGCCTCGATCAACGCGAGCACGCTGGTCTCGCAGTTCGGGCGGTAGCTGGTTTCGGTCTGGCAATAGAGCACCACGTCGGCCAGCGGCGCGATCGGCGAGCTCGGCCGGTCGGTCAGCGCCAGCACGGCGCAGCCCTGGCCCCTGGCAATCTGGGCCAGTGCCACCGTGTCGGTGAGGTAGCGCGGAAAGGTCAGGCCGATGAACAGGTCCTGCGGCCCCGCGTGCATCAGGGTGCGCGCCGCATGCGTCACCCCGCTGACGCTGGAGAGCATCCGGACGTCGTTGCAGCTGCCATCGAGCCCGTGCTGAAGCAGCCCCGCGAGCCAGGCACTGGCGCCAAAGCCGGCAATGTAGACGGAGCGCGCCTTGCCGATGCGCTCCACCGCGGCCTCGCAGGCGGCGTAGTCGAGCGACTGGCGGGTGGCCTCGATGTTGCGGCGGCTTTCGTCGAGCGCGGTGGCGAACACCTCGGCCACCGTGGTCGGATGCGCAAGGTTGCCGCGCAGCCGCTCCACCGGCGCCACCAAGGATTCGAACCCGCGCACCAGCTCCGCGCGGAAGGTGGCGTAGCCGTCGAAGTCGAGCGCCCGCGCGAAGCGGTTCGCCGTGGCGACCGACACGCCCACAGCGGCTGCGAGCTCATCGATGGGCAAAGTCGCAACCTGCAGCGGGTGTTCCAGCACGAAGTCGGCCACCTGGCGATGCGAACGCGTCAGCCGCGGCAGGGCGTGCGCGATGCGCTGGGCCACGGTGGTGCCTGTGTTGTCGACGTTGGTGCTCATGCGTGCGGTCGTGCACCCCAAAAGGGGCGATGGATGAAAACGAGTTTACAAATATAAGACAAAAAAGAAAATTTTCTGTCATTTTTGGTTGAATGAGCAAATTGCAGGCCAGCAGGGGCCCGCTCGAACGCTATGAAGGCCCGGTCAGCCGGGCGTGAGCCCCAGCACCCAGTGCTTGAAATGCTCCAGCGCCCCGGACGCCGGACGGCCTTCCGGATGCGCGAAGTAGTAGCCCTGGCGCACGTCCAGGTGCCGGTCGATGGGGACGACGAGTTCGCCGGTGCGCAGTTCGCGCTCGATCAGGATGCGCGGCGCCAGGCCCACGCCCATGCCGGCCGCCGCGGCGGCGGTGACCATGGTGAAGAGCTCGTAGCGTGGCCCGCGCGAGGCATGCACGGTGTAGTCCCAGCCTTGCTGCGCATACCAGTCGCGCCAGGCGTGCGCGCGCGTGCCCAGGTGCACGTGGCGGCAGCGCCCGAAGGCTTCTTCGTCCCACGGACCGTTGGCATCGCGGAATGCCGGGCTGCAGACCGGCACCATCTCGCCTTCGGAGAAGATCAGGCCGCCCTGGGTGCCGGGCCAGAACTGGTCGCCGAAGTAGATGGCCGCGTCGTAGGCGTTTTCCTGGAACGAGAAGGGCTGCGACCGGGCCGAGAGATTGACGGTGATGTTCGGATGCCGGCGGCTGAAGTCGGGCAGGCGCGGAATGAGCCACTGCGTGGCGAAGGTGGGTACCACCGCCACTTCGAGCACGAAACCCATGTCGTGGCCGGCGCTGATCTCCAGCGTGTCGCGGCGGATCTGGTCGAGGTGGCGGCGGATGCGCGCCGCGTATTCGCGCCCGGTGTCGGTGAGCGTCAGGCGCCGGCGCACGCGCGAGAACAGCGCCACGCCCAGCCGCTGCTCGAGCGTGGCGACCTGCCGGCCCACGGCGCTTTGTGTCAGTGCGAGTTCGGCCGCCGCACGGGTGAAGCTCCCCAGCCGCGCGGTGGCCTCGAAGGCCTGCAGGGCACCGAGGTTGGGAATGTCTTTTCTCATCGTTGCTATTCTGCGTGCCGGGCTCGCGCTTTTTTGCGGCGCTTGGGACAATGGCTTCTCTGCGGGCAGCAAGAAAGGGATTTCATGCGTCGTGTGGTGATCATCGGCGGCGGCGCCATTGGCTCCGCCATCGCTTATTTCCTGAACCGGGACCCGCAGGAGGAACCGTTCGAGGTCACCGTGGTCGAGCGCGACTTTTCCTATACGCAGGCCTCGTCGGCGCTGTCGGCCAGTTCGATCCGCCAGCAGTTCTCCACCGCCATCAACATCGAGATGTCGCTCTACGGCATTGCGTTCTTCCGCGCGCTGGGCGAAACCTTGCGCGTCGGCGACAACGTGCCCGACATCGGCCTGGTCGAGCCGGGCTACCTGTATCTCGCGCCGGAGGCCGGTGCCGGCCTGCTGCGCGAGAACCATGCATTGCAGAAGGCGCATGGCGTCGACGTGATGCTGATGGGCCCCGACGACCTGGCGTCACGCTTCCCCTGGCTGTCGACCGAGGGCATCGCGCTCGCATCGCTGGGCGTTTCTGGCGAGGGCTGGTACGACGGCTACAGCCTGTTGCAGGCGTTCCGCAAGAAGGCGATCTCGCAGGGAGCGCTCTATGTGCAGGCCAAGGCGACCGGGCTGCGGTGCGAGGGCCGGCAGGTGAAGGGCGTCGAACTCGATCTTGGCAACGTTCTTGCGGCCGACGTGGTGGTCAATGCCGCCGGGGCCTGGGCGGCCAAGGTGGCCGACTGGGCCGGCATCGACCTGCCGGTGCGCGGCCGCCGCCGCATGGTGTTCAGCTTCTCGTGTCCCGAGACGCTGCCGGGCTGCCCCCTGGTGATCGACACCTCGGGCCTCTGGCTGCGCCCCGAAGGCCGCCGGTTCATCTGCGGCTTTGCGCCGCCCCAGGACCGGGACCGCGACGATGCACCGCTCGAAGTCGACTACCGCGTGTTCGACGATTTCATCTGGCCTGCGCTGGCCCGGCGTGTGCCCGCCTTCGAGGCCATCCGCATGACGGGCGCCTGGGCCGGCTACTACGAGATGAACCTGTTCGACCACAACGCGATCCTGGGCCGGCACCCGGACTGCGAGAACCTGTATTTCGCCAATGGCTTCTCGGGGCACGGCCTCCAGCAGTGTCCGGCAGCCGGGCGCGGCGTGGCCGAGCTCATCCGCTACGGCGAATACCGCGGCCTGGACCTGTCGCCGCTCTCGTTCGCGCGGATCCTGGAAAACCGGCCGCTGGTCGAGAAGAACGTGATCTAGCCGGACGCCAGGCACCGGCGTACGATCTTTTCAAGCGAGGTCACCATGACTGCACAGGCACTGATCGATACCGCACGGGCGCTGGTCGCCGGCGACAAGGGCTTGCTCGCCATGGACGAGAGCAACGCCACCTGCCACAAGCGCTTTGCCAAGCTGGGCATTCCCCAGACGGAGGCCGCGCGGCGCGACTGGCGCGAGCTGATCGTCACCGCGCCGGGGCTTGGCGCATGCATCAGCGGCGCGATCCTGTTCGATGAAACCATTCGGCAGCAAACCGGCACGGGCGCATCGTTCGTCGCGGCGCTCGGCGCGGTGGGCATCATTCCGGGCATCAAGGTCGACACCGGCGCCAAGCCGCTGGCGGGCCATCCCGGAGAGACGGTTACAGAGGGGCTGGACGGCCTGCGCGAGCGCCTGGCCGAGTACGCCGACATGGGCGCGCGCTTTGCCAAATGGCGAGGGGTCATCAAGCCCGGCCCCGGCCTGCCCAGCCGCGCATGCATCGAGGTCAATGCCCACGCGCTGGCCCGCTATGCGGCCCTGTGCCAGGAGGCGGGCCTCGTTCCCATCGTCGAGCCCGAAGTGCTGATGGACGGCGACCATTCCCTGGCACGCTGCGCGGAAATCACCGAGGAAACCCTGGCCGCGGTGTTCGCCCAACTGCGCCTGCAAGGCGTGCTGCTCGAGGGCATGCTCCTGAAGCCCAACATGGTGCTGCCCGGACAGGCGTGCGCGCAGCAGGAGAGCGTGGAAGAAGTGGCCGACGCCACGGTGGCGTGCCTGCTGCGCACCGTGCCCGCCGCGGTGCCGGGCATCGCGTTCCTGTCGGGTGGCCAGTCGGCCCAGCTCGCTTCCGCCCGGTTGAATGCGATGAACGAGCGCTTCCGGGGCCGGCTCCCATGGGCGCTCGCGTTTTCATATTCGCGCGCCGTGCAGCAGCCGGCACTGGACGCCTGGAAAGGCGACGCCGCCAACATCGAGCCGGCGCAGAAGGCGCTCGTGCATCGCGCGCGCTGCAACCAGGCGGCGCGCCGCGGCGCATACGATGCACTCGCCGATGCGCCTTCAGGCGCCTGAGTTCACCCGCCTTTTGCCGCGTTCACCAGCACGGGCGTTGCGCGGTAATTCTCGGGAAACAGCTTCTTGAAGTTCTCGATCTTCGGCATGTCGTGGATCACGATGTAGGCATGCCGCGGATTGCGCGTGAGAAAGTCCTGGTGGTAGGGCTCGGCGGCATAGAAGAGCTTGGACATTTCGATTGTGGTCGCGAGCGGCTTGCCGAAGGTCCTGGCCTGGTTCAGCTGTGCGATGTAGTCCCTGGCCACGCGAGCCTGCTCGGGGTTCTCGGGGAACACGGTGGAGCGGTATTGCGGACCGGTGTCCGGTCCCTGCCGGTTCAACTCGGTCGGGTTGTGCGCCACCGAGAAAAATATCTGCAGCAGCCTGCCGTAGCTCACCTGCTTCGGGTCGTAGACGATGCGCACCGCTTCTGCGTGGCCGGTGCGGCCGGTGCCCACCTGCTCGTAGCGCGCAGTCTTCGCTTCGCCACCCGCATAGCCCGACACCGCGTTGCTCACGCCCTTCACACGCTGGAACAAGCCCTGCACGCCCCAGAAGCAGCCGCCGGCGAACACGGCGGTTTCGTAGATGGCGGTGGGCGGGGTCATTACATCGAACCTGGGCGGCGGCACGCGCTGCGCCGGCTCGGCGGCGAACGAGGGGCCTGCCTGCCAGGCCAGGGCTGCGGCCGCCAATGAGGAGGCGGCGAGTGCGAGGAGTCTCATGCGTGATCCTTGGAGGCGAGTCCGGCGCAAGGCCGATGGCGCGACATTGCCGCCGTTTCAAACGGCCGTCAATGTCGCTTCCCCGCCTCCTGCGGCAGGAGGGCCGCTCGCGCGGCCTTCTTCACCTGCCGCTCAGGTTGGGCAGGGGCGGGCGGCCGCGGCGCCCGGACGTGTCGCCTTGCTGGTGTTGCCTTCGTCCACCGTGCCCAGCGGCCGTGTGAACGTGCAGCCGTAGGCAGGGTTCGCCACCGTGGCTGCGGTGATCACGTCGTCGCCCGCAGGCTTCACGCCGTCGCGCTCCCACTTGACCATCGCGTCGAAGGCTTCGACCTGCTCGGCGAGCGTGAAGTCGCAATGCGAGATGCCCCGTACCGCGCGCTGCACCAGCCAGGCGCTGTTGCCCTTGTCCGCCACGCGCCGGTTGTAGATCTGCTCCATGCTGAACGGCACGTAGAGGTCGCCCAGCGTGTGCAGCGTGACCACGGGAATCTTGAACTCGCCGTTGGCCTTGGGGATCCAGCGCAGGCCATCGGTGCGCAGGCGGTTGGCGTCGGCCGCGACGGTGAGCTTGAGCACCGAGGCGTTCAGCGCCGTGCTTCCCGGCACGTCGCCATCGATCGTGTAGGTGAAGCGGTTGGTGTCGAGCGTGCTCCTGTTCAGGATGCCGTTGACCGTTCCGTCGCTGCCGAACACGCCCCACACCGCCGCGAACGAACCGCCCTGCGTGAAGCCCAGGTCGAACATGGGCCGCTCCCCGCCCGTCAGGTTCTTCACGACCGAACCGAACTTCAGGCCCGTGGCCGTGGGCGTGCCCGGGAACGCGGTGTACAGCGTGCCGGTCACCTGCGTCCGGATGTCGAGCCAGTTGACGGTCGGGTACTTCGGCAGTCCCGCCAGCGCCTGCGCCGCGACCTGGGCTCCCGCGAAGTAGTCGAACAGCTCGGTGTCGCCGACCACGCCGCACATCGGAACCGCGCCGTTGTACTTCACCTTGTGGTTGGCGGTGGCGTAGGCCTCGTCCTCGATGGCCGCCGCGGTGATGTGGCCGCCCATCGAATGGCCGGTGATGTAGATCCTGGAGGGCGCCGCAAGCTCGCGGCCGTTGGCCTTGGCGATGGCATTGAACTGAAGGGCCAGTGCGTTGGTGTCTTCCACGCCCGCGCGCACGTCGTAGAAGTTCTTGCTGTAGCTCGACGCAGCCCAGGCGTAGCCGTTCTGGATCAGGTACCGGCGGATGGACGGGTTGTCGACCTTCAGCAGGTTGACGTCGCCGGCATAGCCATGCGCGTACATCACCAGCTTGCCGTTCCAGTTGGCGGGCACTTCGACGCGGTACTGCGCACCGCCGAGCATGCCGGCCCAGCGGCTGGTGGTGGCGTTGTCGACGCTGTCGCCGGCATCGGCCGCGAGCGCGGCGAAGGTGGTGGCAGACGCATCGGCGGGCGCGAACGAGTTGCGGCTGTCCTGCAGCCGGGTCTCTTCGGGCGGTGGTGGCGGCGGTGGAGGAGGTGGCGGCGGCGCAGGGGCCGGGGCGGGCGGCAGCGGCGTGAAGGCGAAACCGTTGCCCCCGCCACCGCCGCCGCAGGATGCGACGGCAAGGCTGGCGGCAAGGGCAAGAAGTGTCAGGCGCGCGGAATGCATGGGGTGTCTCTCTCCGTTTTCTTGATGTTGGGAAGAAGCCGGCACAGCGCAGCCTCGCCCGACCGTAGAGAACGACCGTGCTATTTCGCTGACCGGCGGGGCAGCGTAGGGGCGTTGCAGGGCGCGCCGGTCCGGGCTTTCCCGTAGCTGCTATCGCCTGCGCGACAGGTGCATGACACCTGCGCGAGACCTGCGCGGAAGACCCTCAGCCTTCCTTGCGGCGCGTCACCACGACCGTGGCCTCGAGCCCTTCGTAGGCCTCGGCGTCGCCATACCAGCTGCCGGAGATCGGCGCGGCCTGCGCCGGATCGCGCGTGACGCCGACGCGGATCAGCTGGCCGCTGCCCATGAGGTTGTTGGTCGGGTCGAAGGCGAGCCAGCCGATGCCCGGCAGGTAGGCCTGCAGCCACGCGTGCGTGGTGCCGGCGCCCGTCATCGATTCGCCGGGCGCCTGGGCCGCGCGATCGAGCGCGGCGTCGTAGAGATAGCCCGAAACGAAACGGGTCGCGATGCCGAGGCGCCGCGCGGCTTCCATCATCAGGAGCGCGTAGTCGCGGCAGCTGCCGCTGCCCAGCGCCAGCGTCTGCAGCGGCGTCTGCGTGCCTTCCTCGTCGCGCGCCTTGTATTCGAGGCTCTGGCCGATGTGCGCGTTCATGCGCGCAAGCACTTCGCGCGTGCTGTTGGGCTGGTCGGTGCGCAGGAACTGGTGCGCCCAGCGGATCAGCGTTCCCTGCGCGTTGTCGTCGTGGTGCGGGCGCAAGTAGTGTTCGAGGTCGAGCCGCTCCTGCACCGAATAGGCGAAGGGCAGGAACTCGGCGGCCGGATCGAGCGCCAGCTGGTCCTGCTGCGCCGGCACGTGCTCGATGGTGAACGAGCACACGATGCGCAGCTCCATGGCCTCGCCCATGGGCTGCACGAGCGCAACCGAGTTCGAATGCGGGTCCTGGATCAGCCGCGTGAACGACTGCGGGCTCACCTGCAGGTCGGTGGCCAGCACCCGCAGGTCATGGCTGTCGCGCGGGCGGAACATGACGCGATGCAGCCCGAAGGTCACCGGTTTCCTGTAGCGGTAGACGGTGGTGTGCGTGATGTCGTATTGAATGGCCATGCGGAGCATTCTCCCGTGTTGGAGGCGGCCATGGTTGCCGCAGGCGGCCAGTTGCCGCCGAATGCGGCAAATGAGTGCGTTCAGGACCGGGTGCGTTGCGTGCCCAGTGCCTTCGCCAGGTTGGCGGGCAGCGGCAGGGGCTCGCCATGCCATTGCGCAGCCAGCAGCTCGGCGCACAGCGCCGCGAACGTGAGGCCGCGTGAACCCAGCGCGGTGCAGGCCCAGACGCCCGGCTCGGAAAGCGGGCCGGCCAGCGGGCGGCGGTCGCCCGAGGCGCACCGAACGCCCACCCACGTCTGGGCCCCGCCACGCGCGAATTCCGGTGCCAGCGCTGCCGCGGCGCCGGGGTGCAGGCGTTCCAGGCGCGCGCGGTTTGCATCGGTATCGGCCGCTCGAGGGGCCAGGTGCGTGCTGTCGCGGTCGAAGGTGGCGCCGGCAAGCCAGAGCAGGGTGCCGTCATCTCCGGGCACATGGGCAATCAGATGGCCGTCGCCGTTGAGCGGCGTGCTTGGCAATGCAAGGCCGTCCGCCATGCGCCCCCACGCGACTTGCCCGCGCACCGACTGCAGCGGCAGCGCCGGCGCAAAGCGGCCCGATTCATGGCCCGCCGCGACGACCACGCGATCGGCTTCGGCCAGCAAGCGATCGGCGGCATCACAGAGCTGCAAACCACCGGCGCTGCGTGAGAGGCGCGCGACCGGTGCGTGGCCGAGGAACTCGACGCCGGGCTCGCGCAGCCAGGCTTCGATCAACCGGGCAGGCCGGACCCAGCCCGCTCGCGCATGCCAAAGCGCGGGCGCGCCGGCCGGTAGGCCTGCATCCGCCAGCTGCGCGGCATTTGCAGGCCAAGATTCGTTCGGGCCGCTTGCGTTCCACCCGACAGGCACGCGCGTGTCACCGTCGGGCCGGCGCTCCAGCACGCCGCTGCCACGCCATTCGCGGCCTTCTTCCAGCAGCCGGTCCAATTCCAGCCAGGTGGCGCGAATGCCCGCACGCGTGAGCCGTGAGAGCAGGGCTTCGTCAGGCGAGACATGCGGCGCGAGGACGCCGACCGGCAGGCCGGAGGCGCCGGCGGCGGGACGCTCGGCCGCATCGAGCACCGTGACTTGCCACCCGCGCCGCGCGAGGCTGGCCGCAACCGCCGCGCCAGCGAGTCCGGCACCGATGACCGCGCAGCGCCCGGGCCTTTCGACATGCGCGGACACGGGGCCGCGTCGGCGCACCGTCCAGGCCGGGGCGAACACGCCGGCGAGGCGGTCGCGCCTGGGCGGCAGGCCTTCGCGCCTTTCAAGCTGGAAACCGTTCTGCGCGAGCACGTCGCGCACCCCTTGGGCATAGGTCCAGCTGGCAATGCCGGTGCCCTGGCGTGCAAAGCGCGACACGGCCTTGAGCGTGTCGGGCGACCACATGGCGGGGTTGCGCTCGGGACTGAAGCCGTCGAGAAAGATGCTGTCGGCCTCGAATCGCTGCGTACGCAGCATGGCCTGCACATCGCCAATGCACAGCGTGAGCAAGACCCGGCCTTCGTCGAAGGCCAGCCGGTGAAAGCCCGGCAGCAGCCCGTGCCACTGCGCCACGAGTTCTTTGGCGAGCGCGGCCAGTTCGGGATACGCCCCGGCGGCGCGCAGCAGGTCTTCAGGGCCGACCGGGTGCGCCTCGACCGAGACGAAATGCAGCAGCCTAGGCCGGTGGGCGTCCGCGCGCCAGGCCTGCCAGGCTGTCAGGAAATTGAGCCCCAGGCCGAAGCCGGTTTCGAGAATCCGCCATTGCGGCTGCCCGGACCAGGCCCCCGGCAGGTCGCAGCCGCCCAAAAACACATGGCGCGATTGCGCCAGCGCACCGGTTTCGGTGTGGTAGACGTCGCCGAAGCGCTCGCTGTACGGCACGCCGTCGGCGCGCCAGGCGACGGGCGCGGCGGCCAAGGCGGGCTCAGTTCGAGGGGGGGACGTAGCCCTGCGCCACGTCGGCGCCTTCGCCGAAGAAGTGCTTTTCCATTTGCCGCGCCAGGTACTGGCGGGCGCGCAGATCGGCCAGATTCAGCCGGTTTTCATTCACCAGCATGGTCTGCTGCTTGAGCCAGGCGGCCCAGGCTTCCTTGCTGACGTTCTCCCACAGGCGCTTGCCCAGGTCTCCGGGATAGGGCGGGAAGTCGAGCCCTTCGGCCTCTTTGCCGAGTTTGATGCACTGAACCATGCGTGCCATTTTGGATGCCTCTGGTGGGGAAAGCGGTTGCTTAGTTGATTTCGCTATTTAGAACTGAGAACTCGGTCGTTCCAGTTTCTATATGTCGTATTGAGAATACGTGGCTTCATCGATATGCCTTTTTGAGACAGACACCATGAGCCTTCGCCGCGACTTTATCAAGCTTTCCCTGGGGGCCGGCGTGGCCGGTGCCATGGCCCTGGCGGCATTGCCGTCGTTTTCGCAGGGCACCGCGCCTGTGACGCTGCTCAACGTGTCGTACGACCCGACCCGCGAGCTCTACGTGGACTACAACCGCGCCTTCGCCAAATACTGGAAGGCCAAGACCGGCCAGGACGTGACCATCAAGCAGTCGCACGGCGGTTCGGGCAAACAGGCGCGCTCGATCATCGACGGCATCGACGCCGACGTCGCCACGCTGGCGCTGGGTGGCGACATCGACGCGCTGGTCACGCACGGTGCCAACGTGAAGGCCGACTGGCAGAAGCGCCTGCCGCAGAATTCGGCGCCCTACACCTCGACCATCGTGTTCCTGGTGAAGAAGGGCAACCCCAAGGGCCTGAAGGACTGGGACGACCTCGTCAAGCCCGGCGTGCAGGTGATCACGCCCAACCCCAAGACCTCGGGCGGCGCGCGCTGGAACTACCTGGCCGCCTGGGAATTCGCCAAGCGCAAGTATGGCAGCGACGCCAAGGCCAAGGAATACATCGGCAGCCTGTTCAAGAATGTGCCCGTGCTGGACACCGGCGCACGCGGCTCCACCATCACCTTCGTGCAGCGTGGCGTGGGCGACGTGCTGCTGGCCTGGGAGAACGAAGCCTTCCTGGCGCTGAAGGAGTTCGGTGCCGAAAAATTCGAGATCGTGGTGCCTTCGATCTCCATCCTGGCCGAGCCCACGGTGGCGGTGGTCGACAAGGTGGTCGACAAGAAGGGCACCCGCGCGGTGGCCGAGGAATACCTCAAGTACCTGTATTCCGACGAGGGCCAGGACATTGCGGGCCGCAACTTCTACCGCCCGACCTCGGAAAAGGCCAAGGCCAAGTACGACAAGCAGTTTCCCAAGCTGACGCTGGTGACCATCGACCAGGCCTTCGGCGGCTGGGCGAAGGCCGACAAGGCGCACTTTGCGGACGGCGGCTCGTTCGACCAGATCTACAAGTAAAAACCCGGAAAGCGCCCTGTGTCCGTTCTCCTGATTGCCGGCAGTCCTTCGGCCCCGTCGCGTTCCACCGCCTTGCTCGAGGCCGTGGCCGAGCGGCTCGCCGGCCGCAGTGCGCAGATCGAGCGGCTCGCGATCCGCGACCTGCCGCCCGCCGCGCTGCTGCTGGCCGACTGGAACCATCCGGCCATCCAGCGCGCGATTGCGCAGGTGGCGCATGCGCGCGTGGTCGTCGTGGCCACGCCGGTCTACAAGGCCGCCTACAGCGGCGTGCTGAAGGTCTTTCTCGACCTGCTGGCGCAGAACGCGCTCAAGGGCAAGACGGTGCTGCCGCTGGCCACCGGCGGCAGCCCGCACCACATGCTCGCGCTCGACTATGCGTTGCGGCCGGTGCTGCATGCGCTGTCGGCGCGCCACATCCTGCCGGGCGTCTACGCGACCGATTCGCAAATCACGCTGACGCCCGAGAACGCCTACCAGGTGCACGCCGACCTGGCCGAGCGGCTCAACGAGGCCGTCGAGGTGCTCGCCACCGAAGGGCTCAAGCTGCCCGCCACGCACGGCTTCGAGCCGGTGCCGTTCTCCCGGGTGCGATGTAGCGTCTGACGGTTCGTCGCCGAACCCTCGCGCAGCCCCTCCCGTCTCCGTTCCCTTTCTTGAAGCCGCCGACCGCGGCCAGGGGACAGCTTTGCCCAAAGGAATCCACACATGAACCCCGTCGCCACCGAAGACTCCGCGCTCGACACGCCGCCACGTTCCCTCTGGCACGCACTGCGGGACCTTGCCATCAGCACGATCGTGGTGACCGCCATCGCGCTCATCGTCGGCTTCATCTCGGCCTGAAAGGAAGCACCCATGACTTCGATTTCCATTCCCCGCCGCCGCCTGCTGCAGGGCACGGCCGCCGCGCTGGCCCTGCCTTCGTTCGCCGCGCTGGCCCAGGCCCAGGGGCGGCAGCTGCGCATCGGCCACCAGAAGGGGGCGCTGAGCATCCTCAAGGGCCGCGGCACGCTCGAGAAGCGCCTGGCGCCGCTCGGCGTCTCGGTCAAGTGGACCGAGTTCACCGCCGGCCCGGTGCAGCTCGAGGCGCTGAACGTCGGCTCCATCGACTTCGGCGATGTGGGCGAAGCGCCGCCCATCTTTGCGCAGGCCGCGGGGGCGCCGCTGGCCTACGTCGCAACCACGCTGCCGCGGCCCCAGTCGGAAGCGGTGCTGGTGCCCAAGGGCTCCGCCATCCGAAGCGTGGCGGACCTCAAGGGCAAGAAGATCGCGCTCAACAAGGGTTCCAACGTCCACTACTTCATCGTCAAGCTGGCGGAGAAGCACGGCCTCGCCTACAGCGACCTGAACCTCGTCTACCTGCCGCCATCGGACGCGCGCGCGGCCTTCGAGAAGGGCTCGGTCGATGCGTGGGTGATCTGGGATCCGTTCCTTGCCGCCGCCGAGAAATTGCTCGAGGCCCGCATCCTGGCCGATGCGACCGGGGTGGTCGGCAACCGCGGCTACTACTTCTCGTCGCTTGGCTTCGTGGCGAAGAACGCCGACGTGCTGGCCATTGCGATCGAGGAGATCAACAAGGTCGATGTCTGGGGCACGGCCCACAAGAGCGAGCTTGCCGCCGAATTCGCCACGCTGTGGGGCCTGCCCAAGCCCGTGGCCGACCTGACGGTGGCGCGCGCCGCCTACGGCACCAGCCCGATCAGCAAGGCCGTGCTCGCCGAGCAGCAGAAGATCGCCGACACCTTCTTCGAGCTGAAGCTGATCCCCCGAAAGATCAACGTGTTCGAGGCCGCCGCGGCGGGTATCGCGTGATGCAGCCCGTGCAAGACCGTGCCGCCCGCGTGCACGCCACGACCACGCACGCCTGGGCCCTTGCCACCAAGCAACAGCGCACCCGTGCCGCCTTGCCGCGCCTGCGCTTCGCGCTGCCCCGCGTACGCGGCTTTTTCTTCGCCATCTGAGGGGCTCCGGCCCGAACCGACGAAACGACGACATGCAGATATTCTGGTTTCTCCCCACCCACGGCGACAGCCGCTACCTTGGCACGAGCGAAGGGTCACGGCCCGTCGACCTGGCCTACCTGCAGCAGATCGCGGGCGCGGCCGACAACCTCGGCTACGAGGGCGTGCTCATTCCCACCGGCCGGTCGTGCGAAGACCCGTGGGTGATCGCATCGAGCCTGATCGGCGCGACGAAGAACCTCAAGTTCCTCGTCGCAGTGCGGCCCGGGCTGCACCAGCCCAGCCTTGCTGCGCGCATGGCCGCGACCTTCGACAGGCTTTCGGGCGGCCGCCTGCTGGTGAACCTGGTCACGGGCGGCGACCAGGCCGAGCTCGAAGGCGACGGCGTCTACCTGGACCATGCGGCGCGCTACGAGCAGTCGGCCGAGTTCATCCGCATCTGGCGCGAGATCCTTGCGCGCAGCCACGACGGCCTGGGCTTCGACTACGAGGGGCGGCACCTGAGCGTGAAGGGTGCGAAGCTGCTCTATCCGCCGGTGCAGAACCCGTACCCGCCGGTGTGGTTCGGCGGCTCGTCGCCCGCCGCGCACGAGCTTGCGGCCGAGCAGGTCGATGCCTATCTCACCTGGGGCGAGCCGCCGGCCGAAGTGGCCAGGAAGATTGCCGACGTGCGCAACCGCGCCGCGCGCAAGGGCCGCACAGTGCAGTTCGGCATCCGGCTGCACGTGATCGTGCGCGAAACCGAAGACGCCGCCTGGAAGGCCGCCGAAGAGCTGATCAGCCGTGTCGACGACGAGACCGTGATCCGCGCGCAAGCCGCCTTCGCGCGCATGGATTCGGAAGGCCAGCGCCGCATGGCGGCGCTGCACGCCGGGGGGGCCAAGCGCTCCCGCGCCGACCTCGAGATTTCGCCCAACCTCTGGGCCGGCGTGGGCCTGGTGCGCGGCGGCGCGGGCACCGCACTGGTGGGCGATCCGCAGACCGTGGCGGCGCGCATCGAGGAGTACGCGTCACTCGGCCTCGACAAGTTCATTCTCTCGGGCTACCCGCATCTCGAAGAGGCCTACCGCTTCGCGGAGCTGGTGTTCCCGCTGCTCTCGCGCAAGGCTCAGGCCCGGCTCGCGGGCGGCTCGCTGAGCGGCCCCTTCGGCGAAGTCGTCGCCAATCTCGATGCGCCTTCGCGCCTGGTTTCCCAAAGCTGAGGACTGCCATGACGGAACAAGTACAGAAACTGCCGGCGGTGGCGCCTTCGGAAGAAAACGCGGGCGGCGCGTTCAAGGCCTTCGGCGCCAGCGTGGCGGGCCGCCTGGTGCCCTGGCTGGTGCCGGTCGGGCTGATCGTCTTCTGGCAGGTCGCCTCGTCGCTGGGCTGGCTTTCCACGCGGGTGCTGCCGGCACCGGTCGACGTGGTCAAGGCGGCCTGGGGGCTGGCCGTGTCGGGCGAGCTCTGGACGCATGTCAAGGTGAGCGCGGGACGCGCACTCGCCGGGCTCGCCATCGGCGGCGGAACCGGCCTGGTGCTGGGACTGCTGACGGGATCGGTGAAGTTCTTCGAGACGCTGCTCGACTCGACGATCCAGATGGTGCGCAACATCCCCGCGCTGGCGCTGATTCCGCTGGTGATCCTGTGGTTCGGCATCGACGAATCGGCCAAGCTGTTCCTCATCTCGGTGTCGGTGTTCTTTCCGATCTACCTCAACACCTTCCACGGCATCCGCAACGTCGATCCGCAGTTGATCGAGATGGGCCGCACCTACGGCCTCTCGCGCTGGCAGCTGTACCGCGAGGTGATCCTGCCGGGCGCGCTGTCGTCGATCCTCGTGGGCCTGCGCTTCTCTCTCGGGCTCATGTGGGTGATCCTGATCGTGGCCGAGACCATCTCGGCGCAGGCCGGCATCGGCTACCTCACGATGAATGCGCGCGAGTTCCTGCAGACCGACATCGTGCTGGTGGGCATCCTGCTCTACGCACTGCTCGGCAAGCTGGCGGACCTGTTCGCGCGCGGCCTGGAGCAGTGGTGGCTGCGCTGGCATCCCGGCTACCAGAAGAAGCCGAAGTGAGGGCAGGGCAGATGACTACCTCTTCCATCACACGCCGCACGGCGATCGTGGCCTTGAGCGCATGGAGTGCTGGCGCGGTGCTGGCCCAGGGCGCGACGGCGCGGCCTGCCACGGTGCGGCTCGGCTACCAGAAGTCCTCCACACTGATCGCCTTGCTGAAGGTGCAGGGCACGCTGGAAAAGCAGCTCGCCACGCTCAATGCCGTACCGAGCTGGCATGAATTCACCAGCGGCCTGCCACTGCTCGAGGCGCTGAACCTCGACAACCTCGACATCAGCGCCGACGTCGCCGACACGGTGCCGGTGTTCGCGCAGGCTGCCGGCGCCGACCTGACCTTCGTCGCGCAAGAGGCGCCTTCGCCCGCCGCACAGGCCATCCTCGTGCGGGAAGATTCGCCGCTCCGATCGGTCGCCGACCTGAAAGGAAGGAAGATCGGGTTCGCCAAGGCGGCCGGGGCGCACTACCTGCTGATCGCGGCACTGGAGAAAGCCGGCCTTTCTTTCAGGGACATCGATCCCGCCTACCTGACGCCGGCCGATGGCCGGGCCGCATTCGAGCGCGGCGCCATCGATGCCTGGGTGGTCTGGGACCCGTTCCTTGCCGCGGCGCAGCGCCAGGCGAAGGTGCGCGTGCTGGCCGATGGCACGGGCATCGCCTCGTACCAGCGCTACTACCTTGCCAGCACCAAGTTCGCGAAGGCGCGTCCGGACGTGCTGCGCGTGGTGTATGCGGAGCTCGAGAAAACCGGCCGGTGGGTCAAGCAGAACCCGAGGGAAGCGGCGGCGCTGCTGTCGCCGGTCTGGGGGCTCGACGCCGCGACCATCGAACAGGCCAATGCGCGCCGCAGCTATGCGGTGCGGCCCGTGGTGGCCGAGGCGCTGACCGAGCAGCAGCGCATTGCCGATACCTTCTTTGCCGAGAAGCTGCTGCCCCGAAAAATCAACGCGCTCGACGTGGCGCTGTTCCAACCGAACCCGAAATCATCATGAGTGCCGTTCTGAAAGACATCCAGCCATCGGCCATCGCAGGCGGCGTGCGCCTCGAGGCGCGCGGCCTGCACAAGCGCTACGGCGAGCGCGATGTGCTGCGCAACACGCAGCTCGCCATCGAGCCGGGCCAGTTCATCGCCATCGTGGGACGCAGCGGCTGCGGCAAGAGCACGCTGCTGCGGCTCATCGCCGGGCTCGAGGAAGCCAGCTCCGGCGGCCTCTACACCGACGGCAAGGCGATCGATGGCCTGCACCACGACACGCGGATCATGTTCCAGGAGGCGCGCCTCTTGCCCTGGCGCCGCGTGCTCGACAACGTGACGCTGGGCCTGCCCGCCGAAGCCAAGGCGCGCGGCAAGGAGGTGCTTGCGCAGGTGGGCCTGGCCGACCGCGAGAACGAGTGGCCGGCGCGGCTGTCGGGCGGACAGCGCCAGCGCGTCTCGCTGGCGCGCGCCCTGGTGCACCACCCGCGCCTGCTGCTGCTCGACGAGCCGCTGGGTGCGCTCGACGCGTTGACCCGCATCGAGATGCACCGGCTCATCGAAGACCTCTGGCAACAGCACCGCTTCACTGCGCTGCTGGTCACGCACGACGTGCAGGAGGCCGTGGCGCTGGCCGACCGGGTGATCCTGATCGAGGACGGCCGTATTGCGCTGGACGAAAACATCGCGCTCGCACGGCCGCGCTCCCAGGGCGATCCGGCGTTTGCCGCCATCGAGAAACGCATTCTCGACCGCGTGCTGCAGAAGGCCGGAGAGCCCGAGGCGCCCGGCACGGATGCGAGCTGGCTGCAGCCCTCCGCGCACACGCTGCGCTGGGCCATCTGAATCCTTTCATCCACAACAACGGGAAAGCCATCGCATGTCGCAGAACTGGAAATTCGAAACCCTGTCGGTGCACGCCGGCTACTCGCCGGAACCGACCACGCGCGCCGTGGCGCCGCCCATCTACCAGACGGTGGCCTATGCGTTCGACAGTGCCCAGCACGGCGCCGACCTGTTCGACCTGAAGGTGCCGGGCAACATCTACACCCGCATCAACAACCCGACGCAGGACGTGCTCGAGCAGCGCGTGGCCGCGCTCGAAGGCGGCATCGCGGCGCTGGCGCTGGCCTCGGGCCAGGCCGCGGTGACCTATGCGATCCAGACCATTGCGGAGGCGGGCGACAACATCGTCAGCAGCACCGCGCTCTATGGCGGCACCTACAACCTGTTCGCCCACACGCTGCCGCAGTTCGGCATCACGACGCGCTTCGCGGACCACCGGGATCCGAAGAGCTTCGAGAAGCTCTTCGACGAGAAGACCAAGGCGGTGTTCGTCGAGTCGCTCGGCAACCCCGCCGGCAACGTGACCGACATCGCAGCCATCGCCGAGATCGCGCACCGCCACGGCGTGCCGCTGATCGTGGACAACACCGTGCCTTCGCCGTACCTGAGCCGGCCGATCGAGCATGGCGCGGACATCGTGGTGCACTCCCTCACCAAGTACCTGGGCGGCCACGGCACGAGCATCGGCGGCGCCATTGTGGATTCGGGCAAGTTCCCCTGGGCCGAGCACAAGGCGCGTTTCAGGCGCCTGAACGAGCCCGACGTGAGCTACCACGGCGTGGTCTACACCGAGGCGCTGGGCCCGGCTGCCTACATCGGCCGTGCACGCGTGGTGCCGCTGCGCAACACGGGGGCGGCCATCTCGCCGTTCAACGCCTTCCTCATCCTGCAGGGCATCGAGACGCTCGCGCTGCGCATGGACCGCATCAGCAGCAATGCGCTCGCGGTCGCGCAGCACCTGAAGACGCACAAGGCCGTGAACTGGGTCAACTATGCCGCGCTCGAAGACCATCCCGACCATGCACTCGCGAAGAAGTACTTCGGCGGCAAGTCCAGCGGCGTGCTGACCTTCGGCATCGGCAGCGGCCGCGAGGGCGGGGCGAAGTTCCTCGACGCGCTGAAGCTCTTCACGCGCCTCGTGAACATCGGCGACGTGCGCTCGCTGGCCACCCACCCGGCCTCGACCACGCACCGGCAGCTCTCGCCGGAAGAGCTGGCACGCGCCGGTGTGACCGAAGACACCGTGCGGCTGTCGGTCGGCATCGAGCACATCGATGACCTGATCGCCGACCTCGACGTGGCGCTGGCCGCCGCTGCGGCGTGATCCGGACCGCTTCCATTTCATTCATTTCCATCCGAACCTGCAACCCGAAAGAGAAAACCTCATGTCCATCCAAGCCATCAACGTGCGCAACCAGTTCAAGGGCAAGGTCCGCGAAATCATCCGCGGCGACGTCGTCTCCGAAGTCGACGTCGAAACCGCCTGGGGCATCGTGACCTCGGTCATCACCACGCGCTCGGTCGACGAGCTGCAGCTCAAGGTCGGCTCCGACGTGGTGGCGCTCGTCAAGTCGACGGAGGTTTCGATCGCGAAGCTCTGACGGACCCTCGGGCCCGCGACCACCCGGCGCCGTTTGTGGCGCCGGGTTTTTTTTGCCTGCGCCTTTGTTCGTGGGAACTTTGACCGGGATTTCAAGAGAAATCATGAGCTGACCTGACCAGTTAACTATTGACATCAGGTGATAACTGAATTAACCCGGCCAGCCGGCCAGAATCTCTCCCAGTACTATTTAGGGTGGATTCGGAGTGGCAAAAAAGACATCGACCAAGCAATCGCACAAGGAGCACAGTGAAACCTGCGAGCGGCCGAAAGGCTCGAAGTACGGAGAGGGATCGAAACTCGCCTTGGTGGCTTCCCACGGCGCTATTGCGGTGCTGATGCTCGTTCCTTTGATTGCCCTAGCAATACTTGGCATCGTTCATTTCAATGATCTTCGCAACTGGCGATGGGGATCGCCCGAGCGATGGTTGGGAGCAGCGTCATTAATTTTCGTGGTTGCATCGCATGTGCTTATGTTGGTTCTTGTATGCAGAGAGCCGAAGGGCGAGCAGCAATCGACAGACCAACCCGATGAGTTTGACTAGCGGCTGTGGCGCACAAATCTCCGAATCTCAGGCGAGGGCAGTACTTCAATCGTCCAAGATGCCGGCGCAGTCGATCCCCATCCTCGGACGCAGAACGTCAAAGCTGTCAGGATTCAACTAATAGGTGATCTGACATTTAAGTCTGCTCTAAAGTATTGGCTACAACGCCCGGAGAAAACCATGGTCAATTTCGAAGTCAGCACGATCGTGCGCGCGCTGCACGACGCGCGCGACGAGTGGCGCGATTCCCAGGGCCGCTCGCGCGAGCCCGGCGCGCGCGAATTCCCGTCCCGCGACGCGCTTGCCCAGATCGTGGAACTGCTCAAGGGCGCGCTGTTCCCGATGCGGCTCGGTCCCCCCGAGCTGCGCCACGAGAGCGAGGACTTCTACGTCGGCCACACGCTGAACACCGCCTTGCAGTCGCTGCTGGTGCAGGCTCGGCTCGAATTGAACTTCAATGCGCGCCGCCAGCCGCGCTCGGCCAGCGAGATCGACGAGACGGCGACGGAAGCGGTGCGCCAGTTCGCGGGCACGCTGCCGGAACTGCGCCGCCTGCTCGACAGCGACGTGCTCGCGGCCTACCAGGGCGACCCGGCCGCCCGCAGCGTCGACGAGGTGCTGCTGTGCTACCCCGGCGTGCTCGCGATGATCAACCACCGGTTTGCGCACCGGCTCTACCAGCTCGACCTGCCGCTGCTGGCGCGCATCGTGGCCGAGCTGGCGCACGCGCAGACGGGGATCGACATCCACCCCGGCGCGCAGATCGGCGCCGGCTTCTTCATGGACCACGGCACGGGCGTCGTGATCGGCGAGACGGCGGTCATCGGCAAGCGCGTGCGCCTGTACCAGGCCGTGACGCTGGGCGCCAAGCGCTTTCCGACGGATGCCGAAGGCAACCTGCAGAAGGGCCTGCCGCGCCATCCCGTGGTGGAGGACGACGTGGTGATCTACGCCGGCGCAACCATCCTGGGCCGCGTGACACTGGGCAAGGGCGCCGTGATCGGCGGCAACGTGTGGATCACCGAGGACGTGAAGCCGGGCGCCAGCGTGACGCAGGCCAGCCTCCAGAACGCACCCCGGGCCAATGGGCCGTAGGGGGCCGGCGGGGCGCCGGAATCCGGTCGGTTCCGTCCGCGCTATGCTTCGCCGGTCTCAACACTGTCGCTTGCACCCGCATGTCCTTGCCTCAAGCCGTTTCCTCCGCCCCCTCGATGCCTCCTGCCACGGAGGAGTCCTGCGATGTGCTCGTGATCGGCGGCGGGCCCGCGGGTTCCACGATCTCGGCGCTGCTCGCGCAGCAGGGCCGCCAAGTGGTGCTGCTCGAAAAGGCGCATCACCCGCGCTTTCACATCGGCGAATCGCTGTTGCCGGCGAACGTGGAGCTTTTCGAAAAGCTCGGCGTACGCGACCAGGTCGAGAAGATCGGCATGCCCAAGTTCGGCATCGAGTTCGTCTCACCGGAACATGAGCACCGCAGCTACGTGGATTTCTCCGAGGGCTGGGACAAGGCGCTCGACTCCGCCTGGCAGGTGCGCCGCTCGGACCTCGACGAGCTGCTGTTCCGCAATGCCGCCACGCGCGGCGCGCAGACCATCGAAGGCTGCAAGGTGCGCGATGTGGCCTTCGATGCCGACGGCGCGACGGTGCAGGCCGAGATGGACGACGGTGCCAGGCGCAGCTGGCGCGCCCGCTTCGTGGTGGACGCCACGGGCCGCGACACTCTGCTGGCCAACAAATTCCGCTGCAAGGAAAAGAATCCGGACCACAACAGCACGGCGCTGTTCGGCCACTTCACCAACGCCGAACGGCTCGAAGGCAAGAAGGAAGGCAACATCAGCATCTGCTGGTTCCCGCATGGCTGGTTCTGGTTCATTCCGCTGGCCGATGGCACCACGAGCGTGGGTGCGGTCTGCTGGCCCTACTACCTGAAGACGCGCGACAAGCCGCTGAAGGACTTCTTCTACGACACCATCGGCCTGTGCCCGGTGCTGGTGGAGCGGCTCAGGAACGCCACGCTGGTGGATGACGCCGTGCATGCCACGGGCAATTTCTCGTACTCGAGCACCCATGCCACGGGCGACCGCTACCTGATGCTGGGCGATGCCTTCACCTTCATCGACCCGATGTTCTCGTCGGGCGTGTACCTTGCCATGCACAGCGCCTTCGACGGTGCCCAACTGGTGGCCACGGCCCTCGACAAGCCGGCCGAGCTGGCACCCGCGCGAAAGGACTTCGAGGCCATGATGCGCAAGGGACCGCGAGAGTATTCGTGGTTCATCTACCGCGTGACCAACCCGACGATCCGCGACATGTTCATGCACCCGGGCAATCCGTTCCGCGTGAAGGAGGGATTGATGTCGCTGCTGGCCGGCGACATCTACCGCGGCACGCCGATGTGGCGCGCGCTGGGCATGTTCAAGTTCCTCTACTACTTCATCTCGATCACCCACATGCGCCGCACGTGGGAGGGCTGGAAGCGGCACCGCTTCAACGTCCGCGACATGGGCGCATTGAAGGGCGAGACGATCCTCAAGTCGGACTAGACGGGGTGCGGGCCTAGGTGGCCCACGCCGTGCGCGAGGCGCGCAACGTGGCCACCGCGTGCGCCACGCCGGGCCCGGGGCTGCCGAGCACCTCGACGCCGATGTCCGCCAGGTCCGCCGCCACGGCCGCCATCGAGGCCTGTGCCAGCACCACGACATCGGCCGCAACGGCCGCGGCGCGAATTTCCCTGGCCAGCACCGCGATGTAGCGGGTGAGGTCCCCGGCCTCGAAATGGGCCCAGGCCTCTTCGACCAGCAGGACGCTCGGCTTCACGCCCACCCCGGCCCGCGCCGCGGCCGAAAGAATCAGCGCGGTCGTCGGCTCCAGCGTGCTTTCGAGCGCCGCGGCCACCAGCACGCGCGGGCCGCATCGCACCGCGCGGTCGGCCATCGCCCGGTCGATGCGCTGGGCCGCGAATGCGCCGCCCGTGGCGGTCTGTTCGGCCAGGCCGCCGATGGTGGAGCAGGTGCAGGCGACCACGGCGGCGCCGCCGGACGCGGCGTCGCGCATGGCCTCGTGCACGCGTGCAGCGAGCATCGGGTTGTCAGTGCCCGTGGTGCGCGCTTCGTGCAGCAGTTCCTCCCTCACCAGGTGGCGCACCTCGAGGTCCGGTGCAATCTCGCGCGTCAGGCGCTCGAAGGTCTGCACATGGACCTGCGCCGTATGGAGGAATGCAATGGTGTCGGCCATGGGGAAGAAAACTCAGGCAGCCTCGCGGGCGCGCTTCGCCTCGTAGGCCTTCAGGTGGACATAGGCGGTGCGCAGCACCGAAGGCACGGTCGATCCGGTGCGCCCGGCGCGGCGGAGCAGGTCGCCGATGATGTGGTCGGCTTCGACGGGCGTGCCGCGCACGATGTCCTTGTACATGGAGGCCGTCATCGGCGATGCCGCTGCGGTCATCATCTTGCGGCCACGCTCGATGGCCGCGGGACGCGGCGCGAAACCGTTGTGCGCGGCGATGGCGCAGCATTCGTCGAAGATCGAGAGCGCCACGTCCTGGCCCCCGGCCGCCACGATGTCGCCGATGGACGCGCGCATGAGACTCGTGAGGCCGGCGGCCGAGGCGATGAAGACCCACTTCTCCCACATGTCCTGCGAGATGGTGTCGCTGGCCACCGCATCGAACTTCGCCCCCGCGAACTGCGCCTGGATGGCGTCGACCCGCGCCGACCGGCCGCCCGCTCGCTCGCCGTAAGCCAGGCCGTGCAGGTCGTTGAGGTGCAGCACGCGGCCATCGTCGTCCAGCGTGGCGGAGATCATGCAAAGGCCGCCCAGCACGCGCTCGCTGCCGAAGCGCTCGGCCAGCCGGTCGATGTGCTGCAGGCCGTTGAGCAGGGGCAGGATGACCGTCTGCGGCCCGACGGCGGGCGCGAAAGAATCCATGGTCGACGCGAGGTCGTAGGCTTTGCTTCCCACCACGATCACGTCGAACGGCGCCCGGATGTCCTCGGCCATCAGGTGGGGCGGCGAGGGCAGTTGCAGGTTGCCGAACGGGCTCTGGACCACCAGCCCGGTCTTCGCGATCTGTGCCGCGCGCCGTGCGCGCAGCAGAAAAGTCACGTCGCGTCCCGCCTCCAGCAGCCGGCCGCCGAAATACCCACCGAGTGCACCGGCACCCACCACCAGAAATCGCATTGATTCGCTCCAGAGTCGAAAGGACCCGGTCGATGATGCACGCGATTGCGCGAACCTGCTTCGCATGCGCGGGAAAGCCAAAGCCGAACGGAAGAGCTTTCCTGGAAAAGGTCATGGCCCCTTCGCATAATTGTTTTTCCCCATCCATTCCCTTCCTTCTTCATTCAAGGAGCTTCATTCATGAGCCAGACCCGAATTGCCGTGATCGTCGGCAGCCTTCGCAAGGATTCGTACAACCAGAAGCTGGCCCTCGCGCTGGCACACCTTGCGCCTTCGGACTTCACGTTCGAGCATTTGCCCATCGACGATCTGCCGCTGTACAACCAGGACGACGACGGCAACCAGGCCCCATCGGTGAAGCGGCTCAAGACGGAAATCGCGGCGGCCCAGGGCCTGCTGTTCGTGACGCCCGAATACAACCGGTCGTTCCCGGGCCTGCTGAAGAACGCGATCGACCACGCCTCGCGCCCGTATGGACAGAGTGCCTGGGCGGACAAGCCGGCCGCGGTCGTGGGCATCTCGGTGGGCGCCACCGGTACCGCGCTGGCGCAGCAGCACCTGCGCAACGTGCTCGCCTACCTCGACGTCCCGACGATGGGTGCGCCCGAGATATTCCTGCAGTTCAAGGACGGTCTGTTCGACGACCGCGGCCACATCGGCAACGAGGGCACGAAGAAATTCCTGCAGGGCTGGATGGACAAGTACGTGGCCTGGATCAAGCGCCACTCGGCGGCCTGACACCGCCACTTGGCCACCGACGTGAAAAAGCCGCCCGGAGGCGGCTTTTCTTCTCGTGGCGGACGCTGCTTCAGGCGGCCTGGGCCAGGTTCTTCTGGTTGGCGGCTTCAGCCGTTGCCACCAGGATCTCGGCCCTTGCGGCGGCCAGCGCGGCGGCCTTGGGTGCGTCACCCATGGCGAGGCCTTCGGCGCGCACGAACCGCACATCGGTGATGCCGAAGAAACCGAACACCACCTTCAGGTAGCTCTCCTGGTGTTCCGCGGCCTGGCCGCCTTCGGTGGTCGAGTAGATGCCGCCGCGGGTCGACGCCACGATCACCGTCTTGCCGCCGGCCAGGCCGACGGGGCCCTTCTCGGTGTACTTGAAGGTGCGTCCGACTTGCGCCAGCCGGTCGATCCAGGCCTTGAGCTGGGTCGGCACCGAGAAGTTGTAGAGCGGCGCACCCACGACGATCACGTCCGAGGCGAGGAACTGGCTCACGAGCTTTTCAGACAGCGCGTTTTCGCGCTGCTGGGCTTCGGTCGGCTCGGCTTGCAGGCCGGTCTTGATGGCGAGGGCGTCGGGGCCGAAGTGCGACGGTGCGTCGGTCGCAAGGTCGAGGTACTCGACAGCGGTGTCGGGATGCGCGGATTTCCAGGCCGACACGATCTCGGCCGTCAAAAGGCGCGAGCTCGAATGGGCGCTCAGGATGCTGGAGTCGATATGGAGCAGCTTCATGGTCAGTCACTTTCGTTGGGGTGAGTCGGCGCTGAAGTGGGCCGGCGATGGATGAATTCTATTTTTGGTGCGAGTGATTGATAAGTAGGCAAAAAATCACTTCATCGTTCCATTTGCAGGACAATGGGGCCATGCAAGACCTCAACGACATGGTTTTCTTCGCCGAAGTGGCAGAGCGCGGCGGCTTTGCGGCGGCCAGCCGCGCCCTGGGCATTCCCAAGTCACGCCTCTCGCGGCGCGTGGCGGAGCTCGAGGAACGGCTCGGCGTACAGCTGATGCAGCGCAGCACACGGCGCCTGTCGCTCACGCCGGCCGGGGAGATCTACCTGCGGCATTCCGCCGCCATGCGCGATGCGGCCCAGGCGGCGGCCGAAGCGGTGGCGCAGGTGCAGACCGAGCCGAGCGGCACGGTGCGCGTGAGCTGCCCGATCACCATCGTGCACAGCGGACTGGGCCAATTGCTGCCCCGGTTCATGGCCCTCTATCCGGCCGTGCGGGTCGACCTGCGGGTGATGAACAGGCCGGTCGACCTGATCGAGGAGGGCATCGACATCGCCCTGCGCGTGCGGCCGGCCATCGAGGACAGCACGACGCTGGTCGCCAAGGTCCTGGGAACGAGCCGCGGCTTCCTCGTGGCGAAGCCGGAACTTTTGAAGCGCCTCGGCCCTGTGCACACGCCGGCCGACCTCGTGCGCTTGCCCACGACCGCCATGTCGGCCAACAACGAGGGGCGCAGCGAATGGCGCCTCGAGGGCCCCCATAGCGAGGTCCACGTGCACACGCACAGCCCGCGCTACGTGGCCGACGATCTTGCGACACTGCAGCTGGCCGCCATCGAAGGCGTGGGCGCCACCTTGCTGCCGGGCTACATGTGCCGCGACGAGGTGGAAGCGGGCCGGCTCGCGAGAGTGCTGCCCGAATGGGGGCCGGCGCCGGTCATCGCGCATCTGGTCTTTCCGGCCCGGAGAGCGCTGGTGCCGGCGGTGCGCCGCTTGATCGATTTCCTGGCCGAGCACCTCCATGGGAGCGAGACGGGCATGTACTAGCGCCTGCGCCACGCCGGTTTCATTGCTCCTTATGCGAAAAATGCCATAACCAAACAAGTAGATATTCGTTTGGCATTGAAGCAGTGCTTCGCACAATCCGAGGTCCCATCCCATTCAAGGAGCGACCATGGCAACCCTGCGACTCGGCGACACCGCCCCCAATTTCACCCAGGATTCCAGCGAAGGCCCTCTTGATTTCTACCAATGGGCCGGCGATTCATGGGTGGTGTTCTTCTCGCACCCGGCCGATTTCACGCCCGTGTGCACCACCGAGCTGGGCAAGACCGCGGCGCTGTCCGGCGAATTCGCCAAGCGCGGCGTGAAGCCCATTGCGTTGAGCGTCGACCCGGCCACCAAGCACAAGGAATGGATCGGCGACATCAACGAGACGCAGAACACCACGGTGAACTTTCCCATTGTTGCGGACCACGACCGCAAGGTGGCCGACCTGTACGACCTGATCCACCCGAACGCCTCCGCCACGGCCACGGTGCGCAGCGTGTTCATCATCGACCCCAAGAAGGTGATCCGCGCGACCATCACGTACCCGGCGTCCACCGGCCGCAATTTCGACGAGATCCTGCGCGTGATCGATTCGCTGCAGCTCACCGACAGCCACAAGGTGGCCACGCCGGTGAACTGGAAGGACGGCGACGACGTGGTGATCATCCCGAGCATCCAGGACCCGGCAGAGCTCGCCGAGCGCTTTCCCAAGGGCTTCAAGGCCGTGAAGCCCTACCTGCGCATCACCCCGCAGCCCAACAAGTAAACGGGGCAGGGCGTCGCCGACATGCAGACCTCCGTGATCATCGTGCCGGGCTGGCGCGATTCCGGGCCCGGCCATTGGCAGAGCCTGTGGGAAGAGCGCATTCCGGGCGCGGCGCGGGTGGTGCAGGACGACTGGGCCTCGCCCAAGCGCGAGGCCTGGGTGGCCACGCTGGCGAGGCTGGTGCTCGAGAGTCGCGGCCCGGTGGTGATTGCGGCCCACAGCCTGGGCTGCATTGCCACGGCGCACCTGCCGGCGGAAGCCGCTTCGCGCATCCGCGGGGCGCTCCTGGTGGCGCCGGCCGACCCGGAGCGCCGTGCCGTGCTGTCCGACTTCGCACCGGTGCCGTACGCGGCGCTGCCCTACCGCAGCATCGTGGTGGCGAGCAGCAACGATCCGTATTGCCCGATCCGCCTGGCCGGCGCCTATTCCCGCGCCTGGGGCAGTGAGTTCGTTCGCATGCAGAATGCGGGCCATATCAACATCGATTCGGGACATGGAGACTGGCCGCTCGGCCTGGCCCTGCTCCAGTCGTTGACCGACGAGCCCGCCGCATGGCCGGCGGGCCGTGAAATTTCAGAAACCTTGGCAACCTCATGACTTCCAGACTCAAGACCTTCGCCGCCGTGCTCGCGTTGGCGTCTTCCGCACTCGCAGGCAGCAGCGCCTTCGCGCAGGGCAGCACGCTGCTGAACGCCTCCTACGACGTGGCGCGCGAGTTCTACAAGGACTACAACGCCGCGTTCGTGGCCCACTACAAGAAGACCACCGGCAAGGACGTGAAGATCGACCAGTCGCATGGCGGCTCCAGCGCCCAGGCGCGCGCCGTGGCCGACGGCCTCGATGCCGACGTGGTGACCATGAACACCTCCACCGACATCGACTTCCTGGCCAACACCGGCGTGGTCGCGAAGGACTGGAACAAGCAATTCCCCGAGAACGCATCGCCGACCACCTCGACCATGCTGTTCCTGGTGCGCAACGGCAATCCCAAGGGCATCAAGGACTGGGAAGACCTCGTCAAGCCCGGCGTGCAGGTCGTGATCGTCAACCCCAAGACCGGCGGCAACGGGCGCTATGCCTACCTTGCGGCCTGGGGCTATGTGAAGAAGAAGGGCGGCACCGACGCGCAGGCCGCCGAATTCGTCGGCAAGCTGTTCAAGAACGTGCCGGTGCTGGCGCGCGGCGGACGCGACGCGACCACCGCCTTCCTGCAACGCAACATCGGCGATGCGCTCATCACCTTCGAATCCGAAGTGGTGTCGATCGATCGCGAATTCGGCTCGGGCAAGGTCGATTCGGTCTACCCGTCGATCAGCATCGTGGCCGAGAACCCGGTGGCCATCGTCGAGCGCACGACCAGGAAGAAGGGCACCGGCGAACTCGCCAAGGCCTACCTCGACTGGCTCTATTCCGAAGAAGCGCAGGAGATCGCGGCCAAGCATGCGCTGCGCCCGCGCTCGCAAGCCGTGCTCAAGAAGCATGCCGCCACGTTCAAGCCGCTGCAGCTGTTCACGGTGCAGGAACTCTTCGGCAGCCTCGGCGATGCGCAGAAGGTGCACTTCAACGACGGCGGGCAGTTCGACAAGCTCTACACGCCCGGCGCAAAGTAAATGAGCGGCGCTGTTTCTTCGGCGCTCCCGTCCGCGGGAGCGCCGCTTTCGCATGTGAACCGTGCCGGGGGCGCAAGGCGGGTGCTGCCGGGCTTTCACATCACGCTCGGCTTCTCGATTTTCTACCTTTGCCTGATCGTGCTGATTCCGCTCTCGGCGCTGGTCTTCAAGACCTTCACGCTGAGCTGGGAGCAGTTCTGGGTGGCCGTGACGGCGCCGCGCGTCATGGCTTCGTACCGGCTCACGTTCGGTGCCTCGCTGATCGCGGCACTGGTCAACACGGTATTCGGCCTGCTGGTGGCCTGGGTGCTGGTGCGCTACAGGTTTCCGGGCAAGCGCATCGTCGATGCACTGGTCGACCTGCCGTTCGCGCTGCCGACGGCGGTGGCCGGCATCTCGCTGACGGCACTGCTCGCGGGCAACGGCTGGATCGGCCGACTGCTCGAGCCGCATGGCATCAAGCTGGCGTTCACGCCGGCGGGGATCGTCATCGCGCTGATCTTCATCGGGCTGCCGTTCGTGGTTCGCACGGTGCAGCCGGTGCTGGAAGACGCCGAGAAGGAACTCGAGGAAGCCGCCACCTCGCTCGGCGCCACACGCCTGCAGACCTTCACGAAAGTGATCTTCCCGTCGATCGCGCCGGCGCTCTTCACGGGTTTTGCCATGGCTTTCGCAAGGGCCATCGGCGAATACGGCTCCGTGATCTTCATCGCCGGCAACATGCCGATGATCTCGGAGATCACGCCGCTCATCATCATCGGCAAGCTGGAGCAATACGACTTCGCGGGCGCCACGGCGGTCGCGCTGGTGATGCTGGTGATTTCCTTCGTGCTGCTGCTGGTCATCAACGGCCTGCAAGCCTGGCAGCGCCGCCGCGCGGGAGCCTGACATGAGTGCTCCTTCCAAAGTCATCCGCCGCGCGCAGGCCGGCACCACCGAGTCGCCCTGGGTGCGCTGGTCGCTGATCGGCGTTGCGCTCGCGTTCATGTTCCTGTTCCTGGTGCTGCCCCTTGCGGCCGTGGCGACCGAAGCCTTGCGCAAGGGCGTCGGCGCCTACCTCGAAGCACTGCAGGAGCCCGACGCCTGGAGCGCGATCCGCCTCACGCTGATCACAGCCGCGATCGCGGTGCCGCTGAACCTGGTGTTCGGCGTTGCCGCGGCGTGGGCCATCGCCAAGTTCGAGTTCCGCGGCAAGGCCTTCCTGACCACGCTGGTGGACCTGCCGTTCGCAGTGTCGCCGGTGGTGGCGGGCCTGATCTACGTGCTGGTGTTCGGCGCGCAGGGCTGGTTCGGTCCCTGGCTCGCCGCGCACGACATCAAGATCATCTTCGCCGTGCCCGGCATCGTGCTGGCGACGGTGTTCGTGACCTTTCCGTTCATCGCGCGCGAACTCGTGCCGCTGATGCAGGCGCAGGGCACCGACGAAGAGCAGGCGGCCATCGTGCTGGGCGCCACCGGCTGGCAGACCTTCTGGCGCGTGACGCTGCCCAACATCAAGTGGGGCCTGCTGTACGGCGTGATTCTTTGCAATGCGCGCGCCATGGGCGAGTTCGGCGCGGTGTCGGTGGTGTCGGGCCACATCCGCGGCCAGACCAACACCATGCCGCTGCATGTGGAAGTGCTCTACAACGAATACCAATCGGTGGCCGCGTTCGCCGTGGCCTCGCTGCTGGCCATCCTGGCGCTGGTCACGCTGGTGATCAAGTCGGTCATCGAATGGCGCCATGAACGCGAAATGAAGGCGATTGCCGAACTGCCGCCGGAGCGTCCGACGCAAGCTTGAAAAGTCCCGCGGTGAGGGGAGAACCCTCACCCCGACCCTCGCCCCATGGGAGAGGGAGTCATCAGAAGAAGGCAGAGGAAGAGATTCCATGAGTATCGAAATCCGCAACATCAGCAAGCAGTTCGGCGACTTCCGGGCCCTGAACAACGTGAACCTCGACGTCGAGTCGGGCGAGCTCGTCGCACTGCTCGGCCCCTCGGGCTGCGGCAAGACCACGCTGCTGCGCATCATCGCGGGCCTGGAAACGGCCGACGCCGGCAGCATCCTGTTCTCTGGCGAAGACACCACCGATGTGCACGTGCGCGAGCGTCAGGTGGGTTTCGTGTTCCAGCACTACGCGCTGTTCCGCCACATGACGGTGTTCGAGAACGTGGCCTTCGGCCTGCGCGTGAAGCCGCGCAAGGAACGCCCGAGCGATGCGCAGATCAAGCAGAAGGTGACCGACCTGCTCAAGCTCGTGCAGCTCGACTGGCTGGCCGACCGCTATCCGTCGCAGCTCTCGGGCGGCCAGCGGCAGCGCATCGCGCTGGCGCGTGCTCTGGCGGTGGAGCCCAAGGTGCTGCTGCTCGACGAGCCCTTCGGCGCGCTCGACGCCAAGGTGCGCAAGGAACTGCGCCGCTGGCTGCGCCGGCTGCACGACGAGCTGCATGTCACCTCGATCTTCGTCACGCACGACCAGGAAGAGGCGCTCGAAGTGGCCGACCGCGTGGTGGTCATCAACAAGGGGCGCATCGAACAGGTCGGTTCACCGCAGGAGGTGTGGGACCAGCCGGCGAGCCCCTTCGTCTACGGCTTCCTGGGCGACGTGAACCTGTTCCACGGCCGGGCCGACAACGGCGCGGTGCAGCTCGACGGCATGCGCCTGGATTCACCGGAGCACAGCGGTGCGCGCGACGCCAAGGCCATGGCCTATGTGCGCCCGCACGACCTCACGGTGGAGCGCTACGCCCCCGGCGCGACCGGCATCGTGGCCACCTTGTCGCGCGCCATCGTCGTCGGCCCCATCGCGCGGCTGGAACTTGAGCCCACTCAAACGAATCCAGATAATCCGGGCTCCGGAACCATCATCGAAGCGCAACTCCCTGCGCAACAGTTCCGTGAACTGGGCTTGCACGAGGGCGACACAGTGGTCGCCACGCCGCGCAAGGCCCGGGTGTTCGTAGAAGAAGATTGGGTTTCCCCTTGATCGATTGGTTTTTCGGCGCGCCGCGCCGCGCGTACGGGCTGATCTGCCTGGCCTGCGTCCTGATGCTGGCTTTCGGCCTTTACCTGCAGCATGTGGTGGGCCTGGAGCCTTGCCCCATGTGCATCGTGCAGCGCTATGCGCTGGTGCTGGTGGCGCTCTTCACGGGCTTGGCCGGCGTGTTCCGCGGCCGGGGCCTGCAGTCGACGGGCGGTGGTCTCGCGCTGCTGGCGGCCATCGGCGGCGCCTACACGGCCGCATCGCAAAGCTGGCTCCAGTGGAATCCGCCCGAGGTCGTGTCGTGCGGGCGCGACCTGTACGGGATGATCGAGACCTTTCCGCTCAAGCGCGCGCTGCCGATGATCTTTCGCGGCGGCGGCGATTGCTCGAAGGTCGATTGGTCGCTGTTCGGCCTGACGCTGGCGAACTGGTCGTTCGTCGCCTTTGCCGTCCTTGCGGTGCTGCTGCTCGTGCTGCTTTTGCGCAAGCGCCCGGCCGCCCGCTGAGCCCGACGGCTACAGCGGCAGGGTATCGAAGGCCGCGTAGGCGGTGGCCAGCCACGACTTCACGCGCTGGCGTTCCAAAAGGCCGAGCGCATGCGCGCCTTCGCGGTCGTTCACCGCCTTCCAGAAGCTGGTGTTCTGTGCGTCGATCTTGCGCATGCTCGCTTCGTGCAGGCGCGGCAGGGTGATCACCCGCGCGCCGTTCGCCGTTGCCTTGGAGAGCGACTGCGACGCCAGCAGCATGCCGAAATCGCTGCCACGGCCGTAGTTCTGCACCACGATGTAGTTGGGCCGGTTGCCGAAGGTGTCGATCAGCGTGCCGAGCAGGTCGGTGGAGTCCTTGCCGTCGTCCAGCACATGCCAGAAGTTGACGGCCACGCCGAGTTCGTCGAACACGTCGAACAGATCGGATTCCTTGATCCAGCGCGACAGCGGCGCCAGCGTCTGGGCCGCCAGGTCGACGATCACGCTTTGCGCGGGATTGCTCTCGAAGCCGTTCACCACGGTGTCGAGTCCCTCGAAACTGTCGACCACGATGGGCGATGCAAAGCCTTCGTAGAAGCGCGTGAACGAGCTGTGCGAACGGTCGGTGTCGAAGCCGATGAAGGGCTTGCTGTGGTCGATGAAGTACTGCGCCAATACGCGCGCGGTAACCGACTTGCCGACCCCGCCTTTTTCGCCGCCGATGAAATTGATGGAGCTCATGAGTTGCTGCTGCCTCGGGTGGGTGGAGGAGTGAAGGGCTGATTCATTCTAGGGGCCGCGATTTTCTTTTCCTCTATTTGCCGCGCCGTGCCATGCCTTGCAGCAAGGGATGTGCCTGCAGGCGCTGCCGCAGCCGCTTTTTCCATGCGGCGGGAAGCGCCGAGGCCTCGATCATCGTCGGCCAGTGGCTGCGCGCGAGCCGCGCCGTGTCGGCCACGACACGCCGGACCTGCGGCTCGTGCAAGCCGGTGGAAAAGCAGAAGGCGCGCACGTTGGCGGGCGTGAACAGGGCAGTGCGCCTGGGAGCGGCACCGCCCGGCGCGGCGGGCAGCAGGGGAAGGGCGTGGCCGTCGACGCCCTGGAGCGCCGCATACGCCACGATGTCGTAGGCGGGTGCGAGCCGGGGGGCGATGCCGTCCGGATAGAGCACGCCGAAGTTCTTCAGGTGCGCGTCCGGGTTGCCGAGCAGGTCGTTCACCGCGAGACGGCGCACGAGCTCGAGCACCGCCTCTTCGCCCAGCGACGGAAACGCCTGCATGGCCAGTGCCATGTCGAGATAGCTGGCGCTGTACTTGTGCATCGGGTCGACGGCGAGCACCTGCGCAAAGTCCTCGAAGTGGATGCGGCGCGCGCCTTCGCGGTCGAAGCGCGTCACGGCCAAAAAGTCCGGCTCGTCGGGCAGGGCATAGCTGTGCTCGGCCGCAATGGCGGAAAGCGGTGCCAGCTCGGCATGGCAGACCTCGACACCGGCCGCGCCCGCGAGCTGGAGCGAGAGTATCTCGAGCTGCGGCATGTGGGGCCTTCCCGCCACGGGCAGCTTGGCGATCACGCGCGTGCTGGCGCCGGCGCGGGTGCGGGCCACGTAGCGTCCGCCCTGCCTGCGCAGGCCCAGCTTGGGCTGCACGCCCGAAACCGAGATGCCTTGAGGCATGGGCAGCTCGACGACCGACATCTCGAGCGCGTCCTGGTCCTGCGTGATGAGCCGCTGCAGCGTCTGGCGGTCCACAGCCACGGGCTTGGCGCTCACGGCGCCGGGCAGGTCGCCGCCGCAGGCCGCGAGGAGCTCGAAGTGGTCGTTGTCACGGCAGCCGCGCAGCTGCGCGATATGGCTGCGCAGCACGCCTTCGGGCAGAAGGTTTTGAAAGAAGCGCGGCAGCTGGCCGCCTTGGGCGTTGAACAGCGGGTTCTTCACGTCGGCCCAGAGCGCCGATTGCGTGGCGGCATCGCTTGCCACCATCGACAGCGAAAGCACCTCGGCCGGCGGCGCCGCCACCAGTTCCGGCTCGGCGACGAAGCGGCACAGGTCCGCGTACTGGAAGAGCTTGCCGAAACGCCGCGTGCCGAGCGATATCTCGAGGATCTTGACGTTCATGGCGGGCGGCGCTTGTTGGCGTACGGCGGAGCGGGCGCCTGTGCAACGGCGTGTCCCACCCGCGTGGCGACCGGGCGATAGCCGGGATCGGTGCCCACGCTTTCCCCGAAGCCCTTTGGCGCCAGCTGCAGTTCCAGCCCGAGCGCATCGACGAGCGCCAGCAGCGAAGACAGCTGCGGATTGCCTTTGAGGCTCAGGGCGTTGCGCACCGAGCGTTCGGTCAGGCCGGAGCGCTGCGCGATCTCCGCATGGGTGAGCCCCGCGGCATCACGCCGTGCGGAGAGGGCGATGATGAGCTCCTGTTTGGTCACGGAAAGATATTACCGCAAACCGCCTTCTGGGAAATATATTTCCGACGCGGCTGGCGCTGCTATCTGGGTAGCAGCGTGAAGAAAGGCAGGACCGCGCCCATGATCCAGTTCTGCCCGAAGTCGAGCGCGGCGCGCCGGTATTTCTCGTCCGCCTGCGCCGCCAGCAGGTCGAGCCTGGCCACCACCTTGGACAGTTCGCGGTCGGCCACGAGGTTGCGGCCGCGCTCGCTGATCTCGGTGGCCAGCAGCAGGGGCTGGCCGTCCGGCCCGGTCTTGGACGAAATCAACCACAGCGAGATCTCGAAATTGCGCGCCGCGCGGTAGCTGTTCTCGGCATTGATGCCGTCGAGCAGGCTCTGGTCCCAGGTGTCGCCGTTCGCCTGCTTGAGCATCGTGGCCCAACCGACGACCAGTGCCGCGACGCGGTCTCCCTGGTAGCCCTGCGGGCCGGTGTCGAAAGCCAGCCGGATCGCCTCGATGCCGGTGGCGCCGCGCAGTTCGGGCAGGGCAGGGCCTGTGAGCACCGCGTCCCAGGCGCGCTGGGAGGCGGCCTCGATGCTGGCGGCGGATTTGCGCCATTCACGCGGATTGCGCCGGTACAGCGTGGTCTGCACGCGGCGGATCGATTGCAGGTTGTCCCGCAGCGAAAGGTTGGCAATGCGGTTGGCGCTGGATTGCAGCCATTCCTGGTTGCCATAGGGTTCGGCGCGTTCTGTGGAGCGCACGGCCGCGCAGCCGCCAAGGCCCAGCAGGGCGGCGGCGCCGGCCAGCAGGCAGCCGCGGCGGGTGGCGAAGGGTGAGGAAAGCAGGGAATCGCTCATGGCCTGACGTTATCATCCACCGCTGGGGCGGCGGCCTGCCTCCAGCGGCAGGCCCGTGCAATTTTCCTTACAAATCAATACCTTGGCGCTACGTCAAGGCAGGCCGACAAGTCGTGCGTCTCAATTCCATCAAGCTTTCGGGCTTCAAGTCGTTCGCCGAACCCACCAACTTCCTGCTGCCAGGCCAACTGGTCGGCGTCGTCGGGCCCAACGGGTGCGGCAAGTCGAACATCATGGATGCGGTGCGCTGGGTGCTGGGCGAGTCGCGCGCATCGGAGCTGCGCGGCGAGTCGATGCAGGACGTGATCTTCAACGGCACGACCACGCGCAAGCAGGCGAGCCGTTCGAGCGTGGAACTGGTGTTCGACAACGCCGATCACCGCGCGGGTGGCCAGTGGAACCAGTTCGGCGAAATTGCCGTGCGGCGCGTGCTCACGCGCGACGGCACCAGCAGCTACTACATCAACAACCAGCCGGTGCGCCGGCGCGACGTGCAGGACGTGTTCCTGGGCACGGGCCTCGGTCCGCGGGCCTACGCCATCATCGGGCAGGGCACGATCAGCCGGATCATCGAATCCAAGCCCGAGGAACTGCGCCTGTTCCTCGAAGAAGCGGCGGGTGTCTCCAAGTACAAGGAGCGCCGGCGCGAAACCGAGAGCCGCCTGGGCGACACGCGGGAGAACCTGACGCGCGTGGAAGACATCCTGCGCGAACTCAACGCCAACCTCGAAAAGCTCGAGAAGCAGGCCGAGGTGGCCGCGCGCTACAACACGCTGCAGGGCGAAGCCAGCAAGAAGCAGCACCAGCTCTGGTTCCTCAAGCGCAGTGAAAGCGACGCCGACCAGGCGAAGATCAAGGCCGAGTCCGAGAAGGCGATCAACGACCTCGAATCGCGCACTGCCGACCTGCGCCGCATCGAGGCCGAGCTCGAGACCGTGCGCCAGGCCCACTACGCGGCAGGCGACCAGGTCAACCAGGCGCAGGGCAAGCTCTACGAGGCCAGCGCCGAAGTCGGCCGCCTGGAAGGCGAGATCCGCTTCGTTGTCGAAGGCCGCCAACGCGTGGAGCAGCGGCTCGTCCAGTTGCGCGAGCAGATGGGCCAGTGGGGCCGCCGCCGCGAAGAGGCCGAGGCGGAAATAGAAACGCTGGCCGGCCAGGGCGTCGATGCCGAGGAACAGGCCGTGCTCTTGGCAGCGCAGCTCGAAGAACACGACGCGCGCATGCCGGAGCTCGAGGAAGCCGTGCAGCGCGCGCAGGACGTGGCCAATTCGCAGCGCGCTGCGGTGGGCCAGATCCAGCAGCAGATCCAGGTGCTGGCCGCCGACCAGCGCAACATCGAAGACCAGAGCCGGCAGCTCACGCAGCGCAGCGAACGCCTGCGCGCCGACCAGAACGCGCTCGCCGCGCCGGACGAAGCCCGCCTGCAGGCGATGCAGGAAGAGCATGCCGCCGCACAAGAGGCCGCGGGCGAAGCCGACGCCCGCCTGCATGAACTGCAGGAATCGGTGCCGCAGCTCGACGACGACCGCCGCGTGAAGCAGCAGGCCGTCAACACCGAAAGCGCCCGCCACGCCGAGCTTTCGGCGCGGCTCGAGGCGCTGCGCGCACTGCAGGAAAAGGTCAAGACCGACGGCAAGCTGGCGCCCTGGCTCGCCAGGCACGGGCTCGAAGGCATGCAGGGCCTGTGGAGCCGCATCCACATCGAGCAAGGCTGGGAAAACGCGCTCGAAGCGGCGCTGCGCGAACGCCTGGGTGCGCTCGAAGTCAGCCGTCTCGACATGGTGCGCGCCTTCGGCAACGACGCGCCCCCCGCCAAGCTGGCGTTCTACAGCCCGCCGGACGCCGGTGTGTCGCAGGACAGCGGCACGCTGCCTCGCCTGTCGGGCCTGCTGCGCCTGAACGACGCGGGCCTGCAGGCGTTGATGACCGACTGGCTCCACGGCTGCTACATCGCGCAGAGCTTCGAGGAAGCGCTCGCCGAGCGCGCCACGCTGAAGCCCGGTGAAGTCATCTACGTGCAGAGCGGCCATGCCGTGTTCTCGCACAGCGTGAACTTCTACGCCCCCGATTCCGAGCAGGCCGGGCTGCTGGCGCGCCAGCAGGAAATGGAAAACCTCGAGCGCCAGCTGCGCGCGCAAACGCTCATCAGCGAAGAGGCGCGCACCGCCTTGATCCGCGCCGAAGCCGCCTATTCCGAAGCCGCGCAGCGCCTCGTGGCAGCGCGCCGCGAAGCGGCCGAAACGCAGTCCCGCGCGCACGAACTGCAGGTCGAGACGCTGCGCATGACGCAGCTGGCCGAGCAGACGCGCGCCCGCAGCGAGCAATTGGCCGCCGACCTTGCCGAGGTCGATGCGCAACTCGAAGAGCTGCAGGAAAAGCGCATGGCCGCCGAAGGCCGCTTCGAGGAACTCGACATGCAGCTGGCCGACAGCCAGGAGCGGCATGCGGAACTCGACGAGCGCGTGATCGAGGCCGGTCGTGCCCTCACTGCCAGCCGCGAGCAGCACCGCAGCCTCGAACGACAGGCGCAGGAAGCCACCTTCTCGCAGCGCACGCTGGAGGCACGCCGCGGCGAGCTGAACCGCGCGATCGAGACCGCGTCGCAGCAGGTGGTCGCCCTCACCGACGAAGACGAGCGCGCCCGGGCCGAGCTCGGCCGCCTGTCCGATGCGGCGGCCCAGGCCGGGCTGCAGGACGCGCTGGCCCTGAAGCTCGAGCGGGAGGCCGCGCTGGGTGCCGCGCGCAGCCAGTACGACGACCTCACGATGAAGCTGCGTGCGAGCGACGAACGCCGGCTGCAGCTCGAGCGCGAGCTCGATCCGCTGCGCCAGCGCATCACCGAGTTCCAGCTCAAGGAACAGGCCGCGCGCCTGGGCGTCGAGCAGTACCAGCAGCTGCTCGACGACGCGGGAGCCGACCTCGAAGCCATCGCGCAGTCGATCGAAACCGACAAGGTGCGCCTCGCGGGCCTGCAGGGCGAAATCGACCGCCTGAACCGCGAAGTGGTGGCCCTGGGTGCGGTGAACCTCGCCGCGCTCGACGAGCTGGCGGTGGCCAGCGAACGCAAGACGTTCCTCGATGCGCAGTCCGCCGACCTGAACGAAGCCATCGGCACGCTCGAAGATGCCATCCGCAAGATCGACGGCGAAACGCGCGAGCTGCTCGGCGGCACCTTCAAGATCGTCAACGAGCATTTCAGCCGCATGTTCCCCGAGCTTTTCGGCGGCGGCAATGCGCGGCTGGTGATGACAGGCGATGAAATCCTCGATGCCGGCGTCCAGGTGCTCGCGCAGCCGCCGGGCAAGAAGAACCAGACCATCCACCTGCTTTCGGGCGGGGAAAAGGCGCTCACGGCCATTGCGCTCGTGTTCGCGATCTTCCAGCTCAATCCCGCGCCTTTCTGCCTGCTCGACGAAGTGGATGCGCCGCTGGACGATGCGAACACCGAACGCTATGCCAAACTCGTGACCGCCATGAGCCGCGAAACCCAGTTCCTCTTCATCAGCCACAACAAGATCGCCATGGAAATGGCCGAGCAGTTGATCGGCGTCACCATGCAGGAGCAGGGCGTCTCGCGCATCGTGGCGGTCGACATGGAATCGGCCGCCTCGATGGTCGAAGCTGCTTAAGCCGAGCAGCACCGATGAGCAATCTCACTCTCGCCCTGGCCATCCTCGGCGGCCTCGTTCTCGCGGCCGTCGTTGCCTACAACACGGTCACTTCGCGCCGCAATGCGCCGCGGCAACCCGACGCGCGGGACCATGACAACTCCGATGGCGAGCGGCCTTCGTCGCCCTCCCGCGACGTCGAGCCGATGCTGCACGTCGATCCGAACCAGGCGCCGGGCCATGAGCGCCACGAACCGCTGTTCGATCCGGACCTGCCCGCGCCCGGCGCGACGCCCGTGCCCACGGCCGAGCGCCGCGGCGGGCTCGATCCGCTCATCGACGTGATCGCACCCGTGTCGCTCGATGGACTGGCTTCTGGCGACGCGGCGATCGCGGCCATGCCGTCCACCCGCCGCGCGGGCAGCAAGCCCGTGGCCATCGAAGGCTTGAACGAGCACACCGGCCAGTGGGAGCCTCCCGTGCCGGGCCAGCGCTACAGCGCGTTCCAGGTGGGCGTGCAGCTGGCCAACCGCACCGGTGCACTGAACGAGATCGAGTACTCCGAATTCGTCGTGAAGGCCCAGGCCTTTGCCGATGCCGTCAACGGCGCGCTCGAGTTTCCCGAGATGCTCGACGAAGTGGCACGTGCCCGTGAGCTCGACCAGTTCGCCAGCGCGCACGATGCCCAGCTGGGTTTCGTGCTGCGCGCGCTGCATGCGGCCTGGAGTCCCGGCTATGTTCAGCAGAACGCGGCCCGGCTGGGTTTCGTGGCCGGCATCATCCCGGGCCGCATGGTGCTGCCGACCAGCGAAGCCGGACTGCCGCCGATCCTCGGGCTCTCTTTCGACACGCAGGCCGCACTGGCCGACGACCCGGCTCAATCGGCCATCCGCGAACTCAGCCTGAGCCTGGACGTGCCGCAGGTCGACCGCACCGAGCAGCCGTTCCGCCGCATGCGCGAGGCCGCCGCCACGCTGGCGCGCGAGATGGACGGCGTGGTGACCGACAGCGACGGCCAATTGCTGCGCGAGGAAACAATGGACGCGATCGGCGCCGACCTCGAGCAGCTCTACGACACGCTCGAGTCGCGCGACCTGGCCGCGGGCTCGCCGCTGGCGCGCCGCCTCTTCAGCTGATCCGATCGTTCGGGAGACACCCATGACCACGCGCGACGAAGCGGCACGCGAAGCCGCCGCACTGAGCGAACAGCTCCACAGGCACGCCCATCTCTACTACGTGCTCGACGCGCCCGAGCTGCCCGACGCCGAGTACGACAAGCTGTTCCAGCGGCTGCAGGCCCTGGAATCCGAGTATCCGGAACTGCGTACCCCCGATTCGCCGACGCAGCGCGTGGGCGGCAAGGTGCTCGAAGGCTTCGTGAAGGTGCGCCACAAGGTGCCGATGCTTTCGATCCGCACCGAGACCGACATCACGCCGGCGGGGGCGAGCGCTTTCGACGCCCGCGTGCGCAAGGAACTCGGCCTGGCCGAAGACGGGCCGCAGGTCGAGTACGTCTGCGAGCTCAAGTTCGACGGCCTGGCCATGAACCTGCGCTACGAGAACGGCGTGCTGGTGCAGGCCGCGACGCGCGGCGACGGCGAGATCGGCGAAGAGGTGACGCAGAACATCCGCACGGTGCGCGAGATTCCGCTGCGGCTCAAAGGCCAGGCACCGCCCGTGGTCGAAGTTCGCGGCGAGATCTACATGAAGCGTGCCGACTTCGAGGCCCTCAACGAGCGGCAGCGCGAGAAGATTGCGGCCGGCCAGAAGAACGAGAAGGTGTTCGTCAATCCGCGCAATGCGGCAGCCGGCGCGGTGCGCCAGCTCGACCCCGCCATTGCGGCGGCACGCCCGCTCAGCTTCTTTGCCTACGGTCTGGGCGAGGTCACGCCCGCCAGTGAAGGCGGGCCGGACTTTTCGACGCAGTTCGACTGGCTGCAGCAGTTCGATGCCTGGGGATTCCCGGTCGCCACGCAGACCGCGCGCGCCAGGGGCGCCATCGAGCTGATCGCGTTCCATGAAAACATCGGCCGCCAGCGCGATGCCTTGCCTTATGACATCGACGGCGTGGTCTACAAGGTCGACAGCCTCGAACTGCAGCGGCGGCTGGGCTTCGTCTCGCGCGAGCCGCGCTGGGCCGTGGCGCACAAGTACCCGGCGCAGGAGCAGATCACCGACGTGCTCGGCATCGAGGTGCAGGTGGGCCGCACCGGCAAGCTCACGCCCGTGGCCAAGCTCGCGCCCGTCTTCGTCGGCGGTGTCACCGTGACCAACGCCACGCTGCACAACGAGGACGAAGCGCGCCGCAAGGACGTGCGCGTGGGCGACAAGGTCATCGTGCGCCGTGCCGGCGACGTGATCCCCGAAGTGGTCGACGTGGTGCCGGAAAGCCTGGCCAGGCCCGACACCGAACGCGGGCCGCTCTTCACCATGCCGCGCCAGTGCCCGGTGTGCGGCTCGGAAGCGCTGCGCGAAGAGGGCGAAGTGGACTACCGCTGCACCGGCGGCCTGTTCTGCGCGGCGCAGCGCAAGGAAGCCATATTGCACTTCGCGGCCCGCCGCGCGGTCGACATCGACGGGCTCGGCGACAAGCTGGTGGAGCAACTGGTCGACGCCAACCTGATCCGTACCTTGCCCGACCTCTACCGGCTCGGCTTCACCACCTTGGCCGGGCTGGACCGCATGGGCGAGAAGTCGGCCAGGAACATCGTCGATGCGCTCGAAGCCTCGAAGAAAACCACGCTGCCGCGCTTCCTGTTCGGCCTCGGCATCCGCCATGTGGGCGAGAGCACCGCGAAGGACCTGGCCAAGCACTTCGGCAAGCTGGACGCGATCATGGACGCGACCGAGGCACAACTGCTCGAGGTCAACGATGTCGGCCCGGTGGTGGCGCAGAGCCTGCGCACCTTCTTCGAACAGCCGCACAACCGCGAGGTGGTCGAGCAGCTGCGCGCCTGCGGACTGACGTGGGAAGAGGGCGAGCCCGCCGCACGCGCGCCCAAGCCGCTGGCGGGCTTGACCTTCGTGATCACCGGCACCCTTCCTACGCTCAGCAGGGATGAGGCAAAGGATAAATTGGAGGCCGCCGGTGCCAAGGTGGCAGGCTCGGTCAGCAAGAAGACGAACTATCTTGTGGCTGGGGAGGAAGCTGGCAGCAAGCTCGACAAGGCCCGGGAGATTGGCGTGGACGTGATCGACGAGGCGCGTATGCTGGCCATACTCGCCGATGGCGTCCAGGGTTGAAGGCGGCGGCGCGGTGTGCTTACCGCCCGTTACGCGACTTCACACCAGCGCAGTCAACAGGGCCTACAAGCTGGCGTTGAAGAGACAGAAGGCTGACAAGGAGACCCTCATGCAAAAGATTCGTTTTCTCGGTACCTGCGTCGCCATCGGCGGCATCGCGCTGCTCGGCGGCTGCGTGGGTGTTCCTGCCGACCCTTACTACAGCGGGGGCTACTCGCAGCCGTACTACGACAATCCGGTGGTCGTCCAGCCCGCGCCCGTCTACATCGAGGGCGGCACCTACTATGAAGGCCGCCGTCCTTACTACGGCGGGCGGCCTTATTACGGTGACCGGCCCTACTACGGGCGGCCGGGTTATCCGGCGGTGCGTCCGGGCTACCCGGTGCCGGCCGTGCGCCCCGGATGGGGCGGCTCCGGACGACCCTCGGCAGGCGCAATCGTGCCGCCGACCGGAAACACAGGCGTCTCGCCATTGCCGCAGTACCGCCCGCAGGCGCCGAATGCGCGCCAACGGCTCTACTCGTCGCCCGACTCGAAGACCCAATCGCCTCCCTGATCGCATGGCGGGCGGGTAGCCGTCGATGCGGCCGGCGGCCGCCATAATCCCGCCATGGCCATCCGCGAAATCCTCAAGATGGGCGACCCCCGGCTGCTGCGCGTTGCGCAGCCGGTCGCCGCCTTCGATACCGACGAGCTGCACCTCCTGGTGCGCGACATGTTCGAGACCATGCACGCCGTCAATGGCGCCGGCCTCGCGGCGCCGCAGATCGGCGTCGACCAGCAGCTCGTGATCTTCGGTACCGACGTCGTCAATCCCCGCTACCCCGATGCCCCGCCGGTGCCGCGCACCGTGCTGCTGAATCCCGTCATCACCCCTCTCGGCGACGAGGAAGAAGAGGGCTGGGAAGGATGCCTGTCGGTGCCCGGCCTGCGCGGCGTGGTGCCGCGCTTTGCGAACATCCGCTACACCGGCTTCGATCCCTACGGCGACCCGATCGATCGCATGGCCAGCGGGTTCCATGCGCGCGTGGTGCAGCACGAGGTCGATCACCTGCTGGGCAAGCTTTATCCGATGCGGGTGCGCGATTTCTCCCGGTTCGGCTACACCGAGGTCCTGTTTCCAGGCCTCGACGCGAACGAGGACGACTGACGCAAAACGGCCGGCCCTCCCGCCGGCCGCACGATCTCAGTTGTACCTTCCGCCCAGGCCGAAGCGGCCGCCGCCGAACAGGCTGATGGCCAGCGCGGCGAACAGGTACATGCCCTGCAGCTCGAGCGCCCAGCCACCTTGGCTGTTGAGCGCCCCAAGGTCCTTGAAGTGCGCGAGCCAGATCGCCACCACCATGTTGATCGCGATGATCAGCGCCGCGGGCCGGGTGAACAGTCCAACGATCAGGAGCACCGGCGCAAGAATCTCGCCGACGTAGACCAGGTAGGCGGTGGCGGCTGGCAAGCCATGGGATGCCAGCATGCCGCCGATGCCATCCACGCCCTTGCCGACCTTCGCGATGCCATGCAACAGGATGAGGATGCCGAGTGCCACACGCAGAACGAGCTTGCCGGTGTCGTCGGATTTGGTCATGAACGGATTCCTGGTGAGAGTGATTGAAGGGCCGTATGTTAGTGAATGCGGCTGGCAACAAAAGACCGGCCAGGACGCCTTGCGGCATATGCATCCAACCGTCCGTTCTTTGGCAGACTGGCGCGCAGCCCCGTACACTGCCTTTCGCCTACTGTTGAGGAGAACACACCAATGAAGAGCCGATTCCGTCCCGCGCTGGCCGCGGCCGCCTCCGTCGTGGCGCTCGCCGCCGCCGCTCCCGCGTTTGCGGGCAAGACCCTCGATGCCGTCAAGCAGCGCGGCACCGTCAAGTGCGGCGTGACCAACGGCGTGGCCGGTTTTTCCGCGCCCGACACGCAGGGCAACTGGTCGGGCCTGGACGTGGACACCTGCCGTGCCATTGCCGCGGCCGTGCTGGGCGACGCGAAGAAGGTCGATTTCGTCCCGCTCAATTCGCAGCAGCGCTTCTCGGCCCTGCAGGCCGGCGAGATCGACATCCTCGCGCGCAACACCACCTGGACGCTGACGCGCGACGCATCGCTGGGCTTCAATTTCACGACCATCACCTACTACGACGGCCAGGGCTTCCTGGTGCCCAAGAAGCTCAAGGTCACCAGCGCCAAGCAACTCAAGAACGCCACCATCTGCACGCAGTCGGGCACCACCAACGAGAAGAACGTGTCGGACTACTTCCGCGCGCAGAACATCCCGGTCAAGACCGTCGTGTTCGAAAGCTTCGAGGCTTCCTTCAAGGCCTTCTTCTCGGGCCGCTGCCAGGCCTTTACCACCGACGCCTCGGCGCTCGCAGGCCTGCGCAACAAGGAAGCGCCCAACCCGGACGACTACGTCATCCTGCCCGAGCTGATCTCCAAGGAGCCGCTCGCGCCGCTGGTGCGCCGCGGCGACGACGAATGGTTCGCCATCGCCAAGTGGGTGCCCAATGCGCTCATCGAGGCCGAAGAGTTCGGTGTCACGCAGGCCAATGCCGACGAGCTCAAGGCCAGCAGCAAGGACCCGGCGCAGCAACGGCTGGTGGGCACCGGTGAAGACCTGGGCAAGCTGCTCGGCCTCGACAAGGACTGGTCGTTCCGCGCCATCAAGGCCGTGGGCAACTACGGCGAGATGTTCGAGCGCAACGTCGGTCCCAAGTCGGTGCTCAAGCTGCCGCGCGGCTCCAACAACCTCTGGAACAAGGGCGGCCTGATCTACGCACCCCCGGTTCGATGAGCGGCGGGGCCTCGCGCCGCGGCGCCTGGCTGGCCTGGGTCGTCCAGGCGCTGCTGGTGCTGGCCGTGGTGGCCGGCGCCGCCTGGGTGGTGCACCATGCGCTCGAGGTGCTGCGCTCGCGCGGTGTGCGTTCGGGCTTCGACTTCCTGGCCGAGCCTGCGGGCTTTTCCATCAGTGAAGGCTGGCTCGACTTCGATGCCAGCCAGCCGTTCTGGCGCGCCTTCCTGGCGGGCCTGATCAACACGGTACGCGCCGCGGTGCCCGCCGCCATCTTTTCGGTCGTGCTCGGCACCTTGATCGGTATCGGACGTCTCGCGCCGCACGTGCTTCTGCGTGGCATCTGCACCGCCTATGTCGAACTGCTGCGCAACGTGCCGCTCCTGGTCCAATTGCTGATGCTGGCCTTTGCCATCGCCAACCTGCTGCCGGATCCGACCGAACCGGTGCGCCTGCTGCCGGGTGTGTACCTCAGCAAGGGCGGCCTCAGCGTCCCCTGGCCCGTGTCGGGCGAGGGCGGCTGGTGGCCCACGCATTTCGAGTGGCCCGAGAAGGGCGACTTCGGCGTGAGCGGCGGTGCGGCGCTGAGCCCCGAGTACGTGACCATCGTCGCGGGCCTGACTTTCTACTCGGCCGCCTTCGTGGCGGAGATCGTGCGCGCCGGCATCCTCTCGGTGTCGCAAGGGCAGGTGCTGGCGGGGCAGGCGCTGGGGCTCACGACGGTGCAGCAGCTTCGCATCGTGATCCTGCCGCAAGCGCTGCGCGTGATCGTGCCTTCGCTCACCAACCAGCTCTTGAGCCTCACGAAGAATTCGTCGCTCGCGGTGGCCGTGGGCTATCCGGAACTGGTGTCGGTCGCCAACACCACCATCGGTTCGAACGGCCGCGCCTTCGAGTGCATTGCCATCATCATGGCGGTCTACCTGCTGCTGTCGCTCGTGATCTCGTTCGGCATGAACCGCTACAACGCACGCGTGGCACTGCGAGGGTGGCAATGAGAAACGTCGCTCAGGGCCCGATCGCCTGGCGCAGCGAGCTCTGGGGTTCGCCGCTGCGTGCGTTGGCCACCGTGCTGCTGCTTGCGGTGCTCGCCTGGGGCGGTTTTTACGCGGTCGAATGGGGCGTCGTGCACGCGGTATTCCGGCCCGACGCCGAAGCCTGCCGCGCGATCCAGCATGGCGCGTGCTGGGGCGTGGTGGCCGAGAAATGGCGGCCGATGCTGTTTGGCCGCTTCCCCTATGAAGAGCAATGGCGCCCCGCCATTGCCGTGGTCGTGCTCTCTGCCGTCACGGTGCTCAGCGCCTGGCCGCGCAGCTGGCGCTGGTGGCTGCTGCCGCTCTGGGCGGTGGCGCTGCTGCTCTTCGTGCTGCTGATGCGCGGCGGCGTGCCCGGCTTGAGCGCCGTCCCGACGAGCCGCTGGGGCGGATTGCCGCTCACCATCGGGCTTGCGGTGGTGGGCCTGGCGCTGGCGTTTCCGCTGGCGCTGCTGCTGGCGCTCGGGCGCCGCTCGGGCTGGCCGGTGGTTCGCACGCTGAGCGCCAGCTACATCGAGCTGGTGCGCGGGGTTCCGCTCATCTCCGTGCTGTTCATGGCCTCGTTCCTGCTGCCGCTGCTCTGGCCCGCAGGGTGGCAGCCCGATGTGCTGGTGCGCGTGCTCGCGGGCTTGGCACTGTTCGTGGCAGCCTACCTGGCCGAGATCATCCGGGGCGGGCTGCAAGCCGTGCCGCGCGGGCAGACCGAGGTGGCGATGGCGCTGGGCTTCGGCCGCTGGCCCGTGCAGCGCGACATCGTGCTGCCGCAGGCTTTGCGGCTCGTGGTGCCCGCACTGACCAACAACGTGGTGGGCACGCTGAAAGACACCTCGCTGGTCACCGTGGTGGGTCTGTTCGAGCTCACCGGCGCATTGGGGCTGGCGCTCGGCGGCGACCCGACCTGGCGGCCGTTCTACCTGGAGGGCTACCTCTTCATTGCGGCGGTGTACTGGGTGCTGTGCTTCGGGCTCTCGCGCTACAGCGTGTGGCTCGAGCGGCGGCTGGGAGAGGGCACGCGCTGAACGGGTCCCTGCATCAGCCGGCCGACAGCGCCTTGTCCACCAGCTGCTGGGCCTCTTCGAGAATGCGCCCCAGGTGCTCCGCACCCTTGAAGCTCTCGCCGTAGATCTTGTAGATGTTCTCAGTGCCAGAGGGCCGCGCCGCGAACCAGCCGTTCTGCGTGACCACCTTGACGCCGCCGATGGCCGCGCCATTGCCCGGCGCATGGCTCAGCACCGCCTCGATCTTGTCGCCCGCCAGTTCGGTCGAGCTGACCTGCTTGGGCGACAGGTTCGACAGCTTCTTTTTCTGTTCCACCGTGGCGGCCGCGTCGACACGGTCGGACACCGGCTGGCCCAGCGCCTCGGTCAGACCCGCATAGCGCTCGCCCGGGTCGCGCCCGGTGCGCGCGGCAATCTCGGCCGAGAGCAGGGCGGGGACGATGCCATCCTTGTCGGTGGTCCACGCCGAGCCGTCGAAGCGCAGGAAGGTTGCGCCCGCGCTTTCCTCGCCGCCGAAGCCCAGCGATCCGTCCACCAGCCCGTCGACGAACCACTTGAAGCCCACAGGCACCTCGTGGAGCCTGCGGCCGAGCCGGGCCGTGACGCGGTCGATCATCTGGCTGCTCACCACCGTCTTGCCCACGGCCGCATGCGCCGGCCAATCGGGGCGGTGCGTGTAGAGGTAGTCGATCATCACGGCGAGATAGCTGTTCGGCTGCATCAGGCCCGTGCTGCGCGCGACCACGCCGTGGCGGTCGTGGTCGGTGTCGCAGGCGAAGGCGATGCCGAAACGGTCTTTCAGCGCGATCAGCTTGTGCATCGCATCGGGCGACGAAGGGTCCATGCGGATGCGGCCGTCCCAGTCGAGCGACATGAAGCGGAAGGTCGGGTCGACCTCCTGGCTCAGCACGCTGAGCCGATCGAGCTTGTAGCGCTCGGCGATGGCCGGCCAGTAGTGCACGCCCGCACCGCCGAGCGGATCCACGCCCAGGTCGACCGGCACGCCGCGGATCGCCGCCATGTCGAGCACCTGACCCAGGTCTTCGACATAGGTGTTCAGGTAGTCGTGCCGGTGCGTGGTCGAGGCACGCAGTGCCTGCGCGAGCGGCAGGCGCTTCACGCCCTGCAATCCGCTGGCAAGAAAGGCGTTGCCGGCTGCCTCGACGGCGGAAGTGATGTCGGTGCCCGCGGGTCCGCCGTTGGGCGGGTTGTACTTGAAGCCGCCGCTTTCGGGCGGGTTGTGCGAAGGCGTGATGACGATGCCGTCGGCCAGGCCTGTGGTGCGCCCGCGGTTGTAGACCAGGATCGCGTGCGAGACGGCCGGCGTGGGCGTGTACTCGTCGTCCTTCGACAGCATCAGCTCGACGCCGTTGGCCGCGAGCACTTCCACCGCGCTGTTGAAGGCCGGCGTGGAAAGCGCATGCGTGTCGATGCCGAGGAACAGCGGCCCATCGATGCCTTTTTGCCGCCGGTAGTCGGCGATGGCCTGGCTCATCGCCAGCACATGCCATTCGTTGAATGCGTTGTCGAACGAGGAGCCGCGATGCCCCGACGTGCCGAAGGCCACGCGCTGCGCCGCGACCGATGCATCCGGCCGGCCCGAGTAGTAGGCGGACACGAGGCGCGGAACATTGACGAGCAGCGCCAGCGGGGCGGGCTGGCCTGCGAGGGGATTGGTTTTCTGGCTCATGTCGGATGCTGCCCTTCGGTTTGGATCACGTCGGCAACATCATGCCGCAGGATGCACCTGCGGATGAAACAAGCGGCAAGCGCCCTACGAGGCCAGCGCTTCCATCAGGTCGGTCTCGATGGCCAGCTGCGTCTTCTGGCCCTGGAGTTCGGGCCCGCTGATCAGGAAGGTGTCTTCCACGCGCTCGCCGAGCGTGGTCACCTTGGCCAGTTGCAGGTTCAGGTGGTGCCGCGCAAGCACGCGCGCCACCGAATACAGGAGTCCCGCGCGGTCGCTCGCCGAGATGTTGAGCAGCCAGCGCTGCGCCTTGTCGTCGGGCAAGAGGCTGATGCGCGGCTTGATCGGGAAGCTGCGCACGCGGCGCGACACGCGTCCGACGCTCGGCGCTGGCAAGGGGCCGGCTTCGGTCAGTGTCTGCGCGAGGCCCGACTCGACCATGCTGATGAGGTCGCGGTAGTGGTCAGGCTGGAACGTGGTCACCACCTGGAAGGTGTCGAGCGCATAGCCGTTGCTCGCGGTGTGCACCTTCGCGTCCAGGATGCTGAAGGACGACTGGTCGAAGTACCCGCAGATGCGCGCGAACAGGTCGGGCTGGTCGGGCGTGTAGACCACCACCTGGAGGCCTTCGCCCACGGGTGACAGGTGCGCCCGCACCACCGGCGGCGCCTTGGGATCGACCGGCACGTTGGGCGGCGGCACGAATCGCGAAAGCTGCTTGGCGTGCCACGCGATCTCGGTGGCATCGTGGCGCATGAAGTAGCCCACGTCGAGCGTGTCCCAGAGCGCCTTGTGGGCCTCGAAACGCTGGGCATGCAGCGCCAGTTGCACCAGCGCTTCGCGCTTGCGCGATTCGACCTCGGCGTCCGGGTCGGGCATGCGCCCGCCGAGCGCGCGCAGGGTGTAGCGGTACAGGTCTTCGAGCAGCTTGCCCTTCCAGGCATTCCACACGCGCGGCGACGTGCCGCGGATGTCGGCCACCGTGAGCAGGTAGAGCGCCGTGAGGTAGCGCTCGTTGCCCACGCGCCTGGCGAAGGCGCCGATCACCTCCGGGTCGCTCAGGTCCTGCTTCTGCGCCACCTGGCTCATCACCAGGTGCTCGGCCACCAGGAACTCGATCAGCTTGGCATCTTCGCGCGCAATGCCATGCTGCTTGCAGAAGCGCTGCACGTCGCGCGCGCCCAGCGTCGAGTGGTCGCCGCCGCGGCCCTTGGCAATGTCGTGGAAGAGCGCGGCCACATACAGGATCCACGGCTTGTCCCAGCCGGCCGCGAGCTGCGAGCAGAACGGGTATTCGTGCGCGTGCTCGGCGATGAAGAAGCGCCGCACGTTGCGCAGCACCATCAGGATGTGCTGGTCCACCGTGTAGACGTGGAACAGGTCATGCTGCATCTGCCCGACGATGCTGCGGAACACCCGCAGGTAGCGCCCCAGCACCGAGGTCTGGTTCATGAGCCGGAACGCATGCGTGATGCCGTAGGGCTGCAGCATGATGCGCATGAAGGTCTCGTGGTTGACCGGGTCGTTGCGGAACTTGCTGTCCATCACGTGGCGCGCGTTGTAGAGCGCGCGCAGCGTCCGGGCCGAGAGGCCCTGGACGCCGATGGTCTTCTGGTAGAGCAGAAAGGTCTCGAGAATCGCGTGCGGCTCGCGCTCGTAGAGATCGTCGCTCGCGATCTCGATCAGGCCGGAGCGCTCGTAGAAGCGCTCGTTGATCGGCGTGTGCTGCTCGTCCACCGGCTGCAGCCGCTCCGCGATGTTGAGCAGCAGGATCTGGTTGAGCTGCGACACCGCCTTGGCGGCCCAGTAGTAGCGCCGCATCAGCGCCTCGCTCGACTTGCGCTGCGATTCGCTTTCGTAGCCGAAGCTCGCGGCCACGGCCGTCTGCAGGTCGAACACCAGGCGGTCTTCGCGGCGCTTGGCAATCACATGCAGGCGCGCCCGGATCAGCGAGAGCAGGGCTTCGTTGCGCTTGATCTGCTGCGCCTCGAAGGAGGTGGCCAGGCCGTTCTTGGCCAGGTCGTCCCAGCGGTTGCCGAAACCCGCGGCCTTGGTCATCCACAGGATGGTCTGCAGGTCGCGCAGGCCGCCGGGAGATTCCTTGCAGTTGGGCTCCAGGGCGTAGGGCGTGCTGTCGTACTTCTGGTGGCGGTGCCGCATCTCCTGCGACTTGGCGACGAAGAATGCCTGCGGATCGATCGCCCTCGCAAAGCGCCTGCGGAACGCCACGAACAGCTTCTTGTCGCCGGCGACCAGGCGCGATTCGAGCAGCGAGGTCTGGACCGTGACGTCCTTCTCGGCCTCGGCCAGGCACTCTTCGACCGTGCGCACGCTGGAGCCGATCTCAAGCCCTGCATCCCAGCAATGGCCGATGAACGCCTCGATGCGCGCCGGATCGATTTCGCTGGCGTGGCCCTCGGGCGGCAGCAGCAGCAGCACGTCGACGTCGGAGTACGGAAACAGCTCGCCGCGGCCATAGCCTCCAACTGCTGCCAGCGAGAGCGCGTCGCCGAAGTCGGCTTCCTGCCAGAGCGCGCACAACGTCTGGTCGGCCAGCGCCGACAGCTGGCGCAGCACGGTGTGGACGCTGCGGGTGGGCGCGCGCGCAAAGCGCAGGGTGTCGAACAGCGCCAGCTTCTTCGCGCGATAGGCTTCGCGCAGCGTGGCGACGTCGATCTTGGCTGGTTCGATCACGGCGTTGTCCGGGGCCGTGCGCCGCGCGCGCGGCTCACGTTTTCGTGGAAGTGACGAACGAGGGCAGGGGCGGGCTGCCTTCGGACAGCGTGAGCACCTCGTAGCCCGTTTCGGTGACCAGCACCGTGTGCTCCCATTGCGCCGACAGCGAATGGTCGCGGGTCACGATGGTCCAGCCGTCGTACTGGCCGCCCCTGAAGTCTTCCTTCACCTCGCGCTTGCCGGCATTGATCATCGGCTCGATGGTGAAGATCATGCCGGGCTTGAGCTCTTCCAGCGTGCCCGGCCGGCCGTAGTGCAGCACCTGCGGCTCCTCATGGAAGCGCTGGCCCACGCCGTGGCCGCAAAACTCGCGCACCACCGAAAAGCCCTGGCCCTCGGCGAACTTCTGGATCGCGTAGCCCACGTCGCCCAGGTGCGCGCCCGGGCGCACCTGCAGGATGCCGTGCCACATGGCTTCGAAGGTGATGTGGCACAGCCGCTTGGCGGCAATGGAAGCGTCGCCGATGACGTACATGCGGCTGTTGTCGCCGAACCAGCCGTCCTTGATGACGGTCACGTCGACGTTCATGATGTCGCCCTTCTTCAAGGGCTTGTCGTTCGGTATGCCGTGGCACACCACGTGGTTCACCGAGGTGCACAGCGACTTCGGGAAAGGCACGCTGCTCGCGCCCATGTAGCCCACCGTGGCCGAGGTCGTGCCCTGCTTGACCATGTATTCGGCGGCCAGCCGGTCGACATCGTTGGTGGTGATGCCGGGCTTGATGAACGGCGTGAGGTAGTCCAGCACCTCGGAAGCCAGGCGGCAGGCGACCCGCATGGCTTCGATGCCTGCGGCGTCTTTGTAGGTAATGCTCATCCCGGAATTATCCCATTCAGCACGCTAAAATTCCGGGTTAACGCGGATGACCCCAGTCAGCGGCCATCCGCCTCGATTCTTTGATTCCCAACGCGGCCCCCCAGGGCCCCCTCGACCGTGACGCAGCCCGCATCCCAAGCCCTTCCCGTCGTAACCATGTTCGAGGGCGGCAGCGCACTCAGCGATTTCCGCGCGCGGCAGCTGTTGCCCAGGCTGCAGGCCATCGAGCCGCGCATCGAAGGCGTTGCCGCCCGCTTCGTGCACCTGGTGGTCACCGACGCCGCCTTGGGCGCCGCCGATCACGACCGCTTCGCCGCACTCCTGACCTACGGCGAGCCCTTCGAGGCCCTGGCCAAGGCCGGCACTTCCGTGGTCGTCACCCCCCGCCTGGGCACGGTGTCGCCCTGGGCCTCCAAAGCCACCGACATCGCCCACAACTGCGGACTGGCGCTGCGCCGCGTCGAGCGCGTCACGCAATACCACCTGAAGCTCAAGTCGCCCCTGATCGGCAAGGCACCGGTGCTCGAAGGTGACGTGCTGGCCGCCGTGGCCGGCCCGCTGCACGACCGCATGACCGAATCGGTGCTCGCCACCGTGGACCAGGCCGCGAGCCTGTTCAGCGAACTGCCGGCACAACCCATGGCGCTGGTCGACGTGCAGGGCGGCGGCCGGGATGCGCTGGTGGCGGCCAACTCCGGTTTCGGCCTGGCGCTGGCCGAAGACGAGATCGACTACCTCGTCGACGCCTTCACCCGCCTGGGCCGCAATCCCAGCGACGTCGAGCTGATGATGTTCGCGCAGGCCAACAGCGAGCACTGTCGCCACAAGATCTTCAACGCCCAGTTCACCATTGACGGCGTGGCGCAGCCGCAGAGCCTGTTCTCGATGATCCGCCACACGGAAAAGCAGAACCCGCAGCACACGGTCATCGCCTATGCGGACAACGCCTCGGTGATGGAGGGCACGACCATCGAGCGCTTTGTCGCCCGGACGGATGCGCAAAGCTATCAAAAAGATAGCGCCCTGAGCCATGTGCTCATGAAGGTGGAAACGCACAACCACCCGACCGCCATCTCGCCGTTTCCCGGCGCCTCCACCGGCGCGGGCGGCGAGATCCGCGACGAAGGCGCCACCGGCCGCGGCTCCAGGCCCAAGGCCGGCCTGACCGGCTTCACGGTGTCCAGGCTCTGGCCGGAAGAGGGCCACTACGGCAAGCCCGAGCACATTGCGAGCCCGCTGCAGATCATGACCGAGGGCCCGCTGGGCGGCGCCGCGTTCAACAACGAATTCGGCCGGCCCAACCTGCTCGGCTACTTCCGCGAGTACGAGCAGACGGTCGCGAGCGACATCGACACCGTGCAGCGCGGCTATCACAAGCCCATCATGATCGCGGGCGGCCTCGGCAGCATCGACGCCACGCAGACCAAGAAAATCCAGTTCCCGGCCGGCTCGCTGCTCATCCAGCTCGGCGGCCCCGGCATGCGCATCGGCATGGGCGGCAGCGCCGCGAGCTCGATGGCGACCGGCGCCAACGCGGCCGAGCTCGACTTCGACTCGGTGCAGCGCGGCAACCCCGAGATCGAGCGGCGCGCGCAGGAGGTCATCAACCACTGCTGGCAGCAGGGCGCGGCCAACCCGATCCTCGCGATCCACGACGTGGGCGCGGGCGGCCTGAGCAATGCCTTCCCGGAGCTGACCAACGACGCCGGCCGCGGCGCGCGCTTCGACCTGCGCGCGGTGCCGCTCGAAGAGTCGGGCATGGCGCCAAAGGAAATCTGGTGCAACGAAAGCCAGGAGCGCTACGTGCTGGCCATCGCGCCGGAATCGCTCGAACAGTTCAAGGCCTTCTGCGAGCGCGAGCGCTGCCCGTTCTCGGTGGTGGGCGTGGCGACCGAAGAGCGCCAGTTGCTGGTGGCCGATGAAGGCGCCGCAGTGCAGCCTGTGGACATGCCCATGGACGTGCTGCTCGGCAAGCCGCCCAAGATGCACCGCGACGTGAAGACCGTGGCGCGCAGCTTCAAGCCGCTCGACCTCACGGGCGTCGACCTGCAGAAGGCCGCCATCGACGTGCTCTCGCACCCGACCGTGGCCTCCAAGCGCTTCCTGATCACCATCGGGGACCGCACCGTGGGCGGCCTGAGCCATCGCGACCAGATGGTCGGCCCATGGCAGGTGCCCGTGGCCGATTGCGCCGTCACGCTGGCCGACTTCAAGGGCTTTGCCGGCGAGGCGATGAGCATGGGCGAGCGCACGCCGCTGGCCGCGCTCGACGCCCCGGCTTCGGGCCGCATGGCGGTGGCCGAGGCCATCACCAACCTGCTGGCCGCACCGATCGAGCTTTCGCGCGTCAAGCTGTCGGCCAACTGGATGGCCGCCTGCGGCGAACCGGGCGAAGACGCCGCGCTCTATGAAACCGTCAAGGCCGTGGGCCTGGAACTGTGCCCGGCGCTGGGCGTGTCGATTCCGGTCGGCAAGGATTCGCTGTCGATGCGCACCCAGTGGAAGGACAACGGCGAAGCCAGGAAGGTCACGTCGCCCGTGAGCCTGATCGTCACCGCCTTCGCGACGCTGGCCGACGTGCGCGGCACGCTCACGCCGCAGCTCGATGCGCAAGAGGCCGACACCACGCTCGTGCTCGTCGACCTGGGCCGCGGCCAGCACCGCATGGCGGGCAGCATCCTGGCGCAGACGCTGAACCAGAGCGGCGACAGGGTGCCCGACCTCGACGACCCAGCGCAGCTCGTGGCGCTGGTCAACGCCGTCAATGCATTGCGCGCGGACGGCAAGATCCTCGCCATGCATGACCGCAGCGACGGCGGCCTGTTCGCCACCGCCTGCGAAATGGCCTTTGCGGGCCATGTGGGCGTGGCCCTGAACGTCGACATGCTGGTGACCGAAGGCGACGGCATCTCCGACAGCCGCATGGAAACCGGCGACGCGAAGAACTGGGCGCAGCAGGTCAGCGCCCGGCGCGAGGAGCTCACGCTCAAGGCGCTGTTCAACGAAGAACTCGGCATGGTGCTGCAGGTGCGCACCGCCGAGCGCAACGAGGTGATGCAGGTGCTGCGCGCCCACGGCCTCAGCGCGCACAGCCACTTCGTCGGCAAGACGCGTCCTGCAAGCTCCACCATGGACGCCGGCAAGGGCAAGCTCGAGGTCTGGCGCGATGCCAGGTCGGTGTTCAGCGCCACGCTGCACGACCTGCACCAGGTGTGGGACTCGGTCAGCTGGAAGATTGCCCGCGAACGCGACAACCCGGCCTGCGCCGATGCCGAGCACGCCGCGGCCGGCGAGCCGGGCGACCCCGGCATGCACATCTTCCTCCCTCTCCCTCCGGGAGAGGGCAGGGGTGAGGGCCGCGGCATCAACGCCCCCGCCATCCTCCAATCGCGCCCCAAGGTCGCGATCCTGCGCGAGCAGGGCGTCAACTCGCATGTCGAGATGGCCTACGCCTTCACCGAGGCCGGCTTCGAGGCCCACGACGTCCACATGACCGACCTGCAGTCGGGCCGGGCGGACCTCGCCCACTTCAAGGGCGTCGTCGCCTGCGGCGGCTTCAGCTACGGCGACACGCTGGGCGCCGGCATCGGCTGGGCGCGCAGCATCACCTTCAACCCGAAGCTCGCCGAGCAGTTCAAGGCCTTCTTCGGTCGTGAAGACACCTTCGGCCTGGGCGTGTGCAACGGCTGCCAGATGTTCGCCGAGCTGGCCGACATCATTCCGGGCGCCGAGGCCTGGCCGCGCTTCACCACCAACCAGAGCGAACGCTTCGAGGCGCGCCTGTCGATGGTCGAGGTGCTCGAATCGCCGAGCCTCTTCTTTGCGGGCATGGCGGGCACGCGCCTGCCGATCGCGGTGGCGCACGGCGAGGGCTATGCCAACTTCAAGCACCGCGGCGATGCCGCCAAGGCCATTGCCGCCATGCGCTTCGTGGACAACCACGGCAACGCTACCGAGCAATACCCGTTCAACCCGAACGGCAGCGCCGGCGGCCTGACCTCGGTGACCACGCCGGACGGCCGCTTCACCGCGGTGATGCCGCACCCCGAGCGCGTGTTCCGCAACATCCAGATGAGCTGGACCGGCGGCGACAGGAGCGAACCGAGCCCCTGGATGCGCATCTGGCGCAATGCGCGACGCTGGGTGGGCTGAGAGAAAGAACCCGGAACGAAAAAAGCGGCCCGCGGGCCGCTTTTTTTCGTTGGGGCAGGAGGGCCGAGCCTTACTCGACCTTTGCCTTGGCGCGCAGTTCTTCCTGGTACTTCTGCAGGCGCTGCTGCTGCAGCTGCTGCGTGATCTGCGGCTTGACTTCTTCCATCTTGGGAAGCTGGGCCTGGCGGATGTCGTCGACGCGGATGATGTGGTAGCCGAACTGCGTCTTGATGGGCGCAGGGGTGGTTTCGCCCTTCTTGAGCTTGATCATCGCTTCGGAGAACTCGGGCACGAAGCTCGCGGGGTTGGCCCAGTCGAGGTCGCCGCCGTTGGCGCCCGATCCCGGGTCCTTGCTCTGCTTCTTGGCGATGTCCTCGAACTTGGCGCCCTTCTTCAGGTCGGCCATGATCTTCTTGGCCTGGTCTTCGGTCTCGACCAGGATGTGGCGGGCCTTGTATTCCTTGCCGCCATTGGCCGCCACGAACTTGTCGTACTCGGCCTTCACGTCGGCGTCCGACACCGCATTGGTCTTGCGGTAATTCTCGAACAGCGCGCGGATCAGGATGGCCTGGCGGGCGAGCTCGAGCTGGTTCTTGTAGTCGTCGGTCGCGTCCAGGCCTTGCTTCTGCGCTTCCTGCATGAAGACTTCGCGCGCGACGATCTCGTCGCGCAGCTGGCCCTGCATTTCCGGCGTCACCGGCCGGCCGGCCGCCGCCAGCTGTTGCGCCAGCACGTCCATGCGCGCCTTGGGCACGGGCTTGCCGTTGACGATGGCCGCGTTCTGCGCCATGGCCGCCACGGGAATCGCACCGAGCAGCGCCGCGGCCGCAACGGCCTGCAAGATTTGTTTTTTCATGGAATGGATATCAGGCTGGAGGGAAATGCGCGTATGGAAGAGGCGCGTGGAAGAAAGCGAAGGAAAAGAAGATGGGGAGGGGGCCGCCGCGGCCCGGCCACGAAGGCGGGCGGATGGCGGCATGCAACTGATCGTACGATTCAGAGCACCTCGATGGCGATGGCGTGCAGACCCTGCGCGATAAAAACTTGGAGGGCATCATACACAAGGCGATGGCGCGCCACGCGGGGCTTCCCTTCGAACAGTGGGGAAGCCACGCGAACCCGGAAGTGCGTGCCGCGGCCTTCGGCGTTGGCGCCCGCATGGCCGGCATGGGCGCTGCTCTCGTCGATCACTTCCAGCACGCTGGGCCGGAGCGCCTCGCGCAGCGCCGCTTCGAGGTCGCGCGCGGTGGGCAAGGGGTGGTTCGCTGCGACGCTCATGCGGCCGGCTTGTCGTCGCCCTTGAGGTGCGGCGAGATGTAGAGCCCCTGCGCCACCAGGAACACGATGGGAAACACATAGCCCCAGAGCTTGAAATTGACCCAGGCCTCGGTGGTGAAGTACGCCGCCACGTAGCCGTTGACGATGGCCATGAAGAGGCAGTAGCCGATCCACGCCACGTTCAGGCGGCCCCACACGCGGTCGGGCAGCTGCAGCTGCGAGCCCAGCAGCATCTTCAGGAAGTTCTTCTTCAGCGCCCAGAGCGCCACCGCGAGGGCAATGGCCATGGCGCCGTAGAGCACCGTGGGCTTCCACTTGATGAAGCGGTCGTCGTGCAGCACCAGCGTGAGCGTGCCGAACAAGAGGATCAGCACCAGCGTGGCTTTCTGCATGGGCTGCAGCTTGCGCTCCATGGCGTAGATGATGCCCATCTGCACCGCGGTGGCGGCCATGAGCACGCCGGTGGCGGTGTAGATGTCGCCCAGCTTGTAGGCGCCGAAGAACAGCAGGATCGGGAAGAAGTCGAGGATCAGTTTCATGCGCTGGAGAGGGCGGGTTGGTTATTTCTTCTGGAAGTCCAGCGAAGCGGAGTTCATGCAATAGCGCAGGCCGGTCTCGGTGGGGCCGTCGGGGAACACGTGGCCCAGGTGGGCGCCGCAGTTCGCGCAGACGTTTTCGGTGCGCACCATGCCGTGCGAGCGGTCGACGATGTTCCGGATGGCGCCGGGCACGGCTTCTTCCGAGAAGCTCGGCCAGCCGCAGCCGGCGTCGAACTTGGTCGAGGCCTCGAACAGCTTGGCGCCGCAGCAGATGCAATGGTAGGTGCCGTCTTCCCAGTGCGCCTCGTACTTGCCGGTGAAGGGTCGCTCGGTGGCCGCATGGCGTGTGACTTCGAAGGCCGCGGGCTCTGCGCCTTTTTCAGCGAGCAGGGCTTTCCATTCGGCGTCGGTTTTCTGTACGGGAGTGGTCATGATGAGCAGCTGATTTCGATCGTGGAGGCCCAGTCGGGCGGGAACCCGGCATAGGCATCGGCGCCGGGATGTTCTTCAGATGGGGTTTGGAGCAGGGTCAGCAAGGTTGCCACGCCCGAGAAGTCCTTCTGGCCAGCCGCTTCGATGGCTTGCTGGCCCAGGTGGTTCCTCAACACGTATTTCGGATTCGACCGGAGCATCAGGTCCGCGGCCTCGGAGCGCGGAGCCTTTGCGTGCCGCTCCGAAAATAATAGCATCCAGGCGTCGAAGCCGGCGCGGTCGAGGAACAGGTCGCGCACCGGTTCGGCGCTGCCGCCTGCCATGTGCTGCGAAAGGCGGCGCCAGAAGATCGTGTAGTCGACCTTTTCGGCGGCCAGGAGCTTGAGCACGCCTTCGATGAGCGCACGATCGCCCTCGGCCGGTGCCGCCAGGCCGAGCTTGGCGCGCATGCGGCCCTCGAACTCGCCCGGGAACACCGTCTTGTAAGACTCCAGCGCCGCCACCGCGACCTCCTGGTCGCCGATCAGCGGCAGCAGCGCCTGCGCCAGGCAGAACAGGTTCCAGTAGGCCACGTTGGGCTGCTGGTTGAAGGCATAGCGCCCGCTGGTGTCGCTGTGATTGCAGATGTGGCGCGGATCGAACCCGTCCAGGAACTGGAACGGCCCGTAGTCGATGGTGAGCCCGAGGATGCTCATGTTGTCGGTGTTCATCACGCCATGGCAGAAGCCCACCGCCTGCCACCGGGCGAGCAGGGCGGCGGTGCGCTCGCTCACGGCTTCCAGGAAGGCCGCATAGGCGTTGCCGCCGAAGCGCTCGGTGGTGCGGCAGGCCGGGTAGTAGCGGTCGATCACGTAATCGGCCAGCGCGCGCAGTTCGGCCTCCCGCTGGTTGGCCGCAAAGTGCTCGAAATGGCCGAAGCGCACGAAGCTGGGCGCCACGCGGGTCACCACGGCTGCGCTTTCCGGTACTTCGCGGTACACGCGCGCATCGGAGCCGGTGACGCAGAGCGCGCGGGTGGTCGGTATGCCGAGCCCGTGCATGGCTTCGCTGCAGAGAAATTCGCGGATGCTCGAACGCAGCACCGCACGGCCGTCGCCGCCGCGCGAGTAGGGTGTGCGGCCCGCGCCCTTGAGCTGCACCTCGAGCCCGCCCGCCGTTTCGCCGAGCATGATGGCGCGACCGTCGCCGAGCTGGCCCGCCCAGACGCCGAACTGGTGCCCGCTGTACACGGTGGCAAAGGGCCGGGTTCCCGCAACGGGCAGGTTGCCGGTCAGGGCGGCCAGCGTGCTGTCCGACTCGCGCCAGCCGGCCGGAAGGCCCAATTCGCGCGCGACGGCCTCGCTGTGGCCCACCCAGTAGGGATCGGGCAGCGGCGTGGGGCGTAGTTCGGTGAGAAACGCGGGGCCCAGCGCCAGGTACCCGGGTTTCCATTGCAGTCCCAGGTCGGCGGCGACCGTGTCTTCGGCAAGCAAGCTCATGCCGACATTGTCCGGCAGAGCGCGTAACCCCTTGCGGCGCGGGCCATCGCGCCCGCGGGAAGGTTCAGTGCGTGCGGGTTTTTGTCATTGTGCGAATGGCCGAAGATTGCGTGAATCCGTTGTCCGCAAAGTTTTAGCAGCCATTTCACAAATGACAGGAGCCTCCCGATGCTGGGTTTGATGCAAGACCAACCGCTTTTGATCTCGTCGCTGATCGAGTTCGCCGAGCGCCACCATGGCGACGCCGAAATCGTCTCGCGCCGGGTCGAGGGCGATATCCACCGGAGCACCTGGAGCAAGATCGCGTCGCGCGCCCGCCAGGTGGCCAATGCGCTGGACGGCGAGCAGTTGCTGTTCAGCGACCGCATCGCCACCCTGGCCTGGAACGGCTACCGCCACCTGGAGCTGTACTACGGCGTGAGCGGCACGGGCCGGGTGCTCCACACCATCAATCCGCGCCTGCACCCGGACCAGATCGCATGGATCGCCAACCATGCCGAAGACCAGATCCTGTGCTTCGACCTGAGCTTTCTTCCGCTGGTGCAGGCGGTGCATGCCAGGTGCACCACCGTCCGGAAGTGGGTTGCGCTGTGCGATGCCGACAAGCTGCCGGCCGACAGCGGCATTCCCGGTCTCGTGAGCTACGAAGACTGGATGAGCGGGCAATCGACCGACTACGACTGGCCCACTTTCGACGAGAACTCCGCGTCGAGCATGTGCTACACGAGCGGCACCACCGGCAATCCCAAGGCGGCCCTCTACAGCCACCGCTCCACGCTGCTGCACGCCTATGCCGCGGCCCTGCCCGACGTGATGCGGATCTCGGCGCGCGATTCGGTGCTGCCCGTGGTGCCGATGTTCCACGTCAACGCCTGGGGCATTCCCTATTCGGCCGCCCTGGTCGGCGCGAAGATCGTGTTCCCCGGCCCGGCGCTCGACGGCAAGTCGGTGTTCGAACTCATCGAGGCCGAAGGCGTGACCTTCGCGGCCGGCGTGCCCACCGTGTGGCAGATGATGCTGGGCCACATGCAGGCCAACGAGCTGAAGTTCTCCACGCTCGACCGCACCGTCATCGGCGGCTCGGCCTGCCCGCCGGCCATGATCCGCGCGTTCCAGGACATCTACAAGGTCGAGGTGCTGCATGCCTGGGGCATGACCGAGATGAGCCCGCTCGGCACGCTGTGCACGCTCAAGAACAAGCACCTGGCCATGCCGCCCGACGCGCAGCTCGCCATCCGCCTCAAGCAGGGCCGCGCGATCTTCGGCGTCGACATGAAGATCATCGACGGCAACGGCAACGAACTGCCCTGGGACGGCAAGGCCTATGGCGACCTGCTGGTCAAGGGGCCCTGGGTCGTGAAGGAATACTTCAAGGGCGAGGGCGGCGATCCGCTCGTTGCCGACGGGCAGGGACGCGGCTGGTTCCCCACCGGGGACGTCGCCACCATCGACCCCGACGGCTACCTGCAGATCACCGACCGCAGCAAGGACGTGATCAAGTCCGGCGGCGAATGGATCAGTTCGATCGAGATCGAGAACATCGCCGTCGCGCATCCTGGCATCGCCATGGCCGCGTGCATCGGCGTGGCGCATCCCAAGTGGGACGAGCGGCCGATCGTCGTCGCGACGAAAAAGCCCAATGCCGAGGTCACGCGCGAAGAGCTGCTCAAGTTCTACGAAGGCAAGACAGCCAAGTGGCAGATACCCGACGACGTGGTCTTCGTCGAGGCCATTCCGCTCGGCGCCACCGGGAAGATCCTCAAGACCCGGCTGCGCGAGCTTCTGAAGGACTACCAGCTGCCCACCGCATAGCCGCTGTCGCGCAGGCGATAGCCAGGCCGTCCCGGCGGCCTCGCTTGCGGGCATTCCCTGTGCGGCGAAGAAAAAGGCGCTTGTACGCTGCGAGCTCGGCCCCTCACCCCTGGAGACTCTTCATGCCTCGTGCTATCAAGTCAGTAGCTTTTTGCGCCATGCTGCTCAGCGCCGCAGCCTCCTTCGCCCAGAAGGGCGAGACCGTCAAGGTCGCCTGGCTCGATCCGCTGTCCGGCCTGATGGCCGCGGTGGGGACCAACCAGCTCAAGACCACGCAGTTCATGGTCGAGGAGTTCAACAAGAAGAACATCTCTGGCGTGAAGTTCGAGCTCATCGCCATCGACAACAAGCTGAGCCCGCAGGAAACCACCAGCGCGTTGCGCTCGGCCATGGACCAGGGCGCGCGCTACGTGATGCAGGGCAACGGCTCCGGCCCGGCCCTTGCCATCATCGATGCGCTCGAGAAGCACAACGCCCGCAACCCGGGCAAGGAGCTGGTCTACATCAACTATGCGGCGGTCGACCCCGACCTCACCAACAGCAAGTGCAGCTACTGGCACTTCCGCCTCGATGCCGACACCTCCATGAAGATGGAGGCGCTGACCACCTTCATGAAGGACCAGCCCGAGATCAAGAAGGTCTACATCCTCGGCCAGAACTACGCCCACGGCCAGCAGGTCTCCAAGTACGCCAAGCAGAACCTGAAGGACAAGCGCCCCGACATCGAGATCGTCGGCGACGACCTGCATCCGCTCGCGCAGGTGCGCGACTTCGCTCCCTACATCGCCAAGATCAAGGCCTCGGGCGCCGACTCGGTCATCACCGGCAACTGGGGTTCCGACCTCGCGCTGCTCATCAAGTCGGCCAACGACTCGGGCCTGAACGTCAAGTTCTACACCTACTACGCCTACGGCACCGGCGCCCCCACGGCCATGGGCTCGGGCGCCGACGGCCGCGTGTTCGTGGTCGGCTACGGCCACTACAACATGGGCGGCGACATCCAGCGGATCATGGGCGAGTACAAGAAGAAGATGAACGACGACATGGTGCAGACGTCGATCTATCACGCCTTCGCGATGCTCGACACCGCCTTCGACAGGGCCCGCTCGACCGACCCCGTGAAGGTGGCCGCCACGATGGAAGGCATGAAGTTCAAGAGCTTCAACGGCGAGATCGAGATGCGCAAGGCGGACCACCAGCTGCAGCAAGGCCTCTGGATCACCAAGTGGCAGAAGGCCGGCGGCAAATACCCCTACGACGCGGAGAACACGGGCTACACGATGGCGCCGGTGAAGTTCTACGAATCGTATGTGGCAAGCACGCCCACCAGCTGCCAGATGAAGCGCCCGTAAGGTATTTTGCAAACGCATTTCCTACCCGTGGGTAGCACCGGCACGACCACGGCGGCCACGCGGGGAAATGCAGTGTCGCCTTCGCGATAGAAACGGCCCTTGCAGCCGGCCTCTTACGGGCATTCCCTGAGGGGAGGGGCTGCAAACGCTTGTACTCTCGTGCGGCCTTTTGAACGGTTTGACCAGGAGATATAGATCGTGAAGTTCGCTCTGAAAATCGCTACAGCAGCCATCCTTTCCGCCGCCGCCACCGGTGCGCTGGCCCAGAAGGGTGAAACCGTGAAGATCGCATGGCTCGACCCGCTGTCCGGCCTGATGGCTGCGGTGGGCACCAACCAGCTCAAGACCTTCCAGTTCCTGGCCGAGGAGTTCAACAAGAAGAATGCGGCCGGCGTGAAGTTCGAGATCATCGCCATCGACAACAAGCTGAGCCCGCAGGAAACCACCAGCGCGCTGCGCTCGGCCATGGACCAGGGCGCGCGCTACGTGGTGCAGGGCAACGGCTCCGGTCCGGCCCTGGCCATCATCGACGCGCTCGAAAAGCACAACGCCCGCAACCCGGGCAAGGAAGTGCTTTACATCAACTACGCGGCGGTCGATCCCGACCTCACCAACAGCAAGTGCAGCTACTGGCACTTCCGCCTCGATGCCGACACCTCCATGAAGATGGAGGCGCTGACCGCCTTCATGAAGGAGCAGACGGACATCAAGAAGGTCTACCTGATCAACCAGAACTACTCGCACGGCCAGCAGGTCTCCAAGTACGCCAAGCAGAACCTGAAGGACAAGCGTCCCGACATCGAGATCGTCGGCGACGACCTGCATCCGCTGGCGCAGGTGCGCGATTTCTCGCCCTACATCGCCAAGATCAAGGCCTCGGGCGCCGACTCGGTCATCACCGGCAACTGGGGTTCCGACCTCGCGCTGCTCATCAAGTCGGCCAACGACTCGGGCCTGAACGTCAAGTTCTACACCTACTACGCCGTCACCACCGGCACCCCCACGGCCATGGGCGCGGCCTCGGACGGCAAGGTGTACCAGGTGGGCTACAGCCACTACAACGCGCCGGGCCCGGTCCAGCCGCTGATGGGCGAGTACAAGAAGCGCTTCAACGACGACATGTACACCACCGACATCTACACGGTGTACGCCATGCTGAGCGAAGCCTTCGTGCGCACCAAGTCGACCGAGCCCGTCAAGGTGGCGGCCGCCATGGAAGGCATGAAGTTCAAGAGCTTCAACGGCGACGTCGAGATGCGCAAGGCCGACCACCAGCTGCAGCAGGGCCTGTGGATCACGCGCTGGCAGAAGGCCGATGCCAAGAACCCCTACAGCCCCGAGAACACCGGCTACACGCTGGCGCCGGTCAAGTTCTACGAGGCCTACGTCGCAAGCACGCCGACCTCGTGCCAGATGAAGCGGCCAAGCAATTCCTGATCGCTTGATCGCGCACTGACCGGTCGAGGCCCGACTTCACCACTCGGGCCTTTTTCTTTTTCAACCGACACGAAAGACCGATGAACGTCGAATTCTTCGTCATCTCGCTGCTCAACGGCGTCAGCTACGGGCTGCTGCTGTTCATGCTGAGCTCTGGCCTTACGCTGATCTTCAGCATGATGGGCGTGCTCAATTTCGCGCACGCCAGCTTCTACATGCTCGGCGCGTACATCGCGTACACGCTCTCCGGCATCATCGGCTTCTGGCCGGCGCTTTTCATCGCGCCGCTGCTGGTGGGCCTCCTGGGCGCCGCCTTCGAGCGCTACAGCCTTCGCCGCGTGCACAAGTTCGGCCATGTGCCCGAACTGCTGGTGACCTTCGGCCTGTCGTACCTGATTCTCGAACTGGTGCAGCTCGCGTGGGGCCGCTCCACCGTCCCGTACGGCCTGCCGACGCAGCTGCAGGGCCCGCTGTTCTCGCTCTACGGAACGCAGTTTCCGAAGTCGCGCTCGTTCATCATGCTGGTCGCGGTGCTGATGCTCATCTCGGTGTGGCTGCTGCTCACGCGCACGCGCATCGGGCTCGTCATCCAGGCGGCGCTCAAGCACCCCGACATGGTCGAGGCGCTGGGCCACAACGTGCCGCGCGTGTTCATGCTGGTGTTCGGCGGCGGCGCCGCACTCGCGGGCCTCGCGGGCGTGGTCGGCGGCAACACCTACGTCACGGAACCGGCCATGGCCGCGTCGGTCGGCTCGATCATCTTCGTGGTGGTGGTGGTCGGCGGCATGGGCTCGCTGGCGGGCGCCTTCCTCGCGTCGCTGCTGATCGGCATCATCCAAACCTTCGCGGTGGCCATGGACCAGTCGTTTGCCGGCGGCCTGCAGATGCTGGGCGTCACGGTGACCGACCAGACCTTCGGCTACGAGCTGCTCAAGCTCACGATCTCGCAGGTCGCGCCGATCCTTCCGTACCTGTTCCTGGTGCTGATCCTCATCTTCAGGCCCAAGGGCCTGCTGGGCACCCGGGAGGACTGAATGACGCACCCACAGTCTCCCGCCATTGCCGCCGACCCTCGCACCAACTCTCTTCCGCCAGGAGAGGGCACAAGAAAGGGTGGAACCGAAATGACATCGACAACCGCAGCCCCTGCCACGCAGTACTACCGCTTCAAGCCCTGGAACATCGGGCGCTACCTGATCTGGTCGCTGTTCGCGATCGTGCTGATCATCTCGCCGCTGGTGTTCAAGAGCAGCCTTGCGCTCACCATGCTCTCGCAGATGGGCTACCTCATCATCATCTGCCTGAGCTACAACATCCTGCTGGGGCAGGGCGGCATGCTGAGCTTCGGCCATGCGGTGTACGTCGGGCTCGGCTCCTTCCTTGCCATCCATGCGATGAACATGGGCGCCAAGGGCGGGCTGCAGATTCCGCTGGTGGCCATTCCGCTGGTCGGCGGGCTGGCCGGCATGTTCTTCGCCATCCTGCTGGGCTTCGTCACCACCAAGAAGTCGGGCACCACCTTCGCGATGATCACCATGGGCATCGGCGAGCTCGTTGCCTCCATGGCGCTGATGTTCCCGAGCTTCTTCGGCGGCGAGGGCGGCATCACCACCGACCGGGTCTACGGCCCGACCTTCTTCGGCTTCAACTTCGGTTCGCAGATCCAGGTGTACTACCTGATCGCCGCCTACTGCTTCGTGTGTACCGCGCTCATGTATGCCTTCACCGGCACGCCGCTGGGCCGCATGCTGAATGCGGTGCGCGACAACCCGGAGCGGGTGGAGTTCATCGGCTACAACACGCAGCGCGTGCGCTATATCGCGTTCATCATCGCCGGCTTCTTCGCGGGCATCGGCGGCGGGCTGGCATCGATCAACTTCGAGATCGTGAATGCGGCCGACAGCCTGAGCGCCATCCGCTCCGGCGGCTACCTGCTGTTCACCTTCCTGGGCGGCGCGGTGTTCTTCTTCGGCCCGATCATCGGCGCGGTGCTGCTGGTGTTCGCGTCGATCCTGCTGTCGGAGCTTTCGAAGGCCTGGCAGCTCTACTTCGGCCTGGTGTTCGTCTTCATGGTGATGTTCGCGCCGGGTGGCATTGCCAGCCTGGTGATGATGAACCTGCGGGTCGCCAAGTTCGGCAAGTTCAACCGCCTCTGGCTGCTGTACGTCGCCATCGCGGTGGCGCTGGTGCCGGTGGTCATCGGGGCCGCGGCGCTCATCGAGATGATCTATCACATCCAGCTCAACGCGGCGATGGGACCCAACCTCAACTTCTTCGGCGTGACGCTCGACACCTCGGGCATGGCAAGCTGGCTCGGTGCCGCCGCCATCCTGGTGATCGGCCTCGGCGCGCTCGAGGTGGCACGCCGCCGCTTCGTGCGGGTGTGGGGCCAGGCACAGGAAGAAATCGAAGCAGAAATCAAACGTCGGGAGGCGGCGTGATGAGCGCGCAATACGCATTGGAACTGAAGGCGCTGCGAAAGAATTTCGGCAAGACCGAAATCATCCGCGGCGTGGACCTGGCGGTGAATGCCGGGGAACGCGTGGCCATCATCGGCCCGAACGGAGCGGGCAAGTCGACGCTGTTCAACCTGATCAGCGGGCGGCTGGCGCCCACCAGCGGCGAAGTGCTGCTGAACGGCCAGCGCATCGACGGCAAGAAGCCCTTCGAGATCAACCGGCTCGGCCTGTCGCGCAGCTTCCAGATCACCAACATCTTCCCGAAGCTCAGCGTGTTCGAGAACCTGCGCTGCGGCGTGCTGTGGAGCTTGGGCTACCGCTACACCTTCCTTCGCTTTCTCTCGAACCTGGACGACGCGAACGCGCGCACCGAGCAGCTCATCAAGCAGATCGGCCTGGAGCGCAAGCGCGACGTGCATGCGGTGAACCTCACCTATGCCGAGCAGCGCGCGCTGGAGATTGGCGTGACCATTGCGGGCGGTGCCAACGTCATCCTGCTGGACGAACCCACGGCCGGCATGAGCAAGACCGAGACCGCGCACTTCATCTCGCTCATCAAGCAGGTGACGGTCGGCAAGACGCTGCTCACGGTCGAGCACGACATGGGCGTGGTCTTCGGCCTGGCCGACAAGATCGCGGTGGTGGTGTATGGCGAGGTCATTGCCTTCGACGTGCCGGCCGCCGTGCGCGCCAATGCACGCGTCCAGGAAGCCTACCTGGGGTCTTCGGTTGCCGATGCGCAAGGGGCGGGACACTGACTAACATGCTGAAGCTTCACGACATCCACGCCTATTACGGCAAGAGCCATGTGCTGCATGGCGTTTCATTCGAGGTTGGCGCGGGGGAGATCGTCGCGCTGCTGGGGCGCAACGGGTCCGGCCGCTCGACCACTGCCAAGGCCATCATGGGCCTGGTGCATGCCGAAGGCACGCTGCGCTGGAAAGACCAGGACATCCTGCGCAGGAAAGCCTACGAAATCGCCCACCTGGGCATCGGCTACGTGCCCGAGAACCGCGACATCTTTCCCAAGCTCACCGTGCACCAGAACCTGCTCCTGGGCCAGAAGGGCTCGGGCAAGGGCAGCCGCTGGCAGTTCGACGACATGTACGGCATGTTCCCGCGCCTGAAGGAGCGCCAGCACACCGAGGCCGGCGTGCTCTCGGGCGGCGAGCAGCAGATGCTCACACTGTGCCGCACCCTCATGGGCGACCCCGACCTGATCATCATCGACGAGCCTACCGAAGGCCTTGCGCCCAAGATCGTCGAACTGGTGGGCCAATACCTCAAGACGCTCAAGGAAAAAGGCGTCTCGGTGCTGCTGATCGAGCAGAAGCTGACCATCGCCATGCAGATCTCCGACCGCGCGCTCGTCATGGGCCACGGCAGCATCGTGTTCGACGGCACGCCCGACAGCCTGCGCGCGGACGCGAACACGCGCAAGGAATGGCTGGAAGTCTAGGCGGCTGAAAGCGGACTTCCGAACGCAGGAGGAAGACAAAAGTTACGCAGAAGGCGCGGAAGGGAACTCATGATTTTTGGTTTTCCTTCTGCGACCTCTGCGGAATCTTCGCGCCTTCTGCGTTCTGAACCCGCGCTGCCGGCCCGCCTTGTCCCAACAGCGACTGCATGCCATTGCTGCGCTGCGCCAAACGCCTAGAATCCCCGAAAAAGAACACTCGTGCTTTTTCTTCTTCTCTTCACACACCAAGGAACGCAGCATGACGGCTGAATACAAAGTGCTCGGCGATGTCGCCGTGATCACCATGACCAATCCCCCGGTCAACGGTCTCGGTTTCTCGACCCGCATCGGCATCACCGATGGGCTCGCGAAGGCCAATGCCGACGACGCCGTCAAGGCCATCGTCATCACGGGCGCAGGCAAGGCGTTCTCTGGCGGTGCGGACATCAAGGAATTCGGCACGCCCAAGGCGCTGCAAGAGCCCAACCTGCTGAGCGTGATCCTTGCGCTCGAAGCCTCGCCCAAGCCCATCGTCGCGGCCATCCACTCGGTGTGCATGGGCGGCGGCCTCGAGCTGGCGCTGGGCTGCCACTACCGCGTGGCGGCACCCGGTACCAGCATTGCGCTGCCCGAGGTCAAGCTGGGCCTCATTCCCGGCGCCGGCGGCACGCAGCGCCTGCCGCGCGTGCTGGGCGTGGAAACCGCACTCAACATGATCGTGAGCGGCGAGCCGGTCAAGAGCGAGCTGCTCGCCGGCCTGCCGGGCCAGAAGCTGTTCGACAGGCTCGCGGCTTCGCCCGAATCGGTGTTCGAGGAAGCCGTGGCATTCGCGAAAAGCGTGGGGGCCAAGGGCGGCGACGCACTGCCCCTGGTGCGCAACCTGCCGTGCAAGCACCCGCAGGGCGACGCCTACTTCCAGTTTGCCAGGAACATGGTCGGCGGCATGTCGAAGAACTACCCCGCGCCGCTGCAGTGCGTGGACGCCGTGCAGGCCGCCACGCAGATGAAGTTCGACGCCGGCATGGCCGAAGAGCGCCGCATCTTCACCTCGCTGATGTTCACGCCCGAATCGCTGGCGCTGCGCCACCTGTTCATGGCCGAGCGTGCAGCCTCCAAGATCCCCGACGTGGCCGACGACACGCCCAAGCGCCAGGTCAAGTCGGTCGGCGTGATCGGCGCCGGCACCATGGGCGGCGGCATCTCGATGAACTTCCTGAACGCGGGCATCCCCGTGAAGATTCTCGAGATGAAGCAGGAAGCGCTCGACCGCGGCATCGCCACCATCAGGAAGAACTACGAGTCTCAGGTCAAGAAGGGCAAGCTCAAGCAGGACAAGTACGAGCAGCGCATGGCGCTCCTGAGCACCACGCTGAGCTACGACGACCTGAAGGACGCCGACCTGATCATCGAAGCGGTGTTCGAGGAACTCGGCGTGAAAGAGAAGGTGTTCAAGGAACTCGATCGCGTCGCGAAAAAGGGCGCGATCCTCGCTTCCAACACCTCGACGCTCGACGTCGACAAGATCGCAGCCTTCACCCAGCGTCCGCAGGACGTGGTCGGCATGCACTTCTTCAGCCCCGCCAACGTGATGAAGCTGCTCGAAGTGGTGCGCGGCAAGGAAACGGCCAAGGACGTGCTCGCCACGGTCATGGACATCGGCAAGAAGATCAAGAAGACGGCCGTGGTCTCGGGCGTGTGCGACGGCTTTATCGGCAACCGCATGATCGAGCAGTACTCGCGCCAGGCCGGCTTCCTGCTGGACGAAGGCGCCACGCCGCAGCAGGTCGACAAGGCGGTCGAGAAGTTCGGCTTTGCCATGGGCCCGTTCCGCATGGGCGACCTGGCCGGCAACGACATCGGCTGGGCAATTCGCAAGCGCCGCGCGGTGGAGCATCCGGACATGAAGTACAGCCGCACCGCCGACAAGCTCTGCGAGCTGGGCCGCTTCGGCCAGAAGACCGGGGCAGGGTGGTACGACTACCAGGCCGGCAAGCGCGACGCGATCCCGTCGGAGCTCGTCAACAAGATGATCGAGGACCACCGCAAGGAGCTGGGCATCACGCCGCGCAAGATCTCCGACGAAGAAATCGTGCAGCGCCTGGTGTATGCGCTGGTGAACGAAGGCGCGCACATCCTCGAGGACGGCATCGCTTCCAAGCCGGGCGACATCGACATGGTGTACCTCACCGGCTATGGGTTCCCGATCTGGCGCGGCGGCCCGATGCACTACGCGTCGCAGGTCGGCCTGTACAACGTGGCCGAAACCATGAAGCGCTTTGCCAAGAACCCGCGCGACGACGCCGAGTTCTGGCAGCCCGCGCCGCTGATCCAGAAGCTGGTCGCCGAAGGCAAGTCCTTCAGCTGATGCGGGAAGCCTGACCGCCCATGTTGAAACGCATCTTCCTCGGGCTGCTGCTGGTGCTCGTGGCGCTGGTGGCCGCCGTGGCGGTCAAGACCTGGCGCACGCCATCGCAGCAGCTGGCGGTGGCGCCGGCGCCCAAGCTCGAGATCGACGTGCAGGCCGCCGCCAAACGGCTGGCCGGCGCGATTCCGATCCGAACCGTTTCGAGCCTCGACGATCCGGCCGCAAGCCTGGCCGAGTTCGACAAGCTCCACGCCTACCTCGCGCAGCAGTTTCCACAGCTCCATGCCACCCTCAAGAAGGAAGTGGTGGGCCAGCGGGCGCTGCTGTACACCTGGGCCGGCACCGATCCGCAGGCCAAGCCCATCGCGCTCATGGCGCACCAGGACATGGTGCCCATTGCGCCCGGCACCGAGAAGGCCTGGTCGGTCGACCCGTTCGCGGGCGAGATCAAGGACGGCTTCGTCTGGGGCCGCGGCACGCTGGACAACAAGAGCAACCTGTTCGCACAGATGGAAGCCGTCGAGCTGCTGGTCGCGAGCGGCTTCAAGCCGAGGCAGACTGTCTACCTCGTGATGGGCGATGACGAGGAGGTGAGCGGCCTGCGCGGTGCGCGGCCGATTGCCGAACTGCTCAAGTCGCGCAATGTTCGGCTCGACTGGGTGCTCGACGAAGGTTTGCTGATTCTCGACGGCGTGCTGCCCGGGCTGTCGAAACCCGCGGCACTCATCGGCCTGGCCGAGAAGGGCTACGGCACCTTCTTTCTTTCGCTCGACACGGCGCCCGGCCACTCGTCCATGCCGCCGCAGCACAGCGCCATCGGCAGCATGAGCGCGGCGCTCGCGCGGCTCGAAGCCACGCCGATGCCCGGCGGCATCCGGGGCGTGGCGGCCCAGATGTTCGGTGCGCTCGCGCCCGAGATGGGCGGCGTCAACCGCGTGATGCTGTCCAACCTGTGGCTCACCGAGCCGCTGGTGCGCGGCCAGCTCGAAAAAAGCCCGAGCAGCAACGCCATGCTGCGCACGACCACCGCGCTCACCATCGTGCGCGCCGGCAACAAGGACAACGTGCTGCCCGGCCGTGCCGAGGCGGCGGTCAACTTCCGCATCCTGCCGGGCGACAGCATCGACAGCGTCGAAGCGCACCTGCGCAAGGCGCTCGGCAACGACGAGATCAAGATCAAGCGCTACCCTGGCAACTCCGAGCCATCGCCCGTGTCGCCGACCGACAGCACCGGCTACCGTGCGATCCAGCAGGCGGTGCGCCAGTCGTTCCCCGATGTGATCGTGGCGCCCGGGCTCATGACGGCTGCCACCGACTCGCGCCACTTCAGCCTGGTAAGCGATGCGGTCTACCGCTTCTCGCCCTTCCGCATGAAGGGGGAGGACCTGGCCCGCTTCCACGGCACCAACGAACGCCTCGCCATCTCCAACTACGGCGAGATGATCGGCTTCTACCACCAGCTCCTGCGCAACACCAACGGTGCGCCGGCGCAATGACGACAACCCTCTTTTCCTTCCATCTCCAAAGGACCTCACCATGACCAGCGCCGTCATCGTTTCCACCGCCCGCACGCCGCTCGCGAAGAGCTGGAAGGGTGCCTTCAACATGACGCACGGCGCCACGCTCGGCGGCCATGCGGTGCAGCACGCCATCTCGCGCGCCGGCATCGAGGCCGCCGAGGTCGACGACGTGATCATGGGTTGCGCCACGCCCGAAGGTGCCACCGGCTCCAACATCGCGCGCCAGATCGCATTGCGCGCCGGATGCCCGGTCACCACCTCGGGCATGACGATCAACCGCTTCTGCTCGTCGGGCCTGCAGACCATCGCCACGGCCGCGCAGCGCATCATCGCGGGCGAGGGCGACGTGTACGTGGCCGGCGGCGTCGAGAGCATCTCGTGCGTGCAGAACGAAGCCAACAAGCACATGCTGGCCGACCCCTGGCTCGTGAAGCACAAGCCCGAGATCTACTGGAACATGCTGCAGACGGCCGAGCAGGTCGCCAAGCGCTACAACATCGGCCGCGACGCCATGGACGAATACGGCGCCGCCAGCCAGCAGAAGGCCACCGCCGCGCTCGAGGCCGGCCGGTTCAAGGACGAGATCGCACCGATCACCGTGCTGGCCGGCGTGGCCGACCCGGTGATGGGCCTGCGCACCAAGGAAGTCACGGTCGAGAACGACGAAGGCATCCGCCCCGGCACCACCAAGGAAGGCATCAGCGGCATCCGCTCGGCCATGCCCGGCGGCCTCATCTCGGCCGGCAACGCCAGCCAGTTCTCCGACGGCGGCGGCGCCTGCGTGGTGGTCGACGAAAAGTACGCGCAGCAAAAGGGCCTGAAGCCGATCGGCCGCTTCCTCGGTTTTGCCGTGGCCGGCTGCGAACCCGACGAGATGGGCATCGGCCCCGTCTTCGCGATTCCGAAGGTGCTCAAGCGCCTGGGCCTCACGGTCAACGACATCGACCTGTGGGAGCTGAACGAAGCCTTCGCGGTCCAGGTGATCTATTGCCGCGACAAGCTCGGCATCCCGGGCGACCGCCTGAACGTGGACGGCGGCGCCATCGCCGTGGGCCACCCCTACGGCGTGAGCGGCCAGCGCCTCACGGGCCACGCGCTCATCGAAGGCAAGCGCCGTGGTGCGAAGAAGGTGCTGGTCACGATGTGCATCGGCGGCGGCATGGGCGCTGCGGGCGTATTTGAAGTTCTTTGACCGGTCGCGGCTTTTTCAAGGCCGCTGAATTCGGGGTGCAGAACGCAGAGGTCGCGAAGGTTGCGCAGAAGTCGCAGAAGGAACTTCAAAAAAGAACTTTTCATTCTTTGGTTTCTCTTCCGCGACTTCTGCGAACCCTTTGAATTCCTTCTGCGTTCGGCTCCCCGCTCCCGCTCCCGCACTCGCCCCCGGAGAACACCATGAGCCTTCGTCCCACCCTCGACTTCCTGCTCTACGACTGGCTCGACGCCGAGTCGCTGAACCAGCGCGAGCGCTTTGCCGACCATTCGCGCGAGACCTTCGACGCGGTGCTCGACACCTGCGAGCGCATCGCGCGTGAAAAGTACGCACCGGCCAATCGCATCGTCGATACGCAGGAGCCGCACTTCGACGGCGAGAAGGTCGTGCTGCCGCAGGCCACGCACGACGCGCACAAGGCCTTCGTCGAGTCGGGAATGATGAGTGCGGCGCAGGACTACGACATCGGCGGCATGCAGCTGCCCTATACGCTGCAAGCCGCGGCCAATGGCTTCTTCGCGATGGCGTCGGTGAGCATCGGCTCGAACATGCTCACCAGCGGCAACGCCAACCTGCTGATGGTGCATGGCACCGAGATGCAGAAAGAGGTGTTCGCCAAGAACGAATTTTCGGGCCGCTGGGCGGGCACCATGTGCCTCTCGGAGCCGCAGGCCGGTTCGTCGCTGAGCGACGTGGCCACGCGCGCGGTGCCCGACGGCGACGGCTACCGGGACGATCCGCTCGGACCACGCTACCGGCTCACGGGCAACAAGATGTGGATCTCGGCCGGCGACCATGAGTTGACCGAGAACATCGTGCACATCGTGCTCGCGAAGATTCCGGACGCCAACGGCAAGCTGGTGCCGGGCACGCGCGGCATCTCGCTCTTCATCGTGCCCAAGCGCATGGTGAACGTGGAGAACCCTCACCCCGGCCCTCTCCCGCAAGCGGGAGAGGGGGAGGTCGGCAGCGTGAAGGTCACGCTGGGCAGCAGGAATGACGTGGCGCTGGCAGGCCTCAACCACAAGCTCGGCTGGCGCGGCACCACCAACACGCTGCTGAACTTCGGCGAGGGCAAGTACCCGGTTGGCGGCAAGGCCGGCGCGGTGGGTTACCTGGTCGGCGAACCCGGCAAGGGCCTGCACTGCATGTTCCACATGATGAACGAGGCGCGCATCGGCGTCGGCACGGCCGCCACCATGCTGGGCATGGCCGGCTACTACGCCTCGCTCGAGTATGCGAAGACCCGGCCGCAGGGCCGTGTCGTGAAGAAGCCCGAAGCCGGCGCCGGCAGCCAGGTGGTGAAGGACTCGGCCAGCCCGCAGGTGCGCATCATCGAGCACGCCGACGTGCGCCGCATGCTGCTCGCGCAGAAGTCGTACTGCGAGGGCGCGCTGGCGCTGGAGCTGTACTGCGCCCGCCTGGTCGACGAGCAGAAGACCGGCGGCGCAGAGGCTGCCGACGACGCGCGCCTGCTGCTGGAGGTGCTCACGCCCATTGCCAAGAGCTGGCCCAGCGAGTGGTGCCTGGAAGCGAATTCGCTTGCCATCCAGGTGCACGGCGGCTACGGCTACACGCGCGACTTCCCGGTCGAGCAATATTGGCGCGACAACCGCCTCAACATGATCCACGAGGGCACGCACGGCATCCAGGCCGCCGACCTGCTGGGCCGCAAGGTGCTGATGGAAAAAGGCCCGGGGCCTGCAGCTGCTGGCCGGGCGCATTGCCGACACCATCGGCCGCGCGGCCCAGGTGCCCGCGCTGGCGGCCCACGCCAAGGCGCTCGGCGCCGCGCTGCAGCGCATCGGCAGCGCCACCAAGGCCGCCTGGTCCACCGGCGACCCGGCCGACGCCTTGGCCAACGCCGTGCCGTACATGCAGGCATTCGGCCACACCGTGCTGGCCTGGATCTGGCTGGACGTGGCGCGGCGCGCACTGGAAATCGACGCAGAAAAGGCGAAGGCGGTAACAGCTGGCAAGATTGGCGCCACGGACTATTTCTTCCACTACGAGCTGCCGAAAATCGGCGCCTGGCTCAACGTGGTCGAAAGCCGCGACCCCACCTGTACAGCTTTGCCCGAGGACGCCTTCTGACAATGGCCAACGCCGCTCCCAAGAACACACCGAACCCCGCCAAACCGCCGAAGCCGCATGCCCGGCTCGAGAAGTGGATCTGGATCCTGATCTACGGCGGCCTTTTTCTCGTGATCCTCGGCATAGCCACGGGCCGCACCGAGCCGGTGATCGGCTGGTCGATGGCGGCGCCGGGCGCCGTGATCGCACTCGTGGGCTTCGTGCTCATCTACGTGCGGTCGCGGCTCGACGACAAATAGCAAGCGCGAAACCTGAACACCCCCGAACCGGAGACACCCATGACCCCTCGCACCACCCAGAAGCTGTTCGATCTCACCGGCAAGACCGCCCTCATCACCGGCGGCTCGCGCGGCCTGGGCCTGCAGATGGCGCATGCGCTGGGTGAAGCCGGCGCCAAGATCATGCTGAGCTCGCGCAAGGCCGAAGACCTGGAGCAGGCCGCGGCCGAGCTGCAGTCCGCCGGCATCGACGCGCGCTGGATCGCCGCCGACTGTTCCAAGGAAGAAGACACGCGCCGCCTGGCCGACGAAACGCTGCAGCGCATGGGCGCGATCGACATCCTCGTCAACAACGCGGGCGCCAGCTGGGGCGCACCGGCCGAAAGCCATCCGGTCGAGGCCTGGGACAAGGTGATGAACCTCAACGTGCGGGGCTACTTCATCCTGTCGCAGCATGTCGCCAACGGCTACATGATTCCGAAGAAGACCGGTCGCATCATCAACATCGCCTCCATTGCGGGCCTGAACGGCAATCCGCCCGAGATGCAGACGCTGGCCTACAACACCTCGAAGACGGCGGTGATCGGCTTCACCCGCACGCTCGCGGCCGAATGGGGCCGCTACAACATCAACGTGAACGCGATCTGCCCGGGCTTCTTCATGACGAAGATGGCCGCCGGCCTGATCAAGTCGCTGGGCGAGGAAAAAATGGCCTCGCACGCGCCGCTCGGCCGCCTGGGCGACGAGGAAGACCTGAAAGGCATCACGCTGCTGTACGCGAGCGATGCCGGCAAGCACATCACGGGCCAGTGGCTGGCCGTGGACGGCGGCGTGAGCGTGGTCCTCGGTGCCTGAAAAATGGCGGAAGATTCCACCGACATCAACATCCGCTCGTACACGAGCCAGATCCCGTTCGCGCGCCACCTGGGCTTCGAGCTCACGAAGTTCGAGGGCGGCGAGTCCGAGATCGTCTACACCGCCAAGCCCGAGCACCTGAACACCTTCGACGTGACGCACGGCGGTGCCTGCATGACGCTGCTCGATATCACCATGGCGGCTGCCGCGCGCAGCGTGGCACCCGAGATGGGCGTGGTCACCATCGAGATGAAGACCAGCTTCATGCAGCCTTCCGTCGGCCCGCTGCATGCGCGCGGCACGCTCATTCACCGCACCGCGACGCTGGCTTTCACGGAAGCCAAGATCTACGACGAGCTGGAGCGCGTGTGCGCGCATGCCACCGGCACCTTCAAGTACGTGAAGCGCCGCCTGCCCACCGGCCCCGCCAGCGCGAACGCGATGCGTCCGCCTTCCACCGACTAACTGCATTCCGGAGACTTCCATGCCCACCAACAAGCAGATCCACCTCGACAACCGCCCCGAGGGCGAAGCCGTCGCCGGCAACTTCAAGCTCGTGACCGCCGAGACGCCCGCATTGGCCGACAACCAGGTGCTGGTGCGCCACCATTTCATGAGCCTGGACCCCTACATGCGCGGCCGCATGAACGATTCGAAGAGCTACGCGCAGCCGCAGCCGCTCGGCCAGGTGATGCAGGGCGGCACGGCCGGCGAAGTGGTCGAGAGCAGGCATCCCCGATTCGCCGCTGGCGACAAGGTGGTGGGCTTCGGCGGCTGGCAGGAATACAGCGTGGTCGACGCCTCGCAGCCCGGTGCGCTGAAGAAAGTCGACACCACGCACGTGCCGCTGTCGCACTACCTGGGCGCGGTCGGCATGCCGGGCGTCACCGCTTGGTACGGCCTGGTGAAGATCATTGCGCCGAAGGCCGGCGAGACGATGGTCGTCACGGCCGCCAGCGGCGCCGTGGGCAGCGCCTTCGGCGCGCTGGCCAAGGCACGCGGCTGCCGCGTGGTGGGCATTGCGGGCGGCCCGGACAAGTGCAAGTACGTGACGGACGAACTCGGCTTCGACGCCTGCATCGACTACCGCCAGCACCCCGACGTGAAGAGCATGAGCGCCGCGCTCAAGGAGGCCTGCCCGAACGGCATCGACGGCTACTTCGAGAACGTGGGCGGCTACATCTTCGACGCCGTGCTGCTGCGTGCCAACGCCTTCTCACGGGTGGCCCTGTGCGGAATGATCGCCGGCTACGACGGGCAGCCGCTGGCGCTGGCCAACCCGGCGCTGATCCTCATCAACCGCATGAAGATCGAAGGCTTCATCGTCAGCGAGCACATGGACGTGTGGCCCGAGGCGCTGGCCGAACTCGGCGCGCTGGTGGGCACCGGCAAGCTCAAGCCGCGAGAATCGGTGGCACAAGGCATCGAAGCCGCCCCTGAGGCCTTCCTGGGTTTGCTCAAGGGCAAGAATTTCGGCAAGCAACTGGTCAAGCTGGTCTGATGAGCTGAACCCGCGGCAGCGTGCACCGCGGTGCGAAGCACGGAGGTACTCGAATGAATTCGACGCACGAGGTCTTCAACCAGCCTGAACCGCTGGTGGAATACAACCTCTTCGAAACCAACCGGCCGCTGCGCGACGCGCTGAAGTTCAACGCGCCGAAGCTGCATGTGGCGCAACTGCAGGAGCTCGGGGTCACGCTCGGCTCGGCCGAGATGCAGGCGCATGCGCGGCTCGCCAACACCCACGCGCCGCAGCTGCGCACGCACGACCGCTTCGGCCGGCGCATCGACGAGGTGGAGTTTCATCCGAGCTACCACCTGCTCATGGCCGCTGCGGTCGGGGCGGGGCTGCATGGCACGCCGTGGACCGGCATTTCGGAATCCCCGCATGTGCAGCGCGCCGCCGGCTTCATGCTCTTCACCGAGCTGGAGCCGTCGATCCTTTGCCCCATCTCGATGACCTACGCGGCCACGCCCGCGCTGCGCGGCAATGCCGCCGTCTACGCCGACTGGGGCCCCAAGCTCGCGAGCCTCTGGTACGACCCGGCGCTGGCCCCCGCCAGGGACAAGCCCGGTGTGACGATGGGCATGGGCATGACCGAGAAGCAGGGCGGCTCCGACGTGCGGGCCAACACCACGCAGGCCGTGCGCAACGGCAGCGACGACTGGGGCGAGCGCTATGCCATCACGGGCCACAAGTGGTTCTTCTCGGCGCCGATGTGCGATGCCTTCCTGGTGCTGGCCCAGGCGCCGGCCGGGTTGAGCTGCTTCTTCCTGCCCCGCGTGCTGCCGGACGGCAGCCGCAACACCATTCACATCCAGCGCCTGAAGGAGAAGCTCGGCAACAAGGCCAACGCGAGTTCCGAGGTCGAGTTCCATGGCGCCAGCGCATGGCTTGTGGGTGAAGAGGGCCGCGGCATTCCGCAGATCCTCGAAATGGGCACCATGACCCGGCTCGACTGCGCGCTGGGCACCAGCGGGCTGATGCGGCAGGCCCTGAGCATCGCGCTCAATCACGCGAGCCAGCGCAGCGCCTTCGGCAAGCCGCTGATCGATCAGCCGCTCATGAAGAACGTGCTTGCCGACCTCGCGCTCGAAAGCGAAGCCGCCACGGCACTGGCCATCCGGCTCGCGCGCGCCTTCGACCGCCCGGACGATGCGCACGAGCGGCTCATGGCCCGGCTGCTCACGCCCGTCGCCAAGTTCTGGATCTGCAAGCGCGGCAGCCACTTTGCGCAGGAAGCCATGGAATGCCTCGGTGGCAACGGCTACGTGGAAGAGGGCGGCGAAGGCATCATGGCGCGCATCTACCGGGAGATGCCGCTCAACTCGATCTGGGAAGGCGCCGGCAACATCATGGCGCTCGACCTGCTGCGCGGCCTGCGCAAGGGCGATGCGGTGGCCGCGCTCGGCGCGGAACTGGCACCGGCGCGCGGCCACCACGCGGCGCTCGACCGGCTGGCCGATGCGCTTCCGGCGCGCATCGAGGCCATGGCTTCCGAAGCCGAGGCGCGCCGCCTCGCGCAGGACGTGGCGCTCGCGGTGCAGGCTTCGCTGCTCGCGCAGACTGCGCCGCCGGCCGTGGCCGACGCCTTCTGCGCATCGCGCCTGGGCGGCGACTGGGGCAACGCCTTCGGGACGCTCGGCGCCGGCACGCATTTCGATTCGATCATCGAGCGCGCGCAGCCGCTCTGAACACAACGATTTCAAGCACCCAAGGGAACAAGCACATGGCCGACCTCATCCTGCATCACTACAACACCTCGCCGTTCTCGGAAAAAGTGCGCCTCATCCTCGGCGCCAAGAAGCTGCCCTGGAAGTCGGTCCTCATTCCACCCATCATGCCCAAGCCAGAGGTGGAGGTGCTCACCGGCGGCTACCGCAAGACGCCGTTCCTGCAGATCGGTGCCGACATGTATTGCGACAGCGCGCTCATCGCCGACGTGCTCGAGCATCTGCAACCCGAAGCCACGCTATACCCGGAGCCCGAGAAGGGCATGTCGCGCATCCTTGCGCAGTGGGCCGACACCACGCTGTTCTGGGCCGCCATGGCCTGGAACCTGCAGCCCCGGGGCGCGGCCGAGGTGTTTGCCAATGCGCCGCCGGAGGCCGCCAAGGCCTTCGGCGAAGACCGCGGCAAGATGAGCGCCGGCAACATGACCCGGCTGCGCCCGGCCGATGCCACCAGCGCCTACAAGTCGTACCTGCGCCGGCTGTCCGACATGCTCGACGACAAGCCCTACCTCCTGGGCGAAGCGCCGTGCATCGCCGACTTCTCGGCCTACCACCCGCTCTGGTACACACGACGCATCGACTCGGTGCGCGGCATCCTCGACCTCACGCCCGCGGTCGTCGACTGGATGGACCGCATGGCCGCCATCGGCCACGGCGCGATCGAGAAATTCGGCTCCGAAGCAGCCATCGCAATCGCCAAGGCTGCGACGCCGCACACGCTGCTCACCGACAGCACTTTCCAGGACGACCACGGCATTCCGCTCGGGAGTGCCGTCACGGTGCGCGCCGAAAGCTTCGGCCTCGAGGAGACCCCCGGCACCCTGGTGGCCGCCACGCGCACGCACTACACGCTGGAGCGCAGCAACGAGCGCATCGGCACGGTGCACGTGCACTTTCCGCGCATCGGCTACGTGCTCAGGAAAGCGGAGGCCTGACGCCTTCCGCGGCCGTGCAGGCGGGAACCTTCGTGACTGCGCCGGCGCGCGTTTGGGTTTTCAATAGCGGCTCCAACGTCAGAGACAGACATTCAACGCAGAAGGACACCGGCAAATGATTCAGGACTTCAAGGGCAAGACGGCCGTACTCACCGGCGCGGGTTCGGGCTTCGGCCTGGAGTGCGCGCGCATTGGCGCGGCACGTGGCATGAACCTCGTGCTCGTCGACGTGCAGCAGGACGCGCTCGACAAGGCCCGGGCCGAGATGGAAGCCACCGGCGCGCAGGTGCTGGCGCGCAAGGTCGACGTGTCGGATGCCGCGCAGATGGAGGCCCTGGCCCTTGCCGTGAAGGAGCGCTTCGGGGCGCCGCATTTCGTGTTCAACAACGCCGGCGTGGGCGCTGGCGGCCTGGTGTGGGAGAACACCGTGGCCGACTGGGAATGGGTGCTCGGCGTCGACCTGTGGGGCGTGATCCACGGCGTGCGCCTGTTCACGCCCATGATGCTCGAAGCCGCCGCCAAGGACCCGGCCTACCGCGGCCACATCACCAACACAGCAAGCATGGCCGGGCTGCTCACGCCGCCCAACATGGGCATCTACAACGCAGCCAAGGCCGCGGTGGTGAGCCTGACCGAAACGCTGTACCAGGACCTGACCCTCGTCACCGACCAGATCGGCGCGAGCCTCCTGTGCCCGTACTTCGTGCCGACCGGCATCACCAGCAGCGAGCGCAACCGTCCGAACGCACCGAAGGAAACCGAGCTCACCAAGAGCCAGCTCATCGGCCAGGCGATGAGCAACAAGGCCGTGAGCAGCGGCAAGATCACCGCCGCCGAAGTGTCGGCCAAGGTGTTCGATGCGATCAGCGAGAACCAGTTCTACGTGTTCAGCCATCCGAAGGCCCTCGGCAATGTGCGCAGCCGCATGGAGAACATCGTGGCGGGCTCGAATCCGGCCGATCCGTTCCTGGAGCGGCCCGAGATCGGGCAGAAGCTGCGGGAACAATTGCGCGCGGCCTGAACCTCGCGCTGGGTCTTGTTCGAGGCGCGCCTGTTCGGGGCGCGTGCACAGGCCACCGGGTACTCCCCTCCGCGAATGTCCCCCGCCTTCGGCTCCTCCTTTATTTCGCTGCGGGGAGCACCCGGCGCCCTGCGCCCACTGGGCGCTGTCGTGGTGCTGCGTCGTCAACGAGCGCTCCGGGAATGCCTGGTCGCTGCGAGGCGATCCAGTCCCACACGATACGGATTGCAGCTTCGTCTTCCCGCCCGCTCGCCACTGCGAGAAAGTAGCTGCCCGTATCGAGCGCGGGCCCGAAGGGCTGCACCAACGCACCGCTTCGCAGTTCTTCGGCCGCGAGCGTGAGGCTCAGCAGCGCCACGCCGTGGCCCGCGAGCGCGGCGAGGATGGCGTGGGTTTCGTCCGAGAACGACAGGCCCGCGGCCTTCATCGACCGGCCGCGCGGCGCGGCGATGCCGGCTTCGCGGAACCATCGCGACCAGGTTGCGGGCGCAGCTGCGCCGGGCTGCCAATCGGCATGGATCAGCTGGTGCTTCGGCAAATCGCTCACGCGCTTCAGGCCCAGCATCGGGCTGCACAGCGGCGCATAGCGTTCGGGCATCAGTTCGCGCACCACGAGGCCCGGCCAGTTGCCGCTGCCGGAGCGCACCGCGATGTCGGCATCTCCGCGTGCCAGGTCGACCAGGGTGTCGCTGGCATGCAGCCGCAGTTCGATGCCGGGGCAAGCTTTGCGGAAAGCCGCCATGCGCGGCAGCACCCAGCGCGCCGCAAAGGCGGTGTTGGTGGTGAGCGTGACGGCTTGGGAGGCGGAAGGTTGGCGCAGCCTCTCGACCGCGGCCTCCAGCGCATCGAATCCGGCCCGCAGATCGTCGAACAGCCGCTCGCCCGCGGGCGTCAAGGCAAGCTGCCGCGTGAGCCGGCGGAACAGCGGCCGGCCCAGCGTGTCTTCCAGCGCGCGCACCTGGTGGCTGATGGCCGATGGCGTGACCGACAGTTCGAGCGCCGCGCGCTGGAAGCTCAGGTGCGCAGCCGCCGCTTCGAAGGCGTGCAGCGAGCGCAGGGGCGGCAGGCGCCTGGGGCGGCGGATGGGTGAGGTGGTTTCATTCATCGATGGAGAAATGATCGTTTGTCGCAGGCTCATTGCATCCATAGATTGGAGCCTGTGCAGTCATTCTGACTGCGCCAGACGAAACAGCTCAATTCACCCATCGAAGACCATGAACCTTCTCCATATCGACACCAGCGGCCGCCCCGGGCTTTCGGGCATCGACCCCCACGGCTCGCACACGCGCCGGCTCTCCGCGCGCTTCATCGCGCGCTGGCGGCAGGCTCGGCCCAACGACCGCATCGACTACCTCGACGTGGGACAGCACCCGCCCGCGCACGTCGATGGCCGCTGGATCCATGCCGCATTCACCGCGCCCGCCGAGCGCGAGCCCTGGATGGCCGAAGTGCTGGCCGAGAGCGACCGGCTGGTCGACCAGTTGGTCGCCGCCGACCTGATCGTCGTCGGCCTGCCGATGTACAACTTCAGCGTGCCCTCCCAGTTCAAGGCCTGGATCGACAACATCGTGCGCGTGGGCCGCACCTTCGGCTTCGATCGTGCGCGTGGCGCAGTCCCGTACTGGCCGATGCTCGCCGATGCCGGCAAGCGCATGGTGCTGCTCGGCGCACGCGGCGACCACGGCTACGACCCCGGCGGACGCATCGCACACCTCAACCACACCGAAAGCAGCGTGCGCTCGGTGTTCGGCTACATCGGCGTTACCGACGTCCACGAAGCGGCGGTGGAGTTCGACGAATTTGGTGGCGAGCAGCTCGCGCAGTCGCTGCGGGAGGCGGAGCGGAAGGTCGACCGGCTGGTCGACCAGCTCAGCGGCACGCTTGCGAACGAGCGCGCCGAGGCGATTTCATCGTAGGTGTCGCAGCTGAGATGGACATTTGGCACGGCCGCCTTGGCTTTATTGTGCGGTGCGACTCGGTGTCCAAGTTGACGGGATACATTCGGCCCAATACCGGTTTTCACCCGGAAGCCTTGGTGATCCGGCGATTACGTCCCCTCATCACGTCGTCTTCCTCTCTCGTCAGACATGGCCAACCGTTCTTACCTCTACAGCCTCAGCAATCGGCCCAGTTCGTTCGCGGATCGTCCGGAGACGATTTCTGGCCTGTCCGAATGGGCGTACGACGTACCGTTCATGTACCGCGCGCTCATGTCCGGCGATCCGCAGTTGTGCGGCTCGCTGGTGGCGGACGGCTTGAGCGGTGACGAACCCGGGCACCCGACTGTGATCCGTGCGGTCAGCAGCCGCTTCGATCTTGGCTTTGACCGCGTGCAGCGCTTCACCCGGATCGTGCGGGCTTCGCTGGCAGAGTACGTGCCATCGGCCGAGCCGCAAGCCGCTGTCGCAATGCGACCGACATCCTTGCTCGGGCGTCTCAAGGGGTTTGTTTTTCCGGGGAGCGAGGCTGCGCCCGCCGCGTCGAAGGCGGCGCCTGCCGCCGCGACGCAAATGCCCATCTGGCTGGACGAAACGCTCGCCTTCCTTGAGGCTCATCGCGACCAGTACTTGCTCTTGGAGACGATCGAGCTCGACATCATGTCTTACGACGAAGAGGCGGCGCTGCTGTCCTGCGTCGAACAGGAGATCGCGCGATGCCTTCATGTGGGTGCCGCGATCGACGCGTTGCCAAACGACATTGCCGAAGCGGTCTTGCAACTGAAACGGGCCATCGCGCAGAAGTGCGAGGCCCCATTCGACGCCTTTTTCGGGCTTCGCCTGGATGACGATTGCGACAGCACTCGGACTGGTGCGACGGAACACCCGCTCGGCTTGCAGTGGTTCGAGGTGCTGTATTTCAAACTGCTCAACCGTGCCGAATACGAGGCGCGACAAGACTAGCGTCCCAGCTCATTCGGCTGGGACGCTAGTCTGGACAGCGATGGGCGCGCGCGCGGCGAATTTTGCCGCGCCGAGTCCAGCCATCCAGCAGCACGAGCAGCAGCCGCTTGACATCGGCGAGATGGGCGACAAGGGCTGCAGCGCGATTTAGTTCACTGGTTGAGTGGCGTCGTTTGGATCTCCGCGCTGGCTTTCAAAACAATTGTCAAAGCACTTGCTTGCGTTGATCGTCTCGGCTTCAATCGCGGGTCGTCGTCCATCAGCGCATCGCGGGGATCATCGCCTTGGGAAATCTCAGGATCGATGGCTCGATCGTCGATTTCGAAAGCGATACGCTGAGCTCCTTCGTGTTCGTCAAAGGGAACCTTTCCGTGGTCAGCCTCGTGGGTGGATGTGCAGAAATCGTGGTGGAGGGAGATGTGCACGCAACCGAAGTCATCATGGGATACGGTGGTCACGGCCGACTGGCGATCGGCGGTGATGTTCATGCGAGACTTGTCGTGGTGGACAACCACTCAACGGAAATAGCTGGAACCGTTAGTGCGGCGACTTTCGGCTACGGAAACGCATTGCCCCACTAGGACTATTCCGATTGGCAAGAGGTCCTGAGCGAACATGCCGTTGTCGCCCTCCTTGAAGGGGACGGGTCTTGGAAGTATGGCAATGGGTCCGAGTTCGTTGCGCATCTACTTCAGGGGCATGACGTTCTCAAACCGCATATTGGGCGGTAGGAGCCTAGGTCAGCGCTCGGCATGACCCGTCGACTCCTTCCCGCCTTCGTTAGGCCAGAACCGCCACCGGACTGCGCTCCGCAAACTGCCCGTTCCAGTACGGGTAGTAGGGGTAGGGCGGAGTCACTGCGCTGGCTGCATCGAGCCGCTTCACCTGTTCGGCGCTGAGCTGCCAGCCGAGCGCGCCGAGGTTCTGCTTCAGCTGCTCTTCATTGCGCGCGCCGATCAGCACGCTGGATACGGTGGGCCGCTGCAGCAGCCAGTTGAGCGCGATCTGCGGCAATGTCTTGCCGGTTTCCTCGGCCACCTGGTCCATGGCGTCGACCACGCGGTACAGGCGCTCGTCGTCCACCGGCGGTGCGAAGCCGGCGGTCTCATGCAGCCGGCTGCCGGCGGGCAGCGGCTGGCCGCGGCGCACCTTGCCGGTCAGGCGGCCCCAGCCCAGCGGGCTCCAGACGATGGCGCCCACGCCCTGGTCGATGCCGAGCGGCATCAGTTCGTATTCGTAGTCGCGGCCGATCAGCGAGTAGTAGGCCTGGTTGGCCACGAAGCGCTGCAAGCCGAGCCGATCGGAGGCCGCGAGCGACTTCATCAGTTGCCAGCCCGAGAAGTTGGAGGCACCGATGAGCCGTACCTTGCCCGCGTGCACCAGGTCGTCGAGCGTGTCGAGCACGATCTCGACCGGCGTCATTGCGTCGAAGGCATGCAGCTGCAGGATGTCGATGTAGTCGGTGCCCAGGCGCTTCAGCGCGGCATCGGTCGCGGCAATCAGGTGATGGCGCGAGGCGCCGACGTCGTTGGGCCCGTCGCCGGCCCGCAGCGCCAGCTTGGTCGAGACGATGGCCTTGTCGCGCCGGCCCTTGAGCGCGGCGCCGAGGATCGATTCGGACGCGCCGTTCGAATAGACGTCGGCCGTGTCGAACAGCGTCACGCCGGCATGCAGCGCCATGTCGACGATGCTGCGCGCACCTTCGACATCGGTATTGCCCCAGGCGCTGAAAAGCGGGCCCTGTCCGCCGAAGGTGCCCGCGCCGAAGCCCAGGGCGGGGACCTTGAAGCCGGAGCGGCCGAGAAAGCGTTGTTCCATGAAGTTGTCCTTGTCTTAGAAAGAAGTAGTGCGCGTCAGGCTTGCAACGAGGCGCAATCGGCTGGCGAGGGGCGACCCTCGCGCCGGTCGAGCGCGCGGCTCCAGAGTGCGATGGCCAGGCCCGCGAGCGTGAGCAGCGCGGCCACCCAGCCGAGTGCGCGCAGTCCCGGCCCGTGGTCGATGACCACGCCGCCCGCCCACGCGCCGAGCGCATTGCCGAGATTGAAGGCCGCGATGTTGAGGCTCGAGGCCAGGTTCTGGCCCGCGCCCGAGGCTTTCTCCAGAACGCGCAGCTGCATCGGGGCCACAGTGGCGAAAGAGGCGATGCCCAGGAGCCCGACGAACACCACGGCAGTGAACGGCGTGGCGATGGTGAACTGCATCGCGCCGAGCACGGCGGCCAGCGCGACAAGGGTGCCGATCACTGCCGGCATGGTTGCGCGATCGGCCAGCCGGCCGCCAAGGATGTTGCCGACGGCCAGGCCACCGCCGAACACCAGCAGGATCGGCGACACGGCCGATTCGGGCAGGCCCGTGACCTGCGTCAGCAAAGGCTGGACGTAGGTGAACACCGCGAACACGCCCGCAAAGCCAAGCACTGTCATCGCCAGGCCGAGCAGCACCTGCGGGCGGGCGAGCACCGCGAGCTCGTCGCGCAGCGGCACGGCCTTGGCGTCGCTGCGCACGTGCGGCACGAACAGCGCGAGCACCGCGAACGCCAGCACGCCGATCAGCGCGACGGCCCAGAAGGTGGCGCGCCAGCCATGGTGCAGGCCGAGCCATGCACCGGCCGGCACGCCCAGCAGCGTGGCGGCCGTGAGGCCGGTGAACATGATCGCGATGGCGGAGGCGCGGCGCTCGGGCGCGACCAGGCCAGTGGCCACGACCGAACCGACGCCGAAGAAGGTGCCGTGCGCGAGCGAGGTGACCACGCGCGCGGCCATCAGCAGTTCGTAGTTGGGCGCGAGCGCGCAGGCCAGGTTGCCGAGCGTGAAGATCGCCATCAGCGCGAGCAGCACGGTCGTGCGCGGCAGCTTGCGCGTGGCGATGGTGAGCAGCGGTGCGCCGACCGCGACCCCGAGCGCATAGCCCGAGATCAGCAGGCCGGCGGCCGTGATGGAGACGCCGAGATCGGCCGAGACCTGCATCAGCAGGCCCATGATGACGAATTCGGTGGTGCCTATTCCGAAGGCACCGGCGGTGAGGGCGAGGAGAGCGATGGGCATGATGGTCCTATGGTCCGGCTTTTGACCATCGATGACTAGAATGCCGCTTGGACAGACACTTGTGAGTTGAACTCACAATAAAGCGAAAGAAACCGCCATGCCCCGCATCGACGTCAACCGCTCAGGCGAAATGGAAGCCTTCGTCCAGATCGTCGAAGCCGGCGGCTTTTCTGCGGCCGCGCGCCAGCTCGACGTGACGCCGTCGGCCGTGAGCAAGCTGGTCGCGCGGCTGGAGCTGCGTCTGGGCATCCAGCTGGTGCACCGCTCCACGCGCAAGCTGCAGCTCACGCCCGAGGGACTGCACTTCTACGAGCGCAGCACGCGCGTGCTTGCCGACATGGACGAGGCGGAGCGCTGCGCGGCCGCGGGCGCCTCCCCGCGCGGACGCGTGAGCATCAATGCCAGCGTGTCATTCGGGCACCACAAGCTGGTGCCGCTGGTGCCGCGCCTCCTTGAGTTGCATCCGCAGATCACGCTGGACATTGCGCTGACCGACCGCGTCGTCGACATGATGGACGAGCGCGCCGACATCGCGATCCGCTGGGGCCAGCTGCCGTCCTCCGACCTGGTGGCGCGGCGCCTCGGCGAGACCAGCCAGGCCATCGTGGCCTCGCCCGCCTACCTTGCCAGGTACGGCACGCCGCACACGCCCGAGGAACTGGAGGCCCATAACCGGCTGGGCTGGAGCTACCGGCGCAGCACGCCCGACTGGCCGTTGCGTGTCGACGGGCGAATGATTTCGCTGCCCGTGGCCGGGCCGGTGCGCGCTGGCGACGGCGAAACCTTGCGGCAGCTGGCGATTGCCGGCGCGGGGGTGGCGCGGCTGTCGCTGTATCACATCCAGCACGACATCGACGCGGGACGGCTCGTGCCGCTGCTCGAGGAATTCAATCCGGGCGAGGTGGAGCCGATCCACGCGGTGTACATCGGCAAGGCCGGCACCTTGCCGGCCCGCGTGCGCGCGGTGCTCGATTTCCTGGTGGCGTGCTCGGGCGTGGGGGGAGGGCGTTACACCCTCAAGCGCACCGCGCCGATGCCGGCAAACTCCGCCGTCACCTGATCGCCGCGGCGGCAGGGCAGCACGCCGACCCAAGAACCCGTGGTCACGACGGTGCCGGCCGGCGCGGTCTGGCCGTGGCGCGTGACGTGGCGCAGCCAGATCGGCAGCAACCACGCGGGGTCGGCCAGCGGATGGGTGCCTTCGCGCACCACCGTTTCCGAATTGCCGACCTTCGTTTCGCAGCGCTGCGAAGCCCAGTCGACGGCCGCATAGGACTGCCATTCGCCGATCACCAGCGCGCCGTGCACTTGCGAATCGGCCAGGCGCAGCAAGGCGGGCGTGGCGGCCAGGTCTTGCCAGCGCGAGTCGACGATCTCCACCGAGACCGCCATGGCGTCGATCAGCGAAGCCGCGTCTTCCTGGCCGAGCGTCGCGGCCATGGCGGGTGTGACGTCCTGTCCTAGCCGCAGTGCAATTTCTGCCTCGATGCCGGGCGTGTGGAGTGTCAGGTCACCGAAGTCCGCTGGACTCGTGCGCACGCCGTGCGAAGGCAGCGGCGCGTGCGTGAGCGTTGCGGTTCGCGAGCCTCCGCCGGATTTCCAGCAGCCCGGCACTGTGCCTGCCTCGAACCAGCCGAGCACGGCACCGATGGCGTCCTGCACTTCATAGGCTTGGGTTGCGTCTTGCAGCGTGTCGGTCCAGGGTGTGGCATCGAGGGTCGTGTTGTTGCGACGCGCAGCGATCAGCGCTTCGGCGAGGGCGGTCGTGGATCGGTTCATTGTTCTGATTTTGTCAGTGTTGCTTTTTCAGGGCGCGTGCACAGGGCGCCGGTGTACCGCCGATCAACGATTGCTCTGAATCACGCTGCCGCTGGCGGGGTGCCTTGCGCAGCGAAATAAAGGAGGAGGGGCGCAGCCCCGGGGGACATTCGCGGAGCAAGGCACCCCGTCGGCGGGAGCGCCGCCCTGAACGACCCTCGGTCAATAGTGCCCCGCGTCAAGTCTCGACGTGCACCTTCCCATCCTTCACCACCTTCGCCCACTTGGCGATCTCCGTCGAGATGAACTGCTTGAACTTGTCCTGCGACCCGCCGCCATCCTCCGCGCCATAGGTGTCGAGCTTTTCCTGCACGTCGGGCATCGCGAGCACCGTGTTGACGTCGCGGTTCACCTTCTCGGCAACACTGGCCGGCAGCTTGCCCGGACCCGCAAGCCCGTACCAGGTGGTGGCCTCGAAACCCGCGAAGCCCTGCTCCTGCATCGTGGGCACGCCAGGGTGGCCCTTGGCGCGTTTGGCCCGGGTCTGCGCCACCGCCAGCACCCGGCCGCTCTTCACATGGGGCGTGGCCGCGGTCATGGTCTCGAAGCTGTACTGGATCTGTCCGCCCATCAGGTCGGCCAGGAGCGGGCCGCTGCCCTTGTAGGGCACATGCATCGCATCGACGCCGGCCTGAAGCTTGAACATTTCCAGCGCCAGGTGCTGCGCCGATCCCGCGCCGGCGGAACCGAAGCTCACCGTGCCGGGAGACGCCTTGCACGCGGCCACGATGTCGTTGACGGTGAGCGCCTTCTGCGCCGGGCTGGCAATCAGCAGGTTGGGCGTCACGCCCACCAGCACGATCGGCACGAAGTCGCGCTCCACGCTGTAGCGCAGCTTCGGCTGCAGGCTGGGCGCGAGCGCATGGCTGTTGATGTGCGCCATGAGCAGCGTGCTGCCGTCGCTGGGTTGCTGCGACACGTATTCGGCCGCCAACACCCCGGCCACGCCGGCCTTGTTCTCGACGATCACCTGCTGGTTCCACATCGTCGTGAGCTTCTGCGCCACCACGCGCGCGAGCGCATCGGTGCCGCCTCCGGGTGGAAAGCCCACCACGATGCGCACCGGCCCCGAAGGCCACTCCTGCGCGAAGAGCCGGGGCACGCCCAGCGTGGCGGCCGCGGCACCCGCGGCCTGGATCAACGAACGTCTGTGCATCATCTTTGTCTCCATGGTGTGGTGGGTCCGATGCGTGCCGGTGCGGGCGACTGACTACGCGGCTTTCTGGAGGCCGACCGGCGCCGCCGGGTGGCTCGCGAAATGGTCCATCGCGGCCTGCACGCCGCTGCCCGCCAGCTTGATGCCCGCGAGCTTCATGCCCATTTCGACGCCCGCAACCATGGCCACCAGCGTCAGGTCGTTGCTGTCGCCCAGGTGGCCCATGCGGAACATGCGGCCCTTGAGCTTGCCCAGGCCCGTGCCCAGCGACAGGTCGAAGCGTTGGTGAATGAGGCGGCGCAGCGCATCGGCGTCGACGCCCTCGGGCGTGATCACGCCGGTGAGCACGGGCGAATACACGGCGGCGTCGGCGCACTGGATCGGCAGGCCCCAGGCATTGACCGCCGCGCGCGCGCCGGCGGCCCAGCGCTGGTGGCGCGCGAACACGTTGTCCAGCCCTTCGCCCAGCAGCATGTCGAGCGACTCCGACAGGCCATAGAGCAGGTTGGTGTTGGGCGTGTAGGGCCAGTAGCCGTCCTTGTTCATCTCCACGATCTCGTCCCAGGCCCAGAACGCGCGCGGCAGCTTCGCGCTCTTGGAGGCTTCGAGCGCGCGCGGCGAAAGCGCGTTGAAGCTGATGCCCGGCGGCAGCATCAGGCCCTTCTGCGAGCCGCTGATGGTGACGTCCACACCCCATTCGTCGTGGCGGAAATCGGCGCTCGCGAGGCCCGAGATGCTGTCGACCATGAGCAGCGCCGGGTGGCCGACCGCATCGATGGCCTTGCGCACCGAGGCGATGTCGGAGGTGACGCCGGTGGAGGTTTCGTTGTGCACCACGCACACGGCCTTGATCTTCTTTTCGGTGTCCTTGCGAAGGCGCGCCTCGATCAGGTCGGCCTGCACGCCGCGGCGCCAGCCGGGCGCGGCGGGCAGCTGCTCGTCCTTGCCGGACCAGGCCAGGAATTCGGTCGAAAGGCCCAGGCGCGTGGCCATCTTTTGCCACAGCGATGCGAAGTGGCCCGTCTCGTACATCAGCACATGGTCGCCCGGGCTCAACGTGTTGGCGAGTGCGGCTTCCCATGCACCGGTGCCGGACGCGGGGTAGATCGCGACCGGATGCCTGGTCTTGAAGACCTGCCTGATGCCGCCGAGGACCTTCAGGCCCAGGGTGCCGAACTCGGGCCCGCGGTGATCGATGGTCGGCAGGCTCATGGCCCGCAGGATGCGGTCGGGCACCGGGCTGGGCCCGGGAATCTGCAGGAAGTGGCGGCCGGTGGGATGGATGTCGAGTTGCAGCATGGACTGTCCTTTCGCATTCAGTTTTGCATTCAAAAGCGATAACAACATGATGGTTTACCCGTATGTTCAAGCATTGTTGATGCTCGTTTTTGCATTCAAAATGCATTCGAGGGAAACAGACATGACTGCAGAAATCATCGAGATCTCGCGCCTCGCGCTGCACGACCAGGTGGCGGCGCGCTTGCGCACGATGCTGGTCGAAGGGCAGATCGCCCCGGGCGCCAAGCTCAACGAGCGCGAGCTGTGCCTTCAGCTGCGCGTGTCGCGCACGCCGCTGCGAGAAGCCATCAAGCTCCTGGCGGCCGAAGGGCTGGTCGACCTGCTGCCCAACCGTGGCGCGGTGGCGGTGAAGCTCACCGAGGCCGATGTGCTCGACACCTTCGAGGTGCTGGCCATGCTCGAAGGCATGTCGGGCGAGCTGGCGGCCAAGCGCATCACCGATGAAGAACTGGCCGAGGTGCGCGCGCTGCACTACGAAATGATGGCCTGCTTCGCGCGGCGCGATCTCTCGGGCTACTACCGCCTCAACGCGCGCATCCACACCGCCATCAACGAGGCCGCGGGCAATCCGGTGCTGGCCAGCACCTACCGCTCGATCAATGCGCGCGTGCAGTCGCTGCGCTTTCGCACCAACCAGGACGAGGCCAAGTGGAAGCACGCGGTCGAGGAGCACGAGCAGATGATCCAGGCTCTGGCCGCGCGCGATGCGCCGGCCATGCGCAAGTTGCTGGTCGCGCACCTCATCCGCAAGCGAGACACCGTGCTGGCGCTGCTGCGCGCCGGCGAAATCTATCCCCAAGCCCACAAGGCGAGCTGAGCCCACATTCCCATGCGCGTCGATCCCGCCAGCCACATCCAGCCCGCCGGAACTGTTCTTCCACCCAACGACACCTGCGAGGCGCTGGCGCGGCGGCTGCGCGCGGAAACCCAAGGCGAGGTGCTGTTCGACGCCGGCTCGCGTGGGCGCTATGCCACCGATGCGTCGATCTACCAGATCGTGCCGGTGGGCGCCTTCGTGCCGACGAATGAAAACGACATCGCTACCGCCATCGACATTGCGCGCGACCTGAAGGTGCCGGTGCTCGCGCGCGGCGGCGGCACCAGCCAGTGCGGCCAGACCACGGGCGCGGCGCTGGTGATCGACAACAGCAAGCACTTCCGGCGCGTGCTCGACGTGAACCTGGAGGAGGGCACCGCCACCGTCGAGCCCGGCCTGGTGCTCGACCACCTGAACGCGCAGCTCAGGCCGCACGGCCTGTGGTTTCCGGTCGATGTGTCGACCAGCGCGCAAGCCACGCTGGGCGGCATGGCAGGCAACAACTCCTGCGGCTCGCGCTCCATCGCCTACGGCAACATGGTGCACAACGTGCTGGGCGCGAGCGCCTGGCTCTCGAGCGGCGAGCTGGTGAAGTTCGGTCCGGAGGCCACGCTGGACGCGCGTGCGGCCGGCATCGCGAAGTTCGTGCACGGGCTCGCGGTCGAGCACCGCGAGCAGATCCGCGCGCACTGGCCCAAGGTGCTGCGCCGCGTGGCGGGCTACAACCTCGACATCTTCGACAACCAGAGCGAGAAGCCCTACACCGCCGACGGCAGCGTGAACCTCGCGCACCTCCTGGTGGGCGCCGAAGGCACCCTGGCCTACACCCGGAGCCTCACGCTCAAGCTCGCGCCGCTGCCGCGCGCCAAGGTGCTGGGGATCGTGAACTTCCCGACCTTCCACTCGGCCATGGACGCGGCGCAGCACATCGTGAGGCTCGGCCCCACGGCGGTGGAACTGGTCGACCGCACGATGATCGAGCTGAGCCTGGCCAACCCGGCGTTCAAGCCGACCGTGGAGACCGCGCTGATCGGCAAGCCGGCGGCCATCTTGCTGGTCGAGTTTGCCGGCGCCGACAAGGCGGCGCTGCTGCCGCGCCTCAGGCAGGTGGTCGAGCTGATGGGCGACCTGGGCCTGCCCGGCAGCGTGGTCGAAATGCCCGACGACGCGCGCCAGAAGAACCTGTGGGAAGTGCGCAAGGCCGGCCTCAACATCATGATGAGCCTGAAAGGCGACGGCAAGCCGGTGAGCTTCATCGAGGACTGCGCCGTGCCGCTCGAGCACCTGGCCGAATACACCGACGCGCTGACCGAAGTGTTTGCGAAGTACGGCAGCCGCGGCACCTGGTATGCGCATGCCTCTGTCGGCACGCTGCATGTGCGGCCGATCCTGGACATGCGCGCGGACGGCGGCGCCAAGATGCGCGCCATTGCGGAAGAGGCCGCGGCCCTGGTGCGCAAGTACAAGGGCGCTTTCAGCGGCGAGCATGGCGACGGCCTGTGCCGAGGCGAATGGATCGAGTGGCAGTTCGGCCCGGCCATCAACGAGGCCTTTCGCGCCATCAAGCAGAAGCTCGATCCGGCCAACCTGTTCAACCCCGGCAAGATCGTCGACACGCCGCGCATGGACGACGCTTCGCTGTTCCGGTTTGCGCCGCCCACCGCGCCCAGGCCTTATCGGCGCATCGAGCTCAAGCCCGTGCTCGACTGGTCGGCCTGGAACGTCAATGCCGATCCCGTGACCGAAGCAACCACGGCGCCGGGCACCGGCGGCGACAGCACCGGCGGCCTCGCCAAGGCCGTGGAGATGTGCAACAACAACGGCCACTGCCGCAAGTTCGATGCCGGCACCATGTGCCCCAGCTACCGCGTGACGCGCGACGAGCAGCACCTGACGCGCGGACGCGCCAACACGCTGCGGCTCGCGCTCTCGGGCCAGCTCGGCGCCGACGCCTTCACCAGCCAGGAAATGCACGACACCATGGACCTGTGCGTCGGCTGCAAGGGCTGCAAGCGCGACTGCCCGACGGGCGTGGACATGGCGAAGATGAAGATCGAGTTTCTCGATCACTACAAGAAGCGCCACGGCCATACGCTGAAGGACAAGCTGGTGGCCTACATGCCGGACTACGCACACCGTGCGAGCCGCGTGCCGTGGCTGCTGAACCTGCGCAACACCGTGCCGGGCGCCGCGTGGCTGGGCGAAAAGCTGCTGGGGTTTTCCGCGCGCCGGTCGCTGCCCGAATGGCGCTCCGACACCTTCTGGCGCGCCAAGGCCGACCTGCACGGCATGTTCGCGAGCCGCGAAGCCGTGCTGTCGGTGCAGGCCAGCGGCGGCAAGGCCGCGGTGATGTTCGTCGACACCTTCAACGGCACCTTCGAAGGCGAGAACGCGCTGGCCGCGGCCCACGTGCTCAAGGCCGCGGGCTACACGCTGCACACGGTCGAGAAGCGCGGCGGCCACCACTGCTGCGGCCGCACCTTCCTGGCCAGCGGCATGGTGGAAGAGGCCAGGCGCCGCGCCGAGACATTGATCGATGCGCTGCGGCCGCTGGCCGAGGCGGGCATTCCCATCGTCGGGCTCGAGCCCTCGTGCCTGCTCACGCTGCGCGACGAAACCCTGGTGATGGGCTTCGGCAAGAAGGCCGAGACGGTGGGCAGGCAAGCCTTGCTGTTCGAGGAATTCATCGCACGCGAAATGAAGGCCGGCCGCTTCAAGCTCGCGCTCACGCCGGCCACGGCGCCGATCCTGCTGCACGGCCATTGCCACCAGAAGGCCTTCGGCGCCGTGAGCCCGGTGCTGGAGGTGCTGAAGCTCATTCCAGGCGCCGAGCCGGAACTGATCGAGAGCTCTTGCTGCGGCATGGCGGGCAGCTTCGGCTACGAGGCGAGCCACATCGAGGTCTCGATGCAGATGGCCGAGGCCAGCCTGCTGCCGGCGATCCGCGCCCGGCCCGAAGCCATCGTGGTGGCCGACGGCACCAGCTGCCGCCACCAGATCGCGGATGGCGCAGCGCGCGAGGCGGTGCACGTGGCCGTGCTGCTCGAGCGCCACCTTGTGCCGCCAACCCTGCCGGCCGAGAAGATCTAGCGGCTGGCCCACAATGGCACGATGAATGCAGCCATCTCGGCGGAATCCGGCTTTGCGCTGTTCGACACCGCGATAGGCACCTGCGCCCTGGCCTGGGGGCCGCGCGGACTCATGGGCGTGCAACTGCCCGAGGACAACGGCGAGGCCGCCACGCGCGCCCGCATGCGCCGCCGCTTTGCGGACCTGGCCGAGTCGGCGCCGCCCGAAATCGCACGGCAGGCCATCGCGGCCATCCAGGGCCTGCTGAACGGCGCATCCGACGACCTCTGCCACATCGTGCTCGACATGAGCCGCGTGTCGGAGTTTCACCAGCGCATCTACGCGATCGCGCGGCGCATTCCGCCCGGCCAGACGCGCACCTACGGCGACATCGCGGCCGAGCTCGGCGACAAGGGCTTGTCGCGCGCGGTCGGGCAGGCCATGGGCCACAACCCCTTTGCGCCCGTGGTGCCATGCCACCGCGTGCTGGCCGCGGGCAACAAGCCCGGCGGCTTTTCGGCGGGCGGCGGCGCACTGACGAAACTGCGCATGCTCGACATCGAAGGCGCCCGCCCGAACGGCATGGCTTCGCTTTTCTAGACGAACAATGAGCCTCCCATGACCCATGCCATCCAGACCATCGCGCAGCTCGAAGCGCTATTCGGCCAGCCTGGCGAAGCTTCGCTCAAGAAGGAGGTGCCCTACCTGCACCCGAGCTACCAGGCATTGATCGCCGCATCGCCATTTGCGGTGCTCGCCACAACCGGCCCGGGCGGGCTCGATGCATCGCCGCGCGGCGATGCACCGGGATTCGTTGCGGTGCAGGACGAGAAGACCTTGCTGCTGCCGGAGCGACGCGGCAACAACCGCATCGACAGCCTGCGCAACATCCTGGCCGATCCGCGCGTGGCGCTGCTGTTCCTGATTCCCGGCGTGGGCGAGACCTTGCGCGTGAACGGAAGCGCGCGCATCACGGTGGCACCAGAACTGCTCGCGCGCTTCGCGGTCGATGGCAAGCCGCCGCAGTGCGTGATCGAGATCGAGGTGGAGACTGTGTACTTCCAGTGCGCCCGCGCGATCCAGCGCTCGAAGCTCTGGGCGCCGTTGCCCGAAGGCGTGCGGCGGGAGGTGCCCACGCCTGGCGCCATCCTGTCGGCGCTGACCGATGCAGCCTTCGACGGCGCGGCCTACGACCGCGAGTTGCCGGCGCGGCAGCGGGCCAGCCTGTACTGAGCGGAGCCGTAAAAAAACCCGCCAGGGGGAGGTCCTGGCGGGTGGAAGGGGCAGCCTCACGCAGGAGTGCATGAGGTCACGGCTGCCTTCGCCATGGTAGGGGACGAACCGCCGCCGATCGCCTCGGCGAGACACCAACGATGCAGTGCAACCGGCCTGCGTGTGACATATGCATCGCTTTCAAAAGGAAGCTGCGCGGCCTGAGATTCCTTGACATTTCTTCGCCTTTGCCGCTCCCAGAATCCGGGCCTGTAGCTGCCGCCATCGGGAGCTCATGGATGCAAAAACGGACATGGCAAAGAGCGAACGCGGCACGGGCCGCAAATCCGACGAACGCGACGGCAGCACGACCACGCCGCCGCAACAAGCGCCCGCCGCACGAAAAAGCCGCGGCCGGGTGTTCCATGCGGCCGCCATGTACGGCCTCAGCCTCGGCAGCGACGGCAGGAGCTGGGCTGTCAGCCTCGTGCGCGAGGGCGTCTGCCTGTACAAGTCGTTCAGCTTCAGCATCTACGGCGGTGAAAAAGAAGCGCTTCTCCGGGCGCAGGCCTGGCGCGACGAGATGGTGAGAGAGCACCCGCCCGTGTCGCGGCAGAGCCTCGCCGAAAAGGTTCGGCGCAACAACAAGTCGGGCATCCCCGGTGTGAGCTGCATGCGCGATGCGCAAGGCGAGCCCACAGGCTGGATCGCGCAGACACACCTGGGAACGGGCAATCACGTCAGCAAGTATTTTGGCGTCGCCCGCTTCGGTCCCGTCGAGGCCAAGCTGCTTGCCATCGCCGAACGCCAGAAGCAGCTGCAGCAGATGACGGGCCTGCGGCGGATCCATCCGGGGGAGCCCCTTGTCAGGGCCGCGCCGCCGCTCCCGCCGGAGACGCTGCCCCAAGCTGTTGCGCGCGGCGCCACGCTCCTGTCCACCAACACGTCGGGCCTCGCCGGCGTTGCGTTGTTGACCGACAAGAAGGGGCGTGCGCGGCGATGGATTGCGACCACGCGGGTGGGAGACAAACAGATGAGCTCGGGCTTTTCCGTGATGGTCCATGGCTACGAGCAAGCCAAGGCACTGGCCATCGAGGCTCGCAACAGGCAGCTGCAGACAAGGGCCGAGAGCCATGCCGGCAAGACTGCTGCTGCCCCTGGCGGGCGGCCCCGTCTCGCGCGGGGTAGGCACGCGTCGACGTGAATGAGGTGAATGGCGTGAATACCAAGGTCGTACTCTTCGACCAGAATTAGCAACAGCCGGCCGCCGACCCCACGCCTGCACCGGTTGCCGGCCTTGGCGACAATCGGTCCGATGCGTTCTTCCCCGTTCTTCAGGATGGCCTTGCTGCCGGGCCTGCTCTCTTCCATCGCTCCCTTCGCGACAGGCAAGCCCACGGCACATACGCAAGGGGCACAGGAAGCTTGAACACCGCACGCGCAGGCGCCGAAGCCGCGGCGCCCGGAAGCATCGACGCCTTGCAGCCGGTCGACGGGCTGGAACCCTCCGCGCGCCGCCGCGCGATGCTGGTCATCATCCTGGGCATCATGGTGGCGGTGCTCGACGGCACCATCGTGAACCTCGCGCTGCCCGGCATCGCGCGGGAACTGCAGGCCAGTCCGTCGCACGCCATCTGGGTGGTCAACGCCTACCAGATCGCCACCCTGGTCATGCTGCTGCCGCTCGCCTCGCTGGGCGACCTGGTGGGCTATCGGCGGGTCTACCTGGTGGGCATGGCGGTGTTCACCGTGTCGTCGCTCGGCGCCACCTTTGCCGATTCGCTCGGCACGCTGATCGTCGCGCGCACCTTCCAGGGCCTGGGTGCGGCGGGCATCATGAGCGTGAACGCGGCGCTGGTGCGGCTGACCTTCCCGTCGGCCTTGCTGGGGCGCGGCATGGCCATCAACTCGATGGTGGTGGCCACCTCGTCGGTGGCGGGCCCATCCGTGGCCGCGGCCATCCTCTCGGTGGCGTCGTGGCCGTGGCTGTTCGCGATCAACGTGCCGCTCGGGCTGCTCGTCTTCGTGCTGGGCATGAAGGCGCTGCCGTTCAACCGCGTGGCGCCCGCAGCAGGGCTGCGGTTCTCGCCCCTCGACGTGGCGCTGAACGTGCTGATGTTCTCGCTGGTGTTCCTGGGCGTCGACCGGCTCGGCGTGCGCGAGGGCGGCGCGCCGTCGCCCATGGCCTGGGCGATCCTGCTGGCCGGCGTGGCGGTGGGCGTGGTCTATATCCGTCGGCAGCGCAGCCTGGCGGTGCCGCTCTTTCCCATCGACCTGCTGCGCATTCCGGTGTTCGCGCTGTCCATGGGCACGTCGGTGGCCGCGTTCTGCGCGCAGATGCTGGCCTATATCGCGCTGCCTTTCCTGCTGCTGGAGGTGTATGGCCGCAGCCACATCGAGGCCGGGCTGCTCATCACCGCCTGGCCGCTCGCCATCGTGGCCATGGCGCCTGTCGCGGGCCGGCTGATCGGGCGCTACCCGGACGGGCTGCTCGGCGGCATCGGGCTCGGCCTGCTGGCGCTCGGCCTGGGTTTGCTGGCTGCGCTGCCGGCGCAGCCGGGCAATGCCGACATCGCCTGGCGCATGGCGCTGTGCGGCCTCGGCTTCGGGCTGTTCCAGTCGCCGAACAACCACACCATCGTGACCTCGCCGCCCGCGCACCGCAGCGGTGCAGCCAGCGGCATGCTGGGCACGGCGCGCCTCACGGGGCAGACGCTGGGGGCGGTGGTGCTGGCGGGCGTGTTCAGCATCTGGACGCCGCACGGCGGCCGCGGGCCGGTGGTCGCGCTGGTGCTGGCGGCGTGCTGTGCGGGCGTGGCGGCGGTTTTCAGCAGCCTGCGGCTGAAGACGACAGGGCCGCACGGCTGAATAGGTTAGGGTACGGCCCCATGACGGAAGTACCTGATACCGTGGTTTGCCCGGGCTGCGATGCGGTCTTCAGCCGTGCGCCCCTGCAGCCGCGCGAGGTGTCGCGCTGCGCCCGCTGCGGCACCGAGCTCTATCGCCACCCCGGGGACCAGCACCGCCGCATCCTGCCACTCACCGTGGCGTGCCTGATCATGTTCGCCATTGCCAACCTGTTTCCGATCGTCGAGATCGAGCTCCAGGGCCTGCGCAGCCAGACCACGCTCGCGGGCGCGGTGGCGGTGCTGAGCGCCGAGGGCATGTCGATCGTCGCGCTGCTGGTGCTGGCAACGACGCTTCTTTTTCCGCTGCTGCAACTGTGCATCCTGGCCTACCTGCTGGTTCCGCTCCAGCGCGAGCACCGGCCCGCCGGCTTCGCCATCCTGGTGCGCGCCATGCAGATGCTGCGGCCCTGGGGAATGATCGAGGTGTTCCTGCTCGGCGTGCTGGTGGCCATCGTCAAGCTGTCGAGCATGGCCACGGTGGTGGCCGGCCCGGCGCTCTGGGCCTTCGTGGCGCTGACCGTCATGCTGACGGCCGTGCTCTCGTTCAATCCCAACGCCTTCTGGGAAATGACCTTCCGGCCGCCCGGCGAGCCCGCGGAGGAGACCGCGTGATCGGCCCCTTGCTTCCGGCAGAAGGCGATGAAGACGAAGCGCCGGTGGCCACCGCCGCCTCGCTCGGCCTCCTGGCCTGCCCGCATTGCGATGCCGTCTGGCGTGATGCACAGGAGGGTGAACCATGCGGCCGCTGCGGCACGCACCTGTACACGCGCAAGCCCTACAGCCTGAGCCGCACCTGGGCCTTCCTGATCGCGGCCTGCATCATGTACATCCCGGCCAACCTGCTGCCGGTGATGATCACGCGCACGCTGTTCGGCGCGCAGTACGACACCATCCTGAGCGGCGTGATCTATTTCTGGGTCTCGGGCGCCTACGGGCTAGCGGCCATCATCTTCATCGCGAGCTTCCTGGTGCCGCTGTTCAAGCTCACGGTATTGATCCTGCTTGCCTTGCTGGCGCAGCGCGCAAGCCGCTGGCGCCGGCCCGAGCGCGCCAGGCTCTATCACATCATCGAGATCATCGGCCGCTGGTCGATGCTCGACGTGTTCGTGGTGTCGCTGCTCACCGGGCTGGTGCAGATCCAGGGTTTCGCGGTCATCAACGCGGGCGTGGGCATTGCGGCATTCGGATCGGTGGTGGTGCTGACCATGCTCGCATCACTGAGCTTCGATCCGCGGCTCACATGGGACAGCAGGCAAGAGCAGGAGGCCGAAGGTGAGAGCAAACGCGAGCAACAGCCACATGGCAACAGGGAAGAAAAGCCAGCATGAGTGACGAAGAAGCCAGACCCGATGACAAACCGGCCCCGGCGGGGCTGCCTCCGCCGCGCGTGGTGCGCCGGCGCCAGTGGCTGCCTTCGCTGATCTGGCTCATTCCCATCGTCGCCGCGCTCGTGGGCGTGATGCTGGTCGTGCGGATCCTGATGGCGCGCGGCCCCGAGATCGTGCTGACCTTCGAGACCGCCGAAGGCCTGGAGGCCAACAAGACCGCCGTCAAGTACAAGGACGTGCAGATCGGCACGGTGCAGAGCCTGCGGCTGGCACGCGACCGCTCGCACGTGCGCGTGCTGGTGCAGCTCAGCAAGGAGGCCGAGGGATTCACCGCCGAGGACTCGCGCTTCTGGGTGGTGCGGCCGCGCCTGGACACCTCCGGCATCTCCGGCCTGGGCACCTTGCTCTCGGGCGCCTACATCGGTGCCGATGCGGGCGTGTCGCAGGAGACCGCGAGCGAGTTCAAGGGGCTGGAGGTGCCGCCGATCGTCACGCGCGACGCCTCGGGCCAGCAGTTCCTGGTGCGTGCCACGGACATCGGTTCGCTCGACGTGGGTTCGCCCGTGTACTTCCGGCGCATCAAGGTCGGCCAGGTGGCGGCCTATGAGCTCGACGGCGACGGCCGCGGCGTGACGCTGCGCATCTTCGTCAACGCGCCGTACGACAAGTTCGTGGGCGTCAACACGCGCTTCTGGCAGGCCAGCGGCATCGATGCGCAGCTGAGCGCCAGCGGCTTCACGCTGCGCACGCAATCGCTCGCCACCATCCTGCTCGGCGGCATTGCCTTCAAGGCGCCCGACGACGCCATGGGGCCGCTCGCGAAGGAGAACACGGCCTTCACGCTGGCGGAAGACGAGACCTCGGCCATGAAGGAGCCCGACGGTCCGCCGCAAACGCTGCTCATGTACTTCAACCAGTCGCTGCGCGGCCTCTCGCCGGGAGCGCCGGTCGACTTCCGCGGCGTGGTGATCGGCGAGGTCAAGTCGATCGGCGTGGAGTTCGATCGCGCCGAGCGCGAGTTCCGCATGCCGGTGCTGGTGACGGTGTATCCCGACCGGCTGCGCCGGCGCGCGGGCGAAACCGGGGAGGAGTCGCGTGCAACGCAGCAGGAGCGCCTGCGCTTCCTGACCGAGAAGGGCCTGCGCGCGCAGCTGCGCAATGGCAACCTGCTGACCGGCTCGGTCTATGTCGCGCTCGACTTCTTCCCCAAGGCGCCGCCCGCGAAGATCAATCTCGAGAAGAACCCGATCGAGCTGCCCACCGTGGCCAACAGCCTGGACGAGATCCAGTCGCAGGTGCAGGAAATTGCCAGCAAGCTCAACAAGGTGCCCTACGAGCAGATTGCCGCCGACCTGCGCACCACGCTCGCGGCCCTCAACAAGACGCTGGCCAGCACCGAGCAGGCAGTGACCCGCATCAACACCGACGTGACGCCCGAGCTCACCGCCGCCATGAAGGACGTGCGCAAGACCGTCAACAGCGCCGAGCGCACGCTGGCCGACGATTCGCCGCTGCAGCAGGACATGCGCCAGACGCTGCGCGAGTTGACGCGCGCGGCGGGTTCGGTGCGCGTGCTGACCGACTACCTCGAACGCCATCCCGAGTCGCTGCTGCGCGGCAAACCGGACGACAAGAAATGAAGAAGATGACACCGTTCCTGCCCGGCGCAGCCGCAGCCGCGGCAGCGCTGCTTGTCCTGGCCGGCTGCGCGAGCAAGCCCGACAGCTACTACACGCTTTCCAGCCCGGTGCCGGCCGCCGAAGCCGCGCCATCGACCCTCGGCAGCGCCGCACCGGTCTACATCGAGCTGGCGCCGGTGGCCGTGCCCGAGCGGCTCGCGAGGCCGCAGATGGTGGTCGGCAAGGCCAACGGCGGCGTGCAGGTGGACGTGCTCGAGCAGCACCGCTGGGCCGCGTCGTTCGAGAACGAACTGCGGGACGCGCTGGCCAGCGGCATCGCGGCGCGGCTCGGTGCGCTCGATGTGACCAAGGGCGGACGGCAGACGTCGCAGCCCGTGTGGCGCATCGCGGTTCAGGTGCGCCAGTTCGATGCGGTCGATGGGGGCAGGGTGGACGCGGGCTTCAGCTGGACGCTGCGGCGATCCGACGAGACGCGCACCCTGGTGTGCCAGCTGAACGTGGGCGAACCGGTTGCGAGCGGCATCGATGCCGTGGCGGAAGGCGCGCAGCGCGTCACGGGGACGGCGGCGGCGGCCATCGCGCGCAGCGTGAACGCGGCGCGGGCCAATCCGGCGGCGACCGCGTGCCCGCCCTGATTCTTTCTTCTTCCGGCAAGTCCGCCGTCGAAAAGATCGGAGATCACCATGGCACAGATCGGAAAGGCGCCCTGTGACGACACGTTGATCCTGCACGGCACCGGGCCGCAGGAGAGCGCCTGTCCCGATGCCTCCAAGCCCTGGGTGCTGGCCGCGGCCATCGTCGGTTCGAGCATGGCTTTCATCGACGGGACGGTCGTCAACGTGGCGCTGCCCGCCATCCAGGCCGACCTTCGCGCGACGGCGTTCCAGGCGCAGTGGGTGGTCGAGAGCTATGCCTTGCTGCTGGCGGCGCTGCTGCTGGTGGGCGGCGCCCTCGGCGACCACTTCGGCCGGCGCCGCATCTTCGCGATCGGCGTCGGCATCTTCGCCATCGCCTCGGTGGCGTGCGGGCTCTCGGCCAATGTGCAGCAGCTGATTGCCGCGCGGGCCGCGCAGGGGATCGGCGGCGCCTTGCTGGTGCCCGGCAGCCTCGCGCTCATCAGCGCCGCATTTCCCGAGAAGGAGCGCGGCAAGGCGATCGGCACCTGGTCGGGGTTCAGCGGCATCACGGCGGCAGCGGGTCCGGTGCTCGGCGGTTTCCTGGTCGACCATTTCTCATGGGCCTGGGCCTTTCTCATCAACGTGCCGATGGCCTTGCTCGTGATGTGGATCGTGTGGCGCCACGTGCCCGAAAGCCGCGGCTCGTCGGCCAGCGGCGGCCTCGACTTTGCCGGCGCACTGCTGGCCACCGCCGGCCTCGGTGGCATCGTCTATGCATTCATCGAGGCGCCCACGCAGCACTGGAACTCACCCGCCGTGCTGGCGGCGCTGGCCATCGGCATCGCCGGCAGCGCGGGCTTCATTGCCGCCGAGCGCAAGGCGCGCACGCCGATGCTGCCGCTGGCGCTGCTGCACATCGGCAACTTCAGTGGCGCCAACCTGCTGACCCTGCTGCTGTATGCGGCGCTGGGTGGGGGCCTGTATTTCTTTCCGCTCAACCTGATCCAGGTGCAGGGCTACTCGGCCACCGTGGCCGGCGCCGCACTGCTGCCGTTCATCCTCATCATGTTCGCGCTCTCGGGCTGGGCGGGCCAGCTGGTCGACCGCTTCGGGCCGCGGCTTCCGCTGGTGATCGGCCCCGCGATTGCGGCGGTGGGTTTTGCATTGTTCGCTGTGCCGGGTGTCGGCGCGAGCTACTGGACAGGCTTCTTTCCCGCCGTGGTGGTGCTCGGCTTCGGCATGACCGTGACTGTGGCGCCGCTCACCACCACGGTGATGAATGCCGTCGGGCCTGAACAGGCGGGCGTGGCGTCGGGCGTCAACAACGCCGTGTCGCGCGCGGCCGCGGTGCTGGCCATCGCGGTGTTCGGCGTGGTCATGGCCTGGGCCTTCGACGCCGCGTTGGCCGAGAGCCTGCGCGGCATGGGCGCCTCGGCCGAGGTCTCGTCGTTTCTGGAGGGCGAGCGCAGCAAGCTCGCGGGTGCCGCGCTGCCGCCCGGCGCGGACCCGGCCACGGCCGCGGCCTTGAAGCGCGCCGTCGCCGAATCCTTCGTCGCGGGGTTCCGCTGGGTGATGCTGTTGAGCGCCGGTCTGGCCGTGCTCAGTGCGCTGAGCGCGTGGCTGATGATCGGCGGCAGGCCCCCCGCGCCCATGAAAACTTCCTCCTGACAGGGGCCCCGCGGGTTGACAGGCACGGCATGCCGCCTTGATACTGAACCTTCAGGTTCATCATTAAACACCCAGGAGATCCCATGCAGAAGATTGTTCCCTGCCTCTGGTTCGACGGCAACGGCGAAGACGCGCTGAAGTTCTACACCGGCATCTTTCCGAACTCGCGCATGACCGACAAACAGCTCTGGGGCGACGAGAACCCCAGCCTGAAGGGTTCGCTGCTCACCGCAATGTTCGAGCTCGACGGGCAGGAGTTCATGGTGCTCAACGGCGGCCCGCAGTACAAGTTCACCCCGGCCATCTCGATGCTCGTCCGGTGCGAGACGCAGGCCGAGGTCGACAGCTACTGGGACAAGCTGCTCGAAGGCGGCGGCCAGCCCGTACAGTGCGGCTGGCTCACCGACCGCTACGGCGTCTCGTGGCAGGTTGCGCCCATGCCAATCCTGCGCATGTTCCAGGACAAGGACCCGGCCAAGGCCGCGCGTGCCATGCAGGCGATGATGAAGATGGTCAAGCTCGACATCGCGGAGGTGAAGCGGGCCTTCGACGGCGAATGATCCGCCGCCGCGCCGGCTACACCATCCGCCGGATCGCCTTCTTGCGCCACACCAGGCGGTAGTAGGCGGTCTGCAAGAGCAGCATCGCCCCGAAGGTCACGGGGTAGGCATACCAGATGCCGTCCAGCCCGATGCGATGGCTCATGAACCAGGCCACGGGCACCTCGATGCCGATCAGGCAAAGAATCGAGATGGCCGTGGGCACCAGCACCGAACCGCTGGCCCGCATGATCCCCGAGAGCGCCGAGGCCATGCCGAAGATGACGAGGCTCCACAGCATGATGTGCAGCAGCGACTGCGCCACCTCGATCACCGGCGCACTGGTGATGAAAAATCCCATGAGGTGCCGTGAGAACAGGTAGCCCAGCAGCACCAGTCCGCCGGTGAGCGCCAGGTTCATCAGCAGCGCCGTCTTGGCGATGGCGCCCAGCCGGTCCGCACGGCCTGCGCCGATGGCTTGCGCGCCAAGGATCGATGCCGTGATGGCGATCGAAATGGCCGGAAACTGCACGTAGGCCACCACCTGGTTCACCGCACCGTAGGCCGCCGTGGCGCTGGAGCCGTAGCTGTTGACCAGCGAGAGCAGGGCCACTTCGGAGAGCGCGACCACGATCATCTGCACGCCGGTCGGCACGCCCACCTTGAGCACCGCCTTCAAGAGCTTCGGGTCGATGCGCAGGTGGCGGAAGAGCTCGGCATCGGGCGCCAGCGGACTGCCGCGGCGGCGCAGGCGCCAGCCCAGCCACAGGGTCGATGCCACGAAGCCCACCACCGTGGCCCAGGCGCCGCTTGCAACACCGAGTTGCGGCAGGCCACCCCAGCCGCGGATGAGCGCCGGCGTGACGATGAGGCCCGCCGCGGTCGAGAAGATCAGCGTGAGCAGCGGCGTGACCGTGTCGCCGACCCCGCGCAGCATGGCGGTGGACAGCAGGAACACGAACAGCCCCGGCATGGCGATCAGCATGATGCGGGCATAGCGCGTGGAATCGGCCAGCACGTCGGGCGGCGTGCCCAGGAACGCCAGCAGCGGCGTGGTGAACGCGCCACCGAACACGGCCACCGCCAGCCCGAGCAGCATGCCGACGGACAACGTGGTGCCTGCGATGGCCTTGGCCTTGCCGACATCGCGTGCGCCCCAGGCTTGGCCGATCAGCACCGAGGCACCGGCGCCCAGCCCGATGACGAAGGCGATGAAGAAGAACATCACCGGAAAGAAGCTCGACACGGCCGCCAGCGCGCCGACGCCGATCATCTGGCCGATGTAGATGTTGTTGATGGTGCCGGAGAGCGACTGCAGGATGTTGCTGAGCAGCATCGGCGCAAGAAAGAACAGGAAGGTCTTCCACAGCGCGCGCTGTGCGCCCACGGGTGCGGCCGGCGTGCCGCGCAGGGTGGCTTGGGCAGGCTGGCCAGTGGCTGCGGTCTCGGAGGTTGCTCTCATGCGGGGGTGCTCCAGCCGGCGGCGGACAATTTTTGAAGGTGGGTGCGCAGGTCCGGGGGCCAGGATTCGATCAACCCCTCGAAGCGGTCGCGCTCGCCGGCGAACAGCGCGCGAGTGGCTTCCTCGAAGCCGGGCAGGGCGCCGGCGATCGCGGTCATGAAGCGGTAGGTGGCTTCGCGCGATGCGCGAACGCCATCGCGGTCGGCATTGACGCGGCTCGCTTCCTGGACCAGCCGCCGCAGCGCGACCGAGGCGCCGCCGGGTTGGCGGTTGAGCCAGTCCCAATGGCGCGGCAGCAGCGTGACTTCGCGCGCGACCACGCCGAGCTTCGGGCGTCCCACGCCGCGCGGGGTTTCTTCGAGGGCGTCGGCGCTGGCCGCAGGCACCACGCCGCCGGCCCGGCCGTGCACGTCGAAGTCGCGCTGTTCACCGGTCTGTTCGTCGAACACCAGGTAGGGCGTGTCGTCCGTGCGGCCACGCAACTGAGCGAGCACCTCGGCGGTGCTTCCCTGGGCGATGCGCTTGAAGGCGGCGAAGACAATCAGGTTGCCGGGTTGTGTGTCGGGTGGCATGTATTTCTATGTTCTTCAGGCCGGTCGAAAAGGTGCGTAATCTACCTGTTGATCGGCTCGGTCGTGCGGCGCGCCATGGCAAAGCGCAAGGAGCGCAGCGTTGAGTTGCGGCAGGCTTTCGGGCGCCAGCGATTTCACCGCTTCGGCGCAGAGGGCCTCGGCGGTCGTGACGGCAGCTTGCATCAGTTTTCTGCCACCGGGGCGAATGGCCGCGTGGCGGCCGTTTCCATTCGCACCGGCCGTGCGTTCGGCCAGGCCCGATTTTTCTAGCAGGACCATTTTGCGAATCAGCGCCGACATCGGCAACCCCAGGGATCGCGCAAGGTCGGCCGCCGGCATGCAGCCGCCTTCGGCGCCCAGGAGCCGGTGGAGCAGCGTGAAATCTTCGCAGTCGAGGCCATGGAAGGCGCCCAGTTGCTCCTGGAGCTTCAGGTTCAGGCTGGCCTGGGCGCGGCCGATGTTGAGGCACAGGTCCAGCGGATCGATGCTCATGGCGCGTCGTAGCCCCGGTCGCCGTGGCACTGAAGCTCCTCGCGCCAGAGCACAAGAAGTTTCTCGAGTTCCGCAGCGCGATCGAAGGCAGGGTCGTCGCGCTCCTTGATGCGGTCGATCACCTCGAAGCTGAAGTTCGCGGCGCCGTGTGCGGTCCAGTCGCGAACCAGCGCCTTGTTGCGGTGCGAGCGCAGGCCGAGTTCGAAGCGGGCGCGGTTCATCGCACCCTCCACGTCGAGACTGCCGGCCACGTAGAGGCGGCCGCTGAGCGTGTTGCGGATGGCAAAGACGCCCGCGGGGCGGACGGTTTCCTTGTATTTCCTTGCGAGGGCGCGCCTCGTTTCCTGGGGCATGTTCATGCGCCATATATTATCCGGGTAAAATTAAAAGCGCAATACACCCGGGTAAAAATAGGCGATCACTCCTTGCGCCATCGCCGCCATTGCCTGGCAAGCCGACGGTTCATTGCGCGCACCGCGCGCCACGGCCGGCTCTCGCGAACCCGCTCCAGCACATGGTCCTTCCAGTTTTTCCAGCGCGGATACCAGCGCGCGAACAGCGGGATGCGCATGAGCGCGCCTTCGACCAACTGGAAGATGCGTGCGACGAAGGCGGTGCCGATCAGCTTGGCGACGATCAGCACCGTCACGCCGCTGGCCGCGTGGCCACGGCCGAACAGGAAGAGAGCCAGCACCTTGACCGGCAGCAGCAGCAGCACCGGGAGCAGGAAGGCCAGCAACGCGGCCCACGGCGGCAGCCCGCGAAGCCAGTTCTCGACCCGGCTCCAGAGCGGCAGGCGCGCCAGGCGAGCGGCGAGGGCGGCGAGCGGCACCCATCCCCATTCCTCGAACAGCAGCAAGGGAACCAGGCACACGGCCAACAGGCCGCGCAGCAGTTTCCCGAGGGCCGAAGCGGGGCGGCTCGAAGGGGGAGGATGAGGGGTCGGCACCGCATCGATTGTGCGGGTTGCCGCTGGCGGGCGGCTCCCGGCCCTATGGCAAACTTCCACGCTTTATTCGCCAAGCACGCCGGTCTTGCCGGGCGTGCATGACAGGGACGTCATCCAGACATGCAGAAAATCATTCGCCAGCTCGCTGCCGAGATCAAGGTGGGCGAGCACCAGGTGAAGGCGGCCATCGAGCTGCTCGACGGCGGCGCCACGGTTCCGTTCATCGCCCGCTACCGCAAGGAGGTCACCGACGGCCTCGACGACATCCAGCTGCGCGAACTCGAGGCACGCCTCTCGTACCTGCGCGAACTCGAAGACCGCCGCGCCGCGGTGCTCAAGAGCATCGACGAGCAGGGCAAGCTCACGCCGCAGCTGCGCGCCGCAATCGAGTTCGCGCCGACCAAGCAGGAGCTCGAGGACCTGTACCTGCCATTCAAGCAGAAGCGCCGCACCAAGGGCCAGATCGCACGCGAGTTCGGCATCGAGCCGCTGGCCGACAAGCTGCTGGCCGACCCGACGCTGGACCCGGCCGTCGAAGCCAAGGCCTTCCTGCAGCCCGCGACCACGCTGGACGACGGCAAGCCGGGCCCCGATTTCTCCACCGTGCCCGCCGTGCTCGACGGCGTGCGCGACATTCTTTCCGAGCGCTGGGCCGAAGACGCGGCACTGGTGCAGCGCCTGCGCGAATGGCTCTGGGCCGAAGGCCTGCTCAAGTCGACGCTGATGGCCGGCAAGGACGAGAACAACGCCGATGTCGCGAAGTTTCGCGACTACTTCGATTACGACGAGCCGATCGGCCGCGTGCCTTCGCACCGCGCGCTGGCGGTGTTCCGCGGGCGCACGCTCGAAATCCTCGATGCCAAGCTGGTGCTGCCGGTGGAGCCGGAACCCGGCAAGCCCAGCATCGCCGAAGGCAAGATCGCGCTGCACCTGGGCTGGAGCCATGCCGCCCGGCCGGCCGACGACCTGATCCGCAAGTGCGTGGCCTGGACCTGGCGCGTGAAGCTGGCGCTCTCCACCGAGCGCGACCTGTTCACCCGCCTGCGCGAAGACGCCGAGAAGGTCGCGATCAAGGTGTTTGCCGACAACCTGCGCGACCTGCTGCTGGCTGCACCGGCCGGCCCGCGCGTGGTGATGGGCCTGGACCCGGGCATCCGCACCGGCGTGAAAGTGGCCGTGGTCGATGCCACCGGCAAGCTGGTCGAGACCGCCACCGTGTTCCCGCACGAGCCGCGCAAGGACTGGGAAGGCTCGCTGCACACGCTCGGCAAGCTCTGCGCCAAGCACGGCGTGAACCTGATCGCGATCGGCAACGGCACTGCGAGCCGCGAGACCGACAAGCTGGCCGCGGACCTCATCAAGCTGCTCGCCAAGATGGCCGCACAGGCCGGCGCACCCGAGATGCAGGTCGACAAGGTGGTGGTCAGCGAAGCCGGCGCTTCGGTGTATTCGGCGAGCGAGTTCGCATCGCAGGAAATGCCCGACGTGGACGTGAGCCTGCGCGGCGCGGCCAGCATTGCGCGCCGCCTGCAAGACCCGCTGGCCGAGCTCGTGAAGATCGACCCCAAGAGCATCGGCGTGGGCCAGTACCAGCACGACGTGAACCAGAGCGAACTGGCGCGCACGCTGCAGGCCGTGGTGGAAGACTGCGTGAACTCGGTGGGCGTGGACCTCAATACCGCGAGCGTGCCTTTGCTGTCGCGCGTCTCGGGCCTGTCAGCCAGCGTGGCCAAGGCGGTGGTGCGCTGGCGCGAATCGAACGGCGCCTTCTCCACGCGCAAGCAGCTGCTCGACGTGACCGGCTTCGGCCCCAAGGCCTTCGAGCAGAGCGCGGGCTTCCTGCGCATCCGCGGCGGCGCAGACCCGCTCGACATCACCGGCGTGCATCCCGAGACCTATCCGCTGGTCGAGCAGATCATCGTCAAGACCGGCAAGCCGATCGCCGAGCTGATGGGCCGGGCCGAAATGCTCAAGACGCTGAAGCCCGAGCTGTTCGCCAACGAGAAATTCGGCGTCATCACGGTGAAGGACATCCTCGGCGAACTCGAGAAGCCCGGCCGCGATCCGCGCCCCGACTTCAAGGTAGCGCGCTTCAACGATGGCGTGGACGACATCAAGGACCTGGTCGAGGGCATGATCCTCGAGGGCACCGTGAGCAACGTGGCGCAGTTCGGCGCCTTCATCGACCTGGGCGTGCACCAGGACGGCCTGGTGCACGTGAGCCAGCTGAGCCACAAGTTCGTGAACGACGCGCGCGAGGTCGTGAAGACCGGCGACATCGTCAAGGTCAAGGTGATGGAAGTGGACGTGGCGCGCAAGCGCATCGGCCTGTCGATGAAGCTGGACGCCGCACCCGCGCGGCGCGACGGACCGCGCGACAACCGCTTCGAAGGCGCAAGCCGTGGCCAGCAGCAAGGCGCGCGCCGCGACAACGCGCCCCAGCCCGCGGGGCAGATGGCGAGTGCGTTTGCCAAGCTGCAGGGTTTGCGCAAGTAGTGCAGGCAAGTCTGGAGTCGATCGGTTAAACTAGTCAGAACACTAGTCTGATTAGGAGCCGCAAATGAAGACATGGCCGGTGCAGGACGCCAAGGCGCGTTTCAGCGAATTTCTCGAGGCTTGTCTTGCAGACGGCCCGCAAATGGTCACCAAGCGGGGGAGCGAGGCCGCCGTGCTGGTGCCGGCCGCAGAGTGGCGGCGATTGCATGCCACTGCCAAGCCCTCCCTGAAGGAGTTGCTGCTCTCGGCCGAGGCACGCACCGAGTTTCTCGTGCCGCAGCGCGGTGCGGCGCGCCGGCGCCGCATCACGCCCATTCGATGACGGCGAACCGCATGTACCTGCTGGACACCAACGTCATCTCGGAACTGCGCCGGCCTCGTCCCCATGGCGCGGTCGTTGCATGGCTCGCACCCATCGCCGACAACGACCTGCATCTTTCCGCGGTCACGATCGGCGAAATCCAGGCCGGCATCGAGATCACGCGCGAGCAGGATGCCGCCAAGGCGGATCAGATCGAGCAATGGGCCGCACTGGTCGCTGCCTCCTACAACGTCCTGCCCATGGATGCGGAAACGTTCAGGTTGTGGGCCAGGCTGATGCACCGCAGTTCGAACACGCTGTATGAAGACGCCATGATTGCCGCAACGGCAAAGCAGCATTCATTGACGGTCGTGACGCGCAACGTCGCCGACTTTGCCGACTTCGGTGTCGATGTCTTCAACCCGTTCGGATCGAGCGCGGCATGAGGAAATGAAAGCCCTGCGCATCTACGCCGGCCCCGCGGCCCGCAAGCACATCGAGGCGAACGGCCTGCGCCCGCAGGATGTGCGCACCATTCCGGGTGCGGCGGGCGGGCCCAAGGGCCTGGTGCTCGGGCCGCTCGACCGCTTCATCTTCGGTCGCTGGCTCACGCAATCGAGCCAGCCGGTGCACCTGGTCGGCGCATCGATCGGCGCGTGGCGGCTGGCGACGGCCTGCCTGTCCGATCCCCTCCAGGCCTTCGAGCGCTTCGAGCACGACTACGTGCGCCAGCAGTTCGATGTGCCGCCAGGGCAGAAGCGGCTCAGCCCGAAGCAGCTGAGCGAGCGCTTTGCCCAGAGCCTCGTCGACTTCTACGGCGGACGCATCGGCGAGGTGCTGGACCATCCGCGCTACCAGCTCCACGTGGTGACTTCGCGCGGGCGCCACATCCTCGGACGCGAGGGCAGGGCGCGCACGCCTTTCGGCTACCTGGGCGCCTTTGCCACAAACAGCCTGTACCGCAAGGGCCTGGGCGCATGGCTCGAACGCTGCGTGTTCTCCACGCCCGGCGCAGCCCTGCCTTTCGGCACCAGCGACTTCCGCACGCGCCAGCATGCACTCAGCGAAGAGAACTTCAACCTGGTGCTGCAGGCCTCGTGTTCGATTCCCTTCCTGCTGGCCGCGGTGCACGACATTCCCGGCGCTCCGCGCGGCGCGTACTGGGACGGTGGCATCACCGACTACCACCTGCACCTGGACTACCAGCCGGCCGACGAAGGCATCGTGCTGTATCCGCACTTTCAACGCGCGGTGGTGCCCGGCTGGCTCGACAAGGGCCTGCGCTGGCGCCACAAGTCCACCGGCTTTCTCGACCGCATGGTGGTGCTCGCGCCCGACGCCGACTGGATACGCTCGCTGCCGAACGGCAAGCTGCCCGATCGCAAGGACTTCATCCATTTTGCGAACGACCCGCAGGCGCGCATCGGCGCATGGCACAGGGCGACGCGCGAGGCACAGCGGCTGTCGGACGAGTTCGAGGCCTGGCTCGCGACCGGCCGCACGGCCGACGTGCTGCCGCTCTGAATTTTCGACGGGGCAAACCCTGAGGCTTCGTGTGCGCGGCGGCTTCGAGAATGACCGGATCATCCTCGCTCTCCAGAAAGCCGCCCCCATGCCGCAGGCCCGAATTTCACGCCGCCGATTCACCCTTGCCGCGGCCGCCGCCGCAACCGTTCCGATGCCCACGTTCGCGCAGGGCACGTGGCCCGGCAAGCCAGTCCGCATCATCGTGCCCTACACGCCGGGCGGCTTCACCGACCAGATGGCGCGGCTGGTGCAAGTGGGCTTGCAGGCGCGGCTCGGCCAACCCGTGGTGATCGACAACAAGCCCGGCGCCAACAGCCTCATCGGTGTCGATGCCATCGCCAAGGCCGCGCCCGACGGCACCACCTTCGGCGTCGTGATTGCGGCCTATGCGGCCAACACCACGCTGTATCCCAAGCTGCCTTACGACCCGAAGAAAGACTTGACCGGCGTTTCGCTGATGGGCGTCTCGCCGCTGCTGGCGGCGGTCAACGTCGATGCGCCGTTCAAGACCGCGCGCGAACTCATCGACTACGCGCGCGCGAACCCCGGCAAGGTGAGCTTCGGCTCCTCGGGCAACGGATCGGCAGCGCACCTGACGACCGAGCTGTGGAAGTCGCTCACGCAGACCTACATGATCCACATCCCGTACCGCGGCGCGGTGCCTGCGCTGACCGACCTCATGGGCGGGCAGATCCAGTTGTTCTTCGATGCGCCCACCGGGCTCATCAACCAGGCCAAGGCCGGCAAGGTGCGCCTCATCGGTGTGGCGGGCGACAAGCGCCTGCCGGCGGTGCCCGACGTGCCGACCTTCATCGAGCAGGGCTTCGCGGGCTTCACCGGCAGCACCTGGGCCGGCATGCTGGCGCCCGCGGGCACGCCGCGCGACATCGTCAAGCGCATGTCCGAAGAGGTGTCGCGCATCATCAGGAGCGACGAGACGCGCGCCAGGCTGGACGCCATGGGCACGTTCCCGGCGGGCAGCACGCCGGAAGAGTTCGATGCCTTCATTGCGGCCGAGACGGCCAAGTGGGCGAAGGTGATCCGTACGGCGGGCGTGAAGGCGGAATAGGCCGGGAAGGCGCCGGGAAGGCGCGGGCCCCGGCCTACATCGAGGCTTCGAGCATCGCCTTGTAGTCGTCGCGCGAAGCCAGCCGCGGATTGGTCTTGTGGCAATGGTCGGCCATGGCACCGTCGATGATCTGCTCGAACATGCCGGGCGTCACGCCCACTTCGGCCAGGCCCTTGGGCATGCCCAGGCGCGCATTCATGTCGCGGATGGCCTCGGCCAGATCGCCGGGCGAATCGAGGTGCATGGCCCGCGCCATGCGCTGCAGCCGCTGCTCCTTCTGCACCGACTCGGCGCCCGCGTTGAAGCGGATCACCGCGGGCAGGAACAGGGCGTTCAGCGTGCCGTGATGCAGCCGCGGATCGACCCCGCCCAGGCTGTGGCTCAGCGAGTGCACGCAGCCCAGGCCCTTCTGGAAAGCCATTGCGCCCTGCATCGACGCGCTCATGAGGTTCATCCGCGCTTCTCGGTCGCTGCCGTCGTGGGTGGCGCGTTCGATGTGCAGCCATGCGCGCTCGAGGCCGTCGAGCCCGATGCCGTCCGCCGGCGGGTTGAAGGCCGCCGACATGAAGGTTTCCATGCAGTGCGCGATCGCGTCCATGCCGGTGGCGGCGGTGAGCTTGGGCGGCAGTCCGAGCGTGAGCTCCGGGTCGCAGATGGCTGCCTTCGGCATCAGGAACCAGCTGTGGAAACCGAGCTTGCGGTGATCGTCGACGATGACGATGGCGCCCCGCGCCACCTCGCTGCCGGTGCCGCTGGTGGTGGGCACCGCAATGAGCGGCACCACGCGGTCGGTGATCCTGGGCGAGCCGCCTTCGATGGTGGCGTAGGTCTTGAGCGGGCCTTCATGCGTGGCCGCTATCGCCACGCCCTTGGCGCAATCGATGGCGGAGCCGCCGCCCACGGCGATGAGCCCGTCGCAGCGCGCGCTGCGGTACAACTCGACGGCCGCACGCACCGCGGCTTCGGTCGGGTTCGACGGGGTCTGGTCGAACACCGCAACCTCGAGATCGGCGATGGCGTCGAGCGCCTTTTGCAGCACTCCGGCAGCGCGCACGCCCGCGTCGGTGACGATCAGCGGGCGGGTGATGCCGATGCGCGCGCACTCGCTGGACAGCAGCTTGATGGCGCCGAACTCGAACTGGATCTGCGTGAGGTATTGGATGAGTGCCATGGGGGTGGATGCGTGGGGCAGTACGATTGCCGATCATTCGAATCTATCAAGAGCAAACAGTCTTGCACACGAAAAAAACCCTTGCCGCTGTCGCGCCCGGCACATGGCAGCCACCGCTCACCGGCAAGATGGCCAGCGTGGTCGAACGCATGGCGCGCGCCGGCCACCCGAGCCTGGACCAGCTCACGCCCGAGGAGGCCAAGGCGTCGTACGAAAAAGGCGCCGGCGTGCTCGAGGTGCCCAAGCCCGAACTCGCGCGCATCGAAGACTTCGTCATTGCCGCGCGCGACGGCTTCGGGTTGCCGGCACGGCTCTATGCGCCGTCGTCTGCAAAGCTGCCGGTGCTGGTGTACTTTCATGGCGGCGGCTTCACGGTGGGCAACATCCGCACGCACGACACGCTGTGCCGCGTGCTGAGCCACAAGAGCGGCTGTGCGGTGGTCTCGGTCGATTACCGGCTGGCGCCCGCACACAAGTTTCCGACCGCATCGGACGACGCATGGGATGCGTTTTCCTTCATTGCGAAGGAAGGCGCGCGCCTTGGACTGGACCCGGGCCGCCTTGCCGTGGGCGGCGACAGCGCCGGTGGCACGCTGGCCGCGGTATGCGCCATTCTTGCGCGCGATGCAGGCCTGCCGCTCGCGCTGCAGCTGCTGATCTACCCCGGCACCGCCGCGCACCAGGACACCGCCTCGCACCAACGCCATGCCGACGGTCCGCTGCTCACGAAGGCGATGATCGACTACTTCTTCGGCCAGTACGTGCGCACGCCGGCCGACCGGGACGACTGGCGCTTCGCGCCGCTCCTGGCCGACGATGTCGACGGCGTGGCGCCGGCCTGGGTCGGCCTGGCCGAATGCGATGCGGTGGTGGACGAAGGCATTGCCTACGCCGACAAGCTGCGCGCCGCCGGCGTTGCCGTCGATCTTGAAATCTATCGCGGCGTGATCCACGAGTTCCTGAAAATGGGCCGCGCCATTCCCGAGGCGCTGCAGGCGCAGGACGATGCGGCGCGAGCCATCAAGCAAGCACTGAAACCATGACCGAAGAGACCATTCCCCGTAGAAAAGACTTCCGCTTCTTCCACCGCCTGCGCGTGCGCTGGGCCGAAGTCGACATGCAGAAGATCGTGTTCAACGCGCACTACCTGATGTACTTCGACACCGCGATTGCCGACTACTGGCGCGCGCTCGCGCTGCCTTATGAAGAGGCCATGCATGCGCTGGGCGGCGACCTGTACGTGCGCAAGGCAACCGTAGACTTTCGCGCTTCCGCGCGCATGGACGACGTGATCGACGTGGCCATGAAGTGCGCGCGCATCGGCAACTCGTCGATGGTGTTCGAGGGCGCGCTGTTCCGGCAGGACCAGTACCTGGTGGGCTGCGAGCTCGTCTACGTTTTTGCCGACCCCGCCACGCAGACCTCGAAGCCGGTGCCGCCTTTGCTGCGCGAGATTCTCACCGGCTTCGAGGCCGGCGAGCCGATGCGCACCGTGGAAACCGGCGACTGGAAAACCCTGGGCGAAGGTGCGAGCGCGCTGCGCCGCGCGGTCTTCATCGAGGAGCAGAACATTCCCAAGGAGCTGGAATGGGACGCGCACGATGAGGTGGTGCTGCATGCCGTCGCCTGCAACCGGCTCGGCCAGGCGATTGCGACCGGCCGGCTGCTGAACGCAGTGGACGGCACGGCCATGCTCGGCCGCATGGCCGTGCACCGGGCGCTGCGCAGCGGGGGGCACGGCGCCGCGATCATGCAGGCGCTCGAGGCCGCGGCCAAGGCGCGAGGCGACCGTGAGATCGGCCTGCATGCGCAGCGCAGCGCGGAGCGTTTCTATGCACGGCTCGGCTACAAGGTGCACGGCGAGCCTTTCGATGAGGCCGGCATCCCGCACATCGAGATGCGCCGCGCGCTGGATCAGTAGCGCGCCGGCGGGTCGGGCACGTAGCCCATTTCGGAACCCGGAAAAGCCGACGGGCCTTCGGGGCGCGGCCAGCGCGCCGGAGGCGGCGGCACGGGGATCACGCCCGCGGCAACCAGGTTCTCGCGGCTGTCGTAGCGGATGCGAACCACCTCGTCGGGTGTGGACTGCGCGCGCTCGAAGGTGGTGTGGCCCACATGCGAGGTCTCGCGGCGCCCATGGGCAGTGCCCAGGCTCGGCGCAGGTGGCGATGGCCGGGCCAGGCTTCCCGACAGCGATGGGGCGGCTTTCGCGCCCGAGGCGCTATCGGCCGAGCGGGCCTGTGCCGCGGGTCCGGCCGGTGCCGCCTCCGCGACGGACGAAGATGCTTCCTTGCGGCGCTCCATTTCGCGGCTGGAACTGGCGTTGCCGTCCCGCTGCGGCAACACGACGGGCGGCGGAGGCGGCACTGCTGCACGCTCGCGGAACATGGCGACGCCGATCACGCCCACGTCGTCGGGCCGGCCGGTGCGGCTCGCGTACGAATTGGCGATCGACGTGAACTCGAACGCTGCGATCTGCGAGTCGCTCTTGCGCCAACCCGTGATGTCGCTGCGCTCGCCGCCCGAAAACACATAGCCGTTCTGCAGCACGCCCGCGGTTTCGCCGGTGACGATGTTGACCCCGTCCACCGACATCACGGCCATGACGCGTTCGCCGGCCGCATTGCGCGCGCGGATGGCATAGCGCGAGCCGGGCCGGCCCGCGACCCAATATTCGCCGCGGTGGCGATAGATCGGCAGTTCGCGGCCGGTGCTGCGGTCGACCACGCTGACCTGCATCAGCGAGCCGATGCGCTCGTAGCCCGAAGCGGGCGAGGGCGGAAACTGCGGCCGCGCCGGGCTTTCGGCGCATGCGGAGAGGGCGGCCCAGGCGAGGGCGGTCGAGAGGAGGAGTCTGCGCTTCATGGTGGTTCTTCCTTGCCAGGAGTGGATCGGTACGGCTTCTACGGCGCAGCACTGGCGGCAGGGTTAAACGCGCGCAAAAAAATGACGCTGCCTCTTTCGGGGCAGCGCCATGCGTTCGGGCGTCGCGGGACGCAGGGATAAAAACAGGCTAGATGTCTTCGAGCAGCGGGTACGGCAACGGCTCCACCGTGAGTGTGGCACCGTCGGCGCTGCCGGCATGCAGCCCCCCGGATTCAAGCGCCGAGATCTGGATCGAGATCAGCGCGGCCCAGCCGCCGTCCGGCGCCGGCGCCGCCTGCGCCACCGTGCCCACGGGTTGCCCGGCGTCGGCGGCGGCAAAGACCTCCTGGCCCGCGCTCACGGGCGCGTCGGCCTGCACAAGATAGGTGCGGCGCTTCAGCGTGCCGCGAAACTGGCTGCGCGCGACGATCTCCTGGCCCGGGTAGCAGCCCTTCTTGAAGTTCACGCCGCCGACCGACTCGTAGTTGATCATCTGCGGCACGAAGGCCTCGATCACCGGCGTGGTCACGGTCACGATGCCGCTGCGCACCTCGCTCCACTGCCACAGCTGCGCATCGAGCGACGGACCTGCGGGCACCGGGCTGCCGGCGGGCGCAATCCACATGGCGCGTGGCACGCCGTCCGCCGGGTAGAGCGAGACCGCGCTGATGTCGTTGCCGATGGCGGTGCGCTGCCCCGGCAAAGCCGCGGCATCGAGGCCGTTGGCGGCCAGTGCGGTGCCGGCCAGCCCGTACAGCGCGAACTGCTCGGTGGCGTCCGAGAGCTTGGCCTTGGCACGCAGCACGTACATCGACAGCCTCTTGAGCGTGGCGGCCAGGATGTCTCGGCTGCAGACGAGAAGGATCGTTTCGGGCTGCGGCCTGATGCCGACGAAGCTCGCGATGACCCGGCCCTTGGCCGTGCAAAGCGCCGCCAGGCGGGCCTCCGTGGCGCCGAGCAGCGCGAAATCCTGGGTGAGCTGCCCGTGCAGGAAGCTCGCGGCATCCGGTCCGTCGGCGCGGATCACGCCAAGGTGGGAAAGAGCGGTAACACCATTGAGAACGACAGTAGTCATCGCTGAATTATCATGGTCGCAGCCGTTCCGGCCGGTCTGCAGGGAATCCCGCCCCGGTTCCCGCAGGGCCTCCGACTTTCAGCCCTCGGTTCGTTTTCTTTTTTCCCTCATTCTTCGGATCCGTGCGCCGCTTCTTCCTCACGCTTTTCCTGCTGGCCGCCCTGGGCGCGCTCGGCCTCGGTGCCGCCGGACTCTGGTGGGTGCACCAGCCGCTCAAGCTGCCCGCGCCCAGCCTCGATCTTTCCGTCGAGCCCGGCACCACGCCGCGCGGCATTGCGCAGGCCGTGGCCGACGCCGGCGCCGACGTGCAGCCGCAGCTGCTGTATCTATGGTTCCGCATTTCGGGCCAGGACCGGCAGATTCGCGCCGGCAGCTACGAGCTGGAGCGTGGCATCACGCCCAAGACGCTGCTCAACGTGCTGGTGCGGGGCGAGGAAGCCACGCGCAGCCTGGTGCTGGTCGAGGGCTGGAACTTCCGTCAGGTGCGTGCCGCGCTCGCCAAGGCCGAGCAGCTCAAGCCCGAGACCGTCGGCATGCCCGACGACGCCCTGATGGCCAAGCTGGGCCGGCCCGGCGTTCACCCGGAAGGCCGCTTCTTCCCGGACACCTACACCTATTCGAAGGGCTCCACCGACATCGCGCTGCTGCAGCGCGCCATGCGGGCCATGGACAAGAAGCTGGAGGCCGCATGGGCGGCCCGGGCGGCCGACCTGCCGATCAAATCGGCCGATGAGGCGCTTGTCCTGGCCAGCATTGTCGAAAAGGAGACAGGCAAGGCCAAGGACCGCGCCGAGATTGCCGCCGTCTTCGTCAACAGGCTGCGCACCGGCATGCCGCTGCAGACCGACCCGACCGTGATCTACGGACTGGGCACCGCCTTCGACGGCAACCTGCGCAAGAAAGACCTGCAGACCGACACGCCCTGGAACACCTACACCCGCGGCGGCCTGCCGCCCACGCCCATCGCCATGCCGGGCAAGGCGGCATTGCTGGCGGCGGTGCAGCCGGCGCAAAGCAAGTCGCTGTACTTCGTCTCGCGCGGCGACGGCACGAGCCAGTTCAGCAGTTCGCTCGACGAGCACAACCGCGCGGTCAACCGCTACCAGCGCGGCGGCGGAAGCGCCAACAGCGGCGATCCCAAACCCAAGGTTGCGCAATGAGCGAAGGCCTGTTTCTCACGCTCGAAGGCATCGACGGGGCGGGCAAGTCCAGCCATCTCGATGCAATGGAAGCGCTTTTCAGGGCGCAGGGCCGCACGGTGGTGCGCACGCGCGAGCCCGGCGGCACGCCGCTCGCCGAGACGCTGCGCGGCCTCATTCTTGAGCAGCCGATGGACCCGCTGACCGAATCGCTGCTGGTGTTCGCGGCGCGCCGCGACCACGTCGCGCAGGTGATCGAGCCGGCGTTGGCGCGCGGCGACGTGGTGCTGTCCGACCGATTCACCGATGCCACCTTTGCCTACCAGGGCGCGGGCCGCGGCTTCGATGCCGAGGTGCTGTCGACGCTGGAACGCTGGGTGCAGGGCAGGGCGGGCCCATCCGGCGCGGCGCGACAGCAGATGCTCCAGCCTCACATCACCTTGTGGTTCGACCTCGCACCCGAGATTGCGGCCCAGCGGCTGGCCGGCGCCCGCCTGCCCGACAAGTTCGAGTCGCAGCCCGTCGAATTCTTCCGGCGTGTCGCGGCGGGCTACGCGGCCCGCGCGGCGGCCGATGCGCAGCGCTTCGTGCGCATCGATGCCAGCCAGGCGCGCGACCAGGTCTGGCAGCAGGTCGAGACCGCGCTGGTTGCGCGCGGTGCCTTCGCACCCGTGAGCGGAGCAGCCCGGTGAGCATGCCCGCGCTGTCGCCCTGGCTGGCGAGTCCGCTGGCGGAACTGCTGCGCCAGCGCGGCCACGCGTGGCTTCTGCAGGGCCCTTCGGGACTGGGCCAATACGAACTCGCGCTGGCGCTGGCCGCCGCCTGGCTGTGCGAACAGCCGAAGGCAGAAGAGGGCGGCACCGCGTGCGGCCAGTGCCCGAGCTGCCATGCCATCGAGGTCCGCACCCATGCCGATCTCTGCGTGCTGATGCCCGAGGTGGCCATGCAGGAACTCGGCTGGCCGCTGGACGAAAAGGCGCAGTCCGACATCGATGACAAGAAGCGCAAGGCCAGCCGCGAGATCCGCGTCGAGGCCATGCGCGATGCCGTCGGCTTTGCCCAGCGCACCAGCGCGCGCGGCCGCGGCAAGGTGGTGCTGGTGTATCCGGCCGAGCGCATGAACACCATCACCGCCAATGCGCTGCTCAAGACACTGGAGGAGCCGGTCGGCGACGTGCGCTTCGTGCTGGCCAGCGAAGCCGCGTGGCAGCTGCTGCCGACCATTCGCAGCCGCTGCCTGGGGTTCACGCTGCCGTGGCCGGCCACGGCCCAGGCCGAAGCCTGGCTGGTGGCGCACGACGTACCGGCTGCCGATGCGCCGGCCCTGCTGCGTGCCGCCGGAGGGCGGCCCAGCGATGCGCTGCGGCAGGCACGCTCGGGCCAGTCGCCCAAGGCCTGGTCGCTGCTGCCCAAGGCCATTTCGCGCGGCGACGTCGCGGCGCTGGCGGACCAGGCGCCCTCGCAGGCCATTGGGGCGCTGCAGAAGCTGTGCCACGACCTGATGGCGGTTGGCAGCGGCGCCGAGCCGCGCTTTTTTGCGCCGGCCGACCTGCCGGCCGCCGTGCCTTCGCACCTCGCGCTGGCGCGCTGGTCGAAGTCGCTTGCCAACGCGGCCCGCACGGCCGAACACCCCTTCAATGCGGGCCTGATGCTGGAAGCGCTTGTGAGCGAGGCGCGAACCACCCTAAACTCTGCTCCTCGCCGACCATGAACCAACCCGCCGCCCCTGCCGCCGCCGCCGCGCCTCAAAGGCCGAGCGTGATCCAGCTTGCCATCAAGGAAAAGGGCGCGCTCTATGCCGCCTACATTCCGCTTTTTGCGGAGGGCGGCATCTTCATTCCGACCTCGCGCGAATACCGGCTTGGCGATGACGTCTATGTGCTGCTCACGCTGCCCGAAGACCCGCAACGCTATCCGGTGGCCGGCAAGGTGGCCTGGATCACGCCGCAGCGCGCTGCCGGCAACAGGGCACCGGGCGTGGGCATCCGGTTCCCGTCGGACGAAAAATCGCGCCAGCTCAAGGCCCGCATCGAGGCGGCGCTCGGCGGCTCCATGGCGTCCGACCGGCCGACGCAGACGATCTAGCCAAAGCCGCGCCCGCGGCTTCGTGCCGACGCGCCAACACCTCCGACCGGAGGCGACACCCGGACCTGCAAGCTGCGTCTTCGGTGTCCCTGGCAGAACAAGCCGGACAATCAGCGCCATGTTCACCGATTCCCACTGCCATCTCACTTTTCCCGAATTCGCGGACCAGATGCCGCAAATCCGCGCCGCCATGGCCGAAGCGCAGGTCGACCGGGCGCTGTGCATCTGCACCAAGCTCGAGGAGTTCGACGACGTTCAGGCGCTGGCCGCCCGCTACGACAACTTCTGGGCCAGCGTGGGCGTGCATCCCGACAACGAGGACATCGCCGAGCCCACGCTGGACGATCTGGTTCGCCGCGCCGCCTTGCCCCGGGTGGTGGCCATCGGCGAAACGGGCCTCGACTACTACCAGATGGAAGAGCGCAAGGGCGGCCGCAGCATTGCCGACATGGAATGGCAGCGCGACCGCTTCCGCGTGCACATCCGCGCGGCGCAGCAGACCCGCCTGCCGCTCATCATCCACACGCGCGAAGCCTCGGCCGACACGCTGGCCATCCTCAGGGAGGAGGGCGAAGACGGCACCGGCCGAGCCGCGGGCGGCGTGTTCCATTGCTTCACCGAAACCGCCGAGGTTGCGCGCGCGGCACTCGACCTGGGCTTCTACATCTCGTTCTCGGGCATCCTGACCTTCAAGAAAGCGCAAGACCTGCGCGACGTGGCGGCCTTCGTGCCGCTCGACCGGATGCTCATCGAAACCGACAGCCCGTATCTCGCGCCGGTGCCGTACCGCGGCAAGACCAACAACCCGTCCTACGTGCCCTTCGTGGCGAAGCAGATCGCCGAACTGCGCAAGCTGCCGCTCGAAACCATCGCCAAGGCCACGAGCGACAATTTCGAAACCCTGTTCAAGGGCGTCAAGACAACATGAACAATTACATGAAGAAGTTCTTATATCTCATTGCCGCAGCAGCGACTTTTTCCGCGCACGCAGGCTCGTTCGAAGACTTTTTCAGGGCTGTGCGCGCCGACAACGCCAGCGGCGTACGCACGCTGCTGAATCGTGGCTTCGACCCCAACACGCGCGACGAGCACGGCCAGACCGGCCTGATCATCGCCTTGCGCGAACCGTCGCCCAAGGTGGCCCAGGTACTGATCGAATCGCCGCAGACCGACGTCGACATCGCCAACGCGAAGGACGAAACGCCACTGATGCTGGCGGCCATCAAGGGCCAGCAGGACGTGGTCACGCAGTTGCTCAAGCGCGACGCGGCGGTGAACAAGACCGGCTGGACGCCGCTGCATTACGCCGCCAGCAGCGGCCAATTGAGCATCATGAAAGTGCTGCTCGACAAGTTTGCGTTCATCGACGCCCAATCGCCCAACGGCACCACGCCGCTCATGATGGCAGCCATGTACGGCTCGACCGAGGCCGTGAAGCTGCTGCTGGCCGAGGGCGCCGACACCGCCATGAAGAACCAGCTCGGCATGACGGCGGTGGACTTTGCCACCAAGGCAAACCGGCCCGAGGCTGCGCAGCTGATTGCCGCCTCGACCGACGCAAAGGCGGGTCCGAAGCCGGTGCCCAAGGACGGCAAGTGGTGAAACCCGAGGCACCACGCCAAGTCGAACCGCGAAGCGGGTGTCGCTGAACTCCTGCACACCCTCGATTGTCAAGGCCAAGTTCAGATGTCGCACTGCCAGCCAAATAGAAATGTCGCATTTCTGCTTTTTGGATGGACCCGGTGAACGCCGTGACTGCCTTGCCTTTGAGCCTGCGCAGGCCTTTCAGCCGGAGGCCAACACGGTTGTTTTCTTGGGTGCCCGGCAGACCGCTCTGACCGCTTCGTCGAGGTCCTGTGACGTGAACTGCCTGGACCGTTTGGTCCCTGGCAAAGCCTTGGTGGAGTAGGGCGCCTGCCCCTGATTCGTGCGCGAGGGCGTACTGGATTTTCTTCTGTCGTCACGCTGCGCCTGGATCACCAGCGCAGCCTGCAGTGCGTGGCTCAGGCGCTTGTTCTCGACGATGGCGGCGGTGTCGACCTGTGGCAATCGGTCATAGCGCTCGTAGACCAGGTTTGCACCGTCGGCTCGCAGCTCAATCCGGCCATCCGGGTACTCGAAGACATCGATGTAGCGATGGATCAGCTTGCGGTTGGCTGGCGTGTCCTTGAGCAGGTAGATCACCCGGTCGTGCTGCAGCGTGAGCGACAGCGACACCTTGCGCTGCAGCCGCCAAGTGAACAGCAGATCCAGATCTTCATCATCGCGCACAGGACGGTGGGCATCGAACTCGCGCAGCGGCGCCTTGGCGAAACGCGCGTTGAAGTCGGCAATGAAGTGCGGTGCGAACGCATTGGCCGCTTCGCGCGTGTTGATCCCACGCAGGCGCAGTTCCTTCACCAGGCGGTCCTGCAATGTGAGGTTGGCACGCTCTACACGGCCCTTGGCCTGGCTCGTGTTGGCACACATGATGTCGATGTTCAGCTCGAAGAGAACGCGTCCGAACTGCGTCGTGCCGCGGCCGAAATCGGTCGAGTCGCGCACTGAGCGGAAGATGCTCGCCTTGTCGCTGTAGAACGCTACGGGCTTGCCATGCTGCTCGATATAGCCTCGCGTGGCTTCGAAGTACGCGAAGGCCGACTCGGTCGGCACGAAGTGCAGCTGCATCAGCTGGCTGGTGGCGTCGTCGATGAACACCAGCAGTGTGCACGCCGGCGCACGATCCTCGAACCAGGCATGGTCGCTGCCGTCGATCTGGATCAGTTCGCCTCGGCAGGATCGACGGTTGCGCGGCTGGTGGATCTTGGGGGCGCGCTGCCTGCGCGGCGTCCACAAGCCTGTAGCGACCATCAGCGCCCGAACCGTTTCCTTGCTGAGCGCAATCCCGTGGCATTCCTGCAGCTTCTCGGTGGCCAGCGTCGGGCCGAAGTCGGCATAGCGCTCGCGGATGAGCATGATGGCACGCTCGGCAATGCCAGGAGCCAGCTGGTTGTTGCTGGGTCGCCCGCGCTTGCGTGAGACCAGACCGGAGGGCCCGTCGTCCAGATATCGACCCACCAGCCGCTCGACCTGCCTTCGGCTCATGCCGAGGCGCTGCGCGGCCTGGCCGACCCGCAGCATCCGGTCGACCACCGCCTGAATCGTCTTGAGCCGATCGGCTTCGCGCATCGTCATCGTGATCGTCGCTGCAGATGTCGCCATGGCCATGCCTTCGAGCTCGGGGCGGCCAACTTTGCGACATTTGAACTTTGCTGGAATGCGACATTACAACTTTGCTCCCACACTCGATGGATAACACAATGTGCATTATGTTAAATGACTTGTGTGACGATGCAGACGGCAGGTCCAGGGCCAAGGACCTTGTGTGATGCTGAGCCAGGCCACCACCACTCTCGACTTCGATACCGCTGGCCGTGGCCTGCTGGACATCACCGCGGCCGTCGAGCGATGGGTGCAAGGCACCGGCCGGCGAAACGGATTGCTGACGCTCTTCATCCGCCACACCTCGGCCAGCTTGCTGGTGCAGGAAAACGCCGATCCCGAGGTGCAGGCGGATCTCGAGCGCTTCTTTGCCCGGCTGGTGCCCGACGGCGATCCGCTCTTCAGGCATCGCGACGAAGGCCCCGATGACATGCCGGCCCATGTGCGTGCAGCGCTCACCGCGGTCCAGCTTTCCATTCCGGTGATCGATGGCCGCATGGTGCTGGGCACCTGGCAGGGCATCTATCTGTGGGAACACCGCAAGCGGCCGCATCGACGGCAGGTGGTCTTGCACCTGATCGGGTTGTAGCGGCGCCCTGCCCCCGGCTTTGCCCCCAGGCACGCTCCTTGCGTGACTGATGGCACACGGTGTAACGAAGCACTGTTTTGGTGAGGTTTCCGCGGTCTGCGGATTCCCGGAGCGTAAAGAAGCGCCCAGCACCCCGCCCGCGCTCCGCGAGCATCCCCAAACCCGAACCCCTCCGTCGATGCGGCCCCGCAAGGGCTGCGTCCTGCCGCTGCATTTTTTGATTCGAACCCGCTGATTCCCCGAAAGGCCCCACCCCATGCACAAACTCAAGCTCGTGATGGTCGGCAACGGCATGGCCGGCGTGCGCACGCTGGAGGAGCTGTTGAAGCTCGCCCCGGACATGTACGACATCACCGTCTTCGGTGCCGAGCCGCACCCCAACTACAACCGCATCCTCCTGTCGCCCGTGCTCGCCGGCGAGCAGACCGTGGACGAGATCGTGCTCAACAGCTGGGAGTGGTACGCCGAGAACCACATCACCCTGCACGCCGGCAAGAAGGTGGTCGAGGTCGACCGCGTCAAGCGCATCGTGCGCGCCGTGGATGCCCAGGGCGGCGTCACCGAGGCCGCCTACGACCGCCTCCTCATGTGCACCGGCTCCAACCCCTTCATGCTCCCCGTGCCCGGCAAGGACCTGAAGGGCGTCATCGCCTACCGCGACATCGCCGACACCGACTACATGATCGAGACCGCGCGCACCCACAAGAACGCGGTCGTCATCGGCGGGGGTCTCCTGGGTCTGGAGGCGGCCAACGGCCTGATGCTGCGCGGCATGAACGTCACCGTGGTGCACGTCATGCCCTGGCTCATGGAACGCCAGCTCGACGACGTGGCCGGCAAGCTGCTGCAGAAGTCGCTCGAAGACCGCGGCCTGAAGTTCCTTATCGGCGCCCAGACCCAGGAGCTGGTGGGCAACGACCAGGGCCGCGTGTCCGCCATCCGCTTCAAGGACGGCACCGAAGTGGCCGCCGACCTGGTCGTCATGGCCGTGGGCATCCGGCCCAACACCGAGCTGGCCGAGAAGATGCGCCTGCACTGCCACCGCGGCATCGTGGTCACCGACACCCTGCAGACCGTGACCGATGCGCGCATCTACTCGGTGGGCGAATGCGCGGCCCACCGCGGCATCGCCTACGGGCTGGTGGCCCCTCTCTTCGAGCAGGCCAAGGTCGCGGCCAACCACCTGGCCCAGTTCGGCATCGGGCGCTACCTGGGCTCGCTCACCTCCACCAAGCTCAAGGTCACCGGCATCGACCTCTTCTCGGCCGGCGAGTTCATGGGCGGCGAAGGCACCGAGGAGATCGTCATGAGCGACCCCTTCGGCGGGGTCTACAAGAAACTCGTGATCAAGGACGACAAGCTGGTGGGCGCGTGCCTGTACGGCGACACGGTGGACGGCAGCTGGTACTTCAAGCTCCTGCGCGACGGGCGCAGCGTGCACGACATCCGCGACAAGCTGATGTTCGGCGAATCCAACATCGGCGACACCGGCCACGAGGGCCACAGCAAGGCCGCCAGCATGCCCGACGAGGCCGAGGTGTGCGGCTGCAACGGCGTGACCAAGGGCACCATCTGCAAGGCGATCAAGGAAAAGGGCCTGTTCACGCTGGACGAGGTCAAGAAGCACACCAAGGCCAGCGCCAGCTGCGGCTCCTGCACGGGTCTCGTGGAGCAGATCCTGATGTTCACCGCCGGCGGCGACTACTCGGCCACGCCCAAGAAGAAGGCCGTGTGCGGCTGCACCGACGCGAACCACCAGGAGGTGCGCGAGGCCATCCGGAAGGAACACTACCTCACCCATGACGAGGTCTACCGCAACCTGGGCTGGCGCACGCCCGACGGCTGCGCGACCTGCCGCCCGGCGGTCAACTACTACCTGATCAGCACCTGGCCCAAGGAGGCCCGGGACGATCCGCAGAGCCGCTTCATCAACGAGCGCAGCCACGCCAACATCCAGAAGGACGGCACCTACTCGGTGATCCCGCGCATGTGGGGCGGCCACACCACGCCCGACGAGCTGCGGCGCATCGCGGATGCGGCCGACAAGTACCAGATCCCGACGGTGAAGGTCACGGGCGGCCAGCGCATCGACCTGCTGGGGGTGAAGAAGGAAGACCTGGAGGGCGTGTGGAAGGACATCGGCATGCCCTCGGGCTTTGCGTATGCCAAGAGCCTGCGCACGGTGAAGACCTGCGTGGGCAGCGAGTGGTGCCGCTTCGGCACCCAGGACTCCACCCAGATGGGCAAGGACCTGGAGCGGGCGCTGTGGGCGATGTATTCGCCGCACAAGGTCAAGCTGGCGGTATCGGGCTGCCCGCGCAACTGCGCCGAGGCGGGAATCAAGGACGTGGGCGTGATCGGGGTGGATTCGGGCTGGGAGCTGTATGTGGGGGGCAACGGCGGCATCAAGACGGAGGTGGCGCAGTTCCTGGTGAAGGTGAAGACGGCCCAGGAAGTGATGGAGTACTCGGGCGCGTTCCTGCAGCTGTACCGCGAGGAAGGCTGGTACCTGGAGCGCACGGTGCACTACATCGGGCGGGTCGGGCTGGACTACGTGAAGAAGAAGATCCTCGAAGACACGGAAGGCCGCAAGCAACTGTGGGAGCGGCTGCAGTTCGCGCTGGACGGGGAGCCCGATCCGTGGTTCGCCTCGAGCCAGGCATCGGTGGATGTGCGGCAGTTCACGCCCGTGGCTGTCGTGGACGAAGCAACCCAGGCAGCGTGATCGAAGGAGCAACAGCCATGAACGACAACAACGAATGGAAAGTCATCTGCCGCGTGGAAGACATCCCGGTGCTGGGCGCCCGCCGCGTGGCGCGCCCGGTGGGGGTGGACGTGGCGGTGTTCCGCAATGCCGAGAACCAGGTGTTCGCGCTGCTCGATCGCTGCCCGCACAAGGGCGGCCCTTTGAGCCAGGGCATCGTGTTCGGCACCAGCGTGGCGTGCCCGCTGCACAACTGGGCCATCGGCCTGGACGACGGCTGCGCCAAGTCGCCCGACGAAGGATGCACGCCGAGGTTTGCGGTGAAAGTGGCCGAGGGCGTGGTGCACCTGGATGCAAGCGAGCTCGCCACGCACGCGGTGGACCTGGAGCGCCCCGTCGCAGGCCCCGCAAGCCGCGCCTGCCTTCAAGCCGAAGACAGCGCCGCCTGACACGCCGAGCAACAAACCATGAGCCTCCTCACCCTCACCTCCCCGTCCGCCGCGAACGACCGCAGCGCCGGCGCGCAGCCGATGCCGGGCCGCTGCACGCTCGTGGGCGCTGGCCCCGGCGATCCTGAATTGCTCACGCTGAAGGCGCTCAAGGCCATCCAGTCGGCCACGGTGCTGCTCGTCGACGACCTCGTCGGCGACGACATCGTCGCCATGGCGTCGCCCGGCGCGCGCGTGATCCACGTCGGCAAGCGCGGCGGCTGCAAGAGCACGCCGCAGAGCTTCATCGAACGGCTGATGATCATGGCCGTTCGCGAAGGCGAGCACGTGGTGCGCCTCAAGGGCGGCGACCCCTTCATCTTCGGCCGCGGCGGCGAAGAGGTCGAGCACCTGGCGGAAGCCGGCATCCACGTCGAGGTGGTGAACGGCATCACGGCCGGGCTGGCCGGGCTGACGTCGCTCGGTGTGCCGCTCACGCACCGCGCGCATGCGCAGGGCGTGGTGTTCATCACCGGACATGCCAAGCCCGGCGCGCCCGGGCCCGACTGGCGCACGCTGGCCGCCACCGCCCATTCGGCAAGGCTCACGCTGGTGATCTACATGGGCGTGTCCAGCGCCGGGTCGATCCAGGACGAACTGCTGGGCGGGCTGCCGGCAGAGACGCCCGTCGCCGTGGTGCAGCACGCCAGCCTGCCTTCGCAGCGGCACGCGGTCGGCACGCTCGCGACGCTGCAGCACACCATTTCCGCCAACGGCCTCGGCAGCCCGTCGGTCATCGTGGTGGGCGACGTGCTGCAGGGCCTGGCCGCCGCAAGCTCCCCCGCGCATCCCGCGCTGGAGAAGGCCGCCTGAGGGGGCGGCCTCCCCTCGCCTGTTGTTCTTCCATCTCCGCTTCTCCAATCCAAACCAAAGCAACGCCATGGCCTATCTCCTGCCTTCCGAATTCGTCACCAAGATGGTGGACGCCGGTGAGTCCAAGATCTTCATGTCCACGCGGGACACGCTGATCCGCGCCTTCATGGCGGGCGCCATCCTTGCGCTCGCGGCCGTATTCGCGGTAACCATCAACGTGCAGACCGGCTATTCGATCATCGGCGCGATCCTGTTCCCGGTCGGCTTCTGCATGCTGTACCTGCTCGGCTTCGACCTCCTGACCGGCGTGTTCGTGCTGACGCCGCTCGCGCTCATCGACAAGCGGCCCGGCGTCACCATGGGCGGCGTGCTGCGCAACTGGGGCCTGGTCTTCGTCGGCAACTTCCTCGGCGCCTTCCTCGTCGCGGTGCTGATGGCGATCGTCTTCACCTTCGGCTTCACGAGCCCGCCGGACAAGGTGGGCCAGGTGATCGCCACCATCGGCGAGGCGCGCACGCTGGGCTATTCCAACCACGGTGCGGCCGGCATGCTGACGCTCTTCGTGCGCGGCATGCTGTGCAACTGGATGGTGTCGACCGGCGTGGTGGGTGCGATGATCTCGACCTCGGTCACGGGCAAGGTGCTGGCCATGTGGATGCCGATCATGGTGTTCTTCTTCATGGTGTTCGAACACTCGGTGGTCAACATGTTCCTGTTTCCGTCGGCCCTGCTCATGGGCGGCAATTTTTCGATCATGGACTACATCATCTGGAACGAGATCCCCACGGTGCTGGGCAACCTCGTCGGCGGCCTGTCGTTCACCGGCCTGACGCTCTACGCGACCCACGTGCGGACGGCGCCCAAGCGCGTCGCCCGCTGAGCCACCCGGCCGCACTCGCCGCCCCGATGCATTCCGGTCTCGCGATCTCGATCGGACAGCACTCCGACAAGGGTCGCAAGGACGCCAACCAGGACTTCCACGGCGCCGCGCTGCCCGAGGCAGCGGCGCGCCATGCGAAGGGCGTGGCCATCGCCATTGCGGACGGCATCAGCAGCAGCGATGTGAGCCACGTGGCCAGCGAGTCGGCGGTCAGGAGCTTCCTGACCGACTACTACTGCACCTCGGACGCATGGAGCGTGAGCCGCTCGGCGCAGCGCGTGCTCACCGCCACCAACGCCTGGCTGCATGCACAGACGCAGGGCGGCCGCGGCCGGTTCGACAAGGACCGCGGCTACGTCTGCACCTTCAGCGCGCTGGTCCTCAAGTCGACCACGGCACATGTCTTCCACGTGGGCGACACGCGCGTCATCCGATGGCATGCGGATGCGCTGGAGCCGCTGACCGAAGACCACCGCGTGCTGGTGGCCGACGGCCACAGCTACCTGAGCCGTGCGCTGGGCGTCGGCCCGCATGTGGAGATCGACTACCAGGCGGTGGCGATCGAGAAAGGCGATGTCTTCTTGCTGACCTCGGACGGCGTCCATGAGCACGTGGACGCCGCCGCCATCGGGGCTGCGCTCGCGGACCATCCGCACGACCTCGATGCCGCGGCAAGGCGCATCGCCGAGGAAGCGTTCCGGCGCGGCAGCCCGGACAACCTGACGGTGCAGGTCGTGCGCATCGACGCACTGCCCGACGGCGAGTTCAACGAATTGCAGGCCCAGCGCGCGGCACTGCAGCTGCCGCCCGTGCTCGAGGCGCGCATGCGTTTCGACGGCTATACGATCGTGCGCGACCTGCACCGCAGCCACCGCAGCCACATCTACTTGGCGGTGGACGACGAGACCGGCCAGCGCGTGGTGCTCAAGACGCCTTCCATCGACCTGCAGAACGACGAGGCCCACCTGGACCGCTTCCTGCTGGAGGAATGGGTCGCGAGGCGCATCGCCAGCGCACACGTGCTCAAGCCGCATGTGCCGGACCGCAAGCGCAACTACCTCTACGTGGCGATGGAATTCGTCGACGGCCAGACGCTGGCACAGTGGATGGTCGACAACCCGCGGCCCAGCCTGGAGTCGGTGCGCCGCATCGTGGAGCAGCTGGCCAAGGGCCTGCAGGCATTCCACCGCATGGAGATGCTGCACCAGGACCTGCGGCCCGAGAACGTGATGATCGACCGCACCGGCACCGTGCGCATCATCGACTTCGGATCGGCCTGGGTGGCGGGCCTCGGCGAAGGCGCGCGCGCCGAGCCCGACGCCATACTGGGCACGGTGCAGTACACCGCGCCCGAATACTTCCTGGGCGACGGCGGCTCCGCGCGGTCCGACCTGTTCTCGCTGGCCGTCATCGTCTACCAGATGCTGACCGGGCGGCTGCCGTACGGCGCCGAGGCCGCGCGCATCCGCACGCGGGCCGACCAGCGCAACCTGCAGTACCGCTCCGCGCTCGATGCGCAACGCGCCATTCCGGCATGGATCGACGAAGTACTGCGCAAGGCGCTGCACCCCAACCCGCAAAAGCGCCATGAGGCCCTGTCGGAATTCGTGCAGGACCTGCGGCAGCCGCACCCCGACTTCCTCAGCCGTCGCGGCACGCCGCTGGTCGAGAAGAACCCCGTGGTGTTCTGGAAATGCGCCACCTTGGTGCTGGGCATCGCGCTGGTGGTGCTGCTCGGGGTGATGAGCCTGCGAGGCTGAGGCGGGCGCGCTCCCCCGGGCGGGTCAGGAAGCGAACCAATCGCCGGCCGCCCTCCCCTGGTCGGGGCCGAGCATCGAGAAGCCGCCATCGACCGGGATGTCGGCGCCGGTGACGAAGCGTGCGGCGTCCGAGCAAAGAAAGAGCACCACCTGCGCGACGTCGCTCGCGTCGCCCGCCCGGCCCAGTGGATGCATCGGCGCCGCGACGCGGTCGGCATGTGCGCGGTCGCCGCCGGCCATGCGCGACAGCGCGTCCGACCAGGTCCAGCCCGGAGACACCGAGTTGACCCGCACGCCGCGCGCCGCGAGCGTCGCGGCCTGGTTGCGCGTGAGCTGCAGGATGGCGGCCTTCGCCGCGGGGTACAGCGCGCGGTTCGCGGTGCCGAACTTGCCGCCCACGCTGCCCATGTTCACGACGGCGCCGCGCTGCAAGGCGAGTGCGTCGGCCGCCTTCTGCACCAGCAGTGCGCCGGAAACCAGGTTGACGTCGAGCGCCCGCAGCCATTCGCCGCGTGTGGCCGCGAGCCCGCTGTCGCCATAGACCACGGCGTTGTTGACGAGGAAATCGATCCGGCCTTCCGTGGCGAGCACGCCGGGCACGAGCCCGTCGAGCGCCGCGTCGGAGGCGATGTCGCACGGCACGAAGCGGCAGCGCGGGCCAAGCTCGGCTTGCAGCGCCTGGCCGCGCGCGGTGTCGATGTCGACCGCCACCACCTGCGCACCGGCATGCACCATGGCACGGACGATGGCGCTGCCGAGCATGGCCGCGGCGCCGGTGACGATGGCAACCTTGCTTTCCAGTGTCATTGCGTTCCCTTCATTTGCGCGATGGCGGCATCGACCTGCACCACGTCCGCCAGCATGGCCAGCGTTTCCAGGCTGGCCGCATGCAGGTGCGGCTGGGCGGTGCTGCAGGCGTCGGCCACCACGGTGACGTCATAGCCCAGGTCGCTGGCATGCCGCGCGCCGTGTTCGACCACGTGGTTGGTGGCGATGCCCGCCAGGTACAGCCGCGTGGCACCGGTAAGCCGCACAGCCTCTTCGAGACCGCTGCCCCAGAAGGGGTTGTTGCGCTTGTGGGTGATCACGGTTTCGCCAGGCAGCGGGGCCAGCTGGGCGTAGAACTCCGCACCCCATTGCCCTTCGACGACGGCGCCCGTCTCTGCCACGCGCCGGAACAGCATGCAGTTGCGCAGGCAGTCCGAATAGTCGGGCGCGAACGCGATGCGCACCGAGATCACGGGCACTCCGTGGGCACGCGCCGCCGCAACCAGCCGCGCGGCCGAGGCGATGAGGCGCGGGCGCGCCGGATCGTCTGCGGCCACGCCCACGCGCACCTTGCCGTCGGGGTGCAGCACGTCGTTCTGGTAGTGCATGGCCAGCAATGCGGCTTGGGTCACATGAACACCTGCAGGGCTTCGTGCGGCGCATCGCAGTTGACGAGATCGATGCGCTTCATCCGGATGCGCCATTCTCCGCCCTCGCGTTCGAGCGTGTGCAGCACGCTGCCGCCGAAGGCCCGCTGCTCGGTCTTGCGCCATTCGAGCAGCATGAACGCCGAGCGCACCATGCAGCCCGTGTCGCTGCGCGATTCGAGCGCGACGTTGCCCAGCACGTGCACGGTGCGGGTGGCGGGTTGCTGCGAATAGGCGCGCGCCTGGTCGAGCCGCCGCGCACGCATCGATCGCAGCAAGGCGTCCTCGCAGAACAGCGAGGCATGGTTCAGGTGATCGGCCTGGCCGTGGACCAGCGGGACCCAGTACAGGCCGTCGGGCGTGAAGAGCCGCTGCCATTCGTCCCAGCGGTGTTCGTCGAGCAGGCGCGCCTCGTGAAAGAGGAATCCGCTGATCTCCTGCTGCTCTTGCCAGTTGCTGAAGTTCATTCGGCGTCTCCGGCGCGCACGCCCATGTACGAAGCCCAGGCGGCGAACATGTTGCGCGCGGGCATCTCGCTGTTGCCGTTGGAAGCGCGCCCGCCCGGCAAGGCCTGGTCGCGCCCGGCCGCGCGGTGCATGCTGACCCAATCGCCGCCGTCGGAGGTCAGGCCTTCCTGCACGCGGTTGTAGGCTTCGAGGTCGTCGGGCATCACGTTGGACGACGGCGAATTGACGATGTTGGTGTACTTGAGCGTGCGCTGGAACGTGGCCTCGGGCGCACCCTTCAGGCGGAAGCTGAAGATCTCCACCAGCGTGCGGTCGACCGACAGCGGCCTGATCACCCGGATCTGCTGGAACGAGGTGTGCGGCGAGCAGCTGGGATACACGATGGTGTTGTGCCGGTTCACGCGCAAGATTTCGTCCGCACGCGCAGCGCCCTGGCTGGCCTCCAGCGCCGCCACGTAGGCGCGGCTCACCGGATCGGTGGGCGGCACGAAGATGCCTTCCATGAAGCCGTGGCCACGGTCGTAGCCCTTGAGCTCGAGCTTCTCCCAGAAATCCAGCGGCTCGCCGTTGCCGTCGACGATCACCACTTCGAAGGGCTTGGGCGTGCCCGCGGGCATCGACTCGAATTCTTCCTTCGCCGCGCGCCACGACGACTCGTGCGTGGCCACGGCGTGGATGGTGTCGTGCAGGTTCTCGAAGAAGATCTTCCAGTTGTTGCGCTGGATCACGCGCTGCACGCCGCCGGCCACTTCAACCTCGCCGTCGGGCGCGCGGTCGCAGAAGTTGTCGAGCGAGGTGGCCACGCCGCCGAGAAATTCGCCCAGTTCCGGCCCGTCGGCCGAAAGGCTCGCGAACACGAAGCCGCGGTGGCTGGCCACGCGCGCCACCTTGCGCACCGAATACTGCGGGTCCTTCAGGTCGAGCCGCGTGTCTTCGTAGCCGCTGCGCAGCGGCACCGACAGCAGGCTGCCGTCGCACTTGAAGGTCCAGCCGTGATAGAGGCAGCGCAGGAACTTGCCGGCGCTGCCGCTGCCGTCGGGAACGATCTTCGCGCCCTTGTGGGGGCAGCGGTTGTACATCACGTGCACTTCGCCGTCGGTGTGCCGCACCATCACCACGGGTTCGCGGCCGAGCCGGGTCGTGAAATAGTCGCCGGTGTTGGGCACCTGGCTTTCGTGGCCGACGTACAGCCAGGCCTGGCCGAAGACGCGGTCCATCTCCAGCTCGAAGATGGCCGGGTCGGTGTAGACGCGCTTGTGCACGCGGTCAGGCTGCACGAGCGCCTGCAGGTCGATGGTCATTGGGGGTCTCCTGAAAAACGTTCGTCAGATGTCCAGCACCAGGTACGGGGTCCGCGCGCGGGACACGCAGGTGCAGATGGTTCGGCCTTCGGCCTTTTCGCGCGCGCCCAGGTTGTGGTCGCGGTGGTCCGGAATGCCCTCGACCACGTCCACGGCGCACACGCCGCAGTCGCCCTGGCGGCAGTCGTACAGCGGGTCCAGCCCGGCGCCGATCAGCACGTCGAGCAGGCTCTGGTGGGCGGACACGGCCAGCGTCTTCTTCGAGCGCAGGGTGCGCACCTCGAAGGGCTGGTCGCCCGGCTGTTCCAGCGCGCCGGCAAAGAGCTCGCAATGCACGTGGCCGGCGGGCCAGCCGAGCGCCTGGGCGGTGTTCACCGCGGCCTGCACCATGCCCTTCGGTCCGCACACATGAAGGTGGCGGCCCCGCTGCGGGCCGGCCAGCACGGCGCGCAGGTCGAGTCCGCGGGACGGGTCGCCGCCGTCGTGGACGATGGTGGCGCCCAATGCGCGCGCCTCGTCCAGGTAGGCCGTATCTCCGGCGCTGCGCGTGGCGTAGAAGAAATCGAACGCCCGCCCCTCGGCCCTGAGTGCGCGGGCCATGCACAGCAGCGGCGTGATGCCGATGCCACCCGCAACCAGCAGCGGTGCAGATTCATGAGCGTGCAGCGCAAAGTCGTTGCGCGGCGGCTGTGCAGCCAGCACTGCACCGGGCAGCAGTCGATGCATCCAGGCCGAGCCGCCGGCGCCTTGCGGCTGGTGCAGCACGGCGATCTCGTAGCGGTCGCTTCCCGCGCAGGGCGCCACCAGCGAATAGGCGCGCTGCCCCGTGCGGCCACCGGGCTGGACGACCTGGACGCCCAGGTGGGCACCGGGCGTGTACGGCGGCAAGGCGCCGCCCTGCGCATGGCGCAGCACGAAGGCCTTGATGGCCGGCGTGAGCGGCCGGACGGCTTCCACCACCAGTTCGAGCATGGCGTCGCGGCCGCTCATCCCAGCGGCAATGCGGGATCGGCCATGGTCAGCGCGGCGGATTTCGGCCAGCGCGGCATCAGCGTGTTCGACGGCAGGTTCTCGTCCACCAGCTTGCGCGCCGTCTCCACGCCGGCCACGGGCAGGCCCTTGGGATCGAGCAGGCCGATCTGCACCAGCACGCTGGCCTGGTCCCAGTAGATGTGCTCGTGATAGAGCTTGTCGCCCCGGAACTTCACGATGGCGACCAGCGGGATCTCCACCGCCTTGCCGGTGGGCGCGATGCCCGGGAGCAGCCAGTCGATCTCCACCGTGTGGGTGAAGCTGAACAGCATCTCGTCCACGATCTGCGTGGCGCCCACCGTGCGCGAGATGGGCGTGAGCCGCGTGTCCGGCGGCGTGGTCGGGATGAAATGATGCTTGTAGAAGCGCGACAGCTCACGGGCCCCTACCCCGCCGGTCATGGTCGGGATGTGGTTGACGTAGGGCTCGGCCACCATCGTGCCCATGGTGGCGGCCACGTCGCGCGTCGCGAACTCGTATTCGCAGTGCTTGTCCCAGAGCGCGGACAGGTCGTAGACCGGGCCGATGGCTTCCTTGAACAGCGCCATCGAGCGCTGGTGCGCCATCAGCGTGGAAGGCTTGTCGAAGTGGTCGCCGCCGGTGCGTGCGAAGGCGTGGTCCACGCCGGGGTAGACGTACATCTGTGCACCGGGCTTGCCGGCAAATGCAGCCAGCACCTGCGCGCGCGCCTCCGCCGGGCAGAACTTGTCGAGCTCCGCGAAGTGCAGCGCGATCGGGCACCCGATCTTCGGCACCAGGTCCAGGTCGGCCTCGATGCCGACACCGTAGTAGCCCACCGCCGCATCCACGCCGGAGTGCGCCGCCGCCAGATAGGCCAGCTTGCCGCCCAGGCAGAAGCCCAGCGCGCCCACCTTGCCGGTGCAGGCCGGATGCGCACGCAGCGCCTGCACGCTGGCCGTGACGTCGGCGACACCGGCGGCCAGGTCGAACTTCTGGAAGAAGCCGAACGCGCGTTGCCAGTCTTCCGGCGAGTAGCCGAGTTCGACGTTCGGCTCCATGCGCCAGAACAGGTCGGGCGCGAGCACCACGTAGCCTTCAGCGGCATAGAGATCGGCCACCTCGCGCACGTAGTCGTTGATGCCGAAGATCTCCTGGCACAGCACGATGCCGGGGCCCCGCCCCGAGGGCGGCAAGGCGAGGTAGCCGCGGAAGGCCTGGCCGTCGGCGGCCGGAATGTCGATGTAGGGGCTCATGGGGTGCGTCCTTCGAAGTGGTGGAGTTCTGCGGCCGGATTCTGTGGAGCGCCCGGCGCGTTGTCTGTCCATTTCGTGCAGGCCGGTGCGCTGCGCAAAACGGATAGCCCGCTGGCCGCGCGCCACGCAGACTCGGCGCCGCGCATACCTTCGTGTCGACCCGCACCCCCGCTTCACCTCACCAGGAGATCCTTCATGTCGCAGGCAAGAACCACCACCGGCATCGCGATGCTGGCGTTCGCCATCACCGCCGCATTCACCTCGCAGGCCCAGGCGCAGGCCGTGAAGGTCGGCCTTGCGATGGACCTCTCGGGGCCCTTTGCGGTCGGCGGCGCCGAGGCCAAGGCCGGCTTTGCCGTGGCGATGAAGCAGCTCGGCGGCAAGCTCGGCGGCGTGCCGGTCGAGTTCGTCGAAGCCGATACCGGCGGCAATCCCGACCTCGCGCGGCAGGTGGTCGAACGCATGCTGCTGCGCGACAAGATCGACCTGTTCACCGGGCCCGTGGGCTCGTCGGTGGCGCTTGCGGTGGGCGCGCCGCTCTTCGCGGCCAAGGTGCCCTACCTCTCGAGCAACACCGGCCCGAGCGACTACTCGGGTGCCAAGTGCAATGCCTATTTCTTCGGCGCCTCCTACCCCAACGACGCGTACCACGAGGCGGCGGGCAAGTTCGCGTCCGACAAGGGCTTCAAGAAGGTCGCGCTGATCGCGCCCAGCTACCCCGGCGGCAAGGACGCGATCAACGGATTCAAGCGCAACTTCAAGGGCACGGTGGGTGACGAGCTCTACACCAAGCTGGGCCAGCTCGACTATTCGGCCGAACTCGCGCAGATCCGCGCGGCAAAACCCGACGCGCTGTACTTCTTCCTGCCGGGCGCCATGGGCGTGAGCTTCATCAAGCAGTTCGTCGGTGCGGGACTGTCGAAGGACGTGGCGCTGATCTCGACCGCCTTCTCGGCCGACGAGGACATGATCCCGGCGGTCGGCGAGCCGATGCTCGGGCTCTTCAACACCGCGCATTGGTCATACGACCTCGACAACCCGGCCAACAAGCGCTTCGTGGCAGACTTCCGCCAGCAGAACAATGGCCGCAACCCCTCGTTCTATGCGGGCCAGGCCTACGACGTGCTGATGGCGATGGATGCGGCCGTGCGCGACGTGGGCGGCAAGGTGGCGGACCGGCCCGCGCTGCTGAAGGCGATCAAGGCCGCGCGGTACAAGTCGGTGCGGGGCGACTTCAGCTATGGCGCGAACAATTTCCCGATCCAGAACTACTACCTGCGCGTGATCGGCAAGGACGCCAGCGGCCGCATCACCAACAAGCTGATCGGCACGGTGCTGCAGAACTACCAGGACAGCTCGTCCGCCAAGTGCCCGATGAAGTCCTAGTGCGTGGACGGCGTGCGCGAGGTCTGGCGCGGCAGCTGGCCGAAGCGCTCGCGGTAGCAGGCCGCGAAGCGGCTCAGGTGCGAGAAGCCGCAGGCGAACGCGACTTCGGTGACGCTGGCACCGTCATGGCGCTGCAGCTGCGCATGCGCAGCGTCGAGCCGCATGTTGCGCAGCACTTCCATCGGGGAAAGATCGCGGTGCCGGCGGAACAGCAGGCCGAGCGTGCGCCGGTTCACCCCCGCGGCTTCAGCGACGTCTTCGAGCGACAAGGCAGCATCCAGCCGGCTGCGCATGAACTCCTCGGCCCTCCGCAGCTGCTGCAGGCTGGCGGCCTCCGAGCCGATCCGGGCCGCATCGTGCCGCCGCCGCACCGAATTGGGCCGGTGGCACAGCAGGTAGAGCATCAGGTTGTCTTCGTAGTGCGCGAGCCAGCGCGGGTCGTAGGGCTCGTGGCCGGCCGTAGGCAGCAGCGACGCGAGCCCGGCCACCATGCGGCACCACTGCGTGCCGGCGGCATCGTCGAGCCGCAGCGGCATTTCGAAATCGATCTCGCCGACCTCTTCCGGCCGCCGCGCCGCGAACACGCGGCGCGCCACGTCCTGCAGGCGGCTGAGTTCGATCTTCAGCATCAGCTGTTCGCAGTCGGCATGCCAACGCAGCCGCACCGGCTTGTGCGCGGACACCACGGCACCCTGCCCGGGATGAATCTGCAGCGTGCGGCCGCCGGTGCGAATTTCGGCATGCCCACGCAGCGGCATCTGGACCAGCACGAAATTTCCAAGCGCGTCGGGCTCGATGTCGACGTCGCAGCCATAGCGCAGGATGCACAGCGACAGTGCGCTCAACTCCGCGCGGCAGAACACTGCATCGACGCTGCCGCGGCCCCAGACGCTGCGGTGCGGCTTCAGCTCATGGGCAACCAGCGCATGCGTCTCGTCGGCCTGGCGCGAACGAAAGACTTCTCGTCCATACAAGGGGGAAAGCTGCTGGCTCGACCATGCGTCCACGAACACTCCTGAAAGCCGGAAAAAAGCGCGAAGGCCGCAATCTACCGTCCGGCGCCGCATCGTGCCATGGGGGTTGCCCGCGCCACCGCACGGCGTGCAAGAAGCTTGCCCGAGGCGGCGGCCGCGAGCCTCCTACCCAGCCCGGTTCAGGAATTCGAAGCGCTTGTGTGCCGCCGTGGTCTCGGGTAGCACATAGACCACACCGCGGCGGCTCCCCAGCACAGGCCGGATGTACGCGTCGTAGAAAGCCGCCGGCACGTTGATGCAGCCGTACGAAATGCGGTTGTCGGCCACGGTCGGCGAGGCCAGCCGCTCCAGCCGGCGCTCCGACTTCACGGTGGCGCGCACGCGGTGCATCGACACGGCCGCGTCATAGTCGATCCAGACGATGTCCTCGCCCTTGGTGTTGAAGCCGGGCTCCGTGTCGAACCGGCCCGCGGGGGTGGTGCGCTCTTCAGGCCTGATCTCGGCCATCGCGCGTTCGCCGATGCCCGGCACCGAGTCGTCCCCATGCGCGAGGCCCAGCAGCACGGGCGACGAGCCCTGGAGCCTGCCGCCGGCATCGAAGACGAAGACGCGCGCGTTGCGCTTGTCGACCACGGCAAAGGGCGCGCCCCGGTTGTCCGCCGCGGCGACGGCCGCCCTTGCGAGCCACTGCGCGTCTTCGGCGGCCTCCGCCAGCGGGAGCCGCGCGAAGGCGAGCAGGAGGGCCGCAGCGAGCACCGCCAGGGGCCGGCCCGCTGCGCCCGTTCCGGGCTGCACGGCATTCATGGCTGCGCCGTGTTCCTGAGCGGTTCCGTTCACCGTGCTCAGTTGCGGTCGGCCCGGGCGCGCCGCATGGCGGGCGTGTCACCCGAGGCCGCCATGGTGGTGCTCGAACTGCTGCTGGTGTCGGTCGAGCCTTGCGCCGTGGGCGCGGTGCTGCGCGTCGTGCCACCGCTTTCAGGCGTCACGCCGGTGGTGCCCATCGGACCGCCTGCGGGATTCTGCTGGCCTGCCGCCGTGGCTGGATTGGGGGGCGTCGTGGTCGGCGGGTTGCCTTGGGCGAACGCGGCACCGGCGGCGCCGAGTGCGAGTGCGGCAATGAGTCTGGAAGTGCTGTTCATGGTCGTGTCTCCTGAGGAAAGCCGGCAATGCCGGAAGAAAGAGGCCATGCCGGACCGTGTGCCCGACTCCAGCAAAACTAGGTGGTTGCAGGCCGCGGCAGGTCAGCTTGCGGCGCGGCACGGTGTAGGAGAACAGAAGCGCACGTCGACAGGGCGCGCCGCCGCTTCCGCCGCCCCGCTACCGCTTGGCGTCGGCGTTGCGCGCCTCCTCCGCCTTGTCCTGCGGTGCCTTGGGAAGCTTGACCTTCGTCACGGTGACGGACACCGGGTCGCTTGCGGGAAAGGACTCCTCGACGCCGCTGTCCAAGGCCTCCTCGCTGGGCGCCTGCTCGATGGGCTTGGCCGGCTCCTCGGTGGGCTTGCCGTGGTTCTTGGAGGTGGGAAAGGGAAAGGCTTTATCGGATGTTTCCGTTGTCATGGGGGCTCCTTGGCCGGCAAGCCTCACGGCTTGGACGGCTCCTGGTTGGTTTCCGGCCGGAGGTCTTCCGTCAGCCCGAAGGCCGCCGAATCGTCGTGGCGCGTTGCTTCCACGTTCTTGCGCTTGCGCGGCATGCGCTCGGCGGGCGCCGGGGCGGAATCCTGTTCTCCGGCGTCCGACGAACCGGTGGCGAAGCGCTCGCCGGCACCGATGTTGTCCACGCCGCCAGCGGTGGTGGGACGGGTCCCGTCGCCTGAACCGGGGTTTCCGGGGGCTCTGTTCATCTGTGTGCCTCCTGTTCACTCGGTGGGAAAAGGTTAAGAATGAACTCATTCTGGGACCCACCCCGAGGATCGGCGTAGGACGGCACCAGCGTCCGTCAGTCGGAGTCCTCCTCGCGACGGCACGCCTGTGGCCCTGTCGAATCTGCCGGGAACCTGACTTTTGCCGCGGTGCAACACCCCGGCTGGCGGCGTCCTGAAAGTTGGATGCCGCATGCACCTATTGACAATGGATGTGATAAATTCACATTTATAACAATATGAAACATTAAATCATTGGGCCCTGCTGGATGAAAAAGCACTTGTTCTCGCACAAGCAAAAAGGCTTCACGCTGATCGAAGTGATGATCACCGTGGCGATCGTCGCGATCCTGGCGTCCATTGCCTATCCCAGCTACACGCGCTACATCATCCGGGCGAAGCGCTCGGCCGCCCAGGCGCAAATGATGGACATTGCCAATCGCGAGCAGCAGTTCCTGATGGCAAATCGCGCCTACGCCGACAAGACCGCCCTCACGGCAAGCGGCTACGCGCTGCCGACGGATGTCGCCGCCAACTACGACTACACGCTCACGGTCACGACCACGGGCTTCCCGACCTTCCTCCTGACCTTCGTTCCCTCGGGAAACCAGGCCTCGGACGGCAACCTGACGATCGACCACACAGGCGCGAAGACGCCCGCGGAAAAATGGTGAGACGCAGCATGCCCTGGGCCCAGGCCCGCGCCCAGCGCGGCGCCACGCTGATCGAAGTGCTGGTCACGCTGCTGATCGTCGCTTTCGGTCTCTTCGGCCTGGTGGGCTTGCAGGCCCGTCTGCAGTCGACCGAGATGGAGTCCTACCAGCGTTCGCAGGCGCTGATCCTGCTCAACGACATGGCCAGCCGCATTGCCATCAACCGCCGCGTGGCCGCCAGCTACGTCACCGCGTCGCCGCTGGGCACGGGGGCCACCTGCCCGACCGCCACCGGCACGCGCCTGCAGGTCGACACCAAGGAGTGGTGCGACGCCCTGAAGGGCGCAGCCGAAACCTCGGCCGGCAACAACCTTGGCGCCATGATCGGCGGACGCGGCTGCGTGCAGGACATGGGCAACAACGAATACCTGATCACCGTCGCCTGGCAAGGCCTGGTGCCCACCGCCGCGCCGCCCGACGGCGTGCCCTGCGGCAAGGACCAGTACGACGCCACCGCCGCCAGCCCGTCGGCCCCCGCGCCGGCCTGCTCGAGCGACAGGTGCCGCAGGACGGTGACCACGCTGGTGCGCATCGGGACGCTGTCATGACCCGGCCCCTTCCGGCAAAGCCCGTGCGGCGGCCCGCCCGTCCTGCCCACGCGTCGCGCCTGCAGCGCGGGCTGACGCTCATCGAGCTGATGGTGTCGGTCACCATCATGCTGATCGTCCTGGCGGCGCTGATCGCGCTGTTCCTCAACGTGAACGGCACGCAGCGCGAGATGGTCAAGGTCAACCGCCAGATCGAAGGCGGCCGGCTCAGCGTCTTCGTGCTGGAGAACGAGGTGGCGCACGCGGGCTTCTGGGAAAACTACATGCCCCAGTTCGACGACCTCACGGTCAGTGCGGTACCCGCCAAGGTGCCGACCGGCGTGGCGCCCGATCCGTGCCTGGCCTATTCGCTGGTGAACTGGACCGACGACTACAAGCGCAGCCTGCTGGACATCCCGGTGCAGGCCTACGACGCCGTGCCCGCCAGCTGCGCCGCACTGCTGACCAACAAGAAGGCCAACACCGACATATTGGTGGTGCGCCATGCCGAAACCTGCGTGGCGGGCATGCCCAACTGCGAAGCCGATGGACTGGGCAAGCTGTACTTCCAGTCGTCTTTCTGCGGCACGCAGAAGCCCTCGGACTTCGACCTGACCACCGCCGGCTTCACGACCATCCTGGCCAAGAACTGCACCGCGGTGGCGCCCAAGCGCAAGTTCATTTCCGACATCTACTACGTGCGCGACTATGCCGAGACCGTCGGCGACGGCATCCCCACGCTGGCGCGCTCGCGTTTCGACCTGTCGGCCACCGGCCTCGCACAGCAGCCGCCGGTGCCGCTCATCGAGGGCATCGAAGGGTTTCGCGTCGAACTCGGGCTGGACACGCTGGGCAAGACCGGCGCTGCGGTCAACTACGCCCAGGCGATCGCCTGGGCCGACCCCGTGAACAGGTCCACGCCCACCAACCGCGGCGACGGAAGCCCCGACGGGGCCTTCGTCCACTGCAGCACGGCGTCGCCCTGCACTGCGGACCAGTTGATCAACGTGACCTCGCTCAAGCTCTATGTGGTCGCGCGCAGCCTGGAAACTTCTCCCGGCTTTACCGACGCCCGCACCTACAACCTGGGAAGCGCAACGCTCGGGCCCTTCAACGACCACTACAAGCGGCATGCGTTCACCACCGCGGTGCGGCTGACCAACGTCACCGGCCGCAGGGAAACGCCTTGAACAAGATGCCATCGACCCTCTCCAGGCACCGGCAAGGCGGCGCGGCGCTGATCGTCGGGCTGATCATGCTGGTGCTGATCACGCTGGCCGTCACGGCGGGATTCACGCTCAGCAACACCAACCTCAAGTCGGTCGGCAACATGCAGCACCGGAACGAGGCCGTGGCTGCGGCCAACCGGGCCATCGAGGAAGTCGCGGCCTCGCTGCTGCTGCCGGGCGTGGATGGATCGCCCTCGATGGCCATGCCGCAAGCCACCTCGAGCCAGGTCGACATCGACAACGACGGCACCATCGACTACAACGTGAGCATCGCCCCGCCCACCTGCGTGCGCGCCACCAAGACGACCGACACCGGCGGCAGCACGGTCGGCGTCGGCGGCATCGGCGGCGGCTCGTCCACCTCGGGCTCCGGCCTCACGGCGCTGCCGGACCAATACAACTCGGTGTGGGACATCAGCACCACCGTGACCGACCCCAAGACCGGCACGTCCACCGCGGTCCGGCAGGGCGTGCGGGCGCTGCTGAACAAAGCGCAGTTCGACGCGTTGTGCCCCTAGGCGCGCCCCATTCCTGCCAATGATCACGACGATGAACGGATCGACATCATGAAAAAGAACTTCTTCCGGTCGCTTTGCGGCGCCGCCATGCTGATGCTCGGGCTGGGCACCGCGCAGGCGGAAGACATCGATCTGTTCGTCGGCAACAACCCGAGCTCGACCAGCGCGCCGAACGTGCTGTTCGTGGTGGACAACACGGCCAACTGGACCCCGCTTTTCACCGCCGAGATGACAGCGCTGGCGACCGCATTCGAAAGCCTCGATGCCGGCAAGTTCAACGTCGGCGTGATGCTGTTCACCGAAACGGGCGGAGGCAACTCGAACGTCGACGGCGCCTACCTGCGCGCCGGCGTGCGCCTGATGGACGCCGCAAACAAGGCCAAGTACGGCACGATGATCCGCAACCTGGACGTGAGCGCGGACAAGTCCAACGGCGGCAAGGCCGGCAAGATGATGGCCGAGGTGTACCGCTATCTCGCGGGCCAGGCGCCCCTGGCGGGCAACAACAAGCTCAAGACGGACTACACGGGCAATGTCTCCACTTATGGCCAGGGCAAGAACGAGTCCGCGGGATCCATCGCATCCCGCGCGATCTGGGCGCTCCCCGGCAATCCGCTGAATGCATTCGGCGGCACCAGCTACAACCCGCCCAGCACCGCCAATTGCTCCGGCACCTACATCATCTACATCAGCAACGGTGCCGCACAGGACAACAGCAGCGACACCACAACCTCCGCCAATGCCCTGCGTGCCGCGGGCGGGGACGCGACCACCATCACGCTGGGCGTGAGCGGTTCGCAGGACAACATGGCCGATGAATGGGCCCGCTACCTGCAGACCAGCATGGGTGTGAAGGTCTTCACTGTCGAGGCGGCCATGGCCTCCGGGGGACAGGGTCCGGGCTGGACCGCGCTGCTCAACAGCATGGCGACCCAGAGCAAGGGCGAGTACTACGACATCAGCAAGAACCCCAACCTGGGCAAGGCCCTGGGCGATGCACTGGCCGACATCTTCAGCAAGATCCAGTCGGTCAACAGCGTGTTCTCTTCCGTGAGCCTGCCCGTGAGCGTGAACACCCAGGGCACCTACCTGAACCAGGTGTTCGTGGGCATGTTCCGCCCCGACGAGTCCGCGTTCCCGCGCTGGAACGGCAACCTCAAGCAATACAAGCTGGGTGTGGACACCAACAACCAGCTCATCCTGCAGGACGCGAACGACACCAACGCCATCAACAACCAGACGGGCTTCGTCGCGCCGTGCGCGCGAAGTTACTGGACCCCGACCGGCGTCAACAACTACTGGAGCTTCAACCCCTCCGGCGATTGCATCAGCAGCGACGCGACCATCAAGCTTCCCGCCTCGGACAGCCCGGACGGCAACGTGGTCGAAAAGGGTGCGCAGGCCTACATGCTCCGGCAGGTGGCCACGGCCGACCGCAACGTGAAGACCTGCACGCCGGGCGCCTGCACGGCGCTCACGAGCTTTGCCGACGGCAATGCGAGCATCACCCAGACCGCGCTGGGCGCGCTGTCCACCACCGAACGCACCGACCTCATCAACTGGCTCCGTGGCCTAAACAACAAGGCCGACGAGACGAAGGACACCACAACTGGCGCGTACACGACCTCCACCACCGCAATGCGGCCCTCGGTGCACGGGGATGTGGTGCATTCGCGCCCGGTGGCCATCAACTACGGCACCGACGCCGCTCCCCAGGTGGTGGTGTTCTATGGCGCCAACGACGGCATGCTGCGTGCCGTGAACGGCAACCAGGCCGCGGCCATCGGGTCGGCTGCGCCCGGCAGCGAGCTCTGGTCCTTCGTGCCGCCGGAGTTCTACGGCAGCGTCAAGCGGCTGCGCGACAACACCACCCGCATCAACTTCCCGGGCCTGCCGGCCAGCCTGGGCACCATGGCGCCCAAGCCCTACGGAATGGACGGCCCGATGGCGGCCTACCGCCAGGGCACGTCGGCATGGCTCTACGCCAGCATGCGCCGCGGCGGCCGCATGATCTATGCGTTCGACGTCTCGAACCCCGCCTCCCCCATCTTCAAATGGCGCAGGGGTTGCCCGAACCAGGACAACGACACCGACTGCGACACCGGCGCCAACGACATGACCGGCATCGGCCAGACCTGGTCGGCCCCCAAGGTGGTGAAGGCCAGCGGCTATGGCGCGGGCGTCACGCCCATGGTGATGTTCGGCGGCGGCTACGACAAGTGCGAGGACGTCGACACCACCGTGCCTGCCAGCGCCTGCGGCACGGCTGCCAAGGGCAACCGGATCTACGTGCTCGACGCCAGCACGGGCGCCGTGCTCAAGACCTTCAATACCGACCGCGGCGTGGCCGGCGAAGTGACCATCGTGAACGACAGCGCAGGCCTTGCCAAGATCGCCTATGCGGCGGACCTGGGCGGCAACGTCTACCGCATCGCCATCGGTACCGACGTGCCGGGCAGCTGGGTCATGACGAAGATCGCCGCACTCGGCTGCGACACCGTGACCACCTGCACGCCCAACCGCAAGTTCATGTTCGGCCCCGACGTGGTCGAGGACAACGGCCTGTACGTGGTGCTGCTGGGCTCGGGCGACCGCGAGAAGCCGCTGCGCTCCTACTCGGCTGCGCTGGGCGTTTCCAACCGCTTCTACATGATGGTGGACAAGCCCGCCGACGCCACCTGGCTCAGTGCCGAGGCCACCAATTGCGGTGGCTCCTCGCTGCTGTGCAACAGCTCGCTTTTCGCCATCACGGGCACCACGACGCCTTCTGCGACCGATCTTGCGGCCAAGAAGGGCTGGTACCTTGCGCTCGCGCCCGGCGAGCAGGTGGTGACCTCGTCCGTCACGGCCTACGGCAACACCACTTTCAACACCCACACGCCCAGCAGCCCGAGCGTGACCCAGTCGTGCCGTGCCGACCTGGGAACCGCCAACGTCTACAACGTGGCGTATCTCGACGCGACGGCGCAGAACGGCGCACGATTCCAGAACGTGGTCGGCGGCGGGCTCGCGCCTTCGCCGGTGGTCGGCCGCGTCATGGTGGGCGACACCTTCCGGGACGTGGTGATCGGCGCCAATCCGGATTCGTTCCTGAGCCCGAAGGGTGCCGCGGTCAAGGCGGCCTTCAAGCAACCCAAGGGCCGGGTCTACTGGTTCATCCAGAAGTAAGGAAGACACAGGATGAAGGCCATGGCCGGGACGCGCGCACGCGGTTTCACGCTCATCGAGCTGATGGTCACCATCGTGGTGCTGGTGGTCCTGATCACGGTGGCCGTCCCCTCCTTCGACAACATCAGGCTCTCGAGCCGGCTGACCTCCTACGCGACCGATCTCGTCTCGGGCAGCCAGCTGGCGCGCACCGAGGCGATCAAGCGCAACGCCGTCGTCAGGCTGTGTGTTTCGTCCGACGGCACCAGCTGCGCCACCACCGGCCAGTGGGAAACCGGCTGGATCGTCATCAGCGCCGACGGCACGGTGATCCAGAAACAGCCGGCCGCCGCCGGCGGCTTCCAGATCCGCGACAGCGGGAGCCTCAGCGCCCTGCTCTACGATCCCACCGGCGTGGGCGCCAGCGCCGCCAACTTCACGATCTGCCGCGCCACGCCCGTCGGATCCCAGGAGCGGGTGGTCAAGGTCAGTGCCACCGGCCGGAGTTCGGTCACGCGGACCAGCACCGGCGTCTGCGCCTGACCCAGGCAACCGATCAGGCAAGTGCGGTCTTTTGCACCATCCTCGCGGAGACGAGGACAATAGTGCACCAAGGTGTGCGGTTATCCGGTCTTTCCAGCCCGGACCGCCGCCTCTGCCATTGCACCAGAAACGCTTCTTTTCATGGAACACCAGTTGGATTGGGCACTTGCCGCCTGCGCCCGCATCCTGCGGCCGGTGGTGAGGCTCGCCCTGTCCATGGGGGTGAAGCATCCGCACCTGGAAGCCCTGCTGCGTGACCTGCTGCTGGAAGAAGCCATGCGGTCCTGGCGCAAGCAGGGCGTCGCCAAGCCCAACATCAGCCAGCTGTCGGTCACCACGGGGCTGAACCGCAAGGCCGTCACCGCCAAGGTCAGGGAAACCGCCGACGCGCTGCCCCATACCGAGTTGTCGGCCGCGGCCAAGACTTTCACGCTGTGGCTGCAGCTGGTGTCCGAAAACCAGGCCTTGCAGCGCCTGCCGATCACCACCGAGGGGCCCGATGCGCCCTCCTTCGAAACCGTGGCCAAGCTCGGCAGCCGCGGCAACGTGCACCACCGCACCATCCTGGATGAGTTGGTGCGCCTGAACATGGTGGCCGAACAGGACGGCTGCGCCGAACTCAGGGTCGACGGCTTCGTGCCGGTCGACGACCTGCAGTCGATGCTCGCGTTCCTCGGCGACAACGGCCGGGACCACCTGCTGGCCGCGGTGTCGAACACCCTCGGCGAGCAGCCGCGCATGCTGGAGCGGGCGGTGTTTGCGCGCGGCATCGGCATGCAGGACTGCGAGAAGATCCATCAGATGGTGCGCGAACGCTGGGCGGCAATGCACCTGGAACTCGCGGGCGAGATGACCCGCGCCGTCGACCGGGCCCCGGCCGGCGCCAAGGGGCGCATCCGCGTCGGGATCTACACGTACTATGAAGACGAGGCGGCGCCGAATGCGCCCGCCGCCACGCCCCAACGCGAAAAAGAAAGTACACGATGAAAAGCCACATCCGATGGATGCGATGCATCCTCTTTGCCGGAGCGATAGCGTTGCTGCTCTCGTGCGGCGGCGGCGGCAGCGGCGGCGGGTCTCCGGCCGGGGTGGGTAGCTACGGCGGCAGTTTGTCGGCGACGGGAAGCGGCGGGCCTTCGGGGACGGGGACGGGCAGTACCGGTACTGGGACCGGCACCAACGCCGGCACGGCAACTTCAGGTGGTGGCGGTGGCGGTGGCGACGGCGGTGGCACAGGCACCGGTGCAGGCTCCGGCACTGGCACGGGCACCGCCGGTGGTGGCGACGGCTCGGGCAACGCAGGCGGCACCGATGGCACCAGCACGGCTGGCAACGGCAGCGGAGACGGATCGGGGGTGGGATCCGGCGGCACCGGCGTGAGCACCGCCGACGCCACCGGCGTCGGTTCGGTCGGCGGGCTGGGCAGCATCATCCTGAACGGCGTGCGCTACAACACCGATACCGCAGCCACCAGCCTCGAAGACACGCCCGACCTGCAGATCGGCATGAGCGTGCGCATCGCCGGCAAGATCGATGCCGAGTTCACCACCGCCACGGCGCAGCAGGTCGAATCGGCCGCCGAACTGCGCGGCGCCGCATCGGCCATCGACGTGTCGCGCGGCAGCTTCATGGTCACGGGTACCCTGGTCACCATCGACAACGCCACGGTGTGGAGCAACGCCAATGGCCTGGCGCAGGTCGCTGCCGGCAGCGTCGTACAGGTCTGGGGCCTGCCTTCCGGGCCGGGCGTCCTGCGCGCCACCCGTGTCGAACTGAAGCCCGCCTCGGCCGAACCCCTGGCGACCGGTGTCGTGCAGAACCTCGACCGGATCGCGCAGCGCTTCACGCTCGGGCAGCTCACGGTCCTGTACGACGGCGCCGCGTTCTCCGGCGGCATCGATCCAGCCAGCCTGGCCGACGGCGCCATCGTCCGGGTGCGCGGCAGCGCGGCGCCAGTTGCGGGCTTCTTCAGTGCCACCCGGGTGCAGGGCTGGTACGCGGTACCCCGGCAGGATGCCGCGGCCGTCCAGCTCGCGGGCGTCATCACCGACTTCACCGGGCTCAACGGGTTCAAGGTCCTCGGAACGCCCGCGGATGCCTCCAATGCGATCGTGAACGGCGGTCCGTCCAGCGCCATCGGCAACGGCGTCAAGGTGGAGCTCGACGGCTTCATGTCCAACGGCGTGCTGGTGGTCAAGAAGCTCCGTATCCGCAACATTCCGGGAACCGGCGGGCCGGTCGCCTTCACGCTGATCGGCGCCATCGGCAACTACCAGTCGCCGGCGAGCTTCCTGGTGAAGGGCCAGAGGGTGAACGCCAGCGGTCCCGGCACGGTCTTCGAGAACGGCACCGTCGCCGACCTGGGCAACGGCCGCCGCGTGACGGTGGTGGGCGACACGGTGGTGGACGGCGTGCTGGTCGCGCAGCGCGTCAGCTTCGTGCAGCCCTGAAGGGTTCCGCGGGCGCCGCCACGCGGCGCGCCCGAACGGAACCGGGCGGTGCTTCAGCGCACCAGCAGCACGGGCACCGCGCAGCGTGCGAGCACCTTCATGGCGACCGAGCCCAGAACGAGGTTGCTCAGCGCACCCTGCCCGCGCGAGCCCATCACCAGGAGATCGAACTTTCCGTTCTGCGCAAACGCGGCAATCTCGTCCGCCGCATGGCCGACCTTGTGCGCAAAAACCGCCTCGATGTCATGCGCAGCGAGCGCGGCGCGCACCGGCTCCAGCACCACGCGTGCCTCGTCGTCGTAGTAGCTGTGCACGAGGTCGGGCCCCGCGAACGCGGCGGCACGGTGCGGCACCGGGAGCACCGCATTGAAGACCGTGAAGGCATGGCCGGCTTGCGACCATTCCTTGTGCGCGGCCAGGTAGTCGAGCATGCGCGCGGTGTATTCGCTGCCATCGACGGCAAGAAGAATTCTCATGGTGTTCCTTGGGTTGTTCTCTTTCGACGCCGGCATGTTCGCCGCCGCCGGCGGGCGGCGGCTTGCGCCAGATCAAGCCTCCGGTCCCAGCCCGATCGGCGCGGGAACGGTGCCCACGATGCGGCTGAAGAGCGCCTCGTACTCGCGCTCCGGCGGATACCCGGTGAGCGGATCGCGGTTGCGGCCGAACGCCTCGTCGAGATCGTGCCAGTCGTCCGCCGTCAGCACGCGTTCGGCCAGCGGCAGGATCTCCCGCTCTTCGAGCGCCATGTGGTTCAGGTAGAAATCGACGTACTGCTCCACGGCGCTCTCGAAAGCCGCGCGCCGCGAGTCGCCGAGCATCTCGAACGCCAGCAGCGCGTGCTCCACGTTGCGGATCTTCCGCTCGCCCCACGCATGGTCGTTGTCGAGCCGGTCCATCAGATCGCGCGAGATCGGCGTCCTGGCGCGCAGCTTGGGAAACAGCAGCTCGCTTTCCTTGCGGTGGTGCCGCTTCTCGGGAAATTCGTCGACATAGAACAGCATGGCCCGAAGCGACGTGAAGTCGGGCCGGCTGCCTTTGCGGCGATGCTGCTGCAGCAGCAGGACGATGGAGCGCAGCATGGCGGCCAGCGCCGCGTGCTCCTGGCGAATGATGCGAATGGTGGCGTGGGTCATGAACGTCTCCTGTGCGTTCCTGAAGGTTCTCAGGTGCCATGCCGCCCGAGCTTGCTGCAGATCAAATGCCGCGCATCGCGTCCGATGGATGCACCCTTGTTGCAACGCATTCCCTTGATCGGCATCAAGCGGCGGCTCGCGGCGGTCCGGATACTGGCCCGATCACCACTCCAGCAAAGCGAGGACACCATGTACCAGCGAATTCTTGTTCCTGTCGACGGAAGCGCCACATCCGCCCACGGCCTTGGCGAGGCGATTCGCCTGGCCAGGAGCACCGGCGGGCGCCTGCGCCTGATGCACGTCATCGACGAGCTCTCCTTCGCGCTGGCCATGGATGCGTATGCGGGCCGGTCGGACGACTGGCTCGAGACCCTGCGCAACGCAGGCGCGGCACTCCTCGAGGCAGGCAAGTCGAAGGCCGCCGCCGCCGGTGTCACGGCCGATGCGGTGCTGTGCGACAGCTTCAGGGGTGCCGTTGCCGACCGCGTCACGGCCGAAGCGGCTGCCTGGCCGGCGGACCTGATCGTCCTGGGAACCCATGGACGCCGCGGCCTCGGGCGCATGGTGATGGGCAGCAGTGCCGAGCACATCTTGCGAACCGCGAGCATCCCGGTGCTGCTGGTGCGCGCGCCCGAAGCGCACGCCCGGGCCGATGCGGAGCGATTCACCCTGCCGGCCGGCGCCCTGGCCAGCGAATAGGCCGGCCGGAACAACGCGGCCGCCCTGCCCGGCCGCCGCTCGTTTTCACGCGTAGGAGCGCAGGCGCTTCGAGAATTCGGCCAGCGGTGCGATACCGCTGGCTTCGGCGCGTTGGCACCAGTCCTGCAGTTGCCTGACGAGCTGCTCGCCGCTGGCAGCGGAGCGGCTCCACAAGGCGGTGAGTTCACGGCGCATCGAAACCATCGTGTCCAGCGCCTGCGATCCGCGCAAGGCCGTTGCGAGCCGCAGCCGCCGCGACTCGTCGAGCGTGCGTTCGTCCCTCGCGAGCCAGGGTTTCACAGCGCGCAGCAAGCGAGCCTTGTCCGGCGAGAGTCGCCGCAGCGTGCCGAACTCCTGGGCATACGCCTGCTTGAGAAAGCGCGCATAGCTCGCGAGCACGTCGTAGTGGCAACGCGTGACCGCCTGCACGGTCTGCAGGTCGACCGCGGGCCTGGGCGCGACGAGCCGGGGCGTCGGCGCCACATGCTTCACCGTGGCCAGGCCGAAGGCCTGCAGCACGCGGATGTAGAGCCAGCCGATGTCGAACTCGTACCACTTGCTCGACAGCTTGGCCGAGGTGGGAAAGGCGTGGTGGTTGTTGTGCAGCTCTTCGCCGCCGATCAGGATGCCGATGGGCGAGATGTTCGTGCTGGCGTCCTTCGCGGGCCAGTTGCGGTAGCCCCAGTAGTGGCCGATGCCGTTCACCACGCCCGCGGCCCAGAACGGAATCCATGCGATCTGCGCAAGCAGGATGAGCCCGCCCGGCAGCACGCCGAAGAGCGCCATGTCGACCACGCCCATCAGCACGATGCCCAGGATCTTGTGGCGCGAGTACAGCTTGCGCTCGATCCAGTCGTCCGGCGTGCCGTGGCCGTAGCGCGCAATGGTGTCGGCCTTGTTGGACTCGCGGATGTAGAGGAACACGCCGCCCCAGAGCACCCTGTGGATGCCCAGCACCTGGGGGCTGTGCGGGTCTTCGGGCGTGTCGCATCTGGCGTGATGCTTGCGATGCACCGCGGCCCATTCCTTCGTGACCATGCCGGTCGTCAGCCAGAGCCAGAAGCGGAAGAAATGGCTGGCCAGCGGATGCAGGTCCAGCGCGCGATGCGCCTGGTGGCGGTGCAGGAAGATGGTGACCGAAGCGATGGTGACGTGCGTCAGCGCCAGCGCCGCGAGCACCGCGCCCCACCAGGGAAGATCGAGAAAGCCGGAGAAGAACAAAGTGTGCATGGATGCCTTTCGAACAGTCGCGGCATTCTGCTGAGCACCTCCAGAGGGGGCTTTGATGCAGGTCAAGGCCAGGCCCGCACATGCATGAGTTGATCTGGCGCAAGTTCGGGGCCATGGGCCGGCCAGATGATTCATGCACCTGCCGCGCTCACAGGCTTTTACCCGTGGCGCGTTGACATCCGCGATGGCCGGCACAAAACTGGCGGCAAGCCCGGGCGGCACGCGCCGCTCTTCGAAAGGTTGAAATGAACCCCGATATTCAACTCAGGCATGAAGTCTTTGCCCAACTCAACTGGGATCCGGCGGTATTCGGTTGCGACGTCGACGTGTGCGTCATCGACGGCGTGGTCACGCTGGAAGGGAGGCTCGCGAGCGAGAGCCTCAAGGCCGCTGTCGAGCGCGCGGTGCGCCGCGCGGAAGGCGTCACCACCATCGTGAACAAGCTCACCGCGGCGGCGGCGCCGGCCGATTGCGCAGCCGGTGCGGCGCTGCCCGGCATCGGAAGATGAGCCTGGTGGTCGAACCCGATTTCGCGCAGCTCGATGCCTGGTGGCGGGCTGCCAACTACCTCTCGGTGGGCCAGATCTACCTGATGGACAACCCCTTGTTGCGCGAGAAGCTGGATCTCGCGCACATCAAGCCGCGCCTCCTGGGCCACTGGGGCACCACCCCCGGGCTGAACTTCATCTATGCGCACATGAACCGCGTGATCAAGGCCCGCGGCCTCGACGCGCTGTTCATCGCAGGGCCGGGCCACGGCGGCCCGGGCGTGGTCGCCAACACCTACCTGGAAGGCACCTACAGCGAGGTCTACCCCGACATCGGGCAGAACACCGAAGGCCTGAAGCGGCTGTTCACGCAGTTCTCGTTCCCGGGCGGCATTCCGAGCCATGTGGCACCGGAAACGCCCGGTTCCATCCATGAAGGCGGAGAGCTGGGCTACTCGCTGCTGCATGCCTACGGCGCCGTGTTCGACAACCCCGGCCTGCTCGCCTGCTGCGTGGTCGGCGATGGCGAGGCCGAGACCGGCGCGCTCGCGGCAAGCTGGCATTCCAACAAGTTCCTGAACCCCGCCATCGACGGTGCCGTGCTGCCGGTGCTGCATCTCAACGGCTACAAGATCGCGGGGCCCACGGTGCTCGCGCGCATCGGTGAGGACGAGCTGGCGCACCTGATGCGCGGCTACGGCTACGAGCCGGTTTTCGTCTCGGGGCATGAACCCGCGCAGATGCACCGCCTGATGGCCGCCGCGCTCGACAAGGCGCTGGACGACATCCACGCCATCCAGGCACGTGCGCGCAACGACGGCTTCAGCGAACGCCCGCGCTGGCCGATGATCGTGCTGCGGTCGCCCAAGGGCTGGACCGGGCCGCGCCAGGTGGACGGCGTGCCGGTCGAGGACACGTTCCGCTCGCACCAGGTGCCGCTCACCGGCTTTGCCGGCAAACCCGAGCACGTGGGCCTGCTCGAAGACTGGATGCGCAGCTACCGGCCCGAGGAACTGTTCGACGCCGGAGGCGCGCTGCGGTCCGAGATCGCCGCGCTCGCGCCCGAAGGGCAGAAGCGCATGAGCGCCAATCCGCATGCCAACGGCGGCCTGCTGCTCAAGGACCTGGCGATGCCGCCCTTCCGCGATCACGCGGTGGCGGTGGCGGCGCCCGGCGGTGCGGATGCCGAGGCCACGCGTGTGGCCGGCGAGTTCCTGCGCGATGTGATGCGGCGCAACGAGGCCGCACGCAACTTCCGCGTGATGGGCCCGGACGAGACCGCGTCGAACCGGCTCGGCGCGCTGTTCGAAGTGACGGGCCGCACGTCGACCGCCGGGATCCTCGAAGGCGACGACCATGTGTCGCCCGATGGCCGGGTGATGGAGGTGCTCAGCGAGCACCTTTGCCAAGGCTGGCTGGAAGGCTATCTGCTCACTGGGCGGCACGGCTTCTTCTCGTGCTACGAGGCCTTCATCCACATTGTCGATTCGATGTTCAACCAGCATGCCAAGTGGCTCAAGGTGTGCCGCGGCATCGGCTGGCGGCGGCCGATCGCATCGCTCAACTACCTGCTCACCAGCCATGTCTGGCGGCAGGACCACAACGGCTTCAGCCACCAGGACCCGGGCTTCATCGACCATGTGGTGAACAAGAAGGCGGAGGTGGTGCGCGTGTACCTGCCGCCCGATGCCAACACCCTGCTCTCGGTGACCGACCACTGCCTGCGCAGCCGCGACTACGTGAACGTGATCGTGGCCGGCAAGCAGCCCGGACCGCAGTGGCTGGACATCGAATCCGCGGTGCGCCACTGCACGGTCGGCCTCGGCATCTGGACCTGGGCCAGCAACGACGAGGGCTGTGCGCCCGACGTGGTGATGGCCTGTGCCGGCGACGTGCCCACGCTGGAGACCATGGCCGCGGTCGATCTGCTGCGCCGGGAGCTTCCGGACCTCAAGGTGCGCGTGGTGAACGTGGTCGACCTGATGGCGCTGCAATCGCCTGACGCCCACCCGCACGGGCTTTCGGATGCGGACTTCGACGCCATCTTCACGACCGATCGCCCCGTCGTCTTCGCGTTCCACGGCTATCCCTCGCTGATCCATCGGCTGACCTACAAGCGGACCAACCACGGCAACTTCCACGTGCACGGCTACATGGAGGAAGGCACCACCACCACGCCCTTCGACATGACCGTGCTCAACCGGCTGGACCGCTTCCACCTGGCCGCCGATGCGATCGGCCGCGTCGACCGTATTCGCGACAGCGCGGGCCACGTGCAGCAGCACCTGCGCGACAGGCTGCTCGCGCACCGCGCCTACATCACCGCCCACGGCAAGGACATGCCCGAGATCGCGGACTGGCGCTGGAAAGCCTGAGCCCGCGGCATGCACCAAAGGCATGCGCCTGCGCGGTGTGCGTGCTACGCTTGCACGGCCCCAACGATGCCGCGGCGTTCACGCGCCGCTCCAAGCTTTTCGAATGACACCCGCCTTCCACATCGCGGTCCTCGACGACGAAGTCGACATCACGCAGCTGCTGGCCAACTACCTCCAGAGCCACGGTTTCCGCGTGACCCAGCTGCACAACGGCGCATCGCTGATGGCACTGATGGGCACCGATCCGGCGGATCTCGTGCTGCTCGACCTGGGCCTGCCCGGCGAGGACGGTTTCTCCATTGCGCGCCGCATGCGCGAGAACTGGCGCTGCGGCCTCGTCATCGTCACCGGCCGCGGCGATGCGGTCGACAAGGTGGTGGGGCTGGAGGTGGGTGCGGACGACTACGTGACCAAGCCCTTCGACCTGCGTGAACTGGTGGCGCGCGTGAAGGCCGTCCTCAGGCGCATGGCGCCCGCCGATGCGGTGGATGCCACCGTGGCCGCGTCCCCCGTGCCGCCCTCCGCCGACAAGCTCCGCTTCGCCGGATGGCTGCTCGACATCGCCGCGCGCAGCCTCACGAACCCACAGGGCCAGGCCGTGGCACTCACCGGCGGCGAGTTCGACCTGCTGAGCGCGTTTGCACGGCATCCGGGCCGCGTGCTGTCGCGCGACTTCCTGCTCGAGCAGACGCGCGGGCGCGAAGCCGCGCCCTTCGACCGCACCGTCGACGTCCAGGTCGGACGTCTGCGCAAGAAGATCGAAGCCGACGCAGACGATCCGCAGATCATCAAGTCGGTGCGCGGCGCGGGCTACATCCTGGTTCCGCCGGTCGCCCGCGGCTGACACGCCCATGCACACGCCCCCTCCTCCGGTCTCCGCGGCCTTGCCGGGGCTGCCTTCGGGCGTCGAGGAAAGCAGCGTCTTCCGCTCGCTGTTCGTCTCCTATCCGGACTCTTTGCTGCTGGTGGACCAGGCGGGCCGCATCGTGCTGGCCAACCCTTCGGCGGCCACGCTGCTGGGCTATTCAGTCGGCGAACTGGTGGGCCTGAACGTCGACGTGCTGGTGCCCGACAGCATCCGTCCGCGCCACGCTTCCTACCGCGAAGCCTACGGCCGCGCGCCGCGCGCCAGGCCCATGGGCACGCAGATGGAACTGGTCGCCAAGCGCAAGGACGGCAGCGAGGTGATGGTCGAGATCGCGCTCAGCCCGCTGCAAAGCCAGGGCCTGCCGTTCGTGGTGGCGGCTATCCGGGACATCGGCGCCTATCCGCGCGTGAAGCAGGCGCTGCAACGTGCGCGCTACAGCGACTACCTCGCGCAACTGGGCCGGCTGGCCGTCGATACGCGCGACCTCCAGGTGGTGCTCGACCACGCGCCCGCCATGGCCGCGGAAGCGCTGGAGGTCGAGGTCGCCATGGTGCTGCTGCTCGACGAAAGCCGGCTCGAGTTCCGCGTCGCGAGCGGCGTCGGCCTGGTGTCCGGCGAAGAAATCGGCGCCCGCATTGCCAGCCACGCGAACACGCCGCCCGGGTTCGTGTTCGCAGAAGGCGCGCCGGTGGTGGTGGCCGACTTTGCCGACGAGCGCCGCTTCGCGGTGCCGCAGGCGTACCTCGATGCCGGGCTGGTCAGTGCGCTGGCCGTGCCTTTCTATGACCGCGGCCGCTTCATCGGCGTGCTGACCGTGCGCTCGCGCGAGGCCAGGCGCTTTGGCGACGAGGAACTCCGGTTCCTGGAGTCGCTGTCGAACCTGCTGGCCACCAGCCTGCAGCGCGTGCAGACCGAAGAGGCGCTCAGCCACGCGCAGCGGCTCGAAAGCGTCGGCCAGCTCACCGGCGGCATCGCGCATGATTTCAACAACCTGCTCACCGTCATCCAGGGCAACCTGCAGGTGCTGGAGGAACTGCCCGCCATCGCCGAAGACGGCTATGCGCAGCAGCTGGTGGGCGCCGCGGCGCGCGCTTCGCGGCGCGGCGCCGAACTCACCGGCAAGCTGCTGGCGTTTTCGCGCCGGCAGATGTTGCAGCCGCACGCGGTGGACACCCATGCGATGCTGCATTCGCTGGCCGACATGCTGCGGCGCACGCTCGACCAGCGCATCGGCATCTCGATCGACAGCGCAACGGATTGTCCGCCGGTGCTTGCCGACCCGGGACAGCTCGAATCGGCGCTGCTGAACATCGCCATCAATGCGCGGGATGCCATGCCCGACGGCGGCACGCTGCACTTTCGCGCCGAAGCCTGCGGCGCGCTGCCGCCCGAAGTGCACAACGAGCTGAGCGACCGCGACGCGCATGGCAGCTTCGTCGCCATCTCGATCACCGACAGCGGCACCGGGATGACCGAGGAAGTGAAGGAGCGCGCGTTCGAGCCCTTCTTCACCACCAAGGAAGCCGGCCGCGGCACCGGCCTCGGCCTGAGCACGGTGTACGGCTTCGTGAAGCAATCGAAGGGCGCCATCGCCATCGCCAGCCGGCCGGGCGCCGGCACCACGGTGACACTTTTCCTGCCGCAGCTGGACGAGCCAGCGGCTGCGGCCACGGAAGAGGACGACGTCGAACAGGCGATTCCGCCCGGCCTGCGCGTGATGCTGGTGGAGGACGACCCCGAGGTGCGCAAGGTCGTGCACACATTCCTCTCCACGCTCGGCTGCAGCGTGGCCGCGGCCAGCAATGCCGAAGAGGCCCTGATCCGCATGGAAACCGATGCTGGCGCCTTCGACCTGCTGCTGAGCGACATCGCGCTCGGCGCCGGCATGCGCGGCACGCGGCTCGCCGCCGAAGCGCAGCAGCGTTTTCCGGACCTGGCGATCCTGCTCATGTCCGGCTTCTCGTCGGAATTGCTGGACGCCGACCGCGAAGTGCCGCAGAGCTGGGAACTGCTGCGCAAGCCCTACACGCGCGCCGAGCTGGCGCGCGCCATGGGCCGCGTGCTTTCGCACCCCTAGCTGCCAGCCTGCCCGGGCGGCAGCTTCAGCTGCACCAGGCCTCGATCTGGTGCGCCATATCCAGCCACAGCGCCCGCAGCGCCATGGCTGCGAGCAATGCGCCGGCCAGGCGCGCGCCCCACGCCTGCGGCACCGCGCCGCCGCTCCACCTGAGCCTTTGCCAGAGCCATGGCGCGAGCAACAGCGAAAGGCCGCTGCCGATGGCGAACAGCAGCATCGCGAGCCCACCTTGCAGCGGCCCGTTGCCCAGGCTCGCCAGCAGCAGCGCCGAATAGAGCAGCCCGCAGGGCATCGCCACCCAGAGTGCACCGGTCGCAAGCATGCCGAGGGGCGAGCTTCCGGCCAGCGGGCGCAGGCGGCCTTCGAGCGTGCGGCCGATGCGTTGCGCCCACACCGGCTGCCGGCCCGCCACGGCCAGCACGGCGCCCCAGGCGAACACGAACACATGCAGCAGCATCCAAAGCGGCCTGAGCGCCGCCACCTGCGTGCCGGCTTGTGCCAGGCTGTCGACGCTCGCCGCCGCCATGGCGCCCGCCGCGGCATAGCTTGCGATGCGGCCCAGGTGGAACGCCGCCTGCGCGGGCAGCGCCATGCCGCCGGCCGCGCGGCCCGAAGCCGGTGCGGGCACGATGCGGATCACGGCAGCCGATGCCGCGCCGCACATGGCCACGCAGTGCGGCCCGCCTGCGAGGCCCATCAACAAGGCAGCCATGACCAGCCCGGTCTGCATGTGTTCAGACCACGCGCGAAAAGCGCGTGCGGTTCTCGCGGCAATACCGGTCGAACACCATCGCGATGGCGCGCACCACGAACCATCCCTCCGGCGTCACCTCGATGTCATGGTCGGTGACCCGCACCAGCCCCTCGGCCGCCAGCGGACCCAGCGCTGCGAACTCGGTGGCGAAGTAGTGCCGGAAGTCGATCCGGTGCGCATCGCCCATGGCGTCGAAGCCGACATGCCCCCTGCACATCAGCGCCATGATCACGTCGCGCCGCAGCACGTCGTCGCGGGTGAGCGCAAGGCCGCGAACCACGGGCAGGCGGCCCTGGTCGAGCAGATCGTAGTAGGCCTCGATGGTCTTGGCGTTCTGGCTGTAGGTGGCGCCGACGCGGCCGATGGCTGAAACACCGAGCGCCACCAGGTCGCCGCCCGGCTGTGTGCTGTAGCCCTGGAAGTCGCGGTGCAGCCGCCCTTCCCGCCTGGCGACCGCGAGCGGGTCGTCGGGCAGCGCGAAGTGGTCCATGCCGATGTAGACGTAACCGGCCTCGGTGAGCGTTGCGATGGCGCGCGCGAGCATCCGCACCCGCGCTGCTGCATCGGGCAGGTCTTCTGCCGCGATGCGCCGCTGCGGCTTGAAGCGCTCGGGCAGGTGCGCATAGGCATAGAGCGCGATGCGGTCGGGCCGCAGCTCGCAGACCTGCGCCATCGTGCGGTCGAACGACGCGTCGTCCTGGCGCGGCAGGCCGTAGATCAGGTCGACGTTGATCGAGCAGAAGCCCAGCGCGCGGGCCTCGGCCATCAGGTCGAACACCTGGCGTGCCGGCTGGATCCGGTGCACGGCCTTCTGCACGTCGGGATCGAAGTCCTGCACGCCGAAGCTCAGGCGGTTGAAACCCAGCGACGCCAGGTGTGCGAGCCGCGCCGCGTCGACGGTGCGCGGATCGATCTCGATGGACTGCTCGCCGCCGGGAAGAAAGACGAAGGCCCCGCGCAGCATCGCGAGGAGCTGGCCCAGTTCGGCGTCGTTCAGGAACGTCGGCGTGCCGCCGCCCAGGTGCAGCTGGCTCACGGCGGTGCCGCGCCCCAGCTGCGCCACCTGAAGGCGGATCTCGCGCGCCAGGTAGGCGAGGTACTGCGTGCCTTTCTCGTGATGCCGCGTCACGATCTTGTTGCACGCGCAGTAGTAGCACAGCGATTCGCAGAACGGAATGTGCACGTACAGCGACAGCGGCGCCGCGGACGCGCCCGCGTCGCGCCGGCCTTGCAGCGCAAGCGCGTAGTCGTCGGCATCGAAGGCTTCGACGAAGCGGTCGGCCGTCGGGTAGGAGGTGTAGCGCGGACCCGCGACGTCGAACTGGCGAAGCAAGGCGGCCGGCAGGGGCGCCGCATCGTGAACAGGGGCGCAGCCGGCAAAGGCGGTGGAAGACGAAGTCATTGCGGATGCTCGGGAAGTTCGCGCGGCGGCGGCATGGCCAGCAAGGCAGTGAATGCGCTGGAAGCTGCCGCCATGGCCCAGAAGACGAAGAACGCGAGGGTGTAGATCCCCTGGCGCGACATGCGCAGTGCGTCGCCGCCCCAGTGCAGATCGGACGGATCGACCATCGCGAAGACCAGGATCTCGATCGCGCAGGCCAGCAGGAACGCCGGCCACAGCACGCCGATGAGCTGCCGCGACCCGGTCATGGCCTGGCCTCTCGGCGCGGCACGGGCACGGCCTCTTCGGGCGTGGCCGCATGGTTCCTCCCGGAGACGGCGGGCATGAGCTTCTTGTCCGCCAGCGACCGGTTGATCTCGACGCCGCGGCGGTAGTAGTCCTGCGACACCAGCGGATCCTGGCTCCCCCATGCGATCCAGAAGGTCACGAAGCTCGCGACCACCACCAGTGCCGGGCCGGCGATCACCATCCAGAGCAGCGGATAGCGCCACCAAGGTTTCTCGGCGGGGGTCGTCATGCGTACTTTTCTTGCAGCTGCGTTCATTCCAACTCCTTCAGCGCGGCACCAGGAACACCGCTTTTTCGGACACCCGCACGCCGCTGTCCTCGTCGCGGATGTCGAAGTGCACCGCGTGCGAGCCGGCCGGCACCACGCCATAGGGCACCTGCAGGCGCACGGCGACCCAGCGCGACTGGGCCGCGTCGACGGTGATGCGCTCGTCGGGCGAGACGCGGAGGCCTTCGATGCCGTGCGCGGCAATGCGGTAGTGGCGGGCTTCCTCGGTGGCGTTCATGACCTGCAGGCGGTAGACGTTCTCGAGCAGGCCGCCCTCGACGATGCGGGCCAGGGACGCGCGGTCGCGCACCACGTCCACCTTCAGCGGCGTGCGTGCGACGAGGCTGGCCAGGAGCCCCGCCACCAGCAGCGCCAGGATGGCGCTGTAGACCAGCACGCGCGGACGCAGCACGCGGCGAAGCAGCTGGCGGCGCGTCCAGCCGGCCTCCATGCCGTTCTGCGTGTCGTAGCGGATCAGCCGCGGTGCATAGGCCATCTTCTGCATCACCGTGTCGCAGGCGTCCACGCAAAGGCCGCAGCCGATGCATTCGTACTGCAGGCCCTCGCGGATGTCGATGCCGGTCGGGCACACCTGCACGCAAAGCCCGCAGTCGATGCAGTCGCCCAGTGCCATGCTGCGCGGATCGGGGCCCTTGCGCCGCGGTGCGCGCGGCTCGCCGCGCTTCGGGTCGTAGGTGACGATGAGCGTGTCGCGGTCGAACATGGCGCTCTGGAAGCGCGCATAGGGGCACATGTACTTGCAGACCTGCTCGCGCATGAAGCCCGCGTTGCCGTAGGTTGCAAAGCCGTAGAAGAAGACCCAGAACACCTCCCACGAGCCCATGCGGGTCTGCAGGAAGGCCAGGCCCAGGTCGCGGATGGGCGTGAAGTAGCCCACGAAGGTGAAGCCGGTCCACAGCGCGATGCCGATCCACACCAGGTGCTTGAACCACTTCTTCACCAGCTTCTCGAGCGACATGGGTTCGGTGTCCAGCCGCATGCGCGCCGTGCGGTTGCCCTCGATCTTGTGCTCCACCCACATGAAGATCTCGGTGTAGACCGTCTGCGGACACGCGTAGCCGCACCACAGCCGCCCGGCCACGGCGGTAAAGAGAAAAAGCGCCAGCGCACTGACCACCAGCAGGCCCGAGAGGTAGATCAGGTCCTGCGGGTAGAGCACCAGCCCGAAGATGTAGAAGCGCCGCGCCGCCAGGTCGAACAGCACCAGCTGCCGCTCGCCCCACTCGGCCCACGGCAGGCCGTAGAACACCAGCTGCGTCAGGAACACCATGGCCCAGCGCCAGCGCGCGAACATGCCGCGCACGGTGCGCGGATAGATCTTCTTCGTGGCTTCGTACAGGCCTTGCGCGTCGCCGTCGGCCGAAGCGATGGGAATGACCTTGCGCGCGCCCGGGCGGTCGACAGGTGCCGGTGCGGAGACGGGGGCGGAGGAATCCATGATGAACGACCGGCGGCCTCAGGGCCCGGCGACGGGGTTGGAAAGGCCCCAGACATAGGAAGCGAGCAGCTTGATCTGCGCCTCGGTCAGGCGGCCTTCCTGCGGCGGCATCTCGCTGTGCTTGCCGGCATTGACGATCTGCACGATCGCAGCCTCGCCATAGCCGTGCAGCCAGACCTTGTCGCTGAGGTTGGGCGCGCCCACGGCCTGGTTGCCGACACCGCCGATGCCGTGGCAGGCAGCGCACACGGTGAACTTCGACTTGCCCAGGCCCGCGCGCACCGAGTCGTGCGGCGCGCCCGACAGGCTCAGCACGTAGTTCGCCAGGTTCTTCACCTCGTCCTGGGTACCGACCGCGGCCGCCAGCGGCGGCATCATGCCGATGCGACCCTTGGTGATGGTCTCGGCGATCTTCTCGGGCGTGCCGCCGTGCAGCCAGTCCTTGTCGGTCAGGTTGGGAAAGCCCTTGCTGCCGCGCGCGTCGGAGCCGTGGCATTGGGAGCAGTTGTTCATGAACAGCCGCTCGCCGATGGCCATGGCCTTGGGTTCGCGCGCAACGTCTTCCATCGGCATGCCGGCGTAGCTCGCGTAGACCGGCGCCAGCGCCTGGTTGGCCTTGTCGACTTCGGCGTCGTACTCGCTCCGGGTGCTCCAGCCGGCCTGGCCGCTGAAGCTGCCGAGGCCCGGAAAGACCACCAGGTAGCCGACCGAAAAGATGATGGTCAGCACGAACAGGCCGACCCACCACAGGGGCAGCGGGTTGTTGGATTCGCGCAGGTCCTCGTCCCAGACATGGCCGGTGGTGTTGTCCGCATCGGAGGCCACGCGCTTGCGCGCCGTGAGCCACAGCAGCAGCGCGCACCCGAGGATGCTCAGCACCGTGCCGGCGGCGACGTAGTTGGACCAGAAATTGTTGATGAAATCGCTCATCGCGGGGCCCTCTTGTTTCAGTCCTGCTCGAACGGCAGATGGGCGGCTTCCTCGAAGCGCGAGGCATTGCGCCGGGCGTAGGCCCAGGCCACGATGCCGAGGAAGAGCGCGAAGCACAGCACGGTGGCGGCAACGCGCAAGGTGGTCAGATCGATCATGGTCGGGAGCTCCTTACTTGAGCGCGAGGCCCAGCGATTGCAGATAGGCCACGGTCGCGTCCAACTCGGTCTTGCCGCGAACCTCTTCGGCCGCACGGGCGATCTCCTCGTCCGAGTACGGCACGCCGACCTGGCGCAGCGCACGCATGCGGCGTGGCATGGCTTCGGCGTCGACCAGGTTCTTGTCGAGCCACGAATAGGCCGGCATGTTCGACTCGGGCACAAGGTCGCGCGGGTTGTTCAGGTGGATGCGCTGCCACTCGTCGCTGTACTTGCCGCCCACGCGGTGCAGGTCCGGCCCGGTGCGCTTGCTGCCCCACTGGAACGGGTGGTCGTAGACGAACTCGCCCGCCACTGAATAATGGCCGTAGCGCAGCGTCTCCGAGCGGAACGGCCGGATCATCTGCGAGTGGCAGTTGTAGCAACCCTCGCGCAGGTAGACGTCGCGGCCGGCGAGCTGCAGCGCCGAGTGCGGCTTCAGCCCCTGGATCGGCTCGGTGGTCGACTTCTGGAAGAACAGCGGCACGATCTCGACCATGCCGCCGATGGCGATCACCACCAGGATCAGCACGATCATCAGCAGGTTGTTGGTCTCCACCTTCTCGTGGGTGAAGCCGCTGCCCTTGCGTTCGGTATTCGGGTTCATGGTGCTTTCCTCAGGCGTGGGCCACGGCAACGGGCGGGATCGACGCCTGCACCGAGCGCCCAGAGATGACGGTCATCCACACGTTCCAGGCCATCACCAGCATGCCGCCCAGGTACAGCAGGCCGCCCGCCAGCCGCACCACGTAGAACGGGTAGGTGGCCTTCACGCTCTCCACGAAGGTGTAGGTGAGCGTGCCGTCCGGGTTGATGGCGCGCCACATCAGGCCCTGCATCACGCCGGCGATCCACATGGCGGCGATGTACAGCACGATGCCGATGGTGGCGATCCAGAAGTGCGCGTCGATGGCCTTCACGCTGTACATCTCCGTACGGCCGTACATGCGCGGGACCAGGTAGTAGAGCGATCCCATGGTGATGAAGCCCACCCAGCCCAGCGCGCCGGCATGCACGTGGCCCACGGTCCAGTCGGTGTAGTGGCTCAGTGCGTTGACGGTCTTGATGGACATCAACGGTCCCTCGAAGGTCGCCATGCCGTAGAACGACAGCGCCACGATCAGGAAGCGCAGGATCGGGTCGGTGCGCAGCTTGTGCCAGGCGCCCGAGAGCGTCATCACGCCGTTGATCATGCCGCCCCAGCTCGGCGCGAGAAGGATCAGCGAGAACACCATGCCCAGCGACTGCGTCCAGTCCGGCAGCGCCGTGTAGTGCAGGTGGTGCGGGCCGGCCCACATGTAGGTGAAGATCAGCGCCCAGAAGTGGACGATGGAGAGCCGGTACGAATACACCGGGCGGCCGGCCTGCTTGGGGATGTAGTAGTACATCATTCCCAGGAAGCCCGCCGTGAGGAAGAAGCCCACCGCGTTGTGCCCGTACCACCACTGCACCATGGCGTCCTGCACGCCGGCATAGGCCGAATAGCTCTTCATCCAGCCCGCAGGGATCTCGGCGCTGTTGACGATGTGCAGCAAGGCCACGGCGATGATGAATGCGCCGAAGAACCAGTTGGCCACGTAGATGTGGCGTACCTTGCGAACGCCGATGGTGCCGAAGAACACGACCGCATAGGACACCCACACCGCCGCGATGAGGATGTCGATCGGCCACTCGAGCTCGGCGTATTCCTTGCCCGTGGTGTAGCCCAGCGGCAGGCTGATGGCGGCGGCCACGATCACGGCCTGCCAGCCCCAGAACACGAACGACGCGAGCGCCGGCGCAAAGAGCCGGACCTGGCAGGTGCGCTGCACCACGTGGAAGCTGGTGGCCATGAGCGCGCAGCCGCCGAACGCGAAGATCACCGCGTTGGTGTGCAGCGGCCGCAGCCGGCCGTAGCTGAGCCAGGGGATGCCGAGGTTGAGCTCGGGCCAGGCCAGCTGCGAGGCGATGATCACGCCGACGAGCATGCCGACGACGCCCCAGACAACGGACATGAGGGCGAACTGCCTGACGACGGTATCGTCGTAGGCCGCCGCGGGGGGATTGGATGGTTGCATCGTGCTGCCTCTTGATGGACTGCAGCCAGTGTCCGCGTGCACCCCCCGGGCCGGTTTGATGCAGATCAATCGCCTTGCAGGATGCGGTCGCCTTCGATCTCGATGTCGTCGAATTGCCCACGCTCGATGGCCCACCACAGGCCGCCGAGAATGGCGAGCACCAGCACCACGGAAAGCGGGATCAGGAGAAAGAGGATGTCCATCAGCGAAGCCCCGTGCGCACCGCCGCGAGCCGCGCCGCGTTGAGCACCACCACCAGCGAACTGGCCGCCATGCCCAGTCCTGCAAGCCACGCGGGCAGCCAGCCGGCAATGGCCAGCGGCACGCACAGCGCGTTGTAGCCGGCGGCCCATGCGAGGTTCTGCCGCACCACGCGCAGCGTTCTGCGCGCCTGCGCGATGGTGCGCGGGATGGACGCGAGCGCATCGCCGAGCACGACGAAGTCGGCCCGCGCACGCGAGAGCGGCACCGCGCGGCCGAAGGCGAAAGACGCGTTCGCGCGCGCCAGCGAAGGGCCGTCGTTGAGCCCGTCGCCCACCATCGCGACCTGCCGGCCCTCGGCCTGCAGGCGCCACAGCACCTCGAGCTTGTCTTCGGGCGTGCAGCCGCCCTGCGCAAAGGCGATGCCGGCGCGTGCGGCGATCTCGCGGGCCGCGCTGTCGCGGTCGCCCGAGAGCAGGCGCACCGTGATGCCTTCGGCCTGCAGCGCCGCCACCGCGGCGGCAGCGTCGGGGCGCAGTTCCTCGGCGAGCACGAAGCTCGCGAGCCAGCCCGCGTCGTCGCTCAGGTGAACCTGCGGCGACTCGACCTCGAGCGGCGGCACATCGCAATGGCTGGCCGAGCCCAACCGAACGCGATGCGCCGGCGCCTCGGTGCTCGCGCTTCGGCGCAGCAGGCCTTCGAGGCCGAGGCCCGCGAGCTCGGCAGGCCGGGTCACTTCCCAGGCCGGTGGCGAGCGGAACTGGGCGTTCCATGCGTTCACCAGCGCGCGAGCGCCGGGGTGCAGCGAGTGTGCGCCGAGCGCGGCGCCGATCTCCAGCGCATCGCCGGGACGCAGGCCCTGCCTGCAATAGACGCGCTCCAGGCGCGGCGTGTCGCCGGTCAGCGTGCCGGTCTTGTCGAAGACCACGGTATCGACCGAGGCCAGCGCCTCGAGCGCCTGCAGGTTCGAGGTCAGCACGCCGCCGCGCGCCAGCGCCCCGGCGCTCGCGAGCATGGCGGCGGGGGTGGCAAGCGAGAGCGCGCACGGGCAGGTCACGATCAACACCGCCACCGCCACCATCAGGGCCTTGCCTGAATCGGCATGCCACCAGAAGGCCGCGGCCCCGGCGGCCGAGACCAGCACCACGATGAGAAAAGGCCGCGCGATCCGGTCCGCCAGCTGCGCCAGGCGCGGCTTGCCGAGCGCCGCGCTTTCCATCAGCCGCACGATCTGCGCGAAGCGCGTGCCCTCGCCCACCGATTCGATGCGCACCTGCACCGTGGCCGACAGGTTGTGGCTGCCGGCCAGCACGCGCTCGCCGCGCGCACGCGGCACGGGCCGCGATTCGCCGGTGAGCAGCGCCTCGTCGGTGCTGGTGCCGCCATCGACCAGCATGCCGTCGGCCGGAAACGCCTCGCCGGGGCGCACCCGCACCAGGTCGCCCGCCTTCAGGCGCCGGACGGCCACGCGCTGCCAGCCGCCATCGGCCTCCAGGCGTTCGATGCTGTCGGGCAGGCGGTTCATCACGGCTTCGAGCGAGCCGGCCGTGCGGTCGCGCAGCCTCGCCTCGAGCCAACGGCCCGTGAGCAGGAAGAACACGAACATCGTCAGCGAGTCGAAGTACACCTCCTGCCCCAGCACCCCCGCGTCGTCGAAGGTGGCCGCGGTGCTGACCGCGAAGGCAATGGCAATGCCGAAGGCGACCGGCAGGTCCATGCCGATGCGGCCCTGGCGCACGTCGCGCCACGCGCTGCGGAAGAACGGCCCGCAGGAAAAGAACAGCACCGGCAGCGTGAGCACCCACGAGGCCCAGCGCAGCAGCAGCGCGGCATCGGCCGTCATCTCGCCCGGCTGCGCAATGTAGGCCGGGTAGGCATACATCATCACCTGCATCATGCAAAAGCCCGACACAAGCCACCGCCACAGCGCGAGCCGCAGGTCGCGCGAACGGCGCTCGCGCGCCGAGCTGTCCGCGGCGGGCACCAGCCGGTAGCCCGCGGCTTCGGCGGCCTCGAACCAGCGCGAAGGCCGCGTCTGTGCGGCGGACCACACCACGCGCGCGCGCTGGCTCGCGGCATTGACCTGCACCTCGGCCACGCCGGGCACGCCCAGCAGCGCCGATTCCACCGTGAGGCCGCAGCCCGCGCAGTGCATGCCCTCGACCGCGACCTGCGATTCCCATCGGCCGGAGCCGGCCGTGCCATCGTCCAGCGCGCGGCCGAACGCGGTCCATTCGGAAGGATCGTCGAGCACCTGCCAGGCTTCACGGGGAGCCCGTGGTGGCGCGGCGGGCGGGGAAAAGTGGGCGAGCGCGGCTTGCATCGGGCAAGGCTAAGGGCCGTGGCCGCGCCGGCGTTTGATCTGCATCAAGGGGCGCCCCTGCCCGGCTGCCTAAGCTGGCGGCCTATTTCCCATCAAGAGAGCACCATGTTCAAGCGCATCCTCGTGGCCACCGACGGTTCCACGCTGTCGAAGAAGGCGGTGGCCAGCGCCATTGCGCTGGCGGCCCGCCATGACGCCGGCCTGGTGGCGCTCACCGTGGTGCCGCGCTACCCCAAGGGCTATTTCGACGGCGCCCTGTCGTTCTCGCCCGAGGACATCGCGCGGGTGGAGAAGCAATGGGCCGACAAGGCGCAGGACATGCTCGATGCGGTCGAGACCCGCGCGTCCGCCAGCGGCGTGCAACTGAAGACGGCCGTCGCCAATTCGGACCTGGTGGCCGAATCGATCGTCGCCGCGGCAAAGAAGCACAAGTGCGACCTGATCGTCATGGCCTCGCACGGCCGCAAGGGCATCAAGCGGCTGCTGCTGGGCAGCGAGACGCAGCACGTGCTGGCGCACTCCACGCTGCCTGTGCTGGTGCTGCGGTAGGCCGCCGCAGCAAAGCCTTCCCCTCAGGCGGCCTGCGCCGATGCGTCGCCGACCGCGTCGTTCTGCGCTTCGCTGAGCCAGCGCCGCTTGTCGCGCAGCGGCGGCGCACCGAACATGCGGCTGTACTCGCGGGCGAACTGCGACGGGCTCTCGTAGCCCACGCTGTGCGCCGCGCTCGCCACGTCCACGCCCGCCATCAGCATCTGCCGGCGCGCCTCCTGCAGGCGCAGCTGCTTCTGGTACTGCAGCGGGCTCATGGCCGTCACGGCCTTGAAGTGATGGTGGAAGGACGACACGCTCATGTGCACCGCGCGGGCCATGTCCTCGATGCGCAGCGACTGCGCATAGTTGATGCGCAGCGCGCTGATGGCCTTGGCCACGCGCTGGGTGTGGCTGTCCTGCAGCGCGATCTGGCGCAGCCGCGCGCCCTCACCGTTCACCAGCAGGCGGTACATGATCTCGCGCTTGATGAGCGGCGCCATGATCGGTACGTCTTCCGGCGTTTCGGCCAGCCGCAGCAGGCGCAGCACCGGTTCCAGCACCGGCATGGCGATGCGGTTGACGTACATGCCGCGCGACGCGGGCGCATTGGCCTTGGCGGGCAGCTTCTCGTCGCCGATGAGTTCGCCGATGTCGTCGATCGCAAGCTCCAGCCGCACGCCCAGGTAGGGTTCGTTGTCACTCGTGAGCCGAACCTGGCCGCACACGGGCAGGTCGACCGAGGTCACCAGGTAGTGCATCGGGTCGTACACGTAGATGTCGTCGCCCACGATGATGCGCTTGGAGCCCTGCGCAATGAGCCCGAGCGCCGGGGTGGCGAAGGCGTGCTTGGGGCCGTCGGGCTTGCTGATGCAGAAGACCTGCAGGCCCGCCACCGGCGTTTCTACGGTGCCGTCACGTCCACTGGTGATGCGGTTGATCAGCGCGACCAGTTCCTTGCGGGCTTCGTCGAGTTGCGGATCCAGCGGCATCGGCTGGGCAATGGCGGCGGCGGTTTCGGGTGTTTCGTCGGACATGTTCAGGGCGCTGGGGTCGGGGGATTCACGGCGCCACGGGCGGCGCGGAGGATCGGGTGGTTCAAAGCTTAGCGCCGCATCCGCGAATCTGCACGGGCCCCGGCCGAGGTCTGGAGAAATAGGCAAAGACTTTGCAGGAACGCGCTGGCGGCCGGCGCATGGCTGGCCGGATACTTTTGCCAGGCCCTCCGGGGAATCTCCACCTTCCAACCCAAGGAATGCGCGATGCAATACCGCAAATTCGGCCGCACCGGCCTGTTCGTTTCCGAACTCTGCCTCGGCACCATGACCTTCGGCGGCGCCAGCGGCATCTGGGGCCACATCGGCAACCTGCAGCAGTCGGAGGCGGAAAGCCTGGTGGGCCGCGCCCTGGATGCCGGCATCAACTTCATCGACACCGCCGACGTGTATTCCGAAGGCCTGTCGGAAACCATCACCGGCCAGGCGCTGAAGAACCTCAAGGTGCCGCGCGAGAACGTGGTGGTCGCCACCAAGGTGCTGGGCGAAACCGGCAAGAGCCCGAATTCGGCTGGCGCGTCGCGCTATCACATCATGGAGGGCGTGAAGGCCAGCCTCAAGCGCCTGCAGCTGGACCACATCGACCTGTACCAGATCCACGGCTTCGACCCGGTCACGCCGATCGAGGAAACCGTGCGCGCGCTGGACAACCTGGTGCGGCAGGGCCACGTGCGCTACGTGGGCGTTTCCAACTGGGCGGCCTGGCAGATCATGAAGGCGCTGGGCATCGCCGAGCGGCAGGGTCTCGCGCGCTTCGAATCGCTGCAGGCCTACTACACCATTGCGGGCCGCGACCTGGAGCGCGAACTCGCGCCCATGCTGCAAAGCGAGAACGTCGGCCTGATGGTCTGGAGCCCGTTGGCGGGCGGCCTCCTGAGCGGCAAGTACGGCCGGGATACCGAAGCCGAGAAAGGCAGCCGCCGCACCACCTTCGACTTTCCGCCGGTGAACGTCGAGCGCGCCTACGACTGCATCGACGTGATGCGCGAGCTGGCCGAGTCGCGCAAGGTGTCGGTGGCGCAGATCGCGCTGGCATGGCTGCTGCACCAGCCGGTGGTGACCAGCGTGATCGTGGGCGCCAAGCGTGTCGAACAGCTGGACGACAACATCGCCGCGACCGCCATCCGGCTCTCCGCCGAAGAGTTGGCCCGACTCGGCAAGGTCAGCGCGCTGCCCTCCGAATACCCGGGCTGGATGCTCGAGCGCCAGGGCGGCGCCAGGGCCAGGCGCCTGGCTGAATCAAGCCAGCGCGGCTGAGCTTCAGCGTGCGGCGTGGGCCGCGGTGGCGCGCAATGCGCGCAGGTCGAGGTGCCTGGCTGCGCTTGCCGCAGAGGGCTCGGCCAGGTGCGGCACCACGCCGAGCAGGGGCGCGCCGAGCCGGGCGCGCAGGGTCTGGAGGTTCGACTCGGGCGCCAACATGCCGGGCTCGATGACGCTCGCGACCCATCCCGCCAGCACGAGGCCGCGGGCGCGGATGGCCTCCGCCGTGAGCAGTGCGTGGTTCAGGCAGCCGAGCCTGAGCCCGACCACGAGGATGACCGGCAGGCCCAGCCCCACGGCCAGGTCGGCGCTGTCGAGGTCGTCGCCGAAGGGCACGCAGAACCCGCCCACGCCTTCGACCACCACCGCGTCGGCGCGCTGCGACAAGGAGGCGTAGGCCGACAGCAGCGCCGGCAATTCAATGCGCACGCCCTCCTCCCGCGCCGCGAGGTGCGGCGACATCGGCGCGCGCAGCAGGTACGGGCAGCGCAGGGCCAAGGGTGCATCGACATTGCCGGCAGCGCGCAACTGCTCGACGTCTTCGTTGCGCCACTCACCATCAATCGACTCCAAGCCCGCCGCCACCGGCTTCATGCCGACCGCCCGCAGGCCCGACGCGGCCAGCAGGCTCAGCATGGCGCTGCTGGCAAGCGTCTTGCCGACGCCCGTGTCGGTGCCCGTGACGAACCAGCCTCGATGGGTCATGGGTTCACCCCCGCACGGCCAAGGCGTCGCCCATGGCGTCGAGCAGCCGCGCCACGTCGGCCTCGCTGTGGCTGGCCGACAGCGTGATCCGCAGCCGCGCGGTGCCCGCGGGCACGGTCGGCGGGCGGATCGCGCCGACGCGCAGGCCATGCGCATCGAGCCGCGCCATGGCCTGCATCGCGCGTGCGTTGTCGCCGACGATCAGCGGCTGGATGGCGGTGGGCGAATCGGGCAGCCAGGCGCTGCCGTCCGGCGGCAGGATCGCTCCGAGGCCCCGGCGCAGCTGCCCGATGCGCGCCTGCAGACGGGCGCGGCGAATCCCGCCTTCCTCCCCTTCGATCAACGCGAGGCTCGCGAGCAGCGCATGCGCGATGGCCGGCGGCGCGGCGGTGGTGAAGATGTAGGGCCGCGCACGCTGCACAAGGTAGTCGATGACGGTGCGGTGCGCCGCCACGAAAGCGCCGGACACACCGGCCGCCTTGCCAAGCGTGCCGATGAGCACCAGCCGCTCCGAGCAGAGGCCCATGGCCTGCAGCACGCCGCGCCCCGTGGCGCCCAGCACGCCGAAGCCGTGCGCGTCGTCCAGCACCAGCCAGGCGTCGTGCCGCTCGGCCAGCGCGAGCAGTTCGGCGACGGGGGCGATGTTGCCGTCCATGCTGAACACTGCATCGCTCACGATCAGCTTGACCGGCGCGTCGCAGGCGCCGAGCTGCGCATCGAGCGCCGCCACGTCGCAGTGCAGATAGCGCTCGACCCGTGCCTTGGCCAGCCGCGCACCGTCGATCAGCGACGCATGGTTGAGCGACTCGGAAAAGATCACCGCCTCGGCGCCGCCGAGCGCCGACAGCACCGCGAGGTTGGCCATGTAGCCGGTGCAGAAGAAAAGGCTGCGGGCCTCCGGAATGTGCGGCGCCATCCAGCCGGCCAGCCGCTCCTCGAGCTCGGCGTGCGCGCGCGAATGGCCGAGGATCAGGTGCGAGCCGCCGCTGCCCGTGCCATAGCGCGCCGCGCCTTCGGCCAGCGCGGCGGCCAGCGCCGGATGCGCGGCAAGCCCGAGATAGTCGTTGCTGCTGAAGCCCAGCATGGTGCGCGGCGCGCCGGCGCCGGCCAGCGTCAGCGATTGCTCGGGTGCGCAGGCCGATTCCGCGATCTGCCGGCGGCGCCGCAGCGATTTCGCGTCGAGCGCGCCGATCTCGTCCTCCAGGCGGTCAAGCAAGCGCGACATCGCGGCCCCCTTCTGCCTGGCTGGACGCGGCCACGGCCTGCAGCGTCGCCAGCGTGGCGTCGACCAGCAGGTCGATCTCGCCGTCGCCGATCGCATAGGGCGGCATGAGGTAGACGGTCGCACCGATCGGGCGCATCAGCAGACCGTTCGCGCGTGCGGCCATGTGAAAGCGCTCCGCGAACCGGACACCGGGCTCGCGCACGTCGAAAGCCGTGATCATCCCGCGCTGGCGCAGGTGATCGACGGGCATGCCGGGGAGCCCTTCGCGCAGCCGGCCCATCAACCGTTCGGCGCGCGCGCGGTTGCGATGCAGCGCGTCTTCCTGCTCGAACAGGTCGAGCGTCGCAATGGCCGCGCGGCAGGCCAGCGCATTGCCGGTGTAGGAATGGGAATGCAGGAAGCTGCGCGCCACGTCGTCGTCCACGAAGCCTTCGTAGATCGCGTCGCGCGTCATCACCAGCGCGAGCGGCAAATAGCCGCCGCTGATGCCTTTGGACAGGCAGAGAAAGTCGGGCCAGATGCCGGCCTGCTCGCACGCGAAGAAAGTGCCGGTGCGCCCGCAGCCGACCGCAATCTCGTCGGCGATGAGGTGCACCTCGTAGCGGTCGCACAGCGCGCGCACGAGGCGCAGGTACTCGGGGTCATGCATCGCCATGCCGGTGGCGCATTGCACCAGCGGCTCGACGATCACCGCGGCAATCGATGCATGCCGCTCGGCCAGCAGCGCTTCGAGCTCGGCGGCTGCGCGGCGCGCCACGGCAAGGGCGTCCTCCCCCGGCCGTGCGGTCCGTGCGTCGGGCGAGGCGACCAGGTGCGCGTTCGCGAGCAAGGGCGCATAAGCGTCGCGGAACACCGGCACGTCGGTCACGTGCAGCGCGCCCAGCGTTTCGCCGTGGTAGCCGCGCCGCACCGCGACGAACGCCTGCTTGCCACTGCGACCCGCATTGCGCCATGCGTGGAAGCTCATCTTCAATGCGATCTCCACCGCCGATGCGCCGTCGGAGGCATAGAAGCAATGGCCCAGTGCGTGGCCGGTCAGCGCGGCGAGCCGCTCGGCCAGTTCGACGGCCGGCGCGTGCGTGCAGCCGGCCAGCATCACATGCGCAAGCTTGTCGAGCTGGTCCTTGAGCGCGGCGTTGATGGCCGGATGCGCATGGCCGAAGAGGTTGACCCACCACGAACTTGTCGCGTCCATGTACCGGTGCCCGTCGTGGTCATACAGCCAGACGCCCTCCCCGCGTGCCATGGGCAACGGCGGCACCGCTTCGAGCCGGATGCTCTGCGTGCACGGGTGCCAGACATGGCGCCTGCTGCGTTGTTGCCAGGCGGCATTTTTCGACGCCGGGGGCATCGGGGAAGAAGCGTTCGTCGGTGGCATCCAGGCATTCCGTGGGGGCGAGGCGCGGGATGGTATCGGTGCAAATCCGCTGCGGCAAACCGATGGCGCGCGGGTGAAAAAGCGCGGGTTTCAGCGACGTAGGGCGGCGTACACGGCCCGTTCGGAACGACATCGCGCAGCTGGGCGGCTTGCGATGCAAAGGGGAGCCACCGAGGAGGATGCAAGTTGTCTTGGCGGCGACAAAGAAAGCTGGCGAATGTCGGGTACTTACCCACCACCCCACGGTAAATCCCGAGATCGGACGCAGACCTGTCCGATCTGAAATATTCAAGGTGCCTTCTGCGTTCCGCCCGTTCGGCCGTGCCCGGCATGAGGCTTGGACGACGCCCGCCGTGGGTCCATTCCGACACCGCTGGGGGGACCGTGGATGGACAAGGAAGGCTCGTCAACAACTCTTCCTGAAGGCCGCGAAGCACTGACTTTTTGTGCGGCCCGAATGAAGCTTGGAAGGATCGGTCGCCGTGTCCCATCGCAACGAAGCCACTGCCGCGCTCAAGGCGCTGAGCGTGGCCACGGACGCGTGCCGGGAGTGCCCGCTGGGCGAGCCCGCCACGCAGTCGGTGTTCGGCGAAGGTCCTGTCGGCGCAGTGTTGATGGTGGTGGGCGAGCAGCCGGGCGACAAGGAAGACCTGGTGGGCCGCCCTTTCGTCGGCCCTGCGGGCAAGCTGTTCGACCGCGCCGTCGCCGAGCTCGGCTGGTCGCGCGAACAGCACTACGTGACCAACGCGGTGAAGCATTTCAAGTACGAGCTGCGCGGCAAGCGCCGCATCCACAAGACACCGGGCCAGCGCGAGGCCGAAGCCTGCCACCACTGGCTGGAGAGTGAAATGGATCTCGTGCGGCCGCAGGCCTTTCTCGCGTTGGGCGCGACAGCCGCGCGCTCCCTGCTGCGCCGCCCGGTCGCGGTGATGAAGGAGCGCGGCCGGTGGCTCGAGGACGAGGCGACGGGCCGCCGCGTGCTGGTCACGCTGCACCCCTCCGCCCTGCTGCGCGGCGACCCCGCGCAACGCGAAGCCGCATGGGCCGCCTGGCTCAAGGACCTGTCGGTCGCGTCCAGCCTGGTGAAGAAGGCGGCAAGAAAACTTGCCGCAGGACAGCCTTCGTCACCGAAGCCGGCCGCAAGTCATGCCCGGCGCCGGGTGCGCATGGTGATGGAATAGCGCAGCGCCTCGGTCGGCGCAATGCTGTGCTGCCACGCCCAGCGCGCCTCGCCGCGCAGCATGTAGATGGAGCGCGGTTCGATCAGCAACTGCAGGCTGGCGGGCGCGGACGCACTGGCCGGCGGATACGGCCGCAGCTGCATGACCGCGCTGCTGCGGAGAGAGACGCCCACGATGTCCTCGAAGTCGGGCACGTCGCGGTGCCAGCCGAGCGGCGTGCCGGGCCGGTATTCGGACAGCAGCACGTGCGTGAAGTCTTCGGGCGCCATGCCCATCCATGCCGCCACTCTTGCGCGCAGCGGGTGCAGCGCCTCCGGCAGCGGCGGACCGGGGCGCAGGCGGTGGTTGTCGAAGTCGTAGCTGCCGCCGAATCCGATGCCGCGCCGGCGCGCCGTGTATTCCTTGTAGCGCATCTCGCGCAGCGGAAATTCCTGCACGATGCGCAGCAGCGCGTCCTCCTCGGCGTGCGTGAGAAATTCGCGCTCGTAGCGCAGCCCTTCGATGGCCGTTGCCGGCGCCTCACCGAACAGGTCGGGCTCGTCGGCCAACTGGACGCGGCTAGCGGACCGCATCGGCGCTCTCTCCTTTCTTGCCTGCCGCTTGCGCGCCGCCCAGGCGCAACTCCCACCACGGCGGCAGCAACTCGCGGATCTCGGCGCGCGCAAAGCGGTCGTCCAGCAGGTGCAGCACGCCCCGGTCCTGCTCGGTGCGAATGACCCGGCCGGCCGCCTGCACCACCTTTTGCAGGCCGGGATAGAGGTAGGTGTATTCGTAGCCCTTGCCGAAGCGCGCCTGCATGCGCTCGCGCGTGATTTCGTTCAGGGCGTTGTACTGCGGCAGTCCCAGGCTCGCGACGAAGGCGCCGACCAGGCGGCTGCCGGGCAGGTCGATGCCTTCGCCGAACGCGCCGCCGAGCACGGCGAAGCCGATGCCCCGGCCGCCCACCTCGAAGCGCGCGACGAAGTCGTGGCGCTCGGCCTCGGCCATGCCGCGCGTCTGCGCCCAGACCGGCACCCCGGGGTGCCTCGCGAGGAACGCGGCGCAGGCTTTTTCCAGGTAGTCGAAGCTGCTGAAGAACGCGAGGTAGTTGCCCGGCAGGCGCTCGAACTGGGCACCGATGATCTCCGCCACGCTGCGCAGCGAGCCCGCGCGATCGCGGAACCGGGTCGACACGTGGGTGGCCACCTCGACCCGCAATTGGTGGCCGTGGAACGGCGAGGCGACATCGAGCAGCAGCGTTTCCGGCGGCAGGCCGAGTGCATCGCGGTAGAACCCGAACGGAGACAGGGTGCCCGAGAAGCAGGTGACGGAGCTGGCCTCGGCAAAGCGCGGTTCGAGGAACGGCGCGGGCACGAGGTTGCGGATCGCCAGGCTGCGCTGCTGCTGGTCTTGCGCGGGCCCCAGCGTGCGCTCGAACACCGAGTGGTCGTCGAAGGCTTCGGCGAGCCGGGCGAACTGCAGTGCATCGAAGAAGAAGCGCTGCAGCGGGCCTTGCGCGGCATCCGGCGTGGCGGCGAAGTACTCGCCCATGGCAGTGTTGGCCGCCTGCAAGGCGCGCGCGAAGCGTTCGGGTATCTCGTCGGCGGTGTCGTACGACTCGGTCTGCGATTGCTGCACCGTGTCCCACTCGCGGTACAGCCGGCCGAGTGCGCCGCGCACCGTGGCAGGCGCGGCGCGGTGGGCTTCCTCGAGCGCCGGGCCGTCGAGCTGCGCGGTGTACATGCCGCGCGCGCGTTCCAGCAGGTTGTGCGCCTCGTCGACCAGCACGGCCGCGCGCCAGTCGGCGTCTTTCATGGTGGCGTAGAGAAAGGCGCTGCCGTCGAAGTAGTAGTTGTAGTCGCCGACGATCACGTCGCACCAGTGGGCCATTTCCTGCGCCAGGAAATAGGGGCACACGGTGTGCGCCAGCGCGATGTGACGCAGCGACTGCCGGTCGAGCCGGGGGGCGCGCGCGGCGTCTTCGCGCGCCGCGGGCAACCGGTCGTAGAAGCCCTTGGCGAGCGGACACGAATCGCCGTTGCACGCCCGATCGGGGTACTCGCAGACCTTGTCCCGCGCGGTGAGCTCGAGCACGCGCACCGGGGCGCCTTTTCCCAGCACGCGCAAGGCATCGAGTGCCACGGCCCGGCCCGAGGTCTTGGCGGTGAGAAAGAAGATCCTGTCGATCTTGCGCGCGGCGCGCGCCTTCAGCAGCGGAAACAGCGTGGCCAGCGTCTTGCCGATGCCGGTGGGCGCCTGCGCCATGAGGCAGCGGCCGTTCACCGCCGCACGGTAGACGGCCTCGGCCAGTTCGCGCTGTCCGGCGCGGAATTTTCCATGCGGAAATGCGAGGGCGCCGAGCGCGCTGCCCAGCAAGGCTTGGTGCGCGGCTTCGCTCTGCGCCCAGTCGCTGTAGCGCGCGCACAGGCGCTCGAAGTGCGCCTGCAGCGCCGTGCGGTCGTGCTCTTCTTCCAGCACGGTTTCCTCGCCTGTTGCAAGGTCGAGGTACACCAGTGCGACGGTGATGCGCTCATGGCCGTGCAGTTCGCACAGCATCCAGCCGTAGGTACGGGCCTGGGCCCAGTGCAGTGCGCGGTGGTTCCCGCGGATCGCGTCGAAATCGCCGCGGAAGGTCTTGATTTCTTCGACCCGCGGTGCGCGCGGGTCGTAGCCGTCGGCGCGGCCCCGCACCCTGAGTGCGCCGCAATGCGAGACCAGCGCCACTTCGCTCTGGTAGCTTTCGCCGCGCCGGCCCTGCACGAGCGCGTGGCCGGCCATGCCCTCCAGCGCACTGGGCGCGGGCACGAATCGCAGGTCGAGGTCGCCTGCCTTGGCACCGAAGGCGCACAGCGCCTTGACGGACACCGTGCGGGCATCGTCGGGCGGCACCACCTGCGGCTTTGTGGAAAGATCCGTGGTCACTGCGTGCTGTATAAAACAACAGTATAACTGCCCCGGCAGAGCCCTGTGCCGCAATAAGCGTCTCGGGGCCTTCTCCGACACAAAGGACCTCTGATTTGGGCAAAACTTGAAAAGTTTTGCTTACAAATCTTTCCGTGAATGAAAACTCCGACCGCGATCGACCCCGATGATTTCGAGCGCCTCCTGAGCCGCAACCTCAAGTGGCCCCTGCTGGGTGGCCTGGTCGGGGCGCTGGTGTTCGTCGCGCTGATCGTGTTCCTGCTGTCGGCCATCAGCCGGGTCGAATCCACCGATCGCGTCGTGCGCACCGCGACCGAACTGCAGCGCCGCACCATCGACATGGAAACCGGCCTGCGCGGATTCCTCATCACCGGCGAGGAGAGTTTTCTCGAACCGTACCAGAGCGCCCTGCCACGGATCAAGGGCGACATCGAATCGCTCAGGGGCCAGGTGTCGGACAACCGGCAGCAGGGTGAGCGGGTCGGCCGCATCGCCGCGCTGCAAGCCGAATGGAACGAATTCGCACGCGAGATGATCGCCGCACGCCGCAGCGGTGGCGACTACCAGCAGCTGGTGCGGCAGGGCCGGGGCAAGCGGCTGACCGACGACATGCGCGCGGAGTTCACGGCGTTCATGGACACCGAACAGGGCCTGCGCTTCCAGCGCAACGAGGAGGCCAATCGCACGAGCTGGATGGTGGTGGGCGTCTTCATGCTCTTCACGCTGGTGTTCACGGGCCTGGTGGCCTACTTCGGCCGGCGGCAGCTCATGAGGCTGTCGGCCAGCTACGACGCGGTGCTCCAGGAGCAGGCCGGGCATGCCGAGCGGCTCGCGCAGCAGGCCTGGCTGCGCAGCGCGCAGACCGAACTGGTGGGCGAACTCGTCGGCGAGTTGAGCGCGAACGACCTCGGCCGCAAGGTGCTCGCGTTCTTCTCGCGGCGCCTGGGCAGCGCGGTCGGCGCGCTGTACGTGAGGGAACGCCACGGCACGCTGCGCCGTGCCGCGAGCTACGGCTTCTCGATGGAGGCCGAGGCCACGCCGCAGGTCTTCTCGCCCACGCAGAGCTTGGTCGGCCAGGCCGCGGCCGAGCGGCGGCGCATGCTGGTGGAGCCCATCCAGGCCGATTACCTGAAGGTCAATTCCGGCCTCGGCGAAATGGCTCCTTCGGCCGTGCTGCTGGTGCCGGTGTCGAGCGACGGCCTCGTGAATGGCGTGGTCGAGCTCGGCCTGCCCGGCCCACCCGACGCGCGGACCAACGAACTGCTCGACCTGGTGGCCGAGGACATCGGCGCTTCTCTCGCGGCGGCGCGCTACCGCGAACAGCTGCAGGATGCGCTGGCCGAAACGCAGCAGCTCAACGAGGAACTGCAGGTGCAGCAGGAAGAACTGCGCACGGCCAACGAGGAACTCGAGGAGCAGTCGCGCGCGCTGCGGGCCTCGCAGGCCATGCTGGAAAACCAGCAGGCCGAGCTGGAGCAGACCAACAGCCAGCTCTCCGAGCGCACCGAGGCGCTGGACCAGCGCAACGCCGCGCTGCGCCGCGTGCAGCGCGACCTCGAAGACCGGGCCGACGAGCTGCAGCGCGCCAGCCGCTACAAGTCGGAATTCCTCGCCAACATGTCGCACGAGCTGCGCACCCCGCTCAACAGCGCGCTGATCCTGGCCAAGCTGCTCGGCGACAACCCGCAGGGCAACCTGAGCCCCGAGCAGGTGAAGTTCGCGGAATCGATCTACTCGTCGGGCAACGACCTGCTGGTGCTGATCAACGACATCCTCGACATCTCCAAGGTCGAGGCGGGCAAGCTCGAAGTCGTGATCGAGGATGTGGCGCTCGACAGGCTGGCCCAGAGCCTGGAGCGCACCTTCGGCCCGCTCGCGGCCGAGAAGCGCCTGGGCTTCAAGCTGACGATGCATCCGGACGTGCCCGCTTCGCTGGCGACCGACCGCCACCGTGTCGAGCAGATCCTCAAGAACCTGCTGTCCAATGCGCTCAAGTTCACCGACAGCGGCGAAGTGGCGCTGGTGGTTTCCGCCGCACCTGAGGGCGGCGCGGTGTTCGCGGTTTCCGACTCGGGCATCGGCATTGCGCCCGAACAGCAGGGGCTGATCTTCGAAGCCTTTCACCAGGCCGACGGCACCACGAGTCGCCGCTACGGCGGCACCGGCCTCGGCCTTTCGATCTCGCGCGACCTCACCCGGCTTCTGGGCGGAACGCTGTCGGTGCAGAGCCAGCCCGGCCAGGGCAGCACCTTCACGCTGCAGCTCCCGGCGGTGGCGCCGCAGGCGTCCGAGCGCGGGCCGGCCCCGGTGCCCAAGCCTGCAGCGGCTTCGGCGGCTCGCGCGCCCTCGCCCTTCACGTCCTCCGTGTCGCACGGGCATGGCGCTGCGCCGGTCGCGGCCCCGCCGCCGCAGTTCTCCGACGACCGTGCCCTGCCGCGCGACCAGGTGCGCCGTGTGCTGGTGATCGAGGACGAGCCGCAGTTCGCGCACATCCTCTACGACCTGGCGCACGAGCTCGGCTACCGCTGCCTGGTGGCGCATGGTGCGGCCGACGGCTTCGAGCTGGCGCAGCAGTTCCTGCCCGACGCCATCCTGCTGGACATGCGCCTGCCGGACAGCACCGGCCTGGACGTGCTGCAGCGCCTGAAGGATTCGCCCCGCACGCGCCACATTCCGATCCACGTGGTCTCGGCCGCAGACAACGCGCAGGCCGCGGCGCTGCACATGGGGGCCATCGGCTACGCGCAGAAGCCGGCCACGCGCGAAGAGCTGATGCAGGTGTTCGCCCGGCTCGAGGACAAGCTCACGCAGAAGGTCAAGACCGTGCTGCTGGTCGAGGACGACGCGCTGCAGCGCGAAAGCGTGATCCGGCTGATCGGCGACGAAGACATCGAGATCATCGCCGTGGGCTCGGGCGAAGAGGCGCTCGAGCTGCTGCGCAAGCGCGTCTTCGACTGCATGATCACCGACCTGCACCTGCCGGACATGCAGGGCGGCGAACTGCTCAAGCGCATGGCGGCCGAAGAGATCGTCTCGTTCCCGCCCGTCATCGTCTATACCGGCCGCAACCTCACGCGCGACGAGGAGGCCGAGCTGCAGCGCTATTCGCGCTCGATCATCATCAAGGGCGCGCGCTCGCCGGAACGCCTGCTCGACGAGGTGACCTTGTTCCTGCACAAGGTGGAAGCCGAGCTTTCCAGCGAGCGCCAGGGCATGCTCAAGGCTGCGCGCGGGCGCGACCGCATCTTCGAGGGCCGCACCATCCTGCTGGTGGACGACGACGTGCGCAACATCTTCGCGCTGACCAGCGCGCTGGAGCAGCGCGGCGCGGTGGTGGAAATCGGCCGCAATGGCCGCGAGGCGCTCGAAAAGCTCGGGCAGGTGCCCGAGATCGACCTGGTGCTGATGGACGTCATGATGCCGGAGATGGATGGCCTGGAGGCCACGCGCCGGCTGCGCGCCGACCCGCGCTTCGAGAAGCTGCCGGTGATCGCCATCACCGCCAAGGCCATGAAGGACGACCGCGAGCAGTGCCTGGCCGCCGGCGCCAGCGACTACCTGGCCAAGCCTGTGGATTTGGAGCGGCTGTTCTCGCTTCTGCGCGTGTGGATGCCGAAAATGGAACGGCTGTGACCCGCCCCTCCACGCCCTCGCCCCTGCCCTCTCCGCTCAGCAATACGGAGATCGAGCTGCGCCTGCTGATGGAGGCGATCTACCTCAAGTACAGCTACGACTTCCGCAACTACACCCTGGCCTCGCAGAAGCGGCGCGTGCTGCACGCGCTGGCGCAGCTCGGACTGCCGAGCATCTCGGCGCTGCAGGAAAAAGTGCTGCGCGACCCGGGGCTCTTCGGCCGGCTGTTGCAGTACCTGACGATCCCCGTGAGCGAGATGTTCCGCGATCCGGCCTACTTCCTGGCGCTGCGCCAGCACGTGGTGCCGATCCTGCACACCTACCCCTCGGTCAAGGTGTGGGTGGCCGGCTGCAGCACCGGCGAAGAGGTTTTTTCGCTCGCCATCCTGTTGCGCGAAGAAGGCTTGCTCGAGCGCACGCAGATCTATGCGACCGACATCAACCCGGCCTCGCTCGAGAAGGCGCGCCAGGGCATCTTTCCCATCGACGCGATCCGGGGCTACACGGCCAACTACCAGCGCGCGGGCGGGCGCAACGCGTTCTCCGACTACTACACGGCCGCCTACGAGGCCGCCCGCTTCGACCCGTCGCTGTGCGCCGACGTGATCTTTGCCGACCACAGCCTGGCCACCGACAGCGTGTTTGCCGAGACGCAGTTCGTGTCGTGCCGCAACGTGCTCATCTACTTCAACCGCGAGTTGCAGGACCGCGCGCTGGGCCTGTTCCACGAGTCGCTCTGCCACCGCGGCTTCCTGGGCCTGGGCGCCAAGGAGAGTATCGATTTCTCGGGCTATTCGGAGCGCTTCGACGCGCATTCGAAGCCGGAACGCATCTACCGCAAGGCCACATGAAACCCAACGCCACCCCTTCTCCGGGCCGGCGCATCGAGGCGGCGGTGCTCGGCGCCTCCGCCGGCGGCATCGAGGCGCTGCTGCGCATGCTGCACGACCTTCCGGTGCCATGGCATCTCTCGCTGGTGGTGGTGCTGCACCTGCCCGAAGGGCACGAGAGCCACCTGGCCGAGATCTTCGCCGAGCGCCTGCCCGTGCCGGTGCACGAGGCCGGCGACAAGATGCCGCTGTCGCCCGGGCATGTGTATTTCGCGCCGCCCGGCTACCATCTGTCGATCGAACGCGACCGCCGTTTCTCGCTCAGCTGCGAGCCGCCGGTGCGCTTCTCGCGGCCATCGATCGACGTGCTGATGGCGTCCGCGGCTGACGCCTACGGCCCGGCCCTTGCCGGCATCCTGCTCACCGGCGCCAACGACGACGGCGCCGAAGGCCTGCAGCGCATTCATCTGGCCGGCGGCATCACCGCCGTCCAGGACCCCAACGAAGCCCAGATTTCCACCATGCCCGAAGCGGCCATCGCCTTGCATTCCCCCGATCACGTGCTTTCCCTGCGCGAGCTTCGCGCGCTGCTCTTGCAACTGGAGTCCGCCCATGTCCATTGACGTCGAAAGCAAGCTGCTGATCGTCGATGACCTGCCCGAGAACCTGCTCGCGCTCGAAGCCCTGATTCGCGGGCCCGGGCGCGCGGTGTACCGCGCGACGTCCGCCGAGCAAGCCCTGGCGCTGCTGCTCGACCATGAATTCGCGCTCGCGATCCTGGACGTGCAGATGCCCGGCATGAACGGGTTCGAGCTGGCCGAGCTGATGCGCGGCACCGAGCGCACGCGCCACATTCCCATCATCTTCGTGAGCGCGGCGGGCCGCGAGCTCAACTACGCCTTCCGGGGCTACGAGAGCGGCGCCGTCGACTTCCTTCACAAGCCGCTCGATCCGCACGCAGTCACCAGCAAGGTCAACGTGTTCGTCGACCTGCATCGCCACCGCAAGGCGCTCGGCCAGGAGATGGAAAAACTCGCCGCCGCCCACCACATGCAGGAAGAGCTGGTCGAGCAGCTGCGGCATACGCAGCGCGAGCTCGAGCATGCGGTGCGCATGCGCGACGACTTCATGTCGATGGTGTCGCACGAGCTGCGCACACCGCTCAACACGCTCTACCTGGAAACGCAGCTGCGGCAGCTGAACCTGTCCAAGGGCAGGCTGGAGTCCTTCGCGCCAGACCGGCTGCCGGCGCTGATCGCGCGCGACCAGCGGCAGATCCGCAACATGGTGCGGCTGATCGACGACATGCTCGACGTGACGCGCATGCGGCGCGATGCGCTGTCCATCCAGCCCCAGCCCGTCGACTTGGCGGCGCTCGCGCGGGCCGTGGTGGAGGGCCTCAGGCAGCAGGCCGAAGCGGCAGGCTCCGTGATTGCGCTCGAGGCGCCGGGCGAGCTGCGCGGCGTGTGGGACGAGTTCCGCATCGAGCAGGTGCTGACCAACCTGCTGACCAATGCACTGCGATACGGCCGCGGCAAGCCCGTCGAGATGATGCTGAGCCAGGCGGCAGGCATTGCGCACATCACCGTACGCGACCAGGGCATCGGCATTGCGCCCGAAGACCATGAGCGCATCTTCGAGCAGTTCGAACGCACCGACGACAGCCGCAAGCATGCCTCGGGCCTGGGTCTCGGCCTCTACATCACGCGCAAGATCGTGCACCTGCACAACGGCCGGATCGAGGTGGAAAGCACGCCGGGCCACGGCGCCCTGTTCAAGGTGGAGCTGCCGCTGCAGGCCGAGGCAAAGACTGCAATGGAAGCGGGGGCGTAGGTGGCTTCCTACGGTATTCGCGGCCACGGGCCGGGATACTCCGGTATTCGATTTTTTCCTGATTGAGGCTTGCCCAGTGAATGTGCTGATCGTCGACGACAACGAAGCTGCGGCAGACCTGCTGCAGGAGCTCTTGACGCTGCAGGACCACACCGCCCGCTGCACCTACACGGCCCAGCAGGCGCTCGATGCGGCCGCGTCCGAGCGCTTCGATGCGGCGCTCATCGACCTCACGCTGCCCGATTTTCCGGGCACCGAGGTGGCGCGGCGGTTGCGCGCGGGGACAGCGGAAGGCGCACCGAAGCTGCTCGTTGCCATTTCGGGCTTCTCGGCGCAGGACGCGGCGGGCGCTTCGGCGCGCGGCCTGTTCGACCACCACCTCCAGAAACCCATCGACATCGACCAGTTGAGCGCGATCCTCGCGGCGCACTGAGCGCCGGGGCAGCTAGCGCGCGACTTCGCGGCGCGAGAGATGCACCTCGGTATCGGCCGTGTTGAAGGCGATCGTCGGCGCGGTGAAATCGCTCAGCGGCGCGCCCAGGCCGATCTCGCCGCTGCCATGCAGCACGCATTCCTCGCGGCGCAGCGCGATCTCGTTGCTGGGCCCGCCATTGCCATGGAACCGGACCCAGGTGCCATAGGTGCTCAGGTCGGTCAGCACGCAGCTGCCGCTGCGCAGTTCGATGCGCGCATGCAGCCGCGACACGCGCGGATCGTTGACCATGAATTGGGCATCGTTCACGCGCCCCAGGTGGATGGGGAGTTCTTCGGTGCGGAATGTGGAGCGGACGTCCAGCCATGCGAGCTCGATCTGCCCGAAGGACGAGTCGGGCATCCGCATCGGTGTGAGCGCGGCCGGCACCGTCAGGAAGGACGTCAGTTCCTCCTGCCAGTCGATGCGGTGGACGGCCGACATTTCGCTGCGCCCGCGAATGGTGATGAGGCCCAGGTCGCGGTGCCGGACACCCACTTCGCCCAGTTGCGCAACGACGCCATCGGCGGCCCAGATCTGGCCCGGGCCGGCCAGGTCGCTCAGGCGCGACGCCAGGTTGACCGCATCGCCGAAGCAGTCTCCCTCGACCTCGAGCACCTCGCCACTGGCAACCCCGATTTGCAATGCCATGCGCAGCGGCTCCGGCCATGCCATGAGGCGCTTCTGGTGGTAGCGCTGCATTTCGATCACCGCCTGCGTGGCCGCAGCGGCGTTCGAAAAAATGGCGAACACGCCGTCGCCCAGCGACTTCACGACCCGTCCGCCGTGTGCCTGGCAAACGCTGCCGATCCACTGCGTGAGCCGCGTCACCGTTTCCGTGGCCCGCGCGTTTCCCATGGCTTCGAACACCCTGGAACTGCCGGTCAGGTCGGCGAAAACGACGGTGGAATTGACGCCCATTTGCAAAGAATTCGAATGGCGGGAATGGCTCGGCTACGTATTAGAAGCCAGTCGCCGCGAGTTCGCCCGTTAACCCCTGCGCTGCCCGCGACAGGCCCCGTTTGCAGGCTGACCGCTGCCATTTTTCTAATCCTTTGGTTCTCCTATTTCAGCCAGCATGACAAGTGAGGCCTAAAGTGTGTTGTATGCAGACAAGAAACAGTGTTCCAGAACTTGTGCATTGCCGGTCGGAGGCTTAAGGTAACAACCGTCCAGGCTTCCGGCAAATTCGTTTTTGGCCTCCATGCTGTCCTTCCGTCGCTTGCTCCGCCTTCTGGGAATCCCCGGCCTCGGGTCTGGCCGCGTGGGAGAAAGCCAGCTGGGGCGCATCCGGACCGCGATGCTGTCGGTGCTGCAGGCCCATGGCGGCCATTCGGTTCAGCGCATTGCCCAGCGTGTGCGTTTTGCGACCGACGTGGAGGCACTCTGGTATTTGCGCCAGGACGTGCTGGTGGCGCTGAGCGCCATCGACGGCGAGGCTGCTGCCCGCCACCAGATGAAAGCCATCAACAGCATGTTCAAGGGTGGCTTGCCCGGCTCGATGGGGCCGCGCGCGCACCAGCGCATCCCGCGCTGAACTCAGTGTGCGTGCCCGTCGTGGGCATGGCCGTGGCCATCGGCGTGCCGGTGGCCCCACACCATGAAGACATCGCGCCCCTCGGCAGCCAGCTCCACCTTGGCGCCCACGGGAAGCAGCACCTTGGTCTGCACGTGTCCGAACGGCAGCCCGCTGAGCACCGGCACCTTGAGCGCGGCGCGCAGCCGGTCCACCACCGATTCGAAGCCGAAACCGCGGTCGTAGCCCGGCACCTTTCGCATGCCGGTGAACTGCCCGAACACGATGGCGCGCTGCCGCGCCAGCACACCGGCCATGCGCAGCTGTTCGAGCATGCGCTCGATGCGGTAGGGATGCTCGTTGGTGTCCTCGATGAAGAGCACACCCTTGTCGACCGTCGGGAAATACGGCGTTCCGAGCAGGCTCGTGAGCACGCAGAGGTTGCCGCCCCACAGGGTGGCGTCGTGCACGGGCTTGAGCTTCAGGCCGGCATCGCGCACCGGCATGCGCCAGCCGGTGCCCTCGCCCTGCCCGCTCACGAGGTCGTCGAAGCAGGCTTCCATGATGTCGTCGGCGCCGCCCTCCGCGCCAAAGTCTTCGCCGACCGCGGGACCGGCCCAGGTCACGGCCCCGGTCTTCGCGAGCAGCGCGCTCTGCAGCGCGGTGAAGTCGCTGACCCCGACGAATTCGGTGCCCCGCTGGATGGCCTTGGCCACCGCCTTGTAGGGGATGGCGTCGAGGATGCGCGTGAGGCCATAGCCGCCGCGACTGATCAGGGCAATGTCGGCACCGCTTGCGGCGGCGCGTGCGATGGCCGCGAGCCGGGTCTGGTCGTCGCCCGCAAAGCGCTGGTAGGCGGCCAGCGCCGCTTCGTCGATTTCGACTTCGTAGCCGAGGGCCTTGAGCCTGGCGACGCCGCGTCGGAAGGCGGCCTTGTCGCGAATCGCACTGGAGGGGGAGTAGATGTAGATGTGTTTCTTGGTCACGGCGCCGAGTATCCCATTGCGTTGCGCACCTTCCGTGCGAGCAGCGCCGCCTGCGCCGCATCAGGCCCGGAGGACGATGCGATGGGTCCGAGGGCGCGCAGCCCAGCCTGGTACCCGCGGTCCGGGAACGGTGCGCGCCAGGCGGCGCCGACCGGTTCGCCGCCCTCGGGCGCGAGGAACACGGCCGCGAATTTGCCCGGCCTTGCCGCCTGCAGCAGCGCCGCAAGTCCGGCAGCCGCGGCGCTGTGCACCAGCACCGCGCGCGCCGGGGCCACACGGTCGAGCCATTCGCCCAGCACCTGGCAGTGCCATTCGAGCGGATGGGCGGCTTCGCGCTTGGGCTTGTCGCTCTTGCCGAAGCCGACGAGGTCGGGCACCAGCGTGCGCAGACCCGGCGTGCCGGCAAGGTGGCGGAAGAAGTAGCCCCACTCGCCCGGGCCGTGCAGGCACACGCAGCAGGCGGCCTGCGCGTCGGCCGGGCCTTCGTCGACATAGTGCATGCGCCAGCCATTCAGCGCGGGCAGGTCCTGCACGTAGTGCGGCGCGAAGGCGTAGTCCGCAAGCGCATCGAAGCGCTCGGCCGGCGTGCGCAATGCATCGTCGCGCAAGGGCTCGGCCTGCTCGCGCGCCGCTTCGCGCCGCTGCTGGAAGAAGTGCTGCAGCACCGCGCTGCACTCCGCGGCCAGCACGCCGCCCTGCACCTGCGTGCGGTGGTTCAGCCGCGGTTCGGCAAAAAGATCGAGCACCGACCCGGCTGCGCCTGTCTTCGGGTCGGCCGCGCCGAACACCACGCGCGCCAGCCGCGCATGCAGCATCGCGCCGGCGCACATGGCACAGGGCTCGAGCGTGACGAACAGCTCGCAGCCGTCGAGGCGGTAGTTGCCGAGTGCGGCGGCACCGGCGCGCAGCGCGTCGATCTCGGCATGGGCGCTCGGGTCATGGCGGGCGACGGGCGCGTTGCGCCCCGTGGCCACGAGCTGGCCGTTGCGGACCAGCACCGCGCCGACCGGCACCTCGCCGGCTTCGGCCGCGCGGCGCGCCTCGGCGAGCGCCAGCGCCATCCATCGGGCGTCGGCGCTGGTCTGCGAAGGCAGTGCCGGCTCAGTTGTCATCCGGCATCTTGCGCGCTTGCGCCGCGGCGTCGAGCGCGTCCTTGACCTGCTTTTCCATCTGCCGGGCCCGCGTGCGGCCATCGGCCGGCGCCTCGCCGGGCGCCGGTGCGGCAGCTCCGGGCACGGCCGGCAGTACCGGGGCCGCGGCCGTGGCCAGCTGCTTCTTCGCGAGCATCCCGACGATCACCAGCGCGAGCACCAGGCTGAGCAGTCCGAACATGCGCATGTCAGTGGCCCTCGGTCGCAGCGGTGCCGGCCGTCATGCCGAGGCGTTCCATCCACATCGCCAGCGCCTTCTCGTCGCCCGTGCCGGCACTGTAGACCGCGTGCATGGCCGCATGCGATTCGCGCCGGTGCTGGTTGAGCTTGACCTTGCACTGCAGCTGATCCACGCGCAGCGCGAAGCCCACGATGCCGGCAAGCATCTTGAGCTGGAATTCTTCTCCCAGGTCCCGCCACTGCTGCGCGTAGCCGGGTTCATGTTTCCCGATGAGCGTCTTGAGCAACGCATCCTTGGCCGCGGGCTCCTCGATCAGCCGGGCCTCCACGGTGCAATGCACCGCCAGGTAGTTCCAGGTCGGCACGCGCGCGAGGTCCGGGTAGACCGAGGGCGAGAGGTACGAATGCGGTCCGAGGAAGGTGACCACCGCCCGCGGGCGCGCCTGCAGGTAGCGCCAATGCGGGTTGGGCTTGGCGCAATGGCCGAGCAGCACCAACTGGCCGCCCTCCTCCTGCCGAGCCACCAGCGGCAGGTGGCTGACGAACGGCAGGCCCTCGTCGTCGTTCGAGACCAGGCTGGCGAACGGATGGGCGCGCATCAGCGACAGCGCGATGGCCGGGTCCGTGGCATTGAACTGCGGGGGCATGTACATGGGGCGGTTTCCTCGTGGCGAGCCCCGATTGTCCCCGAGCCCGGCGCTACCTGGGCCGCGGCGCTTCCAGCAGCTTCACCATGGCCGTGTAGCCGCGCGCAGTGGCCAGCTGAAGCGGCGTGTTGCCCTGCCGGTCGGCCAGCTTCAGGTTGGCGCCGGCGTCGACCAGCGCAGCCAGCGTGCGCTGGTGGCGCGGGCCGCCGTCGCCCAGCACGATGGACTCGATCACCGCCGTCCAGTGCAGGTTGTTGACGTGGTCGAGCGGCGCGCCAGCCGCGATGAGCCGGCGCACCACCTCGTCGTGCCCCAGGTGCGCGGCGGCGATCAGCGCGGTGCCGTCGTAGCGGCTCGTCACCTGCCCGGGATTCGCGCCGAGCGAGAGCAGCAACGCAAGCGTCGCGGGGTCGTCTGCCACGGATGCGATGGTCACCGCGTCGTAGCGGTCGTCTTCGAGCGCATCGAGGTTGGCGCCCGCCTTGGCGAGCAGCTTCACCGCGTCGCGCTGCCGCGCATGGGTGGCGATGTGCAAGGGCGTGCGCCCCCGCGCATCGCGCGCATCGAGGTTGGCACCCGACGCGACCAGGCTCCTGAGCTTCGGCAGGTCGCCCTGCCAGGCAGCCCGGTGCAGGCCTTCATAGGCCTGCACCTCGGCCGTTTGCGGCGGCACCTGGGCCGGCACGCCGGACGGCGCGCCCATGCCGAGCGCCAGTGCCAGCACGCCGGGCCAGAGAGCGCGCTTCATCGCCATCAGCCCAGCAGGCCCTTGACCTTGTCGAGCGCCGCGTTGGCGCACTGGTCGTCCAGGTGGCCGCCGGGCGCACCGCCCACGCCCACGGCGCCGATCACTTCGTTGCCCGACTTCACCGGCACGCCGCCCCCCAGCAGCAGGAAGCCCGGCAGGTAGACGAGGTTCGCGCCGGCGGGGTTCTTCTGCGTGCCTTCCATCATGGCCTGGGTCGCGCTCTTGGCCGACGCCGAGGTCCAGGCCTTGCGCTCGCTCGATGCCAGGGTGTGGGGGCCGGCGTTGTCGGCGCGCTGGACGGCGCGCACGGTGCCGGCGCGGTCGACCACGGTGGCGGCCACGCTGTAGCCGTTGGCGGCACAGGCGGCCACGGCTTCGGCCGCGATCTGGCTGGCCAGCGCGAGCGACATGTTCTTTTCGGTGCGCACCGCGAGTGCGGGCGTCTGGGCCTGTGCGGCGGATGCGGCAAGCAGCACGGCAAGGCCGCCAAGGCGAAGGATGGAACGCATTGTTTGATTTCTCCAGAGGATGCAGTTGATTGCGCCGGCACGTTGCCGGGCGCTGCGCCACTGTAGGAAACACCGGCCGACAAGGCCATTCGTACGGCTACGCCTGGCGCTCCGTAGAACTACGGAGCGTGGGGTTCACGCGGTCCCGGCCACCAGCACGGCATAGCGCCGGATCAGCTGGGCGAGCGAGTCGCAGTCGAGCTTGGCGAACACGTTGGCGCGGTGCGTCTCGACCGTGCGCGGCGACAGCGCGAGCGTGCGCGCGATCTCCTTGTTGGTCAGGCCCTGGACGATGAAGGCCAGCACCTCGCGCTCGCGTTCCGACAGCTGGGCGGCCCGCTCGCGCGCGGCGTTGTCGGCCTGCGAGCGCTCGCGCGACTGCACATGCTGGCGAACGGCCTGCTGCAGCGCCTCGAGCAGTTGCTCGTCGTCGACAGGTTTTTCGAGGAACTCGGCCGCGCCGGCCTTGAAGGCGCGGCGGCACATCTCGACCGTGCCGTGACCGGTCAGCATGATGACGGGCTGGTCGACGCCCTGGGCCACCAGCCGGTCCAGCACGGTGAGCCCACTGAGGCCGGGCATGCGCACGTCGAGCACGATGGCGCCCACGCTCGCACGGTCGAAGCCATCGATGAAGGCCTGCGGATCGGCCCAGCCCTGTACCCGCAGGCCGACGGTGCCGATCAGCAGCGAGAGGCTTTCGCGTACTGCCTGGTCGTCGTCGATCAGGTGGATCAGCGGCGACTGCGGTGCGTGCGTGGCCGGCGCGTTCATGCCGCCTGCCCCGAAGGCTGCGCCACCAGCGGCAGCGCCAGCGTGAAGCGCGCGCCGCGCGGCGCCACGTTGGCGGCGCTCAGGCTGCCGCCCATGCCACTGGCCAGCGTCTCGCTCAGGCTGAGGCCCAGGCCCAGGCCGCCATTCGCGCGTGCTGAAGAAGGGCTCGAAGAGGCGCGGCAAGGCTTCCGGCGAGATGCCGCGGCCGTTGTCGGTGACGGTCAGCACGCCCTCCTGCCCGTTGCGGCCGACCGAGACCGCCAGCCGCCGCTCGGACGCAGGCACGAGCTCCAGCGCCTGCAGCGCATTCATCAAGAGGTTGTGCACGATCTGTTCCAGCGCCACGGCGTCGGCCTGCACGCGCACGGGTGCCTGGGCCGCGGCATCGAACTGCGCCGAGACGGCTCGCCGGGCGAACTCCGGCGCCAGCAGGTGCAGCGCGCTGCGAACCAGCTCCTGCAGCACCAGCGCACGAACCTCGCCCTCGGCCTCGGGCCGCTCGATGACGCGCCGCAGGCGGCCGACCACCCCTGCGGCGCGCCGCGCCTGCTCGACGGCCTGCCCCATGGCGTCGCGTGCCGTGGCCAGGTCGGGCGGCTCGTCGTCGAGCAGGCGGCGTGCGGCCTGCGCATTGGCGAGCACCGCGGTGAGCGGCTGGTTGAGCTCGTGCGCGAGGCCGGCCGAAAGTTCGCCCAATGCATTGAGGCGCGCCACCTGGCCCAGCCGCAGCAGCTCTTCGGCCCGGCGGCGCGCAATGCGCTGCCGCTGCGCGGCCCAGAGCCCGGCCAGCAGCAAGCCCACGGCCGCGGCCCAGCCCGCCATGCTGCGCCAGGGCAGTTCGCCCCAGCCCACGTGGCGCACGGCCACCAGCTCGAAGGGCTGGCTCGGGGAAGCCAGCGGCTTGGTGAGGTCGAAACGCCAGCCGCCGCCCGCGTCCGGACGGCCGGGCTGCAGCACCCATTGCTGGCCATCGCGCTGCAGGCTCAGCCGCACGGGGCTGCGCTGCGGGTCCATGGGCCAGTCGCGCCATGGCACCGAGCCCGCCAGGTCGATCTCGAGGGCGTAGCTGAAGGGCGTGGCGCCCATCACCAGCTGGTAGCGGCCGCGCGCAAGATCGGGCGCGGCCAGTTCGGCGCGGCGCTCGCTGCGCGAACGCGCTTCGGCCGCGGCCAGCGCGGCGGCGTGTTTTTCGTCCGGCCAGGGCTCGTCGCCTCCGCGCCGCTGCACGCGCAGGATCGACGGGTAGACCGACGGCAGGCGCTGCTCCGGATGGTCCGCGCCGGTGGCGGGCTCGAGCAGCGCGACGGTGGCCAGCACCGCGTCGTACTGCACCACCTGCTGGCTCATGATGCGATGGGCGATGCGCACGTCGGAGCCGAAGTCCTGCTGTATCTGCGCGAGCTCCGTCCGCGCGAGCCACACGGCGCCCACGCCCGTCAGGGCGAGCCATGCCAGCCACCAGCCACCCTGCGCGCGCAACCACTGTTTCATGGCGCGGATTGTGCCTTCCGGAGCAGCGCCGGCCGATGTGGGCCCAGAATGCGGCCCCAGACATGGCCGAACTGCAGGACTCCCTTTTTCCCGATCTTCCGAGCCCGGCAGAGGCGCCCCGGCCTCCGTCGCCGACGCTCGCGACGCCCGCGACGCCCGCGCCAGCCGAACCGGCCAACACGCCGCCCGGCCCCAGGAAGACGCGCGGCGGCACCGTGGCGCCGGCGCCGGCCGATCCGGCACTCGTCCAGCTGGCCACGGCGCTTCCGCCCCTGCTTCGGCTCGGCACCTCGTCCTGGAGCTATCCCGGCTGGGCCAAGCTCGTCTGGGACGCCGAGTACGCCGAAACCGTGCTCTCGAAGAACGGGCTTGCCGCCCTGGCGCAGCACCCACTGTTTCGCACGGTGAGCCTGGACCGCAACTTCTACCGTGCGCTCACGGCAAGCCAGTACGCGCGCTATGCGGCCATGGTGCCGGATGACTTCCGCTTCGTGGTGAAGGCGCCGAGCCTTGTGACCGACGCCACCGTGCGCGACGAAAGCGGCCGCGGCACGCAGGCGAACCCGGTGTTCCTCAACAGCGAGATCGCCATCCAGGAATTCGTGCAGCCCGCGCTCGAAGGCCTCGGCCACCGCATCGGGGCGCTGGTGTTCCAGCTGAGCCCGATTCCTTCGCAACTGCTGGCCGACACGCCCGCGCTCCTGGCGCGCCTTGGTGAAATGCTCGAAGCGCTGCCCGGCCTGAAGCCGGTCGCGCCGGACGCGGTGATTGCCGTCGAAGTGCGCGACCCGCAGCTGCTGTGCCCCGCCTTCGCCGCCCTGCTGCGCAGCGTGGGCGCCACGTTCTGCATGGGCCTGCATGCCAAGATGCCGCCGATCGAAGACCAGCTGCCGATGCTGCGCGCGCTTTGGCCCGGGCCGCTGGTGTGCCGCTGGAACCTGCACCGCCGCCACGGACGCTTCGGCTATGAAGATGCGGAAAAACTCTATGGCCCGTTCGACAGGATCGTCGATCCCGATCCCGCGACCCGCGCGGCGCTGGCGCGCGTGATCGCCGGCACCACCGCGGCGGGCCAGCATGCATACGTCACGGTCAGCAACAACGCCGAAGGTTGCGCGCCACTGACGATTGCTTCGCTCGCGCGGGACATCGCCGCCCTGCCGGGCGCGAGCAACGCCGCGGCACCCTCCTAGGGCTCGATGGCCAGGTAGACCCGCCCGCCCTCGATCTTCACCGGATAGCTGCGCAGGTCTTCGGTCAGCGGCGCGCACATCGCCTTGCCGGTGCGCACGTCGAAGCGCCCCTGGTGCAGCGGGCATTCGATCTCGTGGCCCTCCAGGAACCCGTCGCACAGGCGCGCGTGGCCGTGGGTGCAGATGTTGTCGGTCGCGTGGATGCCGTCCTCGGTGCCATAGAGGGCGATGTCCCTGCCCTGCACCAGAATGCCCACCACGTCGTCGGCGGGAACGTCGTCGACCGATGCTGCGTCGATCCATGGGGTCGTTGTGCTCATGCTTGCCTTCGGATGGGTTTTCTTGCGTGGCTCAGATGGGATAGATGATCGAGTTGGGGATCATCTCGCTGTCGAAGACGCACAGGCGCGAAGCGAACTTCAGGCCTTCGGGCGTCGGCACAACCTTGTCGATGTAGCGGCCGACGTTGAACACGGTCGAGGCCTGGTCGAGCTTGGTGCGGAACACCGCGTAGTTGGCTTCGCTGTGGATCGCGCCATCGTCGTCGACCGCATGCACCAGCGGCAGGCCGACCACGTGGCGCTGGTAGTACGGGTCATGAAAGAGCGTTTCCTTGATGCCGTACACCCGGTCTTCGAGCATGCCGCGGCTCTCGAACGACAGGGTGGCGAGCGGCAGGCCGCGTTCATGGTTCTCGCGCGGCTGCAGCCGGTAGCTGCATTGCTCGACGAAGAACGCGGGCCACAGCTCCCAATGGCCCGAATCGACCGCGTGCGCATAGGCCGCGTAGAGCCGCGACAGTGCGAGATAGGCGTTGGCGTCGAGCGTCATGCGGCCTCCATCACTTCGCGCCAGTAGCGGTACATGCCGCGGATCAGCGTCTCGGTGACCATGTGGTCGGTGTTCTCGACCTCTCGCCCGCCCAGTTCGGCCAGCGTGCGGTGGTAGGGCTTCTGCTCGAAGCCTTCCTGCGAGAACTCGATCACCTCGCCGTCGTCGGCCGAGACGAAACCCGCGGGCCCGAACAGGTTCGCCTGGCGCAGGCGGCGCTGGGTCATTTCCTCGGTGTCGTCCTCGAAGCCGAAATGCGTCCAGACAAAATCGAAGGCGTCGTGGCCCACCGGCTGGATGTGCCGCGTCGACACGCTGTTGACCTGCTGCTGCAGGATGAGGCTCGGGAACAGCGTCATCATCACGGCGGTCGGCCCGCCCCACCAGGGCTCGGGCACGATGTCCAGGAAACGCGGATCCTTGAGCTGCATGCTCTCCTTGAAGCTCGAGACTTGCGTCACCTGCGCGGCCTTGCCGGCACTGCCGCGGGTGGAAATCATCGCGGCGTGGCGGCCGTGCGAATCCATCTTGAGCTCCGACTTGTTGTCGGCGCGCCAGAGGCCGAAGGTCACGAACCAGGTGTGCAGCAGCCCCGGGTGGTACGGGTCCTTGATGTTCTCCTGCATCAGCCCTTCCAGTTGCCCGGAATGCGCTGGCGGCTGTAGCCAAGGATCTTGAGCTGGCGTCCGTCGAACAGCCGGTCGAAGTAGTGCAGGATGTCCGGCCCGAGGAACTCCTCGAACGACTCGACGCCGTGGTCGAAAGAGGCGAACACCACGCCGCCGCGCGATGCCACCTTGAGCTTGTTGAGCCCGTGGTCCTCGGTCTTGAAATCGGCCGGCATGCCGCCGTGCACCTTGCCGTCCTGCTTCACGCCGCGGCGGAACGGCACGCCCTGCAGGTCGCCCTTGAGCGTGTAGTTCCACTGGTGGTAAGGGCAGACAAACTCTTTCCTGTTGCCATGGCGTTCGCGGCAGAACTGCATGCCGCGGTGCGCGCACACGTTCTCGAACACATGGATCGCGCCCTCTTCGTCGCGCGACATCACGACAGAGCGCTCGCCGATGGCGGTGCGCTTGAAATCGCCCGGGTTCGGGATCTCCGCTTCGAGCCCGACGTAGCACCAGTGCTTCTCATAGAAAAAGCGCTGCAGTTCCTTCTTGTGCAGGGCTTCGTCGGTGTACGCCATGAAGGGAATGCGGCTGGTCTTGTCGCTCTCCCACCGCAGTTCGACGGGGAATACGGCTTGCGTGCTCATCGGGGTTTCCTTTTCTTGTCGGTTTCTCTGCGCTCAGGTGCCTTGCAGGTAGAAGGCATCGGCATGGGTCTGCTCGGGTGCCAGCCCGCGGTCGCGCACGAGCTGGGTCACGGCCTCTACCATCGGCGGCGATCCGCAGAGGTAGGCGCGCCACCCCTCCAGGCTGCCGGGCCAGTCGGCGCGGATCGCATCGGTGATCAGGCCCTGGCGCTGGTTGGCGCGCGCCGGGCCGGTGACCACCACCACGTGCACTTCCAGCCCCGAATGCTGCGCCTGGAGCGCACGCAACTCCTGCAGCCCGTACACGTCGGCATCGGAGCGCACGCCCAGGTAGAGGTGAATCGGCTGCATCAGGTCGGCCGCGATCGCACCGCGCACGATCGAAAGGATCGGTGCGAGGCCGGTGCCGCCTGCCGCGCAGAGCATCGGCCCGCGGTGCCGGGTGCGCAGATAGGCCGTGCCCAGGGGCCCGCTCACGCGCACTGCATCGCCGATGCGCAGCTGCTCGAAGATGTGCGCGGTCACGCGGCCCCCGGGCACCCTGCGAACGTGGAACTCGAGCTCCGCGTCACGGCTCAGCCCCGCCATCGAATAGGGCCGCGCCAGGTCGGGCGCGAACTGCAGCTGCGCATACTGTCCCGGCGAAAATTCGAGCGGCTTGTTGGGCTTGAGGCGCAGGCGGCGAATGTCGTGCGTGAGCACATCGATGCCGGTGACGGTCGCCTTGAGGATGCGCGCCGGGTGCACCACCACTTCGTCGGGCTCCGGGATCTCGATGGTGCAGCTTTCGGTCAGCGTGCTCTGGCATGCCAGCACATAGCGCTCGCCCTGCCCGTCGGGCCGGATCGTGTCCTGCCCGCCGTCGAGCACCTGGCCCGACACCACCTTGCAGCGGCAGGTGCCGCAGCGCCCCGACATGCAGCTGTAGGACACCGGCACATGGTGCTCGCGCAGCACTTCCAGCAGGTTGGCGCCGGGGCGGACCTCGAGGGTGCGGGCAAGGGGCTGAATGTGCAGGTCCATCTGGGGCTCTCGTTGCGCCGGCGCTGGCGCCGGCTTGTCTCTGGAGCGGATGATGCGCGGACACTGCGGATTGACCAATAGAATCCGGTGAATCGGCCACATCACTGCCGTGAATAAAGCCCTGGCATGCAACTCAAGGACATCGATCTCAACCTGTTGCTGGTGTTCGACCGCATGCTGGCCGAAAAGCGGGTCTCGGCGGTGGCCGCATCGCTCGGCCTCTCCCAGCCCGCGATCAGCAACGCGCTCGCACGGCTGCGCAAGCTGCTCGGCGACGAGCTTTTCCTGCGCACCTCGCGCGGCATGGAACCGACGCCCTTCGCGCTCCAACTGGCCGAGCCGGTGGCCTATGCGATGGGCGCGCTGCACACGGCGCTCAACCAGCAGGTGGTGTTCGACCCCGCGACCAGCACCCGCAGCTTTTCGCTCGCGATGACCGACATCGGCGAGATCTACTTCACGCCCAGGCTCATGGAAGCGCTGTCGAAGGTGGCGCCGGGCGTGACGGTCAGCACGGTGCGCAACAACGCGTCCACCAGCCTGCGCGACGAGCTCGAATCCGGCCACGTCGACATCGCGATCGGCCTGCTGCCGCAGCTCAAGGCGGGCGTGTTCCAGCGCCGGCTGTTCATGCAGCGCTATGTGTGCATCTTTTCTTCGGCGCATCCGCTGGCGCGAAAACGCAGCGTGTCGCTGAAGGATTTCAGCGCGGCCGACCATGTGCTGGTGCAGGCCGCGGGCACGGGGCACGGCAAGGCCGACGACGTGATGGCCGCGCAGGGCATCCAGCGGCGCATCCGGCTCAAGGTGCCGCACTTCGTGGCGATCGGGCACATTCTTCGCTCGAGCGGGATGATCGCCACCGTGCCCGAGCGCCTGGCCCAAAGCATCGCCGAGCCTTTCGGGCTGGTGTGGCGCCCGCATCCGGTGCCCTTGCCGCAGATCGCGATCAACCTGTTCTGGCACGCCAAGGTGCACCGCGATCCGGGCAACCAGTGGCTTCGCGGATTGCTCTTCGACAACTTTGCGGACGGCGGCTAGGCCGGCCCTGCAACCGACACTCAAGATGAACACATTGATCAACGGCCCCGACGGCCACCCGCGCTGCCGCTGGTGCGCGTCCGCGCCGGAATTCCTGGCCTACCACGACACCGAATGGGGCTTTCCGGTGGCCGACGATCACCGGCTCTTCGAGAAGATCTGCCTCGAAGGCTTCCAGTCGGGGCTCAGCTGGCGCACCATCCTGGCGAAGCGGGAGAACTTTCGCGCGGCCTTCTGCGGCTTCGATTTCGACAAGGTTGCGCGTTTCACCGGGCGCGACGTCGAGCGCCTGCTGCAGGACCCGGGCATCGTGCGCCATCGCGGCAAGATCGAAGCCGTGATCCACAATGCCGCCCGCGCGCAGGAGCTGGTCGCCACCCATGGTTCGCTGGCCTCGTTCTTCTGGCGCCACGAGCCCGATGCCGGGCAGCTCGGAGAGCCGCAGACCGCTTCGACCTCCGAGGCGTCCATCGCCCTGTCCAAGGCCCTGAAGAAGCTCGGCTGGAAGTTCGTCGGCCCGACGACGGTGTTCGCCTTCATGCAGGCGATGGGCCTCGTCAATGACCACGCGACCGGCTGCGTCATCAGGCCAAAGGCCGAGCGCGCACGCGGCGCATTCAGGCGCCCGGCGCGCTGACGCGGTGATCTGGGCTGCGGAACTCGCGCCCCCGGTGCGGCTCTGACGGAACATGAACGCCCCGTCCGACGTCGGCCTTCCGCGCCGCACCATTGCCGCGGCACTGGTTGCCGCGCCCGCACTCTGGCTGGGCGCCCGTGCGCAGCCCGCGCCGGCCCGCATCCCGACGCCTTCGCAGACCGAAGGGCCGTTCTATCCGGTCCGACTGCCGCAGGATGCCGACAACGACCTGCTGCGCAACGGCACGCTGGACTACCGCGGCGGCCAGCCCACCTGGATCGACGGCACGGTCACCGACCTGGATGGCAAGCCGCTGCGAGGCGCGCAGGTCGAGATCTGGCAATGCGATGAAAAGGGGCACTACCACCACCCCGGCGACGGGGACCGCGCCGACGCGGCCTTCCAGGGCTTCGGCCGCGTGGCGGTCGGCGCGGACGGCAGCTGGCGCTTTCGCACCATCCGGCCCGTGCCGTACAGCGGCCGCACGCCGCACGTGCACGTCAAGGTGAAGCTCGGCACCCGCGAGCTGCTGACCACGCAACTCTACGTGGCCGGCGACCCGGGCAATGCACGCGACTACCTCTGGCGCAACCTTCCACCGGCCGCGAGGGACGCGGTGACCGTGCCTTTCGAGCGTGCAGCGGATGGATTGCAGGCGCGCTTTCCGATCGTCGTGGCCGCCTGAGCGAGCCAAGCGGCAGGACGCGTCAAGCCGTCATTCCCACTCGATCGTCGCCGGCGGCTTGCTCGACACGTCGTAAGTCACACGATTGATGCCGCGCACCTCATTGATGATGCGGCCCGACACCTTCTTGAGCAGCGCGTAGGGCAGCTCGGCCCAGTCGGCGGTCATGAAGTCGCTGGTCTGCACGGCGCGCAGTGCGACCACGTAGTCGTAGGTGCGGCCGTCGCCCATGACGCCCACGCTCTTCACCGGCAGGAACACGGTGAAGGCCTGGCTCGTGAGGTCGTACCAGCTCTTGCCGGTGGCATCGTCCTTGAAGTTGCGCAGCTCCTCGATGAAGATCGCGTCGGCGCGGCGCAGCAGATCGGCGTATTCCTTCTTCACTTCGCCAAGGATGCGCACGCCCAGGCCCGGGCCGGGGAACGGATGGCGGTACACCATCTCGGGCGGCAGGCCGAGCGCCACGCCGAGCTCGCGCACTTCGTCCTTGAACAGGTCGCGCAGCGGCTCCAGCAACTTGAGGCCGAGCTGCTCGGGCAGGCCGCCCACGTTGTGGTGGCTCTTGATGGTCACGGCCTTCTTGCTCTTGGCACCGCCCGACTCGATGACGTCGGGGTAGATGGTGCCCTGTGCCAGGAAGGTTGCGCCCTTGACGGACGGCCGGCCGTCAACTCCGTTCTTGCCGCCATCGCCTGCTGCCTTGAGCTTGGCGGCCTCCTGCTTGAACACGGTGACGAACTCGCCCCCGATGATCTTGCGCTTGGCTTCGGGCTCGCTCACGCCCGCGAGCTTGCCGAGGAACAGGTCGCTGGCGTCGACGCGGATGACCTTCGCGTGCAGCTTGCCCTCGAACATCTCCATGACCATGTCGCCTTCGTCCAGGCGCAAGAGGCCGTGGTCGACGAACACGCAGGTCAGCTGGTCGCCGATGGCGCGATGGATCAGCGCGGCCGCCACGCTCGAATCGACACCACCGGAGAGGCCGAGAATGACTTCCTCGTCGCCCACCTGCTCGCGGATCTTCGCCACGGCTTCGGCGATGTGGTCGCGCATGACCCAGTCGGGCTTGGACTCGCAGATGCCCAGCACGAAGCGCTCGATGATCGCCTTGCCCTGCACCGTGTGCGTCACCTCCGGGTGGAACTGCAGCGCGTAGTAGCGGCGCGCCTCGTCGGCCATGCCGGCGATGGGGCAGCTCTCGGTGCTCGCCATGAGCTTGAAGCCGGGCGGCAGCTCGGTGACCTTGTCGCCGTGGCTCATCCACACGTTGAGCATGCCGTGGCCTTCGGGCGTGGTGAAGTCGGCGATGTCCTTCAGCAGTGCGGTGTGGCCATGGGCGCGCACCGATGCAAAACCGAACTCGCGCTTGTGGCCGCCCTCGACCTTGCCGCCGAGCTGGTGCGCCATGGTCTGCATGCCGTAGCAGATGCCGAGCACGGGCACGCCCAGGTCGAACACCGCTTGCGGGGCCTTGTCCGTGGTCTCTTCGTACACGCTGGCATGGCTGCCCGAAAGGATCACACCCTTGAGGTGGCCGTCAGCCGCGTATTCGCGCACCCATTCGTCGGTCACGTCGCAGGGATGCACTTCGCTGAGCACGTGCGCCTCGCGCACACGCCGTGCGATGAGCTGCGTGACTTGCGAGCCGAAATCGAGGATGAGGATCTTGTCGTGTTGCATGGAAGAAGACTCGGTCAGAGCGTTGAAATGTCGAACAGCCTGACGCCCGCTTGCGGCGCAGCCTGGATGAGTTGCTCGTCGAAAGTGGCGAGCGGGAGATCGAGCGAGCGCGCCAGCCAGAGGTAGCCCGCATCGTAGACAGAGACGCCGGCGTCGATGGCGACGGCCAGCACAGCCTTGTGCTGTGCGGGCGCGAGTTCGTGAAGCTCCACGCGGTGGCGGATGGCGTCGAGCACGCTCCACAACCCTTCGACCGCCGGCGCGGGAATGCGGCCGCTGCGCACGCCGTTGGCAAGGATGTTCGCGCACTCCCATTGCCACGCGCTGGGCGCCTGCGGCTCGACCTCGTCGCGGCGGATGGCGGCGTAGAGCTTGCGGGTGTGTTCGCTGGCCTGGTCGGGCAAGAGCCAGGCCGCGGTGACGGAAGCGTCCATGACGAAGGCCGTCACGATCGACGCCCTTCGCCGCGCAATGCGTGCACCGGGCGCCCGGGCCGGATGGAGGCGTGCAGCGCGTCGATCTGGCCGAGTTCGCGCGCGATCTGCTCATCGGTGATGACGGGCTTGCGCCGCACCGGCAGCATGCGCACGACTTCCTTGCCGTGGCGGGTGATGCGAACCTCCTCGCCCTTTTCGACCAGGTCGATGAGGGCGGAGAAGTTATTCTTGGCTTCGGCGATGCCGATGGATTGCATTTGGGCCAGAAAATATTGATCTGGCCAGATTCTAAACGGAATCTGGCCTCACTTTAACAATCTGGCCAGAACAGCCTTATTCAGCGCGGTAGTTCGGCGCTTCCTTGGTGATCTGCACGTCGTGCACGTGGCTCTCGCGGATGCCGGCCGTGGTGATCTCGACGAACTCGGCCTTGTTCTTCATGTCTTCGATCGTTGCGCAGCCGCAGTAGCCCATGCTGGCGCGCAAGCCGCCGGACATCTGGTACACGATCGAGACCATCGAGCCCTTGTAGGGGACGCGGCCTTCGATGCCTTCGGGCACCAGCTTGTCGGCGTTGGGATTGCCGGTGGTCGATTCCTGGAAGTAGCGGTCGGCGCTGCCCTGCTGCATGGCGCCGATGGAGCCCATGCCGCGGTAGCTCTTGTAGCTGCGGCCCTGGAACAGCACGATCTCGCCCGGCGCCTCTTCGGTGCCCGCGAACATGCCGCCCATCATCACGGTGCTGGCGCCCGCGGCAATGGCCTTGGCGATGTCGCCCGAGTAGCGGATGCCGCCGTCGGCAATCAGCGGAATGCCGGTGCCCTGCAGCGCGGTGGCCACGTTGTCCACGGCCATGATCTGCGGCACGCCCACGCCGGCCACGATGCGCGTGGTGCAGATGGAGCCAGGGCCGATGCCGACCTTGACCGCATCGGCGCCGGCATCGGCCAGCGCACGCGCCGCGTCGCCGGTGGCGATGTTGCCGCCGATCACGTCGACCTGCGGATAGTTCCTCTTGACCCAGCGCACGCGCTCGATCACTCCGGCGCTGTGGCCGTGCGCGGTGTCGACCACGATGGCGTCGACGCCGGCCTTGACCAGCGCTTCCACGCGCTCCTCGGTGCCCTCGCCCACGCCGACCGCCGCGCCCACGCGCAGGCGGCCCGAGGGATCGCGCGCCGCATTGGGGAAGCTGGTCTGCTTGGTGATGTCCTTGACCGTGATCAGGCCCTTGAGCTCCCACGCGCTGTTGATGACCAGCAGGCGTTCGAGCTTGTGCTTGTTGAGCAGCGCCTTGGCCTCGGCCAGCGTGGTGCCATCGGGCACGGTGATGAGCTTTTCGCGCGGCGTCATGATCTCGCTGACCGGCACGTCGTAGCGGTTTTCGAAGCGCAGGTCGCGCCCCGTGACGATGCCGACCACCTTGCCGCCGTCGAGCACCGGGAAGCCCGAAATGCCGAGTTCGTCGGACAGCTGCATGACCTGCAGCACGGTGTGCGTGGGCGTGATCACCACCGGATCGCGCAGCACGCCCGATTCGTAGCGCTTCACCTTGGCCACCTGCGCGGCCTGCTCGGCCGCGGTGAAGTTCTTGTGCACGATGCCGATGCCGCCTTCCTGCGCGATCGCGATCGCGAGGCGTGCCTCGGTGACCGTGTCCATCGCGGCGGAGACCAGCGGCAGATTCAGCGCGATGTTGCGGGAGAAGCGGGTGGCGAGAGAGGTGTCCTTGGGCAGGACCTGGGAGAACGCTGGCACCAACAACACGTCGTCGAAGGTGAGCGCTTTGCCGAGAAGGCGCATGGGTGAAGCTCCAAAAGACGGATTGTAGCGATGCTCGGTACTTACCCGCCCCGCCAGGGCCTTCGGACGGCCGGTGCGTGCCGGCGAATGAGGCCGAACGTAGCCAATTTCCAACTCGAACCAGGCAAAAGCTCGCCCGGCCAGTGTTGCCAAACGTAAGGCAACGCTAAACTCGCTGCATGAAATTTGCGCATTGGCTCGTACTGGGATGTGTTTGCCTGCTGCCGCTCTCGGCCAGCGCGCAATGGCAATGGATCGACAAGAACGGCAAGAAGGTCTTCAGCGACCAGGCGCCACCGCCGGACGTGCCCGAGAAGAACATCCTGCGCCGCTCCGGCACCCCGCCGCCGCGCGCCGGCTACACGCCGGCCCCTGCGGAAGCGGAGGCGGCCGAAGGCGCCAAGCCGCGCGAAGCGTCGGCTGCGCCCAAGCCCGCAGGTGTCGACAAGGAACTCGAGGAAAAGACCAGGAAGGCCCAGGCGGAAGAAAAAGCCAAGCAGGCCGCAGAGGCGGAGAAGAACGCCAAGATCAAGGCGGAGAACTGCGACCGCGCGCGCCAGGGCAAGGCAACATTCGACAGCGGCATCCGCGTGGCCAAGGTCAACGCGAAGGGCGAGCGCGAAATCATGGACGATGCCGCGCGCGCCGCGGAGCAGAAACGCCTTCAAACGATCATCGAAAGCGACTGCAAGTAACCGCGGGGCGCGCCGGTTCAGTAGCCGGCCTTGCCGCCCTTTCGGCGATTCGCAAAAAGGCCGGTGCCGCGCGCGCCCTGGCGCTGGAAGCGCTCGCGGCGGGCCACCTTGGGATCGACGGCCAGCGGCCGGCACAGCTCCACGCGGTCGCCGTCTGCCAGCACCTGGTCCCACCCGACTTCCCTGCCCCAGATTCCCGGGGTCATCGCCTGGCGCCAGTCCGGCCGCGGCAAGCGCTCTGCAAGGCCGCTGGCCAGAACGGCGTCGTCCACCGTGGCGCCGGCCGGCAGCTGGAGGATTTGCTCGAACACCTCGCGAGGCGCGGGCGAGCAGCTCAGCGTGACCTGGATCATCGATTCGTCAGGCCGTGCCGTAGACCTGCTCGGCGCGCTTGACGAAGGCCTCGACCAGGCTGGAGGCGACGGTGTCGAACACCGGTCCCACCAGGGCCTGCAGCGCGAAGTTGCTGAAGCCGTAGCTCATGTGCAGCTCGACGCGGCAGGCGCGCTCGCCGGGCTCGCCCACGGGCACGAATTTCCAGGTGCCGTCGAGGTTGGAGAACGGCCCGTCGACCAGCTTGAGATGCACTTCGCGCCCCGGCACGTGCGTGTTGCGGGTTGTGAAACTCTGGTGCAGGCCGGCAAAAGCCAGGCCCACTTCGGCGGTCATTCCGGCTTCGTCTTCCTCGATGACCCGGGACTTGTCGCACCAGGGCAAGAACTGCGGATATTTCTCCACATCGGTGACGAGCGCGTACATCTCTTCGGCGCTGTACCAGATGAGGACGGACTTGTTGACGGTTTTCATAGAATCGGGACAGCGTGCGCGACGGATTGTATTGAAGCCATGCGCCCCCACCTTCCCGAGCCATGGCCACCAAGAAACAAGATACCTCCTCCCGCATTGCCGACAACAAGAAGGCCGCGTACAACTATTTTTTCGAAGAACGCTTCGAAGCCGGCATCGTCCTCGAGGGCTGGGAAGTCAAGTCCCTGCGCGAAGGCAAGGTCCAGCTGACCGACGGCTACGTGGTGATCCGCGACGGCGAGCTGTTCGTCGTCGGCTTGCAGATCAACCCGCTCAAGAGCGCGTCCACCCACGTCAACCCCGATTCCATCCGCACCAAGAAGCTGCTGCTGCACAAGGAGGAGATCCGGCGCCTGGTCGGCAAGGTCGAGCAGAAGGGCTACACGCTGGTGCCGCTCAACCTGCACTGGAAGGCCGGCAAGATCAAGCTCGAGATCGCACTCGCCAAGGGCAAGGCCGAGCACGACAAGCGCGACACCATCAAGGACCGCGAAGGCAAGCGCGAGGTCGAGCGCGCAATGAAGAGCCGCAGCCGCTGATTCTTTTTTTTGCGCGGCATGGAATAGAACGCGCGCAGCAGGCGTTTGTGCGGTGTCATCGGATCGTCGGTGCCACCCAACCAGGAGTCCTTCCATGTCGCCATTCCGCGCATCCTCCGCCGGCCTTGCCGCCGCGCTGCTGAGCAGCCTGCTCGCACTCCCTGCACTTGCCCAGCCCGAGCCCGCCGACGGCGCCCTTGTGGGCCCGACCGGCATGACGCTCTACACCTTCGACAAGGACACCGCCGGCAGCGGCAAATCGGCCTGCAATGGCGGCTGCGCAACCAACTGGCCGCCCTTCATGGCCACCGACAGCGACAAGCCCGCGGGCGACTTCACCATCGTCACGCGCGACGACGGCAAGAAGCAATGGGCCGCCAAGGGCTGGCCGCTCTACTACTGGGCCAAGGACACGAAGCCCGGCGACAAGACCGGCGACGGCGTCGGCGGTGCCTGGAAAACCGCCAAGCCCTGAGCGCAGCCGCACTGCCAGCCTTCCGTGGACGCCCGCCTGCTTGCCGAACAGATCCCGAGCTTGCGCCGCTATGCACGCGCGCTCACGGGCGATGCATGGGCGGCCGACGACCTGGTTCAGGACACGCTCGAGCGCGCATGCGGCAAGTGGCGTCTCTGGCATGTGGGCAGCGACCTGCGCGCGTGGCTCTTCACGGTCATGCACAACATCTTCGCGAGCCAGCGGCGGCGCGCGCCGCCTGCGCACAGTCTCGTCCCGCTGGACGACGTGGCGCATGAGTTGCACGGTGCCGCCGATCCGGGGCGGGACCTCGCAAGCGGCCTCGACCTGCAGCGCTGCCTCATGCAGCTGCCCGAAGAGCAGCGCGCCGTGCTGCTGCTGGTGTCGCTCGAAGACCTTTCGTATGCGGAGGTGGCCAAGGTGCTCGGCATTCCCGCCGGGACCGTGATGTCGCGCCTCTCGCGCGCCCGTGCGCGCCTGCACGACCTGATGGATGGCGCCGCTGCGCCGAGCCGCCCCGGCCTGCGCCGCCTCAAGTGAACAACCATGAATCGCCCTGCCCCGCCCCCTGCTGACGACGAGCTGCATGCCTTCGTCGATGGCCAGCTGGCACCGCACCGCCGGTCCGAAATCGAGGATGCCCTGGCCCGCGACCCTTCGCTTGCCGAACGGGTCGCGGCCTGGCGCAGCCAGCGCGATGCCCTGCGCCGGCTCCATGGCGAACTGCTCGGCGAGCCGGTTCCGGCCCACCTGTTGGGCGCGCTCGATCGCAGCCAGCCCCGTGAAGCCCGGCAAGGCCGCTGGTCGCGCTGGGGCGGCATGGCGGCCGGTGTGCTGGTGGCCTTTGCCGCCGGCTGGCTCGGCAATGCCCAATGGTCGGCGCGGCACGCTGCGCCGGTCCCGCTGGCCAAGGCGCCGGCGATGCGCGAGTTCGTGCACGATGCCTCCGTGGCGCATGCGGTCTACGCGCCCGAGAAAAGACATCCGGTCGAAGTGGGCGCCACCGAGCAGCAGCATCTCGTGCAATGGCTCTCCAAACGGCTGGACAAGCCGCTCAAGGTGCCCGACCTGGCATCGATGGGCTACACGCTCGTCGGCGGCCGCCTGCTGCCTGGAGAGAGCGGCGCGCGCGCCCAGTTCATGTTCGAGGACACGGCCGGAGAACGCGTGACGCTCTATATCGGCACCCTCGACGGCCGCACAGCCGCAGGGGCCGCCGCTTCGCGCGAAACAGCGTTCCGCTTTGCATCCGAGGGGCCGGTGCCCAGCTTCTACTGGGTGGACCAGGGCTTCGGCTATGCCGTGGCTGGCAAGCTGCCGCGCGACGTTTTGCTCAAACTGGCGACGCTTGCCTACCGCGATTTGTCCTGAGGCCGGCATAAACTGCCGGCTCGCGCAACCAACCCACTTGTTTACGCGAATTTTCAACTGAAGGAGAAACTGCATGAAATTGCTCAGCGCCTCGATTCTCGCGGCGGCCTTGCTCGCCGGCTGCGGCGGCATGTCCAACAAGACGGCCAGCGCACCCGACACCCCCACCCGCACGGCCGACGGCGTGCTCGTCGGACCGAACGGCATGACGCTGTACACCTTCGCCCGCGATACCCCTGGCGCAGGCACCTCCGCGTGCAACGCCCAGTGCGCTGCCAACTGGCCGCCGCTCCCCGTGGCAGAAGCCGCCAAGCCCATGGGCGGCTACACCGTCATCGTGCGCGAAGACGGCAAGAAGCAGTGGGCCTACAAGGGCGCTCCGCTCTACTACTGGACGAAGGACGCCAAGCCCGGCGACAAGACCGGCGACGGCGTCTTGAACGGTGCCTGGAAAGTCGCGCGCCCCTGATCGCGCGGTCTCATGATCGTGAAGGCCCCGGCGTCTGTCGGGGCCTTTTTTCTTTTTTGCTTTCCCCTGCATACCGCGGCAACTGACGCGCGTTTGTGCGCCTTAGTTCGCGCCGCGCTGCGTCGCCTCGGCCATCGCAGCGCGTGGGCCGGACCCGCGCACGGCAGAATTTCCGCATGACTTCAGTCGATGCCGATCCGGACGCCTTCCTCGCCCTTCTTGACTGCGGCCTGATCTCCAGCGCCCAGCATGAGGCAGTGATTGCCCATCCGGAGAACGCCGCGCTCCCGCCGCTTCCCGGCCCCGCGCACGCGCTGGCCTGGATGTGCGTGAAGGGACTGATCACCAGAAGTGATCTGAAAGCCACCGTCGAAGATCTCGAAAAGGCTGCGCCTGACCGCGACCGCTTCAGCATTGCAGAAGACATCGCCTGGGAGGCAGAGGAAATGCTGGAGCTCGGCGACCGCGGCATCACGCACGAAGCCGTTACCGCGCTCTATAACGTCGGCCTGATCGACATCGAAACGCGCGACATGGCGCTCGAGGAAACACCCCTCGTCGGCACCGCGCCTGCCGCGCCGGCAGATACGCTGGCATGGCTGGTGATCGACGGCCTGCTCGAACAGGAACAGTTCAAGCGCATGCTCGCCGAGGTCGAGGCCGAGGCAGTCTTTGCCACGGCGGCCGAGCGCGCGCGCATCGTCGCCGAAGCACGCGTGGTGATCGCCGCCGACGAACACACAAGAAGCTTGGCGCATGCAAAGGCACGGCGCAAGCGCCGCAATGGCGCGTGGACGATCGGGCTGGCTGCGCTTGCGCTCGTTGCCTGGATCGGCTGGGGCATGTTCACCCCTGCCGATGCTCCGGCCTGCGATGCCGATTCCACGCGCGCCACGCTGCGGGGCCTCATGCTGCGGGTGTCGATCCAAGTGCGCAGGGAAACGCTTGATGTACGCGAAAAGTCCCAGATCGGCCTATACACGGTGAGCGGCATTCGACAGGTCGGCTATCGCAAGGACGAACGCATGCGCGGTTGCATGGCAACAATGACGCGGGGCGCCGCCACCACGTCCATCGCCTTCACCATCGGACCGGATTCCCCCGATGAAGCGGACAAAATGATGGTGCGCGGCGCCAAGGAAGCCATCGTCCAGGCCCGCTTCGGAAATCTCGATGCGAACGGCAGGCCGCTCTACACTGCCGAACCGCTCGGCCGCGCAGCACTTGAGAAGGCCTTGCGAGAAGGCGTCGAAAACTTGCCGCGCTCGCTGTCCCGCCAAGCGGCCGAAAGCCTGATCGAGCGAATGGCCGAACGCGCCCGGCAGGGCCGGCACACAGGGCTCGCAGCCACCGACCCGGACCGCAAGCGCAAGATCGCCGACTTCGAGCTCACAGGTGCTTGCCGCGCCCATGAGGACGGAACGAGCCATATCTGCCCACTGGTCATCGAGTACAACGACCGGCTGCTGAGCCTCACCGGCGGCACGTCGCTTGTGCTGCGGAGCGAATTCACTTTCGTCCCTGAAAACGGCAGCTGGCGCATGGGCAACGACTTTGCCACGCGATTCGATCGCGCCCTGATGGACAGCCGCCGGGGCGAAGTCGCCCTGCCGCAATAGCCGGAGATACGCAGCGTTTCTAGTGCGCGCCGGGAAGCACGCCGTCGCTCACCGCCGCGCGGCGTCCGCGCATGGCCAGCAGTTCGTTGAACACCAGCGCGCCGATGACCAGCACACCGCCGGTCAGCACGCTCGCAGCGGGTTCCTCGCCCGCACCGAGCCATGCCAGCGCAATGCCGAAGATCACTTCGAGCAGCGCGAGCAAAGCCACTTCGGGCGCCTTCAGCACCCGCGCACAAAGCACCGAGAGCACGCAGGGAATCGCGAGCTGGAACACGCCAAGGAAAGCCAGCAGGCCGAGGTCGTGCGGGGTCGCCTTGAACGGAAGCGCAAACGGCAGGGTGGCGAGCGTGCTGAGCGCGGCGCCGATGAGCACCGCGGGCACCAGGTCGATGTTGCGCCCCTTGGCCTGCGCATGCTGGACCACGGTCCAGTTGGTGGCACCCGCGAGCGGCACGCAAAGCGCCACCAGCGTTCCGATCAGCGAGCCACCCGCCGGTCCGCCCTGCATCAGTTGCGTGCCGTACATCCACGCGATGCCCAGGCCGGCCACCACGATGGCGAGCCAGGTCCGGGCCGGCAGGCGGTGCCCGATGAAAAGGCGCGCGGCCAGCGCGGTGAGCAGGGGCCCGAGAGACATCGTGACCAGCACGCTGGCCGTCGATGCCAGCGTGAGCGCCACCATGAAGGCCGTGAACATCACGGTCCAGCAGACGCCCGAGATCCAGAGCTCGCGCCCGCCGCTGCGTATCTGCGAGAACACCGCGCGGCCGCGCCAGAGCGGCAGGATCACCAGCAGCGCCACCATCGTGAAGAGGCTGCGCCAGAAGGTGATCTCGAAACTGTTCGCCTGCTCGAGGTGCCGCGTGACGACGCCCGCCGTGGCCCACATCAGGGTCACGGCGACCATCAGCCACACGGCCCCGCCGTGCGTCAGGCGCAGCAGCATCGGTCGACTGCGGTGAAGGCGATCAGCTCGCCATGTCGCGGCTGGCGCGCTTGCGCTCGTTTTCCTTCAGGAAACGCTTGCGCAGGCGCACGCTCTTGGGCGTGATCTCGACCAGTTCGTCGTCCTCGATGAATTCCACGCCGTATTCGAGAGTGAGTTCGATCGGCGGCGTGACCTTGATCGCGTCTTCCTTGCCCGAGACACGGAAGTTGGTCAGCTGCTTGGTGCGCGTCGCGTTCACCACCAGGTCGTTGTCGCGGCTGTGGATGCCGACGATCATGCCTTCGTACACCGGATCGTTCGCCTTCACGAACATGCGGCCGCGGTCGTCCAGCTTGCCCAATGCGTAGGTGAAGATTTCGCCGTCGTCCATGGAAATGAGCACGCCATTCTTGCGCCCGCCGATGTCGCCCTTGTGCGCCTCGTAGCTGTCGAAGATGTTGCTGATGAGGCCCGAGCCGCGCGTCAGGTTCAGGAATTCATTCGTGAAGCCGATCAGGCCACGCGCCGGGATGCGGTACTCCAGGCGCACACGGCCACGGCCGTCCGGTTCCATGTTGATCAGCTCGCCCTTGCGCTCGCCCAGCGCCTGCATCACGCCGCCCTGGTGCTGCTCTTCGATGTCGGCCGTGACCAGCTCGATGGGTTCGTGCTTCTCGCCGTCGACGGTGCGGAACACCACGCGCGGCTTCGACACGGCCATTTCATAGCCTTCGCGGCGCATGTTTTCCAAGAGGATGGTGAGGTGCAGTTCGCCGCGGCCCATCACTTCGAAGATGCCTTCTTCGTCGGTTTCGTTCACGCGCAGCGCAACGTTGTGCTGCAGTTCCTTCTGCAGGCGGTCCCAGATCTGGCGGCTGGTCACGAACTTGCCTTCGCGGCCGGCCAGCGGGCTGGTGTTGACGCAGAAATTCATGGTCAGGGTCGGCTCGTCGACCTTGAGCATCGGCAGCGGTGCCGGGCTGGCGGGATCGGTCACGGTCACGCCGATGCCGATGTCGGCAATGCCGTTGATCAGCACGATTTCGCCCGGGCCGGCTTCGGTGGCCTGCACGCGGTCCAGGCCCTGGAAGGTCAGCACCTGGTTGACGCGGCCCTTCACTGCCTTGCCGTCCGGACCTTCCATCACCAGCACGTCGGTCATGGGCCTGATGGTGCCCTGGCTGATGCGGCCCACGCCGATGCGGCCGACGAAGGTCGAGAAGTCGAGCGCGGAGATCTGCAGCTGCAGCGGCGCTTCGGGATCGCCCTTCTGGGCCGGCACGTGCTTCAGGATGGTGTTGAACAGGGCCGACATGTCGGGGCCCCACTGCTCGCCCGCCGCGCCTTCTTCGAGCGACGACCAGCCGTTGATGCCCGAGGCGTACACCACGGGGAAGTCGAGCTGTTCGTCGGTGGCGCCGAGCTTGTCGAACAGGTCGAAGGCGGCGTTCACCACCTTGTCGGGATTTGCGCCCGGCTTGTCGACCTTGTTCACGACCAGGATGGGCTTGAGGCCGAGGGCCAGCGCCTTCTTGGTCACGAAGCGCGTCTGCGGCATCGGGCCTTCCTGCGCGTCGATCAGCAGCACCACGCCGTCGACCATCGACAGCGCGCGTTCCACTTCACCGCCGAAGTCCGCGTGGCCCGGGGTGTCGACGATGTTGATGTGCGTGCCTTCCCAGGTCACGGCGCAGTTCTTGGCCAGGATCGTGATGCCACGTTCCTTTTCGATGGCGTTGTTGTCCATCACCGTGTCGACCACTTTCTCGTGCTCGGCAAAGGTGCCCGACTGCCGCAGCAGCTGGTCGACCATCGTGGTCTTGCCATGGTCCACGTGGGCAATGATGGCGATATTGCGGATTTGCTTGGTACTCATGGTGTCACTTCGCTCTGTTGTGCGTTCAAAAGAATTTGCTGGATTTCGATGGGGTTCAGCAAGCGCCCCGGGATCAGTTCGTTGGCCGTGACATGGGCCGTGCCGAGAAATGCCGCCGGCTCGGCGCCGAACACCGCCACCTGGGCAGCATCGGCCCAATCGCCCCGGCGGCGCAGGCCCGACAGGAAGCGTGCCGCATCTTCGGTGCCCAGCGTGACGCGGCTGTGGCCTTCCACCAGCGACTCGGCAGGCAGGAGCCGTGCCAGGCGCTCGTCTTCGTCCATGGCTTCGAGCGCCTCGAGCGTGACGCACTGCGCCTCGCCGAAATCGCCGGTGGCCGTGCGGCGCAGGGAGGTCAGGTGCGCGCCGCAGCCCAGCGCCTCGCCGATGTCCTCGCCGAGGGTCCGGATGTAGGTGCCCTTGCTCACGGTCGCGACGATGCGCAGCGAGACGTCGTCGGTGCGGCGCACCGACAGCGCGTGGATCACGACGTCACGCGGCGCGCGCTCGATCTCGATGCCTTCGCGGGCGTACTCGTACAGCGCCTTGCCGTCCTTCTTGAGCGCGCTGTGCATCGGCGGCACCTGGCGGATCGGGCCGGTGAACTGCGCCTCGACGCGCGCCAGGTCTTCAGGCGTGACCTGCACGGGGCGCTCGGCGATCACCTCGCCCTCGGCATCGCCGGTGGCGGTCTTGATGCCCAGGCGGGCGGTGGCCTCGTAGGTCTTGTCGGCGTCGAGGTGCAGCTGGCTGAACTTGGTGGCCGCGCCAAAGCACAGCGGCAGCACGCCGGTGGCCAGCGGATCGAGCGTGCCGGTGTGGCCCGCTTTTTCGGCGCGCAGCAACCACTTGGCCTTTTGCAAGGCCTGGTTGCTGGAGAGTCCCAGCGGTTTGTCGAGCAACAACACCCCATGCACAGGGCGCCGCTGCACCCTGGTGCGTGGCGCATTCATGGTCAGTCGTCTTTCGAACGCGAGGCGACGGCCTGTGCGATGAGCGCATTCATGTCGGCCGCACGCTCGGTGGTGCGGTCGAACAGGAAGTGCAGCGTCGGCACGGTGTGGATGTGCAGGCGCTTGAACAGGCCGTTGCGGAGGAACCCCGCGGCCTGGTTCAGCGCTTCGGTGGTCTCGGCCACGTCGCCCGTGAGCATGCTGAAGTAGACCTTCGCATGCGCATAGTCGGGCGTGACCTCGACCGCCTGGATCGTGACCATGCCCACGCGCGGGTCCTTCAACTCGCGCGCGATCAGTTCCGTCAGGTCCCGCTGGATCTGGTCGGCAACCTTGAACGCGCGGTTGGGGGCGGCGGCTTTTCTTTTCGGCATGGACTCTCTCGCATCGAACGCTTACAGCGTCCGGGCGATTTCCTTGATCTCGAAGAATTCCAACTGATCACCTTCTTTGATGTCGTTGTAGTTCTTGAGCTTGATACCGCACTCGAAGCCTTCGCGCACTTCGCGGACGTCGTCCTTCATGCGCTTGATCGAGTCGACTTCGCCGGTGTAGATCACCACGTTGTCGCGCAGCAGGCGGAAATGCGCCGTGCGGTTGACCGAGCCCGAAGTGATGTACGAACCTGCAACAGTACCGATCTTGGAAGCCACGAACACCGTGCGGATCTCGGCCGAGCCGATGATTTCCTCGCGGCGCTCCGGTGCCAGCATGCCCGACATCGCGACCTTGATCTCGTCCACGGCGTCGTAGATGATGCTGTAGTAGTTCAGCTGCACGCCATTGCCTTCGGCCAGCTTGCGCGCACCGGAATCGGCACGCACGTTGAAGCCGATCACGATCGCCTTCGAGGCGATGGCCAGGTTGATGTCGCTTTCGCTGATGCCGCCGACGCCGGCGTACACGATCTGCACCTTGACTTCCTCGGTCGCCAGCTTGAGCAGCGACTGGGCCAGTGCTTCCTGCGAGCCCTGCACGTCGGCCTTGATGATGATCCGCAGCGTCTGCACTTCGCCGGCCGACAGGTCGGTGAACATGTTCTGCAGGTTCGCGGCCTGGGCCTTCGCCAGCTTGGTGTTGCGGAACTTGCCGGCACGGTAGGTGGCGATTTCGCGCGCACGGCGCTCGTCGCTCATCACCATGAACTCGTCGCCCGCCTGCGGGACTTCGGTCAGGCCCTGGATCTCGACCGGGATCGAGGGACCGGCCGACTTGATGGACTTGCCGTCTTCGTCGAGCATGGCGCGCACGCGGCCATAGGTCGAACCCGCCAGCACCACGTCGCCGGTCTTGAGCGTGCCGGACTGAACCAGCACGGTCGCGACCGGACCGCGGCCCTTGTCGAGCTGCGCTTCGATGACCAGGCCCTTGGCGGCGGCATCCACCGGCGCCTTGAGTTCCAGCACTTCGGCCTGCAGCAGCACCTGCTCGAGCAGTTCGTCGATGCCCTGGCCCGTCTTGGCGGACACGGGCACGAACGGCACGTCGCCGCCGTACTCTTCGGGCACGACTTCTTCAGTCACCAGTTCCTGCTTCACGCGGTCCGGGCTGGCGTCGGGCTTGTCGATCTTGTTGATCGCGACCACGATCGGCACACCGGCAGCTTTCGCGTGCTTGATGGCTTCCTTGGTCTGCGGCATGACGCCGTCGTCGGCCGCCACCACCAGGATGACGATGTCGGTGGCCTGCGCACCGCGGGCACGCATGGCCGTGAAGGCCTCGTGGCCAGGGGTGTCGAGGAACGACACCATGCCGCGTTCGGTCTGCACATGGTAGGCACCGATGTGCTGCGTGATGCCGCCGGCCTCGCCCGCGGCCACCTTGGCGCGGCGAATGTAGTCCAGCAGCGAGGTCTTGCCGTGGTCGACGTGGCCCATGACGGTCACGACCGGTGCGCGCGGCAGGGCTTCGGCGGTTTGCGCGCCGACGTCCTCGTCGGTGAAGGCTTCCGGGTCGTCCAGCGCGGCAACGACCGCGTTGTGGCCCATTTCCTCCACCAGGATCATGGCGGTGTCCTGGTCCAGCGACTGGTTGATGGTCGCCATCTGGCCCAGCTTCATGAGCTGCTTGATGACTTCCTGCGCCTTGACGGCCATCTTGTGCGCGAGCTCGGCCACCGTGATGGTTTCGGGCACGTGCACTTCGAGAATACGCGCCTCGACCGGTGCGGCCTGCACATGCTCTTCATGGCCTCCACGGTCGTTGCTGCCACGGCGCCCGCGCGGGCCTCCGCGCCAGTTGCCGCGGCCGACACCGCCGCTGGCATCGCCGCGGGTCTTGATTTCCTTCTTCTTGGCAGGATCGCCGGCCCAGCTCGACGAGAGCTTGGCGGACTTGACTTCCTTGCCGGCACCGGCGGCGCCGGGCGCTGCGGGCGCACCCGGTGCGGCGGCCGCGCCGGGGCGCGCTGCCGGGGCAGCGGGCTTGTGAAGCGTGCCCTTGACCGCGGCCTTTTCGGGCTGCGGCTTCTCGGGCGCCTTGTGCGGCACCAGCACGCGGGCCGGTGCGTTCATCATGGCGCGAATGGCTTCGGCTTCGGCCAGGGCCTTGCGGCGGCGCTCGTCCAGGTCCTTGGCGCGTGCGGCTTCTTCGTCGGCACGGGCCTTCGATTCGGCGGCGGCCTTGGCCTTGGCGTCTTCCTTGGCTTGCGTGGCGGCCGTCTGCGCAGCCAGCTTGGTATCGGCGGCCTGCTGTTCGGCAGCGGCTGCGGCGGCGGCCGCTGCAGCGACAGGCGCGGCAACAGGCTTGGCCGCTTCCTTCGCAGGCGTTGCGGCAGCGGCCGCGGCGGCCTTCTTCTCGGCCGCGATGCGGGAGGCTTCCTGCTCGGCCTGCTCGGCGCGCTCGGCCTTTTCGGCCTGCTCGCGTTCGCGCGCTTCGGCTTCTTCGCGCAGGCGGCGCTTCTCGACCAGTTCTTCTTCCTGGCGGCGGATCAGCTCGGCCTGGCGGCGCGCCTCTTCCTCGCGGCGGGCCAGTTCGGCTTCGTCGATGTGCGGTGCGGCGGGCGGCGCAGCGGGGGCTTCGGCCACCTGCTGCGATTCTGGGACGGCCGGGTGGCCGTCATCGCGCTGGATGAAGGTGCGCTTCTTGCGCACCTCGACCTGGATGGTGCGGGCGCGGCCGGTGGCGTCGGCCTGCTTGATCTCGCTGGTCGACTTTTTCGTCAGCGTGATCTTCTTGCGCTCGGGCTCGGCGGTGCCATGGCTGGCTTTGAGAAAGCCGAGCAGGCGCTGCTTGTCAGCCTCGGTGAGTGCATCGGTGGGTGCCGCTTTGGGCACGCCTGCGCTCTTGAGCTGGTCAAGCAAGGTTTCGGGAGTCTTCTTGAGCTCGTTCGCGAACTCGGCGACAGTGGTACTGGACATATTGGTTTCGTGCCTCCATGACCATCACTCTTGGCCGGCGAACCAATGTTCGCGGGCTTTCAAGATGAGGGCTTTGGCGTCATCGGCGCTGTGGCCGGTGATCTCGGTGAGTTCATCGACCGCGAGGTCGGCGAGGTCGTCGCGGGTGTGCACACCCGCCTCGGCCAGCTTGGGAATCAGCTCGGGGTCGAGGCCTTCGAGGTCGCGCAGGTTCTGCGAGACGGTCTCGACGCCCTCTTCCTTGGCGATTTCCATGGTCAGCAGCGCATCCTTGGCGCGCGTGCGCAGCTCGTTGATGGTGTCTTCATCGAAAGCTTCGATCTCCAGCATTTCGGAGATCGGCACATAGGCCACTTCTTCGAGGCTGTTGAAGCCTTCGGAGATCAGGATGTCGGCGATTTCCTCGTCGACGTCGAGCTTTTCCATGAACAGCTTGCGGCTGGCGTCGGTTTCGACGGCCTGCTTCTGCGCGGATTCGTTGGCGTCCATGATGTTGATCTTCCAGCCAGTGAGGTCGGAAGCCAGGCGCACGTTCTGGCCGCCGCGGCCGATGGCGATGGCGAGGTTTTCCTCGTCGACCACCACGTCCATGGCGTGCTTTTCTTCGTCGACCACGATCGACGAGACATTGGCCGGGGCGAGCGCGCCGATCACGAACTGGGCCGGGTCTTCGCTCCACAGCACGATGTCCACGCGCTCGCCGGCGAGCTCGTTGGTCACGGCATTGACACGGGTGCCGCGCACGCCGACGCAGGTGCCGATCGGGTCGACACGCTTGTCATGCGAGAGCACGGCGATCTTGGCGCGCGAACCGGGGTCGCGGGCGCAGCTCTTGATCTCGAGCAGGCCCTGTTCGATTTCAGGTACTTCCTGGCGGAACAGCTCGATCATGAACTCGGGCGCCGAGCGCGAGAGGATGATCGGCGCGCCGCGCAGCGTCAGGTCGACTTCCATGATCATGGCGCGCACGCGGTCGCCATTGCGGAGGTTCTCCTTGGCGATCATCTCGCTGCGGCGCAGGCGCCCTTCGACGCGGCCGGCCTCCACGATGATGTCGCCCTTGTCCAGGCGCTTGACGGTGCCCACGAAGATCTTGTCGCCGCGCGACATGAAGTCGTTCAGCAGCATTTCGCGCTCGGCGTCGCGGATCTTCTGCAGGATCACCTGCTTGGCGGCCATGGCGCCGATGCGGCCGATCGGCACCGAGTCCACCGATTCCTCGATGTACTCGTCGACCTCGATGTCGGGCATTTCTTCCTTGGCTTCGAACAGGAGGATTTCCTGGTCGGGCAGCTGCAGGCCGGCTTCGTCCGGAACGACGTGCCAGCGGCGGAAGGTTTCATAGTCGCCGCTGTCGCGGTCCACGGCCACGCGGATGTCCACGTCGCCCGCATAGAGCTTCTTGGTGGCTTGCGCCAGAGCGGATTCGACCGCGCCGAAGACCACGTCGCGCTCGACGTTCTTCTCTCGCGAGATCGCATCCACCAACATCAACATTTCGCGATTCATGCCACCACTCCTCTGTTCAGTCCGGAACATTCGTTCCGTCGTCAATATCCGAAAAACCCGGTTGGGTTTTGGCCCTGCGGCCCTTGAAATCCACAATGGGCGCGAGCCGCGCATCGCGAAGCTCGTCCAGCACGAAGCCCAGCGCTTGCAACTTGGCAGGCGCGCGCTTCTTGCTCACTTTTTGTCCAGGCTTGGGCTCGGGCGCATCGCTCCAGACGATTTGCCAGCCCGGGGCCGCTTCGGCCCCCTCCGTCTTTTCGGCACGCTCCAGCGTGCCGCGAAATTTCTTGCGGTTGGCAGACACCTGCCCCGCCGCCGCGGCGCCCATGGGCGCCTTCAGCGTGATGTCGATCACCTCGCCGACGAAACGCTCGAAATCCTGCTCATTGCGCAGCGGACGGTCGATACCCGGCGAGGAAACCTCGAGCCGCTTGTAATCGGCACCATCGACCTCGAGCGCAAACTGCAGCTGCCGCGTGACCTTTTCGCAATCCTCGACCGTCACGAAGGGCTCGGGAATTCCTGCAGCCACTGCTTCCGAAGTGGGGGCCGTCCAGGGCAAATCAATCGTCACGCGCAGCAATCCCCCGGCCGATCTTTCGATCTCGACCAGGTCGTAGCCGAGTCCGGCCACGGTTTGTTCCACTGTCTGCTGCAATGCCACGTGTCTGAAGATGCCCTGTAAAAATGCTTATGCGCCCAAATCGCGATCCACCCCGCCCGCCACGGGTGCCACGGGTGCCACGCATCGAGAATGCATAGACCAAAAAAAACGGGCGGTTGGTACCCGCCCGTTTGGTCGTGAGCCTCGAATTATATGCTATTCGTGTGAGAAATGAAGGGGCCAGCGCACTCAGACGGCTGTATTGCGGCGAGATTGAGACCACACCAGCGCAAACAGCGCGGCCCCGAGCGCCAGCGCTGCGGCCGCCACCAGCAGCGGCAACTGGAAAGAGCCGGTCCGCTGTGCCAGCGGCGCGGCGAAAAGCGGCCCGATGATCTGGCCGACGCCGTACGAGGCCGTGGCGTAGCCGATCAGGCCGGCGGCCGCGTTGCCCCTGAGCCGGCGGGCATCCCGCATCGCAAAAAGGGTGATGGCCGTGAAGGGCATGCCGAGCAGCAGGCTGCCCAGCGCAAAGCCGCCGATCGTGGGCCATGCCACCGACAGCAGCACGCCGAGCGCCTGCAATGCATAGGCGGCTGACAGCAGCAGCCGGTTGTCCCAGTGCGCGGGCGCGCGGGCGCCGATCAGCGCGCCGGGAATGATCGCGAGTCCGAACAGCGGCCAGAAGAAGTCGGGCCACGGCGAGCCCGGCAGCGCCTGCCGGGCGATCACGGGCAGGAAGGTCGCGGTGATGATGTAGCCGAAGCCGGCCAGCCCGTAGAGGGCGACCAGCCACACGGCGTCGCTGCGCGCGGAAGCCGAAGCGGGCGAACCGGCCGCGGCGACCGGCGCGGCCGCAGCGCCGGACGCGGCCGTCAGCTCCCCGTCGTCGAACACCCGCCAGATCGCCGCCACCAGCACCACCGCCAGCAGGCCCAACCCGATCCACCCCGCTTCGGAACCCCAGCGGCCCAGGGCCCCGCCGAGCAGGCCGGTCATGGCAATGCCGATGCCCGGCCCCGTATAGATCACGCCGGCCAGGGCCGGAGAATTGGTTTCGGCCAGCCGGCGCAGGCCCCAGCCCGATGCAAAGACGAAAACCCAGGCACTCATCACGCCTGCCGCGGCGCGCAGGATGCCCCAGCTCGTGAAGCTGTGGAGCACACCCATGCCGACCAGCAGGACCGCCGTTGCGGCCAGGCCCCCGCGCACCATGGTCTTGGCCTTGATGCCGATGGCCGCGCAACTGACCGCACCGAGGAAGTAGCCCAGGTAGTTGAGTGACGCCAGCACGCCTCCCGCCTCCAGCTGCAGCTTTCCCTCGTGCAGCATGATGGGAAGCATGGGGGTGAAGGCGAAACGCCCCAGACCCATGGCCACCGCCAAGGTGACCATGCAGGCCAGCGCAGCGCGCCAGGCCTCGCGCCGGCCTTGTCCGATTCCCGACATAGTGCTGGATCCCGTTGTCTATTCCAGCAGCGCAGCGGCCACCAGTTTTTTCGTATAGGGGTGCCCGGGCGCATCGAGCACGCGCTCGACAGGGCCTGCCTCGAGAATGGCGCCGTCCTTCATCACGATGACCTGGTGCGCCATGGCACGGATCACTTCGACGTCGTGCGTGATGAGCAGGTAGCTCAGCCCCCGTTCACGCTGCAGGCGCTGGAGCAGGCCGAGAACCTGCTTCTGGATCGTGACATCGAGCGCACTGGTGGGCTCGTCGAGCACCAGCAGCTTTGGGTCGACGATGAGCGCGCGCGCAATCGCCAGCCGCTGGCGCTGCCCGCCCGAGAACTCGTGCGGGTAGCGGTCGAGCAGCGACGGAAACTGCGCCTCGCCCAACCCCACGTCGGCCAGCGCCGCCAGCGCGCGCGTGCGCCGCTGATCGGTGCCGAGCTCCGGCGAATGCACCCGCAGCCCCTCGCCCACGATCTGCTCGACGGTCATGCGCGGCGAGAGCGATGAAAACGGATCCTGGAACACCACCTGCATCACGCGGCGCAAGCCCAGGTCCGACGCGCGGTCGACCGCCCAGCCCTTGCCATCCACCTGGAGCGCACCGCGGTACTTCAAGAGCCCCAGCGCGGCCAGTGCCAGCGTGGACTTTCCCGACCCCGATTCCCCGACCACGCCCAGCGTCTCGCCCGGTGCGATGCGGAAGTCGGCGTTCTGCACCGCGACGAATTCGCCTTTGCGGAACCAGCCCGCAACCCCGGGCCTGGAGACCGGATAGCTCACGCGCAGGCCCTTCGCCTCGAGCACCGGCCGTGCGTCGGCGCCCGAGGGCACGGCAGTGACGTTGCGCTCGGGGTGGCTGTCGATCAGCTTGCGCGTGTAAACATGCTGCGGCGCTTCGAACACCTTGGCCACGTCGCCCTGCTCGACGACATGGCCGTCTTCCATCACCGCGACCCGGTCGGCGAAGCGGCGCACCAGGTTCAGGTCGTGGGTGATCAGGAGCACGGCCATTCCGTGCCTGCGCTGCAGGTCGGCCAGAAGCTCGAGGATCTGCGCGCGCACCGTCACGTCGAGCGCGGTGGTCGGCTCGTCGGCCAGCAGCAGGCGCGGCTTGCAGGCCAGTGCCATGGCGATCATGGCGCGCTGGCGCTGGCCGCCCGAGAGCTGGTGCGGGAACGCCCTCGCCCGCCGCTCGGGTTCGGGAATGCCGGTATCGGCCAGCAATTGGACTGCGGCCGCCTGCGCATCGCGCGCCGAGAGCCCTTCGTGCAGTTCGAGCACTTCGGCGATCTGGTCGCCCACGGTGTAGAGCGCATTGAGCGCGGTCATCGGCTCCTGGAAGATCATCGCGATCTCCTTGCCGCGGATGCCGCGCAGCTGCCGCTCGGGGATCGACAGCAGGTCGCGCGCGCCTTGCGAAGCTTCGGGGCCGTGAAAGTTCGCGACGCCCGCGAGCTCGGCGTTCTGCACCAGCCGCAGCAGCGACAAGGCGGTGACCGTCTTGCCCGAGCCCGACTCGCCGACCAGCGCGAGCTTCTCGCCGGCGGCAATGCGCAAGTCGATGCCATGCACCACTTCCTTGCCGCCGAACGCGACGCGCAGGCCCTTGACGTCCAGCAGCGGCTGAGGAGGGTTTGCCATTGCGCTCACTTGTCGGCCTTACGAGGATCGAGCGCATCGCGCAGTGCGTCGCCCATGAAAGTCAGCAGCATCAGCGTCACGACCAGCACGCCGAAGGTGGACAACGAGATCCACCAGGCATCGATGTTGGCCTTGCCCTGGCTGAGCAGTTCGCCAAGCGATGGCGTGCCGGGCGGCACGCCCAGGCCCAGGAAGTCGAGCGAGGTCAGCGCCAGGATGGCCGCACTCATGCGGAACGGCAGGAAGGTGACGACCGGGACCATGCTGTTGGGCAGGATGTGGCGCCACATGATCTGCAGGTTGCCGACGCCCAGGGCGCGCGCGGCGCGCACGTAGTCCATCTGGCGGTTGCGAAGGAATTCGGCGCGCACATAGTCCGACAGGCCCATCCATCCGAAGAGGCTCAGCAGGATCAGCAGCAGCGCCACGCTGGGCGAGAAGATCGCGCTGAAGATGATCAGCAGGTAGAGCTCGGGCATGGAGCCCCAGATCTCGATGAAGCGCTGGAATGCCAGGTCGGTCTTGCCGCCGAAGAAGCCCTGCACGGCGCCTGTGACGATGCCCAGCACCACGCCGATGACGGTGAGCGCCAGTGCGAACAGCACGCTCACGCGAAAGCCATAGATCAGCTGCGCCAGCAGGTCGCGACCGCGGTCGTCGGTGCCCAGGAAGTTGTCGCGCGACGGCGCCGACGGGTTCGGCAGTTTCGCAAAGTAGTTGAGCGTTTGCGGGCCATAAGAGTTGGGCGCATAGATGGCCCAGTTCTTACCCGCCGTGATCCGCTCGCGGATGAACGGGTCGAGGTAGTCGGCAGGCGTCTCGAAGTCGCCGCCGAAAGTTTTCTCGGGATAGTCGCGCAGCACTGGAAAGTAGGTTTGTCCTTCGTAGTGCACGACGAGCGGCTTGTCCGTGGACAACACCTCCGCGAAAAGGCTCAGGACGACCAGCACCGTGAAGACGACGAGGCTCCAGAACCCGAGCGGATTCCGGCGAAAACGGCGCCAGGCGCGGCGCGCAGGACTCAGCGAAACGGGCAGCGCGTCAGTCAAATTTCACCCTCGGGTCGACCCAGACGTAGCAGAGATCGGAAATGAGCTTGGTCAATAGGCCGATCAGCGTGAACAGGTAGAGCGTGCCCAGCACCACGGGATAGTCGCGCCGGATCACGCTTTCGTAGCTCAGGAGGCCCAGCCCGTCGAGCGAGAACAACGTCTCGATCAGCAGCGACCCTGTGAAGAAGGCGCCGATGAAGGCCGCCGGAAACCCCGTGATGATCGGGATCAGTGCATTGCGGAAGACGTGTTTCCAGAGCACTTGCCGCTCGGCCAGCCCCTTGGCGCGCGCCGTCAGCACGTATTGCTTGCGGATTTCCTCCAGGAAGGAGTTCTTCGTGAGCATGGCCGTCACGGCAAAGCTGCCGAGCACCATCGCGGTGACGGGCAACGCAATGTGCCAGAGATAGTCGACGATCTTCGCGCCCCAGCCGAGCGTTTCCCAGCTGGGCGAAGTCAGCCCGCGCAACGGAAACCACTGCAGCTGCCCGCCGAAGATCACCAGCAGCGCCACGCCCAGCACGAAGCCAGGTATCGCATAGCCGACCAGCACGATGAGCGTGGTCACGAAATCGAAACGCGAACCCGCGCGCACGGCCTTCGCCACGCCGAGCGGCACCGCGATCAAGTAGCTGATGAAGAAGGTCCACAGGCCCAGGCTGATCGACACCGGCAGCTTTTCCTTGACCAGGTCCCACACCGCCTTGCGCTGGTAGAAGCTCTGGCCCAGGTCGAGCTTCGCGAACGACTTGAGCATTTGCCAGAAGCGCTCGTGCGCCGGCTTGTCGAAACCATAGAGCGCCTTGATCTCCTCGATGCGCTCCGGCGGCAGCCCCTGCCGCCCGCGGTAGCCGGCGCCGCTGCTCGCTGCGCGCTCGCCACCGGAATCGCGGCCCTGCAGTTGCGACACCATCTGCTCAACGGGCCCGCCGGGCACGAACTGGATGACCACGAAGGTCAGCAGCAGTACGCCGAGCAGCGTCGGCACCATCAGGAGCAGGCGTTTGAGGATGTAGCTGGCCATGGCGTGCGCGATTTTCTATTTGTTCGAGGGCGCCGCCCACCAGGTGGTCATCGCCCAGGCGTCGGCCTGGTAATACGGGGGAACGACATCGGGCAGTACGACAGGCCGCGGCCGGTAGCCGACCAGGAAGGCGCTCCCGTAGTACTGCGGGATCGAGTAGTAGCCGTGCGACAGCACGCGATCGAGCGCGCGCACCGCCGTGCGCAGTTCGGGCCTGGTTGTGGCACCGAGCACCTTCTGCACCAGCGCATCGACGGCCGGATCGGCAATGCCCCAGATGTTGGAAGAGCCATGGGTCTCGGCCGCCTTGGACCCGAAGAAGTCGAGCAACTCGCCTCCAGGCGCGGTACTGCCCGACAGGCGCACGCTCGTCATCTCGAAGTCGAAATTGTCCATGCGCTGCTGCGACAGCGAGAAATCGACGGTGCGAAAGCGCATCTCGATGCCGAGCTTCTGCAGCGCGCCCTGGAACGGCGTGGCAACCCGGATGAGCGAGGGCTGGTCGTTCAGGAACTCGATGGTGAACGGCTCGTTCCTGGCGTTGCGCAGCGCGCCATCGCGGTAGGTCCAGCCCGCCTCGGCCAGGAGCGCCCTTGCACGGCGCAGATTCTCGCGCAGGCTTCCTGGCGGCGCGGTGCTGGGCGAGATCACGGCCGGTCCGAAGACTGCGGGGCGCAGCTTGTCGCGCAGCGGTTCGAGCAGCGCCAGCTCGTCGGGTTTTGGCAAGCCTTCGGCGTGGAACTCGCTGTTGGGGAAGTAACCCTGCACGCGCGTGTAGAGCCCGTAGAACAGCTGGCGGTTGAGCCATTCGAAATCCATTGCCAGCCCGATGGCCTGGCGAACCCTGACATCCTTGAATTTGTCCTTGCGAAGGTTGAATACGTAGCCCTGGAAATCACCGGGGTTGCGGTTTTCGAAGGCGCGCTTCACGAGTTCGCCGCTTTCGAACTGCTTGCCCTTGTATTGGCGCGCCCAGTTGCGTGATGTGAATTCGCGCATGAAGTCGAACTCACCGGCCTTGAGCCCCTCGAAGCGGGAGGTGTCGTCCAGGTAGTTCTTGAACGAGATCCGGTCGAAATTGAACTGTCCCCGGCGCACCGGCAGCTCGGCGCCCCAATAGCGCGGGTCTCGCACATAGGTGATGTCGCGGCCCAGCCGTGCGCTCGCGGGCTTGTAGGGGCCGGAGGCAATCGGCACCTCGCTGATGATCTGGTCGAAGGGCTTGCCGCCGCCCCAGGCGCGGCTGAACACCGCCATGCCGCCCACCACCAAGGGCAGCTCCGGATTGGGCCTTGCAAACTCGAAGCGCACCGTGCGTTCGTCGAGTGCGCGCACGCCCTTCACCTCCGCAAAGATCGTTCGGAACTGGGGCGCTGCGAGCTTGCTGTTGAGCGTTTCGAAGGAATACACCACGTCCGCAGCCAGCACCGGCGAGCCGTCGTTGAAGCGCGCCTTGGGGTTGAGCCGGAATGTGGCGGAAAGCTTGTCGGCGGGCACCTCGACGTCTTCCGCCAGCAGGCCATAGGCTGTGGTCGGTTCCTCCGAATTGCCTGCGAGCAGGGTTTCGAACACCAGCACGCCCTGCCCGTAGGGCGCCGTGCCCTTCAAGGTGAATGGGTTGAACTTGTCGAAGTTGGTGGGCCGCGTCGGCGGCACCATTCGGATCTCGCCGCCCTTGGGCGCATTCGGGTTCACGTAGCTGAAATGCGTGAAGCCCGGCGGATACTTGACATCGCCGAATTGCGCATAGGCATGGGCGGCCCATGAAGGAGCCGCCCAGAGCATCAGGAGAAAAAGCAGCCAAGCCCGCATGCGAGAATTCTGCCCAAGATTTTCACGAGGCAACTTCATGGGCTTTCTTTCCGGCAAAAAACTGTTGATCACCGGCGTGTTGAGCAATCGCTCCATTGCCTATGGCATTGCCAAGGCGTGTCACGAACAAGGCGCCGAGCTTGCTTTCAGCTACGTCGGCGAGCGATTCAAGGACCGTATCACCGAATTCGCCGCGGACTTCGGCTCCAAGCTTATTTTTGACTGCGACGTGGGCGACGACGCGCAGATCGACAAGCTCTTTGCCGATCTGGCGCAGGTCTGGCCCAAGTTCGACGGCTTCGTGCACAGCATCGGCTTTGCGCCGCGCGAGGCGATCTCGGGCGACTTTCTCGAGGGCCTGTCGCGCGAGGGCTTCAAGATCGCGCACGACATCAGCGCCTACAGCTTCCCGGCCATGGCAAAGGCCGCCCTGCCCTACCTGAACGACAAGTCGGCGCTGCTGACGCTGACCTACCTGGGCGCCGAGCGCGCGCTGCCCAACTACAACACCATGGGCCTGGCAAAGGCGTCGCTCGAGGCGTCGGTGCGCTACACCGCGGCGTCGCTCGGCCCCAAGGGCATGCGCGTCAACGGCATCAGCGCCGGCCCGATCAAGACGCTGGCCGCCAGCGGCATCAAGGGCTTCGGCAAGATGCTGTCCGCCGTGGCCGACGCGTCGCCGATGCGCCGCAACGTCACCATCGAGGAAGTGGGCAACGTGGCCGCCTTCCTGCTGAGCGACCTGGCCAGTGGCGTGACGGCCGAGATCACCTACGTGGACGGCGGCTTCAGCAACGTTGTCGCGGGAATGGCCGAGTAAGGGGCCGACCCTGCAGTTTCCGCGGAACATTGCCGCCTTGCCGATGCGCGGCGGCGTCCGGCTGACCCGGCGGCTCCTGCTGCTTGCAGGCGTCGGTGTGCTTGCTGCCCGCGCGGCGACGGCGCGCGAGGCCCCGCCGGCCCTGATGCTGGCCGAGGCCTACCGCCCGGGCATGGCCCTGGCCGACTATTGGGTCAGCGAAAAATACGACGGGGTGCGCGGCTACTGGGACGGTACGCGGCTCTGGACGCGCGGCGGCGAGCCGGTGATGGCCCCCGCGTGGTTCACGGCCAGGCTGCCGAAGCAGCCGCTCGACGGCGAGCTGTGGGCCGGACGGGGCCAGTTTGCGCTCGCGGTGGCCACGGTGCGCAGCCAGACGCCGAACGACACCGCCTGGCACAGCATGCGCTTCATGGTGTTCGACCTGCCGGGCCACGGCGGCGAATTCACAGCGCGGCTCGCGGCGCTGCGCAAGCTGCTGCCGATCACCGACGCGCCGTGGGTGGTTGCCGTGCCCCAGGAGCGCGCCACCACGCCCGCCGAGTTGCAGGCACTGCTCGACAAGACGGTGAAGATGGGCGGCGAAGGCCTGATGCTGCACCGGGGCGGCTCGCTCTATCGCGCCGAGCGCACCAGCGACCTGCTCAAGGTCAAGCTCCACGAAGACGCCGAGGCCCGGGTCGTCGGGCATGTTCCGGGCAAGGGCCGGCATGGCGGCCGCCTGGGTGCGCTGCTGGTCGAAACGCCCGAGGGCAAGCGCTTCAAGCTGGGCACCGGCCTGACCGACGCCGAGCGCGAGGATCCGCCCGCCCTCGGAAGCTGGGTGACCTACCGCTTCGACGGCACCCACCCCGGCGGCCTGCCGAGGTTCGCGCGCTTCGTGCGGGTGCGCCTCGACCTGCCCTCCTCCTGAAGGGCACGGCGCGCTGGCGCGCTGCCGTGTCCGCTACTTCTTCGGCGCGGCCACGCAATCCGCGTAGTAGCGCTTCTTGCCGGTTTCGTCGATGCGCGCCACGAGGCCGTGGATGTCGGTCTCGAACCCCGGGCACTGCAGGTTGAACTCGCGCGAGAACCGCAGGTAGTCGACGATCTTCTTGTTGAACACTTCGCCCGGGATGAGCAGCGGGATGCCCGGCGGGTAAGGCGTGATCAGGCTGGTGGTGATGCGGCCCTCGAGCTCGTCGATCTCCACGCGCTCGGTCTTGCGGTGGGCAATGTGCGCGAAGGCATCGCTCGGCTTCATGGCCGGCGTGAGATCGCTCAGGTACATCTCGGTGGTGAGCCGCGCCACGTCGTAGCGCGCATACAGCTGGTGGATGTGCTGGCACAGGTCGCGCAGGCCGAGGCGCTCGTAGCCGGGGTGCTGCTGGCAGAACTCGGGCAGGATGCGCCACATCGGCTGGTTGCGCGCGTAGTCGTCCTTGAACTGCTGCAGCGCCGTGAGCAGCGTGTTCCAGCGGCCCTTGGTGATGCCGATGGTGAACATGATGAAGAAGCTGTACAGGCCGGTCTTCTCCACGATCACGCCGTGCTCGGCGAGGAACTTGGTCACCACGCTGGCGGGAATGCCGGTTTCGGCGAAGTTGCCTTCCAGGTCGAGGCCGGGCGTGACGATCGTCGACTTGATCGGGTCGAGCATGTTGAAGCCGTCGGCCAGCTCGCCGAAGCCGTGCCAGTTGCGCGGCGACTTCTTGCTCCTGCGCTTGCCGTTCTTCTCGCCCGTCATGATCCAGTCTTCGGCCCGGCCGATGCCTTCGTCGACGAGCTTCTCGGGGCCCCAGACCTTGAACCACCACTCGTCCTTGCCGAACTCGTCCTCGACCTTGCGCATGGCGCGGCGGAAGTCCAGCGCTTCGAGAATGCTCTCCTCCACCAGCGCCGTGCCGCCGGGCGGCTCCATCATGGCGGCCGCCACGTCGCAGCTCGCGATGATCGCGTACTGCGGGCTCGTTGACGAGTGCATCAGGTAGGCCTCGTTGAACAGGTCGCGGTCGAGCGCGCGATTCTGCGAGTCCTGCACCAGCACGTGGCTGGCCTGGCTGATGCCGGCCAGGAGCTTGTGGGTCGACTGGGTCGCGAACACCAGCGACTCCTTGGGCCGCACGCGCCGCTTGCCCATGGCGTGATAGGCGCCGTAGAACGGATGGAAGGCCGCGTGCGGCAGCCACGCTTCGTCGAAGTGCAGCGTGTCGACGTAGCCGTCGAGCATGTTCTTGATGGTCTCGGTGTTGTAGATCACGCCGTCGTAGGTCGACTGCGTGAGCGTCATCACGCGCGGCTTGACCTTGTCGTGGTCCACGTCGGCCAGCAGCGGGTTGGCCTTGATCTTGGCCTTGATGGCGCTCTGCTCGAACTCGCTCTTGGGAATCGGGCCGATGATGCCGAAGTGGTTGCGCGTGGGCTTCATGAACACCGGGATCGCGCCGGTCATGATGATCGCGTGCAGGATCGACTTGTGGCAGTTGCGGTCGACCACCACCACATCGTCGGGCGCCACGGTGTGGTGCCACACCATCTTGTTGCTGGTGCTGGTGCCGTTGGTCACGAAGAAGCAATGGTCGGCGTTGAAGATGCGCGCCGCATTGCGCTCGCTGGCTGCCACGGGGCCGGTGTGGTCCAGCAGCTGGCCGAGTTCTTCCACGGCGTTGCAGACGTCGGCGCGCAGCATGTTCTCGCCGAAGAACTGGTGGAACATCTGGCCCACCGGGCTCTTGAGGAACGCGACCCCGCCCGAGTGGCCCGGACAGTGCCACGAATACGAACCGTCTTCGGCGTAGTCGATCAGCGCCTTGAAGAACGGCGGCTGCACGCCCTCCAGGTAGCTCTTGGCTTCGCGGATGATGTGGCGCGCCACGAACTCGGGCGTGTCCTCGAACATGTGGATGAAGCCGTGGAGCTCCCGCAGGATGTCGTTCGGGATGTGGCGCGAGGTCTTGGTTTCGCCGTAGATGTAGATCGGCACGTCGGCGTTCTTGCGGCGCACTTCACCGATGAAGCTGCGCAGGCTCAGCACGGCGGGGTCCAGGTCGGGGCCGACCGTGAACTCCTCGTCGTCGATCGACAGGATGAACGCGCTGGCGCGGCTTTGCTGCTGCGCGAACTGGCTCAGGTCCCCATAGCTCGTGACGCCCAGCACCTCGAAGCCCTCGCTTTCGAAGGCCTGCGCAAGCGCGCGAATGCCGAGGCCCGAGGTGTTTTCGGAGCGGAAGTCCTCGTCGATGATGACGATGGGGAAGCGAAATTTCATGAGCAGGGCTCCGGACAGGCAATAAGGCGCGAAGTGTACGGAATCCGGATGAAGGATTGCGTGAGCTTTTGACTCAGAATGTCGGGCGTCCATCAAAGAGGAGAAGACATGGCGAATTCCACCATCTGGTGGCTGATAGCGGGGGCGGCCATCGTGCTCGAACTGCTCTCGGGTACGGTTTACCTGCTGCTGCTGGCCATTGGCTTCGCGGCCGCTGCCGTGGCGGCGCACCTGGGTGCGGGCACGGTCGTGCAACTGGTGGTGGCGGCCGTGGTGGGCGTGGGTGCGGTGCTGGCCTGGTATGTGGTGCACGGGCGGCGTCCGCCCCAGCCGCCCACCGGCTCGAATCGCGACCTGAACCTGGACATCGGCGAGATCATCCACATCGAGGCCTGGAACCCCGACGGCACGGCCACCGTGCGCTACCGGGGTGCCCAGTGGACCGTGGTGCCGCGCGCCGGCCACGCCCCCGCCGCCGGCGAGCACCGCGTGGTCGAGGTCGTCGGCAGCCGCCTGGTGGTCGAAAAAACCTAATCGGAATTCAAGAGGAAAACATCATGGAATATTCAGTTCCCATCATCATCCTGGTCATTGCGGTGATCGTCATCAGCCAGTCGGTCAAGTTTGTTCCCCAGCAGAACGCCTGGGTGCGCGAGCGCCTCGGCAAGTACCACAGCACGATGACGCCCGGGCCCAATTTCCTGATCCCGTTCATCGACAAGGTTGCCTACAAGCACAGCCTGAAGGAAATCCCGCTCGACGTGCCGAGCCAGATCTGCATCACGCGGGACAACACCCAGCTGCAGGTCGATGGCATCCTGTACTTCCAGGTGACCGATCCGATGCGTGCGAGCTATGGCTCGTCGAACTACATCGTGGCCGTGACCCAGCTGGCGCAAACCTCGCTGCGCAGCGTGATCGGCAAGCTCGAACTCGACAAGACCTTCGAGGAGCGCGACGTCATCAATGCGCAGGTGGTTGCGGCCATCGACGAGGCGGCGCTCAACTGGGGCGTGAAGGTGCTGCGCTACGAAATCAAGGACCTGACGCCGCCGAAGGAAATCCTGCTGGCCATGCAAGCCCAGATCACGGCCGAACGCGGCAAGCGCGCGCTCATTGCAGCGTCGGAAGGCCGGCGCCAGGAACAGATCAACATCGCCACCGGCGAGCGCGAAGCTTTCATTGCCCGCTCCGAAGGCGAGAAGCAGGCCCAGATCAACAATGCCCAGGGCGAGGCGGCCGCCATCACGGCCGTGGCCACCGCCACGGCCGACGCCATCGAGCGCGTGGCAGCAGCCATCCGCCAGCCCGGCGGCGAACAGGCTGTGCAGCTCAAGGTGGCCGAGCGTGCGGTCGATGCCTACGGCAAGGTCGCGGCCGATTCCAAGACCACGCTGATCGTGCCCAGCAACATGAGCGAAACCGCCGCGCTCATCGCCTCGGCCATGCGCATGGTTCAGGCGGGCAAGCCCTCGAATCCGGCCTGAGCGACTGCTACAATCGAGGGCTCAGGAGCGGTGGATGAGCGGTTTAAGTCGCACGCCTGGAAAGCGTGTGAGGGTTAATAGCCCTCCGCGGGTTCGAATCCCGCCTGCTCCGCCAGAGAATTGAATGTTCGCAACCGTTCGCGAACATGAGAGTCAGAAGAAAAGCCCAGTTTGCCTTCCAGCATCCTGGGCTTTTTGCTGCCTCGTTGCGCACTGGCAACGCGCGCCGGGCTGCCCCGCCGGCCTCAACTGGCGGTACGATCCAAAGTCTTACTTTTCACGCCTGCTAAAGGAGCCCGGATGGCCGGACAACCACAACCCTCGCCGCGCGGCGGCACGTCGCTCGAACAGACATTGGAAAAGACCGAAGCGGTCGCGGCCGATGTGCAGCGGGCTTCGGACAACCTGGCGGTCGTGAACACGGTGCTCGAACAGGAGCTGCCCGAAGAAATCCAGGTTGGCGAAGTGGCCCAGGCCATCGAGCACACCAACCAGCTCGAAGAGAAGCTGGCCAAGTCGGCCGAAACACTGGCCGAGGTGAATGCCGCCTTGAGCGAGGAGATCGAGAAGCGGCTCGAGATCACGGCCCAGCGCGACGAGAGCCAGGCGCAGGCCGAGGAACTCAAGGCAAGAATCCGCTCTGGCGCGACGGATTGAACGTCGCGCGCGGGCATTGACAGCGAACGGTTCGCTCCGTATCCCTTCTCCTACGCTGCTGACTCATCCGGCACGCTACGCTATTGGTTCTCAAAGCGAAACCACGGCATGGCCCTCATCACGTTCCTCGTCGAGGACAACAAGACCATCAGGGACAACCTGGTACCGGCGCTCGAAGACCTGGTCAACGGCCAGGTCGTCGGCTTTGCCGAAACCGAGTCCGATGCGCTCGCCTGGCTCGCCGCCCATCCCCGCGACTGGCAACTGCTGATCGTCGATCTTTTCCTGAAGGAAGGCTCCGGCCTTGGCGTGCTCTCGGGCTGCAAGTCGCGCGGCCCGGGCCAGCGCGTGGTGGTGCTGAGCAACTACGTGACAGCCGACATCCGCGCGCGCTGCGAGGCCCTGGGCGCCGACGCAGTGTTCGACAAGTCGCGCGACCTCGACGCCTTCATCGAATATTGCAACACCGACCGGCCTTCGGGCTTTGCCGGGCTGAACTGAGGCCATCGCCGGCAGGCAATAAAAAAGGGCCCGAAGGCCCTTTTTGTTTCTAGCGCCCGGAGGCGCGCAGTCGCGTCGGGGAAACCGATCAGCGAACCACGGCGATCTGCGTACGCACGCCACCCTTGTAGGTGAAGAGCGTCAGTGCGCCGTTCTTGATGTCGCCCTTTTCGTCGAAGGCGATCGGGCCGGTCACGCCCTTGTATTGCACCTTGCCGACTTCCGGCAGGTACTTTTCAGGGTCGGACGAACCGGCCTTGACCATGGCTTCGGCCAGCACGTTCACGGCGTCGTAGACGTACGGTGCATAGATCTGCACTTCGACGCCGTTCTTGGCCTTGAACTTGGCCTTGAAGTCTTCCAGCGGCTGCTTGAAGTCGCCGTCCACACCGCCGGCTTCGGCGCAAACCACCATCTCTTCGCCGATGGCATCGCCAGCGAGCTTGGGCAGTTCGCTGGTGCACAGGCCGTCGCCGCCCATGAACTTGACGTTCAGGCCGAGTTGCTTGACCTGCTTGAGCATCGGGCCGCCCACGGCGTCCATGCCGCCGAAGAACAGCACGTCGGGCTTGGTGGCCTTGAGCTTGGTCAGGATGGCGTTGAAGTCGGTCGACTTGTCGGTGGTGAACTCGTGGCCGACGATGGTCGCGCCAGCAGCCTTGGCCGCCTTTTCAAATTCTTCGGCAACGCCCTGGCCATAGGCCGTGCGGTCGTCGATCACGGCGATGTTCTTGCCCTTGAGGGTTTCGACCGCGTACTTGCCGAGCGTGCCGCCGAGCTGCGTGTCGTCAGCCACCACGCGGAACGTGGTCTTGAAACCCTGGCGCGTGTACTTGGGGTTGGTTGCCGACGGCGAGATCTGCGGAATGCCAGCGTCGCTGTAGAGCTTGGAAGCGGGAATGGTGGTGCCCGAATTCAGGTGGCCCACGATGCCGTTGACCTTGCTGTCGACCAGCTTCTGGGCCACGGCCGTGCCTTGCTTCGGATCGCCGGCGTCGTCTTCTGCGAGCAGTTCGAACTTGGCAACCTTGTCGCCGATCTTGAGGCCCTTGGCGTTCAGGTCTTCGATGGCCATCTTGGCGCCGAACTCGTTGTCCTTGCCAAGGTGGGCAATGGCGCCGCTGGTGGGACCGACGTGGCCGATCTTCACGATCAGGGCGTCAGCCGGAGGCGCTGCAGGTGCGGGGGCCGCTGCCGTGGGCGCCGGGGCGGCCGGAGCAGCAGCTTCTTCCTTCTTGCCGCAAGCCACAAGCGTGAGAGCAGCCAGTGCGACCGCAGTCCATTTCAATTGCATGAGAACCTCCAGAACATTGATGAATAAAGCAAAAACCGGTCGTTCGATCCGGGCGCGCAGACCTCGCAAGTTCCGCGCCGCAGACCAGCGGCACCCTCCCGCCTACCGACCTGGCGCGCAGTTTAGCTGAAGCTCTATGCGCCGGAAGTTGGCACAGACCCTGTGTTTTCGGAGAGCTCGGCGGCCATTGCCTCGATCACCAAGGCATGCAATACGGCCTCGATTTCCTGGCGCAACCGGGGCACCATCGCATCGAGTTGCTGCTGCACGGCCGCGGAGACCGTGTCGCTCAAGCGCTCTTCCAGCGAGAGGTCGACACGCTGCAGCACGCGGTGCAGAAGCTGCTCTTCGAGGCGGACGATCTCGGCATCGGAGCGCTGCTCGGCCGGGGGCAGCGCAACGGCTTCGGCCAGGTCGACCGGCGGCGGCGGCGCGGCGGCCGGAGGGCTCGCCGGCTCGGCCGCGCCGGCCTGGGCAGCCTCTGCGGGCAGGTCGAGCACCGTGGTCAATGTGGGAACGAACCGGGGCGGTGTACGCAGCGTGCTGGCCATCAGGAAGCGCTCCTTGCAAAGTCGTGCGGCTGGATGGTGTAGCCCCGGTCCGCATAGTGCCGCCACCGCGAGCGGCCGATCTGCCGGTCTTCCGGGTCGTCGCTCACGATGTCGATCAGGCGCTCGAAGCGCTCGAATCCCGCGGGGACCTCGGCCCCCAGGTTCACGAGCATTTCGCGGTGCGGCAGCGATGCCGCGTCGCCGCTGCCGGCTGCAAGAACCACCGGCGAGCGCGCGACCACGTGGGCTGGCGCATCGGCGTGGCAATGGGCGATGAAGTCCGAAGGCGACAGCTGCCAGAGCGCGGCATCCATTGCCTGGAGCATCTGCGCCTCGCCCACCACGACCACCTGGAGGCCGCGCGCGTTCACGGCCTTGCGAACCAGCCGGCAGGCGTAGTTCAGCTTGTCCGGCGCATTGAAATGAAAGCCGATTTCGGTCACTGTGCAGACCGAGCCTTTCGGCTGGCCGAACCGGTGCTCTTGCGTGCGGCCTTTGGCGCCGCGGCTGCCGCTGCCGCATCGCCGCGGGCGCGCGCCATGAGATAGGACACCAGCAGCCCGACCGGGCGGCCCGTGGAGCCCTTGGCCGCCCCGCTCTTCCAGGCCGTACCGGCGATGTCCAGGTGCGCCCAGGCGAAATCGCCGGCAAAGCGCTGCAGGAACTTGGCCGCGGTGATCGCTCCGCCGGCCCGGCCCGCCACGTTGGCCACGTCGGCGAAGTTGCTCTTCAGGCCTTCGGCATATTCGTCGTCCAGCGGCAGGCGCCAGCAGCGGTCCTGCGATTCCTCGCCTGCGGCCTGCAGCGCCGCGGCCAGTGTTTCGTCGGCGGTGAAAAGACCGCTGCGCACGCCGCCCAGTGCCACCACGCACGCGCCGGTGAGCGTCGCGATGTCGATCACGGCGGCCGGCTCGAAGCGCTTGGCGTACGTCAGTGCGTCGCACAGGATGAGGCGCCCTTCGGCATCGGTATTGAGCACCTCGATGGTCTGGCCGCTCATGCTGGTGACCACGTCGCCGGGCTTGATGGCGCGGCCGTCGTTCATGTTCTCGCAGGTGGGCACGAGGCCCACCACGTTGATGGCCGGCTGGATTTCTCCCAGCGCGCGGAAGGTGCCCAGCACGCTGGCCGCGCCGCACATGTCGAACTTCATCTCGTCCATTTCGGCGGCCGGCTTGAGCGAGACGCCGCCGGTATCGAAGGTGATGCCCTTGCCGACCAGCACCACGGGCGCCTGGTCCCTGGGACCGCCCTGGTAGCGCAGCACGATGAAACGCAGCGGCTCGGCCGAGCCTTGCGCCACGGCCGCGAACGAACCCATGCCGAGCTTCTGCACCTCCTTGGGGCCGAGCACCTCGCATTTGATGCGAGGCAGCTTGCCGAGGCCCTTGGCCGCATCGGCCAGCAAGGTGGGCGTGCAATAGTTGCCGGGGCGGTTGCCCCATTCCTTGGCGAACTCGATGCCGGCGACCGTGGCACGGGCCTCGTCGAAGGCCTTGCCCAGCGCCGCGGCGTTGGGCAGGCCGAGCGTGAGGTTGCGGATGGTGCGTCCGTTCTCGCCGTTCGAGGGCTTGGTGGTGGTATAGACATAGCTCGCGTCGGCCGCCGCGGCAACGGCACCGGCCACTGCGGCGCCATCGGCGTCCTGCGCGAAAACCATGGTGACGCGCTTGGGCCCGTTGGCCTTGGCCGCGTTGACCGCCGCAATGACGCCGCTGCGCACCGACGCGGGCTTGCCGTCGCCGATGGCGGCAAGCACGACGCGAGGGGCCACCACTTCGTCGGGCTGGTAGAGGGAGAGCAGCTTGCCCGCCTTGTCGGGCAGGTCGCCGGCCTTGCGGGCGCTGGCAATCAGGGCGGAAAGCGGGTCCTTGGCGGTGAGGGGAGCGCTGCCGACGAGCACGATCAGCAGGTCGGATTTTTCGGCCGCTGCGCGGGCCACGGTGAGGGTCTTGAGCTGAAAGTCCATAATCCTTTTTTTCCTCGAACGATGTTATTCCATTCTTCCCTACGCAAGGAGCTGTCGCGCAGCTTCGGAGCGACCCTCGTTGTCCTGGTCACCATCGTGATGACCATGATGCTCATCCGCACCCTCGGGCTCGCCTCCAAGGGCAGCGTGAACCCGTCCGAAGTGTTCCTGGTGATGGCCTACACGGTGCTCGGCTACATGCCGACCATCCTGAGCCTGAGCCTGTTCATCGCCATTGTGGGCACGCTGTCGCGCATGTACCGCGACAGCGAGATGGTGATCTGGTTCTCCAGCGGGCGCGGGCTCGCCGACTTCGTGCAGCCGCTGTTTCGCTTTGCCTGGCCGGTGCTCGCGCTGATCGCCGTCATGGCGCTGCTGGGCTGGCCATGGGCCAACTCGCAGACCATCGGCATGCGCGCGCAGTACGAAAGGCGCAGCGACATCGAACGCGTCACGCCGGGCGAGTTCCGCGAATCCTCGGGGCGAATGCGCGTCTTCTTCATCGACAAGGACACGCCGGACGGCGCCACCGCGACCAACGTGTTCATCTGGGCGATCGAGCGCGGGCTGCAGATCACCACCTCCGCGCGCAGCGGCCGCATCGAGAACCTCGGCGAGAACCGCTTCCTGATGCTGAGCAACGGCCAGCGCCTGGAGCGTCCGCTGCTGCCCACCTCGGGCCTCAAGATCAGTGAGTTCGAGACCTACGGCACGCGCGCCGGCGGCAATGCGGCCCTGGACGGCGATGCCACCCCTGCGCGCGCCAAGCCCACGCTCCAGCTCCTGCGCGAGCCCGGAGACGCAAGCCGGGGCGAACTGGCCTGGCGGGTCGGCATGCTGCTGGCGGCCATCAATTTCGTGCTGCTCGCACTGACCGTCTCCAGCGTCAACCCGCGGGTGGGGCGAAGCGGCAACCTGCTGTTCGCGCTGTTCGCCTTCGTCGTCTACTACAACATGCTCAACCTCGGCCAGAGCTGGATCAGTTCCGGCCGCTTCGGCATGGGCTCCTTCATGCTGCTGCTGCACGGCGGCGTGCTGCTGATCGGCGTGGCGTGGCTGTTCCTGCGCAACAACAACTGGGGCCGGCGGCGCAACAACGATCGCGTGATCGCCGGCGGCCTGCCGTCCCAGCCCGCAAAAATCGATCCCTCGTGAAAACAATCCGACGCCTGATCTACGTCGAGGCACTGAAAGCCGTGGCTTTCGTGACCCTCGGCTTCCTGAGCCTGTTCTTCTTCTTCGACTTCGTCGACGAACTGCAGTCCATCGGCAAGCCCGAAAGCCTGGCCTACGGTCCCGCGCAGGCGCTGATCTACGTGGCCCTGCTGATTCCGAGCCACCTGTACGAGCTGCTCCCCATCACCGTGCTGATCGGCTGCATCTTCGTGATGGCGCGCCTTGCGCAAAGCTCCGAATACACCATTCTCCGCACCAGCGGCCTCGGTCCCTGGCGGGCGCTGCGCACCCTGCTTCTGCTCGGGCTCGGCTTCGTCGTGCTGACCTTTGCCATCGGGGACTACATCGCGCCGGTGTCCGAACGCACCGGCCAGCTGCTCAAGTCGCGCTACCAGGGCTCGTATTCGCTCGTGGGCAATACCGGCGCGTGGCTCAAGGAGAAGCGCGAGAACGTGTCCTATGCCGTGAACGTGCTGTCCATCGCACGCGATGGCTCGCTGAAGAACGCGCGCATCTTCGAGTTCGATGCCAACGGCTATGTGCGCAAGCAGCTGGTCGCGGGTTCGGCGCGCATCTTCGACGACCATTGGGAGCTCTCGGACGTCGAACTGCAGGACTACGACACGCGCGCCGCCGCCGACAAGGCCCGCATCGTCACCACCAAGGTGCCGCAACTCGATTGGCCGACCACGCTCACCGCCGAGATGGTGTCGGTGGCACTGCTCCGGCCGGACCGCATGGGCACGATCGACCTGTTCGACTACATCCGCCATCTCGATGCCAACGGCCAGACTGCGCAGCGCTACGAGATCCAGTTCTGGCGCAAGGTCTTCTACCCGCTGTCCTGCCTCGTGATGGTGGTGCTCGCGCTGCCCTTCGCCTACCTGCACTTCCGCCAGGCCGGCATCACCACCTATGTGTTCGGCGGCGTGATGATCGGCATCAGCTTCTTCCTGCTGAACAACGTGTTCGGCTACCTCGGCAACCTCAGCAACTGGTCGCCATGGCTCACGGCCGCGGCACCGGGCCTCATCTATTCGGTCATGTCGCTTGCCGCGTTCAGCTGGCTGGTTCTTCGAAGATAGACGAGAAGAAGATGGCAGCCGACAAAGCGAGGGGCATCATCCTGCTGGCCCATGGTTCGCGCGACGAGCGCTGGCGTGCGCCGATCGAGGCCGTGGCCGCGCGCGTCACTGCGCTCGACCCCCAGGCCCGCGTGGTTTGCGCCTACATGGAACTGGCCGCACCCGACCTGCGCACCGCCGCGGCGGCGTTGATCGCCAGCGGCGCACGGGCGCTGCGGATCGTTCCGCTGTTCCTTGGCATGGGAAAGCACGCGCGCGAGGATCTGCCCTTGCAGGTCGACGCGTTGAGGGGCAACTGGCCAGACGTCGAGATCCAGTTGGCCAACATCGTCGGCGAGGAACCCGAGCTGGTCGAATTGCTTGCCAGAATTGCCACCAAATCTTGAATTCGCAGCTATTTCCATAGACTCCGAAGGCATAATGAATTCCGCAATAAGACGGAATTTGATATGAATCTGCACCAGTTCAAGTTTGTCCAGGAAGCCGTGCGGCGCAACCTGAACCTCACGGAAGCCGCCAAGGCGCTCCACACCTCGCAGCCGGGGGTGTCCAAGGCCATCATCGAGCTCGAGGAAGAACTCGGCGTCGAGATCTTCGCCCGCCACGGCAAGCGCCTCAAGCGGGTGACCGAGCCGGGCCAGCATGTCATTGCCAGCATCGAGCTGATCATGCGCGAAGTCGGCAACCTGAAGCGCATCGGCGAGCAGTTCAGCGCGCAAGACAGCGGCACCCTTTCGATCGCCACCACGCACACCCAGGCGCGCTACGTGCTACCGGTGCCGGTGGCCAGGTTGCGCGAGGCCTACCCCAAGGTCAACGTGAGCCTGCACCAGGGCTCGCCCGACCAGGTGGCGCGCATGGTGATCGACGAGATCGCCGAGGTGGGCATTGCGACCGAATCGCTGGCCGACTACACCGAGCTGGTGACGCTGCCCTGCTATGAGTGGCAGCACGTGCTGGTGCTCCCCAAGGACCATCCGCTGGCCGGCAAGGACCGCATCTCGCTCGAGGACCTGGCGCTCGAACCCATCATCACCTACCACCCGTCGTTCACCGGCCGCACGCGCATCGACCATGCCTTTGCGCAGAAGAAGCTCACGCCGCGCATCGCGCTCGAAGCCATCGACTCCGACGTGATCAAGACCTATGTGCGGCTCGGCCTGGGCGTGGGCATCGTGGCCGAGATGGCGGTGCGCGACGAGTCGAACGCCGATCTCGTGGTGCGGCCCATGGGCCATGTGTTCGGACAGAACATCGCGCGCGTGGCGTTCAAGCGCAGCGCCTACCTGCGAAACTTCGTATTCAAGTTCGCCGAGCTGCTGTCCGACCGGCTCGACCGCAACCTGATCGCCAAGGCCCTGAGCGGCCATCAGCAAGACTACGAACTCTGAAGACCACGACCATGAGCACCGTTCCTTCTTCCCCACGCACGCCAGCCATCGGCACCAAGCTGCCTGCCGTCGGCACCACCATCTTCACCGTGATGTCGGCCCTGGCGGCCGAAAAGAACGCGGTGAACCTGGGCCAGGGCTTTCCCGACTTCAACTGCGACCCGAAGCTGCTCGAAGACGTGACGGCGGCCATGGCAGCGGGCCACAACCAGTACCCGCCGATGCCCGGAATCCCGGCCCTTCGCCAGGCGATTGCCGGCAAGATCTCTGCGCTCTACGGCCACAACTACAGCGCCGCCGACGAGATCACGGTGACCGCGGGTGCCACGCAGGCGATCATCACGGCCATCCTCGCCGTGGTGCGCGCGGGCGACGAGGTGATCGTGCTGGAGCCCTGCTACGACAGCTACGTGCCCAACATCGAACTGGCGGGCGGCAGCGTGGTGCGCGTGCCGCTCGTGCCCGGCACCTTCCGGCCCGACTTCGACAAGATTGCCGCGGCGCTGTCGCCGCGCACGCGCGCCATCATCGTCAACACGCCGCACAACCCGAGCGCCACGGTGTGGACAGCGGCCGAGATGCGCAAGCTCGAGGAGCTGCTCGCCCCCACCGACGTGTTCGTGATTGCCGACGAGGTGTACGAACACATGGTCTACGACGGCGCGCAGCACGAAAGCGTGGCGCGCTTTCCGGGCCTGGCCGCGCGCAGCTTCATCGTGAGCAGCTTCGGCAAGACCTACCACGTCACCGGCTGGAAGGTCGGCTTCGTGGCCGCGCCGGCACCGCTGATGGCCGAGTTCCGCAAGGTGCACCAGTTCAACGTGTTCACCGTCAACACGCCGATGCAGCATGCGCTCGCGCAGTACATGGGCGATGCCGTGCCCTACCTGGAGCTGCCGGCCTTCTACCAGCGAAAGCGCGACCTGTTTGCCGCCGGCCTGGCCGAAAAGACCCGCTTCAAGCTGCTGCGCAGCGAGGGCAGCTACTTCCAGTGCGTGGACATCTCGGCGGTGAGCGAGCTTTCGGAAGCCGACTTCTGCCTGTGGCTGACCCGGGAGATCGGCGTCGCGGCCATTCCGCTGTCGGCTTTCTATGGCAACGGTTTCGACCAGCGCGTGGTGCGCTTCTGCTTTGCCAAGAAGGACGAGACGTTGCTCAGCGCGCTGGACCGCCTCGCACGGCTATAAAGCCGACGCCGCCGGTAGGATAGTCCTGACCGCCGAAGGAGCGGCTTTCCGGCGTGTATTGCGCCCCTGGACAGCGAGCATGCAGCCTCGTAACAACAAAAGTCCAGGAGATAAGCATGTCCCTCTCGTTCATTCTGCTGATCGTTTTGATCTTGCTGTTGATAGGCGCGCTGCCGAGCTGGGGCTACAGCCGGAGCTGGGGCTATTGGCCCAGCGGCGGCCTGGGCCTGGTCTTGCTGATCGTCATCATCCTGGTGCTCATGGGACGCATATAGAGCTTCCGGACACTTCGCGCACCTGAAAGAAGCCCGCCGACAAGCGGGCTTTTTTTCGTCCTTGCGCAGCGTTCGCGGGGTCAGGCCTGCAGCTGGGCCCAGGCCTTGTCCAGCCGCTTGATGCTGACCGGCTGCGGCGTGCGCAGCTCCTGCGCGAAGAAGCTCACGCGGAGTTCCTCGAGCAGCCAGCGGAACTCGAGCATGCGCTCGTCCACCGCGCCCTTGCGCTCCGCCACCAGCCGCCAGTAGCGCTGCTCCTGCGGCCGCAGCTCGGCCAGCTTGGCGGCGTCGCGCGCGGGATCGGCGCGCAACTTGTCCAGCCGCAGCACGATCGCCTTGAGATAGCGCGCGAAATGCTGCAGCTGCGTCCACGGCGTGTCCGCGATGAAGCGCTTGCCTACCAGGCGCTGCAATTGCTGCGCGGCGTCCTGTACGGCTTCGGGCTGGATCTTCGTGTCCTTGATCTTGCGCGCGGCGGCGGCGTACTCGACGAGGATCGACGAGGCGAGCCGTGCCACCTCGTTCGCGATCAGCGTGAGCCGGCCCCGGCCTTCCTCGAGGCGGCGCTTGAAGGCGAATTCGTCGGCAGGCAGCGGCTCCTGAAGGAAGGCCCTGTCGATGGCCACGTCGATGATCTGCGTGCGCAGCTCCTCGGAGGTGCCCAGCGGCATGTAGGCCACCGCCATCTTCTGCAGATCGGGGATGTTCTTCTCGAGGTACTTGAGCGCATCCTTGAGCTGCAGCGCGAACAGGCGGCGCAGACCCGCGCGATGCTTCGAGGCCGCCACGGCGGGCTCATCGAACACCTCGATGGTGACCGCGTCGCCTTCGTCCCGCAGCGCGGGAAATCCGATGAGCGACTGCGCGCCGCGCCGCACTTCCATCAGCTCGGGCAGCTCGCCGAAGCTCCAGCTGGTGTAGCGCTGGCCTGCGGGCAGGCTCGGCGTTGCCGGAGCCGCCGCGGCGGCATGGCCCTTGGCCGGCGCCTGGCCTTCGGCGGCTTGCGCGGGCTTGCGGTCGGGCGACGCCTTGACGTTGAGCCCGGCCAGCGCCTGGAAAGCGCCTCGCGCCTGCGCGCCTAGTTCGGCTTTCAGCGCGCCCAGGTTGCGCCCCATGCCCAACTGGCGGCCATGCTCGTCCACGATGCGCAGGTTCATGAAGAGGTGCGGCGGCAGCATGTCGAGCTTGAAGTCGGCGCGCTTCACGTCGATGCTCGTGGCATCGCGCACACGCTTGAGCAGCACGTCGGTCAGCGAGCCGTGGCCGAACACTTCGGGCGCCGAGAGTTCTTCCGCCAGCTTTGCCGCCGAATCGGGCAGCGGCACCAGCCGCGAGCGCGGGCGCTGCGGCAGGCTCTTGAGCAGCGCCTGGATCTTGTCCTTGAGCATGCCCGTCACCAGCCATTCGCAGCGCTCTTCGCTCACCTGGTTGAGCACGAAGAGCGGCACGCTGACCGTGAGGCCGTCCTTCGCATCGCCGGGTTCGTGCAGGTAGGTGGCCGCGCAATCGACACCGCCGAGCCGGAGCGTCGACGGAAAGGACTGCGTGGTGATGCCTGCCGCCTGGTGGCGCATCAGCTCCTCGCGCGTCAGGAAGAGCAGGCGCGGCTGCTCCCTGGACGCATGGCGGTACCAGTTCTCGAAGGTGATGCCGCTCGCCACGTCGGCAGGCAGCTGCGCGTCGTAGAAGGCGAAGATCAGTTCGTCGTCGACCAGCACGTCCTGCCGGCGCGACTTGTGCTCCAGCCCTTCGACCTCGCGCACCAGCTTGCGGTTGGCCACGAGGAACGGGAACTTGCTCTCCCATTGCCCCGCGACCAGCGCTTCGCGGATGAAAATCTCGCGCGCCGCTACCGGATCGACCTTGGTGAAATCGACGCGGCGGCCGCTGTAGACCACGAGTCCGTAGAGCGTCGCGCGCTCCAGTGCGGAAACCTGCGCGCCCTTCTTCTCCCAATGCGGATCGAGCAGCTGTTTCTTCAGCAGGTGGCCCGCCACCTGCTCGAGCCACTGCGGCTCGATGTTGGCGATGCCGCGGCCGAAAAGGCGCGTGGTTTCGACCAGCTCGGCCGCGACGATCCAGCGGCCAGGCTTCTTCTTCAGGTGCGCACCGGGGTGCTTGTAGAACTTGATGCCGCGCGCACCGAGGTAGGCCTCGTCGTCCTCGAGCTTCCAGCCAACGTTGCCGAGCAGGCCCGCGAGCATCGACAAGTGCAGCGGCTCGTACCCCGCCGGCTCCGCGTTGATGCGCCACTTGTGCTCGGTCACCACCGTGAGCAGCTGCGAATGGATGTCGCGCCATTCGCGCACGCGGCGGATGTTGATGAAGTTCTGGCGCAGCAGCTGCTCGTACTGCCGGTTGCTGAGCTTGTGCGTATCCCCATGGCCGCCGCGCGCATCGGCAATCCATTTCCACAGCCGCAGGTAGCCACTGAACTCGCTCTTCTCGTCGTCGAATTTCGAATGCGCCTGGTCGGCCTGCTGCTGCGCGTCCATCGGCCTGTCGCGCACGTCCTGCACGCTGAGGGCCGACGCGATGACCAGCACTTCCTCGAGCGCGCCGCGCGTGCGCGCCTCCAGGATCATCCGGCCCACGCGCGGATCGAGCGGCAGCTTGGCGAGTTCGGCGCCGGTGGCCGTGAGCTCGTTCGCATCATCGACCGCGCCGAGTTCGTTGAGCAGCTGGTAGCCGTCGGCAATGGCGCGCGGCGACGGTGCTTCCAGGAACGGAAAACGTGCCACGTCGCCCAGGCGCAGCGACTTCATCCGCAGGATGACGCCCGCCAGCGAGGAACGCAGGATCTCAGGGTCGGTGAAGCGCGGGCGGCCTTCGAAGTCTTTCTCGTCGTAGAGCCGGATGCAGATGCCGTTGGCCACGCGGCCGCAGCGGCCGGCACGCTGGTTGGCCGCGGCCTGGCTGATCGGCTCGACCAGCAGCTGCTCGACCTTGCTGCGGAAGCTGTAGCGCTTGACGCGCGCGGTGCCGGTGTCGATCACGTAGCGGATGCCCGGCACGGTGAGCGAAGTTTCCGCCACGTTGGTCGCCAGCACGATGCGCCGCCCGGTGTGGCCGTCGAAGATGCGGTCCTGCTCGGGGCCCGACAGCCGCGCGAACAGCGGCAGCACCTCGGCATTGCGCAGCAGCGGCTGGTGGCTCAGGTGGCGGCGCAGGTGGTCGGCCGCCTCGCGGATCTCGCGCTCGCCGGGGAGGAACACCAGGATGTCGCCCGCGTTGTGCGGATCGCGCCAGAGTTCGTCGACGCCATCGGCAATGGCGTCGTTCAGGTCGTGCTCGCGCGATTCCTCGAAGGGGCGATAGCGCTGCTCGACCGGAAAGGTGCGGCCCGACACATAGATGATCGGCGCTGGACCCCCTCTTGACGCAAAGTGCTGCGCGAAGCGGTCGGCGTCGATGGTGGCCGAGGTGACGATCACCTTCAGGTCGGGCCGGCGTGGAAGAATCTCGCGCAGGTAGCCCAGCAGGAAGTCGATGTTCAGCGAACGCTCGTGCGCCTCGTCGATGATCAGCGTGTCGTAGGCCTTGAGCAGCGGATCGGTCTGCGTCTCTGCGAGCAGGATGCCGTCCGTCATGAGCTTGACCGAGGCGTCGCGGCTCAGCCGGTCCTGGAAGCGCACCTTGAAGCCGACCACGTCGCCCAGCGGCGTCTTCAGTTCTTCGGCGATGCGCTTGGCCACCGAGCTGGCGGCGATGCGGCGCGGCTGGGTGTGGCCGATGAGCCGGCCCTTGCCCGGCGGCGCATTGAGCTTGCCGCGGCCGAGCGCCAACGCGATCTTCGGCAGCTGCGTGGTCTTGCCCGAGCCGGTTTCGCCGCAGACGATCACCACCTGGTGCGCCTCGATGGCGGCCATGATCTCGTCGCGCCGGGCGGAGACCGGGAGCGACTCGGGGAAGTCGATGCGCAAGGGTGCGGAAGGTGTCGTGGTCGTCAAGGGAAAAGCTGATTCGCGAAGGCGCGGCGGGCAAACCGTCGATTATCGGTGCGCGCCGCCACGGTTGCACGCCGCTCTGGGAGCGGCCCGGCCCATCGCCCGATCGCCCGCCCCGCGCGAACCGCCCTTCAAGAATGCACAATCGCGTTCCATGTCCACCGTTTTCAACTTCACCTTCGTGCCCTGGTTCCGCTCGGTCGCGCCCTACATCCACACGCACCGCGGCAAGACTTTCGTGGTCGCCCTGGCGGGCGAGGCGATCGCGGCGGGCAAGCTGCAGAACATTGCGCAAGACCTGGCGCTCATCCAGAGCATGGGCGTCAAGATCGTGCTGGTGCACGGCTTCCGACCCCAGGTCAACGAGCAGCTCGCGGCCAAGGGGCACGAGGCGCGCTACTCGCACGGCATCCGCATCACCGACGAGGTGGCGCTCGATTCGGCCCAGGAAGCGGCCGGCCAGCTGCGCTACGAGATCGAGGCCGCCTTCAGCCAGGGCCTGCCGAACACGCCGATGGCGGGCTCGACGGTGCGCATGATCTCGGGCAACTTCATCACCGCCCGGCCCGTGGGCGTGGTCGACGGGGTCGACTTCAAGCATTCGGGCCTGGTGCGCAAGGTGGACGCCGTGGGCATCCGCCGCACGCTCGATTTCGGCGCCATGGTGCTGATGTCGCCCTTCGGCTTCTCGCCCACCGGCGAGGCCTTCAACCTGACGATGGAAGAGGTTGCCACCAGCGTCGCCATCTCGATCCAGGCCGACAAGCTGATCTTCCTGACCGAGATTCCCGGCATCCGCATCGACAGCGAATTGCCCGAGAGCGAAGACAACCCCATCGACACCGAGCTGCCGCTCGCCGCGGCCGAGAAGCTGCTGGCCTCGCTGCCGCCGCCGCAGAAGCCCACCGACACCGCCTTCTACCTGCAGCACTGCGTCAAGGCCTGCAAGGGCGGCGTGGAGCGCAACCACATCCTGCCGTTTGCGCTGGACGGCGCGCTGCTGCTGGAGGTGTACGTGCACGACGGCGTCGGCACCATGGTGATCGACGAAAAGCTCGAAAGCCTGCGCGAAGCCACGGTGGACGACATCGGCGGCATCCTGCAGCTGATCGAGCCCTTCGAGCGCGACGGCACGCTGGTCAAGCGCGACCGCACCGAGATCGAGCGCGACGTGGGCCACTACACGGTCATCGAGCACGACGGCGTGATCTTCGGCTGCGCGGCGCTCTACCCCTACCCCGAGGCCAAGACCGCCGAGATGGCCGCGCTGACCGTCTCGCCGCAGTCGCAATCGCAGGGCGACGGCGAACGCATCCTCAAGCGCATCGAGCACCGCGCCAAGGCCATGGGCCTGGAAAGCATCTTCGTGCTCACCACCCGCACCATGCACTGGTTCCTCAAGCGCGGCTTCCAGCAGGTCAACCCGGACTGGCTGCCCGAGGCCCGCAAGCGCAAGTACAACTGGGACCGCAAGAGCCAGGTGCTGGTCAAGAAAATCTGAAACCCTGAACTTGTAAAGGGAAGCCCGCTGCCATGACGCTCGCCACCGCCCTGCTGTTCTCCATCGTCGCGCTGGCCGCCATCGCAACGCCGGGCCCCACGGTGCTGCTGGCGCTGAGCAACGGATCGCGGCGCGGCGTGCGCGGCGCGCTGCCTGGCATCCTGGGCGCGGTGCTGTCCGACTTTGTCCTGGTCGGCGCGGTGGCGCTGGGCCTGGGCGCGCTGCTGGCGGCCTCTGAGTTCTGGTTCTCCATGCTCAAGTGGGTGGGTGCCGTGTACCTGGCATGGCTGGGCATCCGGATGCTCCGCTCCAGGGGCGGCAGCTTCGACGCGCCGCGCGCCGCAGCAGGGGAGCCGGGCACCGGCACGAATGGGGACGGCCGCAAGGTCTTTCTCAAGTCGTTCCTGGTGGCGGTCACCAACCCCAAGGGCTACCTGTTCTGCTCGGCGCTGATGCCGCAGTTCATCGACCCGGCGGCCGCGCAGGGCATGCAGTACGCCATCATCTCGGTGCTGTTCGCCTCGCTGGACGCATCGGTGATGCTGGTCTACGCCTTCGTGGGTGCGCGGGCCATGCGGCTGCTGACGGCCGCGGCCGGCCGCTGGATCGACCGCACCTGCGGCGCGATGCTGCTGGCGCTGGCCGGCTCGCTGGCGTTCTACCGGCGCAGCGGCACCTGACGCCGGGGCCCGAGCGGCCGGCGACCGTCGCCGATAATCGCTCTCCATGAACCCCCTGCTTTCCAAGCTCCAGCCCTATCCGTTCGAGCGGCTGCGGCGCCTTTTCGAGGGCATCACGCCCCACCCGGATTTCTCGCCCATCAGCCTCGGCATCGGCGAACCCAAGCACGCCACGCCGGCCTTCATCAAGGATGCGCTGGCCGCGAGCATGGCCACGCTGGCGGCCTACCCGGCCACGGCGGGCACCCTGGCGCTGCGTACCGCCTTCACCGACTGGCTGCAGCGCCGCTACGCGCTGCAGCTGGACCCTGCCACGCAGGTGCTGCCGGTCAACGGCTCGCGCGAGGCGCTGTTCTCGCTCGCGCAAACGGTGGTGGACGACAGCAAGAGCCCTGCGCCAGTGGTGGTGTCGCCCAATCCGTTCTATCAGATCTACGAAGGCGCGGCCCTGCTCTCGGGCGCCGAGCCCTACTACGTACCGAGCGTTCCGTCGCGCAACTTCGCAGTCGATTGGGACAGCGTGCCCGAAGCCGTCTGGGAGCGCACCCAGCTGGTGTTCGTCTGCTCGCCCGGCAATCCCACGGGCGCCGTGATGTCGCTGGACGAATGGAAGAAGCTCTTCGCCCTGTCGGACCGCTACGGCTTCGTGATCGCGGCCGACGAGTGCTACAGCGAAATCTACTTTCGCGACGAGCCGCCGCTCGGCGGACTCGAAGCCGCAGCCCAGCTCGGCCGCAGCGATTTCAGGAACCTGATTGCGCTCACCTCGCTGTCCAAGCGCAGCAACGTGCCGGGCCTGCGAAGCGGTTTCGTGGCGGGCGACGCGGCCGTCATCAAGAGCTTTCTGCTTTACCGCACCTACCACGGCAGCGCCATGAGCGGCACCGTGGCCGCGGCCAGCATCGCGGCCTGGGGCGACGAGGCCCATGTGGCCGAGAACCGCGCCAAGTACCGCGCCAAGTTCGCGGCCGTGACGCCGCTGCTCGAACCGGTGCTCGACGTGCGCCTGCCCGACGCCAGCTTCTACCTCTGGGCCGGGGTGCCCGAAGTGTGGGCTGGCGACGACGAATCCTTCGCCCGCGCGCTCCACGCTCAATACAATGTGACGGTTCTGCCGGGGAGCTATCTGGCGCGCGACACGGCACACAGCGCCAACCCCGGCCGTGGCCGCATCCGCATGGCCCTGGTGGCCGAAACGGCCGAATGCGTGGAAGCCGCCGAACGCATCGTCCGCTTCGTGCGATCCGGCCGGCCTGGCCAGGGCTGAACCGCTGCATTCCCGGCTCCATTTTTCACACGAGACTTCTCCATGACCCAGCAACTGCAACAAACCATCGACGCCGCGTGGGAAGACCGCGCCAACATCTCGCCCAGCGTCGCCCCGGCCGAAGTGCGCGAGGCCGTCGAGCACGTGATTTCCGAACTCAACAACGGCAAGCTGCGCGTCGCCACGCGCGAAAGCGTGGGCAAGTGGACCGTGCACCAGTGGATCAAGAAGGCCGTGCTGCTGTCGTTCCGCCTGAAGGACAACGAGCAGATCCAGGCCGGCTCGCTGGGCTTCTACGACAAGGTGCCGACCAAGTTCTCGCACCTGTCGGCCGGCGAGCTGAAGGAATCGGGCGTGCGCATCGTGCCGCCGGCCGTGGCGCGCCGCGGCAGCTACATCGCCAAGGGTGCGATCCTGATGCCCTCGTACGTGAACATCGGCGCCTACGTGGGTGAAGGCACCATGGTCGACACCTGGGCCACCGTGGGATCGTGCGCGCAGATCGGCGCCAACGTGCACCTGTCGGGCGGCGTCGGCATCGGCGGCGTGCTCGAGCCGCTGCAGGCAGGCCCGACCATCATCGAGGACAACTGCTTCATCGGCGCCCGCTCCGAAGTGGTCGAGGGCGTGGTCATCGAAGAAAACTCGGTGCTCGGCATGGGCGTGTACATCGGCCAGAGCACGCCCATCTTCAACCGCGACACCGGCGAGACTTTGTTCGGCCGCGTGCCGTCGGGCAGCGTGGTGATCAGCGGCAACCTGCCCAAGAAGACCAAGTCGGGCCAGGACTACAGCACCTACGCGGCCATCATCGTCAAGACCGTCGATGCGCAAACGCGTTCCAAGACCAGCCTGAACGACCTGCTGCGCGACTGATCGGCAGGCCCTGCCCTTGCACCGTTAAAAAACAACAGCACCGAGGAGAGAGAGCGATGAACATGATGGAGCGAATCCTTCGTCTGATGGCCGAGCGCAAGGCCTCCGACATCTATCTCTCTGCGCACTCCCCGGTGCTGATGCGCATCAACGGCACCTGCGTGCCGATCAACGCACAGGTGCTGCCGGCCACCGCCCCGATCGCGCTGCTGGCCGAAGTGGTGCCCGAAGCCCGCATTCAGGAGCTGGAGAACAAGGGCGAGCTCAACATGGCCGTGATGCTCGAGGGGGCGGGCAACTACCGCATCAGCGCCATGCGCCAGCGCGGCAGCTACGCGGTGGTGGTGCGGCACATTGCCTCCACCATTCCGAGCTTTGCCGACCTGAACCTGCCCGACATCCTCAAGACGCTGATCATGGAGAAGCGCGGCCTGATCCTGATGGTCGGTGCCACCGGCGCGGGCAAGACCACCACCCTGGCCTCGATGCTGGACTACCGCAACGAGCACGCCACGGGACACATCCTCACGGTGGAAGAACCGATCGAGTTCACCTACACCAACAAGAAATCGCTGGTGAACCAGCGCGACGTGGGCAGCGACACCGAATCACTGCAGGTGGCGCTCAAGAATGCCTTGCGCCAGGCGCCCGATGTGATCCAGATCGGCGAGATCCGCGACCGCGAGACCATGACCGCGGCCATTGCCTATGCGCAGTCGGGCCACCTGTGCGTGGCCACGCTGCACGCCAACAACAGCTACCGCGCGCTGAACCGCATCCTGAGCTTCTTCCCGGTCGAGGTGCGTCCCACGCTGCTGGGCGACCTGGGCTCGGCGCTGCGCGCCATTGTGTCGCAGCGGCTGCTGCGCACGCCCTCGGGCGGCCGTGTGCCGGCCCTCGAGGTGATGCTGAACACGGCCCTGGTGGCCGAGCTGATCGAGAAAGGCGATTTTTCCGCGGTCAAGGAAGCCATGGAGCAGTCGATGGCCGAAGGTTCGCAGACCTTCGAGGAAGACATTGCCCGCCTCATCACCGAAGAGCGCGTAACGCGCGAAGAGGGCCTGGCCCAGGCCGACTCGCCCACCAACCTGATGTGGCGGCTGCAGAACCGCGCCGCACCCAAGCAGAAGACCGAAGACCGCAGCCTGACGGACCAGGTCGACGAACCCACGTTCACCGACATCACGCTCGACGTGAAGTTCTGACCCGGCCTCTCCGGCCTTTTTTCCGATGTCCCGTACGCTCCAGCTCGCCGAACAACTCATCTCGCGCCCCTCGGTCACTCCCGAGGATGCGGGTTGCCAACAGATCCTCGGCGAGCGGCTTGCGCCACTGGGCTTCACGCTCGAGACCATCGAGAGCGGTCCTGCCGATTTCCGCGTGACCAACCTCTGGGCCGTGCGCCGCCCCGCCCATGCATCGGGCAGCAAGACGCTGGTGTTCGCAGGCCACACCGACGTGGTGCCCACCGGACCGGTGGAGCAGTGGACCAGCCACCCGTTCACGCCCACCCATCGGGACGGCAAGCTCTATGGCCGCGGCGCGTGCGACATGAAGACCTCGGTTGCGGCCTTCGTCGTGTCGATCGAAGAATTTCTCGAGGCCACGCCCGACCCCAGGCTCACGCTCGCGCTGCTGCTCACCAGCGACGAGGAAGGCCCGGCCGTCGATGGCACCGTCGTCGTCTGCAATGCCCTGGCCGCGCGCGGCGAGGTGCTCGACTACTGCATCGTGGGCGAGCCCACGGCCGTCGAGCGCTGCGGCGACATGATCAAGAACGGCCGCCGCGGCACCATGAGCGGCAAGCTCACGGTCAAGGGCGTGCAGGGCCACATCGCCTACCCGCACCTTGCGAAGAATCCGGTGCACGCCGTGGCGCCCGCGCTGGCCGAACTGGTGGCCATCAATGCGGCCGCCGGATGGGACGCCGGCAATGCCTACTTCCAGCCGACCAGCTGGCAGATCAGCAACTTTCACTCGGGCACCGGCGCGAGCAACGTGATCCCGGGCAGCGCGGTGATCGACTTCAACTTCCGCTTCTCGACCGAATCGACACCCGAATCGTTGCAAAAGCGCGTGCATGCGGTGCTCGACGCACATGGCGTCGACTGCACGCTGGCCTGGACGATCGGCGGCCTGCCCTTTCTCACCACGCCGGGCGAACTGGTTTCGTCGGTGCAGGCAGCCATTGCCGATGAAACCGGCATCGCGACCGAGCTCTCGACCAGCGGCGGCACCAGCGACGCGCGCTTCATCGCCAAGATCTGCAAGCAGGTGGTCGAGCTGGGCCCGGTCAACGCGAGCATCCACAAGATCGACGAGCACATCGACGTGGCCGAGATCGAGACGCTGAAGAACATCTACAGGCGCACCTTGGAACGGCTCGAAGCGGCACTCGCGCAATGAGCACCGTCATCGAGCTGATCGAGGCTGGCGCCAAGCGGTTGGAAGACGCCGGCGTTGCGTTCGGCCATGGCACCGCCAATGCCTTCGACGAAGCCGCCTGGCTGGTGCTGTGGCGCCTCAAGCTGCCGCTCGACGGCATCGATGCCGTGGCGGACACGCCCGTCTCGCCGGCCGATGCGGGCAAGGTCGCCGCGCTGCTCGACGAACGTATTGCCACGCGCAAGCCGGCCGCCTACCTGACCAAGGAGGCGTGGCTACAAGGCGTGCCCTTCTACGTGGACGAGCGTGCCATCGTGCCGCGCAGCTTCATTGCAGAGCTGATGGCCGACGGCAGCATCGACTACTGGCTCGGCGAACACACGCAGCGCGTGCTCGACCTGTGCACGGGCAATGGCAGCCTGGCCGTGCTCGCGGCCATGACCTATCCGGAGATCACCGTAGATGCCGCCGACCTGTCGGTCGAAGCGCTCGAGGTGGCCGCCATCAACGTCACGCGCCACCAGCTCGACAGCCGCATCCGGCTGGTCGAATCGGACGGCCTGGCCAACCTGCCCGGCCCCTACGACCTGGTGCTGTGCAACCCGCCCTACGTGAACAGCGCGAGCATGGCCGCCCTGCCCGCCGAATACCGCGCCGAGCCCGAGCTGGCGCTGGCGGGCGGAACCGACGGCATGGACTTCGTGCGCCGGCTGTTTGCCGATGCGCCCTCGCGCATGAGCGAGGAAGCGGTGCTGGTGCTGGAGATCGGCAACGAGCGCGACTACTTCGAAGCAGCGTTTCCGAAGCTGGAGGTCGTGTGGCTCGAAACCTCCGCAGGCGAGGACCAGGTCCTGCTTGTCACCCGGGCCGCGCTGCTGGCCGGCGCCGGCGCGCGTTAGCTGCGCCAGCCCGCCACTTCCCTCTTCCGCCCTTGCGCAGCCACGGCTGCAGGCCCTTCCTTCACCGGGCGGTGTCCCCATTTGTCCCTTTGCGCCAAGCCGCCTCGCGCCGGGCGGGATAATCGCTCCTACGGTTCCTATTTCATGATTACTCTCAAAAACGTCATTCTTCGCCGCAGCGCCAAGGTTCTGCTCGACGGCGCCACCGTCACCATCAACCCCGGTGAAAAGGTCGGCCTCGTGGGTCGCAACGGCGCCGGCAAGTCGACCCTGTTCGCGCTCTTCAATGGCTCGCTGCACGAAGACGGCGGCGACTTCTACGTGCCCAAGCAGTGGCGCATGGCGCAGGTGGCGCAGGACATGCCCGAAACCGAGGAGTCGGCCACCGACTTCGTGGTGGGCGGCGACACCCGCCTGGCCGAGCTGCGTGCGACGCTGGCGGCCATCGAGGCCGCCTACGAAGCCAACCCCGACGACGCCGACATCGGCATGGAACTGGCCCACGCCTACACCGACCTGGCCGACGCCGGCGAGCACGACGCCGTGCCACGCGCGCAGGCCCTGATCCTCGGGCTGGGCTTCAAGTCGCACGAGCTCGACGGGCCCGTCAACAGCTTCTCCGGCGGCTGGCGCATGCGCCTGCAGCTGGCCCGCGCGCTGATGTGCCCGAGCGACCTGCTGCTGCTCGACGAACCCACCAACCACCTGGACCTGGACGCCCTGGTCTGGCTGGAAGCGTGGCTGCAGAAGTACGCCGGCACCATGATCGTCATCAGCCACGACCGCGAGTTTCTCGATGCCGTGACCGACGTGACCTTGCACATCGCCAATGCGCAGCTCACGCGCTATGGCGGCAACTACAGCAAGTTCGAGGACATGCGCGCGCTGCAGATGGAGCAGCAGCAGGTCGCGTTTTCCAAGCAGCAGGACAAGATCGCCCACCTGCAGAAGTTCATCGACCGCTTCAAGGCCAAGGCCAGCAAGGCCAAGCAGGCGCAGAGCCGGGTCAAGGCGCTGGAACGCATGGAAAGGGTCGCGCCGCTGCTCGCAGAAGCCGACTTCACCTTCGAATTCAAGGAGCCGGGCAACATTCCCAACCCGATGCTGTCGATCAGCAATGCGAGCTTCGGCTACAAGGCCCCGGAAGGTGGCGAAGGCGACGAGCCCAAGACCATCCTGCGCGGCGTGAGCCGCTCGGTGCTGGCGGGCCAGCGCATCGGCATCCTGGGCGCCAACGGCCAGGGCAAGTCGACGCTGGTGAAGACCATCGCGCGCGAAATGGGCGCGCTGGCCGGACAGGTCACCGAAGGCAAGGGCCTCAACATCGGCTACTTTGCGCAGCAGGAACTCGACGTGCTGCGCCCGCAGGACAACCCGCTCGAGCACATGGTGCGCATGGCCCGCGAGCTGGGCAGCGCCGTGAAGGAAAGCACCGGCGAGCAGGCGCTGCGCGGCTTCCTCGGCAGCTTCAACTTCAGCGGCGACATGGTGAAGCAGCCCGTCGGCACCATGAGCGGCGGCGAAAAGGCGCGCCTGGTGCTCGCGATGATGGTGTGGCAGCGCCCCAACCTGCTGCTGCTGGACGAGCCCACCAACCACCTGGACCTGGCCACGCGCGAGGCCCTGGCCGTGGCGCTGAACGAGTTCGAAGGCACGCTGATGCTGGTGAGCCACGACCGTGCGCTGCTGCGTTCGGTGTGCGACGAATTCTGGCTCGTGGGACGCGGCGTGGTCGCCGACTTCGATGGCGACCTGGACGACTACCAGCGCTACCTGCTCGACGAGGCCAAGCGGCTGCGGGAAGAAGCCAAGGTCGCCGTGCGCGACGCGGCCGCCGCGGTCGCGACTGCTGCAGCGCCCGTGGCCGTTTCCGCCGCTGCGCCCGCGGCCGGCGAACCCGCCGCCGCGAACAGGAATCCGCAGCAGCGCAAGCAGGACGCCCAGGGACGCCAGCAGCGCAGCGACCAGGCGAAGCCACTCAAGCGCGAGATCGCCCAGGTCGATGAGCGTCTGGCCGCCGCCGGCACCGAACGCACCGCGCTCGAGGCGCGCCTGGCGCAGCCCTTGCCGCCCGCCGAGATTGCCGAAACCGGCAAGCGGCTCAAGGCCCTCAACGACGAAATCGGCCGACTCGAGGAGCGCTGGCTGGCCCTGTCGGACCAGCTCGAGGCGCTGGCCGCCTGAACCCTGCAAAGGAGGCCCATCGCATGCCATCAGCCATCGAACTGGCCCAGGGCGACGAAAAACTAATTGCAGCCATCCACCGCAGCCGGCGCCTGATCGGCCGCAAGGCCCTGATGGCCGCGGCGGCGAGCGCCGTTCCGCTGCCGGGCATCGACTGGGCCGCCGACGCGGCGCTGCTCACGCGCCTGGTGCCGCAGATCAGCGCCGAGTTCGGCCTTTCGGTCACCCAGGTCGAAAAGCTCGCGCCGCATCAGCGCGAACGCATCCAGAAGGCCGCCAGCACCGTGGGTGCGTTGCTTGTCGGCCGGCTCGTCACGCGGGACCTGCTGATCAGGCTCGCGCGGCATGCCGGCGTGAAGCTCACGGCCAAGCAGGCTGCCAAGTACGTGCCCATTGCCGGGCAGATCGTTTCCGCCGCACTCGGCTATGCGGCCTTGCGCGCGCTGGGCGAGCAGCACATCAAGGATTGCGTCCGTGTGAGCACGACGCTTTCTCTACCGCCTCCCGGACCGCACGCGCCCGCCTGAACCCGCAGTCGTCGAACAGCGCGCCTCCGACGCATGCCGCGGCCACGAGGCCAGCCACAGCGAAGCCGGCGAGTCCGTCGTCATGCCAGCGAAGCCCGTAGAAAAACGCTGCCGCGGACAGCAGCGCCAACAGTGCGCACAGCGCGCGGTCGATGCGTGGTTTCATTGCGAATACTCCCTTTCAACTATTTTAAAGTCCAAGTCGAATATTCGCCTGCGCTTAAATCGGCGCCCATGGAGACTATTGCAGCGCGCGCATTGGCAGCGCGCAAATACGCCAAGATGACTCAGAAGCAAGCCGAAGCGGCTTCAGGCGTCAAGCAATCCAACATTTCGAAGATTGAGCGCGGCGACACCGGCCGCTCGATGGCCCTGCTTGCGCTGGCGCGGGCCTATCGGGTCGATCCCAACTGGCTCGACACCGGCGACGGCCCGGCGCCATGGGATCTCGCGCACATGCGCATGGCGCCCGACAACGCCAATGAACCCGCGGGCGCCTACAAGGTCACCCGCACGCCGCCGGCCAGCCCGTCCTTCCAACCCGGAACCCCGGACACCGTTCCCCTGATCGAATGGACCCAGGCCGCGTCATGGGATGGCGCCACGCAAGGCGCCATCGACGCCGAGCGATGGATTCCCTGCGTCGCGCATCACAGTCCCGGCCGCACCTATGCGCTGCGCGTGCGCGGCGACAGCATGACCGCACCGAGCGGGTACATGAAGAGCTATCCCGCCGAGTCGATCATCTTCGTCGACACGCTGCGAACAGCGCCCGTGAACGGTGACCGCATCATCGCGAGGCTCGACCCGACCCAGGAGGCCACCTTCAAGGTCTTCAAGGAAGAGGACGGTCGACGCTGGCTGCTGCCGTTGAATCCGAAGCACGAGCCGATCCGCACCGCGTTCACCGTGCTCGGCACCGTGATCGGCAAATGGGAAGACGAAGACTGAGCGCTCGAGGTCAGGTTGCGTGCAGGTTCAGCGGACATAGTGAAGGCTCTCCTGTGGCCTGCACTCCCTCTGATCCTCCCTCCTCCAGCAGGCCATCTTCCAGCCCGCCCTTGTGCGGGCTTTTTTTTGGCGGCGAGTTTGAGGCCCGTTGGTCCAGGGGCAAAAGCCTCTCGCATCCAACGCCGACTTCGCTGAGCACGAAAACTTCTTGTGGGGTGCCCCCCATCCGGGCGCACTCCGGCAGCCTGTAGACTCCCGCGGCAACTTGGAAACACGATGAAATATCTGTCCGACTTCGACGGAGTCCGCGCAAACAATTTCACAGCGCTGCGTTTGCTCTTCGCATGGCTTGTTCTTTTCGGACACTCATACTTGATCGCCAACCCAAGCGTCTACGACCCGGTGTCTGCATACCTGGTGCCCTACGCGTGGCTCGGCAGTATTGCGGTGAGCGGATTCTTTGTGATCAGCGGCTTTCTGGTTACCGCATCTTTCATTCAGCGCGGGCCGGTGAATTTCGTCGCATCACGCGCGCTCCGGCTTTATCCCTGCGTCATCGTCTATTCGTTGCTGATGATTTTCGTGTTGGGACCGATGGCCAAGAGTGTCGATTTCTCGACCTACTGGAAGGCAGAGCCATGGAACAACATGTGGAACTCGCTGCTGTGGAGCTGGCAATACAACCTTCCCTACGTGTTTGTTGACAATCCCTTCAAGGGATCGACCAACAGTTCGACCTGGACACTTCCTGTCGAACTGCGGTGTTATATCGGCATCCTCTTCCTGGGGCTGGCGGGCACGTTGAAGGAAAACCGAACGGCGAACTTCGCGCTGCTTTTGCTGCTCTTTGCGGTGGTGTGGAACTTTGACGTGCTTCCATTCTTTAACGAGACGTATCGGGTGGCTGATCCGCTGCTCTTCTTCATCATGGGGAGCCTCGCATGGATCAACCGGCAGCACATTCCGCTCAACGGACCGCTCGCCCTGGTTGCGTTGATCATGCCGTTCCTTCTCGCCACGACGGATTTCTACGAGCCGGTTTACGTGACCTGCTTCTCGTACGTCATCTTCTACGCGGCCTACAGGTTGCCGCACGTCAACGTCGATCGGTTCGGCGACATTTCATACGGCCTCTATATCTACGCATGGCCCATCCAGCAACTCGTGTGGTACCCAGGCCAGGGAGGGCTTCGGAATGCAGTCTACGCAACGGCAATCACCGTACCGCTTGCGTATTTGTCATGGAGACTGATTGAAAAGCCGGCGCTCGGATTGCGGCAACTGCTCGCCGGTCGGCGGCCCTCGAGGAACGCGCAGGGTCAACCCGCCCCTGCAACCGGCCCGATCCAAGCCAGCGGCGAGAAGCCGGTGGTGGTCGCAGGCGTTGCACGGGGCTGATGGGCTCAGGCTTCAAGCGCGGAGCTACATCGCCCCTCGAAGCGCCAAAAAAGAAAAGCCGCTATCGATTGAATAGCGGCCTTCTGGTAGCCATGCGGCTTGAGGTTGGTAGGACGTACTGGATTCGAACCAGTGACCAACGGATTAAAAGTCCGCTGCTCTACCAACTGAGCTAACGTCCCGGAACCAATTTTTCTATTTGTCTCTGCCGGCGTCGAATCCGGCAAAGCCAAAGATTATAGCGCGGCGTTGCTCGCAATCTTGTCGAGAACCCAACCTGCCGCACATTGCCCGAACGTGGCGGTCACGCTCACCACCGAGCCATAGCCGTGGCAGTTGAGCGAGCCGTCGCCTTCGATGGCGCAGGACGCATCGGGCGGCGCGACGCTCTCGCGGCTGAAGACGCAGGCGACGCCGAGCTTTCGGCCCTCGCGTGGTGCGCCATGCTCCTTGCGAAGGCGCTGGCGCAATTGGGCCAGCAAGGGGTCGTGCGTGACGAGCGCGAGGTCGTCGATGTCGACCTTGTGCGCCTGCCGCTTGCCGCCGGCCGCTCCCGCGGTGATGAACGCGGCCTCTGAAGCACGCGCCCACACGGCCATCGTGAGCTTGGCCTTCACCTGGTCGCAGGCATCGATGACCGCGGTTACGCGCCCGTTGGCGTGCTGCGCCGTTTCGAGCAGCGTGGTCCAGTTGCCGGGCTCGACGAACTCGTCGATCGCGAGCACCCTGCATTCGGGGTTGATCTGCGCAATGCGCTCGCGCATGGCTTCGACCTTGGCTTGCCCGACGGTCGCGTCGAGCGCATGGATCTGCCGGTTGATGTTCGACTCCGACACGTGGTCGAGATCAACCAGCGTCAGCGTCCCCACGCCGCTGCGGGCGAGCGCCTCGACGGCCCACGAGCCCACGCCGCCGATGCCTGCCACCAGCACATGGGCGTTGCGGATGCGCGCGGCGCCGGCCACGCCGTACAGGCGTTGGAGGCCGCCGAAGCGGCGCGCAAAATCGGGCGCCGCCGCGATGTCTTCAACGACATCCACGGCGGCGTTCGGTGCTTGCGCGAGGTTTGCTGCGCTCAAACGGAGGGCTCCGCCGGCTCAGCGCAGCCGCGAGAGTCGCTCGCGGCCCGCCTGCGCGGCTTCGGATTGCGGATAGGCCTTGGTCAGGTCTTCCAGCGTGCGGCGCGCGGCCCGCGTGTCCTTCAGTTCGATCTGGCAGTTGGCAATCGACAGCACGGCCTCGGGAGCCTTGGCGTGGTCGGGTGCAAGCGACAGCATGGAGCGGAAGTTCGCGATGGCCTCGTTGTAGTTGCGCGTGGCGTACTGCGCATTGCCGAGCCAGAACAACGCCGAAGCGTTGTAGCCGCTTTGCGGATAGCGCTTGACGAATTCGGCGAACGCAGTCTGCGCTTGCGCGAACTGGCCTGCGCGGAAGATGCCGAGCGCAGCATCGAAGTCGGCCTTTTCCTTGGGATCGGCAGTGAACTCGCGGCCGTCGACCGACACCTTGGCGGGCTCATTCTGCTTGAGCCTGTCGTCGATGGTGGTCTGGCGCGACTGCATTTCGCTCAGCGTGCGCTGCAGTTGCTCGTTCTGGCCGGTCATGCGTGCAAGGTCGCCGCGCATCTGCTCGATCTGCGTCTGCAGGTCGAGCAGGCTGCGCCGCAATTGGCCGTTCTCGTCGGTCAACCGCTGGTCGGTCTGCTGGCGCATCGCCTCGACCCGCTGCCGCAGGTCGAGGATGGCGCGGCGCGCTTCATCATCCTCGAACAATGCAGCTTGCGAGCCGATCGAAACGCAAAGCAAGGCGGCAGCCAGGGCCGCGCCTCGCAACAAGGCGCGTTGCATCACCGGGTGTATCGGATTTCAGCGCGGCGGTTCTGCGCCCAGGCTTCTTCGCCCGAACCCTGGACCGCGGGCTTTTCCTTGCCGAAGCTGACAGCTTCGATCTGGGCGTCGTTCACGCCCAGCAGCGTCAGAGCGCGGCGCACGGCTTCGGAACGCTTCTGGCCGAGTGCCAGGTTGTACTCGCGGCCGCCGCGATCGTCGGTGTGGCCTTCGATGGAGATGCGGCGTTGCTGGTTGCCCTTGAGGAAACGGGCATGGCCGTCGATCAGGGCCTGGAACTCGGGCTTGACCGTGTAGCTGTCGTAGTCGAAATAGACGATCCGCTCGATGCCGACAGGACCTTGGGCGGTGGAGGCATTGGGGTCGATGGTGACGGGCGCGACGGCGGTCGAGCTGCCCTGCTGGCCGCCGGCGGCGCCGGAGCGGTCGGTCACCGGGGCGTCGTTGAGCTTGGTGCCCGACGAGCAACCGGCAATCAGGGCCACGATGGCCAGCGAATAAATCGTACGTTTCAACATTGGGTACTCCTCAAATAAACCTTGGTCATTGCTTTTGAAACGGACCCCAGTCCGGTTCTCTTATGTCTCCCGCCTGCCCGGCCAGCCGTGCTTTTATTTTTCCGTCCAGGGTGGTCGTCATGAGCGCTTCGCGGCCTTGGAGCTGCGTTGCGTAGACGATCAACTTGCTGTTGGGGGCGAAACTCGGACTCTCGTCTGCCGTGGTGTCGGTGATGGCCGAGACATTGCCGGAGGCCAACTCCATCACATGGAGTTTGAACGCCCCGCCCACGCGGGAAATGTAGGCCAACCACCGGCCGTCGCCGCTGACAGAAGGAGAAATGTTGTAGGTGCCACTGAAGGTCACGCGCGTCGGCGCGCCGCCACTGGCGCCCATCTTGTAGATCTGCGGCGCACCGCCGCGGTCGCTGACGAAATAGATCGTGCTGCCGTCGGCCGAGTACACCGGTTCGGTGTCGATGCTCGCGCTCTGCGTGAGGCGCCGCGGTTCCCCCCCGGATGCCGGAATGGTGTAGAGCTGCGAGCCGCCATCGCGGCTCAGCGTGACGGCCAGCGAGCCGCCGTCGGGCGCCCACGCCGGTGCGCTGTTGGAGCCGCGGAAGTTCGCGAGCAGGCGGCGCTGTCCGCTGGCGACGTTGTGCACGTAGACCACGGGCTTGCGCGATTCGAACGACACGTACGCGAGCTGCTGGCCATTGGAAGACCACACAGGCGAGATGATGGGTTCCGGGCTCGCGAGTGCGGCCTGCGCGTTTTCGCCGTCGGCGTCTGCCACCCAGAGCGAATAGCGGCTGCCGCCCTTGGTGACATAGGCGATGCGGGTCGAGAAGATGCCCTTGTCGCCGGTGAGCTTCTCGTAGACGTAGTCGGCGATGCGGTGCGACGCGAGCCGCAGGTCGCCTTGCGGAACCGTATAGCTCTGGCCGCCGAGGTCTTGTCCGCGCACCACGTCCCATAGGCGAAAGCGCACATCGAAGCGCCCGTCGGCCAGGCGCGTGACGCTGCCGACCACGAGCGAATCCGCAGTGCGCTGGCGCCAGAGTGCGAGGTCGGGGCGAGAGGCTTCGTCGAGTGCCTGGCCCGACGCATCGACGCCGCGGAACTGGCCGCTGCGTTCCAGGTCGGCCTGCACGATGTCGGAGATCTTCTGCGGCGATGCATCCTGCCCCTTGAACGGAACCAGCGCGATGGGCCGCTGCGTGAGTCCGACGCCCGACACCTCGACCCGGAACTGGGCGAGCGCGGGCAGCATGGGAGTTGCAGCAAGAGCTGCAATCAAGGTGCGGCGTGCAAAAAACGATGAAGAAGGAGTTGGAATGGAAACTGGCAACGGCTTGATCATGCGGTTCGGAGATGTTTCGGGGTAAAAAGTTCTCCCCACGTGCGACGGGGGTGATGTTACACACTGCTTTGGGTACGCCGTCACAAAACGTGTATTGGCCGGTGCCGTCCTACAAGGCGCGGGCCCGCGGCGGCCTTTCGAGGCCCCCGTAGAATCCGCCGCCATGCAAGCATCCCCCGGCAGCGAGACCGCGCGCCCTCCCCTGATGCGCCGGCTGGCGCGACTCATGACGTGGTTCGGCGGCTCGCGCCGCTGGTGGGCCGTCGGGCTCATCGGCGCGCTGCTGGCTGCCATCACCGAACCGCTCATGGCCGCCTTGCTCAAGCCGCTGCTCGACCGCGGCTTCAACCGCGGGCAATTGGCGCTGTGGATCGTGCCCGCGGCGGTGCTGCTGCTGTTTGCGGTGCGCGGCATCGCGCAGTTCATCTCCCAATACGCGCTCTCGCGCATCGCCAACGAAGGCATGCAGCGGCTGCGCCGCGTGCTGTTCCAGCGCCTGCTCGGCGCGGAATTGGCGCTGTTCTCGCGCCAGTCGGCCAGCGCACTCTCCAACACGGTCGTCTACGAAGTGCAGACCGGCTCCATGCTGCTGGTACAGGCCATGCTGGGCCTCTCGCGCGACGGCTTCACGCTGGTCGCCCTGCTCGCCTACCTGGTCTATCTGAACTGGAAGCTCACGCTCATCGTGGCGTTCCTGGTGCCGAGCATCTCGTGGATCATGAAGGTGTTCTCCAAGCGCCTGTATCGCCTCACGCAGCAGGGCCAGCAGGCCACCGACGAGCTCGCCTACGTGGTCGAGGAAAACGTGCTCGCGCACCGCATGGTGCGGCTGCACGGGGCCGAGGCGGCGCAAGGCGAACGCTTCGAGCAGCTGAGCCAGCGCCTGAACCGGCTGGCCGTGAAATCGACCATCGCGCAAGCGGCCACCACGCCGCTCACGCAGATGATGGCGTCGCTCGCGCTGTCGGTCGTGGTGATGATCGCGCTCTGGCAGAGCGGCGAACAGGGCCTGACGGTGGGCGGCTTCGTTGCCTACATCACGGCCATGCTGATGCTGATCGCGCCGATCCGCAGGCTGGCGGACATGGCCGCGCCGATCACCCGCGGCCTCGCGGCGCTCGAGCGTGGGCTGGTGCTCATCGACGACGTGGCGCCCGAGCCGCAAGGCACGTTCAGCCTCGCGCATGCGCAGGGCCGCATCGAGCTTCGCAACGTGAAAGTCAGCTACCGCGGCGAAGACGAAGCCCTTGCGCTCGATGGTGTCAGCCTGACGATCGAGCCGGGCCAGGTGGTGGCTTTCGTCGGCCCCTCAGGCTCGGGCAAGACCACACTGGTCAACCTGCTGCCGCGCTTTGTGCTGCCCAGCGGCGGACAGGTGCTGCTCGACGGGCACGACACCGGCGAATGGGAGCTCAAGAGCCTGCGCGCGCAGTTCGCGATGGTGAGCCAGGACGTGGTCATGCTCAACGACACGCTGGCAGCCAACGTCGCGCTGGGCTCCGAAATCGATCGCGCCCGGGTGCAGCAATGCATCGAAGCCGCGAATCTCTCCAGCCATGTCGAGAGCCTGCCCGACGGCGTCGACACGGTGCTCGGCCACAATGCGACGCAGCTCTCGGGCGGGCAGCGCCAGCGCCTCGCCATTGCGCGCGCGCTCTACAAGAACGCGCCGATCCTGCTGCTCGACGAGGCCACATCGGCCCTGGACACCGAATCGGAGCGGCTGGTGCAGGACGCCCTGCACCGCCTGATGCAGAACCGCACCACGCTGATCGTCGCGCACCGGCTGTCGACCATCCAGCATGCCGACCGCATCATCGTGATGGAACAAGGCCGCGTGGCCGAACAAGGCAGCCATGCCCAGCTGATGGCGCTGGACGGGCTCTATGCGCGCCTGCAGACGCTGGCCGTGCGCAGCGCCACGCCGGGGCAGGACCCGACGCTCTGATCCCGGCGATCAGAGCAGGACGATGTCGTACTGGCCTTGCCCGATCGCCGGCTCGGCCTGCAATGAAATCGGCTTGCCGATGAAGTCGCTCAGCCCCGCGAGGTGCTGGCTTTCTTCGTCGAGAAACAGCTCGATCACCTGCGGCGACGACACGATGCGGAACTCGCGCGGCGTGAACTGCCGCGCTTCGCGCAGTATCTCGCGCATGGCGTCGTAGGCCACGCTGCGCGCTGTCTTCACGATGCCCTGCCCGCCGCATGCGGCGCAAGGCTCGCACAGCATGTGGGCCAGCGATTCGCGCGTGCGTTTGCGCGTCATCTCGACGAGCCCGAGCTGCGAAAAGCCACCCGCGGTGGTCTTGACCCGGTCGCGCGCGAGCTGCTTTCGGAACTCGGCCAGCACCTGCTCGCGGTGGTCGTCGCGGCCCATGTCGATGAAGTCGACGATGATGATCCCGCCCAGGTTGCGCAGCCGCAATTGCCGGGCAATGGCCTGCGCCGCTTCGAGGTTCGTCTTGAAGATGGTGTCGTCGAAATTGCGCGCACCGACGAATCCGCCGGTGTTCACGTCCACCGTGGTGAGGGCCTCGGTCTGGTCCACCACGAGGTAGCCCCCCGACTTGAGCTCGACGCGCCGGCCCAGTGCCTTGGCGATTTCCTCGTCGACCGAATACAGGTCGAAGATCGGCCGCTCGCCCTTGTAGTGCTGCAGCTTGCCGGCGGCCTGGGGCATGTATTCGAGGCCGAACTTGAGCAGCACCTCGAACTGCTCGCGCGAGTCGATGCGGATGGTCTGCGTGTCTTCGCTGGTCATGTCGCGCAGCACCCGCTGCAGCAGGCTCAGGTCCTGGTGCAGCAGCGACATCGCCGGCATCTTGCCCGACGCTTCGCGGATGCGCGACCAGGTCTTGCGCAGGTAGGCGATGTCTTCGGCCAGCTCGGCATCGCTCGAGTCCTCGCCATTGGTGCGCAGGATGAAGCCGCCCGTGTTGGCGGGCACCACGCCGCCGCTGTCGGCGGCCGCGGCCGCTTCGATCAGCGCGAGCATGCGCGCGCGCAGCGAGTCGCGCTGGTCCGACGGAATCTTCTGCGACACGCCGATGTGGTTGTCCTGCGGCAGGAACACCAGCAGCCGGCCGGCAATGCTGATCTGCGTCGACAGCCGCGCGCCCTTGGTGCCGATCGGGTCCTTGATCACCTGCACCAGCAATGACTGGCCCTCGAACACCTGCTTCTCGATGGGCACGATCGGCCCGCCGTTGCGGTGCTCGCGCTCGGGCGCCGGCGCACTGGGGCGCGACCCCGGCGTGAACGGCGCCACGATGTCGGCCACATGCAGGAAGGCCGTGCGCTCCAGGCCGACGTCGATGAAGGCCGACTGCATGCCAGGCAGCACGCGCGAGACCTTGCCCAGGTAGATGTTGCCGACCAGCCCGCGCTCCAACGTGCGTTCGACGTGCAGCTCTTGCACCGCGCCGTGCTCGACCAGCGCCACACGGGTCTCCTGCGGAGACCAGTTGATCAGGATGTCTTGCATGGAAATTGGAATTCTCAGGTATTGAAACCGGCGCGGCGAAGGATCTGCGCGGTCTCGAACATCGGGAGTCCCATGATGCCCGAATAGGACCCGCTGATGTGCTCGATGAACGCTGCCGCCGCGCCCTGGATCGCATAGGCGCCGGCCTTGCCGAGCGGCTCGCCGCTCTGGGCATAGCGCGCGATCTGCTTTGCGGTCATGGCTGCGAAACGCACGCGCGAAACACTGAGCGCGGCATGGCGGCGGCGGCCATGCTGCAGCGCCACGGCGGTCAGCACGCGGTGCGTGGTGCCAGACAGGAGCGCGAGCATGCGCTCGGCATCGCGCGCGTCTTCGGGTTTGCCCAGGATGCTGCGGCCGATGGCCACCGTGGTGTCGGCGCAGAGCACCGGCGCATCGGCCAGCCCGTTGCGCTTGCGCCGCGCAACGGCCGCATCGAGCTTGAGCGCGGTGACGCGCTGCACGTAGGCGGTGGGCGATTCGCCCGGCAGCACGGCTTCGAGCGATTCGGCATCTTCGTCAGGGCCGGCCAGCAACAACTCGTGGCGAACGCCGAATTGGCCGAGCAGCTGGGCGCGGCGCGGGCTTTGCGACGCGAGATAGATGAAGTCTGGTGCTGTCATTCCCGGTGGTACGGATGTCCCGCGTTGACCGACCAGGCCCGGTACAGCTGCTCCACGAGCAGCACGCGCGCCATCGCATGCGGCAGGGTCAGGTCGGAGAGGCGGATGCGTTCGTGGGCCGCGGCCTTGAAGGCCGGGTCGAGCCCGTCGGGCCCGCCGATGACCAGGGCCACGTCGTCGCCCTCGCCTTGCCAGGCCTGCAGGCGCGCGGCCAGCGCCTTGGTGGTGAGCGCGGTGCCGCGCTCATCGAGCGCCACGATGCGCATGCCCCTGGCAATGGCGCCTTCGATGCGCTCGCGTTCGGCGGCGTAGAGGGTCTCGAGCGACTTGGAACCGCGCGGCTCGGTCTTCACTGCCCGCAGTTCGAGCTTGAGCTCGGGCGGGAAGCGCTTGGCGTAGTCGTCCCAGGCAGTCTGCGCCCAGTCGGGCATGCGCTGCCCGACGGCGACCACCAGGAGTTTCATGCGCGGCGGGCTGGCGCCTTTTTCGCAGGCGCCTTCTTGGCCGCGGGCTTCTTGGCGGCCGGCTTGCCGACCACCTTGACCGGCACGCGCGCGGTTGTGGTCTTCCGGGCCGGTGCCTTCCTGGCGGCGGTTTTCTTGGCCGGACTGCGGCTGGCCTTCTCGGCCTTGGCTTCCTGCTCGGCCGCGCGAATGGCGGTCTTGGCCGCGCTGGTGCGGCGCAGGCTGGGAGTCTTGGCCGCCACCGGCTTCTTCTCTTCGGTGACCTTGGAGGCCGTTGCAAGCGCCGGCTTGGTGCCGCCGAGCTTGGCGCGCACGGGCTTGTCGCCCCAGATCTCTTCGAGGTGGTAGTACTGGCGGATGGCGGGCTGCATGATGTGCGCGACGGCCGCGCCGCAGTCCACGATGATCCACTCGCCGTTGTCCTCGCCCTCGATGCGCGGCTTGCCGAAGCCGGCCTCGCGCACCGCATCGCGAACGCTGGCGGCCAGCGCCTTGGTCTGGCGGTTGGAGGTGCCCGAGGCAACGATCACACGTTCGAACAGCGGTGACAGATGCTCTGTGTCGAAAACCTGGATGTCCTGCGCCTTGACGTCTTCGAGTCCATCGATGATGGCTCGCTGGAGTTTCTGGGTGTCTTTCTTGGCGGCGGCTTCAGTGGTCATCAGGCAGGGCGGTAAAGGTGGTGTCGGTCAATATAGCGTGCAACGGCTGGCGGAACCAGCGAGGAAATGTCCTCGCCGAGCGCCGCCCGCCGCCGTATGTCGGTGGCGCTGGTGTCCATGGCCGGCAGATCGAGCGCTTCGAAACGTGCGCCGGCTGGAAGGCCGGGCAGCATCTTCGGATCAAAACGGGCAGTGCCGCCCGCCGATAATGCGCGATACGCTACAGAAACAATAGCAATGCCGAGTATAGCCTGCCAGCCGTGCCATGTCGGCAACGCACTGGCCTGGTCGGCACCCATGATCAGCACCAGTTGGGCTCCGGGTTGCTCGCGCTGCAATTCATGCAGGGTGTCGAGCGTGTAGGTGGGACCGTCGCGCAGCACTTCGCGGCTGTCGACCACCACGGTGCCGTTCAGCCCTGAAAAAGCCAGCCGCGCCATCGCGAGGCGGTCTTTCGCAGGCGTCAAGGCCCGGCTCTTGTGCCAGGCCTGCCCCGTGGGGATGACATGCAGTTCGGCCAGGCCGAGCTGGGAGAGTGCCGCCTCGGCCAGTGCCACGTGCGCGTTGTGCGGCGGGTCGAAGGCACCGCCGAAAATGCCGATGCGCGGGGCGGGGCCGGAGGCGCTCACACCCAGTCGCGCCGCACGATGAAGTCGCTGTACAGCGCGGCTTCGGGACTGCCCGGCTCGGGCTGCTGGCGGTAGGCCCAGCTTGCGAGCGGCGGCATCGACAGCAGGATCGATTCGGTGCGCCCGCCCGACTGCAGTCCGAAGTGCGTGCCGCGGTCCCACACGAGGTTGAATTCCACGTAGCGTCCGCGCCGGTAGAGCTGGAACGCCCGTTCGCGCTCTCCCCATGGCATGCCGCGACGGCGCTCCACGACGGGCAGGTAGGCCGGCAGGAAGGCATCGCCTACGGAACGCAGCATCGCAAAGGCGTTCTCGAATCCGCCCTCGGCAAAGTCGTCGAAGAAGATGCCGCCGATGCCGCGCTGCTCCTTGCGGTGCTTGAGAAAGAAATACTCGTCGCACCAGGTCTTGAAGCGCGGGTACTTGTCGTCGCCGAAGGGAGCGAGCGCGTCCTGGCACACGGTGTGGAAGTGCACCGCGTCTTCCTCGAAGCCGTAGCAGGGTGTCAGGTCCATGCCACCGCCGAACCAGCACACCGGGTCCTTGCCTTCGGGCAGCGCCGCCAGCATGCGCACGTTCATGTGGACGATCGGCACGTAGGGATTGCGCGGATGGAACACCAGCGAAACGCCCATGGCCTCGAAAGGCGCACCCGCGAGCTCCGGCCGGTTCTGCGTGGCCGATGGCGGCAGCCTGGGCCCGCGCACCTGAGAGAAGCCGCAGCCCGCGCGCTCGAACAGATCGCCGCCTTCGAGGATGCAGGTGAGTCCGCTGCCTTGCAGCGCCTCGCCGGGTTCTTTTTGCCAGGCGTCGCGCGTGCAGGCGCCGCCATCGGCCGCCTCGACGGCGGCGACGATCTCCTGCTGCAGCTTGCGCAGGTAGTCGCCGACCGCTGCCGGGTGGGTCTGTTGCATCAGGCGTGCGGGGTGTTGCGCGCGTGGACCGCGCGGTGCCCGATATCCTTGCGGTATTGCGCCCCGTCGAAGGCGATGCGCGCCGCGACTTCATAGGCACGCTGCTGCGCAAGCTTCACGCTGTCGGCCAGCGCGGTCACGCACAGCACGCGGCCCCCGCTGGTCTTGAGTTCGCCGTCCTGCTGCGTGGTGCCGGCATGGAACACCACGGCATCGGGTGCCTCGGGCGGAATGCCGGTGATGCGGTCGCCCTTGCGCGGCGACAGCGGATAGCCGTGCGCCGCCATCACCACGCCTAGCGCCACGCGCCGGTCCCACTGCAGTTCGACCTGGTCGAGCGTGCCGTCGGTGGCATGCCAGAAGACTTCGAACAGGTCGGACTTGAGCCGCATCATGATGGGCTGGGTTTCGGGATCGCCCATGCGGCAGTTGAATTCGAGCGTCTTCGGGTGTCCCGTGGCGTCGATCATCAAGCCTGCGTAGAGAAAGCCGGTGAACGGGATGCCGTCTTTTTCCATGCCGCGGATGGTCGGCAGGATGATCTCTCGCATGGCGCGCGCGTGCACCTCGGCCGTGACCACGGGCGCGGGCGAGTAGGCGCCCATGCCGCCGGTGTTGGGACCATCGTCGTTGTCGAGCAGGCGCTTGTGGTCCTGGCTGGTGGCCAGCGCGGTCACGTTCTTGCCGTCGCACAGCACGATGAAGCTGGCTTCCTCGCCCTGCAGGAATTCTTCGATCACCACGCGTGCGCCGCCATCGTTGTGGGACACGCCGAACTTGTTGTCGACCAGCATGAAGTCGACCGCCTCGTGCGCCTCCTGCGCCGTCATGGCCACCACCACGCCCTTGCCGGCGGCCAGGCCGTCGGCCTTGACCACGATGGGGGCGCCCTTGGCGTCGATGTAGGCGTGGGCCGCGGCCGCGTCGGTGAAGGCCTCGTACTCGGCGGTGGGAATCTTGTGGCGCTTCATGAACGCCTTGGAGAACGCCTTGGAACTCTCGAGCTGCGCAGCCGCCCGCGTGGGCCCGAAGATGCGCAGGCCGTGGGCGCGGAATTCGTCCACCACGCCGGCCGCCAGCGGCCCCTCGGGGCCGACGACGGTGAGCGCGATCTTTTCCCTCGCGGCCCACTCGCGCAGCGCGGCGGGCTCGGTGATGTCGATGCAGTCGTAGCGCTCGTCGCTCACGGTGCCGCCGTTGCCGGGCGCCACGTACACGCGGCTGACCCGGCTGGCCTGCGCCAGCCGCCACGCCAAGGCGTGTTCCCGGCCCCCTCCTCCAATTACCAGTACCTTCATTCGTGGGCCTTGTTCATTCGCTGTGTATCAATGTTCATTCGGAAAGCGCGGCGTTGTGATAGACCGCCTGGACGTCGTCCAAGTCTTCCAGCACATCGAGCAGCTTCTGCATCCTGGCGGCGTCTTCGCCGGTCAGCTCGATCGTGTTCTCGGCCCGCATGGTGACCTCGGCCACCTCGGCCTTGAGGCCGCCTGCTTCCAGGGCGTTCTTGATGGTTTCGAAATCGGCCACGGCGGTGATCACCTCGATGGCGCCGTCGTCGTCCGTGACGACGTCCTCGGCGCCGGCTTCGAGCGCGGCCTCCATGACCTTGTCCTCATCCGTGCCTGGCGCGAAGATGATCTGTCCGCAGTGCTTGAACTGGAAGGCGACCGAGCCCTCGGTGCCCATGTTGCCGCCATGCTTGGAGAAGGCGTGGCGCACTTCGGCCACGGTGCGCACGCGGTTGTCGGTCATGGTGTCGACGATGATCGCCGCGCCGCCGATGCCGTACCCTTCGTAACGAATTTCTTCGTAGTTGACGCCTTCGAGATTGCCCGTGGCCTTGTCGATATTGCGCTTGACGGTGTCGATCGGCAGGTTGACCGCCTTGGCCTTCTCGACCGCCAGCCGCAGACGGGGGTTGGCGCTGAGGTCACCGCCGCCGGCGCGCGCGGCCACCGTGATTTCGCGAATGGCGCGCGTCCAGAGCTTTCCGCGCTTCTCGTCCTGGCGGCCCTTCCGGTGCTGAATGTTTGCCCATTTGCTATGTCCGGCCATGACTTTGTTCTCGCAATCCTGTGTTTTCAAAAACAGGCTCCGAGTTTACTGTCCGGCGCACACAACGGCCGCCAGGGCACCGCTCCCTTTTGGTGATAATCCCCCGATGACGCCATCGCCTTCCGTAGGGCCCGGGAAACCGACCATCCTGCCGCCCCACACCCCCTTGCCGCTGTACTACAAGAACGAGACGGAGCACCAGGCTTTCCTGCGCCGCATCTTCGACAGCACCGCCGCGGACTACGACCGCATCGAAAGCGTGCTCGCCTTCGGCACCGGTCCGTCTTACCGGCGGGCCGCCCTGACGCAGGCCGGCCTCGCCCAGGGTGCGCAGGTGCTCGACGTCGGCATCGGCACGGGGCTGGTCGCTCGCGAGGCGCTCAAGATCATCGGCCCGCGCGGCCAGTTGGTGGGCGTCGATCCCAGCGTAGGCATGATGGAGCAGATCGACCTGCCCGGTGTCGAACTGGTCACGGGCGTGGCGGAAGCGCTGCCCCGGCCCGACGCCAGCTGCGACTTCGTGAGCATGGGGTACGCCATGCGCCACATCAGCGACGTGGCGGCAGCCTTCAGCGAGTTCCATCGCGTGCTGCGTCCCGGCGGACGCCTGGTGGTGCTCGAGATCACCAAGCCGAACGGCCGGGTCGCGACCGCCATGCTCAAGGGCTACATGCGCGCCGTGGTGCCGCTCATCGCCCGCGTGGTCGGACGCCGCACCAACACGTCGGAACTGTGGCGCTACTACTGGGACACCATCGAGGCCTGCATCCCGCCAGAACGCGTTCTGGAAGCGCTGCGCGCCGCGGGCTTTTCCGACGTGCGCCGCCGCGCGAGCCTGGGTGTCTTCTCCGAGTACATGGCCCGCAAACCGGAAACCACCGCCAAGGCCGGCTGACCGTGCGAGTCCAGGGCGAAACCTCCCATCTGCGCGTCGAGCGCCTTTCCCTGCCCGCCTGCCTCGCGCTGGCCGAGAACGGCAGCGCCCCCTTTGCGGCGCTGGGCTACGGCACGCCGCACGAGCTGGCCTGGATGCCGACCGTCAACGCGCGCGTGCTTTCGGCCCAGGGCGCCATGGCGGACGTCTGGCACGTGGCCGGCACCCACGTCGAATCGGCCACCACCGGCATCGCCCGATGGCGCAGCGACGGCCACTGGCTCCTCGGCGCCATCGACATCGACGAGTCGGTCGAGCAACGCAACCTCGCCGAGATTGCGCACCGCGCCTACCGCGACCTGTTCAAGACGCTCGACCAGGCCGCAACACCGCACCTGTTGCGCATCTGGAACTACCTGCCGCAGATCAACGCCGACGGAGGCGGGCTCGAGCGCTACCGGCAGTTCAACCTGGGCCGCCAGGAAGCTTTCCTGGAGGCGGGCCGCGCCGCATTCGAGGGAGCGCCGGCCGCGTGCGCGCTGGGCATCCACCAGGGCGCACTCTCGATCCGCTTCCTGGCCGGCCGAACTGCCCCCATGCCGGTCGAGAATCCGCGGCAGGTCTCGGCCTACCGCTATCCGGAAACCTACGGCCCGCGCTCGCCCACCTTCTCGCGCGCCGCACTCTCCGACATCGGCGACGGCAACATCGCGCTTTTCATTTCGGGCACCGCGAGCATCGTGGGGCACGAAACCATCCATCATGGCGACGTGCTCGAACAAACCCGTGAAACCCTGCGCAATCTCGAAGCCGTCATCGCAGCGGCCAACCACCAGCTCGCCGGGCCGGGGGATGCGTTCTCGCTCGCCAAGCTCGATTGCGTGGTCTATGTGCGGCATCCGGCCGACACCGACAAGGTACGCGGCGTGATCGCGCATTCGCTCGGCGCCGACGCGCCGATGAGCCGCCACGCGGTCTACCTGGAGGCCGACATCTGCCGCAGCGACCTGCTGGTCGAGATCGAAGCCCATGCCGTCGCCCCGGGTCGCCTGCTGGGCTGACCTGTTGCGACCGACCGGACCGACGACCCATTCGATGAACCGCGTGCTGCGCATTCTCACGGCCATTCCGCTCGCGTTGATGCTCTACGCGCTGCTGCTCTTCCTCGGGCTGATATCGCTCGCCTGGAACCTGGTGGCCATGCTGCTGTACCCGGTGATGCCCGAGGCGCCGGCCCGCGCCCTGGGCCGGCTGACCATCACCCTGGCCTACCGCATGTTCTGGGGCGTGGCCTCCTTCACCGGGATGATGCGCATCGATGCCAGCTGCCTGGATCCGATGCGCAGCGAACCGGGCGTGATCTTCATCGCCAACCACCCGACGATGCTGGACGCCCTGCTGCTGGTGGCGCGGCTGCCGCGCAGCGCCTGCATCATGAAGGCCGACCTGCTGCGCAACATCTTCCTTGGCGCGGGTGCGCGGCTTGCGCGCTACATCAGCAACGAATCGGCCCGCATGATGGTGCGCCTGGCCGTGGCCGACCTGCGCAACGGCGGCCAGCTCGTCATCTTTCCCGAAGGCACGCGCACCGTGACACCGCCGCTCAACCCGTTCGGGAACGGCGTGACACTGATCGCCAAGCTCGCGCAGGCGCCGATCCAGACCGTCTTCATCGAAACCGACTCGCCCTACCTCAGCAAGGGCTGGCCGCTGTGGCGGGTGCCGCCGCTGCCGGTGGTCTTCACGCTCCGCCTGGGCCAGCGGTTCGCGCCCAAGCAGGACAGCCATGTGCTGCAATCGGAACTCGAACAGTACTTTCGCCAAAACCTGGAACAGCGCGCCCCCGACGCGTCCCCCGCATGCCAGACGCCTCGCGCACACACCTTGTCCTGATCCCCAGCTACAACACGGGCGAACGCCTGTTCTCCACAGTCGAAGCGGCGCGTGCGCAGTGGAGCCCCGTCTGGGTGGTGGTGGACGGCAGCACCGACGGCACGGGCGAGCGCCTGCAGCAAATGGCCGAAGGCGATCCGGGCCTGCGCGTATGGCTGCTGCCCCAGAACCAGGGCAAGGGCGCGGCCGTGCTGCATGGCCTTCGCGAAGCCCGCAATGCCGGTTTCACGCACGCATTGACCATGGACTCGGACGGCCAGCACCCGGCCGACCTGATTCCCGCTTTCATGGCCGCCTCACAGGCCCGGCCTGAAACCATGGTGCTGGGCCGCCCCGTGTTCGATGCCTCCGCCCCGCTGCTGCGCGTGCGGGGGCGGCGCGTGTCCAACGGCTGGACCCAGCTCGAAACGGTGTTTGCCGGCGTGGGCGATTCGCTCTACGGATTTCGCGTGTACCCGGTGGCCGACCTGATTGCCGTGATGGCGCGGCAACCCTGGATGCGACGCTTCGACTTCGACACCGAAGCCGTGGTGCGGTTGGCCTGGCGCGGTGTCAAGCCCGTGAACATCGACGCGCCCGTCAAATACCTGACGGCCGAGGAAGGCGGGGTGTCGCACTTTCGCTATGGGCGCGACAACGTGCTCCTGACCTGGATGCACTCGCGGCTGATGGTCGAGTTCGTCCTGCGCCTGCCCGCGCTGCTGTGGCGCAAGGCGCGGCGGCTGCCGCCTTTTCAGCCCTGACGCCAGCGCAGGGCTAGATCATCCCGCCGTTGATCGAGATCACCTGCCCGGTGATGTAGGCCGCCTCGTCGCTCGCGAGGAAAGACGCCAGCGCCGCGACTTCCTGCGGCGTGCCGGCGCGCTTCATCGGCACCATCTGGTTGACCATGGCCGGGTCGAAGGTCGCGTCCGCCATCGGCGAGGCGATGATGCCCGGCGCGATGGCGTTGACGGTCACGCCGCGCGACGCCACTTCGAGCGAGAGCGCCTTGGTCGCGCTGTTGAGCGCACCCTTGGCCGCGGCATAGTTGACCTGCCCGCGGTTGCCCGTCAGTGCCGACACCGAGGAAATGTTGAGCACACGGCCCCAGCGCGTGCGCATCATCGGCAACAGCAGCGGCTGCGTCACGCGGAAGAAGCCGTTGAGCGACACATCGATGACCTTGTGCCACTGCTCGGCGCGCATGCCGGGCAGCACCGCATCGTCGTGAACGCCGGCGTTGTTGACGACGATCTGAACCGGCCCGGCCTCGAGCAAGCGTTCGCAGGCCGACCGGCAGGCGTCGTCGCTGCGCAGGTCGAACACATGGCACTCGGCCTTGCCGCCCGCAGCCACGATGGCGGCCGCGAGTTGCTCCACCGCCTCGGGGCGCGAGTTGGCGTGCAGCAGCACCGTGGCGCCGTCGCGCGCCAGGCGCTCGGCCATCGCGGTGCCCAGGGCGCCGCTGGCGCCGGTGATGAGGGCGCGTTTTCCTTCGAGGCTCATGGGGCAGTCGCTCCGGTTGCAAGCGGTGTGTTCAATACCACCACGGCGCGGCCTTCGGCCAGCACATGGCCGGCGCTGTCGTGCACCGCGAATTCATAGAGGATCTGGTTCGTGTCGCCCGAGAGGCGCCGCGCCTGCACCTGCAGCGGTCCGGCGACTTCGTCGAGCCGTGCGACCGAGAAGCGCACGTTGCGCGCGCTCGCGAGGAATCCGGCCGACGGCGCGCTTCCCTCGGCGGCCAGCAGTCCGCCGTGCAGCGCCATGGCCTGGGCCGCGTACTCGATGGCGTTGGGCGCCAGCAGGCCGCCCGCCGTGCGCAGCGGATTGTCCGGCTGCAAGTGGGTGCGGGTGCTGCAATGAATGGACTCGGCGTCCCAGCGCTCGAGCCGCTCGAGCAGGCACATGCTGCCGCTGTGCGGAATGCGCGCGGCAATGCCGTCGCGGTCGAGCGTCTGGGGGGCCGTGGTCACGCGGCGGGCTCCAGGTCGGCCACCAGCAGCACGTTGGCGAACGGCGTGCCTTCGCTCATCGGAATGCTCCGGACACTGAAGCCCAGCCGCTGGAGCACCGCCACCCAGTCGGCCAGCGGGCGGCCCCAGGTGGGCGAGACCTTGTGGCCGCGGATGCGCGTCACCGTGCGATCGACCCACTGGCTGATGGCAAAGCCGCGCTTGCTCGACGCGTCGCCGATACGCAGCAGCAGCCTCGCATTCGCATTGCTGCCGCGCCGCAGCGCATCGCGCACGCGCTGCAGCACGCCGTCCTGCGCCTCGATGTCCACGTAGTGCAGCACGTCGAGAATCACGACCAGGTCGCACGCGGGCAGCGGCGCCGAACACATGTCGGCGCACACCAGCCGCGGCGCGGGCTGCAGATGGCCGATCGAAGCCGCGGCGCGTGCCACGTCCTTGGGCATCAGCTCGATGCCGGTGTAGTCGGGCGCCGCTGGCGTGGGCTTCCAGGACGACGGCCAGCGGCCGTGCGCCTGCATGCGGCTCATCGACGCCAGCAAGCTCGCGAAGAGCCCCTGGCCGCAGCCGATGTCGACCACGCGCCGGTGCGCCGCGTCGATCAGTCCGCGCTCGAGCAGCCCGCGAAAGACCGGGTCGCGCCCCAGCTTGCCGCGTGCGAACTGCCAGGCGAACGTGCCGCCCTTCTTGTAGGGAACGGTGGCGGCTTCGTGAAGCTCGCGCCACGCGGCGTCGGTGGAAAAAGGCGGCGTTGCGCTCATGGTTCAAGGCCTTCCGGCAAGGTGACGGCGTGCAATCCATCCGCACGCAAGCGTTCGAGCAGCAAGGGCAATACCTCCAGCAGTACAGGATTTCCTTGCGGCGTGCGCGCGGCGTTGCCATCGTGAAGAAGCAGGATGTCGCGCGCCTGCAGGTTGCGCCCAAGTCGCGCCATGACCTTGGCCGCATCGCCTTCGCGCGTGTCGAAGCCGCGCCGCGTCCAGCTCACGAGCGACAGGCCGAGCCGGTGCAGCACCGGTTCCAGAAACGGATTGCGCAGCCCGGCCGGCGCGCGGAAACAGGTCGGGCGCTGGCCGGTGGCCTCGAACAGGATGTCCTGCGCCCGTGCAATCTCGCTCGCGAAACCGCGCGGACCCAGAAACGAGAAGTTGTGCCGATGCCGCGCCGTGTGGTTCTGGATGCTGTGGCCCCGCGCCACGATCTCGCGCGCCAGTGCCGGATGCGCAAGCACGCGCTCGGCAATGCAGAAAAATGTGGCACGCTGCCCGTGGGCGTCGAGCAGGTCGAGCACCCGGGGCGTGACCTCGGGCTCGGGCCCATCGTCGATGGTGATGGCCACCTGGCGCCGGACGCCAGCCGCTTCGGGCAAGCGCGTGACGTTGGGGCCCAGCAGGCTGCTGCGCGGCGTGAGTCCCGCGCCGGTGATCAGCGCATGGTTCAGCACGATCGCGCCGATGGCCCAGGGCATGGCGCCCGGCACCAGCACGCCCGCGCCGATGGCGGCCACGTGCCAGGCCGCACTGGCGCGGATGGCCGGCGGCCAGGGCCAGGATTCAGGGGGCGCAGCAGAGGCGGACGACATGGCGCGGGATTGTCCCATCAGCCGCGCGCAGGCGGTGGCGTGACCCGGCGTGCGAATGCAGCCGACAGCAGCAGCGCCAGCAAGGCGCCCGGTGCCACCACCCGGCCGATCGACGACAGCGCCGGAATGTCCGAGATTGCGATCAGCCCGAAGGACACCACGGTGGTGAGATTGGCCAGCATCAGCGATGCCAGCGTGTCCTCGTCGGCCCTTCCGGACACACGCAACTGGTCGAAGAACAGCGCGTAGTTGGAGCCCACCGCCACGATCAAGAGCAGCCCCACCAGGTGCAGGATGCCCAGTGGCACCTGGAGCACGGCCATGCCGCCGAGCGTGAGCACCACCGCGACGACCAAGGGCTGGCAGACGGCGAGCAGCCGCTTGCCCGAGCGCAGGTAGATGCCCAGCAGAACCACCACCGCCAATGCGCCGAGCATCACCTGCACGAAGGCCTCGTGCAGATAGCGCTGGTAGAGCCCGGCAAGTTCGCGGCCGACGTCGACCACCTGCACTTCGGGCACGCCCGCGAGCGCTTGCTCGAGACGGCCCGCATTGAAATTCGGGCCGGGGTGCAGCACCACCAGCGTCGACCACCCGCCGCCGGGCCGCTGGTACATGAGCGTGTTGACCACCGAGCCCAGCGGCCCGCCGGTCAGGTCGGCGCGCCGCACGGGCGCCAGCTTGCGCGCGGCCTCGACGTCGGCCAGGAAAGGTCCGAGCCGCGTGGCCGGCAGCGGCGAGCCTTGCGTGGCCTCCGCCAGCCGCATGCGCAGCGCCTCGGCCTCGGGCAGGCTGGCCAGGCGCGCCGCCTGCGTCGCCACGCTCGGCAGCACGCGCGTCACGGCCTCGAAACCGCCGAGCTCGCCCTTGTCGACCAATGCTTCGAGCCGCGCGGTGGCCGCCTCGGTATTGCGCAGTGCCGTTTCCTCGTCGGCTCCGTAGACCACCACCAGCGTGCTGCCATCGCCGGTGCCGATGTCGGCACGCAGCATTTCGTCGAGCTGCTGCGCCGACTTGGGCACCGGGCTCATTGCGCCGAGATCGGCGCGCCAGAGATGGCCGCCCTGCCAGATGACCAGTGCCAGCGCGGCGACGCCGAGCCCGGCCAGCACCCAGCGCAGGCGCGGCAGCCCGCGCACGAGCACGCCGGCCGCGTTTGCCATGTACCTGCGCATGCCCATGCCGGTGGCACCATCGGGTGCGAGCACCGGCAGCGCGTAGCGCGTGGCCAGCGCCGCGGCCACCAGGCCGGCGATGGAAAACACGCCCAGCTGCGCCAGGCCCGGAAAACCCGAGAACAGCAGCGCCGCAAAGCCGCACACCGAGGTCAGCAGGCCGAGCCGCACGGTGGGCCAATGCACGTCGCGCCAGCGCGCCCAGCCGGTGCCGGCCACGGCGGCGCCGCGCGCCTGGATGAGGTAGTAGATGGCGTAGTCGACCGTTTCTCCGATCAGCGTGCTGCCGAAGCCCAGCGTCATGCCGTGCACCGAACCGAACACCACGCTCACCGCGGCGGTTCCCACCACCACGCCGGTGGCCACGGGCAGGAACGCGATGACCAGCGCGCGCGGCGAGGCGAAAGCCAGCAGCAGCAGGCCGCCCATCACGAAGCCGCCGACGATCGCGAGGTGCATGGCCTCCGTCTTGATCTTGTCGCGGCTCAGCACCGAGAAGACCGGCGGGCCGCTCAACAGCAGCTTGGGCCTGGCGGCTTCGGCCATGCCCTGCGTTGCGGCATCGAAGGCCGCCTGCACCCGCGCGATGGCCACGGCCTGCGCGTCGAGATCGCTGCCCGCCGCGCGCGTGGTGGCGATCATGAGTGCGCGCGGCGCGGTGCGCGACATCCAGACGCCGTTCTCGCTGCGCGGTGCGCTGGCCGGCGTCAGTTCGACGGCGATGCGCTGGGTTTCCCCGGTCGGATCGCGGTCGAGCAAGGGCTTGATCGCATTGCCGGCCGGCGTGCCCAGCATGGAGAGGGTTTCGTAGATCGCATCGCGCAGCCCGTCGACGGTGAAATGATCGGGCTTCACGCCCGGCGAGAGCTGATAGCGGTGCGCGAAGACCCAGGTGCCGGCCTCGCTCCAATCGCCGGTGTCGCCGTTCTGGATGAGGTCGAAGAGCTTGCTTTCGCGCATGGACTTGGCCACGGCGCGGGACACCGCGGCGCGCTGCTCCACGTCGGCGCCGCCTTCGATGCCGAGCATCAGCGTTCGCGATGCCACGCCGCTTTGCAGTTGCTCGATGAGCACCTGCTGGCGCACGTCGGGGCTCTTGGGGAGAAACGCGGAAAGATCGGCACTGAAGTGCGTGCGCGCAATCTGCAGCCCGCCGCCGAGCAGGACCAGGGCCCAGACCAGCAACACCACCGCCCGGCGCCGCCAGCTCGGCAGCCCTCCCCCGCTCTGGCGCGCGCTCACGGCGTGGTGCGTCCGGCGGCGCTCGATGGCGCGGTGGATGCGGCGCCCGCGCGCTCGGGCGTGATGCTCATCACCGAGCGGTCGCCGCCGACGAATTCCATCTCGAGGCCGGTCACCTCGCTCGCGCGGCCGATGATGCGGATGCTGCGCACCTGGGCCGCGAGCCGGCTGTCGGCCGGCAGCAGGTCGAGCGTCCAGTTGCCGGCCGAGCCGCCCACCGTGCTGCGGAAATAGCGCTGCAGCGTGGCGCCGTCGCCGCTCAATGTGCCGCGCATGGCTTCGACCAGGCCGAGCAGCTCGGGCATGCTGTCGAGCGTCAGCGTGCGGCTGCGGCCGCCGCGCGACAGCGTGAGCGTGTTGCCTTCGACGGCCATCGTCTCCTCGCGCGGCGACAAGGTGCGCCGCACCAGCTTGTCGGGCGCATTGAAGCTCAGGGTGCCGCGCGAGTCGAGCGGTCCTTCGAGTCCATGCACGAAGCGCTGCTCGGTGAAGCGCGCCTCGCCGCTCTTCTGCCTGGCGAGCAATCCCATCAGCTCGGGCAGGTCGAAAGCCCAGGCCGGCGCGGCGCAGCAGGCCAGTGCCAGGAGCAGGCTTCTGCAAAGCCAGTCAAACCGAATCTTCGAGCCAGAAATCATGGAAGTTGAACCAGTTGTACGGATAGGCGCGGCACAGCGCATCCAGGCGCGCCACGTAGGCTTCGATCGCCGCGCGGATGCGGCGTTCCCGCTCGGCGGGGTCGGTGGACCGTTCGGTGAAGTCGGCCAGGAGATCGAATTGGACATCGTAGCGCGCACCGCCTCCATAGAGGCCGGCCATGAAGAACACCTTGCGCCGCAGCAGTGCCGCAAGGCGGAACGGTCCGTCGTCGAAACTTGCCGGCTGGCCGAGGAACGGCAGCACGATGGTGTTGCCGCGCTGCTGCGCGGGCTGGTCTTCGCTGCCCGGCAGGGTGCGGTCGACGAGCATGCCGCCGAGGCCGCCGCCGTCCAGCCAGTCGCGCAGCGCGAGCATCGAGTGCGGCCGGCCGAGCGCGATCACGTGCGGCCGCAGTTCGGGCAGGCTGATGGCATTGAGGATGGCGTTGATGCGTTGCGCGTTGTCGGGGTACATCAGCATCGCGAGCCGCAGTTCCTGCTTGTGCTGGCTCTTGTGCTTGCAGGCACCCATGGCCTCGAAGCTGCCCACGTGCGCGCCCAGCAGGAAGGCGCCGCGCCCGTTCAAGGCTTCGGCTTCGAGCGCCGAATTGCCCTTCACCTGCACGTCGAACAGGTCCATGCGCCCGCGCAGGAAATACACGCGGTCGAGCACCGTCGAGGCGAAGGTGTGCAGCAGGCGGTAGCCGTCGATCCAGCCGGCGCGCGGCCCGACAGCCCGGAACAGGTAGCGCTTGATGTGGCGGCGCGGCGCAGGCGCGAACAACAGGAAGTACAGGCTGATGGGCGGCAGCAGCAGGCGGGTGACGCGGCGTCCGCAGATCAGCGCCATCGCGCAGATGAAACGCAGGGCCAGCATGTTGCTGCGCTCGGGCGCGTGCGCCCAGTCGCCGCGCTGCCCCGCCTGCGCGGCATCGTTCACGGCGCGCGTCTCGGCGTCGGTGTGCTTCATCACGCGGATCCTTGCCCGGCCACCCAGCGGCCGGTGACAGCCACCACGCCGTCGCAGCGCACGTCGAAGCGCACGCCACGCGCGGCGCCGGACTCGGGCTGCAGCTCGATGGAGAGCATGCTGCCTGGGCGCACCGGCGCCAGGAACTTGGCCGCCGCCAGCGTGGGATGGGCGCCCAGCCGCGCCACCAGCGCGGGCACGCGCTGAACGGCTTCCATCACCTCGGCCAATATCAGTGCGCCCGGCAGCAGCGGCTGCCCCGGAAAGTGTCCCGCGAACGATGGATGGTCGGCAGGCACCGCATGGGCCAGCTGCACCGGGGTGTCGTCCTCCGCCAGTTGCGCGAGCGCGAACTCACGCAGCGCGCGTGCGGTGAGCTTGCCGGTGCCTTCGCGCGGAAACGCCTTCACCTGCACCACCCGGCGCGGCACGAACACGGGCTCCAGCCGCTGCCGCAGCGCCGCGATGACCTGGGCGGCCGAGAGCGTGGGCGCCACCACGAAGGCCACGGGACGGACCACCCCGTCGGCCACGTCGTCGGGGAGCCAGAACGCGCCGTCCTCGACGCCCGGAATGCTGTTGAGGTGATAGTTCAGGTGGGCGAGCGAGCTGCGCCGCCCCGCCACGTGGATCAGGTCGTTGGCGCGGCCGAACAGGCGAAAGCGGCGATCGTCGAGCAGCTCGAGCACGTCGGCCATGGGCGTGGCCTCGGGCAGGAAGTCGCCGCTGAAGATGAAGCGCTCGGGAGCGTCGCCCTCGCCGGCTTCCGTATGCACGCGGATGCTGCCGAAGTTCTCCCAGACCTCGCTCTGCGTGGTGCGGCGGGTGGCGACCTGGCCCGATTCGGTGCTGCCGTAGATCTCGATCAGCACGCCGCCCAGCGCCTGCTCGGCCTGCGCCGCGAGCTGCGGCGACAGCGGCGCGGTGGCCGAAAGAATCAGGTCGACGGGCGGCAGGTCGATGCCCGACAAGAGCAGCGTCTTCAGGTGGAAAGGCGTGGTGACCAGCGCCCGTGGACGCGGCACCGATGCCAGGGTCTTTGCGACGTCGGCCGGAAAGAACGGCCGCCCGCTTTCGAACGCGGCACCGCCGAGCATCGCGAGCAGCGCCGAGGATTCCAGCCCGTAGCTGTGCTGCACCGGCACCGTCGCCACCAGCGTCAGTCCCTCGAGCGAAGGCCGCCCGAGCAGGCTGGAGAGCCGCTCCACGGCCACCGCCACGTCGCCGACCAGCGTGTCCCAGCGCTTGGCGTGCGGCTGGGGCACGCCGGTGGAGCCCGAAGTCAGCAGGCTGACGGCGTGCATGGCGCCGTCGATGGCCGGCACGTCAAGGCCCTCTCCACCTTCGGAGCTGGAGCGGTCCTCGATCAGCACGCGCGGCATGCCGGGCGTGGCGAGCTGGGCGTCGTCGGTCAGCGCGAAAAGATCCGATCCACCCGATTCGAGCAACCGCGCGAGCGTGTCGGGCCGCGCGTCGGGCGGCAGGAGGCTCGCATGGCCGCGCACCAGCGCGGCCGCCAGGCTGACGGCAAAGGCATAGCGGTCGACGCACAGGTTGACGGCCTTGCCCTCGTCCGGCAGCACCGGCGCGAAGCGCGCGACATCGGCCAGGAACTGGCGCGTGCTGACCGGCACGCCAGCGCGCCAGGCCAGCGGGGCATCGAGGTCCCGGTGGGCGATCAGCGGCAGCAGGCGGTTATCGGCAGTCACGCAAAGCCACCTGGTTCACCGGCCGCCAGTGCCGTGGTCGATGCGCGACGTGCCCTGGAAGGCACGCACCGCATCGATGAGCCGCGTGCGCTCGAATTCGGGGTGCAGCCGGTAGCGCACCAGGTGCTCGCCCACGAAGAGAACCGCGACGGAGAGCGGGGTCAGCACGTTGGCGAGCAGCGACCAGGCGGAGAAAGGCAGGGTCAGGTACACCACGATGGACGACACCACGACGAGCGCGAAGTACACGGTCCAGATGCGGGTGAGCTGCGTGGTGTAGGCCAGCATGTCGCCCTTGAGCGGATGCACCCGCTGTGCGAACTGCGTGATCAGCGGAAGCCCCGGTCCGCGCAGCGTGGCGCCGAACCAGCCGCACAGCAGGCCGTTGATGGCCACGTGCTGGAACACATAGAGGCGGTTCGTGTCGCCCGCCTCACCCAGGAACACGAGCGCGAAGCCGGCGATGCCCAACAGCATGGCCGCGATGAAACCCAGGCGGCCGAACTTGCTTGCTGCAAAGCCCATGGCGGCAAGCCACAGCGGGCCGAGCAGCACCACCACCGCCCACGGCTCGGTGGGGTGGAACAGCATCATCCAGTGGGAAAGGCCGGCATAGGCCACTCCCACCAGCAGCAGGAGCGCCAGTCGCCATCGTGACATGGATCAGGAAGCGCTGCGGTGCTCGGCGACGTGGGTCGCGAGCGTGCGCAGCGACTGGAAGATCTGTTGGTTGCGCTCGTCGTCCGAACGCAGCTGGAAGCCGTAACGCCGGGACACTTCGAGCGCCACTTCGAGGATGTCGATCGAGTCGAGGCCCAGGCCCTCGCCGTACAGCGGATCGGTGGGCACGATGTCTTCGGGCGCGACTTCGAGATTGAGCGCGTTCACCAGCAGGACGGCCAGCTCTTTCTCAATGGGCGACTGTTCAGGTGAATCGCCAACGGCGGGAATGGGGGGCTGAGCAGTCGATGACAAGAAAACCTCCTGAAACTTTTTCGGTTACTACCTCGCGGGTCGTGGATTATAGGAGGGCCGCTTGATTAGACTGCCCGCTTCGATACGACCCGGAGCCCCTCATGGCCGACCCCCTCCTGATAGCACGCCACGACACCATCGAGTGCGCCCTGCTGCCCAGCCTGGCCAACCGCCACGGACTGATCACCGGCGCGACCGGCACCGGCAAGACGGTCACCCTGCAGACCATGGCCGAGAAGCTCTCGGGCATCGGCGTTCCGGTGTTCATGGCCGACGTGAAGGGCGACCTCACGGGCATGAGCCAGAAGGGCGCAATCGGCGAAAAGATGGCGGCCACGCTGAAGGAACGCGGCATCGACCCGCCCGAACCAGCCGCCTGCCCCGTCACCCTGTGGGACGTGTTCGGCGAACAGGGCCATCCGGTGCGCGCCACGGTCTCCGACATGGGCCCCCTGCTCCTGGGCCGCATGCTGGACGTGAACGAAACCCAGGCCGGCGTGCTGAACCTGGTGTTCAAGATTGCAGACGACAACGGCCTGCTGCTGCTCGACCTGAAGGACCTGCGCGCCATGCTGCAGCACGTGGGCGAGAACGCGAGCCAGTTCACCACCGAGTACGGCAACATCAGCGCCGCCAGCGTGGGCGCCATCCAGCGCGGCCTGCTGCAGATCGAGACCCAGGGCGGCGACAAGTTCTTCGGCGAGCCGATGCTCAACATCGCCGACTTCATGCAGACGGTGGGCGGCAAGGGCGTGGTCAACATCCTGGCGGCCGACAAGCTCATGAACTCGCCGCGGCTGTACGCCACCTTCCTGCTCTGGATGCTGTCGGAACTGTTCGAGCAATTGCCCGAGATCGGCGACCCGGACCAGCCCAAGCTGGCCTTCTTCTTCGACGAGGCCCACCTGCTCTTCAACGAAGCGCCCAAGGCGCTGGTCGAGCGCATCGAACTCGTGGTGCGGCTGGTGCGATCCAAGGGCGTGGGTGTTTATTTCGTCACGCAGAACCCGCTGGACATTCCGGATTCGGTGCTGGCCCAGCTCGGCAACCGCGTCCAGCATGCGCTGCGCGCCTTCACCCCGCGCGACCAGAAGGCCGTGAAGGCCACCGCGACCACCATGCGGCAGAAGCCGGGCCTGGACATCGAGACCGCCATCACCGAGCTTGCCGTAGGCGAGGCGCTGGTGAGCTTTCTCGATGCCAAGGGCCGCCCGAGCGTGACCGAGCGCGTGTTCGTGGTGCCGCCGGGCAGCCAGATCGGCCCCATCACGCCCGCGCAGCGCCAGGCGGTGATCGGCAGTTCGCTGGTCGCCGGCGTGTACGAAAAGACGGTCGACCGCGAATCGGCCTACGAAAAGCTCAAGGGCCGGGCCGAAAGCGCGCCCGACGCGCCAGCGGCCAAGCCGGGTGCCAAGGCTGCGGACGAATCGTCCGGCGGCAGCAGCATGCTGAACGACCTGCTCTTCGGCAGCACCGGCCCCCGCGGCGGCAAGCGCGACGGCCTGGTGCAGACCATGGCCAAGTCGGCGGTGCGGACCATGGGCACCTCGGTCGGCAAGGAGATCTTGCGCGGCGTGCTGGGCGGGATCTTCGGCGCGAAAAAACGCTGAACCCTTTCCGCTGCGGACCGGGCCGACCTCGCCCGGCTTACCAGCGCAGCAGGCGCGGCCCGAGCAAGGCGCCCAGCGCCACCGGCACGGCAATGCCGCTGACGTACCAGACCGCGAGGAACGGCGCCGTCAGCTCCATGCAGTGCAGCGCGTAGACGGCGGCGCCCACCCCCCCCGCAAGGCCGCCAGCCGCGGCACCGGCCAGCGCCGGCCGCGTGGGAGCGAGGCTTTTCAGCGCCAGCATCGCGGCTGCGAAGACAGGCAGCGCCATCAGCCCGATGCTGAGTGCGCAGACGCGCCATGACTCGCCCATGAGAAGCGGCATGCGGTCCTGCGGCGGCGCATTGAACCAGGCCACCGCCGCCAGCACCCAGACCACGAGCACCGGCGCGGCCATGCCGATCCAGGCGCGCCGCACCGGCACGCCCGGCCGCGCGAGGCGCTGCACCGCCACGAAGGCGGCGGCCGCGATGCACAGCGGAAACAGCACCTTGACCCAGAACATCGGCCAGAACATGGCTTGCACGAGGTCGCGGCGCACGCCGTAGTCGGCGAACAGGATGGCGAAGGACAACGGCAGCCCCGCGAGCAGCGCGAAGCCCAGCCGGCGTCCCGCGGCACGGCGCGGCGCGGCCGTGGGTCCGGTGGCCAGCATGGCGACGAGATCGTCGGTCTTCATGGTGCCTTGCCTCCCATCCTTGCTGCGAGCGCCTTGAGCCCGCGGTGGATTCCGACCTTGACGGCCGACTCGGACATGCCGGTCAGGCTCGCGGTTTCCGCCACCGAGAGGCCTTCGAGCTTCACGTGCACGATCGGCAGGCGCTGGCGCTCGGGCAGGGTCTGCAGCAGGCCGCCCAGGTCGCGGCGCGCATCGCTCGCATCGGTGGCCGATTCGGCGAACACGGCCAGGTCGTCGTCGAGCGGGTCATGCAGGGCTTCGCGTGCGGACTTGGCGCGCAGCAGGTCGATCATCTTGTAGCGCGCAATCGCATGCACCCAGGCCGTCAGCGGCTGGTCGCTCTGGTAGGTATGGCGCTGGTTGTGCATGGCGAGCAGGCATTCCTGGACAAGGTCTTCCACTTCATCGGGCCAGCCGAACAGGCGCTTGCCCAGAAAAGCGCGCAGGTGCGCACTGAGTTTTTGCAGGAACTCGCGGTAGGCCGCTGCGTCGCCGTCCAGGCCGCGCATGAACAGGCTCCGCAGCGCCGCCTCGGCTGCGCTCAACCGCTCCCTGCTGTCCATTGTGTTTCGTGCCATCGGACCGGCTGGTTACAGCCTTTCGAAAAAAGATTCCGCCGGATTGTGCCGTGCCCCGCCGCGCCGCCGGCATCCGGGCTCGGCTAAGCTCGCCCGAACCGCACGGAAGGAGCCCCCATGCAAGCCGACCCGCCATGCTTTCCGCCCCGCGGACGCCCCCTGCCCCGGCGCTGAATCCGATGCTGTCCTCATTGGCTTCGAACCCGTGGGCCTACCCGGCACTGGAGGTGGTGCACATCGTGGGCATTGCCCTGCTGTTCGGCGGCCTGCTGGTGTTCGAGCTGCGCGTGCTCGGCCTCGGCCGGGAGCTTTCGGCGCCGCAGCTGGCCCGCCTGACCCTGGTGCCGGCCCTGGTCGGCTTCGGCCTGTGCGCAGCGACCGGCCTCACGATGTTTTCCACCCAGCCGGGCGAATTGCTGGCCAACAACGCGTTCCGCATCAAGCTGCTGCTGATCGTGCTGGCGGGCGCCAACGCCATCTGGTTCCACCTTCGCGGCGGCCCCACTGCCACCGGCGCGGCAGCCAAGGTCCAATGCCTCTTGTCGTTGGGGTTTTGGCTCGCTGTCATCATCTGCGGGCGGTGGATCGCCTACATCTGAAAGCCAAGGAGACCGAGATGATTCAGAGACGACGCTTGTTCGTTGCCGGTTCGCTGGGCCTGGCGCTGCCGGCCTGGGCGCACCATGGGTGGAGCAGCTTCGACCAGGACCGGCCCCTCTATCTGGAAGGACGCGCGACCAAGGTCATGTGGCGCAACCCGCATGGCGAGCTGGAACTCGAGCTGCCCGAAAAACCGACGCTGCCGGTTGACCTGAAACAGCGTGCGCTGCCCCGGCAAAGCGCGACGGTCGATGGTCCCGGCCTGCTGGCCAAGGCGCAGCTTCCCACGCGGCCCGACCGCAAATGGACCATCGAGCTGGCGCCGCTCACTCGGCTGCAGGCCTGGGGCCTGGACGAGATCAAGCCCGGGACCCAGGTTTCCGTCGTGGGCTTCACCTTCACCGGCGAGAAAGGCGATCCGGTGCTGCGCGCCGAATACCTGTTCGTCGGCGGCAAGGCCTACGGCCTGCGCTCCTCGCCCGCCTGAGCGGCTCGCCGGCCGCGGCAAATTGCGGCGGCCCCCTGCGGCACCGACCACCTTCGCGCCCTGCTTGCCAGCCGCGCGAGTGATCGGTACATTGCATTTTTTGAGGGCCTCCAATGTCCGCAGACAGCACCGCGATTCCTTCGGCGAACCCGGCGATTCCCGCTGACCCCGCGATTTCCGCCATCCCTGTCGTCTCTCCCCTTCCCACGCTTCACCCTTCGTCGTCGACCGGCCATATCCGGCTGACCTCCCATGCGGGCGGCTTCGGTGCGCTGCCGATCCGCTGGGGCGCCGCCACCGCCACCGAGCGCGGTCCGGTCGTGGGCACCACCACCAAGCGGGCGCATCGCAACGTGATCGGCACGCACAGCGGTTCGTACAGCGTCTACCGTGCGCTCGCCGTGGCGGCCGGGGCGCTGAAGCGCGAGCACAAGGCCGACCTGACCAACACCTCCCCCACCGACGTGATCGGGCCGTACCCGCAATGGAGCGAGCCGGGACGCATCGTCTCGCTCGACCCTTGGGGGGCGCTGGTGGCCGACGTCTTCTCCACCGAGCTGGCCGCGGGCTACGACATCCGCCCGACCATCGCGATCACCAAGGCGCACGTGATCCTGCCCGAGGTGATCGAGGCGCTGCAGAGCGGCCGCCTCAAGGCCGACGGCCACTTTCTCACCACGGGCGGCGCCGCCATGGTGACCAAGGCCGCCATCGAACCCGTGTGGTACCTGCCCGAGGTGGCGCGGCGCTTCGGCTGCTCCGAGACCGACCTGCGCCGCACGCTCTTCGAAGAGACCGGCGGCATGTACCCCGAACTGGTCACGCGCTCCGACCTGGAGGTGTTCCTGCCGCCCATCGGCGGGCAGACGCTCTACATCTTCGGCAACCCGCGCGACCTGGCCAACCCCGACGTGGAGCTCACCGCGCGCATCCACGACGAGTGCAACGGCTCCGACGTGTTCGGCTCCGACATCTGCACCTGCCGCCCCTACCTCACGCACGCCATCGAGGAGTGCATCCAGGGCGCGCAGCGCGGGGGCGTCGGCCTCATCGCCTACTCGCGCAAGGAGGGCCGCGCGCTCGGCGAAGTGACCAAGTTCCTGGTCTACAACGCGCGCAAGCGCCAGGTGGGCGGCGACACGGCCGACCAGTATTTCGCACGCACCGAGTGCGTGGCCGGCGTGCAGGACATGCGCTTCCAGGAGCTGATGCCCGACGTCTTCCATTGGCTCGGCATCAAGAAGATTCATCGGCTCGTGTCGATGAGCAACATGAAGTTCGACGCCATCACCGGGTCGGGCATCGAGATCGGCGAGCGCGTGAACATCCCGGACGAATTGATCCCGGCCGACGCCCGCGTCGAGATGGATGCCAAGATGGCCGCCGGCTACTTCACGCCAGGCCCGGTGCCGGACGCAGAGGAACTCAAGAAGGCCAAGGGCCGGGGATTGAGCGAATGAGCGCAGACACCAGGGACAACAGCAGCGGCCAGCGGCCGGCCGATGGCTCGGGCAAGCTGCCGCCGGGCAGCGCGGGCAAGATCGATCCCGCCACCGAGTTCGCTCCCGACACCAGCCATCCCGCGGGCGCTGCCAGCGTGCTGCGCACCACGGCTGCGATCCGCGAGCGCGCGGCCGCGCTGCTGGCGCGCGCGCGCCGGGGCGAGTCGCAGTGGTTCCGCATCGGCGAGGCCAATGCATTGGACGATGCCGCGCGCACCGTCGCCGAGGTCACGCGCGAGCGCTATCCCTGGGACACCATTCCGTACCACAGCCGCTGGCGCCACTTCGAGGCCGGCGGCGTCGATCGGCTGAAGCAACTCGACCAATTGCTCGGCCCACGCGTCGACGCGCGGCAGCGCGCCCGCGCGCACATCGACCTGGTGCTGGTGAGCGTGCTGCTCGATGCCGGTGCGGGGCCCGGCTGGCACTACACCGAGCCTGCTTCGGGCGAACGCTTCACGCGCTCCGAGGGGCTGGCGGTCGCGAGCTTCCACGCCTTCACCAGCGGCCTGTTCTCGTCCGACCCGGACCATCCGCTGCAGGTGGACGCGGCCGGCTTGCGCGGCCTCGTGACCGACCGGCTCGGGGACGCATTCCAGGTCAGCGACGTCAACCCGCTGGTGGGACTGGCTGGCCGCACCGTGCTGCTGCGCCGGCTCGGCGAAGCGATGAGCGAACAACCAGAGACCTTCGGCAACGACGGCCGTCCCGCCGGCATGTTCGACGCGCTGGTCGCCCCCTTCGGCGCCGCCGCGCCGCCCACGGCCGAGATCACCGCGCACCAGATCCTGTCGCTGCTGCTCGAGACGCTGTCGGGCATCTGGCCGTCCGCCAATGCCATCGACAGCATTGCCGCCGATGGCAGCGATGCGGCGGGCGGCATCGGCTGGAGCGACCCGGCCCTGGCACTGGGCGACTGCTGGCGCCACAGCGCGGTGCGCGGCTCCGGGCTCACCAACGGCTGGATGCCGTTCCACAAGCTGTCGCAGTGGCTCACCTATTCGCTGCTCGAACCCTTCGAATGGGCGGGCGTGAAGGTGCGCCAGCTCGGCGCGCTCACCGCCCTGCCCGAGTACCGCAACGGCGGACTCCTGCTCGATGCCGGCGTCATCGTGCCGAAGGATCCGGCCTTTCTTTCGCGCACCTGGAAGGCCGGCGACGAGTTCATCGTCGAATGGCGTGCGCTCACCGTGGCGCTGCTCGACGAGCTCGCGCCGCACGTGCGCAAGATGCTCGACCGCACCGAGGACGAGCTGCCGCTGGCCTGCGTGCTCGAGGGCGGCACCTGGGCCGCCGGACGGGTGCTGGCACAGCGCTTGCGTGACGGAGCGCCACCGCTCCTGATCGAAAGCGACGGCACCGTCTTTTAGACTCCCCGCTCCAGCAACGGCAGAAAAATCCAATGAGCAACGTCCACCTCGTCGACCACCCCCTCGTCCAGCACAAGCTCACGCTGATGCGCCGCAAGGACGCTTCCACCAACAGCTTCCGCAGGCTCCTGAACGAAATCAGCATGCTCATGGCCTACGAGGTCACGCGCGACATGCCGATGCAGGACATCGAGGTCGAGACCCCGCTCGAAACCATGAAGGCCAAGGTCATCGACGGCAAGAAGCTCGTGCTGGTGTCCATCCTGCGCGCGGGTACCGGCATCCTGGACGGCATGCTGACCGTGGTGCCGGGCGCCCGCGTGGGCCACATCGGCCTGTACCGCGATCCCAAGACGCTCACGGCGGTCGAGTACTACTTCAAGATGCCCGGCGAAATGGAGAACCGCGACGTCATCGTGGTCGACCCGATGCTGGCCACCGGCAACTCGGCCGTGGCCGCGGTCGAGCGCCTGAAGGAGCTCAACCCCAAGTCGATCAAGTTCGTCTGCCTGCTCACCTGCCCCGAGGGCATCGCGACGCTGCAGAAAGCGCACCCGGACGTGCCGATCTATACCGCCGCGATCGACCGCGAGCTGAACAGCCACGGGTACATCCTGCCCGGGTTGGGCGACGCGGGCGACCGCATCTTTGGCACCAAGTAAGGCCGACGCCTCTGGCGGCGGCCGCTTTCGACGCGGCAGCGCCAAGAAGATTTCCATACCTCGAGGAGAAGCACCCATGACAGCACGCCGTCAGTTGATCATCCGTTCGGCCGCCATTGCCGCCGCCGCGCTTGCTGCGGGCGCGCCCGGCTTCGCGCTCGCGCAGGCCAAGCTCAGGGTGGCGGCGGTGTACACCGTGCCCTTCGAGCAGCAATGGGTGGGCCGCATCCACAAGGCACTGAAGGCCGCCGAGGCGCGCGGCGAGATCGAATACAAGGCGACCGAGAACGTCAGCAATGCGGACTACGAGCGCGTGATGCGTGAGTACGCGACCGGCGGCAACCAGCTGATCCTCGGCGAGGTGTTCGGCGTGGAAGCGGCAGCGCGCAAGGTCGCAAAAGACTTCCCGAAGGTTGCCTTCCTCATGGGCTCTTCGCTCAAGCCGCAGGCGCCCAACTTCAGCGTGTTCGACAACTACATCCAGGAGCCGGCCTATCTCTCCGGCATGGTGGCCGGCGGCATGACCAGGAGCAACCGCATCGGCATGGTCGGCGGCTTCCCGATCCCCGAGGTGAACCGGCTCATGAACGCCTTCATGGCGGGAGCGAAGGAGACCAACCCCAAGGTCGAGTTCAGCGTGAGCTTCATCAACAGCTGGTTCGATCCGCCCAAGGCCAAGGAAGCAGCCTTCGCGATGATCGACAAGGGTGCCGACGTGATGTACGCCGAGCGCTTCGGTGTCTCCGACGCGGCCAAGGAAAAAGGCAAGCTCGCGATCGGCAATGTGATCGACACACAGGCGCAGTACCCCGACACGGTGGTGGCCTCGGCGCTGTGGAATTTCGAACCTTCGGCCGACCGCGCGATCAAGCTCGTGAAGGAAGGCAAGTTCACGGCCGAGGACTACGGCGTCTACGCCACCATGAAGCACAAGGGCTCGGAGCTCGCGCCGCTCGGTACATTCGAAAAGAAGGTGCCGGCCGACATCGTCGCCAAGGTAAAGGCCAGGCAGGCCGACATCCTGGCCGGCAAGTTCACCGTGAAGGTCGACGACTCCCAACCCAAATCCACGGCAAAGTGAAGGAAGCGACGACGATGCGCTGGCGCTCCCTGGTCGCCGCAGGCGTGCTGGCTTTCGGCCTTTCGGGGTGTGCCGGCGTCCACCAGGCCGGAAGTGATGGCGCCCGCCTGGACGCCACGCCGCGCATCGCGGTGATCTCGGCGTTCCAGCCCGAACTCACGCTGCTGCTGAACCGCCTCCAGGAACCGGTGAAGCACCATGTGAACGGCGTCGAGTTCACCACCGGCACGCTCGAAGGCAAGCCGGTGGTGCTGTTCCTCTCGGGCATCAGCATGACCAACGCGACCATGAACACGCAGCGGGTGCTCGACCGCTTTCGCGTCACCGGCATCGTGTTCAGCGGCATCGCGGGCGGCGTGAACCCGTCGCTGCATGTCGGCGACGTCACGGTGCCGGCGCAATGGGGCCAGTACCTCGAAGTGCTGATGGCGCGCGAAACGGCACCGGGCCAGTTCACCGCGCCGCCGTTCATCAAGGACGCCACGCTGCCCAGCTTCGGCATGATGCATCCGCGGCCCGTCGAGGTCCGTTCGGCTGCGAAACCGGGCATCGAGCGCAAGTTCTGGTTCGAGGCCGACCCGAAGATGCTGGAGGTGGCGCGCAGCATCCGCAACGTCGACCTCGCGAACTGCAGCGGGGGCAAGTGCCTCCCGCGCAAGCCCCAGCTGGTGGTCGGCGGCAACGGCGTCTCGGGCCAGGCCTTCATGGACAACAAGGCGTACCGCGAGTACACCTTCAAGACCTTCCAGGCCAATGTGCTCGACATGGAAACCGCGGCCGTGGGCATGGTGGCCTACAGCAACGGCGTGCCCTACATCGCCTTCAGGTCGCTCAGCGACCTGGCGGGCGGCGGCGACGGCGAGAACGAGATGGGCACCTTCATGGGCATCGCGGCCGACAACTCGGCCAAGGTCATGCTGGCGTTCCTGGCTGCATGGAAGTGACCCCGCTTTCGCTCCCTTCCCTCTCGGGGGAGGGTTGGGGGAGGGGCAGGCGGCCTTCGATCGAACACCGTGGCATTGCAGGCGCTGCTTGCCCCCATCCCAGCCTTCCCCCGGAAGGGGAAGGAGCAAGACCTTCATGAACAGGTCGACCGTGCTGCGCCTCCGCGGCATCACCAAGCGCTTCGGCTCGCTCGTTGCCAACGAAGCCATCTCGCTCGAACTGCAGGCCGGAGAGGTGCTCGCGCTGCTGGGCGAGAACGGTGCGGGCAAGTCGACCCTGATGTCGATCCTGTTCGGGCACTATGTTGCCGACGAAGGAAGCATCGAGGTGTTCGGCGCCCCGCTGCCGCCCGGCAACCCCGCGGCTGCGCTGGCCGCGGGCGTGGGCATGGTGCACCAGCACTTCACGCTGGCCGACAACCTCAGCGTGCTCGACAACGTGATGATGGGCACCGAACCGATGTGGCGCGTGTTCTCTCGCCGCGCGGCCGCGCGTGCCCGGCTGCTCGACGTGGCGCGGCGCTTCGGCCTGCCGGTGCAACCGGAGGCAAGGATCGGCAGCCTCTCGGTCGGCGAGCGGCAGCGCGTCGAGATACTGAAGGCGCTGTACCGCGGCGCGCGGGTGCTGATCCTCGACGAACCCACCGCGGTGCTGACGCCGCAGGAAAGCGAAGCGCTGTTCGCCACGCTGGCACAGATGGTGGCCGAGGGCCTGTCGGTGATCTTCATCAGCCACAAGCTCAGCGAAGTGTTGCGCGTCTCGCACCGCATTGCCGTGCTGCGCGGCGGCAAGCTGGTGGCCGAAGCGCCCACGGCAGAGACCACCGAGGCGCAGCTGGCGCTGTGGATGGTCGGCCATGCCGTCGAGGCGCCGCGGCGCCGGCCGGCCCGCTCGGTGGGCGATGCGGTCTGCATGCTCGACCATGTGAGCACCGCGCCGGCCAAGGACGACGGGCAGGACCATTCAAGCGCGCTGCGCGAGGTGTCGCTGACGCTGCGCGGCGGCGAGATCACGGCCATCGCGGGCGTCTCGGGCAACGGCCAGGGGGCGTTGGCCGAGCTGCTCTGCGGCACGCGGCGCGCCAGCGCGGGCACGGCCCAGCTGATGGGCCGCGCGCTGCCGCCCTCGCCTGCACGCCTGGTGCAGCGCGGCGTGGCACGCATCCCCGAGGACCGCCACGCGGTGGGCGTGATCGGCGACCTGCCGGTGTGGGAGAACGCGGTCTCGGAACGGCTGCGCAGCCCGGTGTTCTCGCGCCTGTCGTGGTTCGTGCGGCGCGCGGCCGCGCGGCTTCACGCCCACCGCATCGAAGAGGCGTTCGACGTGCGCGGTGCCGGGCTGATGGCACCCGCTCGCTCGCTCTCCGGCGGCAACATGCAGAAACTGATTCTCGGCCGCGCCCTGCTGACACCCGTGCAGGCCGAAGATGCCGACAACCGGAAGTATCCGACCCGCGCACCCCGCCTGATCGTCGCGCACCAGCCGACCTGGGGCCTGGACATCGGCGCGGTCGCCTATGTGCAGCAGCAGCTCATTGCCGCGCGCGATGCGGGCGCGGCCGTGCTGTTGATCTCGGACGACCTCGACGAGGTGCTCGCGCTGGGCGATCGCGTCGCGGTGATGCACGGCGGGCACCTGGGCGAGGCACGGCCGGTCGCGGCCTGGACGCGCGAAGCCATCGGGCTGGCGATGGCCGGCGCAACGCAGCCGGGCGCAGGAGCTTCGCCATGATGCGGCTCGAACGACGACACCAAAGCTCGCGCGCCGCCCTGGTGCTCGCGCCCGTCGGCGCGGTCGCATTCACGATGGCGGTGAGCGCGCTGCTCGTACTCTGGGCCGGCGCGCCGGTCGGGCGAACCTACGCACTGCTGTTGCAGGGCGGCTTCGGTTCGGTGTTCGCATGGAGCGAAACGCTCACGCGCGCGATCCCGCTGATCCTCACCGGGCTGGCCGCGACCGTTGCCTTCAAGGCGCGGCTCTTCAACATCGGGGCCGAAGGCCAGCTGTTTGCCGGTGCCCTGGCCGCCGTGGCCGTGGGCGGCATGCACGGCGGCACCGGCTTCGAGCTCGCGCCCTGGGTGCTGTTCCCGCTGATGATGCTGGCCGCCGCCGTGGCGGGCGCCCTGCTGCTGCTGGGCCCGGCGCTGATGAAGAACCGGCTCGGCGTCGACGAGGTGGTGACCACGCTCCTGATCAATTTCATCGTGCTGCTCGGCGTCTCGGCCCTGCTCGACGGGCCGATGAAAGACCCGGCGGCGATGGGCTGGCCGCAGAGCGTGGCGCTGCAGCCCGGCCTGGAGCTCGGCAAGCTCATCGCGCAGACACGGGTTCACACCGGGCTGGTCTGGGCCGTGTCGCTGGCGGTGATCGTGTGGGCGATCTTCAAGTACACGGTGCCGGGGTTCGACATCCGCGCGGTCGGCGCCAATGCGCGCGCCGCGGCCTTCGCCGGCGTGCCGGTGACGCGCACTGTCGTGTGGGTGGCGCTGTTGTCGGGCGCACTGGCCGGGCTCGCGGGTGCCATCGAGGTGGCGGGCCGCACGAGCTACGTCACGCTCGACATGTCGCCGGGCTACGGCTACACCGGCATCGTGATCGCAATGCTCGCGGGCCTGCATCCGCTGGGCGTGATTGCGGCGGGCGTGTTCGTGGCGGGCGTGCTGGTCGGCGCCGACACCATGAGCCGCGCCGTGGGCGTACCGACCTACATCGCCGACGTGATCGTGGCGGCATCGCTGATCGCGGTGCTGGTGGCGACCTTGCTGACGCAGTACCGGGTGCGGATGAAATGACCGACCTGCTCGACATCCTCGCCAACCCCGCCTTCTGGGTCGCGGTGCTGCGCATCGCCACGCCGCTCATCCTGGGCACGCTGGGCGTCCTGCTGTGCGAGCGCACGGGCGTTCTGAACCTGGGCATCGAAGGGATCATGGTCGCGGGTGCGTTCACCGGCTGGCTCGCGGTGTACGCCGGCGCACCGCTGTGGGCAGGCGTGGGCGTGGCCGCGCTCACGGGCATGATGTTCGGCCTGCTGCATGCCTTCCTCACCGTGGGCCTTGCGCTGTCGCAGCATGTCTCGGGACTGGGCATCACATTGCTGGCCACCGCGCTCAGCTATTTCGGCTACCGCGTGAGCTTTCCGAAGGTGAACACGCCGCCGACCATCGTGCCCTTTGCGCCCATGGAGTGGCTGCCGGTGCCGATACTGAACGCACAGACCTCGCTCACGCTCTTCGCGCTGCTGCTGGTGCCGGCCATCGCCTGGGTGCTCTACCGCACGCCGCTCGGACTCGCGCTGCGCATGGTGGGCGAGAACCCGCAAGCGGCCGAGAGCCAGGGCGTCTCGGTGGCGGCCACGCGCACCGGCGCCATCGTGGCGGGCTCGGCGCTGATGGGCGTTGCGGGCTCGTTCCTCACGCTCTCCGCCTTCAACGCCTTCTTCTTCAACATGGTGAACGGCCGCGGCTGGATCTGCGTGGCGCTGGTGGTGTTCGCTTCGTGGCGGCCCGGCAAGGCCCTGCTCGGCGCGCTGCTGTTCGCTTTCTTCGATGCGCTGCAGCTGCGGCTGCAACAATCGGGCGATGCGGTGCTGCCCTACCAGATCTACCTGATGCTGCCCTACCTGCTGTCGATCCTCGCGCTGGTGCTGGTGGCACGCAAGGCCAGCTATCCGCAGGCGCTGATGAAGCCCTATCGCAAGGGGGAACGCTGATGCCCAAGCCGGCCTCGATCTGCGCCGCGCTGCTCGTGGCCTTGTGCGGCGCGGGCGCGCACGCGCTGGGCATCGACCAGCCCTACGAGCGCTTCAAGACGCCCGACGCGGTCGACTGGGTGCAGCTGTGCGGGGCCTGGGGCAAGGACCACAAGGGCACTTACCGTGTGATCCATGCCGAACAGGACGCGCAGTCTTTCCTGTATGTGCAGTGGATGAGCCGGGACGCCAATGGCGGCCTGCATGCCGAGCACACGGTGGCCATTGCCGAGCTCGACAACGACCACGCCGAGATTGCGCTCAGCGACCTGACCTGCCGAGCCACGCCCCGAGGTATCGTGGTGTCTGCCAAGGCCGATTCGGGCCACGACGGCAAGCTGCGCCGCGTGATGATCGAAGTCGGACCCGCGCCGGGGCAGTACCGGTATCGGGCGCAACGCACGCGCTAGGCGAGGTCTCGGGTCGAGGCCGCCTGCGTTTCATGGACGGGAAGAAAACGCCACGTGCCAGAAACTCTTCATCAGGCCAGAGACTGCGCGCATCGGCGCCGTGACACGCCACGAGTGCGATGCCTGCAAGGAGACCACGCGCCGCTCCAACTGCGCCATGCAGATTGCCGACTCCTTCAGTCTCTGGTTCAGTTCGGTTTTTTCCAGCGTCAGTTGCGCCGTGCGGGTTGTTGCTTCGTCCCGCTCCCTTTGCATTGCGGCGCTGCTCGCGGTCAACTGCTGGACATGGACCCGCGTCTTTTCAAGTTCGCGTTCCGACGCCGCCTTCTGCAGGATCAGTTGCTCGGCATGGATGATCGTCTTGTCCAGCTGGCGCTTCAATGCGGTTCGGTCGAGCACCGCATGGCTGGGGAATGCGATGCCCGGCGCCTTTGCGCCGCCATCCGGCGGGTATTCCGCAACGTCGCCTGAAGCCAGTTCCTTGCCGATGCGAACCTTCGAAGGCACCGCGATGCGTTCATGCGCACGCAGGGCCGATGCACGATCGACCTTGCTCCCGAGCACGGGTTGCAACGCCTCGTGCAGATAGTTCGGATCGTCGACGAAGCGTGGAAAATCGAGCAGCACGACCGGGATGTTTCGCTTCACCAGCGCATGCAGCAGTTCATGGAAGCCCAGCGCAAGAAGACGCGCCTGGTCGATCGGATTGAGTGAATAGACGGTGCCGCCCGGCGTCGTTCCCCACGACTCCCATTGCTTGCAATCGTCGGGCAAGGTCGCACTGCCATAGCGTGCGCGCAACTCGTTGATGGAACGGCTGGTGGCCGCTTCGACGATGCTGCGCATCGGAACGATGACCGCATCCACCACGATCGCCGGGTCGGCCAGCAGGCGCTCCACGTACTCGTACAACCAGGGCGACTTGACGACGTAGGGCGCGTCGGGATTGCCCGGGAGCAGGTCTTCGAGTCCCGCGTTCGCATCCTCGTCGTAGCCAGGATGTGGATGGCGGGCAAGGTGGGTGTCCAGGCCGCACTCGGCAAGGTATTGCACCAGGAAGGTCGTGCCGGCACGACCCGTGCCCGCGATGAGTAGATGGTTTGTCATTTCTTGCTGCCCCGCATGCGCCAATCGCGAATAGCCGTCATCAGGGCGCTCGTTGCATGCGCCACTTCGCAGGCCGAGGTATCGATGACCAGGTCGGGCTGAAGCGGCGGCTCGTAGGCATCCGAGATGCCGGTGAATTTCGTGACCTCGCCCCGGCGCGCTCGCGCGTACAGGCCCTTGACGTCACGCCGTTCGCAGGTCGCGAGCGGGGCACTGACATAGACCTCGCGAAACGCCGCGCCGATGATGTGTCGCGCCACGGCGCGGAGTTCACGCATCGGGGATACGGCAGCCACAATGACCATGAGACCCTGGTCACTGAGCAAGCGGGCGACTTCGGCCATTCTCCGGATGTTTTCGCGGCGGTCCGCATGGCCGAAGCCCAAGCCCTGGCTCAGCCCGCGGCGAACATCGTCCCCGTCGAGGATGGCGGCCGGAACACCGTCGGCCATCGCACGCTGGCGCAGGCTCCTGGCGATCGTCGATTTGCCGGCGCCGGAAAGGCCGGTCAACCAGACGACGCACGGTCCGCCGCTCCACGGCCGTTGGGCCGACCCCGGGTCATGATCGATCCTCATGATCTTGTGCCCCGGGACGAGATGCCCGTGCGAGATACAGGGCAAGCGACATGGCGCCGCGGAGAATTCGGGTCAACTGTCCACATGAAAGCTGGAGCCTGGAACATCGGAGCATGAGAGGATATGCAGCAGCTTCTTGCGCTTTGTCTCTGCCGCGCAAAGTTTTCTGACACGAAAATGAGGCGCTACTTCAAGGCCGCTCCAAACACAGCCATGCAGGTCATCCCATGCTGAATCTTCTCGTCACCAATGCCACCCTCCCTGACGGCCGCACCGGGATGTCGATTGCCGTCGAGCAAGGCCGAATCGCCGAAGTCACCCAAGGCCTCGTCGCCCCTGCCCACGAGACGCTCGACGCACAAGGCCTGCTCGTGACTCCGCACTTCGTCGACCCGCACTTCCACATGGACGCCACGCTGAGCTACGGCCTGCCGCGCGTCAACCAGAGCGGCACGCTGCTCGAAGGCATTGCGCTATGGGGCGAACTCAAGCCGCTGCTCACGGCCGATGCGCTGATCGAGCGGGCGCTGGCCTACTGCGATTGGGCCGTGGCGAAGGGGCTGCTGGCCGTTCGTTCCCATGTGGACACCAGCGACCCGAGCCTGCTCGCGGTCGATGCGCTGCTCGAAGTCAAGCGGCAGGTGGCGCCCTACCTCGAGCTGCAGCTGGTCGCCTTTCCGCAGGACGGCGTGCTGCGCTCGCCCGGCGGCGTCGACAACCTGACCCGCGCGCTCGACAAGGGCGTGGACGTGGTGGGCGGCATCCCGCATTTCGAACGCACCATGGCCGACGGCGCGGCCAGCGTGAAACTGCTGATGGCGCTTGCGGCCGAGCGCGGCAAGCTGGTCGACATGCACTGCGACGAGTCCGACGACCCGCTCTCGCGGCACATCGAGACGCTGGCTTTCGAGGCGCAGCGCCTCGGCATGCAGGGCCGGGTGACAGGCTCGCACTGCACGTCGATGCATTCGATGGACAACTACTACGTGAGCAAGCTGCTGCCGCTCGTTGCCGATAGCGGCGTCGGCGTGGTGTCGAACCCGCTCATCAACATCACGCTGCAGGGCCGCCACGACACCTATCCCAAGCGACGCGGCATGACCCGCGTCCCCGAGCTGATGGCCGCCGGCGTGAACGTTGCCTTCGGCCACGATTGCGTGATGGACCCCTGGTACGGCATGGGCTCGGGCGACATGCTCGAAGTGGCCCACATGGGCCTGCACGTGGCGCAGATGACGAGCCAGGCCGGCATCCGCCAGTGCTTCGAGGCCGTGACCACGAATGCCGCCCGCGTGATGCACCTGGAAGGCTACGGGCTCGAGGCGGGCTGCGACGCGAGCTTCGTGCTGCTGCAGGCGCGCGATCTGATCGAGGCGATCCGCCTGCGCGCCACGCGGCTCAAGGTGTTCCGCAAGGGACGATTGCTGGCGGAGACGCCGCCTGCCACGGCCGCACTGCATCTGCCCGGCCGCGCGCAAGCCACCAGCTGGACGATCCCGAAGCCCTAGCCGACGCCGAATTCAGGCCTCGGGCGCGATGGCCTCGGCGTACTCGTAGAGCGCACCGAGGATTTCCTCGCCGCGCTCGTCGGCTGTTTCGGACAAGGCATCGACCTCCGAGAACAGCATCTCGATGGTGCGCGCCCCGCCCTCGCCCTTGAAGAGCCGTGCCGCGCGCAGCGCCTCCCAGCGTTCTGATTCCTCAGGGCTGAGCAGTTCGGGCCAGTTGCGCGCGCGGTAGCGAAACAGCAGCTCCTCCAGGCGCCCGTCATCGAAGCCGGTGCGATCCCTGGCGAGCTCTTCAGGCGACAGCGCGCGCAGCTGGTTCAGCCGCCGCCGGTCGCCATTGCCTACAAAGCCGCCGTACAGGTCTTCATCGACATCGGGCGCGGCCTCCTGGGGACGGGCATACACCTGCGACCAGATGGCGCTCATGTCGGGAAGGTCGCGCGCAATGGCCGCATGGCGCATGGCGGCCTCGAGGTCGACATTCCATCGCTCGGCCATGGCCGGCGCGAGCGTGCGCAGGTTGCCGACCACCATCGGCGACTTGTTGAGGTGAATGCCCTTGACCGGCAGGCGGACCACGCCCTCGGGCAGGTCGGCGCTGCGCGTGAACAGGCGCAGCCGCAGGGTCTCGACGTCGATGTCGCGCAGCTCGCTCGGGTCGTGGGCCAGGTCCCAGGCGATCAGCTCGTTCTTGTTGGTGGGATGGCTCGCGAGCGGCCACATCACACCGAGGCAACCACGCTCGGCCGGGAACATGCCAGAGACGTGGAGGAAAGGCCTGGCTGTCTCGCGCATGGCCGGCAGCCCGAGCTCGCTCGCGACGCGGTCCTTCTTGTGCAGGCCGAACGCGAACTCGAACAGCTTGGGCTGGCGATCGCGGATCAGCCGCGCCAGCGCGATGGTGGCGCGCACGTCGGACAGCGCATCGTGCGCAGATTCGTGCAGCAGTCCGTTGGCGCGCGCGAGGTCTTCGAGCCTGAAGCTGGGCTTGCCGTCTTCCTTCTTCGGCCACTCGATGCCGTCGGGACGCAGCGCATAAGTGAGGCGCACCACGTCGAGCAGGTCCCAGCGGCCGCAATCGTTCTGCCACTCGCGCGCGTAGGGATCGATGAGGTTGCGCCAGAACAGGAAGCGCGTGACCTCGTCGTCGAAGCGGATGGTGTTGTAGCCCACGCCGATGGTGCCCGGCTGCGAGAAGGCCTTCTCGATCTGCGCAGCGAAAGCGTGCTCGGGAATGCCGCGCTCGAGGCAGACCTGCGGCGTGATGCCGGTGATCAGGCAGGCCTCGGGGCTGGGCAGGTAGTCGGGCGCCGGCTTGCAATAGATCATCAGCGGCTCGCCGATTTCGTTCAGACCTGCGTCGGTGCGGATCGCGGCAAACTGCGATGGCCGGTCGCGGCGCGGCACGGCACCGAAGGTTTCGTAGTCGTGCCAGAGAAAGGTGTGGTTCATTCAGAGCAAGGGAGAAAACAATCGTGCAAGCGCGTCGCCGAGGCGGCGCCAGAAACTCTGCGGACGGTGGGCGCGCACCGCGCCGGAGCTGTGGAGATCGGTCTCGAACTGCGCGGCCAGCGGGCGCGCGAGCTCGGGGCCGTAGACCACCGCGCTCACCTCGAAATTGAGCCGGAAGCTGCGGTTGTCGAAATTCGCGGTGCCGATCATCGCGCAATGGTCGTCGACCACCAAGGTCTTGGAGTGCAGCATGCGCGCCTTGTACTCCCACACCTTGACGCCCGCTGCGATCAGCTCGTCGAAGTAGGAGCGGGCGGCCGCGCTCACGATCGCGGAATCGCTGCGGCGCGGCACCAGCAGGCGCACATCCACGCCGCGCAAGGCGGCGCTGGTGAGCGCCATGAGGGCGGGCTCGCCGGGCACGAAGTACGGCGTGGTGAGCCAGGCGCGTTCGCTGGCCGAATGTATGGCCTCCACGTGCATGCGGTGGATCGGCTCCAGCATGTTGTCGGGGCCGCTGGTCACGATCTGCACCGGAATATTGCCGGCCTCGACCTGCGGCAGCATGGCGCCCATCAGGTGGTCCATCTCGCGCAGGTCTTCGCCGGTGGCGTAGGCCCAGTCCTCGAGAAAGGTGGTCTGCAGCCAGCGCACCGCGCTGCCTTCGATGCGCAGGTGCACGTCATGGTAGGCATCGGGCCGCGTGCGCTTGTCTTCCTCGTCGGTGATGTTGACGCCGCCGGTGAAGCCCACCCGGCCGTCGCACACCACGATCTTCCGGTGGGTGCGATAGTTGGTCACCGGCCGCAGGCGGCGGCCGACGCGCGTGTCGTGGAAAAGCGCGATCTTCACGCCCGCGGCATGAAGAGGCGCCATGAACTTGCGGCCGATGCGCTTGGAGCCCAGTGCATCGAGCAGCAGCCGCACGGCCACGCCCTGCCCCGCGCGCTCCACCAGCAGGTCGCGCAAGGCGGTGCCGATCTTGTCGGGCTCGAAGATGTAGTACTCGAGATGGATGTGGTCGCGCGCCGCGCGCACCGCGTCAAAAATGGCGTCGAAGGTGCGCGCGCCGCCCGAAAGCAGCTGCACGCCGGTGGCGCTGGAAACCGGCAGCCCGCAGGACGCGGTGCCCAGCCGTGCCATCTGCTGCAGCGCCGGCGGCGCGTTCTGGGCCGCGTCGCGCAAAAAAGCCAGGTCGGCCTGGGTGTGCGCCTTGGCGCGGCTGCGCAGGCGCTTGACCCTCTGCTTGCGCAAGCGCTGCGGCCCGAGAAAGTAATAGACGACGAAACCCGCGAACGGCAGCAGCGCGAGCGAGAGGATCCAGCTCATGGTGGACACCGGCGCGCGCTTCTGCATTACGATCCAGACCGATAGCACGGCGATATAGCCGCTCCAGGCCAGGGAGAGGCCGGTTTTCCATTCCTGGCTGAGCTCGGGAAGAATCAAAGTGTGAGGTACAGGTAGGTTCCGGCCAAAAAAAAGCCGGCAGCGAATGCTACCGGCCTTTTTCGTGATGCCAGGAATGCTGCGGCACCGGCTGCGCCGGCCCGCTTTATCCGGCGGCAGCCTCTTCGGCTTCGGGCTTGGACTTGCCTTCCTTCTTCGGCAGCGGCTGGATGTCCAGCTGCACCTCGCCCTTGTCGTCGATGTCCACCGACAGGCGGCCGCCATCGATCAGGCGTCCGAACAGCAGCTCGTCGGCCAGCGCACGGCGGATCGTGTCCTGGATCAGGCGCTGCATCGGGCGGGCGCCCATCAGCGGGTCGAAGCCCTTCTTCGCCAGGTGCTTGCGCAGCCCGTCGCTGAACGTGACGTCGACCTTCTTCTCGGCCAGCTGGGTTTCGAGCTGGAGCAGGAACTTGTCGACCACGCGCAGGATGATCTGCTCGTCGAGCGCCTTGAAGCTCACGGTCGCGTCCAGTCGATTGCGGAACTCCGGCGTGAACAAGCGCTTGATATCGGCCATTTCGTCGCCCGCCTGGCGCGGGTTGGTGAAGCCGATGGTCGCCTTGTTCATGGTCTCGGCCCCCGCATTGGTGGTCATCACGATGATCACGTTGCGGAAGTCGGCCTTGCGTCCGTTGTTGTCCGTCAGGGTGCCGTGGTCCATGACCTGCAGCAGCACGTTGAAGATGTCCGGGTGCGCCTTCTCGATCTCGTCGAGCAGCAGCACCGCGTGCGGCTTCTTCGTGATGGCTTCGGTCAAGAGCCCGCCCTGGTCGAAACCGACGTAGCCCGGAGGCGCGCCGATCAGCCTGCTCACAGCGTGGCGCTCCATGTACTCCGACATGTCGAAGCGAATCAGCTCGATGCCCATGATGTAGGCCAGCTGCTTGGCCGCTTCGGTCTTGCCGACGCCGGTGGGGCCGCTGAACAGGAACGAGCCGATCGGCTTGTCCTCGCGGCCGAGGCCCGAGCGCGCCATCTTGACCGCGGACGCCAGCACTTCGAGTGCCTTGTCCTGGCCGAACACCACGCTCTTCAGGTCGCGTTCGATGGTCTGCAGCTTGCCGCGGTCGTCGTTGCTGACGTTGGCCGGGGGAATGCGCGCGATCTTCGCGACGATGTCCTCGACCTCGGTCTTGCTGATGGTCTTCTTGCGCTTGTTCGCGGGCAGGATGCGCTGCGCGGCACCGGCCTCGTCGATCACGTCGATGGCCTTGTCGGGCAGGTGGCGGTCGTTGATGTACTTGGCGCTCAGCTCGGCCGCGGCCTGCAGGGCCGCCACCGCGTACTTGACGCCATGGTGCTCTTCGAAGCGCGACTTCAGGCCCTTGAGGATGTCCACGGTCTCCTGCACCGTCGGCTCGACCACGTCGACCTTCTGGAAGCGGCGCGACAAGGCTGCATCCTTCTCGAAGATGCCGCGGTACTCGCTGAACGTCGTGGCGCCGATGCACTTGAGCTGGCCGCTGGAGAGCGCCGGCTTGAGCAGGTTCGACGCATCGAGCGTGCCGCCAGACGCCGCGCCCGCACCGATCAGGGTGTGGATTTCGTCGATGAACAGGATGGCGTTCGGCTTGTCCTTGAGCGACTTGAGCACGCCCTTCAGGCGCTGCTCGAAATCACCGCGGTACTTGGTGCCGGCCAAAAGTGCGCCCATGTCGAGCGAGTAGACCTGCGCCTCGGCGAGGATCTCAGGCACGTCGGCCTGGGTGATGCGCCATGCCAGGCCTTCGGCGATGGCGGTCTTGCCCACGCCGGCCTCGCCCACCAGCAGCGGGTTGTTCTTGCGCCGGCGGCACAGGATCTGGATGACGCGCTCGACCTCGTATTCGCGGCCGATCAGCGGATCGATCTTGCCGTCCTTGGCGAGCTGGTTGAGGTTCTGCGTGAACTGCTCGAGAGGCGAAGCCTTCTCGTTCTTTTCGCCGCCACCCTCTTCGCCCTCGCCCGATGACGATTCGCTGCTGCCCTTGACGGCTTCAGGCGGATCGCTCTTCTTGATGCCGTGGGCAATGAAGTTCACGACATCGAGGCGGGTCACGCCTTGCTGGTGGAGGTAGTACACCGCGTGCGAGTCCTTCTCGCCGAAGATCGCGACCAGCACGTTGGCGCCGGTGACTTCCTTCTTGCCGTTGCCGGTGGACTGCACATGCATGATGGCGCGCTGGATCACGCGCTGGAAACCCAGCGTGGGCTGGGTGTCGACATCGTCGGTACCCGCCACCTGGGGCGTGTTGTCCTTGATGAAGTTGGTGAGCGACGCCCGCAGGTCGTCGACGTTGGCCGAGCAGGCGCGCAGGACCTCTGCGGCGCTCGGGTTGTCCAGCAAAGCGAGCAACAGATGCTCCACGGTGATGAACTCGTGGCGCTGCTGCCTGGCCTCGACGAAGGCCATGTGCAAGCTGACTTCCAGTTCCTGGGCAATCATGTGATTTCCTTTTGCCTTGCTGTAAATAATTTCTCAGATGGGTTGGAGCTTGCGCAATTCAACTGGTTCACGCAACAGGCTCGCTCACGCACTGCAGCGGATGCCCGGCCTGGTGCGCCGCCTCCATCACCTGATTGACTTTGGTGGCCGCGAGGTCGCGGGAATAAACCCCGCATACGCCGCGCCCATCGAGATGAATCTTTAACATGATCTGGGTCGCGGTTTCGCGATCCTTGTTGAAATATTCCTGCAGCACGACGATCACGAACTCCATGGGCGTGTAGTCGTCGTTCAGCATGACGACCTGGTACATCTGGGGAGGCGCCGTTTTTTGCGGCCGCCGCTCCAGAACGACCGAATCTCCGTCATCCCCTGCCGGTTTCTGGGCCGGCGGAGTGCTGGGAGTCTTGGGAATTCTCGTTGCCATAAAAAAGATTCTATAGAGCGTGCAAGCAACGTGCCGGCGCAAGAAGACTTGGTGGCGCGTATTCGACAAATCAAGGGGCTTGCGCCGCTTGCGACAGCAGGCAAGCCCAAAAAATTCAGCAGCCGGGTGGCCGCTTTTCAAATATTGCCGCCGGCACAACCAAGAAAAAGCCCCCGAGACCGGTGCGATCTCGAGGGCATTGGCTTCTCGGCGCCGCAGCGCCAGGACGCGCTTGCTTGCGCAATTACATGTGGTCGATCATGACCTGGCCGAAGCCCGAGCAGCTCACCTGGGTGGCACCGTCCATCAGGCGCGCGAAGTCATAGGTGACCTTCTTGCTGGCGATCGACTTCTCCATCGAGCTGATGATGAGGTCCGCCGCTTCGGTCCAGCCCATGTGGCGCAGCATCATTTCAGCCGAGAGGATTTCGGAACCGGGGTTCACGTAGTCCTTGCCGGCGTACTTGGGGGCCGTGCCGTGGGTGGCTTCGAACATGGCGACGGTGTCGCTGAGATTCGCACCCGGGGCAATGCCGATACCGCCGACCTGGGCCGCCAGCGCGTCGGACACGTAGTCGCCGTTGAGGTTGAGCGTGGCAATGACGCTGTATTCGGCGGGACGCAGGAGAATCTGTTGCAGGAACGCATCGGCGATGCTGTCCTTGACGGTGATTTCCTTGCCGGTCCGGGGATTCTTGAACTTCATCCAGGGGCCGCCGTCGATCAGCTCGGCGCCGAATTCCTTCGCAGCCAGGGCATAGGCCCAGTCGCGGAAGCCACCTTCGGTGAACTTCATGATGTTGCCCTTGTGCACGATGGTGACGCTGGGCTTGTCGTTGTCGACGGCGTATTGCAGCGCCTTGCGCACGAGGCGCTCGGTGCCTTCCTTCGACACGGGCTTGACGCCGATGCCGGAGGTGTTGGGGAAGCGGATCTTCTTGACGCCCAGCTCATCCTGCAGGAACTTGATGAGCTTCTTGGCCTTGTCGCTCTCGGCTTCGAACTCGATGCCGGCATAGATGTCTTCCGAGTTCTCGCGGAAGATGACCATGTTGGTCTTGTGCGGCTCGCGCACCGGGCTGGGCACGCCTTCGAAATACTGGATCGGGCGCAGGCAGACGTACAGGTCGAGTTCCTGGCGCAGCGCCACGTTCAGCGAGCGGATGCCGCCGCCCACGGGCGTGGTCAGCGGGCCCTTGATGGACACCACGTAGTCGCGCACGGCGTGCAGCGTTTCTTCGGGCAGCCAGACGTCGGGGCCGTAGACCTTGGTCGACTTCTCGCCGGCATAGACTTCCATCCAGTGGATTTTCTTCTTGCCGCCGTAGGCCTTGGCCACCGCTGCGTCCACCACCTTGAGCATCACGGGGGTGATGTCCAGACCCGTGCCGTCGCCTTCGATGAAGGGAATGATCGGCTGATCAGGCACATTGAGCGAGTTGTCGGCGTTGACAGTGATCTTCTGGCCTTCGGCCGGGACTTTGATGTGCTGGTAGCTGGACATGAGGGGAAATGACTCCGGGAGTGACGTAATTCGGACGACTGTCTGCGAATTCAGACAGCGATGGGGAATCGCTGTACAGCCCGCGAACAAATCGCTGTACATTTTAGACGCAACCCATCAGCTGGCGTTTGTCAACCTGCGAGGCTAGGACCTCGTTAGTGGCTGACCTTCTGCTCGCCGGGAGGCGTTTCCAACCAATTCTCGATAGAGGAATCAATCAATGAGCAAAATTCTCGCAGTCATGATCGCTGGCCTGTTCGCCGCTGGCGCTTACGCCCAGAACCCCACCGGCACCACGCCAGAGCAAGGGAACGCCACCAACAGCAAGCCCCAAGCGCGCGCTGAAGCCAAGAAGGAAGCCAAGCCCGCTGGCAAGGTGGCTGCTCCCGCCGGCGACATCGCCAAGACCCCCGAAGGCGGTGCCATCGGTACCGACAAGGCTGCAGCCTCCGGCGAAAAGCGCGCCGAAACGCGCGACCAGCGTCGTCGCAACAAGGACGGCAGCGTCAAGCGCAAGTCGACCCAAGGCGGCACGCCCCAGTAAGTCGGCTCACGCCGCAAAGGAAAGCGCTCTTCGGAGCGCTTTTTTTTCGCCTGGCCTCGCGCAATTGCTGTCAACCGGGGCGCGCGGCTTGCGCGTTGAATGTTCACCTCCACAGGGAGGTGGTCCATATCAACAATCTCAAAGGATGTCTTTCATGAACAAGCTGCTCGCAGCCCTGGTTGCCGGTCTCTTCGCTGCCGGTGCATTTGCTCAAAGCCCCGCGCCGGCACCCGCCGCTCCCGCCGCCCCCGCGATGGTGAAGAAGACCGTGCACCCGACGAAGCACGTGGTCAAGAAGCACAAGGCACGCCACCACGTCGCCAAGGCGCATGTCGCCAAGAAGGTGTAAGCTCCCGCGCTCACCGGCAAATGCCCGCATCAGCGGGCATTTTTATTGGCCTCGGGCCCTTGAACCCGCCCTGAAAGAAGCTCCCGATGTTTCAGCGTTTTGCCGCCCTGCTCCTGCTTGCCGCGTCCCTCATGGGCACGGCAGAGGCCCAGCAGCAACCCCAGACCGACCTGCAGCGCACAAAGCTCTCCGTCGGCTTGTACAAGATCGACGCGCAGGTCGCGCAGACCCCCCTGCAACGGGAAATCGGCCTCATGTTCCGCAAGGAGATGCCGCAGGCCGAAGGCATGATCTTCGTGTTCGACCAGCCGGCCACCCAGTGCTTCTGGATGCGCAACACGCTGCTGCCGCTCACGGCCGCCTTCGTGGCGGACGACGGGCGCATCGTCAACCTGGCCGACATGCAGCCCATGACCGAGAACTCGCACTGCTCCGAAGAGCCGGTTCGTTTCGTGCTCGAGATGAACCAGGGCTGGTTCGCCAAGAAGAACATCAAGAAGGGCGCCAAGCTCGGCGGCGAGCTGTTTGCCGCGGCAAGGCGCTGAGCACGCGCAGCCCCGCCTTCGCCCATGAAAAAAGCCGACCCTCGCGGGTCGGCTTTTTCATTGGAAAACCCCGGTTCAGCCGAAGTTCTTGGCGGCGAAGTCCCAGTTGACCAGCTTGGCCAGGAAGGTCTCGACGAACTTGGGGCGCAGGTTGCGGTAGTCGATGTAGTAGGCGTGCTCCCAGACGTCCACCGTCAGCACCGGCGTGTCGCCGGTGGTGAGAGGCGTGCCGGCCGCGCCCATGTTCACGATGTCCACCGAACCGTCGGCCTTCTTCACCAGCCAGGTCCAGCCCGAGCCGAAGTTGCCCACGGCCGACTTCACGAACGCTTCCTTGAAGGCGTCGTAGCTGCCCCACTTGGCTTCGATGGCCTTGGCCAGCGCGCCCGTGGGAGCGCCGCCGCCCTGGGGCTTCATGCAGTTCCAGAAGAAGGTGTGGTTCCAGATCTGGGCGGCGTTGTTGTAGATGCCGCCGCTGGACTTCCTGACGATGTCTTCCAGGGGCATCGACTCGAACTCGGTGCCCTTTTGCAGGTTGTTGAGGTTCACCACGTAGGCGTTGTGGTGCTTGCCGTAGTGGTACTCGAGGGTTTCCTTCGAGTACTCGGGTGCCAGCGCGTCGAGCGCGTACGGCAGGGGTGGGAGCACATGTTCCATGGTTTTTCTCGTGGGTTGGTTGTGGGGAATGAAGGATTCTAGAAAGGAATCACGGGCCCGGCGTCGGACGCGTTCCCGATTTGCCGGGCATCACGGTCAGATCGACCGAGCCATCGGCAAGGCGTGCAACCACGGCGTCGCCCGGATTCAATTTCTGCGCGCTGACGACCGCGTGGCCGTCGGCATCGGTGAGCAAGGCATAGCCGCGCTGGAGCACCAGCGCCGGATCGAGCAGCTTGAGCCGCAGTGCCACGCGTTCGAGCCGTTCGCGCCGACCGGTCAATGCGCGTTCGAGCTTGCGGGGAAAGTCGGCCGAGATGGATCGTGGAACATGCGCGAGGTGCTGGGTTCTCGAGAGCACGGCATAGCGCAGGCGCTGCGTTTGGTGCGCAAGCCGAAGCTGCTGCCGTGCCACCAATGCCGAGGGCCGCCCGAGCCGGGCCGCCGCCTGGTCCAGCCGCTGGCCCAGCGCGTCGAGCCGCGTGCCCAGCGCGCCTTCCAGCCGATCGGCCAGGAGATCGATCGCGCCGAGCCACATCGCCTGCGGGGCGCTGACGAGTTCCGCGGCAGCCGTTGGCGTGGGTGCGCGCAGGTCGGCGCAAAAATCGGCGATGGTGAAGTCGGTTTCATGCCCCACGCCGCAGATCAGCGGCACCGGGCTTTGGACGATGGTGCGGGCCAGCGTTTCGTCGTTGAACGCCCAGAGATCTTCGATGGAGCCGCCGCCCCGTACCAGCAGGATCACGTCCACTGCAGGTTCCAGGGCGTAAAGGGACTGGAGCGCGCGCACGATCTCCGCCGGTGCACCGGCGCCCTGCACCGCCGCCGGCGCCAGGATGACGGGAATGTGCGGCACCCGGCGCCGCAATGCGGTCACCACGTCGTGCAACGCCGCGGCGCCCAGCGAGGTCACGAGTCCCACCGCGCGAGGCATGGCGGGCAATGGCCGCTTGCGCGCGGGATCGAAAAGCCCTTCGGCTTCGAGCCGTGCCTTGCGTTGCAGGAACTGGTCGAACAGCGCGCCCTGGCCGGCGCGCTGCAGGCTTTCGACCACCAGCTGCAGGTCGCCTCGCGGCTCGTAGACCGCCAGCCGGCCACGCACCTCGACCTGGTCGCCGTCGCGCGGTGAAAAATCGAGCAGGCCGGCCGCGCGCCGGAACATTGCGCAGCGTAGCTGGCCTGAATCATCCTTGAGCGCAAAGTAACAATGCCCGCTCGATGCGCGCGAAAAACCGGAGATTTCACCTCGCACCGCGACCGGGTTGAAGCGGGCGTCGAGCGCACCGGCAACCGCGCGGCACAAGGCGCCGACGGGCCAGACGCGAGGGCCCGGCGTTGTGTGGGAGTCACGGATTGTCACAAAGCGCCCGGACAGCGGGTGACCACTCTTCCACAGTCGTACGACATGCCACAGCACGCGGACCCCATGCCGGGACAGGTGCACGGTTTGTCGTGCAAGCTATTGATTTCATTGACGAAAGTGCTGCTCAAAATTCAGTCGATCTAATGGAACGCCCAAGCCATGCGGGTCGCGGCACGTTGCACAGCGGGTTAATCACAAAGTTATCCACAGAATCTGTGCGTCTTCGCTTACAAGCAAACAAGCCGCATGGCGATGGTGGGCTCGGTGGATAATCGCCGCGCATTTGCAGTCTACGGGCGGGAGGATTTTCTTGTTTTCCATCATAGTTGCCGCGGGCTGGCCCATCTGGCCATTGCTCGCCTGTTCGATCATCGCGCTCGCGCTGGTGATCGAGCGTTTCACCAGCCTCAAGACCGTGAAGGTCCTGCCACCCAAGCTGCTCGACGAAGCCATCACCGTCTCGCACGGGTCCGTGCCGGGGCCCGACGTGGTCACCAAGCTCGAACACAATTCGATGCTCGGGCAGGTGCTGGCCGCCGGTCTCCGCGCGCTCAACGCCAATCCGCGCTGCACCGAGGACGACCTGCGCGCGGCCATGGAAGCCTCGGGCCGCACGGTGGCGCACAAGCTGGAGCGCTACCTGCCCGCTCTGGCCACCATCGCATCGGCGGCACCGCTGCTGGGCCTGCTGGGCACGGTGATCGGCATGATCGAGATCTTCGGCTCGCAGTCGCCCGGTAGCGGCGCGGTGGGTTCGGGCAATCCGGCGCAGTTGGCGCACGGCATCTCGATTGCCTTGTACAACACGGCGTTTGGCCTGATCGTGGCCATTCCGACGCTGATCTTCTGGCGCTATTTCCGCAGCCGGGTGGACGAATACCTGCTGAACCTCGAGCTCTCCGGCGAGCGCTTCGCGCGCCACCTGAACGCACTGCGGAAATGATGGATCCTTCGCTTGCCACCGCGCGTGCTGCGCTGCCGGCCGGAGGCCCGCGATGAGCCGCGGCCGCATGCAGTTTCGCCACGGCGCGCGCGACGAACCCGAGATCAACCTGATCCCGTTCATCGACGTGCTGCTGGTCGTTCTCATCTTCCTGATGCTCTCGACGACCTACAGCAAGTTCACCGAAATGCAGCTGCGCCTGCCGACGGCCGACGTCGATTCGCAGCGCGACTACCCCAAGGAAGTGATCGTCGCGGTGTCCGCCGACGGCCGCTATTCGATCAACAAGACGCCGCTGCCGGACCGCAACGTGGCCACCGTGGCCGCGGCGCTGGGTGCGGCCGCCACGGGCGGCAAGGACAGCGTGGTCATCATCAGTGCCGACGCCAGCAGCCCGCACCAGTCCGTGATCACGGTGATGGAGGCCGCACGCCGCGCCGGCCTGGTGCAGATCACGTTCGCAGCCCAGTCGACGGCGCAAGCAGGGCACTGAGTGCCGTTGCAGCGAGCCTGGTTGCATCGCGGTGCCCTGGCGTGCCTGCTGTGGCCGCTGTCGATGCTCTATGCAGCGCTGTTCGCGCTGCGGCGTTGGCTTTATCGCCGGGGGTGGCTCCAGACCGGGCATGTGCCGGTGCCGGTGATCGTCATCGGCAACGTCATTGCCGGCGGCGCCGGCAAGACGCCGGTCGTGATGGCCGTGGTTCGGCATCTGCAGGCCCGCGGCTTGCGCGCCGGCGTGGTGTCGCGCGGCTACGGCCGCCGCACGGACGACTGCCGCGAAGTGCTGGGCGAGAGCGACCCGCAAGACGTGGGCGATGAGCCGGCGCTGATCCACCGGGCCACGGGCGCGCCGGTGTTCGTGGCGAGGCGCCGCATCGACGCCGCACGCGCGCTGCTGGCCCGGCACCCGGCCGTGCAGGTCATCGTGAGCGACGACGGGCTGCAGCACCTGGCGCTCGGGCGCGACATCGAGGTCTGCGTGTTCGACGACCGCGGCGTCGGCAACGGCTGGCGGCTGCCCGCGGGACCCTTGCGCGAGCGCTGGCCGCGCCGATGCGACCTGGTGCTCCACAGCGGCGCGCATCCCGCATTCGAGGGCGGCTACACCGCCACCCGCGGCCTGGCGGACGACGCGGTTGCAAGCGATGGCCAGCGCGTGCCGCTGGACGTCCTGGCCGCGAAGCCGGTGATCGCGCTCGCCGCCATCGCACGGCCGCAAGCCTTCTTCGACATGCTGCGTGCCCGCGGCTTCGTGCTGGCCCAGACGATCGCGCTGCCCGACCACTTCGACTTTGCCGGATGGCAACGCCCTGCCGCGCCTGGATATCCTCTGGTCTGTACCGAGAAAGACGCCGTCAAATTGTGGCGACAGGCGCCGGATGCGCTGGCCGTGCCGCTGCGCTTCGCACCCGAGCCTGGTTTCTTCGCAGCGCTCGATGCAAAGCTATCATCGCTCGATGGATCCCAAGCTGCTTGAACTGCTCGTCTGCCCTGTCACCAAGGGCCCGCTGACCTGGAACCCGGAGAAACAGGAGCTCTGTTCGCGCAGCGCGCGCCTGGCCTATCCGGTGCGCGATGGCATTCCCGTGCTGCTCGAGAACGAGGCGCGCACGCTGTCCGACGAAGAGCTGGGGCTGTGAGCTTCACCGTCCTGGTGCCCGCACGGCTCGCTTCGACGCGGCTTCCCGACAAGCCGCTGGCGGATATTGCCGGCCTACCGATGGTGGTGCGTGTCGCCCGCCGCGCGAGCCACTCGGGCGCCGCGCGCGTGGTCGTGGCGGGCGACGATCCGTCGATCATCTCGGCCTGCAGGGCACACGGCGTCGAAGCCATCCTGACGCGCCAGGATCACGCCAGCGGCACCGACCGGCTGGCCGAAGCCTGCGAACAGCTGGGCCTGGACGGCAACGACATCGTCGTCAACGTGCAGGGCGACGAACCGCTGATCGACCCGGCGCTGATCGACGCGGTGGCCTCGACGCTGGCGGCGCATCCGGAAGCCGCCATGAGCACGGCGGTGCACGAGATCGATTCGCTGGACGACTTCCTGAACCCGAACGTGGTGAAGGCCGTACTCGACGCCGGCGGCAACGCGCTCTACTTCAGCCGCGCGCCCATCCCCTGGTGGCGCGACGGCGCCACCGGGGGCGCACCGCCGCGCGTGCTGCCCTCGCCTGCGCCGCTGCGCCATATCGGCATCTACGGCTACCGCGCCGCTTTCGTGCGCATGTTTCCTTCACTGGCGTCCGCGCCCATCGAGTCCACCGAAGCGCTCGAGCAGTTGCGCGCGCTGTGGCACGGCCATCGCATCGCCGTGCATGTGAGCCAGACCGCGCCCGGACCGGGCATCGACACGCCCGAAGACCTTGCCCGGGTGCGGGCGGTCTTCGCGGCCCGCCAGGCGCCCTGAAACCCATCCGCTCCAGCGGCGTAACCGGGAATTCTTCACGCTGACGCATGCTATCCTCGACGCAATTCCGCCTTGCACGGCCCTGGGGCCGGCGCTGGGCGCGACACAAGATCTAAGAACCGTCCGAGGACACCATGAGACTAATTTTGCTGGGCGCGCCCGGGGCGGGCAAAGGCACGCAAGCGGCCTTCATCTGCCAGAAATACGGCATTCCTCAAATTTCCACCGGCGACATGCTGCGCGCGGCCGTCAAGGCCGGCACGCCGCTCGGACAACAGGCCAAGGCCATCATGGAATCCGGTGGCCTCGTGAGCGACGACCTGATCATCAACCTCGTGAAGGAACGCATCGCGCAGCCCGATTGCGCCGATGGCTTCCTGTTCGACGGATTCCCGCGCACCATTCCGCAAGCCGACGCCATGAAGGCGGCGGGCGTCAAGCTCGACTACGTGCTCGAAATCGATGTGCCCTTCAGCGACATCATCGAACGCATGAGCGGCCGGCGTTCGCATCCGGCATCGGGCCGCACCTACCACGTGAAGTTCAACCCGCCCAAGGTCGAAGGCAAGGACGACGTGACGGGCGAGGACCTGATCCAGCGCAAGGACGACGAGGAAGAAACCGTGCGCAAGCGCCTGGAGGTCTACAGCCAGCAGACGCGTCCGCTGGTGGACTATTACTCGGCCTGGGCCAAGGAAGACCCGGCCGCGGCGCCGAAGTACCGCGCCATCAAGGGCGTGGGTACCGTCGACGAGATCACCCAGCGCGCCCTGGCTGCCCTCGGCAGCTGAACGCGAGCCGCATCAAGCGGCCGCCGGCTCCTCGCTCAGTTCCAGCATCAGGGCGATGCGCGCCTTGACCGGCGTGAGTGCGCCGGCATCGCGCAAGCGATCGTCCGCCCTTGGCAGGATGCGTCCGCTCGTGCAGCGTGTGGCACGGAGCACCGCCACGCCAGCGTCCTGCGCACGCAGCGCAGCGGCTTCCAGCGCGTGGTGCACCGTGCCGTTGCCGGTCGCCGCAATGACGAGTCCGTGCATCGGCTCGGCCACGCCCGCCGCGCGCTCCTGCAGCAGCATGTCGATGACCGCGCCGCTCGCACCGGCATGGCTCGTCACGATCTCGACCCTGGCCCAGCGCAGCGCCGCGCCTACGTTCGCTGCCAGCATTTTCGAGTGGGCGTTCCCCGTCGATCGCGGCCAGTCCCGAAGACGCCGCACCACGCCCTCTTCCACGTAGCCCACCGGGCCCGCATCGCCCGATGAGAACGCATCGGGACGGTAGGTGTGCACCTTCTGCACGTCCGGTGCGCCGTGGACCGTGCCGGCGCAAACCACCGTCACGCCCTCTGCACCCGGCGTGGCCGCCACCGCAATGGCATCGCGCACATTCTGGGGACCGTCGGGCGACAGCGAGCTTGCGGGACGCATGGCGCAGGTCAGCACCACCGGCTTGCCGGCGGCGAGCACCGAGTGGAGAAAGAAAGCGGTCTCTTCGATGGTGTCTGTTCCGTGCGTGATCACCACGCCAACCACGTCGGCCTCCGAGAGCCACGCGGCGCAGCGACGGGCAAGTTGCAGCAGGACATCGAATTCCATGTCCTTGCTGTCGAGCTGCGCCACCTGCTCCGCTTCGAGCGACAGGCCTTCGGGGGCGTCGATGCCGCCGAGCAGGTCCGCGACGCCGACCTCGCCCGCGGTGTAGCCGATGTTGTCGCCTTCACTGGCAGCGCGGCCCGCGATGGTGCCGCCCGTGCCCAGCACCACGACGCGGCGCACGTTCGGTGAATTGGAATTGACCATGCTTGCCAACTTTTAAAAACTGGTTAAAAATACAGCTACTGGATATTCAGCCAGTGCCGCAAGGAACCATCTATGCAGTTCGCCGTGAAGCTTACCGCCCGCCAGCAGCAAATCCTGGACTTGATCCAAAGCGCCATTGCGCGTACCGGCGCGCCGCCCACGCGGGCCGAGATCGCCAATGAACTCGGCTTCAAGTCCGCCAACGCGGCCGAAGAACACCTGCAGGCGCTGGCCCGCAAGGGTGTGATCGAACTCGTGAGCGGCACTTCGCGCGGCATCCGCCTCAAGGGCGATGCGCTGCGCTCGCTCAACGAGTCGCGCAACAACCAGTTCTCCCTTTCGCTGCCCGGCATGGCGCAGCTGGCGCTGCCGCTCATCGGCCGCGTTGCGGCGGGCTCGCCCATCCTGGCGCAGGAGCACGTCGACCAGACCTACTACGTCGAGAACACGCTGTTCCAGCGCCAGCCCGACTATCTGCTGAAGGTGCGCGGCATGTCCATGCGCGACGCCGGCATCATGGACGGCGACCTGCTCGCGGTGCAGGCCACCAAGGAAGCGCGCAACGGACAGATCGTGGTCGCCCGCCTCGGCGACGAAGTCACGGTCAAGCGCCTCAAGCGCAACAAGCAGGTCATCGAGCTGCATGCCGAGAACCCCGACTACCCGACCATCGTGGTCCAGCCCGGTGAACCTTTCGAGATCGAAGGCCTGGCGGTCGGCCTCATCCGCAACACGATGCTGATGTAGGCCCCTCGGGCCTGCACAGGCAGCACCCCATCCGGCCGCAACAGGTGGCGGGCGTATGGCGCAAGGTCGCCATCACCCTGTTTGCGTCCCTTCAAAGAAATCCTGCCTGTGTTCAACCTCAGACTTTCTTGGAGTTCACATGGGAATCGCCCTCCTCACCATCGTCGATTTGTGGATGCCTCTGCAATCGCTCGCAAACCGCCTGCTGCCGGCGCGCCGTCCGCGTCACCGCGATGGCGGCACTGCATCCACGGCCCTGCGCCATGCCGCGGTACGACCGGCCTGCACGGCCCGGCCCCAAGGTGCGCCGGCTCCCAAGACGGCGCCGGCGCCGAGCCGGCCGCTTCGCGTCATCCGGGTGGTCGACGGGCCCCAGGGTGAAAAACGCAGCACCAACCGCGTGGTGATCTCCGGCCGCATGGCAGACGTCTGCGCCGAACTCGACCGGCTCGCCGCGCTCGAAGCCATGGAGGCGCTGCGCACCGCGCCCCGCCCCACGCACCTGCACTGACCCCCGCACACCCCGGTGACCCTGGCCGGGCGCGGGTATCCAAACGTTCACGCGCGCGCCATGCCAATGCTGCGAGGCACAATGGCACGCCATGAACATTGTGATCCTCGACGATTACCAGGACGCCGTGCGCAAGCTGCGCTGCGCCGCCAAGCTGGACGCGTACGCGGCCAAGGTCTACACCAACACGGTCAAGGGCATCGGCCAGCTTTCGGTTCGCCTGAAGGATGCCGACGTCATCGTGCTGATCCGCGAACGCACCCACATCTCGCGCCAGCTGATCGAAAAACTCCCCAAGCTCAAGCTCATCTCGCAGACCGGGCGCGTGGGCGGCCACATCGACGTCACGGCCTGCACCGAGCGCGGCGTAGCAGTGGCCGAGGGCACCGGCTCTCCCCAGGCGCCCGCGGAGCTGACATGGGCGCTGATCATGGCGGCCATGCGCCGCCTGCCGCAGTACATCAGCAACCTCAAGCACGGCGCGTGGCAGCAGTCGGGGCTCAAGTCGGCCTCGATGCCGCCCAATTTTGGGCTCGGCTCGGTGCTCAAGGGCAAGACGCTGTGCATCTGGGGCTACGGGCGCATCGGCCAGCTGGTGGCGCGCTACGGGCAGGCCTTCGGCATGCAGGTGGTCATCTGGGGCCGCGAAGCCAGTTGTGCCAAGGCCCGGTCGGACGGCTTCCAGGTGGCACAGAACCGCCAGGAATTCTTTGCCGCCGCCGACGTGCTGTCCGTTCACCTGCGGCTCAACGAGGAGACCACCGGCCTGGTCAAGCTCGAAGACCTTTCGCGCATGAAGCCGACCGCACTCTTCGTCAACACCTCGCGCGCCGAGCTGGTGGAGGCCGACGCGCTGCTGGCCGCGCTCAATCGCGGCCGTCCGGGGCTGGCTGCCGTCGACGTGTTCGAGAGCGAACCGCCGCTTCAGGGCCATGCGCTGCTGCGCCTGGAGAACTGCATCTGCACGCCGCACATCGGCTATGTCGAACAGGACAGCTACGAGAGCTACTTCGGCCAGGCTTTCGACAACGTCGTGAGCTTCATCAAGGGCAATCCCACCAACATCGTGAATCCCGGCGCCCTGCAGGTTCGCCGGTGATCGCATGAGCCGCCGGGTCGCCCCAGGGCCGATCGCACAACCGAAGGCGAAGGTCCTCCAGTGACCCGGGCCGCTCACCGGGGCGCGCTCTGGGCGCTGCTGGCCGGCAATTTCGTGATCGGCACCGGCGTGATGGTGGTGCCCGGCACCTTGAACGAAATCAGCACCTCGCTCGCGGTGAGCGTCGCCACCGCGGGCCAGCTGATCACGGTCGCCGCGGTCGTGATGTGCCTCGGCGCCCCACTGCTGGCGGCGGTGGTCGCGGGCTGGGACCGCCGCCAGTTGCTCGCCCTCACGCTCGTCTGGTATGCCCTCGGGCATGTGGTTGCGGCCCTGATGCCGAGCTTCGGCGCGCTGCTGCCGGTGCGCATGCTCACGGTGGTGGCGCCGGCCATCTTCACGCCCCAGGCGGCAGCCTGCGCCGGCATGCTGGTGCCGCCGGAGCAACGTGGTCGCGCGGTGACCTTCGTCTTTCTCGGCTGGTCGATGGCCTCGGTGCTGGGCCTGCCGATCGGGGCACTGATCGGCGGGCACCTGGGATGGCGCATGGCCTTCACCGCGGTTGCACTGCTCAGCGTGGCAAGCGCAGCCTCCATCTGGCTGACACTGCCGCGCGATATCCGGCCTGCGGCGCTGACGGCCGCCGCATGGTCGCGCGTGCTGCGCAGCCCGGTGCTGATGGGCATCGTGTCCGTCACGGCGCTCCAGGGTGCCGGCCAGTTCGTCCTGTTCAGCTATTTCGGGCCCTTGCTGAAGCGCAACTTCGGCGCCGACCCCACCACGCTGAGCTTGATGTGGGCCCTGTTCGGCACCTGCGGCCTCGTGGGCAACATGCTGGTGAGCCGGTTCATCGACCGCGTGGGCGGCGGCCGCATGGTGCTCGTGACCAGTTCGCTGATTGCGCTCAGCCTCTTCCTGTGGCCTTGGGCCGCCACGCTCCCATGGCTTGCGGCGGTGCTCGTGCCCTGGGGCCTGGGCTGCTTCGCGACCAATTCGGCGCAGCAGGCGCGCCTGGTGGGCCTCGCCCCGGCGCTCGCGCCGGGCTCCGTGGCCTTGAACAGCTCGGGCATCTACATCGGCCAGGCCGTCGGTGCCGGGCTCGGCGGATGGCTGCTCGCCAACGACGCGGTCGCATGGATGAACTGGGTCGGTTTCGCCTTGCTGCTGCTGGCCATCGGCCTGAGCGTGGCCATCGATCGCAGCCGCCGCGCGGCCTGACCGGCAGGGACCCGCGTAAAACCCGGCACGCCCCGGCGGCGCATGGCTGCAAAATCGAAGGCTGCGCAAACTCCGGGCCAGCGGCTGCCGGCGGGACCGGATCCATCAACCAGCGAGAATCTTTTTCCAATGACAGTGAACTACAAACGGATCGGCGTCGTCGGCGCCGGCGCCATGGGCCGAGGCATCGCACAGATCGCCGCCCAGGCGGGCAGCGACGTGCTGCTGCTCGACAGTTTTGCAGGCGCCGCCGAGCGTGGGCGCGAAGCCCTGGCGGCCCAATGGAACAAGCTCCACGAGAAGGGGAAGATCGACGCCGCGGCGCGCGATGCGCAGATCGCCCGCGTCAAGGCGGTCGGTTCGGTGGCCGACCTCGCCCCCTGCGACCTCGTGATCGAAGCGGTGGTCGAAGACCTCGAAGTCAAGCGCTCGCTGTTCCGCGAACTCGAAGCAGTGGTCGCGCCCACGGCCACGCTCGTCACCAACACCTCGTCGCTGTCGGTCACGGCCATTGCCGCCGTGCTCGAGCGGCCGGAGCGGGTCGCGGGCTTTCACTTCTTCAACCCCGTGCCGCTGATGAAGGTGGTCGAGGTGGTGGCCGGCTTCAAGACCTCGGCCGATGTCTGCAAGCAGCTGGCCGGCTACGCGGTGCAGATGGGCCACAGCGCGGTGCAGGCACAGGACACGCCGGGCTTCATCGTCAACCACGCCGGGCGCGGCTATGGCACCGAGGCACTGCGCATCGTGGGCGAAGGCGTGGCCGACTTCGCCACCGTCGACCGCATCCTCAAGGAGCAGGCCGGCTTTCGGCTCGGCCCGTTCGAACTGCTGGACCTGACGGCGCTCGACGTGTCGCACCCGGTGATGGAATCGATCTACCGCCAGTACTACGAAGAGCCCCGCTTTCGTCCCAGCGTGATCACGGCCCAGCGCCTCGCGGCGGGCGTTCTGGGGCGCAAGACCAACGAGGGCTTCTACAAGTACCACGATGGCGTGATGCAGCAGGTGCCCGAAGCCGCGCCGCCCGCCGTGGCCGCGCTGCCGGCGGTCTGGGTCTCGCCACGCGCCGCGCGCAGGGCCGACCTGCTGCGGCTGGTGAATGCGCTCGGCGCGCAGATCGACAGCGGCGCCGCAGCGGCGTCCACTTCGCTCATCCTCGTGGCACCGCTGGGCTTCGACGTGACCACGGTGGCTGCTGTCGAGCGCCTGGACGCCACGCGCACCGTCGGCATCGACATGCTGATCGACGATGCCGCGACCAGGCGCCGCGTGCTCGCCACCAACCCGGCCACGCGGCGCGACATCCGCGACGCGGCGCATGCGCTCTTTGCACGCGACGGCAAGGCCGTGAGCGTGATCCGCGACAGCGGCGGCTTCGTCACGCAGCGCGTGATCGGCACCATCGTGAACATCGCGGCCGACATGTGCCAGCAGCGCGTCTGTTCGCCGGCCGATCTCGAGACCGCGGTCCAGCTGGGCCTCGGCTACCCGCGCGGCCCGCTGGCCATGGGCAACCTGTACGGCCCCACCAACATGCTCGAAGTGCTGTTCAACCTGCAGACCGTCTACGGCGATCCGCGCTATCGCCCGAGCCCGTGGCTGCGCCGCCGCGGCGCGCTGGGCCTGAGCCTGCTGCACGAAGAAGAATAAGCAAACCCCAAGGAAAGCATCACCGCGATGACCGCCGAACTGAAGAGCACCAGCGAGGGACGCACCATGGTGCTCACCATTGCCAACCCGACCCAGCGCAATGCGCTGGGCCCCGAGATCTACGCCGCGGGCATCGAGGCGCTCAACGGCGCCGAGAGCAGCGATGAAATCCGCAGCGTGGTCATCGTGGGCGAAGGCGCATGGTTCTGTGCCGGCGGCTCGCTGCAGCGGCTCTCCGACAACCGCCAGCGCGACCCTTCGGTGCAGGCCGAAAGCATCGAGGGCCTGCACAACTGGATCGACTCCATCCGCGCCTTTCCCAAGCCGATCATCGCGGCGGTGGAAGGCGCGGCGGCCGGCGCCGGTTTCTCGCTCGCGCTGGCCTGCGATTTCGTCGTGGCGGCGCGCGACGCGGTCTTTGCGGCGTCGTACAGCAACGTGGCGCTGTCGCCCGACGGCGGCCTGAGTTGGCACCTGGGCCAGGCACTGCCACGCCAGTTGGCGAGCGAGTGGCTGATGTGCGGCGAGCGCATCGGCGCGCCGCGGCTGCATGCGCTCGGTTTCGTCAACGAACTGAGCGAAAACGGCCAGGCACTGGCCGGCGCGCTGGCATTGGCCACCCGGCTCAACGCACGCGCACCGAACTCGCTGGCCAGCATCAAGGAGCTGCTGAGCGAGGCGCGCGGCACCACGTTCGCGTCGCAGCTCTCGCAGGAGCGCGACCACTTCGTGCGCAACCTCCACCATCCGAATGCCGGCATCGGCATAGCGGCATTCCTCGACAAGAAGCCTCCGCAGTACGAGTAGCGGCCCCAGGTCGCTCTCGTGACACCCTCCAGCCTTTCAGTCGCCGACAGGACAGACCAATGGACGACCCCATTCTTACCATCGAAGAACGTGAAGCGATCAACAGTGGTCGCTGGTTTTCTTCTTTATCTCCCTCGCTGCGGCACGACATTCTCCGATGCGCATTCGTCAAACGCTACAAGGACGGCGACCTGATCGCCGCCCGCGGCGATCCACCCGACCACTGGATTGCCTGCGCCAAGGGCGCGGTGCGCGTGAGCTCCACGGCCGTGTCGGGCAAGCAGGTGACGCTGACCTACGTGGAGCCGGGCATCTGGTTCGGCGACGTGGCGATGTTCGACGGGGACCGGCGCACGCACGACGCCTATGCACATGGGGACACCACCAACCTGTGCGTGGCGCGCGCCGATTTCCAGAAGATCCTGGCCACGCACGTGGAGCTGTACGAGGCGCTGATGCGGCTGCAGGCGCGCCGCATCCGCACCCTCTTCGGGCTGGTGGAAGACCTCAACACCCTGCCCTTGCGCGCACGGCTTGCCAAGCAGCTCATTCACCTGGTGCGCAGCTACGGCGTGCCCAACCTGGAAGACGGCAGCCAGATGCGCATCGGGCTGCAGCTGGCGCAGGAAGAGCTTGCGCAGCTGCTCGGCGCATCGCGCCAGCGCGTGAACCAGGAACTCAAGACCATGGAACGCGAGGGCACCATCCGCATCGAGCCGGCCGGCCTCGTGGTGCTGGACCGCGTGGCATTGATGCGCGTTTCCGAAGCGGACATCTGACATGAGCCAGGACTTCTCCAACTTCATCGGCACCCGCGCCGTTTCGCAGCAGCACGCCTTCGACGTCGATGTGCTCGCGGCGTGGCTCGAGAAGAATCTCGACGGTTTCAAGGGCCCGCTGACGGTCGAGATGTTCAAGGGCGGCCAGTCCAACCCGACCTACAAGCTCCTCACGCCCACGCAGAGCTACGTGATGCGCGCCAAGCCCGGACCCGTCGCCAAGCTGCTGCCTTCGGCCCATGCGGTGGAACGCGAGTTCAAGGTCATGAGCGGGCTTGCCGGCACCGACGTGCCCGTGCCGCGCATGCACTGCCTGTGCGAAGACGAATCCGTCATCGGCCGCGCCTTCTACGTCATGGAGTTCATGCAGGGCCGCGTGCTCTGGGACCAATCGCTGCCCGGCATGGGCAATGCCGAACGCGCGGCCTATTACGACGAGATGAACCGCGTCATCGCCGCGCTGCACACCGTGAAGTTCGCCGAGCGCGGCCTGGCGGACTACGGCAAGCCCGGCAACTATTTCGAGCGCCAGATCGGCCGCTGGAGCAAGCAGTACAAGGCCTCGACCGATGGCGCCGGCGACCTGTCGCAGCCGATCGAAGCCATGGAGCGACTGATCGACTGGCTCCCCGCCCACATGCCGGCGAGCGCGCGTGACGAGAGCAAGGTTTCCATCGTCCATGGCGACTACCGCCTGGACAACGTGATGTTCCACGCCACCGAACCGCGCATCATCGCGGTGCTCGACTGGGAGCTTTCCACGCTGGGCCATCCGCTGGCGGACTTCAGTTACCACTGCATGTCCTGGCACATGCCGCCCACCACCGGCCGCGGCATCGGCGGCGTGGATGTCGCGTCGCTGGGCATCCCCACCGAGAGCGAATACATCCGCCGCTACTGCGAGCGCACGCGCATCAGCACGCCCGAGGCGCTGGCGCCCGACTGGAATTTCTACCAGGCCTACAACCTGTTCCGCATGGCCGCGATCCTGCAAGGCATTGCCAAGCGGGTCGAGGCCGGCACCGCATCGAGCGAGCAAGCCGTGGCGTCCGCCCGCGGCGCGCGACCGATGGCCGAAATGGCCTGGCAGTTTGCCCAGAAGGCGTAGCTGCCGCATACCCCCACCAGGAGACAACAGATGGACTTCGAATACTCGGCAAAAACCAAGGAACTCCAGAAGCGCGTGAGCGCCTTCATGGACGCGCACATCTATCCGGCCGAAGCCGAGTATTCGGCCGAACTGGCCGCCAACACCGCCGCCGGCAAGCGCTGGACCGCGCTCCAGACGGTCGAGAAGGTCAAGGAAAAAGCCAAGGCCCAGGGCCTGTGGAACCTGTTCCTGCCGGTCGACAGCGCGGCTGCCTCGGGCTATGACGGCGCCGGCCTCACCAACCAGGAATACGCGCCCCTGGCCGAGATCATGGGCCGGGTGCCATGGGCCTCGGAAGCCTTCAACTGCTCGGCGCCGGACACCGGCAACATGGAGACCATTGCCCGCTACGGCTCGGAAGCCATCAAGGCACGCTGGCTCAAGCCGCTGCTCGAGGGCCAGATCCGCTCGGCCTTTGCAATGACCGAGCCCGACGTTGCATCGAGCGATGCCACCAACATCTCGACCCGCATCGAACGCCAGGGCGACGAGTACGTGATCAACGGCCGCAAGTGGTGGATCTCGGGTGCCGCCGATCCGCGCTGCGCCGTGTTCATCACCATGGGCAAGAGCGATCCGGACGCACCGAGGCATTCGCAGCAGAGCATGGTCATCGTGCCAGCGGACGCCAAGGGCATCCGCATCGTGCGCCCGCTCAACGTCATGGGCTACGACGACGCGCCGCACGGCCACGTCGAGATGTACTTCGAGAACGTGCGCGTGCCGGTCGACAACATCCTGCTCGGCGAAGGCCGCGGCTTCGAGATCGCGCAAGGCCGCCTCGGCCCCGGACGCATCCACCACTGCATGCGCCTCATCGGCCTGGCGGAGCGCGCGCTCGAACTCATGTGCAAGCGCGCCTCCTCGCGCGTGGCCTTCGGCAAGACGGTGGCTTCGCAGACGGTGACGCAGGAACGCATCGCCGAGGCACGCTGCAAGATCGACATGGCGCGCCTGCTCACGCTCAAGGCCGCATGGCTCATGGACGTGGCCGGCAACAAGGTCGCCAAGAACGAGATCGCGATGATCAAGGTGGTGGCACCAAGCATGGCCTGCCAGGTGATCGACTGGGCGATGCAGGTGCATGGCGGCGGCGGCATGAGCGACGACTTTCCGCTGGCCTACGCCTACGCCGGTGCGCGCACGCTGCGCTTTGCCGACGGACCGGACGAAGTGCACCGCAATGCGATCGCGAAGTGGGAGCTGGGCAAGTACGCGCCAGCCAAGGCCGACGCCGAGCCGCCGGTCACCCGCTTCTGATTTGCCTTGCCCCCTCTCCTTCCGGGAGAGGGTTGGGGTGAGGGCCGACGGCGCCAAAAGCGCCCCGGCCCTTTTTCTTTTTCAGAGCTTCTTCTGCAGAAAAACCGCGTGCCCGAACGCCGGGTCGAGCTGATAGCCCGCGAAGCCTTCGCGCTCGTAGCTGCGCAGCGCAGGCGCATTGCCCGAGAGCACTTCGAGCGTGAGCTTGCAGGCGCCCCGCGCCCTCGCCTCCTGCTCCACGCGCGCGAACATGCGCTGCACCACGCGCTGGCCGCGATGGCTGGGCAACACGATCACGTCGTGCACGTTGACCAGCGGCCGGCACGCAAAGGTCGAGAAGCCCTCGATGCAGTTGACCAGCCCGACGGGCTGCGCACCGTCGTAGGCGAGCACGCTGAAGGCCTGCGGCCGTGCGGCCAGCGCCGAGGGCAGCCCCGCGCGCACGCTTGCTTCGAGGGGTGTTCCGCCGCCTGCGGGATCGCGCGCATAGGCGTCGAGCAGATCCACCAGCGCAGCCGCATGCACGGCGTTGCGGTAGTCCGCCAGCACGACTTCGATTGCCGGCGTCACCGCGCGGGCTCGAGGGTTGCAGCGAGGCGCTTTGCTGCGGCCTCCGCCTGCGATGCGTCGCGTGCCTCGACCATCACGCGCACCAATGGCTCGGTGCCGCTCGCGCGGATCAGCACGCGGCCGCTGTCGCCGAGCTCGGCTTCGATGCGCTGCGTCTCGCTGGCCAGCGCGTCGTTGTTCTTCCAGTCCTGTCCCGGCGTCAGCCGGACATTGATCAGGACCTGGGGAAACACCGTCAGGCCGCCGAGCAGCTGCGCCACGGTCTTGCCGCTGCGAACGCAGGCCTGGAGCACCTGCAGCGCGCTCACGATGCCGTCGCCGGTGGTGTGGCGATCGAGCACCAGCAGATGGCCCGAGCCCTCGCCGCCCAGGAGCCAGCCGCGCTTGTCGAGTTCTTCGAGCACGTAGCGGTCGCCGACCTTGGCGCGCACGAACTCGATGCCCTGCCCGCGCAGGGCCACTTCGACGGCCTTGTTGGTCATCAGCGTGCCGACCACGCCCACCGGCTTTTCGCCGCGCGCGATGCGCTCGGCCACGATGAGGTAGAGCAATTCGTCGCCATTGAAGAGACGCCCGCTCGCGTCGACAAGCTGCAGGCGGTCGGCGTCGCCGTCGAGTGCGATGCCGTAGTCGGCCTTCTGCGCCGTCACGGCCGCGACCAGCGCGGCGGGATGCGTGGCGCCGAAGCCCTTGTTGATGTTCAGCCCGTCGGGCGCGCAGCCGATGCTGGTGACCTCTGCGCCCAGTTCGTGGAACACGTTCGGCGCCACCTGGTAGGCCGCGCCGTGCGCCGCGTCGATCACCAGCTTCATGCCGCGAAGGGTCAGGTCGTTGGCGAAGGTGCTCTTGCAGAACTCGATGTAGCGGCCGGGTGCGTCGTTCAGGCGGCGGGCCTTGCCGAGCTCGCCGGAGGTCGCCCACACGGGAGCCTCCTCGAGCGCGGCCTCCACCGCAAGCTCCCACTCGTCGTCCAGCTTGGTGCCCTGGGCGCTGAAGAACTTGATGCCGTTGTCCGGGTAGGCGTTGTGGCTGGCGCTGATCACCACGCCCAGGCTGGCACGCTGTGCGCGCGTCAGGTACGCCACGCCGGGGGTCGGCAGCGGGCCCAGCAGCACCACGTCGACGCCCGCTGAATTGAAGCCCGATTCGAGCGCGCTTTCGAGCATGTAGCCGGAGATGCGCGTGTCCTTGCCGATCAGCACCGTGGGGCGCGACTCGCTCCTCTTGAGCACGCGGCCCACGGCATGCGCGAGGCGCAGCACGAAGTCGGGGGTGATGGGCGACTGCCCCACCGTGCCGCGGATGCCGTCGGTGCCAAAATATTTTCGGGTCATGGATTCTGTTGCTGTTGTCGATCTTGTGAAGCGTGCGAATCGCCACGGGGCTCTTCGGCCTTCATGGCGCGCCACACCGCAAGTGCGGACACGGTCTCGCGCACGTCGTGCACCCGCACGATGGCCGCGCCGCGTTCCACGGCGAGCACCGCCGCCGCCACGCTGGGCACGACGCGTCCGCTGGCATTCTCGATGCCGCTCACGGCACCGATCGAAGACTTGCGGGACCATCCCAGCAGCAGCGGAAAGCCGGCGCCGAGCAATTCGCGCTGTCGCGCCAGCAAGGCGAAATTCTGCGCCACGGTCTTGCCGAAGCCGATGCCCGGGTCCAGCGCAATGCGCGAGGGATCGATGCCGAGCGCACGCAATTGCGCCAACTGCTGCACCCAGAACGACAGCACCTCGGGCACCACGTCGCCCTGCATGGGCGCGGACTGCATGGTTTGCGGGTCCCGATGCATGTGCATCAGGCAGATGCCGCACGCGGGATGCGCGGCCACGGCTTCGCAGGCGCCTGGCTGGCGCAGCGCCCAGACGTCGTTGACGATGTCGGCGCCGAGTTCGAGCACCGCACGCATCACCTCTGGCTTGTAGGTGTCGACGGACAGCGGCACGTCGAGCCTGACGGCTTCCCGGACCACCGGCAGCACGCGCGCCAGCTCGGCATCGAGCGGCACGGCCGGACTGCCCGGGCGGGTGGATTCACCGCCGATGTCGAGGATGTCGGCGCCTTCCTTCAGCAATTGCTCGCAGTGGCGAAGCGCGGCCTCCGTGGAAGCATGCGCGCCGCCGTCGGAGAAGGAGTCGGGCGTGACATTGACGATGCCCATCACGCGCGGCTGCGCGAGATCGATGGCAAAGCGCGCGGTCTGCCAGGTCGCCAGCGCCGCCGTCATGCGGCACCTTCACTATGGAAAACGGGGCCCGAGGCCCCGTTGGTGTGTGAAGCCGGATGCACTTCAGGCGGCAGTCGGTGCCGGATCCGGATTGACGGCAGGCGTACCGCCGCTGCCGCCGCTGCCCGACGGCGGGATGCGCGGCGTCCAGTCCTTGGGCGGGCGCGGTGCGCGGCCGGCCATGATGTCGTCGAGCTGTTCGCTGTCGATGGTTTCCCACTCGAGCAGGGCCTTGGCCATGGCATGCATCTTGTCGCTGTTTTCCTCGATGAGGCGGCGCGCCAGGGCGTACTGCTCGTCGATGATGCGGCGGACTTCGGCGTCGACCTTTTCCATGGTCTGCTCGCTCATGTTCGTGGTCTTGGTGACCGAGCGGCCGAGGAACACTTCGCCCTCGTTCTCGGCATAGACCATCGGGCCCAGCGCATCGGTCATGCCGTAGCGCGTGACCATGTCGCGGGCGATCGAGGTCGCGCGCTCGAAGTCGTTGCTCGCGCCGGTGGTCATCTGGTGCATGAACACTTCTTCGGCAATGCGGCCGCCGAACAGCATGCTGATCTGGTTCAGCATGTACTCGCGGTCGTAGCTGTAGCGGTCTTGCGCCGGCAGGCTCATGGTCACGCCCAGGGCGCGGCCACGCGGAATGATCGTGACCTTGTGGACCGGGTCGCACTTGGGCAGCAGCTTGCCGATGAGGGCGTGGCCGGACTCGTGGTAGGCCGTGTTGCGGCGCTCTTCCTCGGGCATGACCATGCTCTTGCGCTCGGGGCCCATGAAGATCTTGTCCTTGGCCTTCTCGAAGTCCTGCATCTCGACGACGCGCGCATTGCGGCGTGCCGCCATCAGGGCGGCTTCGTTGCAGAGATTGGCCAGGTCGGCGCCGGACATGCCGGGCGTGCCGCGCGCGATGACGCTCGGGTTCACGTCCTGGCCCAGCGGCACCTTGCGCATGTGGACGCCCAGGATCTGCTCGCGGCCGCGGATGTCTGGCAGCGTGACATACACCTGGCGGTCGAAACGGCCGGGGCGCAGCAAGGCGGCGTCCAGGATGTCGGGGCGGTTGGTGGCGGCCACCACGATCACGCCGAGGTTGGTCTCGAAACCGTCCATCTCGACCAGCATCTGGTTCAAGGTCTGTTCGCGCTCATCGTTGCCGCCACCCAGGCCGGCACCGCGCTGGCGGCCTACCGCGTCGATTTCGTCGATGAAGATGATGCAGGGAGCGTTCTTCTTGGCGTTCTCGAACATGTCGCGCACACGGGCCGCACCCACGCCGACGAACATTTCGACGAAGTCGGAACCCGAGATCGAGAAGAACGGAACCTTGGCCTCACCGGCGATCGACTTGGCCAGCAAGGTCTTGCCGGTGCCCGGAGGGCCGACCAGCAGCAGGCCGCGCGGAATGCGGCCGCCGAGCTTCTGGAAGCGCTGCGGGTCCTTGAGGAAGTCGACCACTTCACGGACTTCTTCCTTGGCCTCGTCGCATCCTGCGACGTCGGCGAAAGTGACTGTGTTGTTGTTCTCGTCCATCATGCGGGCCTTGCTCTTGCCGAAGCTGAAAGCCCCGCCTTTGCCGCCGCCCTGCATCTGGCGCATGAAGTAGATCCAGACGCCGATCAGGAGCAGCATCGGGCCCCAGCTCACCAACAGCGTCATGAGGAGCGAGCCCTCTTCACGCGGCTTGACGTCGAACTTGACGTTGTGGTCGATCAGGTCGCCGACCAGCCCGCGGTCGAGCACCGTGGCCGTCGTGCGGATCTTGCGGTCGTCGTTGGTGACGGCCACGATCTCGCCGCCGCCAGCGCCTTCAGGAATGACGGCACTCTTGATCTGATTGTTTCGGACCTGGTCCAGGAACTCCGAATAGCTCACCGCTCCTGACCCGACACCGCCGCGGGTGTCGAACTGCTTGAACACAGTGAACAACACCATCGCGATGACAAGCCATACGGCTACTTTGGAAAACCACTGATTGTTCAAACGAAGCTCCAGTCGAAAGCGCGTGACAAGATTGTGAAAGAACGCGCTATGGATACGCAATTGCGCTCCATTTTAGGCTTTTCAAGCTGCGAAAAGCGGGCATTTCCCTAAAGCAGCCATAGCCTTGCAAGGGTCTGCACCTATACGGGCGCCCTGCCAGGGCCCCGGGTAGCAAGGTATCAAGGCGTTTCCTGGGCTTTCAGACCCATGCCGACCAGAAAGGTTTCGGACGATTTGTCCCGGGAAGCCTTTGGCTTGAAAGGCTTCACGGTCCGGAAATTGGCCTTGAACAGCTTCACCAGCTCGTCATAGCCGCTGCCATGGAAAAGCTTGGCCACCAGCGCCCCTTCAGGCTTCAGGTGGTGCTGAGAGAAGTCGATGGCAAGCTCGATCAGGTGCGCCACCCGGGCGGCGTCGGCCGAATGGATGCCCGACAGGTTGGGTGCCATGTCCGAGACCACCAGGTCGGCCTTGCGACCCGCCAGCACGCCCAGCACCTGCTCGAGGAGCGCCGCCTCGCGGAAATCGCCTTGCAGGAACGTCACGCCCTCGATCGGCTCCATCGGCAGCATGTCCAGCGCGACGATGGTGCCGTTCAGCTCGCCGGCCGCGGCGCCGGCGGGCGACATCCGCCGCCGCAGGTACTGGCTCCAGGCCCCCGGCGTGGAACCCAGGTCGACCACCAACTGGCCCGGCTTGACCAGCCCGAGCGATTCGTCGATTTCCTTGAGCTTGTAGGCGGCGCGTGCGCGGTACCCCTCCCGCGTGGCCAGCTTGACGTACGGATCGTTGATGTGGTCGTGCAGCCACGCCTTGTTGACTTTTTTGCTTTTCGCCTTGGTGCTCATGGGGAGCCTCTCGTGCTTCGCACTGCGGTATTCGCCTTGGAAGCGGCCCGGCGGTTCGAGAGGTTGCTTTCTACCCTCGATAATACGGGGATGCCCGCCATTCAACTTACCCCTGCCGAGCGCAAGGTGCACCGCGCCGAAGCTCACCACCTGGATCCGATCGTCATGGTCGGTGGAGACGGGCTGACCCCTGCCGTTAAAAAAGAAGCCGACGCAGCGCTCAAGGCCCACGGCCTCATCAAGGTTCGCGTCTTTTCCGACGACCGCCTGGCTCGCGACGCCATGCTTCGCGAACTGGCCGACGAACTCGATGCCGCGCCCATCCAGCACATCGGCAAGCTGCTGGTGCTGTGGCGCCCCAAGCCGGAGAAGGAGCGCGTGGTCGATGAAGACCGCATGCCCGGACCGCGCGACATCAAGGTGCTGAAGTACAGCAAGCGCGGCGGCCAGCGCCCCGAGATCAAGACCCTGCGCGTGCTCGGCAACCAGCGCCTCACCCCCGGCGGCACCATCAAGCGCGCGAAGGCGAAGCGGCCGCTCTCGGCCAAGAAACGCAACCAGGCAGACTGAACTTGGCGCCAGTGCAAGGCGCCCAGCGCCACATTCTCTGCATGAAGTGGGGCACCAAGTACGGCCCCGAATACGTCAACCGCCTCTATGCAATGGTGCGCCGCAATCTCAGCGGCGACTTCAAGTTCGTGTGCCTGACGGACGATGGCACCGGCATCCGCCCCGAGGTGACGTGCCTGCCGATTCCGCCGCTCAACCTGCAGCTGGCGCCCGGCCAGCGCGATGGCGCCTGGAAGAAACTCACCACCTTCGAAAAAGACCTGCACGGCCTGCGCGGCACCGCGCTGTTCCTCGACGTGGACGTGGTGATCGTGGGCAGCCTCGACGCCTTCTTCGAGCATCCCGGCGAGTTCCTGATCATTCACGACTACGCGCGCCCCTGGCGCCGTGGCCGCATCACCGGAAATTCATCGGTGTACCGCTTCGAGCTGGGCGCCCACGCCGACGTGCTGGCGTATTTCCGCGACAACATGGACAAGGTCCAGGCCGAGTACCGCAACGAGCAGACCTACCTGTCCGCCATGATGCACAAGCAGGGCAAGCTGGGCTACTGGCCTGCCGCCTGGTGCCCGAGCTTCAAGTACCACGGCATTCCGACGTGGCCGACCAACTACTGGGAAGAGCCCTTCGTGCCCGAAGGCGCGCGCATCATGGTGTTCCATGGCGAATGCAACCCGCCCGATGCGCTGGCGGGCCGGCGCAACCGCACCTTTCGCTTCATCAGGCCAGCGAGCTGGGTTGCCAGGTTCTGGAAGGAATGAGGTGGACGCAGGCGGTGGGTGGGCAGCTTGCCCAGCCGCCAGCCTTCAGTCGGCCTAGGGTGCGCACGCAGCGCCCATGCGCCACAGCAGCACGCCGGCACAGAGCCACTGAACCAGGTACATCCCGCTTCCCACGGCGTGCCACAGCTTGAGGTTGTCGCGCGCCAGGATGCGGGGCGCCACGGCATATTGCTGCAGCAGCGCCAGCAGCAACGCAGCCAGTATGAGGAAGATCGCGGCCATCGAGGCACTGTCGATGCGCTCGTCCATCTTCGTCCTGAAATGCACCAGCAGCAGCAGGCCGCAGCCGATGGCGATCCAGCTCTGCGCCTCGAACAGCTGGCCGGCAAAGTTGCCCGCCACCGCGGGGCTTCCGAGCTTCGCGAACAGCATCGGCACCACGAGGAAGCCGATCGTCGTGAGGCTGCCCCACCAGAAGGCGGCCAGCAGCAGCGCGAGACGGTCTTTCATGTGGCGCGGCGGGTCAGGGTCAGAGGTAGCGGACCGCGACGATCTCGTAGCGCTTGAGGCCGCCCGGGGCCTGCACTTCGGCCACGTCGCCCTCTTCCTTGCCGATGAGCGCACGCGCGATCGGGCTGGAGATGTTGATGAGGCCGAGCTTCAAGTCGGCCTCGTCTTCGCCCACGATCTGGTATTTGACCGCTTCACCGGTTTCTTCTTCCTCGAGTTCGACCGTGGAGCCGAACACCACCTTGCCGCCGGCGTCGAGCTCGGCAGGGTCGATGATCTGCGCGGCCGAAAGCTTGCCTTCGACTTCCTGGATGCGGCCTTCGATGAAACCCTGGCGATCCTTCGCAACCTCGTACTCGGCGTTCTCGCTCAGGTCGCCCTGCGCGCGGGCCTCGGAAATCGCATTGATGACCCAGGGGCGATCGACGGTCTTGAGCTGGTGCAATTCAGCGCGCAGTTTCTCGGCACCGCGCTTGGTGATGGGGATGGTGGCCATGTTGGGTTCTCCATAAAGCGAAACCGCCGAACGCTGCCGTTCGGCGGTCGATGAGGGAAAGGATCAGACGAGGGTGCGTCCGGTCAGCCGGCTCAGGATGGCGAGCGGGCTCGAATCGGGATTGTATTGCTTCGCCGCGGGCAGATGAAGGGTCTGCTCGAGCATGTACTGGCCCGCCATGACGGCGTGCGAGGTCTGGTCCGAAAAGCACACCCACACCGAGCCCGGCGGGAATTCGGCCTTTTCCTGCGGCGAGCTTTCCTGGTAGGCCATGTCCGACTTCATGCCGTCGTGCAGCTGCAGCATCAGGTGGTCGTATTCGCTGCGCAGCGATTTGGTGACGCGCAGCGCGCGCAGCAGCTTCGCCTGCCAGCGCACATAGGGCTTGGCACGCGGAAGGAAGCGCCGGGCGATGTCTTCGAAGGGCTCGCCCACGCGCCACACGCGCGGCGCGCCGTCGGGATTCACGTTGGTGAACACGCGCAGGATGCGCTCGCCGTAGTTGGGCCGCGACGGAAACGCATCGACGTGCAGCCTCCGGTCGTCGGCGCGCCAGGACTGCACGCGCGTCTCGACCTGCGCCGGCCGGTAGCTGGTCGGCGCGAGGCGCAAGGCCGTTGTGTAGTGCGGCAGCAGCCCATGGATGAGTTGCTGCGCCTGCGCGCGAAAGCGCCCGACCATGGCGGCCGTCGCACGCTGCACCGCTTCATCGCCCGCCACGCCCTTGAGGTGGCCGTTGGCATCGAGGCTGATGTTGCGCACGTCGGGCGACAGCAGGCTGGGCGTGAGCAGGCGGCGTTCGTCGGCCAGCAGTTCGAAGCCCAGTCGCGGAAAGTACAGCACCTTGCCTGCTTCCAGTTCCGCGATCCACGCCTCGTTGGGCGTGGCCGCGCTCCAGTCGGCCAGGTCCAGTTCGACCAGCTGGGTTTCCATGATGGCGCTCAGGCGGCAGCCAGTTGCGCGTGCATCTCCTGCACCGAGATCACGCCGAGCTCGTCCATGAAGCCCATGCCTTCGACTGCCGCTTCGGCGCCGAAGATGGTGGTGAACGTGGTCACGCGGGCCAGCAACGCCGAGGTACGGATCTGACGCGAATCGGCGATCGCATTGCGGCGCTCTTCCACCGTGTTGATGACCAGCGCGATCTCGTTGTTCTTGATCATGTCCACGATGTGCGGGCGGCCTTCGGTCACCTTGTTGACCGTCGCGCATTCGATGCCTGCGGCGCCGATGGCCGCGGCTGTGCCCTTGGTGGCGATGATCTCGAAACCCAGCTTGACCAGGCCGCGCGCCACTTCGACCGCGCGCGCCTTGTCGTTGTTCTTCACCGAGATGAAGACCTTGCCCGACTTCGGCAGGTGCGTGCCGGCGCCGAGCTGCGACTTCACGAAGGCTTCGCCGAAGGTCTTGCCCACGCCCATGACTTCGCCGGTCGACTTCATCTCGGGGCCGAGGATCGTGTCCACGCCCGGGAACTTGACGAACGGGAACACGGCTTCCTTCACGCTGAAGTACGGCGGCGTGACTTCCTTCGTCACACCCTGCGACTTGAGCGACTGGCCGGCCATGCAGCGTGCCGCCACCTTGGCGAGCTGGATGCCCGTGGCCTTGCTCACGTAAGGCACGGTGCGCGATGCGCGCGGATTCACTTCGAGCACGTAGATGACGTCCTTGCCGTCCTTCTGCTGGATGGCGAACTGCACGTTCATCAGGCCGACCACGTTGAGCGCGGCAGCCATGGCGGCGCTCTGGCGCTTCAGCTCGGCAATCGTCTCGGCGCTCAGGCTGTACGGCGGCAGCGAGCAGGCGGAGTCGCCCGAGTGCACGCCGGCTTGCTCGATGTGCTCCATCACGCCGCCGATGAGCGTCTGGCCTTCGGCATCGCGCAGGCAGTCGACGTCGCATTCGACGGCGTCGTTGAGGAACCGGTCGAGCAGCACCGGGGAATCGTTGCTGACCTTGACGGCTTCGCGCATGTAGCGCTCGAGGTCGCGCTGCTCGTGCACGATTTCCATCGCGCGGCCGCCGAGCACGTAGCTCGGGCGCACCACCAGCGGGTAGCCCAATGCCGCGGCCTTCTCGAGCGCCTCGGGTTCGGTGCGCGCGGTGGCGTTCGGCGGCTGCAGCAGCTTGAGCTCATGCAGCAGCTTCTGGAAGCGCTCGCGGTCTTCTGCGGCATCGATCATGTCGGGCGAGGTGCCGATGATCGGCACGCCGTTGGCCTCGAGGTCGAGCGCGAGCTTGAGCGGCGTCTGGCCGCCGTACTGCACGATCACGCCGAGCGGCTTTTCCTTGTCGACGATCTCGAGCACGTCTTCGAGCGTGAGCGGCTCGAAGTACAGGCGGTCAGAAGTGTCGTAGTCGGTCGACACGGTTTCGGGATTGCAGTTGACCATGATGGTCTCGTAGCCGTCCTCGCGCATCGCGAGTGCGGCATGCACGCAGCAGTAGTCGAACTCGATGCCCTGGCCGATGCGGTTGGGACCGCCGCCGAGCACCATGATCTTCTTCTTGTCGGTCGGGTTCGCTTCGCACTCGTCCTCGTAGGTCGAGTACATGTAGGCCGTGTTGGTCGCGAACTCGGCCGCACAGGTGTCCACGCGCTTGTAGACCGGGCGCACGCCCAGCGCGCGGCGCTTCTCGCGGACGGCGGTGTCGGTGGTCTTGAGCTGCTTGGCCAGGCGCCGGTCGGAGAAGCCCTTCTTCTTGAGCGCGAGCAGCGTGTCCTTGTCGATGTCGGCCAGCGACTTGGTTTCGAGCTCGAGTTCGATCTTCACGATCTCTTCGATCTGCACCAGGAACCACGGATCGATCTTGGTCAGCGCGAACACTTCGTCGACGCTCAGGCCCATGGCAAAGGCGTCGCCCACGTACCAGATGCGCTCGGGGCCGGGCTCGCCGAGTTCCTTCTCGAGCACTTCGCGGTCCTGCGTCTTTTCGTTCAGGCCATCGACACCCACTTCGAGGCCGCGCAGCGCCTTCTGGAACGATTCCTGGAAGGTGCGGCCCATGGCCATGACCTCGCCCACCGACTTCATCTGCGTGGTGAGGCGCGAATCGGCCTGCGGGAATTTCTCGAACGCGAAACGCGGAATCTTGGTGACGACGTAGTCGATCGAGGGCTCGAACGACGCCGGCGTGGCGCCGCCGGTGATCTCGTTGCGCAGCTCGTCGAGCGTGTAGCCCACCGCCAGCTTGGCCGCGACCTTGGCGATCGGGAAGCCCGTGGCCTTGGACGCCAGCGCCGAGGAACGCGAGACGCGCGGGTTCATCTCGATGACGACCATGCGGCCGTCCTTCGGGTTGATGGAGAACTGCACGTTCGAGCCGCCGGTGTCCACGCCGATCTCGCGCAGCACGGCCAGCGAGGCGTTGCGGAGAATCTGGTATTCCTTGTCGGAGAGCGTCTGTGCGGGTGCCACGGTGATCGAGTCGCCGGTGTGCACACCCATGGGGTCGAGGTTTTCGATCGAGCAGACGATGATGCAGTTGTCGGCCTTGTCGCGCACGACTTCCATCTCGTACTCTTTCCAGCCGAGCAGCGACTCCTCGATCAGGAGCTCGTTGGTGGGCGAGGCTTCGATGCCGCGCTTGCAGATGGTCTCGAATTCTTCCGGGTTGTAGGCAATGCCGCCGCCGGTGCCGCCAAGCGTGAAGCTGGGGCGGATCACGGTGGGGAAGCCGACCGACTTCTGCACGGCCCAGGCCTCGTCCATCGAGTGGGCGATGCCGGAGCGCGCCGAGCCCAGGCCGATCTTGGTCATCGCGTCCTTGAACTTCAGGCGGTCCTCGGCCTTGTCGATGGCCTCGGGCGTGGCGCCGATCAGCTCGACCGGCTTGTTGGTGGCCGCGCCCGTGTACTTGTCGAGCACGCCGTTGCGCCAGAGGTCGAGCGCGCAGTTCAGCGCGGTCTGCCCGCCCATGGTAGGCAGGATGGCGTCAGGGCGTTCCTTGGCGATGATCTTCTCGACCGTCTGCCAGGTGATCGGCTCGATGTAGGTCACGTCGGCCGTGGCCGGGTCGGTCATGATCGTCGCGGGATTGCTGTTGATCAGGATGACCTTGTAGCCCTCCTCGCGCAATGCCTTGCACGCCTGCACGCCGGAGTAGTCGAACTCGCAGGCCTGGCCGATGATGATCGGGCCGGCGCCGATGATGAGAATGGATTGGAGGTCTGAGCGCTTGGGCATCTTATTTATCCTTGGTGAAACCGATGCCGCGGCCGCTGTAGGCGCCCGGCTTCGGCTCATCCATCAGTTGATGGATCGCGTTGAATACATCGCGAAAGTTCTGGTCGTATCGCTGTTCCAGCGCGTTCAGCTTGCGCTTGAGATCGGCATGCTCCGACAGCATGCTGCGCAGCTTGACGAAGGTGCGCATGATCTCGATGTTGACGGCCACGGCGCGCTCGCTGCGCAGCACGCTCGACAACATGGCCACGCCCTGCTCGGTGAACGCCACGCTGCGGTAGCGCGCGCCGCCGGAACCCGGCTTCTCGGGTTTTGAGATCACAAGCTGTGATTTCAAATTCTCGAGGTCCTGGTTCGCCAGGGTGAAGGCGAAATCCGCCGGAAAACGATCGAGGTTGCGGCGCATGGCCTGCAACAGGACCCGGGTCTCGACGCCATAGAGCGCGGCAAGGTCCTGCGCCAGCATGACCTTGAGGCCACGCAGCACATAGATCTTGCCCTCGGCATCGCGCAAGGCGGCGATCACCGAGACGTCGAGCACCGCGGGTGCATCAGCCACGTGCCTGCTCCATGAGCGCAGTGAAGCGGTCGAACAGGTAGCCGATGTCGTGCGGTCCGGGCGAGGCTTCCGGGTGGCCCTGGAAGCAGAAGGCCGGCTTGTCCGTGCGCGCGAGGCCCTGCAGCGTGTTGTCGAACAGGCTGATGTGGGTCGCCCGCAGGTTGGCCGGCAGCGACTTCTCGTCGACCGCGAAGCCGTGGTTCTGGCTGGTGATGCTCACCCGGCCGTTGTCCAGGTCTTTCACCGGATGGTTCGCACCGTGGTGGCCGAACTTCATCTTGAAGGTCTTCGCGCCCGAGGCCAGCGCCATGATCTGGTGGCCCAGGCAGATGCCGAAGGTGGGAATGCCGGTCTCGATGAGTTCCCGGACCGCGTTGATGGCGTAGTCGCACGGCTCCGGATCGCCCGGGCCGTTGGCCAGGAAGATGCCGTCGGGCTTGAGCTTGAGCACGTCGGCGGCGGGCGTTTGCGCCGGCACGACGGTGATGCGCGCGCCGCGCTGGGCGATCATGCGCAGGATGTTCTTCTTGACGCCGTAGTCGAAGGCCACCACGTGGAACCTGGGCGTGATCTGCACGCCGTAGCCCGGCTTGCCGTTCGAGTTGACGAGCTTCCACTCGGTTTCGGTCCACTCGTAGGTCTGCTTCACCGACACCACCTTGGCCAGGTCGAGCCCGGCCATGTTGGGCGCGGCCTTGGCGGCGGCAATGGCCTTGTCGATCAGCGCCTGCGTGACCGCCTCGCCCGCGGCCAGGCCCAGGATGCAGCCGTTCTGCGCGCCATGGGTGCGCAGGTGGCGGGTCAGCTTGCGGGTGTCGATGTTGGCGATGGCCACCGTCTTGCCGGCCACGAGGTATTCGCTCAGCGTGGCCGTCTTGCGGAAATTGGACGCGACGAGCGGCAGGTCCTTGATGATCAGGCCGGCGGCATGGATCTTGTCGGCTTCGATGTCTTCCCCGTTGACGCCGTAGTTGCCGATGTGCGGATACGTGAGGGTCACGATCTGCTGGCAATAACTCGGGTCGGTGAGGATTTCCTGGTAACCGGTCATCGAGGTGTTGAACACCACTTCACCGGTCGTGGAGCCGGCGGCTCCGATCGAATTGCCTTGAAAGACCGTGCCGTCTGCGAGCGCCAGGATGGCGGGCGGGAAACTTCCCTTGAGAGACAAAAGCACTGGGTTCTCCGGATGGTTACGGTCGCCCGGAGCCCCCAGGCGCGTTGCCTGCGGACTGCTGCTTAAGGGGAAGATGGCGTTGAAGGCGGCCGGGCGACGCTATTGCGAGTAAGCCCCCGATTGTAGCTCGGCGGCATCGCTCTCCCGCCCCGAGGCGCCCTAAAACATACGCCTTCCATGCCTTTATGGCATCGGCGAATCAGGAAACGGCCTGCGCCAGCCGGGCTGCGCCGCTCGCGTGCAGGCAGATGGCCGCGGCGGCCGCCACGTTCAGCGACTCCTCGCCGCCCGGCTGCGCAATGCGGATGTGATGCGTCGCCCTGGCTTCGAGCTCCGGCGAGACGCCCTGCCCTTCATGGCCCATCAGCCACGCGCAAGGCTCGGGCAGGCGCGCCTGGTGCAGCCACTCGCCCCGGTGCGAACTGGTGGCCACCAGCGGCACTCTCAGCCCGTCGAGCGCATCGGCCTGGACGCCTTCGATCAGGTGGAGCCCGAAATGCGCGCCCATGCCGGCGCGCAGCACCTTGGGCGCCCACAATGCAGCCGTGCCCTTGAGCGCGATCACCTGCGTGAAACCGAAAGCCGCCGCGCTGCGCAGGATGGAGCCGGCATTGCCGGCGTCCTGGAGGCGGTCGAGCACGACGCTGGGCGCGTCGGGCAACAGCGCGGGCCGGGACGGCAGATCGAGCACGAAACCCAGGGGCGCCGGCGACTCCAGGCCGCTGGTGGCGCGCAGGAGATCGTCATCGACCACTACGGTTTTGGTAGCACTGTTCGCCCACTCCGCAGGGGCCGACGGCCAAAAGGACGCCGAGAAGACGGCGATCGCCGGCTTCACGCCCCGCGCCAGCGCCGCGCGGCAAAGATGGTCGCCTTCGAGCCAGATGCGCCCGAGCTTGCGATAGGCCCCCGGTTCCTGGGCCAGCTTGCGCAAGTCCTTGAGCAGCGGGTTGTCGCGCGAGCTGATGTGGCTCACGCCGCCGGGAGTGGTCATGCCGCAGCTCAGGACTCGGGCCGAAGCTCGAGGTGCACGGTTTCGACCGTTGCGATGAGCCCGGGCATCTGCAGTGCAGCTTCGTCCGGTACGGCGGCGGGGCCGAGGGTGCGCGCCAGCGCTGCCGCCACGGGACTGAAAGACCTGCGGTGATGAACGCAAGCGCCGTGGCGCAGCAGCGCCTCCAGGTGCTCCGGCGTGCCATAGCCCTTGTGGCCGGCAAAGCCGTAGAGCGGAAACTCGACGTGCAGCTGCTCGCACAACCGGTCGCGATGGACCTTGGCAAGAATCGATGCGGCGGAGATCGCCTTGATGCGGGCATCCCCCTTGACGATGGCTTCTGCCAGCACGTCGAGCGTCGGCAGGCGGTTGCCGTCGACCAGCACCTTGGCGGGCTTCAGGCGCAGCCCCTCGACCGCTCGGCGCATCGCCAGCATGGTGGCCTGCAGGATGTTGTGGGTGTCGATTTCTTCCACGCTGGCCTGCGCCACCGAGCAGCACAGGGCCTTGGCCAGGATCTGGTCGTTCAGGCGCTCACGCTGCAGCGGCGTGAGGGTCTTGGAATCCGCGAGGCCCCGGATCGGGCGCTTGTCGTCCAGGATGACGGCCGCCGCGACCACGGGCCCGGCCAGCGGACCGCGTCCCGCCTCGTCCACGCCCGCGACGAGGCCCGGAGCGTCCCACACGAGGGCAGCCTGCTCAGCCTTCAAGAACTTTCTGGATCGCATCGGCGCAAAGTGTGGGCGTATCGCGCTGCAGTTGCACGTGCAGCTCTGAAAATTTTTGTTGCAGCGCCTGCGTCTTCTCGGGCGCATCGAGCCAGGCGAGCGTGGCAGCGGCAAGCGCCTCGGGTGTCGCCGCCTCCTGCAACAGCTCGGGCACCACGAACTCGCGCGAGAGGATGTTGGGCAAGCCGACCCAGGGCTGGAGCTGCTTGCGCTGCATGAAGCGCCACGACAGCGAATTCATGTTGTAGGCAATGACCATTGGGCGCTTGAACAACGCCGCCTCGAGCGTGGCGGTTCCGCTGGCGATCAGCGTGACGTCGCAGGCGGCGAGCGCAGCGTGCGACTGGCCGTGGAGCAAGGTCACGCGGCCCGCGATGCCGCTGGCCTGCAGCAGGGCCTCGACCTCGACGCGCAGCCCGGGCAGGATGGGTGCGACGAATCGCAGCGCGGGCCTCGCCTTCAGCATCTGCGCCGCGGCGGCAAAGAACCGGGCGGCCAGGTAGCGCACTTCCGACCGGCGGCTGCCCGGCAGCAGCGCGACGACCTCTGCATCCGGTGCCAGGCCCAGGGCGGCGCGGGCAGCGGTCCGGTCGGGCGTCATGGGAATCACGTTGGCCACCGGATGGCCGACATAGCTGCCCTGCACGCCATGCTCGGCCAGCAGCGCGGGCTCGAACGGGAAGATGCACAGCACGTGGTCGGCCGCGGCCCGGATCTTTTCGATGCGGTCCGGGCGCCAGGCCCAGATCGAGGGACAGACGAAATGCACCGTCTTCATGCCGCGGCTGCGCAATCCGGCTTCGAGATCGAGGTTGAAATCGGGCGCGTCCACGCCGATGAAGAGTTCGGGCCATTCGCGCAACAGCCGCGCCTTGAGCTGGCGGCGGATGCCGGCGATCTCGGTATAGTGGCGCAGCACCTCGATGTAGCCGCGCACGGCCAGTTTTTCTTGCGGCCACCAGCTCTGCAGGCCGTGCGCGAGCATGCGGGGCCCGCCGATGCCAACGGTCTGCAGAGAGGGCCAGCGCGCCTGCAGGCCGTCGAGCAGCAAGCCTGCCAGCAGGTCGCCGGAGGCTTCGCCCGCAACCAGCGCGAAGCGCCGCTGTTCGGCTGTCTGCGTCACCGCCACGTCAACGCGCGATGCCGCGCGTGGAATTCGCGAGGAAGGATTCCATCAAGGCGACGTCGCCGGCCGCCTCGGGCATTTCGGCAGCCAGGGCGGCAATGCCTGCGCGCGCGTCTTCGAGCGTTTTGCCTTGGCGATACAGCAGCTTGTGCATCTGCTTCACCGCAGCCAGCCGCTGCGCCGAGAAATCGCGCCGCCGCAGGCCCACGACGTTGAAGCCGCGCACCGCCAGCGGGTTGCCGTCGACCAGCATGAAGGGCGGCACGTCCTGCGACACCGCACTGGCAAAGCCGACCATCGCGTGGGCACCGACCGACACGAACTGGTGGATGCCGGTCAGGCCGCCCACCGTGACCCAGTCGGCCAGGTGCACGTGCCCTGCCAGCGTGGTGTTGTTGGCCAGCGTGGTGTGGTCGTCGACACGGCAGTCGTGCGCGATGTGCGTGTACGCCATGATCCAGTTGTCGTTGCCCACGCGCGTCACGCCGCCCGCCCCCGGCACGCCGAGGTTGAAGGTGCAGAACTCGCGGATCACGTTGCGGTCGCCGATCACGAGCTCGGTCGGCTCGCCGGCGTACTTCTTGTCCTGCGGCACGGCACCGATCGACGAGAACTGGAAGATCCGGTTGTCGCGGCCGATGGTGGTGCGTCCCTCGATCACGCAGTGCGCGCCGATGGTCGTGCCGGCACCGACCCGCACATGCGGGCCGACGATGGTGTAGGGGCCCACCGAAGCCGAGGCGTCCAGTTCTGCCTTCGGATCGATGATTGCTGTCGAATGAACCTGCGTCATGCCTTGCCGTTACCGCCGCAGGATCAGTTGATCTGGCGCATGGCGCACATCAGCGTGGCCTCGCAGGCGAGTTCGCTGCCCACGCGGGCGCGGCCCTTGAACTTCGAGATGCCTGCCTTCATGCGCTCGATCTCGACTTCGAGCGTGAGCTGGTCGCCAGGCTCCACGGGCCGCTTGAAGCGCGCGCCGTCGATGGCCGCAAAGTAGTACACGGTGTTGTCGTCGGGCACGATGTCCAGCGAATGGAACGACAGCAGCGCCGCGGCCTGCGCCATCGCTTCGAGCATCAGCACGCCCGGCATGACCGGGCGGTGGGGAAAGTGGCCGTTGAAGAACGGCTCGTTCATCGTCACGTTCTTGAGCGCCGTGATGCGCTTGCCCTTTTCCATGTCCAGCACGCGATCCACCAGCAGGAACGGGTAGCGGTGGGGCAGCAGCTTGAGGATTTGATGGATATCGAGCGTCGTCGTCATGGTTTTCTGTTCCTGCATCGTCTTCACTTTTTCTGGGGGGCCTTCTCCAGCGCCTTGAGTCGTTCGCGCAGGCCGTGCAACTGCTTGAGCGTTGCCGCATTTTTTTCCCAGCTCGCATTGTCGTCGATGGGGAACATGCCGGTGTACTGGCCGGCCTTGTGGATCGAGCGCGTGACGACCGTCGCGGCGGACACATGAACGCCGTCGGCCACCGTGAGGTGTCCGAGCACGATGGCGCCGCCGCCGAAGGTGCAGTGCGCGCCGATGGTCGCGCTGCCCGCCACGCCCACGCAACCGGCCATGGCCGTGTGCTTGCCGACCCGCACGTTGTGGCCGATCTGGATCAGGTTGTCGAGCTTCACGCCGTCTTCGATGACCGTGTCGTCGAGCGCACCGCGGTCGATGCAGGTGTTGGCGCCGATCTCGACATCGTTGCCGATGCGCACCGCGCCCAGTTGCTCGATCTTGACCCACGCGCCCTCGTGCGGGGCCAGGCCGAAGCCGTCGGCGCCGATCACCACGCCGGGGTGCAGCAGGCAGCGCTCGCCGACGATGCAGTCTTCGCTCACGGTGACGCGCGACTTCAGCACCGTGCCCGCGCCGATGCGGGCGCCGCGCTCCACCACGCACAGCGCGCCGATGCGCGCCGTGGCGTCGACATGGGCTGCGGGATGGATCACGGCCGAGGGATGGATGCGGTCGGCCTCGGGACGCGCATGGTGGGACTTCCACAGCTGCGTGAGGCGAGCGAAATAAAGATACGGGTCAGGCGCGACGATGTAGGCGCCCCGTGCCGCCGCGGCCTCGCGCATGGCGGGCGAGACGATCACGCAGGCGGCCTTGGAGGCCGCGAGTTCCTGCTGGTATTTGGGATGGCTCAGGAAGCTGAGCGCATCGGGCTGTGCATTCTGGAGCGGCGCAAGCCGCTCGATGGACAGGCCCGCGTCCCCGTGGAGCTCGCCCCCCAGGGCGCTGACAATGGCTCCGAGCTGCAGTGACACGCCGTTCTTGCGGCGTTACTTGCCGCCCGCTGGCGCGGAAGAAGTGGTCGAGGCGTTGAGCGCCTTGATCACCTTGTCCGTGATGTCGTGCTTCGGGTTGATGTAGATCGCTTCCTGCAGGATCGCGTCGTACTTTTCAGCCTCGGCCACCTGCTTCACCACGCGGTTGGCCCGTTCGTAGACCTGCTGGAGCTCTTCGTTCTTGCGCGCATTGAGGTCCTCCTGGAACTCGCGGCGGCGGCGCTGGAAGTCGCGGTCCTGGTCCACCAGCGCGCGCTGGCGCGACGTGCGCTGGCTCTCGGACAAGGTGGGCGCTTCGCGCTCGAAGCGCTCGGAGGCCGTCTTCAGCGATTCGCCCTGCGTCGTGAGGTCTTTCTCGCGCTTGAGAAACTCGGCCTCGAGCTTGGCTTGCGCGGCCTTGGCCGGCTGGGCTTCACGCAGCACGCGATCCGGATTCACGAATCCGATGCGAAAGGTTTCCTGCGCCTGGGCCGCAGGCGCGGCTGCCAGTGCAAAAACAGGAATCAACAACGCGCCAGCGGCGGCGCGGATCAAATGCTTCATTTAGAAAGACGTTCCAATCTGGAATTGCAAGCGCTGGATTCTATCCTTCGGGATCACGACGAAGCCCGTGTTCGGATCCAGCACTTCCTTTTGGGACTTGATGGGGAAGGCGTAGGCAAGGCGCAGCGGACCCAGCGGCGAGATCCAGCTGACCCCGACACCGACCGAGGCGCGCAACTTCTTCTGGGCCTTGTACTGCTCGTCGGAGAGGCCTTCGGCGCGCGAGCCGAACACGTTGCCGACGTCGAAGAAGCCGTAGAGGCGCAGGGTGCGGTCGTTACCGGCGCCGGGGAACGGCGTGCTCAGCTCGGCATTGAAGACCGCCTTCTTGGTGCCGCCCAGCGCGGCGCCTTCGGTCTGGCCGAACAGCGGCACGTCGCGCGGACCCAGCGAGTTCTGCTCGAAGCCGCGGATCGAACCCAGGCCGCCAGCGTAGAAGTTCTTGAAGATCGGGTAGACCTTGCCGCCCAGCGGCTTGGCGTAGCCGACGTCGGCATTGATTGCGAAGGTGTACTGCTTGTTGATCGCGAAGAACTGCTGGTACTGGTAGTTCGTCTTGATGTACTGCATGTCGCCGCCGACGCCCAACTCGAGGTTGGCGCGCTGCAGCCGGCCGGTGGTCGGAACCAGCGCACTGTCGCGGCTGTCGCGACCCCAGCCGATGGTCAGCGGCACGCCCCACACGCTCTTCTGGTCGCATTCGGTCACGAACAGGCCGGTCACGTCCTTGGAGCACTGGAAGTAGCGAAGGTACGACGCCGGGGTGTAGAGCCCGGAGAACGAGGTCGACGTGTTCGGCTCGAACGCATAGCGCTCCAGGCCGGCACCGAAGAAGACAGTGTCGACTTCGCTGAACGGCACGCCGAAGCGGATCGAGGCACCCTGGTTGACCAGCTTGTAGTCGCCGTCGACGTTGGACGAATACGGGCGGGTGGTGGTGTGATAGACGCTGATCGTGCGCGAGATGCCGTCCTGCGTGAAGTACGGATCCGTGGTGGTCACCGACAGGGTGCGGTTGTACTTGCTGGTGTTGACTTGCACGCCGAGGAAGTTGCCCGAACCGAAGACGTTCTCTTGCGAGATGCCGAAGGTCACCGCCACCTTTTCGGCGCTGGAATAACCGGCGCCGAGCTGCAGGCTGCCGGTGGGCTTTTCCGCCACGTTGACGACCAGGTCGACCTGGTCGGGCGAGCCGGGAATTTCTTGCGTCTCGACGTTCACTTCGGTGAAGAAGCCGAGGCGGTCCACGCGGTCGCGCGAGAGCTTGATCTTGTCGCCGTCGTACCACGAGGCCTCGAACTGGCGGAACTCGCGCCGGATCACTTCGTCGCGCGTCTTGGCGTTGCCGCCCACGGCCACGCGGCGCACGTAGACGCGGCGCGAAGGCTCGGCCTGCAGCGTCAGCGTCACGCGGTTGTTGACGCGGTCGATCTCGGGACGCGCCTGCACGCGTGCGAAGGCGTAGCCGAAGGTGCCGAAATAATCGGTGAAGGCCTTGGTGGTCTCGGTGACCTGCTCGCCGTTGTACGGTTCGCCGGGCTTGATGCTCACGAGGGACTTGAACTCCTCGTCGCGGCCGAGATAGTTGCCGTCGAGCTTGACGCCGGCCACCACGAACTTTTCGCCTTCGGTGATGTTGACCGTTACCGACAGGTCCTGGCGGTCCGGCGAGATGGCGACCTGGGTCGAATCGATGCGGAACTCGAGGTAGCCGCGCGTGATGTAGTACGAGCGCAGCGTTTCCAGGTCGGCGTTGAGCTTGGAACGCGAATACTGGTTGGACTTGGTGTACCAGCTCATGAAGCCGCCGCTGTCCTGGTCGAACAGGCTCAGCAGGGTGGATTCGCTGAAAGCCTTGTTGCCGACCACATGCACTTCGCGGATGCGCGCGGAGTCGCCTTCGGTCACGGTGAACGTGAGGTTGACGCGGTTGCGCTCGATGGGCGTGACCGTGGTCACGATTTGAGCGTTGTAGAGGTTCTTGCTGACGTACTGGCGCTTGAGCTCCTGCTCTGCGCGGTCGGCCAGTGCCTTGTCGTAGGGGCGGCCGTCGGCCAGGCCCACTTCGCGCAGCGCCTTCTGGAGCGCCGCCTTCTCGAATTCCTTGGTGCCAACGAAATCGACGTCGGCAATGGTGGGCCGCTCTTCGACGATCACCACCAGCACGTTGCCGTTGACGTCGATGCGCACGTCCTTGAACAAACCCAGGTCGAACAGCGCGCGGATCGCGGCGGAACCGCGTTCGTCGCTGTAGGTGTCGCCGACACGCAGCGGCAGCGATGCGAAGATCGTGCCGGGCTCGACCCGTTGCAAGCCCTCGACGCGGATGTCGCGCACCGTGAAAGGCTCGACGGCCCAAGCTGCCGTGGCCGCCAGCGCGCTGGCCACTACCGCGGCAACGCTACGCAGGCGAAAGCGACTGAAGTTTGTGTTCATCTGTGAATTGGGCCGGCGCGGAAAGGGCCGGCAGAAAGTTAACCAAAGAGCCGCGTGACGTCGTTGAAAAGTGCGACCGACATCATGACCAGCAGCAAGGCGACACCGCCGCGCTGCAGCCGTTCCATCCAGGCGTCAGAGACGCTCTTGCCGGTCAGGCCCTCCCAAAGATAATACATCAGGTGCCCCCCATCGAGGACCGGCAGCGGCATGAGATTCAACACGCCCAGGCTCACGCTGATCAGCGCGAGAAATACCAGGTACTGGGTCAGGCCGAGGCTCGCGGACTTGCCCGCATAGTCGGCGATCGTCAGCGGCCCGCTCAGATTCTTGAGCGACGCCTCGCCGATCACCATTTTTCCCATCATCCGGACGGTGAGGGCCGAGACTTCCCAGGTGCGCACGATGCCGCGCCACACGCCGTCGACGGGGCCCTGCCGCACCGTGACCATTTCGGGCGGCGCCCCGACGTACGCACCGATGCGGCCGACCTTCACGCCCGCCTCCTCGCGCAGTTCAGGCTTGACTTCGAGCGCGACCGGCTGGCCGCCGCGCCGGACCTGCCAGGTCTGCGCGCGGGGCTGGTCGCCATCGATGGACGTGCGGATCACCTCGCGCAACTGCTGGCCGTCGACGATGGCCGTGTTCCCGACGGCGCGCACCAGGTCGCCGCTGCGAAGGCCCGCACGCTCGGCGGCGCTGCCGGCCATCACCTGGCCGATCTCGGGCTGGGTCAGCGGCGCGATCACGCCGATCTTGCGGAACATCTGCGGGTCGGCATCCTTGGCCGCGATGCGGCTCAGGGGCAGCACGACCTGCCGCGCCGGCTGGCCGCCCTCGCCCGCGATCTCGAGCGTCAGGTCCCGGGCGTCCAGCGCACCGCGCGTCATGCGCCAGCGCAGGTCCTCGAACGACTGCACAGGCTCCAGGTCGCCTTCGAAGCCGGCGCGCGTGACATGCTCGCCGCCGCGCAGGCCCGCGGCTTCGGCCAGGGAGGCCGCGACCGGGCGGCCCAGCCTGGCCACGGGCTCGTCCACGCCGATCCAGTTGACGGCCGTATAGAGCACCACTGCAAGCAGCAGGTTGGCGATGGGACCGGCGGCAACGATGGCGGCGCGCGATCGCAGCGGCTGCCGGTTGAAGGCGCGGTGCAGCTCTTCGGGCGCGACCGGTCCCTCGCGCTCGTCGAGCATCTTGACGTAGCCACCCAGCGGGAACGCACCGATGACGAACTCGGTTTGCTGCCCCGGATGCTGGCGCTTGGGCTGCCAGCGGTACAGCGTCTTGCCGAAGCCGACCGAAAACCGCAGGACCTTGACCCCGCAGGCCACCGCGACGCGGTAGTGGCCGTACTCGTGCACGGCAATGAGGACGCCGAGTGCAACCACGAAAGCGATGACGGTGAGCATCCGGATCCTCTGTCGAAGGGGGTGTCAGGCCGCGAAGCGCAGGGCCGCGGCGTTGGCTGCGGCCCGGGCACTGGCGTCGAGCGCCAGCAGGTCGGCCAGCGATGCGGGCTTGGAGGGGGTAACCGCCTCCAAAGTTTCCATGTTGACGGCGTGAATGCGATCGAAGCGCAGGCGCCGGTCGAGAAAGGCCTCGACCGCGACTTCATTGGCGGCATTGAGCACCGCCGTGGTCCCGGGCGCCGCGCGCAGCGCATGCCAGGCCAGGCCGAGGCCCGGGAACAGCGCCGCGTCGGGGGCATCGAAGCTCAGCGCCGCCATCTGGCGGAAATCGAGGCGCCCGGCGCCGCTTTCGATGCGCTCGGGCCAGGCCAGGCCGACGGCGATGGGCACGCGCATGTCGGGCGTTCCGAGCTGCGCGATCACGGAGGCATCGGTGAACTGCACCATCGAATGCACCACGCTCTGGGGATGGATGACGACCTCGATCTGCTCGGGCAGGACGCCGAACAGATGCCGCGCCTCGATCACCTCGAGCGCCTTGTTCATCATGGTGGCGGAATCGACCGAGATCTTGCGGCCCATGACCCAGTTGGGGTGGGCGCAGGCCTGCTCGGGCGTGACCGAACCCAGGCTGCCAGGGGCGCGCGTGCGGAACGGGCCGCCCGAGGCGGTCAGGATGATCTTGTCGATGCGGCGCGCCCAGGTCGAGGGATCCTCGGGCAGCGACTGGAAGATGGCCGAGTGTTCGCTGTCGATCGGCAGCAGCGTGGCGCCGCCCTCGCGCACGGTGCGCATGAACAGTTCGCCGCCGACCACCAGCGCTTCCTTGTTGGCCAGCAGCAGACGCTTGCCGGCGCGGGCCGCAGCCAGACAAGGGCCCAGGCCGGCAGCCCCCACGATGGCGGCCATGACCGCATCGACTTCTTCATGGGAAGCTATCTTTTCAATGGCGTCATCGCCACCGAGGACCTGGGTCGGTAGATTGTTCTGCTTCAGCTTGTCTGCCAGCAGCGCCGCGTGCGGCGCACTGGCCATCACGGCGAACCGGGGCAAGAACCGCGCGCACTGCGCCAGCAGTTCATCGACCTTGGTGGCGGCGGACAGCGCGAAGACCTCGAAGCGCTCCGGGTGCCGCGAGATGACATCGAGCGTGCTGACTCCGACCGAACCGGTCGAACCCAGCACCGTGATGCGTTGTTTGGGTGTGTTCACAAGGACGCCAGCATCATTGCAATGGGGAGCACCGGCAAGAGGGCATCCACGCGGTCGAGCACGCCGCCGTGGCCGGGCAGCAGGCTGCTGCTGTCCTTGGCGCCGGCACTGCGCTTGATCAGCGATTCGACCAGGTCGCCGACCACGCTCATGGCAGCCAGGAACACCACGCCCAGGAGCAGCAGCCACCAGCCGCGTTCATGCAGCCGGGTGTAGAGGCTCGCCACCGTTGCGCCCATGGCCTTGTCGGCCCAGACCCAGGCAAAGCCCAGCACCACCACGCCGACCATGCCGCCCCACACGCCTTCCCAGCTCTTGCCGGGACTGATGGTGGGCGCGAGCTTGCCGCGCGTGAACTTGAGCCCGAAAGCGCGGCCCGCAAAATAGGCGAACACGTCGGCCACCCAGACCAGCACGAAGATCGAGAGCAAGAAGTTGATGCCGACCATGCGCGCCTGCACGGCCGCGAGCCACGCCACCCACAGCGCGAGCAGTCCGCCGACCAGGCGCAGGCCGCGGGGAATGCGGGGCCAGCCCGGCACCGCCACGCGCAGCAAGGCCGCTCCGCCAAGCACCCAACCGGCGCTGGCGAGCAGCCACATGGGCATCAAGGGCTGCGCGAGCAGGCCGAGCCACCACGAAAGCCCGCACAGCACGACCGTCTCGATGCCGAGGAAGACCGACAGCCGCTGGCCGTAACCGTTCAGGCGGCCCCACTCCCATGCCGCGGCGCCGATCAGCACCAGCATGACGCAGGCAAAGGGCACGTGGGACGGGTAGAAGAGCGCCGGCAGCAGGATCGCCAGCAGGACGATGGCCGTGAGGATGCGTTGTTTGAGCATGCGGCTGAGGTGTCGGGCCGTGGGGCCCTCAGGCCATCTGGCGATCTGGATTGGAATCTGTGCCGGCCGCGACCTGCGCGGATGTCTTGCCGAACCGGCGTTCTCGCGCCTGGAACGCGGCAATTCCCGCGTCCAGCTCGGCCTCGTCGAACTCGGGCCAGAGTTTGTCGCTGAAGAACAGCTCGGCGTACGCGCTCTGCCAGAGCAGGAAATTCGACAGCCGCTGTTCGCCGCCGGTACGGATGAGCAGGTCCGGGTCGGGCACGTGCGCCAGGGCCATTGCGCGGTCGAGATTGGCTTCGGTGAGCGCCTCGCCCTGCTCCATCAGTTTGGCGGCAGCGCGTGCGATGTCCCACCGGCCGCCGTAGTTGAAGCAGACGTTGAGGATGAGTTGGGTGTTGCCGGCCGTGGCTTCCTCGGCATCGACCAGGCCCTGCACCATTTTCCTGGAGAGCCCGGCGCGTTCGCCGACGAAGTGCAGCCGCACGCCGTCGCGGCTGAGTCTCGGCACTTCGCGCGCGAGCGCACCGACCATGATTTCCATCAGGCCGGAGACTTCTTCGGCGGGGCGGTTCCAGTTCTCCGACGAGAACGCAAACACCGTGAGAATGCCCACGCCGCGGTCGACGCAGGCCTTGACGCAGCGCCGCAGCGACTCGACACCCTGCTTGTGCCCTGCCACGCGAGGCAGGAAGCGCCGCGTCGCCCAGCGTCCGTTGCCATCCATGACGATGGCAATGTGGCGGGGGACCTGCGGCAAGGAGGCAGCCATGCGCAGCCTCAAACGGCCATGATCTCCGCTTCCTTGGCCGCGACCAGCCGGTCGATTTCCGCGATGTGGCGGTCGGTGACCTTCTGGATCTCGGCTTCGGCGCGTTTCTGGTCGTCCTCGGAGGCGAGCTTTTCCTTGACCAGCTTCTTGACCGCTTCGTTCGCGTCGCGGCGCAGGTTGCGCGTGGCGATCTTGGCGGTTTCGCCTTCGTTGCGCACCAGCTTGGTCATTTCCTTGCGGCGCTCTTCGCTCATCGCGGGGAGCGGCACGCGGATCAGGTCGCCCATGGAGGCCGGGTTCAGGCCCAGGTCGCTTTCGCGGATGGCCTTCTCGATCTTGGCGCCCATGCCCTTTTCCCAGGGCTGGACGCTGATCGTGCGCGAGTCGAGCACCGACACGTTGGCCACCTGGCTCAGCGGGACTTGCGAGCCGTAGTACTCGACGTGGATCGAGTCGAGCAGCGCGGAGTTGGCGCGGCCGGTACGGATCTTGGTGAGGTTGTTCTGGAACGCAGCCAGCGACTGGTTCATCTTCGCATCGGTCGTGCTGCGAATTTCTGCAATGGTGGGGGTGGTCATCTCAATTTACTCCTCAGGCATGCACCAGCGTGCCTTCGTCCTCGCCCATGACGACACGCTTGAGCGCGCCGTTCTTGAAGATCGAGAACACCTTGATCGGCAGCTTCTGGTCGCGGCACAGCGCGAAGGCCGTGGCGTCCATGATGCCGAGATTCTGCGCGATCGCCTCGTCGAAAGTAAGGCTCGAGTAGCGCGTGGCGTCGGGGTGGGTCTTGGGATCGGCGGAATAGACGCCGTCCACCTTGGTGGCCTTGAGCACCAGTTCGGCACCGATCTCGGCGCCGCGCAGCGCGGCCGCCGTGTCGGTGGTGAAGAACGGATTGCCGGTGCCTGCGGCAAACACCACGACCTTGCCCTCTTCGAGATACTGCAGCGCCTTGGGACGCACGTAGGGCTCGACCACCTGCTCGATGGCGATGGCTGACATGACGCGCGCCACCAGCCCCTGCTTGTTCATGGCGTCGGCCAAGGCCAGCGAATTCATGACGGTGGCCAGCATGCCCATGTAGTCGGCCGTGGCACGGTCCATGCCGACCGAACCTCCCGCGACGCCGCGGAAGATGTTGCCGCCGCCGATCACGACCGCAACCTCGACGCCCATGTTCACCACCTCGGCCACTTCTTCGACCATCCGGACGATGGTGGCGCGATTAATACCAAAGGCATCGTCTCCCATCAGCGCCTCACCCGACAGCTTCAACAAGATTCGCTTGTGGGCTGGACGGGGATCAGACATGGGCAATTTCCTAACTTGGGTTGGCGGGGGCGAGTGTAGAACGGGGCGGTGAAAAAGCGGCGGCACACACTGGTGCGCCGTCGCTTTGGGGCGTAACAGTATTACGCAGCGGCCTTGGCGGCAGCAACCTGGGCAGCAACTTCGGCAGCGAAGTCGTCGACCTTCTTCTCGATGCCTTCGCCGACCACATACAGGGTGAAGCCCTTGATGCTGGTGTTGGCGGCCTTGAGCATCTGCTCGACGGTCTGCTTGCCGTCGGCGCTCTTCACGAAGACCTGGTTGTGCAGCGAGACTTCCTTGAGGTACTTCTGCACGCCGCCTTCGATGCGCTTGGCAACGATGTCGTCGGGCTGTGGCTTCTTGCCTTCGGCCTCGGCCGTCTTGCGGTCTTCCTCGGCCTTGCCCGCCGCCACTGCGCGCTCCTTGGCGATCAGGTCGGCAGGCACGTCGGCTGCCGAAATGGCCACCGGCTTCATGGCCGCGACATGCATCGCGACGTCCTTGGCCGACGTGTCGTCGCCCTCGAACTCGACCATCACGCCGATGCGCGTGCCGTGCAGGTACGAAGCCAGCTTGCCGTTGCCGCCGAAGTGCTTGAAGCGGCGGAAGCTCATGTTCTCGCCGATCTTGCCGATCAGGCCCTTGCGCACGTCTTCGAGCGTGGGGCCGAAACCGTCCTGCTCGTAGGGCAGCGCGCCCAGCGCAGCGATGTCCGCGGGGTTGTGCTTGGCGACCAGCATCGCGGCAGCATTGGCCATGGCCAGGAAGCTGTCGTTCTTGGTGACGAAGTCGGTCTCGCAGTTGATCTCGATCATGCCGCCGGCCGAGCCATCGACAAATGCCGTGACCACGCCTTCGGCGGTGATGCGGCCCGATGCCTTGCCAGCCTTGTTGCCGAGCTTGATGCGCAGCAGCTCTTCGGCCTTTTCCATGTTGCCGTCGGCCTCCGTCAGGGCCTTCTTGCATTCCATCATCGGCGCGTCGGTCTTTGCGCGCAGTTCGCCGACCATGCTTGCGGTGATTGCAGCCATTGTTCTATCTCCGTGTCCAAAAAATCAGATTAAAAAAAAGGGGCACCAAGCCCCTTCTTCAGGCGCGTAAGAGCACTCGATCAGGCCGAGGCGCCCTCTTCGACTTCCACGAATTCGTCGCCGCTGCCTTCGGCGACGGCCTTGACCACGTCACCGGCGGCGTTGTTGCGGCCTTCGATGATCGCGTCGGCGATGCCGCGGGCATACAGCGTGACGGCCTTCGACGAGTCGTCGTTGCCCGGAATGACGTAGTCGATGCCTTCGGGCGAGTGGTTGGAGTCCACCACGCCGATGAGCGGGATGCCGAGCTTCTTGGCTTCGGCCACGGCGATCTTGTGGAAGCCCACGTCGATCACGAAGATGGCGTCGGGCAGCGCGGTCATGTCCTGGATGCCGCCGATGTCCTTCTCGAGCTTCTCGATTTCACGCGAGAAGGTGAGTTGCTCTTTCTTGCTCAGACTGTCGAGGCCGGCTTCCTGCTGGGCCTTCATGTCCTTCAGGCGCTTGATCGAGGTCTTGACCGTCTTGAAGTTGGTCAGCATGCCGCCGAGCCAGCGGGTGTCGACGAAAGGCACGCCGGCGCGGCGGGCTTCGGCAGCCACGATTTCACGGGCCTGGCGCTTGGTGCCGACCATGAGGATGGTGCCGCGGTTCGCGGTGAGCTGCTTGGCGTACTTCATCGCGTCCTGGAACATCGGGAGCGACTTTTCCAGGTTGATGATGTGGATCTTGTTGCGGTGGCCGAAGATGAACGGGGCCATCTTGGGGTTCCAGAAGCGGGTTTGGTGGCCGAAGTGGACACCGGCTTCCAGCATTTCGCGCATGGTGGTCGACATTGAAAATTACTCCAAAGGTTGGGTCTAAAATCCAGCCCGTTTTGCACCTCCTTCGAATGGAGTGGCAACACCTTGATTGGGCCGGTTTGCGGATGTGTCTGGCTGGTGTGCGGCGAGAGCCGCCGCGAGAGTCAGCTAAACCCAAAGAGTATAGCACGCCCTCCTCTGTCCTTCACCCTGCCCACCCCGCAACCGCGCCTTCGCGCCCAGGCAAACCACCCATGAACGACCTTCACGCCACCCGCCTGAACCTGCTGGCAGGTGGCACCGATGCGCGCACCGAATTGGAGCATGCCATCGGCATCGCCCAATCTCCGGCCTGCAGCCACGTTTTCACCCGCACGCTGTTCGACGAAGCCCGCCAGCAGGTCGCCCGCGCCGCACCGCAAAGCCGGCTCTCGGGACTTGCCTTCACCGCCAAGGACCTGTTCGACATCCAGGGCCAGCCGACCCCCGCCGGCTCCGTGGTGCTTTCGCACGCGCCGGCCGCCAAGGCCGATGCCGTTGCCGTGGCGCGGCTGCGCGCAGCCGGCGGCGTGCTGACCGGCCGCACCAACATGACGGAGTTCGCGTTCTCGGGCGTGGGCGTCAATCCGCACCATGGCACGCCAGCCAACGTGAGCGATGCCGCCACGCCGCGCATACCGGGAGGCTCGTCGTCCGGCGCCGCCATCTCGGTGGCCAGCGGCGCCGCGTTCATCGGGCTCGGCTCCGACACCGGCGGCTCGATCCGCATCCCGGCGGCGCTGAACGGGATCGTGGGGTTCAAGAGTACCGCCCGCCTCGTGCCGGCCGAGGGAGCGCTGCCGCTGTCGACCACGCTCGACACGGTCTGCGCCATGACGCGTTCGGTCCGGGACGCCATCACCGCCCACGAGATCCTTGCGGCACGCCGTGTGACTCCGGGTGCCGCCTCCCTCGGGGCCTACCGGCTCGCCGTGGTGAAGAACGTGTTCTTCGACGACATCGAGCCCGGCGTGGCGCGCGCCTTCGAGAACGCGCTGCAGGCGCTGCGCAGCGCGGGTGCCCAGGTCGATGAAATCGTGCTGCCCGAGCTGGCGCAGTTGCAGGCCATCAACGCCACGGGCGGGTTTTCGGCGGCCGAGTCCTATGCCTGGCACCGCCTGCTGCTGGAGCGCAGCGGCGCGGGATACGATCCGCGCGTGGCCCAGCGCATCGTCCGGGGCGCCGGCATGAAGGCGCATGAATACATCGACCTCGTGAATGCCCGCCACGCATGGATTGCCAGCGTCGAAGCGGCGCTGGCGTCTTTCGACGCCGTCCTGTCGCCCACGGTGCCGATCACTGCGCCGCCCATCGCCAGCGTGGCCCCGGGTGCCGAGCGCGACGAAGAGTTCTTCCGGGTCAACGCCCTGCTGCTGCGCAATCCCTCGATCGTCAACATGCTCGACGGTTGCGCCATCTCCCTGCCCTGCCATGCCGCCGGCGAACTGCCTGCCGGCCTGATGCTGTGGCATGCAGCCTTGCACGACGACGCCGTTCTGGCCATTGCCCTGCAAGCGGAACACGCACTGCGAAGACAATAGCTCCCCGCCCATCGAGGGGCGCGAGCCATCTCTTCTTACTCAAAAAAATTCAATGAAAATCGCGATCGTGGGCGCCGGCATCATCGGCGTCACCACCGCCTGGGAACTGGTTTCGGATGGCCATGAAGTCTCCGTGTTCGAGCGCCGCGGCGCTGCGGCCGAGGAGGCCAGCTTTGCGAACGCAGGCGTGGTCGCGCCGGGTTATGTGACCCCTTGGGCGGCTCCCGGCATGCGTGCCAAGGTGCTGCGCTCGCTGCTGTCCCCGCACGGCGCCATCAAGCTGCGCTGGCCGCTGAACACACGCGACCTGGGCTGGATGTCGCGCTGGCAGAAGGCCTGCAAGCTCGAGACCTATCTCGCCAACCGCGCCCGCATGCAGCGCCTGGCGTTCTACAGCCGCACCCGGCTGCACGAGGTGACCGAGGCCCGCGAACTGAGCTATGAACGCAGCGACGGCTACCTCGTGCTGCTGCGCTCCAAGCGCGAGAAGAAGCTGGTCCAGCCCGGGCTCGAGGTGCTGCGCGCCGCCGGCAGCGTCTTCAAGGAAGTCGACGCCGACGAAGCACGGCGCATCGAGCCCGCGCTCAACGCCGACACGGCACTCGCAGGCGCCATTCACCTGCCCGAGGACGAGGTGGCCAACTGCCGCCAGTTCGCGCAATTGCTCAAGTGGGAGTGCGAGGCACTCGGCGCCCAGTTCCATTTCAATTGCGACATCGCGCCGCTGAGCCGTGCGCAGCCCACCTCCATTGCGCTCGCAAGCGGCTCGCCGCCCTTGCGCTTCGACGCGGTGGTGGTGTGCGCCGGGCTCGCCTCGGCCCAGGTGCTGCGCCCGCTCGGCCTTCGGATTCCGCTCGCGCCGGTCTACGGCCATTCCGTCAGCGCGCCGATCCGCGAATCGCTCAATGCGCCCCGCAGCGCCGTGATGGACGAACGCTACAAGGTGGCGATCTCGCGGCTGGGCCAGCGCGTGCGCGTGGCCGGCAGCGCCGAAATCGGCGGGTCGATCGACACGATGAATCCGGCCGCGATCCAGACGCTCTACAAGGTGCTGCACGACTGGTTCCCGGGCGCGGCAACGCTGCAATCGGGCGTGCAGCAATGGAAAGGCGCGCGGCCGATGCTCCCCGACGGCCCACCCGTGCTGGGCGCGAGCGGCATCCCCGGCGTGTGGCTCAATCTCGGGCATGGCTCCAGCGGCTGGGCGCTGTCGTGCGGCAGCGCACGGGTGCTGGGCGACCTGATCGGCGGGCGCGATCCGGGCGTCGATCTCGAGGGGTTGGGCGTCGAGCGCCTCAGCCTCTAGGGTCCCACCGCCCAAGCATCTCGGCGCTGGGCGGCGCCTCGACCGGGAGTTCGGGTGCCAGCGGCGGCCTGAGCATCTGCGCGATCCACGCCAGCAGCGCGGGCGCGACGAGCGCGAAGAAAACGAGGCACAGCAGGCCGGCGCCCATCATCAGCCAGCGCTGTGCGCTGGAAAGCGCCTCGACCGGCAGGTCGAACCAACGGATCACGCCGACCCCGTAGGCGATGCCCGCAACCCAGGCCACATCGCGCAACGGCACCCACTGCCTGACCTCGGCGAGCAGGAAGGCGCCCCACACCCCGCCCAGCAAGCCCAGGGACCACGCCATGCCGCCGATCCATGCCACGGTCGCCAGCACGAAAAAAGCGAACCACGCAAGCAGCAGGACCAGCAGCCAGCCAAGACTCTTGAGCTTCATTCATCGATCATAGGGCGGCAAAATGCCTCGATGCACCGCATCACGTCCGCCACCGTCGCCCACCTGTTCGACATTGCAGCGACGCGCCGCATCGAGCAGGCCGCCGCCGCCCTGCCCGCCCACACGCTGATGCAGCGCGCCGGGCTTGCCGTGGCGCGGCTCGCGATGGCGATCGCGCCGCACGCGCGCACGGTCTGGATCGCCTGCGGGCCGGGCAACAACGGCGGCGACGGGTTCGAGGCGGCGGCGCAGTTGCAGCGCCGGGGCTTCCGTCCGGTCGTCACGTTCGCGGGCGATGAAGATCGCCTGCCGCCCGATGCCAAGGCGTCGCTGCAGCGCGCGCGCGAAGCCAGCGTGATCTTTGCGGGCAATCCCCCTGCCGACTACCAGCTGGCCATCGATGCGCTGCTCGGCATCGGATCCACGCGGCCGCCCGAGGGCGCCATGGCCGAATGGCTGCACGCAATGGATGCGAGCGGCCAGTCCGTGCTCGGCGTCGATGTGCCGTCCGGGCTGAACGCGGACACCGGCGTGCTGTCGGGCGACATCGGAGCCCATGCGGACACAGCCCGCTTTTGCGTGACCTTCCTGACCCTGAAGCCGGGCCTCTTCACCGCGCACGGCCGCGACGCCGCGGGCACCGTGTGGTTCGACGACCTGGGCTGCGGCGGCACGGCCGAGCCGCCCGTTGCACGCCTGCTCGGCGCGGCCGCGAGTACCCCGCGCAGCCATGCATCGCACAAGGGCAGCTATGGCGACGTCGCGGTGATCGGCGGCGCGCCCGGCATGGCCGGCGCGGCGCTGCTGGCAGGCTCGGCCGCGCTGCATGCGGGCGCCGGACGCGTGTTCGTCGGGCTGCTGGACCCGGGCGCCGCCGCGGTGGACCCCGCGCAACCGGAACTGATGCTGCGCCACGCCGATGCGCTCGATCTCTCGGGCATGACGGCGGTCTGCGGCTGCGGCGGCGGCGCGGAAGTGCGCGAAGCATTGCCGCGGGTGCTGGCGACAGCGGCTGCATTGGTGCTCGATGCCGACGCGCTGAACGCAATCGCCGCCGACACCGGCCTACAGGCGCAATTGGCTTCGCGCGCCCGGCGCGCAAAGCCGACCGTGATCACGCCGCATCCGCTCGAAGCGGCGCGCCTCCTGAATTGCACGGTCGCGGACATCCAGGCGAACAGGCTCGCGGCAGCCCGCGAACTGGCCGCCCGCTACGGCGCGGTCGCGGTGCTCAAGGGCTCCGGAACGGTGATTGCACACGACCGCGGCGCGCCGCCGGTGCTCAACCTGTCCGGCAACGCCAGGCTCGCAACCGCGGGCACCGGCGACGTGCTGGCCGGAATGATCGGCGCAGCGTTGGCGATGCAAAAACCCGCGTTCGAAGCGGCGTGCGAAGCCGTCTGGCGCCATGGCCGCCTCGCCGACACATGGCCGGCCAACGCGGCGCCGTTGACGGCGGGCGCCTTGGCGCGCCAGGCGCCCTGAAGCCCAACTTTCTAGCCGCGCCCGACGAAGGGCATCTTCGTCGCCATCACGGTATGGAACAGCACGTTGGCTTCCAGCGGCAGGTTCGCCATGTAGAGCACCGACTGCCCCACGATCTTGACGTCCATCAGCGGCTCGATGGCGAGTTCGCCATTGGCTTGCGGCACGCCCTTGGCCATGCGCGCAGCCAGCTCGGTCATGGCGTTGCCCACGTCGATCTGGCCCACTGCGATGTCGTACTTGCGCCCGTCGAGCGACGCCGTCTTGGTCAGGCCCTCCACGCCGTGCTTGGTCGCGGTGTAGGCGGCGGAGTTCGGCCGCGGGGCCGTGGCCGAGATGGAGCCGTTGTTGATGATGCGGCCGCCGCGCGGCGTTTGCGCCTTCATCGTGCGGAACGCCTGCTGGATGCAGAAGAACATGCCAGTCAGGTTGATGTCGACCACGCCCCGCCATTGGTCCGCCGTCCAGTCTTCGAACGGCCCGGGCGGGTTGCCCACGCCGGCGTTGTTGAACAGCAGGTCGACGCGGCCGAAGCGTTCGACCGCCGCGGCGAACAGCGCCTGCACCGATTCGGCACTGGCCACGTCGGTGGGCACCGCGAAGGCTCGCGCCCCCGCGCCCGACTCTTCCGCCACCTGCTCCAGCGGCTCCAGCCGGCGCCCGGCCAAGGCCACGCTCCAGCCGTCGGCCAGCAAGGCCAGCGCCGCGGCGCGTCCGATGCCCGTGCCTGCGCCCGTGACGATCGCGATGCGGCCCTTGTTGTTTTCCACGCTCATGTTCGGTGTCTCCTTCTCGGTGTGTCTGTAGGGATCGGTGCGGGTGCCATGCGCGCGCCGCTCATGCGCGGCGCGGCTTGCGCCCCTTCATCTTGTTGGCGGCCTTCTTCACGGCCGACTTGAACGCCTGCATGGCCGACTGCGGCCCCACCGCGACGGCAGTGGCGCCACGCTCGATGCGCGGCTCGGGCACGGCCTCGGCCTTGTGGCGCGAGCTGCGCTTGGCCGAAGCCTTGACGGGCACGCCGGCCGAGCCCACGCCCTTGTCCTTCATGGCACGCGACGTGAGCTCCTCGCCTTCGCGCACCAGGCGGAAATCGATCTTGCGGCCGTCCAGGTCGACGCGGCTCACCTGCACCCGCACGCGAGTGCCGATGGCATACCGGATGCCGGTGCGCTCGCCGCGCAGTTCCTGGCGCATTTCGTCGAACTTGAAGTATTCGCCGCCGAGTTCGGTGATGTGCACCAGGCCTTCGACATACATCGCATCGAGCGTGACGAAGATGCCGAAGGTGGTGGCCGAAGTGACCACCCCGCCGTACTCCTCGCCCAGATGCTCGCGCATGTACTTGCACTTGAGCCACGCCTCGACGTCGCGGCTGGCTTCGTCGGCGCGCCGCTCGTTGGCGCTGCAATGCAGGCCCGCGGCTTCCCAGGCCAGCACTTCCTTGGTGGGAGCGACAGTGGCCTTCTGGGGCTTGGTGGTCGGCGCCTTGACGCGCGAGGCCAGCCGCTTGGCCAACTTGGCATGCGCCTCGCCGGGCGTCGGCAGCATCGGCAGCTGATAGCGCGTCTTGCCGAGGATCGCCTTGATCACGCGGTGCACCAGCAGGTCCGGGTAGCGCCGGATCGGGCTCGTGAAATGGGTATAGGCCTCGTACGCGAGGCCGAAGTGGCCGCTGTTGATGGGCGTGTAGATCGCCTGCTGCATCGAGCGCAGCAGCATGGTGTGGATCTGCTGTGCGTCGGGCCGCTCCTTGGTGGCCTCCGCAATCGCCTGGAACTCGCCGGGCCGCGGGTCGTCGGTGATGCTCAGTCCCACGCCCATGGCCTTGAGGTAGCCGCGCAGGATTTCCTTCTTCTCGGGCGTGGGGCCTTCGTGCACGCGGAACAGGCCCGGGTGCTTGCCTTCGGCGATGAAGTCGGCGCTGCACACGTTGGCGGCGAGCATGGCTTCCTCGATCAGGCGGTGCGCCTCGTTGCGCGTGCGCGGAACGATCTTCTCGATGCGGCCCGCGTCGTCGCAGATGATCTGCGTCTCGGTGGTTTCGAAGTCGACCGCGCCACGCTTGCTGCGCTGCTTGAGCAACGCCTTGTAGACATCGGCAAGGTTCAGCAGGTCCTTCACGCGGTCCTTGCGCTTGGCCGCCTCGGGTCCGCGGGTGTTGCCCAGGATGGCCGCCACTTCGGTGTAGGTGAAGCGGGCGTGGCTGAACATCACCGCCGGATAGAACTGGTAGGCGTAGATCTCGCCGTCGGCGGCCACGAGCATGTCGCACACCATGCACAGCCGCTCGACCTCGGGGTTCAACGAGCACAAGCCGTTCGAAAGCTTTTCGGGCAGCATCGGGATAACGCGCCGCGGAAAGTAGACACTGGTCGCGCGGTCGTAGGCGTCGATGTCGATGGCCGAGCCGGTCTGCACATAGGCGCTGACGTCGGCAATGGCAACCAGCAGGCGCCAGCCCTTGCCGCGGCCAACCTTCGCGGGTTCGCAGTAAACGGCGTCGTCGAAGTCGCGTGCGTCCTCGCCGTCGATGGTGACCAAAGGCACGTCGGTCAGGTCGATGCGACCCTTCTTGTCGGCCGGGCGGACCTTCTCGGGCAGGGCCTTGGCTTCGGCCAGGCACTCGGCGGAAAACTCGTGCGGCACGCCGTACTTGCGCACCGCGATCTCGATCTCCATGCCGGGATCGTCGATCTCGCCAAGCACCTCTTTCACGCGGCCCACGGGTTGGCCGAACAGGGCCGGCGGTTCGGTGAGTTGCACGACCACGACCTGTCCCACCTTGGCGGGACCCGTTGCGCCCTTGGGGATCAGGACGTCCTGGCCGTAGCGCTTGTCCTCCGGCGCGACAAGCCAGATGCCGCCTTCATGCAACAGGCGGCCGATGATCGGCTGCTCGGGGCGTTCGACGATCTCGACCACCCGTCCCTCGGGACGTCCGCGCCGGTCTTGCCGCACGACGCGCGCCTTGACGCGGTCCTTGTGCAGCACCGCGCGCATCTCGTTCGGGGGCAGATAGATGTCGGCTTCACCGTCGTCGCGCTGCACGAAACCGTGGCCATCGCGATGTCCTTGAACGGTTCCTTCAAATTCATCCAGCAGACCGCTGGAGTGGCCATTATTTTTGATATGATTCTCTCTTTCCTGAAATTCAAAACATAACTGCTTCGGCAGCTATGTGGGCCCAGATGGCGGAATTGGTAGACGCACTAGTTTCAGGTACTAGCGAGTAACATCGTGGAGGTTCGAGTCCTCTTCTGGGCACCACCCCTACCAAGCTGAAACCCCTGTGAATCATCGATTTACAGGGGTTTTTTCTTTTCCCTGGGAACATGTGCACGGGACTGTTTCCCATGCAGGCATCGAGCGTTTCGCCGCAAGTGGCCGATTCGCTCAACACCCGCAGCGACTCCATGGGTTCGATTGTGCGCTTGTCCGGCACGTGCAAGCCGTGGGCGGCCTCGGACAACCGCGCTGGTAAAGCGGCAACCGGCCGGCCCGACAAGGCAGGAAGCCCCGGGGCCATGGCTGGCAAACTCTTCGAGGCATCTCTGGAGGCAATGGCCGGGAACACGGATTCGGGCAAGTGGAACGGCCTTCGACTCATGAAGTGGTGCAAGGGTCCGCTCGCAAGCAAGCGGCTTTTCGACATTCTGACGCACGATTCAATGATTGCTCCGACGCGGCCTGTCGATCGCACGAAATGATCCAAATGGCCCCTGCCGACGTATCCCGCGCATGGAACATCTTCCTGACAGGGTCGCGGAGATCAAGGATCGGGGAAATGAAGCCGCCCGCCGGAGCCAATTGCTTCGATCCGAGGCGGCCCTGCTGAGGCAGCAATCGCGAGAGCTTCGCGCCCAATGCGCGCTCGCCAGGAGCGGCATCCATGTCGGCGAGGCTATCCAAGCGCAGCGCACTCCTGAATTTCGCATGCCGCTCCAGCCACCGGCGCAGGTGGAATCCTCACTGCCGTAGCTGCCGTAGCTGCCGGGCGCCATACTCGACGCGGCGCACTGGATTCCTGTTTTTCATGTCCATCTTCAAAACCATCAGGCAATGGGCGTCGCGAATCAAGCGCGACGCCGTCACGCTGTGGTTCGCCTGCCGCCATCCGGGCACGCCATGGTTCGCCAAGGCACTTGCAGCGTTTGTCGTGGCCTACGCGCTGAGCCCGATCGATCTGATTCCGGACTTCATTCCCGTGCTTGGCTATCTCGACGATGCCTTGCTGTTGCCTGCGCTCATCTGGCTGAACATACGGCTGATTCCGGCCAACGTGCTCGAAGAATGCCGCTTGCAAGCCGACCAGTGGATGAAAGAACAAGGCGCCAAACCCCGGAGCACTGTGGGCGCGATCGTGGTGGTTGCCATCTGGATCGGCTTTGCCACGGGTTTGTGGGCTTGGTTCAGCAGGCGCTGGTAGGTCGTAATGCGGCAAAAGTCACACTTTTCGATTAATACGATTCAAAACGTAACTTCGCCCCGTACAAAAGGTTACGTTTGATTTGAGAATACCGCCTTCGAACCCAACGGAAACCATCGTGATCACCGCTTTTACCTTGTTAGTCGGCATGTTCCTCGGCGCATTGTTCATGAGTCTTCTGGTCGTTTCCCGCTCGGAAGACTGAACGAGTCCAGCCCTGGCGAGGCGCTTGGCGCGCCCGCCTGAGACAACAATCGAGATCAGATCGGCAGCGCAATGAGGTCGTGCCCCTCGGCGCCCACGACGCGCGCCTTGGTGAATTCCCCGACCTTGAGCGTCTTGCTGATCTTCTCGGGCGGCAGCAGCCGCACGGTGCCGTCGATCTCGGGTGCATCGGCGTAGGTGCGCCCGACCCCACCTTTTCGGCCCATGCCGGGCGCCGAATCCACGAGCACCTGCATGGTGGCGCCGATGCGCCGACGCAGCTTGGCGATCGACACCGCCTCGGCCACTTCCATGAAGCGCGCGCGGCGCGCTTCGCGCTCGGCCGGCGGCAGCATGCCGGGGATGTCGTTGGCCGTGGCACCTTCGACGGGGCTGTAGGCAAAGCATCCGGCGCGGTCGATCTCGGCTTCGCGGATGAAGTCGAGCAGATGCTCGAACTCCTGTTCGGTTTCGCCAGGAAAGCCCGCGATGAAAGTGCTGCGGATCACAAGCTCCGGGCAGACCTCGCGCCAGCGTGCAAGGCGCTCGAGGTTCTTCTCGCCGCTGGCTGGCCGCTTCATGCGCTTGAGCACGTCGGGGTGGCTGTGTTGCAGCGGCACGTCGAGGTAAGGCAGGACCTGGCCACTTGCCATGAGCGGAATGATTTCGTCCACGCTCGGGTACGGGTACACGTAGTGCAGCCGAACCCAGGCGCCATAGGGCTCGGCAATTTCGCCCAGCGTGCGCACCAGTTCGAGCATGCGCGTCTTGACGGGCTTGCCATCCCAGAACCCCGTGCGGTACTTGACGTCGACGCCGTAGGCCGAGGTGTCCTGGCTGATCACCAGCAGTTCTTTCACGCCCCCTTCGAACAGGGCCTTGGCCTCGCCGAGCACGTCACCGACAGGCCGCGACACCAGGTCGCCGCGCATGGACGGAATGATGCAGAAGGTGCACCGGTGATTGCAGCCTTCGCTGATCTTCAGGTATGCGTAGTGGCGCGGCGTGAGCTTGAGGCCCGCGATGCCGAAGGTATTGGGCACCAGGTCGATGAATGGGTCATGCGGCTTGGGAAGGTTGGCGTGGACCGCGTCCATCACCTCCTGCGTGGCATGCGGGCCGGTCACGGCCAGCACGCTGGGGTGCATCTGCCGCACCAGGTTGCCGCCCTGGTTCCCGGTCTTGGCGCCCAGGCAGCCTGTGACGATGACACGGCCGTTCTCGGCCAGCGCCTCGCCGATCGTGTCGAGGCTCTCCTTCACGGCATCGTCGATGAAGCCGCAGGTGTTCACGATCACCAGGTCGGCGCCTTCGAAGGTCTTGGACGTCTGGTAGCCCTCGGCGCTCAGGCGGGTCAGGATCAGTTCGGAATCGGTCAGGGCCTTGGGGCAGCCCAAGCTCACGAATCCGACTTTGGGGGCAGCCGGCGTGGCCGTACGTTCAGGGGAGGCAACTTCGCTCATAGGCCCCTATTGTCCCAGCTATCGGACGGCGCCGGGATTTCAGGGACGTTTGATGCCGAATGCGCCCAATACCTGCTCGGTGTTCTTCTGCATCTGTTCCTGCATCTGCAGGAACGCGTTCTTCGACTGCTCGACGTAGTTGCCCATCAGCCCCTGGAGCACGGGCGACTGCAAGGTCATGAAGCGCGACCACATCTCGGGCGTGAGGCCTTCGGCCTTGTCGGTGAGCTGGGCCTGCACTTCGGTCATGGCCTGGATGTTCTTCTCGAGATAGGGGCCCATGTAGCCCTGCATCGCCTGTCCGTAGAAACGGATGATGTTGGCCAGCACCTGCTCGGTGAACATGGGGGCGCCACCGGCTTCCTCTTCGAGGATGATCTGCAGCAGGATGCTCCGCGTGAGGTCGTCGCCGGTCTTGGCATCGCGCACCACGAACTGGGCGTTCTGGATCACCAGTTGCTTCACCTCGGTCAAGGTGATGTACGTGGATGTCTCGGTGTCGTAGAGCCTTCGGTTGGGGTACTTCTTGATGACACGTTGCACCGGCTTGACCCCGGACTTCTTGCTCTGCACTGCGGACTCCTTTACATGGACGCCCATGTCATCCGATCAATTCTAGGTAGCGGTTTTGCTGCACCGCGACAAGGTTTACCCTGACCGTCGGGCGGCGGATACAGCGTCCTTCAGTCGAGCGTGGTCGCGTACTCGGCACCGCATGCCGCGCAGGCCGCGCTTTCGGGACGCTCTTGGCTGGCCAGCCTGAAACGCAGGGCACTCTTGTGGCCATAGACGACCCAGCAACGCGGGCAGTGTTCATGGCCGGCAGTGGGCAGGTATGCGCGGGAGCGTTGCTCGGCACGCTCCTGGGTGACGGAGATGCCCTGCTGCAGGGCCCGCGCAATCTCGCGCGCTGCCATGGTGTCGGTGCGGCCGCTTGCGTGGTCGTTGATGCCATAGACCGCGCGTGCAAATTCAATGGGGGCTTGCCTGAGCAATGCAGCCAGGCGCTTATCGGCATGAGCCCGATCAACCAGTGTTGATCGCGTATTCATCGGATCGCTTGTCAAGGAAATTGGGAGAAGGTTTGCAGTCCGGCCAAGGTAGCACAACAACGTGCCCATGGTCTTTGACTGGGTTACCGACTGGACGATGAAGACACCGGGGAACCCGGTGAAAGCTCTGTTCAACAGACCCGGTGGTTGGCCGGATGTTGGAACAGAAATTGGTAGGCGCGATTGGACTCGAACCAACGACCCCCACCATGTCAAGGTGGTGCTCTAACCAGCTGAGCTACGCGCCTAAGGATGTGTCCGAGAAGCAGCTATTGTAGCAGGAGAAAACACGCTTTTTCAGCGACGGCGTGCAGATCGCACGCCGGCCACCGCCGTCACGATGCCGAGCACCTGCGTCAAGCGCGCCGCGTCGGTGATTTCCACGGTGAAAGTCATCCACGCCGTGCCCTTGACCGATTGGGTCTGCACGCCGATCACGTTCATCTTCTCGCGTGCGAACACATCCGAGATGTCGCGCAAGAGGCCCTGGCGGTCCGCCGCCTCCACGGCGACGTCGACCGCATAGACCGGCACTTCGCCGCCCTTCCTGGCCACGCCCCATTCGACATCGATCACGCGCTCGCCGTCGCGCGCAGCCATCGTGCGGAAGTTGCTGCAATCGGTGCGGTGCACGCTGACGCCGTGGCCGCGCGTCACGAAGCCGCTGATGGGATCCGGCGGCGCCGGCTTGCAGCATTTGGCGAGCTGCGTCATCAACGAAGACACGCCCACCACGAGCACGCCGCCCTTGCCGGACTTCTCGCTCGCGCGCGGCTTCTTGATCTGAACGCCGTCGTCCGGGTTCGGTGCGGGCTCCGGCGGGGCGCAGCAGCACCTCGATGTTGCGCAGCGAGAACTCGTCCTTGCCGACCACTTCGAACAGATGGTCCGCCGACTTGAAGCCCAGCTGCGAAGCCAGGTCCTCGAGCCGCGTGGATGTCTTGCCTTCGCGCTGCAGCAGCTTTTCGACCGCTTCGCGTCCGCGCGCCACGGTCTCGTGCGTGACCTGGGCGTTGAACCATGCGCGCACCTTGGCGCGCGCGCGGTGGCTCGCAAGGTAGCCCAGCTCGGCATTGAGCCAGTCGCGCGACGGGCCGCCTTCCTTGGCCGCGATGATTTCCACCGTCTGTCCGTTCGACAGCGGCGTGTTGAGCGGCACCATGGCCCCGTCGACGCGCGCGCCGCGGCAGCGATGGCCGAGCGTGGTGTGCACGGTATAGGCAAAGTCCACCGGCGTCGCGCCCTGCGGCAGTTCGACGATGGCAGCGTCTGGCGTCAGCACATAGATGCGGTCGTCGAACAGCCCCTGCCCCTGCGAGCCGCCCGACAGGTCGCGCTCCCACGCCAGGAGCTGCCGCAGCACCGCGATCTTCGCGTCGTACTCGCCGCTCGCCCACACGCCCGCATAGCCCTTGTGTCCCGCTTCCTTGTAGGCCCAGTGCGCGGCCACGCCATGCTCGGCATGGTCATGCATTTCTTCCGTGCGGATCTGGATCTCGATCGGCTTGCCAGGCTTGCCGTCGACCACCTCGCGCACCACGGTATGCAGCGACTGGTAGCCGTTCGGCTTGGGCCGCGCGATGTAGTCGTCGAACTCTTCGTCGATCGGCAGGAAATGCGAATGCACCCAGGCCAGCGCGGCGTAGCAGTCCTTCACGTCGGGCACCACCACGCGCAGCGCGAGGATGTCGAACACCTGCGCGAAGTCGAGCGACTTGCCGCGCATCTTCTTCACGATGCTGTAGATGTTCTTCGGCCGCCCCTGCACCGTCGCGCGCACGCCTTCGGCCTGCAGTTCGCTTTCGAGCTGGGAGCGCAACTGCTCGACGTGGCCTTCGCGCTCCACCCGCTTTTCGTCCAGCAGGCGCGCAATCAGCTTGTAGGTCTCGGGCTCGAGGAAGCGGAAGGAGAGATCCTCGATCTCCCACTTCACCTGCCAGATGCCCAGGCGGTTGGCCAGCGGTGCAAACACCTGCAGCGACTCGCGCGCCACGCTCTCGGGCGCCGGCTGCTTGCTGGCCGCGGCATGACGCAGCGTCTGCAGCCGCGACGCAAGCCGCAGCATCACCACGCGCAGGTCGCGCGAAAACGCGAGCAGCATCTTGCGCACGTTCTCGGTCTGCGCGCCCGCGCCCTCCGACAGGTGATGGCCCTGCGAGGCCGAGCGGGCCTGTTCCTGCACGCGGACCAGCTTGGTGGTTTCCACCGCCAGCGCCGCGAAGTTGTCGCCGAACACCTTGGCGATGACTTCCTGCGGACGGTTCAGGTGCTGGCACGCATAGACCAGGTAGCTCGCCGCCTGCATGGCTTCGGAGCCGCCCATCTTGGCGACGATGGCCGCCACGGCATCGGCGTGCGCCAGCGTGTTTTCGCCGGTGTCGAGTTTTTCGTCGACGATCAGCGGCTCGGCAAAGGCGCGCGCACGCGCGAGCATGTTCTCCATCACCGGGGTGCGATCGGCCGTGGCCGCGGACAGCGGATAGTCCGCCACGGCCGAATCGGGACTGTGTGCCGTCTGAAGGCTCGAAGAATCGCGCTTCACGCTGCCCTCAATCGAACAGGAAGGATGTGACGGCGGACACCTGCGCGGGATCGACGAAGGTGGGCGCGTGGCCCACGCCTTCGAACTCGGCCAGCACCGCGCGAGGCACGCGCTGCGTCATGGCCAGCGCCGTTTCGCGCGACAGGAGATCCGACTGGGCGCCGCGTGTCACCAGGGTATTCGCCTCGATGGCGTCGTACAGGCTCCACATCACCGCGCCGCCCTGCGCCGCGGCCTCGGGCGTGATGGCGCGCAATGCAACAGCGATGGCCGGATCGTAGTGAAGCAGGAAGGGACCGGCTTCGCCGGTGCCGGCGTCTTCGGCCTCGACCTTGCGCGCACCATCGGCGCTGCGCCCGGCCGCAGGCACCACCATGTGCTGCGACAGCGAAAGCCATTGCTCGGGCGTATGGGGGCCGAAGCTGGTCGAGATCGCCCACATGGCGTCCGCCGCCGCCTGCACCGTCGCATGGCGGCCGCCCTGCCCCACGTAGGCCGCGATGCGCTGGATGGCCGCGGCCTCGATTGTCGGACCGACATCGTTCAGGATGAACCGGCGTATCGGCCGGGGCAGCGGCAGCTGCTTGTGGCCCGCCAGCACCAGGCCGATGAGTCCGCCCATGCTGGTGCCCAGGTAGTCGAGCGTGCCGATCGGCTGTTCGCGGTGCAGCTGCGCCAGGAGCGCCACCATGTCGCCCGCATACACCGGCACCTGGTAAAGCGCCGGATCGCGCAACCAGTCGCTCTGGCCGCGCCCCACGGCATCGGGGCAGACCACGCGTACGTTGCCGCCCGCGCGTGCCACGATGGCCTGGGCCAGCACGTCGAAGTCGCGCCCCTGGCGGGTGAGGCCGTGCACGCACACCACCACATGCGCACTGTGCGCGCCGCCCCATTGCCAATAGGCCATGCGATGACCGCCCTGGGGGTCGTCGCACGCCACGTAATGAAGCGTCGGTTCTGTCATGAAAACGAAGTCGTCCTGGTGCGGATAATGGTCTCGTCGCATCCTAATTCATCCGGAGATTGAACTTCATGCTCAAAGGCAAAACCGCGCTTGTCACGGGGTCCACCAGCGGCATTGGCCTTGCCATTGCCGAAGCCCTTGCCCAGCAAGGCGCACACATCGTGCTCAACGGCTTCGGCGATGCCGAAGCGCCCAAGGCCCGCATCGAGGCGCTCGGCGTGCGCGCCGAATACCACGGCGCCGACATGAGCAAGCCCGACCAGATCGAGGACATGATGAAGTTCGCCGCGTCACGGTTCGGCCGCGTCGACATCCTCGTCAACAACGCCGGCATCCAGCACGTCGCCAAGGTCGAGGACTTTCCGCCGGAGCGTTGGGACGCCATCATTGCCATCAATCTCTCGAGCGCGTTCCACACGACTCGGCTCGCCATTCCCGCCATGCGCGAAGCCAACTGGGGGCGCATCGTCAACGTGGCGTCGGCGCACGGCCTGGTCGCTTCCGCGCAGAAGTCCGCCTATGTGGCGGCCAAGCACGGCATCGTGGGCTTCACCAAGTCCGTGGCGCTCGAAACCGCGACGACCGGCATCACCAGCAATGCGATCTGCCCCGGCTGGGTGTTGACCCCGCTGGTGCAAAAGCAGATCGACGACCGCGCGGCCCGGGACGGCATCTCGGCCACCCAAGCGCAGAACGACTTGCTGGGAGAGAAGCAGCCTTCGCTGCAGTTCACGACCGTCGAGCAGCTCGGCGCCCTGGCGGTGTTCCTGTGCTCGCCGGCTGCCGACCAGGTTCGCGGCGTCGCCTGGCAGATGGACGGCGGCTGGACCGCGCAATAGGCCCGGTCGGCCGCGAGAAGGCGCGGCGCCAGCGCGCCCGCCTCCCTACTTGAGCTGCACCGACCCCGACACGTTCACGACCACGCTGGTCTTGCCGGCTTCCACCGGGACCGGCGCATCGGCCGAAAAGGACTTGGCCTGGGCCGCCATGGCGCGCGGCCGGATCGGCCCGCCTTCGTTCGCGTTCACCGAGACTTCGCGCAGCGTGTAGCCGCTGAAGCCGAAACCCTTGGCCAGCGTGGTGGCCTTCTGCTTGAAGTTCTCGATGGCGATCGTCTGGGCCTCGGTCTCGCTCTTCGCGCGCTGCTCACGGCTGAGCGCAAAGCCCACGTTGCCGACATTCAGCGTGGTGATGCGGCCGGCGGTCTGCGTGATGCGCGGGAAGTCGCGGCCTTCGAGCACCACTTCGGCGGAGCCCTGCCAGCCGTTGATCTTTCCCTCGCGGGTATAGCGCGGAGACAGGCTGAAGTTGCCGGTTTGCACGTCGAGCTGGCCGGGTTGCGCGTTCTTCCTGGCTTCGGCCAGCGCGGCGTCGACCGCGGCCTTGAGCTGCGACTGGACCGTGGCGGCGTCGGTCGCGTCGCGCGTGGTGGTGAGCGTCATGCTGAGCATGTCCTGCTGCACCTCCACGCTGCCCGAGGCCGTGAGCTGCAGCACGTTCTGCGGCGGCGCGATGTTCTGGGCCGTGGCATTGCCTGCCGCCGCTGCCGCGGCCAACGCGGCACAGGCCGCCATCCAACTGATTTTCTTCAAGACGAGTTACCCCCTGGAGCTGATATCGAAAGAACGCTGGCCGCACCGCTTCAGCGGCGCTGGCTGCGTGGCAAGGTCAAGGCGCGGGCTGCCGACATCGGCGGCGGCGCGATGCGCTCGGCCGGCTGCGATTCTGCCGAATTCATTGCCCGGGGGGGCGTGCCGGGCGGTGCCCACTGGCCGCGCACCTGCTGGCGCAGCTCGAACAGTTCCGCGGCCGTGAGGCGCCTGCCGGCCGCCGCCTCTTCCCGCCGGATCTCGTCGCGCTTCGCGGCCCGGTGGGCCGCCACGGCTTCTCGCACTTCGCTTCGTCGCACATCGCCGACCTTGAGGAAATCTCCCGCCATGGCCCACGGGGAGCCGCAACTGCAAGCAACGAGGATCGGCAACGCGGAATAGAGGTTTCTCATTGAGCGGAAGTCATAAGACAAGTGGACTTTGCCACCGCAGGACCTACGCAGGATGACCAGACAGCTAGCGACCGCAAGTTTTGTAACTTAGTGTCAAACCATAAGTAAAACAGGCTCAGCGAGGGCTTAACGCCTTCAGAATCAGCGCTGTTACAAATTCAACGTTGTAGAAATGACTCAAGTTCCCGCTCGCACCGACAAGATCGTGATCGTCGACGACGACGCCCGAATCCGCGACCTGCTTCGCCGCTACCTGACCCAGGAAGGTTTCGAAGTGATCGTGGCCGAGGACGGCAAGGCGCTCAACCGCATCCTGTTGCGCGACACGGTCGATTTGATCGTGCTCGACCTGATGATGCCCGGCGAAGACGGCCTCTCGGTCTGCCGCCGCCTTCGCGCCGCCAACGACCGCACGCCCATCATCATGCTCACCGCCAAGGGCGAAGACGTGGACCGCATCGTGGGCCTGGAAGTCGGCGCGGACGATTACCTGGGCAAGCCGTTCAACCCCCGCGAATTGCTGGCGCGCGTGCACGCGGTGCTGCGCCGCCGTCCGCCGCTGGAGGCGCCAGGCGCGCCTTCCACCGAGAACGAGACCGTCACCTTCGGTCCCTTCGCCTTCGACCTGGGTTCGCGCACCCTCAAGAAGGACGGCGAGGAACTCTCGCTGACCACCGGCGAATTCGCGATGTTGAAAGCGCTGGTGCGCCATCCGCGCCAGCCGCTCTCGCGCGAGAAGCTGGCCCAGTTGGCCCGAGGCCGCGAATTCGAACCCTTCGACCGCAGCCTGGACGTGCAGATCTCGCGCCTGCGCAAGCTGGTCGAGGCCGACGCCGCGGCGCCCCGCTACATCCAGACGGTGTGGGGCGTCGGCTATGTCTTCGTGCCGGACGGCACGGCCTGACGATATTGCCTGGTGGCCATCGGCCTGAATCCAGCCAGACCCAGCCCAGCCCAGGAGGACGGTGCCCAGGTCACGATGCCGAGCCCTCTGGAGGGCGCCGGCCAGCGTGACAGGCGACCCGGCCTCAAGCTCGGCTTCAGCCTTTTCTGGCGCACGTTCTTCCTGCTCGCACTGCTGCTGGTCGGCTGTACCGTCGCCTGGCTGCAAACCTTCCGGTCGCTCGAATACGAGCCCCGCGCCATCCAGACGGCGCACCAGATCGCCTCGCTCGTGAACCTCACGCGCGCGGCGCTGGTGTATTCGGATGCGATCACCCGGGTGTCGCTGATCAAGACGCTCGCCGACCAGGAGGGCGTTCGCATCCTCCCGCGCGAACCCAACGACCGCTTCCAGCCCTACACCAGCGGTGCGCTCGACCAGCGCGTGACCGAGGAGCTGATCGACCAGCTCGGCGAGGGCACTACGGTGGCCAGCCGCGTCAACGACGAGCCCGGCCTGTGGATCGGCTTCACAATCGAAAGCGACGCCTACTGGCTGCTGCTCGACCCGACCCGCTTCAGCCGCGTGGGAGGCCGCACCTGGCTGGTCTGGCTCAGCACCGCCATGGCCCTGTCGCTGGCCGGCGCGGCGCTGATCACCCGGCTCATCAACCTGCCGCTCAAGCAGCTGTCGCGCGCCACCATGCAGGTGCGCGAAGGCGAGTACGAGGCGCACCGGCTCGACGAGAGCGCGCGCACCAACGAGATCCGCGCGGTCAACATCGGCTTCAACCGCATGGCGGACCAGCTCGCCAAGATCGAGCAGGACCGCGCCATCATGCTGGCCGGCATCTCGCACGACCTGCGCACCCCGCTCGCGCGCCTGCGCCTGGAAACGGAGATGAGCGTGGCCGACGAGGACGCGCGCGACCACATGGCGGCCGACATTGCCCAGCTCGACGCGATCATCGACAAGTTCCTGGACTACGCGCGGCCCGACCATGTCGATCCCAAGCCCGTGCTGCTGCGCGACGTGGTCGATGCCTGCACCTACGCCGTGCAGGACTACGAGGAAATGAAGATCCGCGTCGACGTGCCCTCCGACCTGCGCGTGCTCGGGGACGAGGTCGAGCTGACGCGCGTGATCTCCAACCTGGTGGAGAACGCGCGCCGCTATGGCAAGACGCCTTCGACCGGCGTGGCCGACGTGGTGATCCAGGCGCAGGCCAACAACGACGCGGTGCTGATCAAGGTGCGCGACCATGGCGCCGGCGTCGAGCCCGCACTGCTCTCGCAGCTGACCAAGCCATTCTTCCGCGGCGACGTGGCACGCACCTCGGCCGCCGGCGCCGGCCTCGGCCTGTCCATCGTCGCAAAGAACATCGAGCGCATGGGCGGCACCTTTGCGCTCACCAGCACGCCCGGGCGCGGCCTAGCGGCGCACATCCGCATGCCGCGCGCCATGCCCGAGCCCAAGCCCGTGGAAGCCCCGGCCCGGCGCGCCTGATTCAGCGGTGCAGCAGCACCACGGCGCGGGCTTCCATCGCGCGGCCCTCACCCACCGGGCCGAGCTTCTCGGCCGTCTTGGCCTTCACGTTGACCTGCCCGGGCACGAGGCCCAGCGCCTTTGCGATGCGCTGGCACATGGCCGGGATATGCGGCGCCAGCTTGGGCGCCTGCGCAATCACCGTGCTGTCGACGTTGCCGATCTCCCAGCCGGCGTCGCGCACCCGGCGTGCGGCTTCGGCCAGCAGCACGGCCGAATCCGCTCCGCGAAACTGCGCGTCGGTGTCGGGAAAGTGCCGTCCGATGTCGCCCAGCCCCGCGGCGCCCAGCAAGGCGTCCGTGATGGCATGCAGCAGCACGTCGGCATCCGAATGGCCCAGCAGGCCGGTGGTGTGCGGCACTTCGACGCCGCCCAGCACCAGCTTGCGGCCCGCCACCAGCTGGTGAACGTCCCAGCCTTCGCCCACGCGGATGTTGAACGCAACCGTCATGGCATCGCTTTCTTGCGGCCGAGCAGCACCAATTCGGCCAGCGCAAAGTCTTCGGGAAAAGTCACCTTGAAATTCTGGGCGCTGCCCGGCACCAGCAGCGGCGCAAGGCCGATGGCCTCGATGGCACCGGCTTCGTCCGTCACCGCGTCGCCGGTGCGCTCCAGCGCATCGAGCAGCATGCCGATGCGGAACATCTGCGGGGTCTGGGCCAGCCACTTGTCGGCGCGCGGCAGGGTCTGCGAAACACGGCTGCCGGCCGAAGACACCTTGAGGGTATCGGCCAGGCGCTGGGCCAGCAGGCCGCCGACCGCGTCGTGTTCGCACGCGGCGATCAGCGCCTCGACCTGGCTCGAGGTGACCAGGCAGCGGGCCGCGTCGTGCACCAGCACCCAGTCGTGCGCACCGGCCCCCTTCTGCCGCAGCGCCGCCAGGCCATTGCGCACCGTGGCCGCACGCGTGGCGCCCCCCACCTGCAACAGGAATTCGCCCGCAGCCGGAAAGCGCGGCAATGCCGCCTGCACCTCGCGGTCGTCGGGCGCCACCACCACCGCCAGGCCGGCAAAGCGGCCGGCCAGTGCGCGGAAGGCGCCCACCGTGTGGGCCACCATCGACGCGCCCGCGAGCCGCTGGTATTGCTTGGGCAGCGCGCCGCCCGCGCGATGGCCGGAGCCGGCGCATGGAATCAGGACGAAAAATCGGGAGGTGGACATGGACTCCGGCACCGGTCGGCGGCCGGCAAGCGAACAAGGGGCCGCCATTCTAGAATCGACCGCTTCACACCCCTCGCCGTCCGGCGCGGGGTGTCGTGCATTTCAGTAAGCTGTTCATGGACCTCCCCCACCTCACGGCGGGCAAGCGATTCACGCTGCCGCGTCCTCCTTTGTCGGCCGACGCCCTCCTGCTGGCGCAACTGGGCATGCGCGAAAAGGCCGCGGGCCGCGCCACTGCGGTGTTCACGGCGGACGCCAACGACGCCCAGCGCCTGATCGACGAGATGGCGTTCTTCGCGCCCGACCTGCGCTGCGCCCTGTTTCCTGACTGGGAGACGCTGCCCTACGACAGCTTTTCGCCGCACCAGGACCTGATCAGCGAACGGCTCGCCACGCTCTGGCGCATCAGCCAGAAAGAGGCCGACGTGGTGCTGGTGCCTGCCACCACGGCGCTCTACCGCCTGGCGCCGCCCGCCTTCCTGGCCGGCTACACCTTCCACTTCAAGGCCAAGCAGAAGCTGCAGGAATCCAAGCTCAAGGCCCAGCTCACGCTGGCCGGCTACAGCCATGTGACGCAGGTGGTGAGCCCCGGCGAATACGCGGTGCGCGGTGGCCTGATCGACCTGTTTCCCATGGGCTCGCTGGTGCCGTTCCGGGTCGACCTGTTCGACGACGAGATCGACTCCATCCGCACCTTCGATCCCGACACGCAGCGCAGCCTCTACCCCGTGCCCGAGGTGCGGCTGCTGCCGGGCCGCGAGTTCCCGATGGACGACGATGCCCGCGCGCGTTTTCGCAGCCGCTGGCGCGAACTGCTCGAAGGCGACCCGACCAAGAGCCGCATCTACAAGGACATGGGCAACGGCGTGGCCACTGCCGGCATCGAGTACTACCTGCCGCTGTTCTTCGACGAGACGGCCACGGTGTTCGACTACTTCGGGCCGGACGCCACCGTGGTGCTGCACGGAGATCTCGAACCCGCGTTCCAGCATTTCTGGCAGGACACCAACGAACGCTTTCGGCTGGTGCGCGGCGACCCGGAGCGGCCGGCGCTCCCGCCGGAGGCGCTGTTCCTCAATGCCGAGCAGTTCTACCAGCGCGCCAAGCCGCATGCGCAGCTCGCCATCCGCGGCGACATCGCCACCGACACCCCGTATGCCGAATTCGACCGGCTGCCGCCGTTCGCGGTGGTGCGCGGCGCCGAGGATCCGCTGGTCGGCCTCAAGGCCCACATCAAGGCCACGCCGCACCGCGTGCTGCTGATCGCCGAGAGCGAAGGCCGCCGCGAAAGCCTGCTCGACTTCCTGCGCGCCAGCGGCGTCAGCCCGCCGGCGTTCGACTCGCTGGCCGAGTTCGAAGCGTCGGCCGACGAAAAGATCGGCATCGCCACCGCCGCGCTGGCCTCGGGCTTCGCATGGCGCGAACAGGGCATCGACCTGGTCACCGAGACCGAGCTCTTCGCCACCGCGCCCACCACCCGGCGCCGCAACAAGAAGCAGGAACAGGTCAGCGACGTCGAGGCGCTGATCAAGGACCTGTCCGAACTCAACGTCGGCGACCCGGTGGTCCACACCGCCCACGGCATCGGGCGCTACCGCGGCCTGGTCCACATGGACCTGGGCCAGGGCGTCGATGCCGAAGGCAAGCCGCTGCTGCAGGAGATGCTGCACCTGGAGTACGCCGACAAGGCCACGCTCTACGTGCCCGTCTCGCAGCTGCACCAGATCAGCCGCTACACCGGCGTCAGCGCCGACGAGGCACCGCTGCACAAGCTGGGCTCCGGCCAGTGGGAAAAGGCCAAGCGCAAGGCCGCCGAGCAGGTGCGCGACTCGGCCGCCGAACTGCTCAACATCTACGCCCGCCGCGCCGCGCGCGAGGGCTATGCCTTCCGCTATTCGGCCGCAGACTACGAGGTGTTCGCCAACGACTTCGGATTCCAGGAAACCGCCGACCAGAAGGCCGCGATCCACGCCGTGGTGCAGGACATGATCTCGCCCCAGCCCATGGACCGCCTCGTCTGTGGCGACGTGGGTTTCGGCAAGACCGAGGTCGCGCTGCGCGCCGCCTTCATCGCGATCACCGGCGGCAAGCAGGTGGCGTTCCTCGCACCCACCACGCTTCTGGCCGAGCAGCACTACCAGACGCTGGTCGACCGCTTCGCCAAGTGGCCCGTCAAGGTGGCCGAGATGAGCCGCTTCCGCTCGGCCAAGGAAATCACCGCGGCCGCCAAGGGCCTGGCCGAAGGCTCGGTCGACATCGTGGTCGGCACGCACAAGCTGCTGTCGCCGTCGATCAAGTTCAAGAACCTGGGCCTGCTGATCATCGACGAGGAGCACCGCTTCGGCGTGCGCCACAAGGAGGCGATGAAGGCGATGCGCGCCGAGGTCGACGTGCTCACGCTCACCGCCACGCCCATTCCGCGCACGCTGGGCATGGCACTCGAGGGCCTGCGCGACCTGAGCGTGATCGCCACCGCCCCGCAGCGGCGCCTGGCGATCAAGACTTTCGTGCGCAACGAGGGCACGGGCGTGATCCGCGAAGCCGTGCTGCGCGAACTCAAGCGCGGTGGACAGGTCTACTTTTTGCACAACGAGGTCGAGACCATCGAGAACCGGCGCCAGAAGCTCGAGGAGATTCTTCCCGAGGCCCGCATTGCGGTGGCCCACGGCCAAATGCCGGAGCGCGAGCTGGAACGCGTGATGCGCGACTTCGTGGCGCAGCGCTACAACCTCTTGCTGTGCTCGACCATCATCGAGACCGGCATCGACGTGCCGACCGCCAACACCATCGTGATGAGCCGCGCCGACAAGTTCGGCCTGGCGCAGCTGCACCAGCTGCGCGGCCGCGTCGGGCGCTCGCACCACCAGGCCTATGCCTACCTCATGGTGCCGGACACCGAGGGCCTGACCAAGCAGGCGGCCCAGCGGCTCGACGCCATCCAGCAGATGGAAGAACTGGGCTCGGGCTTCTACCTTGCGATGCACGACCTGGAGATTCGCGGCACCGGCGAAGTGCTGGGCGAGAACCAGAGCGGCAACATGATGGAGATCGGCTTCCAGCTCTACAACGAGATGCTGGGCGAAGCCGTGCGCGCGCTCAAGGCCGGGCAGGAGCCCGACCTGCTCGCGCCGCTCTCGGTCACGACCGAGATCAACCTGCATGCGCCCGCGCTGCTGCCCGACGACTACTGCGGCGACGTGCACCTGCGCCTGTCGTTCTACAAGAAGCTCGCGACCGCGAAGACGCCCGACCAGATCGACACGCTGCTGGAAGAAATCGTCGACCGCTTCGGCAAGCTGCCGCCGCAGGCGCAGACGCTCATCGACACGCACCGCCTGCGCGTGCTGGCACGGCCCTATGGCGTGGTCAAGGTCGATGCGGCGCCCGGCGTGATCCACATCACCTTCAAGAAAGACCCGCCGGTCGATTCGATGGCCATCATCCACCTGATCCAGAAGAACAAGCACATCAAGCTCGCAGGCAACGAGAAGCTGCGCATCGAACGCGAACTCAAGGAGCCGAAGGAGCGCGCGCAGATGGTGCGCGACGTGCTGCGCAGCCTCGGACAACCCATCGTCAAGGAAACCGCCCCCGCATGAGCGCGACAGAAATCTCTCCCGGCCTCGTCATCCAGCGCGTGAAGCCGCCGCTGAAGCTCGCCGACTTCCAGCTGATCGCGTTCGACATGGACTCGACCTTGATCAACATCGAGTGCATCGACGAGATCGCCGATGCTGTCGGCAAGAAGGCCGAAGTGGCGGCCATCACCGAGGCCACGATGCGCGGCGAGATCAAGGACTTCAAAGAAAGCCTGCGCCGCCGCGTGGCGCTGCTCAAGGGCGTGCCGGTCGAGGCGCTGCAGCAGGTGTACGACCAGCGCCTGGAGCTCAATCCGGGCGCGGCCGAGCTTGTGGCGGCGTGCAAGGCGGCCGGCCTCAAGGTGCTGCTGGTCTCGGGCGGATTCACCTTCTTTGCCAACCGCGTGAAAGACCGACTGGGCATCGACTTCGCGCGGTCCAACCTGCTCGACGAGGCCGACGGCCGCCTCACCGGCCAGGTGGTGCAGCAAAGCTGGGGCGACATCTGCGACGGTGCCGAGAAGCGCCGCACGCTGCTCGAGGTGGCCTCGCTGATGGGCATTTCACCGCAAGAAACCATTGCAGTGGGCGACGGTGCCAACGACCTGCCGATGATGGGCGAAGCCGGCCTTTCGGTGGCCTATCACGCCAAGCCCAAGGTGCGCGAACAGGCCATGGTGGCCATCAACGAGGGCGGCCTGGACCGCCTGCTGGAGATCCTGAAATGACCGACAACACCGCCCCGCTCTACAGTGCCGACGCACTCCGCGACTACGGCAGCGCCTTGCTGCAGAAGGCCGGCCTCGCCGCATCGATGGCCGACAGCGTGGCCCGCACGCTGGTCGAAGGCGACCTGCTGGGCCACGACACGCACGGGCTGGCGCTCCTGGCCGGCTACGTGAAGGAAATCGAATCGGGCGGCATGGCGCGCGACGGCGCCCCCGAGGTGCTGTCCGACCGCCCCGCCGCCGTGCTGTGGGACGGCAAGCGCCTGCCCGGACCCTGGCTCATGGACCAGGGCCTGGACCTGCTGCTGCCGCGCGCGCGCGAGCTCGGCACCGCCTCGCTCGTGATCCGCCGCAGCCACCACATCGCCTGCCTCGCGGTCTACATGCTGCGTGCGCTGCAGGAAGACATGCTGATGCTGCTGGCCTGCTCCGACCCCAACACCGCGAGCGTCGCGCCCTTCGGCGGCACCCAGGCGGTGTTCACGCCCAATCCGCTGGCCATGGGCTTTCCGCTCTCGCAGGGCGGCGTGATGGTCGACATCTCGGCCTCCATCACCACCAACGGCATGAGCAACCGCAAGCGCGCGGCCGGCGAGACCTTTGCCGAGGAATGGCTGATCGACGCCGCCGGCAAGCCGTCGAACAATCCGCAGGTGCTGTTCGACCAGCCGCCCGGCACGCTGCTGCCGGTCGGCGGCCTGAGCCATGGGCACAAGGGCTACGGCATGGCGCTGCTGGTCGAGACGCTGACGGCCGGCCTCGCGGGCCACGGCCGGGCCGATCCGGCCGAAGGCTGGGGCGCGACGGTGCACGTCACGCTGCACGATTTGCACGCCTTCGGCGGCAAGGAGGCCTTCCTGCGCCAGATGGACCATGTGGCGGCGCAATGCCGCAACAACCGGCCGATCGATCCCGCGAAGCCGGTGCGCCTGCCGGGTGAAGGCGGCCTGAAGCGCCGCGAAGCGCAATCGAAGAACGGGGTTCGGCTGCACCCGTCGATTGCGCGTGCGCTGCAGGGTGCGGAGCAGCGCTACGGGCTGCAACTCGCGCAGGCATTGCTGTAGGAAACAGTCTGCGATTTATTTGAAGTTGCGCTGTTCAGGGCGGCGCTCCCGCCGACGGGGTACCTTTCTCCGCGAATGTCCCCCGCCCTTCGGGCTCCTCCTTTATTTCGCTGCGCAAGGCACCCCATCGACGGGATCGTTTCTCAGAGCGGTCTTTGATCGAGCGGAACAACCGCAGCGCCTGGTGTGCACAGGGCGCCGGGTGCTCCCCGCAGCGAAATAAAGGAGGAGCCGAAGGCGGGGGACATTCGCGGAGGGGAGTACCCGGTGGCCTTTGCACGCGCCCTGAGCTGAGTGACCCCGATCACTCGCGGAGGAATCAGTCCTCTTCGGACGGCTCTTCTTGCGACCGCTGCCCGGCCGGACGCGGTGTGCGCTTGCCGGGCTTGGCCAGGATTTCGACGTAGAACTGCTTGCCGGCGTCCTTGACGACGCCGTCGATCAGACCGGTGATGGCCGACAGGTGCACGGTTTCGGCGGTTTCCGCCGAGGTGCCGAACTTGCAATCGAAGTCCCAGAAATCGCTGCCTTCGGGCAGGACGCGGCGGCGCTCGCGCTTGATGTACTTGCGGATCTCGTGCTTGATGGCTTCGAGGAGGCGGTCGGGGTGCTTGCCCTCGACCTGAAGCTGAAAGGTTTTTCTCATGGGTGATGGTAACCAATGCGACCCGGCTGTCCTGTGTACAGTCGGCGGTTCAATTGAAAGCAGGTGAAGACATGGCGCGCGCGAACGACTGGGCAAGCAAGGTGATGGCATTGGTCAACGGCGGCAACGCATCGGCCGCCATCGCGCAGATCAAGGTCGCGCCATCGGTCAAGGACCTCAAGGCGCTCCAGACCATCATGACGCTGTCGAAGATGAAAGGCCGCCATCCGAACGTGGATGCGGCCATTGCGGAGAACCTCGCGCTGCTGGCGGCGCCGCGGCTGCACCGCTCGCCATGACCGGAGGCTACAGCGCTTGGCCGAGGCGCTTCACGCCCTCTTCGATCTTCGCCACGTCCGCCGTCGCAAAGCTCAGCCGCAACGTCGACAGGTCGGGCTTCTCGGCATAGAACGGCGCGCCGGGCACGAAGGCCACGAGTTGCTCGATGGCACGCTTGGCCAGTTCGCCCGCGTCGGCCAACTTGCCGTTGGCACCCGTGAGGCGGGCCCAGAAGAACAGGCCGCCCTGCGGCTGCGTGAAGCTCACGGCGTCGCCCAGCTCTCGCTTCAGTGCCGCGCCCATCGCCTGCGCGCGCTGGCCGTAGACCTCGCGCACGTGCGCCAGCGTGCCCGGCATGCGGCCGCTCTTGAGGTACTGCGCGGCGGTGGCCTGGGCGAAGGTGCTGGTGTGCGCGTCGCTGAACTGCTTGCACATGGTGGCCTTGGCCAGCAGTTCGGCGGGCGCGATCATCCAGCCGATGCGCAGGCCCGGGCTCAGCACCTTGCTCAGGCTGCCGCAATGGGCGAGCAGCTCGCGGCTGCCCGGCACGTCCTTGCTCAACGCCATGATCGATGGCGGCGGTGCCTCGCCGAAGTAGAGGTCGCCGTAGGGGTCGTCCTCGACGATCAGCGTCTGGTACTTGACCGCGAGTTCGAGCACCTTCTTGCGGCGCTCCAGCGTCAGCATGGCGCCGCTCGGGTTGCCGAAGGTCGGGATCAGGTAGACGAACTTGGGCTTGTGCTCGGCAATGAGCTTTTCGAGCTCGTCGGTCTTCACGCCGTTGGCGTCGATGGGCGCGCTGATGAGCTCTGCGCCGTACAGGCGAAAGCACTGGATGGTGGCCAGGAAGGTCGGGCCCTCGACGATCACCTTGTCGCCGGGCGAGATCATGGTCTTGCCCAAAAGGTCGAGCGCCTGCTGGCTGCCGGTGGTGACGATGAGGCCGCCGGGCTCCACGTCGACGCCCTTGGTCTTCATGAAGGCGGAAAGCTGCGCGCGCAGCGGTTCGTAGCCTTCGGTGGCGCCGTACTGCAGCGCGCCGCCGGGTTCGTCGGTCAGTGCCTTCTGGCTCGCCTCCTTCAGGCCCTCGACATCGAACATGGCGCTGTCGGGAAACCCGCCCGCAAAGCTGATGATGCCGGGCTTGCCCAGGAGCTTGAAGAGTTCGCGGATGGCGGAGGTTTCGACGTTGTCGAGGCGGGAAGCGAATTGCATGGGAGGTCTCACTTTCTGGACGCCATTGTCGCGAAAGACGCGGGCAACAAAGCTGCGTAAGGCCATCGGCTTTCAACGATATATTGCGTCTATCGCCGCACAGCCTGGCATCGCTGGCGGGCGCCGGCCTCCCCTGACCCATGAAAAAAGACAACATTCCCCTCTTCTTCGCCACGCTGCAGGCGGCCAACCCCACCCCGGAAACCGAGCTCGAATACGCCACGCCCTTCGAACTGCTGGCCGCCGTGCTGCTCTCGGCCCAGGCGACCGACGTGGGCGTGAACAAGGCGACCCGCAAGCTCTTTCCGGTGGCGAACACGCCGCAGGCCATCCTCCGGCTGGGCGTGGAAGGCCTGGAGGAATACATCAAGACCATCGGGCTCTACCGCAGCAAGGCCAGGCACCTGATCGAAACCTGCCGCATCCTGGTGGAGCAGCACGGCGGCGAGGTGCCGCGCACGCGCGCCGAGCTCGAGGCGCTGCCGGGGGTCGGCCGCAAGACCGCCAACGTGGTGCTCAACGTGGCATTCGGCGAGGCGACCATCGCGGTCGACACGCACATTTTCCGCGTCGGCAACCGCACCGGGCTGGCGCCGGGCAAGACGCCGCTCGAAGTGGAACTGAAGCTCGAGAAGCGCGTGCCCTTCGAGTTTCGGCTGCATGCGCACCACTGGCTCATCCTGCACGGGCGCTACATCTGCGTGGCGCGCACGCCCAAGTGCTGGGAATGCGCGGTAGCGCCCTACTGCGACTACAAGCCGAAGACGCCGCGGCCCAAGTCGGCCTGAACCGGGCCGTTCGCCGCTAGAGCTCGAAAGCCTCGACCTGTCGGCCGTCGATGTCCGTAAAGCCGTACGCGCGCGCCAGGTCGGCCACGCGGTGCACGCCGCCGGACTTCGCCATGACCTTTGCGTCCCCGGCCAGCGCGGCGACCGCGCGGCCGAGATAGCGCGGCGACTCGGTCCGCGCGAGCGCCGGCCGCTCGTGCCAGTGCGCCTCGTCGGTCTTGTGGCCCGCCAGCACGAACTCGGTTCGCATCCAGCCCGGCGAGACGGCCAGCGACGCGACGCCATGCGGGCGCAGCTCCTCGGCGATGCCGAAGGCCAGCCGCGTCATGGCCGACTTGGCAAGGTCGTAGAACAGGTTTCCACGCAGGTAGTTGCCGCGGTCCCAGAAGGTGGTGGTCACGATCAGGCCGCCCTTCTGCGCCACCATCATCGGCGCTGCGCACCGGCTGGCCAGCAGGTGGTTGCGCACGCCGCGGTCGAACATCGAATCCCAGTAGGACAGCGGATGCTCCCAGAACGGTGCCTCGAACACGCCCGTGAATGTCTCGTGGCCGCCCCAGGCGTTGTTGACGAGCAGATCCAGACGGCCTTGCTCGCGCTGCACCTGTGCAACGAGCCGCTTCACGTCGTCTTCCTGGGTGTGGTCGCAGCGCACCGCGATGCCCTGCCCGCCCAGTAGGGTGGTCTCCTCGGCCGTTTCGTCGACGCTGCCCGGCAGGGCTTCGAGCTGCGAGAGAGCGAGCAATTGGCCGTAGCTTTCGGCCGGCTGCGCGCGTGTGCTGCGGCCCGTCACGTACACGGTGGCGCCTGCGGCGCCCAGCTCCACCGCGATGCCGCGGCCGGCGCCCCGGCTCGCGCCGGTGACCACGGCCACGCGGCCTTTCAATGGAAGGTTGCTGTCTTCGGCTTGCATCGCTGTTGCCCCTTTCCTTCGAGTGCGGCGAGACGGCGCGCGTGCCGCGCTGCCATTGCGTCAGCCGTATTCGATCAGCTGGCACGCCCCGTAGTCAATGGGCTCGGATGGCCACTGCGCGACGTCGTCGACGCGCCGCACACCGCGGCGCAGCAGTTGCACCGCGCGCATCACGCCCGCATGCGTGACCCACACCGCGTCCTGCCCCGCCGCGCGCCACTCGTCGAAAGCGGCGCCTGTGCGTTGCATGAAGCGCGCCGTGCTTTCGCCATGCCCGCCGGGGATGCCTTCGGCGAAATTGCCGGTCCAGGCATCGAACTCCGCGCGTGCGATCGCCGACCAGGGCCGTCCTTCCCAGGCGCCGAAGTCCATCTCAGCCAGGCGTGGCTCGGCGCGCAGGGCAAGGTCCGGGCGCAGCATGCCAATCGCCTGTGCCAGTTCGGCGCAGCGCCGCAAGGGCGAATGCGCCAGCGCAACGCCCGCCGGCAGCCGGGGCACCACCGCCTCTGCCACCGCGAGCGTGGCCTCGGCCGGCGCGCACACATCGGTCGCGCCGTAGCAAAGACCCGGCGCCGCATCGGTCTGCGCGTGGCGCACCAGCCACAGCTTCATGCCTGCCACGCGAGTGCCAGGTAGATCGCGAGCTCGCAGACCTGCTGCGTCGCGCCGAGCCCGTCGCCGGTGAAGCCCTGCAGCCGGCGCCGGAACATGCGCGCCATGGCCAGTGCCGCCAGCGCGCAAGCCAGCACGACGGCGATCGTCCGTGCGGGGCCCTGCGTCAGCAGCACCAGCGCGACAGCGGGAAGCGACCAGAGCACGCCCACCAGCAAGGCACCGCTGCCGATCGCATCGGCCAGCGGCTTGGCCTTGCTGGCGCCGCTGTCGCCCACGTAGGGCAGCCAGCGGATCAGGAACAGCGGCGCCAGGCGCGAAAGCACATGCGCACCGGCGATTCCGCACGCCAGCGCCGCCGCGCCCTGCCCCGCCATCGACGCGAGCAGCACGGTCTTGAGTCCGAGCGCCAGCACCAGCGCGATGGCGCCGAAGGCACCGATGCGCGAGTCCTTCATGATCTCCAGCGCGCGGTTCCGGTCCGACGCGCCGCCCAAGCCGTCGGCCACGTCGGCCAACCCGTCTTCATGAAAGGCGCCCGTGAGCAGTACCGTCGCGGCCATGCTCAGCAGCGCCGCGGCCAGCGCCCCGGCCGTGCCGGGCAGGCCATGCAACGCGAGCACGAAGACCGCCGCGCCAACGCCACCCACCAGCCAGCCGACACCGGGAAAATGCGCCGCGCTCGCGCGCAACATCTGCGGACTGAATCCGACCCATTCGGCGAGCCGGCCGGTCACCGGCATGCGCGTGAAGAACTGCAGGGCCAGCAGGTAGTGGCGAACGCCGTTCATGCGCTTCAGCTGTCCTTGCGCGACACGCCGGCCGCTTCGAAGCTGGCCATCTCGCGCAGGATGCGGCAGGCCGATTCGAGCAGCGGCCAGGCCAGCGCGCCACCCGATCCTTCGCCAAGGCGCAGGTCGAGGTTCAGCAGCGGCTCGAGCCCGAGGTGCTTCAGCAGCAGTGCATGTCCGGGTTCCGCCGAACTGTGCGCCGCCACGCAGCGCTGCGCCACATGCGGCTGCAGCGCCTGCGCCACCAGCACCGCGGCGCTGGCAATGAAGCCATCGACCACGATCACCCGGCGCTCCTGTGCCGCCTGCAGCACCGCGCCGACCAGCGTGGCGATTTCGAAACCGCCGAATGCGGCCAGTGCATCGAGCGGCGACACCGCCGATGCATGCAGCGCCAGCACGTCGCGCAGCACGGTGCGCTTGCGCGCCAATCCCTCGGCGTCCAAGCCGGTGCCGGCGCCGGTGCAGGCATCGATGTCGAGCCCCGCCAGCCGCGCGAGCAGCATGGCCGCTGCCGAACTGTTGCCGATGCCCATCTCGCCGAGCAGCACCGCATTGCCGGGCAGCGCGCGCACCACCTCGCGGCCGTTGGCGATGGCCTCGGCGCACTGCGCGGCCGTCATGGCCGGGCCGGCCGATGCGTCGGCGGTGCCGGCGGCGATCCGGCGCGACACCAGGCCGGGGCGCGCCTGGAAATCGCGCCGCACGCCGCAGTCGACCACCGTGAGTGCGAGCCCATGCTGGCGCGCCAGCACGCTGACGGCCGCGCCGCCGGCCAGGAAGTTCTCGACCATCTGCCAGGTCACGTCGCTCGGAAATGCCGAGACACCGCGCGCCGCCAGCCCGTGGTCGCCCGCGCACACCAGCATCTGCGGCGCTTCGAGCACGGGCGTTTCGCTGCCCAGCACCACCCCGATCCGCAAGGCCAGGCTCTCGAGCCGGCCCAGCGCGCCGAGCGGCTTGGTCTTGTTGTCGATCGCGCTTTGCAGGCGCGCCGCAAGCGCGTCGTCGCGGATGTCGGCGATGGAAGGAATGGTGTCGTCGTGGTCGGTCATGCGATCAGGCCCTGCAGTACGCCGGGCTCGAAGTGGGTGTCGATGAAATCGGCGAGGCCGTCGAAGGTGGCGTCGAGCGTAGGGGCCGCGGCGCCGAAGAGCGCGTGCAGCGCGGCCTCGTCCTCGAACAGGCCGTGCAGGTACAGGCCCAGCACATTGCCGCGTGCGTTCTGCCAGGCCAGCCCCTCGGGCATCACCGCCTGGCCGTCTTGCGCCATCTGCGGGTGGACCGCGGTCTGGCCGTGGTGAATCTCGTAGCCGGCCACCGGCACGTTCGACAGCGCAGCCCATGGCCCGTTCAACGCGCCGAAAACGGCCGAGCGGTGGCGCACGGTCTTCTCGCGCTCGAACACCGTCACCAACGGCAGCAGGCCCAGGCCGGGCGCGTTGCCGTCGATGCCGTGCGGATCGACCAGCGCCTCGCCCAGCATCTGCAACCCGCCGCAGACGCCCAGCACGGCGCCACCCCCGGCCGCGTGCGCGGCGATGGCGCGGTCCAGGCCCTGCGCGCGCAGCCAGGCGAGATCGCCGCTGGTGTGCTTGGAGCCAGGCAGCACGATCCAGCCGGCCCCGGCCACGTCCGCCGGCGAGCGCGCCCAGACCAGCCGGACACCCGGCACGTTCTTGAGCGGCTGGAACTCGTCGAGGTTGCTGATGCGCGGGTACACCACGACGGCCACCGTGCGCGTGACAGGTCCGCTCGCGTGGCTTCGGTCGTCGAACACGCCATCCTCTTCGGGCAGGCCGTGCTGCCACCACATTGGCAGCGTCGCAACGGTGGCGATGCCGGTCAGCGCCTGCAGCTGCTGCGGCGCCGGGGCCAGCAGCGAGGCGTCGCCGCGGAACTTGTTGAGCACGAAGCCGCGCAGCAGCGCGCGGTCGCTCTCGGGCATCAATGCCCAGGTGCCGTAGAGATGCGCAAAGGCACCGCCGCGGTCGATGTCGGTCACCAGCAGGCAGCGCGCGTCGGCATGGCGGGCGACACGCAGGTTGACGATGTCGCTCGCCATCAGGTTGATCTCGGCCGGCGAGCCCGCACCCTCGATCACCACCACGTCGTTTTCGGCGCGCAGGGCATCGAAGGCCTCCGCGATCTGCGGCCAGACGCGCTCGCTGCGCCCGCGCCAGGGCATGGCCGTGAGCTCTTCGCTCACCTGCCCCATCAGCACCACCTGGCTGTGGGTGTCGCGCTCGGGCTTGAGCAGCAGCGGGTTCATGCGCACGTCGGGCACGGCCCGCGCCGCCAGCGCCTGGAAGTATTGCGCGCTGCCGATCTCCCCGCCATCGACCACGCGGGCGTTGTTGCTCATGTTCTGCGCCTTGAAAGGCGCGACCTTGAGGCCCTGCCGCGCATACCAGCGGCACAGCGCGGTCACCAGCCAGCTCTTGCCGGCACCACTGGTCGTGCCCAGAACCATCACGCATCGGGTTGTCATGCGGCTATTGTCGTTGCCGCCGCATGCCGTCTCCGAAGCCGAAGCGGCAAAGAAAAAGGGGCTTGCGCCCCTTGGTGTTTCAGCGCGCCGCGGTCTGCAGCGCGGCAGTTCCGCCGGGCTGCCCCCGCGCCGTTGCGGACGGAACCTCCCAGCCGCCGCCGATGGCGCGGATCAGCCCCACGGCCGCCTGGTACTGCGCCGACTTCACCTGCAGCGCCTGGCGCCGGTTGCGCAGCTCGCTGCGGCGGGCGTCTAGCAGGTCGAGCTGGCTGATGTAGCCGTTGCGGTAGCGCGTGTCCGACAGGCTGGTCGCGCGCTGGGCCGAGGTGACGGCCTGGGCCTGCACGGCCGACTGTTCCTGCAGGATCCGGATGGCGGAGAGCTGGTCTTCGACCTCCTGGAACGCGACCAGCACCTGGTTGCGGTAGTTGGCAAGCGCGCCATCGAGCTGGGCATTGGCACCCTGCACGCCGGCTTCGCGGCGGCCGCCGTCGAAGATCGGCAGCGAGAGCAGCGCCCCCACGCCCCACGAGCGGGCCGACCACTTGAACAGGTCGCCGATCTCTGGCGATGCATAGCCCGCCGCGCCGGTCAGCGAGATGTCCGGGAACCACGCCGCCTGTGCCACGCCCACGCGGGCCTGCGCCGCGAGCACGGCGTTCTGCGCTGACGACACGTCCGGGCGGCGCGTCAGCACCGTGGCCGGGACGCCGGGCGGAACGGACGGCAGCGCGGTGGCCCATTCGTCGGTCCGCAGGCCGAAGCTGGAGGCCGAGTCGCCCACCAGCACCGCCAGCGCATGCTCCACCTGGGCACGCTGCCGGTCGAGCGCGAGCGCGTCCGATTCGGTGGACGACACCTCGGTCTGCACGCGCGCCACGTCGAGCTCGGCGATGTCGCCGGCCTGCTGGCGGCGCTGCGTCAGGCGCAGCGTGTCGCGGTAGGCCTCGACCTGCTCGCGCACCAGCGCGCGCTCGGCATCGAGGGCGCGCAGCTGCAGGTAGGTCTGCGCCACCTCGGCCTGCACCGCGAGGCGCGTGCTTTGCAGCAGCGCTTCGCGGCTGGCCGCATCGAGCTTGGCCGCATTGCTCGCGCCCGAGAGCCGGCCGAACAGGTCGAGCTCGTACGAGAACGTGGCGCCGATGTTGGTCATGGTGCCCGGCCGTGTGCTGGCCGTGGCCTTGTCCAGGCCCGCACCACGGTTGGCACCCGCGCCCAGGCCGATCTGCGGCAGGCGGTCGGCCTGCGCGCTGCGCGCCAGGGCGCGTGCTTCCGCGAGCCGGGCCGCGGCGGCCTGGATGTTGTTGTTGCTGACGTCGGCTTTTTCGACCAGCGCATTGAGCACCGGGTCGTTGAACGCCAGCCACCATGCGCCACGCGACTGGGCTTCGGAAGGCACGGCACGGGTCCAGCCCGCGGGCGGGGCGGCGCCCTGCTCCTTGAACTGGGCCGTGGTCGGGATCTCCGGCATGCCGGAGGGCACGCTGGCGCAGCCGGCCAGAGCCAGGGCCGCCACCAGCGGCAGCAAGGCAGTGCGAAGCGGCTTGACCCAAGGTTGTACTGAAATATTCATGATGGGCTTTCTTCTCGATCAGTCATGCGAGCCGTGCGAAGGGCGCGGGGCAGCAGGCAGCGGGTGCAGGCCGCCACCGCCCGAACCACCGTGGGACGACGGTGCCGGTGCGGCCGGATGGGCAAAGTCTTCGCCGTGCGGCACGTCGCCATGCAGCTTGAGCGGGCGGTTGCCCGCGAGGCGGCGCATCAGCACATAGAACACCGGCGTCAGGAACAGGCCGAAGGCCGTCACGCCGATCATTCCGGCGAACACTGCCACGCCCATGGCCTTGCGCATTTCCGAACCCGCGCCGGTCGACAGCACGAGGGGCAGCACGCCCATCACGAAGGCCAGCGAGGTCATGAGAATCGGGCGCAGGCGCAGCCGGCTGGCTTCGATCGCGGCCTGTATGGGCGTGCGTCCGGCAAACTCGAGCTCGCGCGCAAACTCCACGATCAAAATGGCGTTCTTCGCACTCAGCCCCACCAGCACGATCAACCCGATCTGCGTGAAGACGTTGTTGTCACCCCCCGATATCCATACGCCCGTCATCGCCGCCAGGATGCCCATCGGCACGATCAGGATGATGGCGATCGGCAGCGTCAGGCTTTCGTACTGCGCGGCCAGCACCAGGAACACCAGCAGGATCGCCAGCGGGAACACCAGGAAGGCGGAGTTGCCGGCCAGGATCTCCTGGTAGGTCAGCTCGGTCCACTCGAAGGTCACGCCCTTGGGCAGCGTCTCGGCCGCGATCTTGGTGATCGCGTCCTGCGCCTGTCCCGACGAATAGCCGGGCGCCGGGCCGCCGTTGATGTCGGCGGCAAGGTAGCCGTTGTAGCGCATGGCGCGTTCCGGCCCGAAGGTCGAATTCACCTTCATCAATGCCGACAGCGGCACCATCTCGCCCGAGGTCGAGCGCACCTTCAGCATGCCCACGTCTTCGGCGCGGGCGCGGTAAGGCGCATCGGCCTGCACGCGCACGCTGTACGTGCGGCCGAACTTGTTGAAGTCGTTCGCGTACAGGCTGCCCAGGTAGATCTGCATGGTGTCGAAGATGTCCGTCACCGGAACGCCGAGCTGGCGCGCCTTGGTGCGGTCGATGTCCGCATACAGCTGCGGCACGTTGACCTGCCAGCTCGTGAACATGCCCGTGAGTTCGGGTGCGGCATAGGCCTTGGCCATGAAGGCCTTCACCGCCGCGTCCATCTGGTCGTAGCCCACGGAGGCGCGGTCTTCCAGCTGCAGCTTGAAGCCGCCCGTGGTGCCCAGGCCCGCCACCGGCGGCGGCGGGAACATCACGATGAACGCGTCCTGGATGCTCGCGAAGGCGCCGTTGAGCTGCCCGGCCACCGCACCGCCGCTCTGGTCGGCGCGCTTGCGCTGGTCGAAGGGCTTGAGCGTGGCAAACACGATGCCCGAGTTCGAGCTGTTGGTGAAGCCGTTGATCGACAGGCCCGGGAAGGCGATGGCGTCTTCCACGTTCGGGTTCTTCTTCATGATCTCGCCCATGCGCTGGATCACTTCGTCGGTGCGGTCGAGCGTGGCGCCGTCGGGCAGCTGGGCAAAACCGATCAGGTATTGCTTGTCCTGCGCCGGCACGAAGCCGCTCGGCACCGCCTTGAAGAGGCCGAAGGTCACGCCGATCAGCGCGAGGTAGATCACCAGCATCAGCGTCTTGCGCGAGATCACGCTCTTGACGCCGCCGCTGTAGGCTTCCGAACCCCGGCTGAAGAGCCTGTTGAAGCCGCGGAACAGCCAGCCGAAGACCTTGTCCATGCCGCGCGTCAGCGCGTCCTTGGGTGCATCGTGGCTGCGCAGCAGCAAGGCGGCGAGCGCGGGCGACAGCGTGAGCGAGTTGATGGCCGAGATCACCGTCGAGATCGCGATGGTCACCGCGAACTGGCGGTAGAACTGGCCCGTGAGGCCGCTGATGAAAGCCAGCGGAACGAACACGGCCACCAGCACCAGCGCGATCGCGATGATGGGGCCCGACACCTCGCGCATCGCGCGGTACGTCGCTTCACGCGGCGTGAGGCCCGCCTCGATGTTCCGCTCGACGTTCTCCACCACCACGATGGCGTCGTCCACCACGATGCCGATCGCCAGCACCAGTCCGAACAGGCTCAGCGCGTTGATCGAGAAACCGAGGACGTGCAGCACCGCGAAGGTACCGATCACCGACACCGGCACGGCCAGGAGCGGAATGATCGACGCGCGCCAGGTCTGCAGGAACAGGATCACGACCAGTACCACCAGCAGGATGGCTTCGAGCAGCGTGTGGATCACCGACTCGATCGATGCGCGCACGAACTGCGTCGGGTCGTAGGCGATGCGGTATTCCAGCCCTTCCGGCATGTTCTTGTTGAGCTCGGCCATCGTCTTGCGAACGTTGGACGAGATGTCGAGCGCATTGGAGCCCGGTGCCTGGAACACGCCCATGCCGACGGCCGGGTCGTTGTTCAGGAGCGAGCGCAGCGAGTAGTCGGCGGCGCCCATCTCGAGGCGGCCGATGTCGCGCAGGCGGGTCACGGCGCCGTCGGTGCCGCTCTTGACGATGATGTCGCCGAACTCTTCCTCGCTCTGCAGGCGCCCTTGCGCATTGATCGACAGCTGCATGTCCACGCCCGACAGGCCCGGCGAAGCGCCGACCACGCCGGCCGCGGCCTGCACGTTCTGGCCGCGGATGGCGGCCACCACGTCGCTGGCCGAGAGGCCGCGCTGCGCGACCTTCTGCGGGTCGAGCCAGACGCGCATCGAGTAGTCGCCGCCGCCGAAGATCTGCACCTGGCCCACGCCTTCGATGCGCGCGAGCGGGTCCTTCACGTTCAGCACCGCGTAGTTGCGCAGGTAGTTGATGTCGTAGCGGTCGTTCGGCGAGACGAGGTGGACCACCATCGTCAGGTCGGGCGCGCTCTTGACGGTCGTGATGCCGAGGCGGCGCACTTCTTCGGGCAGGCGCGGCTCGGCTTGCGAGACGCGGTTCTGCACCAGCTGCTGTGCCTTGTCGGGATCGGTGCCGAGGCGGAAGGTGACGGTGAGCGTCATCACGCCGTCGGTGGTGGCCTGGCTGCCCATGTAGAGCATGCCTTCGACGCCGTTGATCTGCTCTTCGAGCGGCGTGGCCACGGTTTCGGCAATCACCTTCGGGTTGGCACCCGGGTACTGGGCGCGCACCACCACGGAGGGCGGAGCGACTTCCGGGTATTCCGAGATCGGCAGGCCGCGCAGCGCGATCAGGCCGGCGATCAGTATCAGGACCGACAGCACGCCGGCAAAGATCGGCCGGTCGATGAAGAATTTAGAGAGATTCATGTTGTTTCTCCGGCGAGCGCAAACGCGCTCCCCTCCGAGTTCAGGACTTCGCGGCTTCCGCGACGCGTTCCGGTTGTTGTTGCTTGGTATCGGCCTTGGCGTCCATCGTCACGGTCTGCGGCACCACCAGGGCGCCCGGACGGATGTGCTGCAAGCCATTCACCACGACGCGATCGCCGGCCTTCAGGCCCTTGCTCACGACGCGCAGCCCGTTGATGGATGCGCCGAGCGTCACTTCGCGGTACATCGCCTTGTTGTCCTCGCCCACCACCATCACGAACTTCTTGTTCTGGTCGGTGCCGATGGCGCGTTCACTCACCAGGAGCGCGGTGTCATTGCGTGCCTGGCCCATGCGGATGCGGGCGAACTGCCCGGGAATGAGCGCACCGTCCTTGTTGTCGAAGGAGGCACGCACGCGCACCGTGCCGCTGCGCGCGTCGACCTGGTTGTCGATCAGCTGCAGCTTGCCGATGAAGGGCGTGCCGTCGAAGCCCGAGGTGCCCATCTGCACGGGAATGCTCTCGATCTGGCCGCGTGCGCTGGCGCCGCTCGGCAGGTCTTTCAGGGCCCGCGTGATCACCTGCTCGTCGGCATCGAAGCTCGCGTAGATCGGGCTCACCGACACCAGCGTGGTCAGCACCGGCGCGCCGGGGCCCGCGGCCACCAGGTTGCCGACGGTGACTTCGAGCTTGCCGATGCGGCCCGAAACCGGCGCACGCACCTGCGTGTAGCCGAGGTTCAGGCGCGCCGATTGCAGCGAGGCCTGCGAAGCGCGCAGGTTGGCGTCGGCCTCGCGGCTGGCATTCACGCGCTCGTCGTATTCGCGCTGGGCGATGGCTTGCTGGTCCCACAGGCGCTTGGCCCGTTCCTGCTCGCTGCGGCTGAAAGCCTGGCGGGCCTGGGCCGATGCCACTTGCGCTTCGGCGCGCTCCACTTCGGCCGCGTAGGGTGCGGGGTCGATGGTGATCAGCAGGTCGCCCTGCTTCACCAGCGCGCCTTCGCGAAAGTGAACCGCCTGCACGGCGCCGGCCACGCGGGAGCGCACATCCACCCGTTGCACCGCCTCGAGCCGGCCGGAGAACTCGTCCCAGGCATTGATCTCGCTCGACGCCACGGCGGCCACCGACACCGGCGTGCCCTGCTGCGCCGCGGCGGGAGCCGTGGCCTCGGCCTTGAAGCTGTGCATGCCGAGCACCGCGGCGGCCACCGCCAGCACGGCGGTCAGGCCGGTCACGGCGGGCCACAGGCCCTTGCGCGCGGCGGAAGAAAGTTTTTGATTGTTGTTCGACATGGTGATTCGTCCTTCTCGATGACTTCTTGGGATGCAACAGGCCATCCCGGTGCTTGTGGCACCAGGAGGCGGAACTCGAAAATGACCGGGGCTACCGGTGGGCCGAGGGGCGGCGTCGCGTCGTCAGCCAGGCTGCCGCGACAGGCCTGCCTAGCTGGGCTTGGGCGCTGCCGGGGGCGGCGTGGTGGCGCTGAAGAATTCGCGGAAATGCTGCTGCACGCTGGCTTCGCAGGCCTTGCAGCCCGAGGGCTCGGGGTCGTACAGCGCCTTGGGCCAGTTCGCGGCGCCGGGCAGCACGCTGCTCGTGACCTCGATGCCCGCGGCCCGCAGTCGGCCGGCAAAAGTCATCGCCTCGTCGCGCATCGCATCGTCGGCGCCCACCAGCACCAGCGCCGGCGCCAGGGACGAGAGACGCAGCGATCCGCTCGGCACCGCGTAGGGGTGCATTGCGTTCGAGGGGCAGCTCAGGTACTTTTCCCAGCCCTTGGCCCAGCGGCACTCGGCCTCGTCGCTGGTGGCCTTGCGCAGCGATGCGGTGCCGGCGCACGGGTCGAGCATGGGCGACAGCAGGATCTGCCCGGCCAGCGGGGGATGCGCCCGGTCGCGGGCGATCAGCGCCACGCCGGCCGCCAGGTTGCCGCCGGCTTCCTCGCCGGCCAGGTACACCCGGGCGCCCTTGCCGCCCAGCTTCACGCGCTGCTTGTAGAGCCACTCGAGCGCGGCGTAGCCCACTTCGATGGGCTCGGGAAAAGGCGATTCGGGCGCCAGCGGATAGGCCACCGACACCACCACCGCGCCCGCGCCGGCCAAAAGCCGCGCCACGTTGCGCCCGTTGTCCAGGTTGCCGCAGACGAAGGTGCCGCCGTGGAAGTGCAGCACCAGCGGCACGGTTTCGCCCCGGGGGCGCTGCCCGTACACCCGGGCGTCCACGGGGTCGCGGCCGGGCAGCTCGATCGAAAGATCGGCTTCCACGCCTTCGGCCGCGGCGAGAGCGGCGGCTTCGGCAGAGCGGGACGACGGGCGGGGTGACATGGAGGCAACCTCAGGAGGATTGGCGATGGTTGAAATATAAGGCGGCCAGTGTGGCGTTAAACAGGCAAGCCGGCCCTACTCTGTTTCCAAACGGCTAACAATCCGGGAAACGCTGTGGGATTGTCACCTTGTGTGAGAATCCGCGTCCTCCCGGCAATGGCCGGGCTCCCAGGAACAGTCATCAATGGATCAAATCCAGGCAATGCGGATCTTTGTCCGCGTGGTGGAAGCAGGCACGTTCACCCGGGCGGCGGACTCGCTCGCCCTGCCCAAGGGAACGGTCACCAAGCAGATCCAGGCGCTGGAGTCGCGCCTGCGGGTGAAGCTGCTCAACCGCACCACGCGGCGCGTGACGGTGACGCCGGACGGCGCGGCCTACTACGAGCGCGCGGCGCGCCTCCTGAACGACTTCGACGACATCGAGGCCAGCATGACCAACGCGCAGGCCAACCCCACGGGGCGGCTGCGCATCGACGTGGGGACTTCGGTGGCGCGGCTGATCATCCTGCCTGCGCTGGCCACCTTCTGCGACCGCTATCCCGAGATCCAGGTCGACCTGGGCGTGAGCGACCGCACGGTCGACCTCATCACCGACAACGTGGACTGCGTGATCCGGGCCGGCGAACTCAGCGACCAGTCGCTGGTGGCCCGGCGCATCGGCACCCTGCACTTCGTGACCGTGGCCTCGCCGGCCTACGTCAAGCGCTACGGCATGCCGCAGCATCCGAACGACATCGAGAAGCGCCACCACGTGGTGAGCTACTTTTCGGGCAGCACGCGGCGCATCTACCCGCACGAGTTCAAGAAGGGGGACGAGACCATCGAGCTCAACGGCCCCTACCGTGTGTCCGTGAACGAGAGCAACGCCCACATGGCGGCCGTGATCGGCGGCTTCGGGATTTCGCAGTGCATCACCTTCATGGCCGAGCCGCTGCTGGAAAGCGGCGAGCTGATCGAGGTGCTGCCGGAGTGGCACCGCGACCCGCTGCCGATCCACGTGGTCTACCCGCCCAACCGCCACCTGAGCGCCAAGGTGCGGGCGTTCGTCGACTGGGCCGCGGAACTGTTTGCCAAGAGCCCCAGGCTGCAGCGGCGCTGAGTTCGTTCGCTGGCCGGCCGCTTCAGCCGGCGGTGGCGAATACCGGCTCGCAGCGCACCTCGGTCTTGACCGAGTTGGCAATGAAGCACTCCTCGTGCGCGCGGTGGTGCATGTGTTCGATCTGCTCGCGCGTGGGCAGGGTATCGCCTGAAAATGTGACCTCGGGCCGGAGCGTGACCACCGTCATCGCGAGCTTGCCTTCGGCGTTCTTGTCCATGGTGCCGCTCGCCGCGTCGAAGTAGCGGTCGACGATGAACTTGCGCTTCACCGCCATGGTGAGAAACCACAGCATGTGGCAGCTCGACAGCGAGGCGACGAAAGCCTCTTCGGGATCGACCGCCGCGGCATCGGAGAACGGCAGCGGCACCACGTGCGGCGACGACGAGCCGGGCACCTCCGCACCGCCGTCGAAACGCATCGTATGCCGCCTGCTGTAGGCGTTGGCGAGGAAGTCCTGATCGCCTCGCTGCCAGAGGATTTCTGCGGTGTACCGGGCCATGCGTTTGCTCCTCCAGCATCGTGAGATGCGCATTATTCTGCGTCAGGAGCCCATCTGCCCGTCCTCAGGCACCCAGCAGCCTGACCAGCAACGGCACCAGCAGCGCCGTCGCGATGCCATTGAGCCCCAGGGCCAGCGCCGAGAATGCGCCGGCCGTTTCGTTCACCTGGATGGCACGCGCCGTGCCGATGCCGTGCGCCGCCATGCCCACCGCGAAGCCGCGAACAGCGGGCTCCTCGATGCGCAGCAGGTTCAGGAGCCCGGTCGCCACGATGGCACCCGAGATGCCCGCGACGGCGGCCGCCACCGCGGCAAGCGAGGGCAGCCCGCCGATCTTCTCGGCCACGCCCATCGCGATCGGCATGGTGGCCGACTTGGGCGCGAGCGACATCATCAGCTCGTGCGATCCGCCCAGCACCCAGGCGATGCCGATGGCCGACACGATGGCCGCCACCGAGCCCACCAGCAGCGCCACGCCGATCGGCAGCCACAGGCGCCGCAGCCGGCCGAGCTGCCCATAGAGCGGCACCGCCAGTGCCACCGTGGCCGGCCCGATCAGGAAGTGCACGAACTTGGCGCCTTCGAAGTACGTGTCGTAGGGCGTGCGCGTGATGAGCAGGACGCCCACGATGGCGACCACCGACACCAGCACCGGATTGACCAGCGGCCTGCTGCCGCTGCGCTGGTGCAGCCACAGCGCGCCCAGGTATGCGATCAGTGTGAGCGACAGCCACAGCAACGGCGACTGCGCGAGAAAGACCCAGATCTCCGACAGCTTCGCGGGCGCGGTCATTCGGCGTCCTTGCCCGTGAAGCGGATCATCCAGCGGAAGGTGAGCGCGGTCACGGTCATGGTGAAGGCCGCGCCCACGATGCCGGCCGCGAGGAATGGCAGCCATTCGCGCCCCACCCGCTCGAAATGCAGCATGACGCCGGTTACCGCGGGAATGAACAGCAGCATGAGGTTGCGCAGCAGATGGCCCGCCGTTTCGCCCAACGCTTCCGGCACGCGGCCACGCGCGAGCAGCGCGACGAAGAGCAGCAGCATGCCGATCAGCGGACCGGGAACCGGCAGGCCGAGCCACTGCACGAGCAGCTCGCCGGCCAGCTGGCAAAGAAAGAGCGCGGTGATGGCGTAGAGCATGCGGATGTCCTGCGGGTGGTGTCGGGCTTCAATGTTCGTCGCTGGCCAGGGCGCGTGTCCAGGCTTCCTTCAATGCCTGCTGGCTTTGCGGCGGCAGCACGCCCAGGCGCACCCATCCCGGCAGCCCGAAGGAAGCGCAGTCGCGCAGCTTGATGCCTTCGGCGCGCAGGGCGGTAGCCAGCCGGCGGTACGGCACGTCGGTGCGCGCACAGAAGAAGTTGGCATCGCCGGGCAGGCACTGCCAACTCAGCGATTCGCAGAGAGCGCGCTGCTGCGCCTTCCATGCGCGCAAGGTGTGCAGGCTTTGCGCGAGCCAGGCCTGGGCTTCGGCATCGATCCAGGTTTCGAGCAATGCCACGCCATGCGCGCCGATCGGCCATGAAGGGGCCAGCCCCGCGAGGCGCCGCATCAGCGGTGAAGCTGCCGCATCGGCGGGCGCGATGGCATAGGCCGCGCGAACGCCGGTCAGGCCCATCGCCTTGTTCGGCGTCCACAGCTGCCACACGCGATCACGCGCGGCCGCGGTGAGCGATGGGGCGCCCTCGAGGCGCAGCGGCTCGTAGGCCATGTCGAGCACGCAGGCGCCCGTGCCGGACGCATGCGTGACCAGATCGGGCTCTGGCTGGCCGAGCGGGCTCGAAGGTTCGCAGCACCAGCGCAGCGCCAGAGCGCCGTGCGGCTGGGGAGACCGCTCTGCCTTCAAGTCCCATGCCAGCGCCGCACGCTCGTAGTCGCCGTAGCCGTGCGGTGGCAACCGCACTTCGCGGCCGCCGCCCTGCGCGAAGGCGGCTGTGATGCGGTGGATGAATTCGCTGGCGCTGGCCGCGACCACGACGCGTTCGGGCGCGACGCCATGAAACTTTGCAAGGGCGTTGCGCAGCGTGGCATACGCGGGGTCGGGATAGTGGGCCGCGTTCGCCGTGCGCAGCGCCGCCAGCACCGCCGGGCACGATCCCGTGGCATTGCCGTTGGTCGAGAAATCGTGCCACGGCGTGCCGGCCGCGTCGGGGCCGCCGTGCACCGCGGATTCAATGCCTGCGTGTTCGTGTTCCTCTGTCATGCCTGCCTGGTGATCGCAAAGATGGCCAATGATGCACACACAGCCAGCGCCACGGCCGCCCTGCCGCACAGTTGCGCGGCGCGCTGCGTGTCGGGTGCCTCGGCCGCGCGGCCTTTCGCATTCAGCGCGTAGACGCCGGGCTTGGCAAGCCGCACGCCAAGCAACAACGCCATCGCCGACATCGGCCAGCCGCTGTTGGGCGACGGCGTGCGGCGCGCCTCGCGCGCGATGCCGGCAGGCCACCGCCATGCCGCGAGCGCGAGCAGCAACACCGTGAGCCGCGCGGGCAGCCAGGAGAGTACATCGTCGGCGCGTGCAGCCCACTTGCCGACCCAGGTCCAGTCGCGGCCACCACGTTCGCCGCGGTAGCCCCACATGGCATCGGCGGTGTTGGCGAAGCGGTAGACCGCGGCGCCCGGCAGGCCCAGCAGCACGAACCAGAACAGCGGCGCCACGAGCGAATCGTTGAGGTTCTCGGCCAGCGATTCGATGGCGCTTTCGCGCACCTCGCGTTCGCCGAGCACGGCGACATCGCGGCTCACCAGCCGCGCGAGCTGCGCGCGGCCCGCATCGAGCGACACCGCCAAGGCCGTCTCGACCGCCAGCACTTCGCCGCGCAGCATGCGCCATGCGAAGAGCGGCTTCAATGCGAGGGCCAGCACCACGGTGGCCACCGAGCCGGGCAGCCATTGCGTGGCGCCCCGCTGCAGCGCCAATGCCAGCGCACCTGTGAGCATCGCGCCGACGATCCAGGCCAGCGCGCCCGCGACGAACAGCCGCAGGTCGCGCGGCTTCGCATCGGCGGCATGCGGGGCGAAGCGGGAACCGGTCCAGCCAAGGTACCGCCCCATCCATACCATGGGATGCCAGCGCGCGGCGGGTTCACCCAGCCAGTGGTCGATGGCCAAGGCGAGCCACAGCGCCGCGATGGCAGGCACCCGTTCAGTCCTCGATGCCGCGCTGCGCCGGAATGCCAGCCTTGAAGGCGTGCTTGACCATGGCCATCTCTGTCACGGTGTCCGCCAGTTCGACGATCTCCGGCGGGCAGCGGCGTCCGGTGAGCGCCACGTGCACGTGCCTGGGCCGCGTGCGCAGCGTTTCGAGCACGCCGTCGAGCGGCAGCCAGCCGTAGATCAGCGGATAGGTGATCTCGTCGAGCACCACGAGGAAGAATTCGCCGGACAGGATCGCCGCCCTGGCTTTTTCCCACCCGTCGCGCGCCAGCTGGGCCGAGTGCGCGAGGTCCTGGCTCTTCCAGCTGAAGCCGTCGCCCAGGCCTTCGATCGGAATGCCGATCTGCTCGAACATGCGGTGCTCGCCGAAGCGTGCCGACGGCACTTTCATGAACTGGTAGATCTTCACCGTCTTGCCGCGGCCGTGTGCGCGCAGCGCGAGGCCGAAGGCCGCGGTGCTCTTGCCCTTGCCGTCGCCGGTGTTGACGATGACGATGCCGCGGCGTTCGCCTTCGGCCTTGTCGTAGGGTTTTTCGCCGGGGGGAGTTTCGATGTGCATGTGTGGTGGCCTTGTGTGTTGATGATGCTCGTCAGTTCGGCAGTGCGATCCACTGGTCGGCCACGCGGTGCACGCGGATGCGGCGGTCGAACACTTCTTCGAGGGCGGCGTGCGTGGCCGGGTCGCTGCTGGCGCCGTGGTGCACGACGCGGCCGTGGTTCATCACCACCAGTTCGTCGGCGGCCAACGCCATGGGGAGTTCGTGCAGCACGCTGACCACGGTGCGGCCTTCGGCCACCAGGGCGCGCGTGGTCTGCATCCAGTCGGACTGGTGCGGGGGGTCGAGGTTGGCGAGCGGCTCGTCCATCAGCAGCAGCTCGGCCTCCACGGCCAGCGCGCGGGCCAGCAGCACGCGCTGGCGCTCGCCGCCCGAGAGCTGGCCCAGCGGCCGTTCGCGCCACTCCCAGGCCTGCGTGCTGCGCAGCGCGCGCTCCACCGCATCGCGGTCGGCTTTGCTCGGCGCCGCAAGCCAGCGCTGGTGCGGCAATCGGCCGAGCATCGCGATGTCGTAGACCATCAGGTCGTCGGCGCTGCCCTCGCCCGCCGCGCCGCTCTGGCCCAGCCACGAGAGGCGCTGTGCGCGAACGCGGCCCGGCACCTTGGCCGATGCTTCGCCGAAGAGAAAGACATCGCCGCGGTGCGCGAGCAATCCCGCCAGGGCCTTGAGCAAGGTCGACTTGCCAGCGCCGTTCGGCCCGACGATGCTGGTCCAGCGCGCGGCCGCGAGTTTCAGGTCGATGCCGTGCAGCACCTCGGCGCTGCCGAGCGTGGCGCTCACGCCGCGCGCTTCGAGTGCGGGAATGGGTGCGGTCATGCCACGCCGCCCCGCACGCTGCGCCGGTGCATGAGCCACAGCAGGTAGCTGCCGCCGAGCACGGCCGTGAGCACACCCACCGGCAGCTCCTGCGGCGCGATGAGCCAGCGCGCCAGCAGGTCGGCGGCCATGAGCAGCAGGCCGCCCATCGCGGCCGACAGCACGATCAGTCCCGCATGCGTGGCCTTGACCACGGAACGCACCAGGTGCGGCGCGGCCAGGCCCACGAAGGCGATCAGTCCCGTCTGCGCCACGGCTGCGCCGGTCGCCAGCGCGAGCACCGCCACCAGCGCGGCGCGCATGGCGCCGAGCGGCAGGCCCAGGCTGCGCGCCGTCGCCTCGCCGAGCGCGAGGCCGTCGAGCACCGGCGCGAGCGCCCAGGCCAGCAGCAGGCAGGCCGCGCCCACCGCGGCCATTACCGCGCACGCGCTCCAGCCGACCAGGCCGGTACTGCCCAGGATGAAGCCCTGCAGCGCCTGCAGGATGTCGGCCGAGGCGATGGTGATCAGGTCCTTGGCGGCGCCGAGCACCACGCCGACGATCACGCCCGCGAGCAGCAGGCGCAGCGTCTGCTGCACGCCGCGCGCGAGCACCAGCGTGAGCATCACCGCGCACACCGCGCCCACGAAGGCCGCGCCGGTGAGCCCCAGGCGCATCGCCCATTGCATGCTGGCGGCCGAACCGCCGAACAGCATGAGCGCCACCGCCACGCCCAGCGAGGCGCCCGAGGCACTGCCGAGCAGATAGGGATCGGCCAGCGGATTGCGGAACAGGCCCTGGGCCACGGCCCCTGCGAGGCCGAGCAACGCACCCGCGAGCCAGGCCCCGAGCGTGCGCGGCAGGCGGATCTCCCAGACGATCTGCAGCGCCACCGCATCGTGCCGTGCCGCCACCAGGCTCTGGAAGCCGGTGCTGCCGATGCCCAGGCCGAACAGGGCCAGCGCGCCGCCCAGGCCCAGCAGGGCAAGGCCGACGAGCCAGGCGCGGCGCCGATGGTGCGTGGGCATGAGGTCCGCGCGGCTCAACCGGCCTTCTCCGCGATGCACCGGGCCATGATCCTGGCCGCCTCGTCCATGCGCGGGCCGGGGCGCACGAGCACGTCGGCTTGGGCGGCATCGAAGCGGCAGATGCGCCCTTCGCGCACCGCACGGATGCCGCTCCAGCCGGGTCGCTGTTCCATGCCCGCCGCGCTGCGCACGCTGACCATGATGAGATCGGGATTGGCCCGCACGACGTATTCGGGATTGAGCTTGGGAAAAGGCCCGAGCGACGCGGGCACGATGTTCTTCATGCCCAGCCGCGCGAGCGTCTCGCCGATGAACGACGATTCGCCCGCCGCATAGGGGGCGCTGTTGACCTCGAAGTAGACGCGCTGGCCCTTCGCGCCGGCGGGCAGCGACTGGGCCGCGGCCGACACGCTGGCATCGATCGTGCGCCAGATGTTCGCGGCTTCATGCGTGCCGAGCACCTGGTCGAGCTTGTCGAGCACGCGCCGCACGTCGGCATGGCTCTTCGGTTCGAGCACCACCACCTTGAGGCCCAGCGCCTCGAGACGCTGGGTCACGCGGGACGACTTGGCAAGCAGCACCGCATCGGGACGCAGTGCGACGATGGCTTCGACATTGGGGTCGATGCCGCCGCCCAGCCGCGGCAACGCAAGCACCGCGTTCGGCGAGTTGGAATAGTTGTCGATGCCCACCAGCCGGCCGCACGCCCCCAGTGCGCAGACGCCTTCGGTCAACGACGGCAGCAGCGTGACGATGCGCTGCGGCGGCTGCGGCAGGCTCACCGTGACGCCGCGCTCGTCGACCACGTCCAGGGCGTGCGCGGCCAGCGCGAAAACGCCGAGGCCGATCGCAAGCGAAAAAGAGCGGATCCAGTGTCTTGTCATGCAGTGGGTGCCTTCAGGGTCAGCGGCAATCCCGCCACCATCAGCGTGACCCGGCCACAGGCGCCGGCCACGTCCTGGTTGAGGCGGCCCAGTGCATCGACGAAGGCGCGGGTTTCGCCGCCGAGCGGAATCACGCCCAGGCCGATCTCGTTGCCGACCAGCACCACCGGGCCGCGCGCTTCGCGCAGTGCGACGATCAGCATGGCGATGTGCGCCGAAGGCGTGTGCGTGGCAGGCCGCGCGGATTCCGATTGCGGCGGCATCAGCAGGTTGGTGAGCCAGAGCGTGAGGCAGTCGACCACCACCAGCGTGTCGGCCGCGCTGCGGTTGACGATCTCGCGCGCGAGTTCGATGGGCTCTTCGACGGTGCGCATCGCGGGCACGCGCTGCGCGCGGTCGGCCTGGTGGCGCGCGATGCGCTCGCGCATCTCTTCGTCATGGGCCTGGCCGGTGGCGACGAGCACGGCGCGCCGCGTCGCGGGCGCCTCGCCCAGCCAATCGGTGGCACGCTGTTCTGCGCGCCGCGACTTGCCGCTCTTCTGGCCGCCAAGAATCAGTTCGTGCTCAGGCATGGGCATGCGCATCGTCCTTCGGGGTGTTGCGTTCGAACGCGATGGGTGCGGCGCCGAAGAGCATGGCGGTCGCTTCGGGGCTCGAAGCGAACCACGCATGAAAGTAGCTCGCGCGCACCGCACCGTGCAGGTAGAAGGCCTCGCCGGCGCGTGCGCCCGCGGCCGGCTCCACGTCCGGCCGGGCCGTGAAAGTGGCCGGCGTCAGCGACGTTTCGGAGTTCGAATAGTGAAAGGTGTGGCCCCGCAGCACATGGCCGCCCAGACGCAGTTGCTGCGGCCCCAGTGCGGCCAGCCGCTTGTGCATGGTCACGCGGCCCGGCAGCAGGCCCCAGAGCGCATACGCTGCGCCGTCCGCCGTCTGCAGCTGGTCGAACAGCGCCATCATGCCGCCGCATTCGGCCCATACCGGCTTGCCGGCGCCTGCATGGGCGGCGAGCGCTTCGCGCAGCGCGGCACAGGCCGACAGCGCCTTCGCATGCAGCTCGGGATAGCCGCCGGGCAGCCAGACCGCATCGCATGCGGGCAGCGCGTCGCCTGCGAGCGGCGAGAAAAAGACCGCCCGCGCACCCAGCGCCGCGAGCACGTCGAGGTTGGCGGGATAGATGAAGGCGAAGGCCGCGTCGCACGCGACCGCGATGGTGCGGCCTTCGAGCAAGCGCGGGCAACGTGCCTCCGGCTCGGCCCGGGGCGCCTCGAAGCGCACCTGCGGCAACGCGCCGATCGCGCGTTGGCCCAGGGGCGTTGCCGCAAGTGCGTCGGCGGCGGCATCGAGCCGTGCCATCGCGTCGACGAGCTCATGCGCGGCGACGAGGCCCAGGTGCCGCTCGGGCAACGAAAAATCGCCGCCACGCGGCAAGGCGCCGAGCCATTGCGCCGGTTCGCGCAAGGCCGCTTCGAGCATGCCGGCATGCCGCTCGCCGGCCACGCGGTTGGCCAGCACGCCGGCCCATGGCAGCGCGGGGCGGAAATTCTGCAACCCATAGGCCAGCGCACCGAAGGTGCCGGCCATGGCCTGCGCATCGATCACGGCCAGCACGGGCAGGCCGAAGCGCTCGGCCAGGTCCGCCGCGCTGGGGCTGCCGTCGAACAGGCCCATCACGCCTTCGACGATCAGCAGGTCGGCTTCGCCGGCCGCAGTATGCAGCCGCCGCCGGCAATCGGCCTCGCCGGTCATCCAGAGGTCGAGCGAATGCACCGGTGCGCCGCTCGCAAGCGCGAGCCAGTGCGGGTCGAGAAAATCGGGCCCGCACTTGAAGACCCGCACACGCCGTCCCTGGCGCGCGTGCAGCCGCGCCAGCGCGGCCGCCACGGTGGTCTTGCCCTGCCCCGAGGCCGGCGCCGCCACCAGCACGGCGGCGCAGGCATGCGCTGCAGCGAAGGGTTCGCCGTTTGCGCCGGATGGGCCGGGTTGGCTTACTGCGGTGTCCACTTCAGGCCGAGGTATGCGTTGCGGCCGCCGGTGGCGTAGCCGCGCGCCAGCGTGTAGTCCTTGTCGCCCACATTGTCCACGCGCGCCACCAGGCCGAGGTCGCGCGTGATCTGCGTGCTGGCCACGAGGTTGAGCACCGTGTAGCCCGCCAGGGTGCGGGTGTTGGCGGCGTCGTCGAAGCGCTTGCTCGACGACTGGATCTCTGCGCCCAGCGTCCAGCCGGCCACGCGCCAGTCGGCACCCAGCGTACCGTGGCGGCGTGCGCGGCGCGCCAGCAGGTTGTCGGTGGCCAGGTCGCGCGGGTCCTGGAAGTCGGCCGATGCGCGCAGGGTCACGTCGCCGATGCGATGGCCGCCCGACAGCGTCACGCCCTGGTAGCGGGCGCGCGCGGTGCTGGCATAGCAGCCCGCGCCGGAGCGGCAGTTGGTGTCGAACACGATCAGGTTGTTGACGCGGTTCTGGTAGACCACTATGCCCGCATGCGTGCCGCCGTCGGTGTACTGAAGGCCCAGCTCGACGTTGCGTCCCGACTCGGGCCTGAGGCTGGGCGTGCCGTATTCGCTGAAGCGCTGGTACAGCGTGGGCGCGCGGAACGACGTGCCGGCCGACACGGTGGCGCGCAGCCTGGGCGTGATCGAGAAGCCGTAGGCCGCGCTGCCGGTGGTCTTGCCGCCGAACTCGCTGTCGTCGTCGCGGCGCACGTGCAGCTGGAGCGAATGCGCGCCCTGCACGAAACCGTAGCCGAGCGAGACCGCATCCTGCGAGCGCTTGCCTGCCAGCAGGCCGCTGAAGAGGGTCGGTGCGTTTTCCAGCGCGTCCTCGCGGCGCTCGAGCGTCGCCGTCACCAGGTGCGCGCCGAAGCGGAATTCGTTCTGGAACACGTAGCCGCGAAGGTTCGTCTCGGTGCGGTAGAACGAAGGCTGCGTCTTGTAGACCGCTTGCGAATCGGTGAGCTGCACGCGCGTGCTGTAGACGTCGTTCCACTTGGCCGACCACGAAAGACCGGCCGTGCGCAGCGTGTTGTTGCCGATGTCGTTCCTGAACTGGATCGGCGGCCGGGTCCTGGAACTGACCTGGGCGTCGTAGCCTGCTTCCATGTCGCTGTAGAGCAGCGTGGCCTCGAGCCGCTGGTCGGGCGTGAGCTGGTAGCCCAGGCGCAGGTTGCCGGAGTTGCTGCGGTAGCCGTCGCGGTCGGGGCTGGTGTAGCCGTCCCTCGACGGCGTGCGCTTGTCCAGGGGCTGCACGTTGAAGCCCCTGCTCTCCTCATGCGCGACACCCAGCGAATAGTCCAGCGCACCGGACTTCCCGCTCACGCCCGCCTCGGCCTTGCGCAGGCCATGGCTGCCGAAGCCGACGCCTGCATAGGGAAACACGCCTTCTTCGCCGCGTCGGGTGAAGAGCTGGATCACGCCGCCGACGGCATCGGAGCCATACACCGCCGCAGCCGGGCCGCGCAGCACTTCGATGCGGTCGATCTGCGAGAGTGGAATGCTTTCCCATCCGGCGCCGCCGGTCGATTGCGAGTCGACGCGCACGCCGTCGACGTACACGGCCGTGAAGCGCGTCTCCGCGCCGCGGATGAAGAGGCTGGTGGTGTTGCCTACGCCGCCGTTGCGCGTGATCTCGACGCCGGGCAGGCGCGCCAGCACATCGGCCACGCCGACCGCGCCGCTGCGCTCGATGGTCTGCCGGTCGACCACCGACACGTCCGCCACGAGATCGGACAGCGGCTGGGGCGTGCGGTTGGCCGTGACCACGGTTTCGCCGAGCGCCGGAGCGGCTGCGGCTTGCTGCGCATGCGCCGTCAAGGGAAGTTGAAACAGGGCCGTGCCGCCGAAAGCGGAGGCCAGCGCGAGCGGCAGGCAGGCGAAGCGGCGGCGCGCGGGAACACGGCCGGAGGAAAGGAAACCACAGGAAGTCATGAGTGAAGCGAACGAACGTCTATGCCCGTCGCCGGCCTCCCCGCCAGCGTTTGGGCGCAATGGCTGCCGCGTGCATCGACATCGATCGCGCATGCGGCAGCCGCCTCGTTGGCCGGTATCCGGGCTGGCAGTGCGGCCTCACCGCCTTCCCAGGTGCCTGTTTCAGGGCACCCAGTGGCTGGATGGATGAGGCTGACGCTCGAGGCGTCGACTGCTTGACCGTTGCGGGGGCAGCGCAGGCGGCTTCGGCCCGGTTCCGTTTCCGGCGGGCGTTCACTCCTGCTTCCCGTTGAACCGCGGCGTGTGAACCACGACGCAGGCACCAACGGGCGGGATTCTAGGGCTTTCGCCGCGCAGTAAGCCAAAAGTTGCGCCGTGCGCTGTCCGGCGGGAAACTACAATCGCCAACCATGCCCGCCTCCAGCCCCATCGACCAGATCGCCGAGCGTGTGGACCGCCTGCTCGTGCGTCATGAAGAGGTGCAGCGCACCAATGCGCTGCTGCAGGAGCAGGTCGAAGCGCTCACGCGCGAGCGCGACGCACTCAAGTCGCGGCTTGCCGCGGCCCGCACGCGCCTGGACGCACTGCTCGAGCGGCTGCCGGCCGAACCACCCTCCCAAGACTCCCCCGCATGAAGCAGATCGAAGTTCAGATCATGGGCCAGAGCTACCTGCTCGGCTGTCCCGATGGCGGCGAGGCGCAGTTGCGCGAAGCCGTCGATCGCGTCGATGCGGCCATGTGCAAGATCCGCGATGCGGGCAAGGTCAAGGCGCGCGATCGCATCGCGGTGCTGGCCTCGCTGAACCTCGCGTTCGACCTGGCCGCGCAGCAGACCGCCGCGGCGGCCGCTGCGGCAAGCACCCCCGCGTCGGCACCTGCCGCCGCAGCGCCCGCTGCCGATGCCGATGCCGGCGAAGCCGATGCCAAGGCCGCGCAACTCATCCATAAACTCGATCAAGCCCTTGCGGGCGACGACCATTTACTCTGAGCGTCGGCGTTCGGGCCGCCAGAGGCGTAAAATCCGAACTGTCTGCGGTGCGCGTCGGGCTTAATATTTCCTTGTTCCAATGCTCTCCGGAGCCGGGCTTGGTACATCGCTTGACGGGCGTGATCATCTCGCGTTAGATGAACCCGAAGTCTTGCTGCCCTCGCCCACCTGAACCCTGGTTCAGGATGCGGGTTCGGCGCCCACTTGCAGACACCTTTTTTCGTTGAGACGGCCCCTGCATGCGCTGCACGGGGCCGTTGCTTTTTTTCAAGGCCCGCTGCGTGAATTCCCTGCTCGACCCCCTCCTGATCGCCGAATTGGCCGCGCTCGGCCTGGGCACCGGTTTTCTGGCGGGGCTGCTGGGCATCGGCGGCGGAATGCTCATGGTGCCGTTCATCACGATCATCATGGGCCACCGCGGCGTGGCATCCGATCTGGCGGTGAAGATGGCCATTGCCACTTCGATGGCCACGATCATCTTCACCTCGGTGTCCAGCGTGCGCGCGCACCACAAGCGCGGCGCGGTGCGCTGGGACATCGTGCGCCGCCTCGCGCCCGGCATCGTCATCGGCAGCCTGCTGGGCAGCCTGGGCGTGTTCTCGCTGCTCAAGGGCACGGTGCTGGCCATCGTCTTCGCGCTGTTCGTGGGCTTCTCGGCCACGCAGATGTTCCTCGACCGCAAGCCCAAGCCCACGCGCCAGATGCCAGGCACCGCGGGGCAGCTGTCGGCGGGCGGGGCCATCGGCTTCATCTCGGGCCTGGTCGGCGCGGGCGGCGGCTTCGTGAGCGTGCCGTTCATGACCTGGTGCAACATCTCCATCCACAACGCGGTGGCCACCAGCGCCGCGCTCGGCTTTCCTATCGCAGTGGCCAACGTGCTGGGCTATGTGATCAGCGGGCAATCGGTGCAAGGCCTTCCGGACGGATCCTTCGGCTACATCTGGCTGCCCGCGCTCGTGGTGATCGCGGTGTGCAGCGTGCTCACAGCGCCATTGGGCGCAAAGGCCGCGCACAACCTGCCGGTGAAGAAGCTCAAGCGCGTGTTCGCGAGCATCCTCTACCTGCTGGCGGCCTACATGCTCTGGAAGGGCCTGCAAGGCTAGGCCTGCTGCCCGACTGCGCCAAAGCCCCTTGGCGCCGGGGTGACTCCCGTTGCGACGCCGTGGCCCCGGCCGTATAACGGTCGCATGAAAATCCTCATCGCCGTCGACGGCAGCGCCTACACCCAGAAGGCCCTGCGCTACCTGCTCGCCAACCGCGCCATGTTCGTGGATGGCCATGACCTGGTCATCGTGCACGTCTGCACCGGCATCTCGGGCCATGTCGCGCGCCACCTCAGCAAAGAGGTGATCGCCGACTACTACGCCGAAGAAAACGCCAAGGTGATCGAACCCGTCAAGGCGCAGTTCGCCGAGAACGGCGTGAGCAACTACGCGATCGACAAGCGCCACGGGCACGCGGCGGAAGAAATCCTCAAGTCGGCCGCCGCGTCGCACGCCGAACTCATCGTGCTCGGCACCCACGGCCACGGCATCTTCGGCCGCGCGCTGATGGGCTCGGTGGCCACCAAGGTAATCTCGGAGACCGACACCACCGTGATGCTGGTGCAGTAAGGCGAGCACCAGGCCGCTTCTTGTGCGGCTATTGAACGCGCTGCTGCCGCCACTCGCGCGGCGAGCAGCCGAAGCGTTCGCGAAAGGTGCGGCTGAAGTGCGCGGCATCGTTGAAGCCGCGGCCGTAGGCAATGTCGGCCACGGGCCGCCCAGCCAGGCGCGGATCGAGCAGATCCCGGCTGCAGGCTTCGAGCCGGCGCTCCCAGATGTACTGCGACGGCGTGAGCGGCTCGCTCTTGAAGACGCGGTGGATATGGCTTGACGACACGCCGAGTTCCGCCGCGAGGCTGCCCACCGAGAGCGAGGGGTCGGCCAGCTGCTCGTCGATGCGCCGCTTCACGCGTGCCAGGTGGTAGGCCGTGAGGCTGCTCAGGCCCGGCGAGCGCGCGGCGGGCAGCGTCTGCAGACCCGCGACCAGGATGCTCTGGACGCCATTGGCCACCGCCAGCGCCGAGGCGGGTTGCAGCGCATCGATGTCTTCGCGCAGCGTGCGGATCATGCCGAGCAGCAGGTGCCCTGCGCCCTCGCGGCCCGACACGGTGGTGGCCGTCAGCGCCTCGGTGTCGTGCAGCTCGCTGCGCAGGCGCTCGCCCGGGAGCTTGAGCACGATCTGCTCGAAGCTGTCGTCGAACAGCAGCTCGTAGGGACGCGTGCTGTCGTACAGCGCGAAGTCGCCCGCCGCCAGCACGGCGTCGCGCCCGTCCTGCCGCACCACGCCTCGCCCGCGCGCCTGGATGCTGACCAGGAAATAGTCGTCCCCCGAGCGCGAGATGTGGCCCGGGGTGCGCATGACCTTCTGCGGGCCCGAATTGACCACCGACACATCGAGGCTCGGCAGCGTGTGCTGGCGGATGCTGCCCTCGAAATCGCCCGTGTCGCCTTCACGCACCGGGTCGCAGCCCAGCTGCACGTAGACGTTGCAGATCATGTCGGTCCAGTAGGCAAGCCGCTGGCCGCGCGGAACGGCATCGGTGCTGAGCAGGGAGTTCATCGGGGTTCCTGGGGTGACTGGACGAAGAGGCATGCAACGCTGGAACAAGAACGCCGCAAGTCCGGATCAAGGCGTTTCGCGGCGGCGAATCTACGCTTGAAGCAACCCGCATGCCACCGCGCAAACCCGGTGCGGCGTGTGCGAAGTTGTTTCATCACCCCCCAAAGCTCCTGGAGACCTGCCATGCCCACCACCGTTCATCCCAAGCTGCGCGTCGCCGCCGTGCAGGCCGCGCCCGTGTTCCTCGATCTCGACGGCACCATCGACAAGACCATCGACCTCATGGCCCAGGCGGCCGGCCAGGGCGTGAAGCTCATCGCTTTTCCCGAAACCTGGGTGCCGGGCTACCCCTGGTGGATCTGGCTCGACTCGCCGGCGTGGGGCATGCAGTTCGTGCAGCGCTACCACGACAACTCGCTGGTGGTGGGCTCGGCCGAGTTCGACCGCATCAGGGAAGCGGCGCGCAAGCTCAAGATCTGGGTGTCGCTGGGCTACAGCGAAAAGGCCGCAGGCAGCCTCTACATTGCGCAGGCGCTGTTCGACGACCAGGGCAACACGGTGCAGACGCGCCGCAAGCTCAAGCCCACGCACGTGGAGCGCACCGTCTACGGCGAGGGCGACGGCTCCGACCTGGCCGTGGTCGAAACACCCATCGGAAACATCGGATCGCTGTCGTGCTGGGAGCATCTCCAGCCGCTCAGCAAGTACGCCATGTATGCGCAGAACGAGCAGATCCACTGCGGCGCCTGGCCGAGCTTTTCGCTCTACCGCGGCGCGGCCTATGCGCTCGGCCCCGAGCTCAACAATGCCGCGAGCCAGGTGTACGCGGCCGAGGGCCAGTGCTTCGTCGTCGCACCGTGCGCCACCGTCTCGCAGGCGATGAGCGACCTCATGTGCACCGATGCGGGCAAGCAGCAGATGCTGCGCGTGGGCGGCGGCTTTGCGCGCATCTATGCACCGGACGGATCGCCGCTTGGCACGCCGCTGGCCGAAGACCAGGAGGGCCTGGTGATTGCCGACATCGATCTTGGAATGATCTCGCTCGCCAAGGCGGCGGCGGACCCGAGCGGCCACTATTCGCGGCCCGACGTCACGCAGCTGTTGCTGAACAAGGCGCGCCGCGAGCCGATGGTGGTGCAACACGCACCGGAGGCCGAAGGCGGCGCGTTCGAGGCCATCGTCGCCACGCCCGAGCCGGCCGCCCAGCCGCGCCCGCAACCGCTTGCCGCCTGAGACACGGAGGCACGCCATGGAATCCGCCATTGCCGAGCACTTGAAATGCCCTCGCACGCGCCATCGCCGCGTGGAGGACGACTATGCGCCGCCCTACCCCGTCTGGTCGGCGCGCGCGCCCGCCGCGGTCAAGCAGGTCGTGATGGGCTATTTCGGCGTGCAGTCGCGCGGCGCCGCCATGCAGGGCCGTGCCTGCGAGGCGCTGATGAAGATCGCAGCCGGCTTCGCGTTGCCCGACGGCCCGGGCCACCACGACTTTGCGCACCATGTCGACGCCGACGGCTTCGACAACATGATCGCCATCGCCTACTGGGACGACCCTGCCGCGCATGCGTGCTGGTGCGCGGCGCCCGGGGTCGATGCATGGTGGCGCTCGGACGAACGGTTGAGCGATGGCCTCGGCTACTTCCGCGAGATCGTCTCGCCACGCGCCGAGCGCTTCGAGACCATGTTCAACACGCCGGACCGCCTCGAAGGCGTTGGCGTGGTGATGGGCGGCGTGAGCGGCGAGCTGCAGGAGCATGGCTACTGGGGATCGATGCGCGACCGGATCCCGTTGTCGCAGACCGATGCCATGGCGCCTTCGGGCGTGCGGGCCATCGTTGCAGGCGCTCCCGCACCCGGGCAGCGCGTGCGCGTGGCGGGCCACGAGAACATCGCGATGATCCGCTCCGGCCAGGAATGGGTCGACACCACGGGCCAGGAACGCACGCTCTATCTCGAAGAGATGGAACCCGTGCTGCGCGAAGGCATGGACTTCCTGCGCGACCAGGGCCTTGGGATCGGCTGCTACAGCAACCGCTACATGCACCACCTGGATGCCAAGGGGTCGACGCTCGAAAAATCGTTTGGCCTGAGCTTCTGGCGCTCGCTGGCCGACATGGAACGCTGGGCCGAATCGCACCCGACCCACGTCGCGATCTTCGGCAGCTTCATGCGCTACGTGCAGGCGCTGAACTTTGAGCTGCAGCTGCGCGTGTACCACGAGGTGTCGGTGCTGAAGGCGGACGAGCAGAGCTACGAGTACATCAACTGCCACGCGCGCAGCGGGCTCGTGAACGGGCTGGGCCCGGCCTAGCGTACGACAGGCACTAGGCGAACAGCCCCTTGTGCCGCTCCCGCAGCAGCGCCTTCTGGACCTTGCCCATGGTGTTGCGCGGCAGCTCATTTACCACGAAGCAGCGCTTCGGAATCTTGAAGTTGGCGAGCCTGGCCTTGAGTTCCGCAACGATCGCGTCCGCGTCGACCGCCGCGCCAGGCTTGGGAACGACGATGGCCACGCCCACTTCGCCGAAGTCGGGGTGCGGCACGCCGACCACCGCGCTCTCGGCCACGCCGGGCAGTTCGTTGATGTAGCCCTCGATCTCGGCCGGGTAGACGTTGTAGCCGCCGCTGATGATCAGGTCCTTGCTGCGCCCGACGATGGTGATGTAGCCGCGGCCGTCGATCTTGCCGACGTCGCCGGTCTTGAAGAAACCGTCGGCGGTGAACTCTTCCTTCGTTTTTTCAGGCATGCGCCAGTAGCCGATGAACACGTTCGGGCCGCTGACCTGGATGTTGCCGATCTCGTCGGTCGTGCAGTCGCGGCCGCTGTCGTCGCGCACGCGCAGCTGCACGCCCGGCAACGCGAAACCGACCGTGCCGCCGCGGCGCTCGCCCTGCGCGGCGCTGAAGGGATTGGAAGTGAGCATCACCGTCTCGCTCATGCCGTAGCGCTCCAGGATGGTGTGGCCGGTGCGTTCGCGCCATTCGTCGAAGGTCTCGATGAGCAGCGGCGCGGAGCCCGCGATGAAGAGGCGCATGTTGCGCACTGCATCGCGCGTGAGCCCGGGCTCGGCCAGGAGCCGCACATAGAGCGTGGGCACGCCCATGAACACCGTGGCCTCGGGCAGCTTCTCGACCACGCGCTTCGGGTCGAACTTCGAGAACCAGATCATCTTGCTGCCGTTGAGCAGTGCCCCGTGCAGCGCCACGAAAAGCCCGTGCACGTGGAAGATGGGCAGCGCATGGACCAGCACGTCGCCCTTCGTCCAGCCCCAATAGTCCTTGAGCACCTCGGCGTTCGACAGCAGGTTGCCGTGCGTAAGCATCGCGCCCTTGCTGCGGCCGGTGGTGCCGCTGGTGTAGAGGATGGCGGCGAGGTCGTCCTCATTCCTTGCCGCGACCTGATGCTGGTCGCTGCATTGCGCGGCCACTTCGAGCAGCGTGCCGGTGCGGTCGTCGTCCAGCGTGAACACATGCCGCGTACCCGCGGCGTTGGCGATGGGCCCGACCCACGGGGCATTGCGGCTGGTGCACACCACCACGGCCGGTTCGGCGTTGCCGACGAAGTATTCGATCTCGGCGCTCTGGTAGGCGGTGTTGAGGGGCAGGAACACATAGCCGGCACGCAGCGTGGCGAGATAGAGGATCATCGCCTCGACCGATTTCTCGACCTGCACCGCGATGCGGGCGCCCTCTTCCAAGCCCAGTGCGCCGAGCAGGTTCGCCATCATGGCGCTGCCGCGCTCGAGGTCCCGCCACGAATAGAACAGGCCGTTCTCGGTTTCCACGGCAATGCCGTCGAGGTCCGCGGGAAAGGCCGCGCGCAGCGCGGCGAACAGGTTGGAGTTGGCTTTCGTCTTCATCGGGAGTTTCTTCAGAAATTCGGAGTGCGCTTGGCGAGAAAGGCGTCGATGCCTTCGCGGTGCTCGGCGGAGTCGGCGTAATCGTAGGCGGTGGCGAGCAAGGCCTGCGTGGCTGGCGCTCCGGCCCTCAGCATGGCGAAGGTGCGCTTGTGCAGGCGCGCGGCCTGCGGCGCCAGCGACGCGATGCGTTGGGCATGGGCCAGCACGGCCGCCGCCACCTCGTTGTCGGGCAGCACCTGCAGCAGAAAGCCGGCGTCATAAAGGCGCTGTGCGCCATGCACGCCGGCGGCCAGCAGCATGTCGCGCGCCAGCACGTCGCCGATGGCGCCATGGACCAGCGCCGCTTCGCGCGGCGCCATCGGAAATCCGAGCTTCGCGATCGGGGCGCCAAACCTCGCGGAGGCACCGGCAAGCCGGATGTCGCAGCAGCTCGCGATCTCGATGCCCGCGCCCATGCACGCGCCTTCGATCTGCGCCACCACCGGCAGCGGGCAGTCGAGCACGGCCTGCAGCGCACCCCAGACGTCGCTCTCGTGGAATTCGCGCAGCGTGGCTTCGCCGAAGCGGAACGAGGGGTACTCGGAAATGTCGCCCCCGGCGCAGAAGGCGCCGCCTTCGCCGCGCATCACGACGCAGCGCAATCCCTCATCGGGCGCCTCTGCGATACCGTCGAACACGGCACGCAGCTGGCGCCACATGCCGCGCGTCATGGCGTTGAGGCGCCCCGCGTTCGACAAGGTGACGAACGCGGTGGCACCCTCGCGGCGCAGCGAAACCTGGCGCTCTTCCATTACTCGAGCTTGGCGCCCGAGGCCTTCACCACCGCGGCCCAGCGCTTGATCTCGGCGTTGACGAAGCCGCCGTACGACGCCATGGTGAGGTTCGGGATCTCCGAGCCGTTCTGAGCCCAGATGGCCTTGAGCTCGTCGGTCGCGAGGGCCTTCTTCATGTCCTCGACGACCTTCGCCTGGATGTCGGCCGGGGTGCCCTTGGGCGCCCAGAGCCCGTACCAGGTGGTGACGGTGTAGTCGGGCAGGCCCACTTCGGCGGCGCAGGGCACGTCGGGGAACGCCGGGTTGCGCTTGCTGCCCGCCACCATCAGGGCCTTGATGCGCCCGCCCTTGATGTGCTGGGCGGAAGAACCCAGGCCGTCGAACATCAGGTCGACGTTGCCGGCAATCAGGTCGGACAGCGCGGGGCCCGCGCCACGGTACGGAATGTGGGTGATGAAGGTGCCGGTCTGGAGCTTGAACAGTTCGCCCGCCAGGTGGTGCGAAGTGCCGGAGCCGGCCGAACCGTAGTTGAGCTTGCCGGGGTTGCGCTTGGCGGCGGCAACGAATTCCTGCAGGGTGTTGGCCGTGACGCGGCGCGGATTGACCACCACCACCTGCGGCACGTTGGCCAGCAGCATCAGCGGCACGAAGTCCTTCTCGATGTCGTAGTCGAGCTTGGGATAGATCGACGGTGCGATCGCGTGGTGCACCGCGCCCATGAAGAGCGTGTAGCCGTCGGGCTGGGCCTTGGACGCGATGCTGGCGCCCACCGTGCCCCCGGCGCCGCCGCGGTTGTCGATGACCAGCGTCTGGCCGGCCACCTTGGCGAACTGCGCCGAGAGCGGACGTGCGAAGGCATCGGTGCCGCCACCGGCCGGAAACGGCACGATCATGTTCACCGGCCGCGTTGGCCAGCCGCTCCCCTGCGCACGCGCGGCGCCGCCGCACAGAACGGCGGCACCGGCCGCGGCCAGGCGCAGCACGTCGCGTCGTTGAAAACTCTGAGTCATCTGTCATCTCCTGTCGTTGTGGATGAGCCGCGCCTTGCGGCCGCCGGCGCCTCGCGCGCCGGACTTTTTCTTTCAGATCTCAGCCTTTTTTGAAGAACAGGCTTTCGACATCCCCCGAAACCGCCACCTTCCCCTCTGCCAACCACGCGCGATGCTTGTCCAGGCGCTTGAGATCGTAGAGGTAATTCACCATGAGTCCATAAGACTGCCTGTGCCCCTTGGGCGATGGATCGCCGGCCCAGTTGAGCCGCTCCACGCGCGCGCCGTTGCCCAGGTGAAAACGCGCCACCGGATCGGCCGGCGTACCGTCGACCAGCGCGTGGCCGAGGTATTCGGCCGCGGCCTGCAGCAGCCATTGGCGCAGCGGCGACCTCGCATCGAGGCCGGCCGTGTTCTCCACCGCCGCGAGCAGCCGGTCGGCAGTCGGCGGCAGCGATCCGACGAGGCGGCCGATTTCGGCCTCGCGCTTTTCGTCCAGGCGCGGCAGCAGCTCTGCCGCGTTTCGGGCCAGCCAGCTGCGAAAGCCCGGAACCGGCGAGAGCGTGGCGAAGACCTTCAGGCGCGGGAGCTCTTCCTGCAGCGTCTCGACCACGCGCTTGATGAGCGAATCGCCGAAGCTCACGCCCCGAAGGCCGTTCTGGGTGTTGCTGATCGAATAGAAGATGGCGGTCGTCGCCTTGGCAGGCAGCATGGGCACCGCGGCTTCGTCGAGCAGCGGCGCGATGCCGTCGCTGATGCGGTCGACCAGCGCAACCTCGACGAAGATCAGCGGCTCGTTGGGAAGCCGCGGATGGAAGAAGCCGTAGCAGCGGCGGTCGCTGTCGTCCAGCCGGTTCTTCACGTCGGTCCAGCTCTTGATGTCGTGCACCGCCTCGTAGCGGATCAGCTTCTCGATCAGCGACGCCGGGGAGTTCCAGTCGATGCGCCGCAGTTCGAGGAACGCGACGTCGAACCAGGTCGAGAACAGGTGTTCCAGCTCGGCGTCGAGCGCGATCAGCCGCTTGTCGGACTTGAGGAACGGCAGCAGTTCGGCACGCAGGTCGACCAGGAAGCGCATGCCCTCCGGCTCGACCGCGAAGCGCTGCAAGAGACGCATGCGCGGCGACACCAGCGCGCGCCGCAGCTTCAGCTCGGCCTGGCCTTCGTCGGGCGTTCCGACCGCGGCCTGGTGCTGGTCGCGCGCGGACTTGAGCTTTTGCGGATCGGCCGCGAAATGCTCGCTCATCAGTGCCCAGTAGTCGCGCCGCTCCTCGGGCGTGGCGCTGGCATAAGCGGTGGCAATGGCATGGGCCCGGCGCCCGCCCTCGACCTCGCTCACGCGCGGATCGATCACGGCCTGCAAGGCGGCGAGCACGCGGCGCAGCGCGCGCGGCGACAGCGCTTCGTCGGCCCTGCGCAAGGTGGCCTGCATGCGCTCGGCGGTCGAGCGCACGCTGGGCTTGGCGCTGGTCCGCGGCGCGCTGCGCGCAGCGCCCTCGGGTGCCACGGGCACCTTGCTGCCGGACTTCTCGCCAGAACGCAAACGCGCCTGGAACCACTCGGTCGCACTCATCGACAAACTCCAACGCCCTGGTTTGCGGAGATGTCTTTCATCACGCGGTTCATGACATCACCCTGGATTTCTGCTGCCGCGCCACCGCGCGCAATGCCTCGCGCTGGCGCGTCAGGTGCGTGCGCATGGCGGCGTCCGCGCCTTCGCTGTCGCGCGCCTTGAGCGCCGCGAACACCGCCAGGTGTTCCGACAGGCTCTGCTCCAGCCGGCCCGGCGCATGCAGCTGTTGCAGCCGCGCGAGCTTGAGGATCTTGCGCAGGTCGCCGATCACCTGCGCCAGCCACTTGTTGTCGGCCAGCTGGATGATGGCTTCGTGGATCAGGTGGTTGGTGGCGTAGTAGTCGTTGATGCGCTTGGCCTTGGCGTGGCGCACCAGCCGTTCGTGCAGTGTGTCCAGTTCGCTGAGCTCCGCATCGCTCGCGTTGCGGGCCGCCTCGTAGGCGCAACGGCCCTCGAGCAGCGCAATGACCGGAAAGATCTCGTCCAGGTCGCGCTCCGTCACCTCGCGCACGAAGCAGCCGCGCCGCGGTTCGTGCCGCAGCAGGCCTTCGGCCGTGAGCACCTTGAGCGCCTCGCGCAACGGGGTGCGCGAGATCGACAACCTTTCGCACAGCGCGGCCTCGTCCAGGAAGCTGCCCGGCACCAGCACACCCGCGAAGATCTGCTCGCGCAGCGTGGCGGCCACTTCGTCGTGCAGGGAGTTGGGGACCAGGCGCATGGTTCAGGCAGCAAGAAAGGGCGTAATTTCCTGTAATTACGGGTAATTGTGAGCCGCCGTCCGGTCCGGCACAAGGCCGCGCAGCCCGTGCCCGGCCCGGACTTACCCTGAGCGCCGCCGCTGGCTCAGGCCCTCGCCAGCCGGGGGCGGCGAGCCGCCCAGAGCCACAGGCCGATGCCGAAGATCACCATGGGCACGCTGAGCCACTGGCCCTGGCTCAGGCTGAGGGCGCGAAGGCCGAGAAAATCGTCGGGCTCGCGGAAGTATTCGGCAACGAACCGCAGCACGCCGTAGCCGATCAGGAACACCGCGGCCACCTGCCCTTCCTTGCGTTCCTTGCGTGCGTAGAGCCACATGATGGCGAACAGAAGAAGGCCCTCGAGCAGGAACTGGTAGACCTGCGAGGGATGGCGCGGCAGCATCGAGCCGCTCTGCGGAAACACCATGCCCCAGGGCAGGTCCGGGCTGCTGAAGCGGCCCCAGAGTTCGCCGTTGATGAAGTTGCCCACGCGGCCCGCGGCCAGGCCGGTCGGCACGCAGGGCGAGACGAAGTCCATCACCTGCCAGAACGGCCGGGCGCGCGAACGAGCGAACCAGAGCATCGCGCCGATCACGCCCAAGAGGCCGCCGTGAAAGCTCATGCCGCCCTGCCACACGTAGAGGATTTCGAGCGGATGCGTGAGATAGAAGTCGGGTTTGTAGAACAGGCAGTAGCCGAGCCGCCCGCCCACGATGACGCCCATCACGCCCAGGAAGAGAATGTCCTCGATGTCCTTGCGCTGCCACGCGCCCGCGCCGGCAAGCGAGCGATATGGCTCATGCCTCAGGCGGCGCGTGCCGAGAAAATAGAACAGTGCGAACGCGGCCAGGTAGGTCAGGCCATACCAGTGGATGGCAACGGGTCCGAGCTGCAGGGCGACGGGATTGATCTGCGGATACATGAGCATGGCGCCGATTGTGCCCCGGGGCGCGCGGCGCCCGCTGGCACGGCACGCCGGCTCAGCCGTCCTTGTGCGTGCGCTCCCGCACGAACGCCACGAAGCGCGCCAGCGCCGGCTGCGTGGCGGGCGCAGGCCACACGAGGCTGGTCTCGCAGGCGGGCAGCGCCACCCGGGCGCGGCCCGCGCCCTTGAACGCCTGCGCCTGCCGGTACACCACGCCCGCACGCCGGAACTGCATGACGCTGTGAGGCACCCAGGCCACACCGATGCCGCCCGACACCAGGTTGACGATGGTCTGCATCTGGATGGCCTCCTGCGCCACCTGCGGCACCCGGCCGGCCGCGTGGTACAGGCCGATGACCGCATCGTGCAGCGAAGGCACGATGCGCCGCGGGAAGATCACCAGCGGTTCGGCCAGCACCTCGGCCAGCGGCACGGGTGTCGCGTCCGCCAGCCGATGCTGTTCCGGCATGGCGAGCACCAGCGATTCCTGCTCGACCGGCAGCCGGGCGAGCCCCGGAGGCGCGGCCCCCGGCGAATGCAGCATCAGGCCGGCGTCGATGTCGCCGCGCGCAAGCGCTTCGAGCTGCACGTCGCCTGTGGCCTCCACCAGTTCGAGCGCCACCTCCGGGCACAGCACGCGGAACTCGCGCACCCAGGCCGGCAGCTTCTCGAAGCCGATGGTGGAGACGAAGGCGATGCGAACGCGCCCCACCTGCCCCGCCGCCGCGGCCCGCGCGCGCTCGGGCAGGGCCTGCGCCCGCGCCAGCAGTTCGCGCACATCGGGCAGCAGCGCCTCGCCGGCGGGCGTGAGCGCCACGCGCCGGCGCGTGCGGTCGAACAGCTGCACGCCCAGCGTTTTCTCGAGCTGCGCAATGGCCTGGGTGACCGGTGGCTGGGTCATGTGCAGCCGCGCGGCGGCGCGTCCGAAATGCAGCTCTTCGGCCACGGCCACGAACTGGCGCCAGGCGCGCAGGTCGATCAGAGTTTCCTTCATATGCCGAGCATATCAATCCGCATTAAAAAATGGATTGGAATGAATCAGTGAGAAGTCCGATACTTGTGTCCCCCGATCTCCCCCACGACACAAGAGACACCATGGACACCAAGCCGATCCAGATCAACCGCCGCAGCGCCAACATCGTCGAAGGCAAGAGCCGCGCGCCGAACCGCTCGATGTTCTACGCCATGGGCTACGAGGAAAGCGACTTCAAGAAGCCGATGGTCGGCGTCGCCAACGGCCACAGCACCATCACGCCGTGCAACTCGGGCCTGCAGAAGCTGGCCGATGCGGCCATCGAGGGCATCGAGGAAGCCGGCGGCAATGCCCAGGTGTTCGGCACGCCCACCATCTCCGACGGCATGGCCATGGGCACCGAAGGCATGAAGTATTCGCTGGTGAGCCGCGAAGTCATTTCGGACTGCATCGAGACCTGCGTGGGCGGCCAGTGGATGGACGGCGTGCTGGTGGTCGGTGGATGCGACAAGAACATGCCCGGCGGCCTCATGGGCATGCTGCGCGCCAACGTGCCCGCCATCTACGTCTACGGCGGCACCATCCTGCCGGGCCGCTACAAAGGGCAGGACCTCAACATCGTGAGCGTGTTCGAAGCCGTGGGCCAGAACGCCGCCGGCAACATGAGCGACGAAGACCTGCACGAGATCGAGAAGCGCGCCATTCCGGGCACGGGCTCCTGCGGCGGCATGTACACGGCCAACACCATGTCCAGCGCGTTCGAGGCGCTGGGCATCTCGCTGCCCTACTCCTCGACCATGGCGAACCCGCACGACGAGAAGGCCAACTCGGCCAAGGAATCGGCCAAGGTGCTGATCGAGGCAATCAAGAAGGACATCAAGCCGCGCGACATCGTGACCAAGAAGGCGATCGAGAACGCCGTGGCCGTCATCATGGCCACCGGCGGCTCCACCAACGCGGTGCTGCACTTCCTGGCCATCGCGCACGCGGCCGAGGTCGAGTGGTCCATCGACGATTTCGAGCGCATGCGCAAGAAGGTGCCGGTGCTGTGCGACCTGAAGCCCTCGGGCAAGTACCTCGCGGTCGACCTGCACCAGGCCGGCGGCATTCCGCAGGTCATGAAGGTGCTGCTGAATGCGGGCCTCCTGCACGGCGACTGCATCACCATCACGGGCCAGACGATTGCCGAAGTGCTGAAGGACGTGCCCGACGTGCCGCGCGCCGACCAGGACGTGATCCGCCCGATCGACAAGCCGATGTACGACGAAGGCCACCTGGCCATCCTCAAGGGCAACCTGTCGCCCGAAGGCGCGGTCGCCAAGATCACCGGCCTGAAGAACCCGGTGATCACCGGCCCGGCGCGCGTATTCGACGACGAGCAGTCGGCGCTCAAGGCCATCCTGGACGGCAAGATCAAGGCCGGCGACGTGATGGTGCTGCGCTACCTGGGTCCCAAGGGCGGCCCGGGCATGCCCGAGATGCTGGCCCCCACCGGCGCGCTCATCGGCGCCGGCCTGGGCGAGAGCGTGGGCCTCATCACCGACGGCCGCTTCTCGGGCGGCACCTGGGGCATGGTGGTCGGCCACGTCGCGCCCGAGGCGGCAGCCGGCGGCACCATTGCCTTCGTGAACGAAGGCGACTCGATCACCATCGACGCGCACAAGCTGGTGCTCGAACTCAACGTGCCCGAGGCCGAGCTTGCCAAGCGCCGCGAAGGCTGGAAGCCGCCGGCGCCGCGCTACACCCGCGGCGTGCAGGCCAAGTTCGCATTCAATGCCTCGAGCGCGAGCTCGGGCGCGGTGCTCGACAAGTTCTGAGCCGCGTTCAGGCCATCATCCACGCGCCGTAGCCGAAGGCCAGGAAGCCGAGGCCGACGATCGCGAGGATGCTGCGGAACTCGAATTCCATCGACGGCGGCAGGCTCTGCACGATGAAGTGCAGCAAGGCGCCGGCGCCGATGGTCATGAAGCCCGCACCCAGCGCGCGGCCCAGGCGCTCGTCGGGATAGAGAAAGCAGACTGCGAACCCGGCCAGGAACACAAGGTTGGCCCCCACGGTGCCGCGCGTGCGCCAGCGCTGCTGCGCGGGCGTGGCCGTGCGCACCGCTGGTGCACTGGCCGGGCGGCGCCCCTCCTTGATGGCCATGCCGGTGAAGAAGAGCCCGAACATCATCGGAAACAGCCCGAAGAGGCCCAATCCCCAGACGCCTCCCCACATGTTCTGGAAATCGGCCACCAAGGCTTGCGCGGGGTCGGCCACGCTGTAGCGCACCTCGACCGGATCGCCCCACTCCTTGTCGGGCAGCCCGCCGCCGAGCCCCTTGACGCGGCGCTTCTGGCCGTCGGCCGCGATGTATTCGATGACCGGCGCGCGCGAGACCGTGGTGCGGCCGTTGCCGTCTTTGCTCCGTTCGTCGACGAATTCGACGAGGCTGCCCTGCACGCTGGTTGTGCCCGCGATGGACTGGTAGCGGCTCCAGCCGATCGTCGCAGCCCCATAGAGGCCGGCGCAGCCGATCAGCAGCGCACCGATCCCCACGCCCCAGAACATGCCCTTGAGCCAACCCGCCAATCCACCAATGGCCGGCCCGGCAAACAGCGACAGCCCGAACACCAGCATCGCTTGCCGGGTCGCTTCGTCATCCATCGGGGCGCCGTCGTGCGTGGGGTCGTCGGGCCGTCCGCGCGGCTCAGCGCTTGGGCCGCTGGCCCTTGCTGCCCGGCAGGCCCATGTTGCTGCGCTGGCGGTCGATGCGGGCCTGCTTGCGCCGGTCTTCGCGCTCGATGACCTTGCGCTTGGTGTAGCCCGACGAATCGGCCCACGCCCACCACGCCATGGCCATGGCAAAAGGCGACAGCACGATCCACCAGCTCCAGCCGGCGACCATGCCCACCTCCAGGTATTTCAGGGCCACGCCGACCAGGCCCAGCAACAGAAAAAGCATCGCGAATCCCTCGGGTTTGTTGGAAACGCTTCCGGAGGCCGGTGCACGGCGCTACCTACAATCGCGTTGGATCGAATGTAACCCAGCCATTACGAAATACATCCCCATGAAGAGACTCCTGTCGTTCGCCGTCCTGGGCCTGGGCCTGGCGGCACCCGCCTTCGCAGACCTGGCGCTGGCAACGTCGAAAAACTGCATGAGCTGCCATGCGGTGGACCGCAAGGTGCTCGGGCCCGCGTTCAAGGACGTGGCGGCCAAGTACAAGGGCAACGCCGCCGCGGCGGACATGCTCGCGACGAAGATCATCAAGGGCGGCTCAGGCGTGTGGGGACCGGTGCCGATGCCGGCCAACACGCAGGTGAGCGAAGCCGACGCCAAGAAGCTCGCAGCCTGGGTGCTGACGCGCTGAACCTTGCGGGCCGTGCACAGGCCCGCATCGCCCTCAGACCCGCGGATCGATGTCCGTGGGGAGCGGCCGGCGCTCGATGCGGTCTTCGAGCTGCCCGATGTGCGCGGCCACCGTGTTGTCGGACTGCTCCGAGCGCTGGCGCACCACGCCTTCGAGCTGGCCGAGCCGCGTCAGCAGCGAGGCATGCCGCTCGGCGTTCTGCGCCATGTGCCGGTTCTCCTGCACTTCGAGGAAATTGCGCAGCTCGGTGAAGCGCGAGGCCTCGGCCTTGTCGGCCAGGTCGCGCTGCACCTGCATTTCCTTGTTGTGGCGCTTGGCGTCGAGCAGCACCGAGCTGTGCAGGTACAGCACGTAGACCAGGAAGAACACACCGAGCGCGACCGTCAGTGCCAGCATCATGAGGCCGAGCGGCGCAGTGATCGTCATGAAGCCCAGCGAAACCGGCACGGGCGTCGACAGTGTTCCCCAGTTGAGCGCGGCCAGGGCCGCGATCAACAGCAGGATGACGAACAGGAAAGCAGATCTCACGCCCATGGGGGCCTCCTTCGCAAGGATCGAACACAACGGAACCCGCCGTGTGCGTCCCGGCGCACGGCGGCTGCGCTGGTTTTACCTCAGGCCGCGGGCCGCCATGGCCCCTGCTTTCCTTTAACGGCCGTGTCCTACACAGCCCGTCAATTGGTCTGTGACAACTGATCCAGGATGGCCGGATTCTCCAGCGTGGAGGTGTCCTGCGTGATGGCCTCGCCCTTGGCGATGCTGCGCAGCAGGCGGCGCATGATCTTGCCGCTGCGCGTCTTGGGCAGGTTGTCGCCGAAGCGGATGTCCTTGGGCTTGGCGATGGGACCGATCTCCTTGGCGACCCAGTTGCGCAGCTCGTTGGCGATCTGCCTGGCCTCCTCGCCAGTCGGGCGGCTGCGCTTGAGCACCACGAAGGCGCACACCGCCTCGCCCGTCACGTCGTCGGGACGGCCCACCACCGCGGCCTCGGCCACCAGGTCGGTCTTGGACACCAGCGCCGATTCGATCTCCATCGTGCCCAGGCGGTGGCCCGAGACGTTGAGCACGTCGTCGATGCGCCCGGTGATTCGGAAGTAGCCACGGTCGGCGCTGCGCACGGCGCCGTCACCCGCCAGGTAGATCGTGCCGCCCATCTCCTCGGGGAAGTAGCTCTTCTTGAAACGCTCGGGGTCGTTCCAGATGGTGCGGATCATCGAGGGCCAGGGCCGCTTGATGACCAGCATGCCGCCCGCGCCGTTGGGCAGGTCCTTGCCGGTCTCGTCCACGATGGCGGCCATGATGCCCGGCAGCGGCAGCGTGCACGAGCCCGGCACCAGCGGCGTGGCGCCCGGCAGCGGCGTGATCACGTGGCCGCCGGTCTCGGTCTGCCAGAAGGTGTCGACGATCGGGCATTGCTCGCGGCCGATGTTCCGGTGGTACCACATCCAGGCCTCGGGATTGATGGGCTCGCCCACCGAGCCGAGGATGCGCAGGCTCGACAGGTCCCAGTTCTTCGGATGCACCTTCTCGTCGCCTTCGGCCGCCTTGATGAGCGAGCGGATGGCGGTGGGCGCGGTGTAGAACACGCTGACCTTGTGCTGCTCGATCATCTGCCAGAAGCGCCCCGCGTGCGGGAAGGTGGGGATGCCTTCGAACACCACCTGGGTGGCGCCGGCCGCGAGCGGGCCGTAGGCCACGTAGGTGTGGCCGGTGATCCAGCCGATGTCAGCCGTGCACCAGAACACGTCCTCGGGCCGGATGTCGAAGGTCCAGTCCATGGTGAGCTTGGCCCACAGCAGGTAGCCGCCGGTGGCGTGCTGCACGCCCTTGGGCTTGCCGGTGGAGCCGGAGGTGTAGAGGATGAACAGCGGGTGCTCGGCGTTCACCGGCACGGGCGCGCAGTCGGTGCTCTGGCCCTGGAGCGCCTCGGCAAAGCTCTTGTCGCGGCCCTCGACGCGGTTCCAGGCCGTGGGCGTGCGCTCATAGACGAACACGGTCTTGATCGACTCGCAGCCGCCCATGGCGATGCCGTCGTCCACGATGGCCTTGAGGGGCAGTTCCTTGCCGCCGCGCAGCTGGTAGTTGGCGGTGATGACGGCCACGGCGCCGGCATCGATGATGCGCTCCTGCAGGGCCTTGGCCGAGAAGCCGCCGAACACCACGCTGTGGGTGGCGCCGATGCGCGCGCACGCCTGCATGGCGATGACGCCTTCCACGGTCATGGGCATGTAGACGATGACGCGGTCGCCCTTCTGGATGCCGGCAGCCTTCAGGGCGTTGGCGAACTGGCTCACGCGGGCGAGCAGTTCCTTGTAGGTGACGCGGGTGACGGCGCCGTCGTCGGCCTCGAAGACGATGGCGGTCTTGTTCTCCACGGGGGTGCCGATGTGCCTGTCCAGGCAGTTGGCGCTGGCGTTGAGCTCGCCGTCGCCGAACCACTCGTAGAACGGCGCCTTCGACTCGTCCAGCGTCCTGGTGAAGGGCTTGGTCCACTGCAGGTTGTCCTTCGCCAGGCGGGACCAGAAGCCCTCGAAGTCCTGCTCGGCTTCCTTGCACAGGGCGTCGTAGGCGGCCATGCCGGAGATGCGGGCGCCGGCGCTGGCGCGGGCGTCGGGCGGGAACACGCGGTTCTCGACCAGCACGGATTCGATGTTCTTGGATGCGCTGCTCATTGTCTTGTCTCCTGGGTGGGTGCGGCCGTAATGTCGACGGGCGCACTTACGGGTCACTGACGTGTCACTTACGCGTCACTGACAGCTTGATCCAGTTCGATGTTAGTCCGCAGGGTTATCACGGGCCGGTCACGGGGGCACCTCTAGAATCGCCGGTCGTTCCCAACCAGCCCTCCAATGTCCGCTCCCGATCCCTTCGACCGCCCCCCGACCCCCGTTCCCGCCCGTGGCTCGCCGCTGCGTCCGCTGCCCAAGCTGATCTTCGCGAGCCGCTGGCTGCAGCTGCCGCTGTACCTGGGCCTGATCGTGGCGCAGGCGGTGTACGTGGTGCACTTCCTGGTCGAACTGCTGCACCTGGTCGAGGCGGCGTTCGGCAGCAAGGAAGCGCTGAAGGCGCTGGTCACCAGCATCGGCTACAAGACCACCGCGTCGGTGGACACGCTCAACGAGACGGTGATCATGCTGGTGGTGCTGGCGCTGATCGACGTGGTGATGATCTCCAACCTGCTCATCATGGTGATCGTGGGCGGCTACGAGACCTTCGTGAGCCGCATGGACCTGGAAGGCCACCGCGACCAGCCTGAATGGCTGAGCCATGTGAACGCCTCGGTGCTCAAGGTGAAGCTGGCCACGGCCATCATCGGCATCAGCTCGATCCACCTGCTGAAGACCTTCATCAATGCGGACAACTACACCGACCGCGTGCTGATTGCGCAGACCGTGATCCACATTGCGTTCCTGTTCTCGGCCATGGCCATTGCCTACACCGACAAGCTCATGACGTCGAATGCACCGAAGGCGGGCGGATCGCACTGACCCCGGGCCGGTGCTAGCCCGCGGGCGGCAGGTCCCACGCGGGCACGCCGGTGAACCGCGCGGCGAGGAAGTCGAGCATCGTGCGAAGCGCGGCCGGCATGTGCTTGCGCGACGCATACACCGCGTACAAGCCCACCACCTGCGGTTCGCATTCGGCAAAGAGCGGCACCAGTTCACCAGCCTTCAAGTGGCCGGCCGTGAGAAAGGTCGGCAGCATCGCAATGCCGGCACCGGCCCGCGCAAGGTGCATCAGGCTCACCGCATCGTTGGTCGACAGGTTGCCCCCCACGGCCACGGACACCGGCTCCCCGGTGTCCTTGCGCGTGAAATTCCAGAGGCTGCGCCCGAAGTACGAATGCGTGAGGCAATTGCGCTCGGCCAGTTCCTCGACCCGCGACGGCCGGCCGTGCTCCTTCAGGTAGGCGGGTGACGCGCAGACCACCGAACGGCAATCGGTGAGCCGCCGCGCGATGAGGTTCGGATCGATTTCCGCTGCCGCCCGGATGGCGAGATCGATGCGCTCGTCCACCAGGTTCACCGCACGGTCCAGCAGCACCAGGTCGACCGCCACGCCGGGATAGAGCCGCACGTAGTCGGCCACGGCGCCCGCCAGCTGCGCCTGCGCGAACGAGGTGCTGCAGGTGACGCGCAACTGGCCCTGGGGCGCCTCCGCCGGATGCCGCACCGCGGCCTGCATGTCGCCCGCCAGTTCGAGCACCTGGCGGCAGCGCGGCAGCAGCTCTTCGCCGGCCGCCGTGAGGCTCAGCCGGCGCGTGGTGCGGTGCAAGAGGCGCGCGCCGGTCCACTGCTCGAGCTCGGCCACATAGCGCGTGACCACCGGCCGCGAAAGATCGAGCTTGTCGGCCGCGGCCGAAAGGCTGCCCGAATCCACCACCGTGACGAACACCCGCATTGCATTCAATCGGTCCATTCGAACGATTTTAGGAATAAACAAGCGCGCATTTCGAGGTATTTCTTTCGAAAGCAGAAACCTAAGATGAGTCTCTTCGCATCAACATTCCAGGAGCATTCATGAGCCACATCGCCATCATTGGCGCCACCGGACGTGCCGGTGGCCGACTTCTCGAAGAGGCCCTGCGCCGCGGACACACCGTGACGGCCATCGCACGCAAGGCGAGCGACAAGCTCTCGGGCCGCGCGAACGTGAAGGCCATCGACGTCGACGTGCTCGACGCGCCCGCGCTCGAGAAGGCGCTGGCCGGGCACGACGCCGTGTTCAGCGCCGCGCACTTTTCCACCGTGCCGGCGGCCGCCATCATCGAGCCGGCAAAGCGCGCCGGCGTGAAGCGCCTGCTGGTGGTGGGCGGCGCCGGCAGCCTGTTCGCGGCGCCGGGGCTGAAGGTGATCGAGACGCCGAACTTTCCCGAGGCCTACAAGGCCGAGGCCTCCGCGGGCGGCGCGTTCCTGGACACGCTGCGCAGCGAGAAGGAACTCGACTGGACCTTTCTCTCGCCTTCCGCCGAATTCGTCGAAGGCGAGCGCACGGGCAAGTTCCGCCTGGGCACGGACGACCTGCTGGTGAGCGCCGAGGGCCGCAGCTGGATCAGCTTCGAGGACTACGCAATCGCGTTCATCGACGAACTCGAAAAGCCGGCGCACTCGCGCCAGCGCTACACGGTCGGCTACTGACCGGTCATGTTCTCGGGCACCACCCACTGGTCGAATTGCTCGGCCGTGAGGTGGCCCGAAGCGATGGCCGCTTCGCGCAGGCTCGTGCCTTCCTTGTGCGCCTTCTTCGCGATGTAGGCCGACTTGTCGTACCCGATGTGCGTGTTGAGCGCGGTCACGAGCATGAGCGATCGCTGCACCAGTTCCGTGATGCGCTCGCGGTTCGGCTCGATGCCCACGGCGCAATGGTCGTTGAAGCTCACCATGCCGTCGGCCAGGAGGCGCACGCTCTGCAGGAAGTTGTGCGCCACCATCGGGCGGAACACATTGAGCTCGAAGTTGCCCGAGGCGCCGCCGATGTTGATGGCGACGTCGTTGCCGAACACCTGGGCCGCCAGCATCGTGATGGCTTCGCTCTGCGTCGGGTTGACCTTGCCCGGCATGATCGACGAGCCGGGTTCGTTCTCGGGGATGCTGAGTTCGCCGATGCCGCTGCGCGGCCCGCTCGCGAGCCAGCGCACGTCGTTGGCGATCTTGTTCATGCTGGCCGCGAGCGTCTTGAGCGCGCCGTGCGCATGCACCAGCGCATCGACGCTGGCCATGGCTTCGAACTTGCTGGGCGCAGTCACGAAGGGCAGGCCCGTGAGCGTGGCGAGCTCGGCCGCCACCTGCTCGGCGTAGCCCTTGGGCGCGTTGAGCCCGGTGCCGACGGCCGTGCCGCCCAGCGCCAGCTCGCACAAGTGCGGCAGCGCGGCACGCACATGCGCCTCGCCGTGCGCCAGCTGCGCCACATAGCCCGAGAACTCCTGGCCCAACGTGAGCGGCGTGGCGTCCTGCAAGTGGGTGCGGCCGATCTTCACGATGCCGGCAAAGTCCTTGGCCTTTTGATCGAGCGTGCCGCGCAGCTTCGCGATGGCAGGCAGCAGCCTGTGCGTGATGGCCTCGACGGCGGCCACGTGCATGGCCGTGGGGAACACGTCGTTGCTCGACTGGCTGCGGTTCACGTCGTCGTTGGGGTGCACGAGGCGCCCCTCCCCGCGTTCGCCGCCGAGCAGTTCGCTGGCGCGGTTGGCCAGCACCTCGTTGACGTTCATGTTGGTCTGCGTACCCGAGCCGGTCTGCCACACCACGAGCGGAAATTCGCCCGGATGCTTGCCGGCGATGACTTCGTCGGCCGCGGCGACGATGGCCTGGGTCTTCTTCTCGTCCTGCAGGCCGAGCGCGTGGTTGACCACGGCCGACGCGCGCTTCACCTGCGCCAGCGCCTTGATGATCTCGCGCGGCTGCTGCTCGCCGGAGATGTCGAAGTTCTGCAGCGAGCGCTGTGTCTGCGCACCCCACAGCTTGTCGGCCAGCACGTCGATCGGGCCGAAGGTGTCGCGCTCGGCACGGGTCTTGGGGGAAGTCGTCATGATGAAGGAAGCTCCGCAGTCTTGGGTGTGGCGAGTATGGCGCCGATAAGAATGGCTCGCATCTGGCGAGGACTTTGGCCCCGCCGCCCGGCCCACGATACGCCCGCTGCCTGACCCATGCCATACCCCGCCGGGGTCGGCGCGCCGGCTGAGATAATCGGGGGGCGTTTCCACACTCCCAAAAAGCATCCCCCACCATGACGACCACGATCCAGCAGGCCGACCTGATCGAATCGATCAGCGCCGCGTTGCAGTACATCAGCTACTACCACCCCGCCGACTACATCGCCCACCTGGCCCGCGCCTACGAACGCGAGCAGAGCCCCGCCGCCAAGGACGCCATTGCGCAGATCCTCACCAACAGCAAGATGAGCGCGACCGGGCACCGCCCGATCTGCCAGGACACCGGCATCGTCAACGTGTTCCTCAAGGTGGGCATGGACGTGCGCTGGGGCGGCTTCACCGGTTCGCTGGACGACGCCATCAACGAAGGCGTGCGCCGGGGCTACAACCATCCCGACAACACGCTGCGCGCCTCGGTGGTGGCCGATCCGCAGTTCGACCGCAAGAACACCAAGGACAACACGCCCGCGGTGATCTTCACCGAGATCGTTCCGGGCAACACGGTCGAAGTGACGGTCGCGGCCAAGGGCGGCGGCAGCGAGAACAAGAGCAAGCTGGTCATGCTGAACCCCGGCGACAGCGTGGTCGACTGGGTGCTCAAGACGGTGCCGACCATGGGCGCCGGCTGGTGCCCCCCGGGCATGCTGGGCATCGGCATCGGCGGCACCGCCGAGAAAGCCGCGCTGATGGCCAAGGAAAGCCTGATGGACGACCTCGACATGCACGAGCTGCAGGCCAAGAAAGCCTCGGGCGCCGAGCTCAGCAAGGTGGAGGCGCTGCGCATCGAGCTGTACGAGAAGGTCAATGCACTGGGCATCGGCGCGCAGGGCCTGGGCGGCCTGGCCACCGTGCTCGACATCAAGATCAAGATGTACCCGACCCACGCGGCCAGCAAGCCGGTGGCGATGATTCCCAATTGCGCGGCCACGCGCCATGCGCACTTCGTGATGGACGGCAGCGGCGCGGTCTACCTCGATCCGCCCTCGCTGGACCTCTGGCCCGACGTGAACTGGGCGCCCGACGCCAACAAGAGCAAGCGCGTCGACCTCGACAAGCTCACGCCCGCCGAAGTGGCGAGCTGGAAGCCCGGCGAGACGCTGCTGCTCAACGGCAAGATGCTGACCGGCCGCGACGCCGCGCACAAGCGCATCCAGGGCATGCTGGCCAAGGGCGAGAAGCTGCCGGTGGACTTCACCAACCGCGTCATCTACTACGTCGGCCCGGTCGACCCGGTCGGCGACGAGGCCGTGGGCCCCGCGGGCCCGACCACCGCCACGCGCATGGACGGCTTCACCGAGATGATGCTGGCCGAAACCGGCCTGATCGCGATGATCGGCAAGGCCGAGCGCGGCCCCGTGGCCATCGAGGCCATCAAGAAGCACAAGAGCGCCTACCTTATGGCCGTGGGCGGCGCCGCCTACCTGGTGAGCAAGGCCATCAAGACCGCCAAGGTGGTGGGCTTCGAAGACCTGGGCATGGAAGCCATCTACGAATTCGACGTCGTCGACATGCCCGTGACGGTGGCGGTGGATGCCGGCGGAACCAGCGCGCACATCACCGGCCCGGCCGAGTGGCAGAAGCGCATTGCGAGCGGCGAGTTCAAGACCATCATGATGGAAGAAGCTTGAGCGACGCCCGGCCGCCCGAAGGCGCGTGCACCGCAGTGCGCAGCACGGAGGTTTTCTGATGCCTCACATAGGTGTCTTCGACAGCGGCGTGGGCGGCCTCAGCGTGCTTGCGGCGCTGCGTGCCGAGCTGCAGCACGAAAGCTTCGTGTACTTTGCGGACACGGCTTTCGCGCCGTACGGCGAGCGCGGCGACGCCTATGTGACCGAGCGTTCGCGCCAGGTGGCCGCGCAGCTCATCGACGCGCACGGCATCAAGGCGCTGGTGGTGGCCTGCAACACGGCCACCACGGCGGCGATCCACCTGCTGCGCTCGGAGCATCCGGCCTTGCCCATCGTGGGCCTGGAGCCCGCGCTCAAGCCCGCGGTGGCGACGAGCCGCACGGGACACATCTCGGTCATGGCCACGCGCGGGACGCTGGCCAGCGCCAAATATGCCGCGCTGCGCGATTCTTTCGCGGGCACCGCGACGGTCCGCGCCGTGCCATGCGACGGCCTCGTGAAGGCCATCGAAGGCTTCGACACCGCGGCCATCGAGGCGCTCTGCGCCCGCTACATGGCCGAGGCCGGTCCGTTCGGACATGCGACGGGCGAAGTCGACACCGTCGTGCTCGGCTGCACGCACTACCCGCTCGTGAAGAGCGAACTGCAGCGCCATGCGCCGCCCTCGCTCCGCTTCATCGATACCGGTGCACCCGTCGCGCAGCAGACCCGCCGCGTGCTGGCCTCCCTTGGCCAGCTGGCGGACGGCGGCCAGGGCGGGCTGCTGCTGCAGGGCAGCGGCGATCTTGCCGTGCTCGAAGCCGCAGCCGCGCACTGGCTGCGGCAGCCGCGGCCGAGCGATGCACCGGCAACGGCCGCCGCGTGACGCCGATCCGCATGCGCACCGCCTTGCGCCTCGTTGTGCCCGTGCTGTGCCTTTCGGGCGCGGGCCTCGTCCATGCCGCTTGCGAGAGCGGACTGGCCGAGCGCATGCACGCCAAGCTGCATCCGACCCGCGTGCTCGACGAACGCCTGGCGGCATGCAAGCCCTGGCCGGCGTTTCCGGGACGCAGCATCGTGGTGCTGCCGGTGCCGCGCGAGACCAGCAGCACGGGTGCCAGGATCTTCGACCTGGAGCTGCTGCTGATCCAGCGGCCCGACAACGGCAACACCGAGCGCGACATGGTGATCGGCCGGATCGTCCAGCCCGAGGCGCTGGACGAGGACAAGGCGACCGCCATCCAGGACATCCGCATCGACACTTCGCGCTATGTGCTGGCTTCCGACACGCGCGCCTTCGGGGTGCGCGTGCGCTACAGGGGCACGGCGCCGGGCAGTTCGGCCGCGAGCGAAACCATCCGCCTCTACGTGCACCACGGCAACAAGCTGCGCCAGGTGCTGCAGGAAGTCGAGCTCGACCGCGACAGCGGCGAGTGGGACAGCACCTGCAGCGGCCGTTTCGAGAAGCTGCGCACCATGCTGTCGGTCGGCAAATCGTCCAGCAACGGCTATGCCGACCTCCAGCTCGCGCGCACGCTGGTCCAGAGCCATGCGCAGCCGCAGGAAGACCAGGGTTGCACCGAGAAAGCCGCCCCCGCGCGGTTCAACACCGTGACGCTGCGCTACGACGGCGAGCGCTACCGGGTGCCCAAGCTGCTGCAGCAGCAGATGCCCTGAGCCGCAGGGCCTAGCGATTGCGCAGCGCGGCTTGCCGGCCGCGCGCCATGTCGACGGGCAGCAGGAGCACGAGCCCTGCAATGAACAGCACCGCCGTCGAGAGAATGGCAATGCGCTGGTTGCCGCCCGCGGCCCAGGTGATGGCCCCGTACATCAGCGGGCCGATGATGCTCGCGAGCCGCGTCGCAAAAGTCCAGAGCCCGAAGAATTCGGCCAGCTGCCGCGGCGGCGCAAGGTAGCCGGTCATCGCGCGGCCAGCCGACTGGCTGGAGCCCATGGCAAGCCCGGCGATGGCGGCGGCCCACCAGAAGGCGCCCTTGGTGGTCGCCAGGGCCGCGATGACGCAGACCGCGATCCATGCCACCAGCGTGCCGGCCAGCGCGATCTTGTGGCCGATGCGGTCCTGTACATAGCCGAACGAAAAGGCGCCGACCGCGGCCGCGATGTTGAGCACGAAGATCAGCACCATGGTCTCGCTCGCCACGAAGCCGATCACCTGCTCGGCATAGATCGCCGCGAGCGTGATGGCCACTGCCACGCCGCCCTGGTAGCACACCGTGCAGACCAGGAGCCACATGAAGTCGCGGTAGGCGCGTGCCTCGCGGAACGTGGCCCGCAACTGCCGCCAGGCGCTCGATGCGGTGTCGGTCGCACGGGGCCTCGCGCGCTCGGGCAGGAGCGCAAAGGTGGCGCAAGCGGCCGTGCCGTAGATGGCGGCCGTGATCAGCATCGTGACCGGGACGAAGTGCGATGCCGGCAGCCCCTTTGCCTGCGAGGCCAGCACGTACGCCAGGCACGTGCCGAGCGCCAGCATGCCGCCGACGTAGCCGAAGGCCCAGCCCCACCCGCTGACCTTTCCCATGCCCTCGGCCGTGGCGAGCTCGGGCAGGAACGCGCCGGTCAGCGATTCGCCGTACGAATAGAAAGTGTTCGACACGATCACCAGGCCCATGGCCACCGCGACGCCCGTGGTGCCCGAAAAGCCCGGCGTGAGCGCCAGTGCGGCCGTGCCGAGCACGCAGCCCGCCGTCGCCACGGCCAGCACGCGCTTCTTGGCCGCGCGGCGGTCGGCCCAAGCCCCGATGGCGGGCATGGAGAGCATCACGATGGCATAGGAGACGCTGAGCGCCGCGGTCCATGCAAAGGCGGCCCAGGGCGCGCCCTTGGCGACGCCACCGACGAAGTAGGCGGCGAACACCGCCGTGATGACGACGGTGGTGTAGCCCGAGTTGGCGAAGTCGTACATCGCCCAGCCGAACACCTCGCGCTTGCGCACGCCAGGGTTCAGGGCAGAAGACGGGAACAGCGCCATGCGGCGGTGAAATCGCGGCGCCGTGAGTCGGATGGACCCGTGTCAGTGCAGGTGGCGCGGACGGCGTCCGCCGCCATGTCCACCACCGCTGCCACTGCCGCCCGTGCCGCGCGGGCGCTTGCCGATCTCGAGCGAATTCACGAGCGCGTCGAAGCGGTCGCTGAAGAGCCGGTCGATCTCGGCCACCACGCCGCCGAGCTCGGCGCCATCGAAGTGGCGTTCCATCAGGTTGACGACGTCTTCCACCAGCAGGTCGCGCTGCACCTGCATGATCGCGGCCGGATTCGGGCCGACGAACAGCATCAGGAAATCGTCGCGCGATTCTTCGTCCGGGTCGCCCTCTTCCTCGTCGAAGTCGGTGTCGTAGAAGGTGACTTCGATGGCGGCGCCGCGCTCCGACAGTTCATTGAGGGCCATGCACATTTCATCGAGGGCCTGGCGGAAGTCGTCATCGCCCGGCACGGTCCAGCACATCTGGAGCATGTGCTCCTTCTGCTCGAAACGGATGCCGGGCTCTTCTTCGTAGGTGCTCGTGGCACCGTCGGCCAGCGACTTGGCGCCCGAATAGGCCCAGAGCGGCTTGAGCGCTTCCTGGATCTGGTCGAAGGTGACGTCGGACCGCAGCGCCACGTCGCCGTGCACGTGGATCTCGAATGGAGCGTTGTAACGAGGCATGGAGTGCTCCCTTGTCTAAATATGGTGCCCGGAACGGGGGTCGAACCCGTATGCCCCGATTAAGGAAGCGGCGGATTTTAAGTCCGATGTGTCTACCAATTTCACCATCCGGGCCTCGGGTTTGAACATCGACGATAACCCAAACGAAACGAGCCCCGGCAACGCAGGTTGGCGGGGCTGTTTTTTGAAGGAGGGTGGATCGAATTGATCAGGAGATGGTGGAGGCGCGACCCGGAGTCGAACCGGGCTGGACGGATTTGCAATCCGTTGCATAACCGCTTTGCTATCGCGCCACGCTGCTGAAAAACGAAATCGAACTCGCGAAAAAAAGGGAAGCAGTGCTTCCCTTTTTCAAAAACTGGAGCGGGAAAAGAGTCTCGAACTCTCGACCTCAACCTTGGCAAGGTTGCGCTCTACCAACTGAGCTATTCCCGCGTTTCGAGCCTCGAATTATAGAACACTTTTTCGGGGCCCGGCAAGTTCCGCCGATCAATGTTTGACGGAGCCTTCGGAGGCACGCGCTTCGCGCTGCTTGGCCAGTTCGGCCACGGCAGCGGCGGAGGCAGCAACCTCTTCGTCGGACAAGGGTTCGGGCATCTTCTCGAGCGCGATCTCCAGGACCTTGTCGATCCACTTCACGGGCACGATCTCGAGGCCGTTCTTCACGTTCTCGGGAATGTCCTGAAGGTCTTTTGCGTTCTCTTCGGGAATCAGCACGGTCTTGATGCCGCCGCGCAGCGCCGCCAGCAGTTTTTCCTTCAGGCCGCCGATGGCCGTGACCTCGCCGCGCAGCGTGATCTCGCCGGTCATGGCGACGTCCGCGCGCACTGGGATGCCGGTGAGCGCCGACACGAAGGCCGTGGTCATCGCGGCGCCCGCGCTCGGGCCGTCCTTGGGCGTTGCGCCGTCCGGCACGTGGATGTGGATGTCGCGCTTCTCGAATACCTCGTCCTTGATGCCCAGGCGGCGCGAGCGGCTGCGCACCACGGTGCGCGCGGCCTCGACCGATTCCTTCATCACGTCGCCGAGCGAACCGGTGCGGCTGATCACGCCCTTGCCGGGCATGGTGACGGCCTCGATGGTGAGCAGGTCGCCGCCCACTTCGGTCCACGCCAGCCCGACCACCTGGCCGACCTGGTTCTGCTTCTCGGCGAGGCCGAAGCTGTACTTGCGAACGCCCAGGAAGTCGTTGAGGTTGCTGCCGTCGACCGTGACCTTCGGCGTCATCTTCTTGAGCAGCAGGGCCTTCACCACCTTGCGGCAGATCTTGGAGAGCTCGCGCTCCAGCGAACGCACGCCGGCTTCACGCGTGTAGTAGCGCACGATGTCGCGCACGGCCTCTTCGGTGACGAGCAGCTCGTCTTCCTTCACGCCGTTGTTCTTCATCTGCTTGGGCAGCAGGTACTTGATCGCGATGTTGGTCTTCTCGTCCTCGGTGTAGCCCGAGAGGCGGATGACTTCCATCCGGTCGAGCAGCGCCGGCGGGATGTTCATCGAGTTCGAGGTGGCGACGAACATCACGTCGGACAGGTCGAAGTCGACCTCGACGTAGTGGTCGCCGAAGGTGTGGTTCTGCTCCGGGTCGAGCACCTCGAGCAGCGCGCTCGACGGGTCGCCGCGGAAGTCGGTTCCGAGCTTGTCGATCTCGTCGAGCAGGAACAGCGGATTGCGCGTGCCGATCTTGCTCAGGCCCTGCAGCACCTTGCCCGGCAGAGCGCCGATGTAGGTGCGGCGGTGGCCGCGGATCTCGGCCTCGTCGCGCATGCCGCCCAGCGCCATGCGGGTGTACTTGCGGCCGGTCGCCTTGGCGATCGACTGCCCGAGCGAGGTCTTGCCCACGCCCGGCGGGCCCACCAGGCAGAGGATCGGCGCCTTCACCTTGTCGACGCGCTGCTGCACCGCGAGATATTCGAGGATGCGGTCCTTGACCTTCTCCAGGCCGTAGTGGTCGGCATTGAGCACCGCCTCGGCATTGGCCAGGTCGTGCTTGATCTTGGTCTTCTTGCTCCAGGGCAGGGCCACCAGCACGTCGATGTAGTTGCGTACCACCGTGGCTTCGGCCGACATGGGCGACATCAGCTTGAGCTTCTTGAGCTCGCCCTCGGCCTTCTTGAGCGCTTCCTTGGGCATCTTGGCGAGCTTGATCTTCTTCTCGATCTCCTCGATGTCCGCGCCCTCTTCGCCTTCGCCGAGCTCCTTCTGGATCGCCTTGACCTGCTCGTTGAGGTAGAAGTCGCGCTGGTTCTTTTCCATCTGGCGCTTCACGCGGCCGCGGATCTTCTTGTCGACGTTGAGGATGTCGACCTCGCGCTCCAGCTGGCCGAACAGGTTCTCCAGGCGCGACTTGACGTCGGCCAGGTCGAGCACGGCCTGCTTGTTGTCGAGCTTGAGCGGCAGGTGGGCCGCGATGGTGTCGGCCAGGCGGCCGGGATCGTCGATGCTCGAGATCGAGGTAAGGATCTCGGGCGGGATCTTCTTGTTGAGCTTGACGTACTGGTCGAACTGCTGCATCACGGCACGGCGCAGCGCCTCGACCTCGGTGCCCTTTTCGCCGCCTTCAGGCGCCTCGACCGGCGTCACGTTGGCGGTGAAATGGGTCTCGCCGTCGTCGATGCGGTTCACGCGGGCGCGCTGCTGGCCCTCGACCAGCACCTTCACGGTGCCGTCGGGCAGCTTGAGCATCTGCAGGATGGTGGAGACGCAGCCGACCTCGAACATGTCCTCGACCGAGGGCTCGTCCTTGGCGGCGGCTTTCTGCGCCACCAGCATGATGCGGCGCTCGGCCTCCATGGCCAGCTCGAGTGCCTTGATGCTCTTGGGCCGCCCCACGAAGAGCGGGATCACCATGTGGGGGAACACGACGACGTCGCGCAGCGGCAGCAGCGGCAGGTCGATCGCGTCGGCAGGCAGGGGGGTATGACCGGACATGAATATCCTTTGATTGATCAGGCAAAGATGGATGGGCCGGCGGGCATTTCAAGCCCGTGCACACGTTCTTTGTCGAAGGCGCCGGCGGCCTCGGTGGAAAGCGCCGGCGCCGCGTTCATTCAGGCCTTCTTGGCCGCCTCGCGGTACACGAGGAGCGGCGGCTTGTTTTCATCGATTGTGGATTCTTCGACCACAACCTTGTCGACGTTGGTGGCATTCGGCAGCTCGAACATGGTGTCGATCAGCGATTGCTCGAGGATGGAGCGCAGTCCCCGCGCGCCGGTCTTGCGCGCAAGCGCCTTGCGCGCAATGGCCTTGAGCGCCGCGGGACGGATCTCGAGGTCGACGCCCTCCATCTGCAGCAGCTTCGTGAACTGCTTGACGACGGCATTCTTGGGCTCGGTCAGGATCTGCACCAGCGCGTCTTCGCTGAGCTCGGCCAGCGAAGCCACCACGGGCATGCGGCCCACCAGTTCGGGGATCAGGCCGAACTTGATCAGGTCTTCGGGCTCGACTTCGCGGAACACCTCGGTGATGCTGCGCTGCGCCTTGCTCTTGACCGAGGCGCCGAAGCCGATGCCAGAGGCTTCGGTGCGGTTCTCGATGACCTTCTCGAGGCCGGCAAAGGCGCCGCCACAGATGAACAGGATGTTGGTCGTGTCGATCTGCAGGAAGTCCTGGTTCGGGTGCTTGCGCCCGCCCTGGGGCGGCACGCTGGCCATGGTGCCTTCGATGAGCTTCAGCAGCGCCTGCTGCACGCCCTCGCCCGACACGTCGCGGGTGATGGAGGGGTTGTCCGACTTGCGCGAGATCTTGTCGATTTCGTCGATGTAGACGATGCCGCGCTGGGCCCGCTCGACCTCGTAGTTGCAGCTTTGCAGCAGCTTCTGGATGATGTTCTCGACGTCTTCGCCCACGTAGCCGGCTTCGGTCAGCGTGGTGGCATCGGCCATGACGAAGGGCACGTCGAGCATGCGGGCGAGCGTTTGCGCCAGCAGCGTCTTGCCCGAGCCCGTGGGGCCGATCAGGAGGATGTTGCTCTTGCTGAGCTCGACGTCGTCGCCCTTGGCCTTTTCCTTGTGGCGCAGGCGCTTGTAGTGGTTGTAGACCGCCACGGACAGCATGCGCTTGGCCGGCTCCTGGCCGATCACGTAGTTGTCCAGGTTGGTCTTGATCTCCAGCGGCGTGGGCAGGTCGCTGCGCGCCTCGCGCGCCTCGTCGCCGGCCGGGAGCTCGTCGCGGATGATCTCGTTGCAAAGATCGATGCACTCGTCGCAGATGAAGACCGAAGGGCCCGCGATCAGCTTCTTGACCTCATGCTGGCTCTTGCCGCAGAACGAGCAATAAAGCGTTTTTTCGCTGGAGGAGCCTTTTTTTTCGGCCATGGACAGGTGCCTCGTAAAGGGGTAGGGACAATGATAACTAAACAAAAACGGCGTTTCCCTCGTGGAAAACGCCGTTTGTGCCTTTTTGGCGCCACCGGCGCCGCGGGGCGGGCTTGCCGATCAGCTGCGTTTTGCAATGACCTGGTCGACCAGGCCGTAGTCCTTGGCTTCGTCCGCCGTCAGGAAATAGTCGCGTTCGGTGTCCGACTTGACTTTTTCGAGCGGCTGGCCTGTGCGTTCGGCCAGGATGCGGTTCATCTGGTCCTTGGTGCGCAGGATGTCGCGGGCATGGATCTCGATGTCCGTGGCCTGGCCGCGCGCGCCGCCGAGCACTTGGTGGATCATGATCTTCGAATTGGGCAGCGAGAAGCGCTTGCCCTTTTCGCCGGCCGCCAGGAGGAAGGCGCCCATGCTGGCCGCAAAGCCGATGCACATCGTCGACACGTCGGGCTTGATGAACTGCATGGTGTCGTAGATGGCCATGCCGGCGCTCACGCTGCCGCCCGGGGAGTTGATGTAGAACGAAATGTCCTTGTCCGGGTTCTCGCTCTCCAGGAACAGCAGCTGCGCCACCACGAGGTTGGCGGTCTGGTCGTTGACTTCGCCCACCAGGAAGATGATGCGTTCCTTGAGAAGACGCGAGTAGATGTCGTAGGACCGCTCGCCGCGGCCCGACTGCTCGATGACCATCGGGATCATGCCGAGGCCTGTGATTTCCTGTGCGCTCATTGATTTGCTCTCCGGAAGGGGTTCGTTCGCTGTTCGTTTCTGACTGTACGCCTGAGTGAAATGGGGCTCGTGCCGCAAAGCACAAGCCCCATTCGCGTCTGCGGCTGCCGGGTGGCGATCAGCCCTGCTGCTGTGCCATCAGTTCGTCGAACGTCACGGACTTTTCGTTGACCTTGGCCTTGCCGAGCACGAACTCGGTCACGTTGTTCTCGATGACCACGGCCTCGACTTCGGCCAGGCGGTTGTTGTCGCTGAAATACCAGCGCACGACGTCGGCGGGCTTTTCGTAGCTGGCGGCCAGCTCGTCGATGTGGGCCTTGATCTGCTCGGGCTTGGCCTGCAGGTTGTTGGCGCGCACCAGTTCGGCCACCACGAGGCCCAGGCGCACGCGGCGCTCGGCCTGCGGGCGGAAGACTTCGTCGGGGATCGGCGCCTTGTCCGCGTCCTTGATGCCGCGCTGCTTGAGCTCGGCACGGGCGCCTTCGACCATGCGGTTCACTTCCGATTGCACGCTGGCGTTCGGCAGGTCGAGCTCGGCGTTGGCCAGCAAGGTGTCCATCACGGCATTCTTGTTGCGGGCCAAGAGGCGGAATTTCACTTCGCGCTCGAGGTTCTTCTTGATGTCGGCGCGCAGGCCCTCGACCGTTGCGTCGGGAATGCCGAGCGACTTGGCCAGCTGTTCGTTGACTTCGGGCAGGTGCGAGGCTTCGATCTTCTTCACGGTGACCATGAAGTCGGCCTGCTTGCCGGCCACGTCCTTGCCGTGGTAGTCGGCCGGGAACGACAGTGGGAAGGTGCGGCTGTCGCCGGACTTCATGCCGCGCACGGCATCTTCGAATTCCTTCAGCATCTGGCCTTCGCCGACGATGAACTGGAAGTCTTCGGCCTTGCCGCCCTGGAAGGGTTCGCCGTCGATCTTGCCTTCGAAGTCGACCGTCACGCGGTCGTCGTCCTGCACCACGGCGTCTTGCGCGCGCTGGGCGAAGGTGCGGCGCTGGCGGCGCAGGATGTCGAGCGTCTTGTCGATCGCGTCGTCGCCCACTTCGGCCGAGAGCTTCTCGACTTCGGCACCGGCCAGGTCGTTGATCTTGACTTCGGGAAACACCTCGAAGACGGCGTCGAAGGCCAGCTGGCCTTCGGGCGACTCTTCCTTCTCGGTGATGCGGGGCTGGCCGGCCACGCGCAGCTTGGCTTCGTTGGCGGCTTGCGAGAAGGCTTCACCGACCTTGTCGTTCATGACTTCGTAGTGGACCGAGTAGCCATAGCGCTGGGCCACGACGTTCATCGGCACCTTGCCCGGACGGAAGCCGTCCATCTTGACGGTGCGCGCGAGCTTCTTGAGGCGCGAATCGACTTCGGACTGGATGGTGCCGACCGGCAGGGTCAGCGTGATCTTGCGTTCGAGCTTCTCGAGAGTTTCAACGGTCACGGTCATGGTGTCTTCCTTGTGAGGGGTGTGGCTGGTGCGCGGGGCCGGACTCGAACCGGCACGTTCTTGCGAACGTCAGGACCTAAACCTGGTGCGTCTACCAATTTCGCCACCCGCGCTATTGCCATTTTTCAGGTGAATGCAAAAGCGGACGGCCCTGGTGCAACGGGTAGCCGCTGCCCAAAGACCGTCCGCCTGAAATCGGTCAACCCGCTATTTTAAGCGCTAATCGGAGCCTCTTTCGGCTCCCGCTTGACACGGAACGCCGCGGCGTACATTGCCGGCAGTGCCAGCAGGGTCAATACGGTTGCCACGATCAGCCCGCCCATGATGGCCACGGCCATCGGGCCCCAGAAAACGCTGCGGGAGAGCGGGATCATCGCCAGCACCGCCGCCGCGGCCGTGAGCACGATCGGCCGCAGCCGCCGCACGGCCGATTCGACGATCGCGTCCCAGGCCGGCACGCCCGCCTCGCGGTCGCTCTCGATCTGGTCGATCAGGATCACCGCGTTGCGCTGGATCATGCCCATCAGCGCGATCACGCCCAGGAGCGCCACGAAGCCGAAGGGCCGGTTCAGCAGCAGCAGCGCGCCTGCCACCCCGGCAATGCCCATCGGCCCGGTGATGAACACCAGCAGCGAACGGCTGAAGCTGTGCAGCTGGAGCATCAGCAGCGTGAACACCAGGAACAGCATGATCGGCACGCCGGCCACGATGGACGCCGAGCCCTTGCTGCTTTCCTCGACCGCGCCGGCCACCTCGATGCGGTAGGCGCCCTCGCCGGCCGCGTGCCAGCCGGCTTCGAGCTGGCGCAGCTTCGGCAGCAGCTGCTCGGTCACGGTCGCGCCCTGCAGGCCCTCGACCACGTCGCCCTGCACGGTGATGGCGTAGTCGCGGTTCTCGCGCCACATCACGCCCGGCTCCCAGCTGAACACCGGCCGCGCGATCTGCGTCAGCGGGATCGATCGGCCCGTGGTGGTGGGCAGGTAGGCGTTGCCGATGTCCGAGATGGCCTCGCGCTCGTCCGCGGACTGGCGCAGCACGATGTCGATCAAGAGGTCGTTCTCACGGTACTGGCCCACGGTGGTGCCAGAGAACATCGTCTTGGAGGCCTGGGCGATTGCCTGGCTGGTGACGCCGAGCGCGCGCGCCTTGGCCTGGTCGACCTCGAGCCGGATCACCTTGACCGATTCGTTCCAGTTGTCGTTCACGCCGCGCATGTTGGTGTTCTCGCGCAGCACGGCCTTGACCTCGTCGGCATGCATGCGCAATTGCGCAGGCTCGGTGCCGATGACGCGGAACTGCACCGGGTAGGGCACCGGTGGCCCGTTGGGCAGCAGCTTCACGCGGCCGCGCACTTCAGGGAACTCCTGCGCCAGCAGGGTCGGCAGCTTGATGCGCAGGCTTTCGCGCACCTTCAGGTCCTTGGCCAGCACGATGAGCTGCGAGACGTTGGTCTGCGGAAAGACCTGGTCCAGCGGCAGGTAGAAGCGCGGCACGCCGGAGCCGATCCAGGTGCTCACCGTCTTCACGCCCTCTTCCTTCATGATGCGTTGCTCGACCCGCCTGGCAACCTCTTCGTTCGCGGGGAACGAGGTGCCCTCGGGGAACCAGATGTCCACCATGATCTCGGGCCGGCTCGAATCCGGGAAGAACTGCTGCTGCACCTTGCCCATGCCGACGATGCCCAGCCCGAAGATGAACACCGTGGCGAGGATGGTCAGCCAACGATGCTGCACGCACCAGTTCACCGTGCGGCGGAAGGCGTTGTAGAACGGCGTGTCGAACAGTTCGTGCGGCGGCGCATCGGGGTCGTGCGGCTTCACCTTGAGCAGCAGCGTGCCCAGGTAGGGCACGAAGTACACCGAGACGATCCAGGACAGCACCAGCGCGATCACCGTCACCGCGAAGATCGCGAAGGTGTATTCACCGGTCACCGACTTGGCGATGCCGATCGGCAGGAAGCCCGCGGCGGTGATGAGCGTGCCGGTGAGCATGGGCTTGGCGGTCACGTCGTAGGCGAAGGTGGCTGCGCGCACCTTGTCGTAGCCCTCCTCCATCTTCCGCACCATCATCTCGACGGCGATGATCGCGTCGTCCACCAGCAGGCCGAGCGCGATGATGAGCGACCCCAGCGATATCTTGTGCAGCCCGATCCCGAAGTAGTTCATGGCCAGGAAGGTCACGGCCAGCACCAGCGGGATCGTGATGGCCACCACCAGCCCGGGCCGGACGTCGATGTACCAGCCGAAGCGCCCGCCCTTGTGCAGGCCGAGCGAGATGATGCTCACCGCCAGCACGATGGCCACGGCCTCGATCAGCACGCCGACGAACTCGTTGACCGAGCTGGCCACCGACACCGGCTGGTCCTGCACCTGCGCGAGCTTCACGCCGGCCGGCAGGCGCTGGTCGATGGTCGCGGTGGTGGCGCGCAGCGCCTTGCCCAGCGCGATGATGTCGCCGCCCTTGGCCATGGAGACGCCGAGCGCGATGACTTCCTTGCCCTGGTGGTGCACCTTGACGGCCGGCGGATCGATGTAGCCGCGGTGGATGTCGGCAATGTCGCCGAGCTTGATCTGGTTGCCCGAGCTGCCGCGGATCGGCATCTCGCGCAGCTGCTCCACGCTGGTGAACTGCCCTGCCACGCGCACCTGCACCACGTCGAGCGGCGACTGGATCGTGCCCGCGCTTTCCACCGCGTTCTGCGAGCCCAGCTGCGCCAGCACCGCGCTGAAGTCCAGCCCGAGCTGGGCCACGCGCTTCTGCGAGATCTCGATGTAGACCTTCTCGTCCTGCACGCCGAACTGGTCGACCTTGGCGACGTCCTTCACGCGCAGCAACTGTTGGCGCACCTCGTCGGCCAGGGTCTTGAGCTCGGCGTAGCTGAAGCCTTCGCTTTCAAGCGCGTAGATCACGCCATAGACGTCGCCGAAGTCGTCGTTGAAGAACGGCCCCTGCACGCCTGCGGGCAAGGTGTTGCGGATGTCGCCGATCTTCTTGCGCACCGTGTACCAGACATTGGCGACGTCGCCGGCCTTGGACGAGTCCTTGATCTGGAAGATGATCTGCGACTCACCCGGCTTCGAATAGCTGCGGATCTTGTCGGCGTAGGGTGCCTCCTGCAGCGTGCGCTCGAGCTTGTCGGTGACCTGCTCGGCCACCTGCTGCGCGGTGGCGCCGGGCCAGTAGGTGCGCACCACCATGGCCCGGAAGGTGAACGGCGGATCTTCGTCCTGCCCGAGCTGGAAGTAGGCAAAGGCTCCCAGCACCATCAGCACCACCATCAGGTAGCGCGTGAGCGGCGCGTGGTCCAGCGCCCATTTGGAGAGATTGAAGCCGGCGGGCTTGTCGGTGTTCGCAGCGCCCTGGCTCATTTGGCCGCACCTGCTGCGATCTCCTTCTTCGTGGCCGAAGCGGCCCCGGCTTGCTGTGCCGGCTCCTTCGCATTGGCGGCTGCCGCGGCAGCCTCCTTGCTCTGGTAGACGGTGACCTTCTGCCCTGGCGAGAGCACGTGCACGCCCGCGGCCACGACCATCATGCCGGGCGCGAGCCCGCCGCCGATCACGGCCTCGTTGCCGTCGGCCGTGGCCACCTGCACCGGCTGCGAGCGCACCGTCATGGTCGCCTTGTCGAGCACCCAGACCGCGGTGCCCTTGCCCTCCTGGCGCAACGCGCTGGTCGGCAGCTTCATGACCGCGACACCGGTGCGGGCCAGCGCCTGCGGGCGCGCATAGACGGTGGCACCGAGCGGCGGCGAGGTGGCCGCATCGATGGCCACCTTGACCGAATAGGTGCGCGTGACCGCGTCGGCGCTGGCGGCCACCTCGCGCACCTGGCCCTGCAGCTCGGCGCCGCCCGACCAGCCGCGCACCGTGACGGGCGAACCGGGCCTGATCAGCCCGGCGCGGTCTTCGGGCACCGCAAACACCACGTCGCGCGCCCCGTCCTGGGCGATGCGGACGACCGGCGTTCCGGCCTGCACCACCTGCCCCGGCTCGGCTTCGATGGCGGTGATGATGCCGGCGACGTCCGCCACCAGCGTGGTGTAGCTCGCCTGGTTGCCCTGCGACGAAAGCTGGGCCTGCGCCTGCTCGAGCTGGGCCTGCGCGGACTTCCAGGTGGACTCGCGGCGCTCCAGCTCGGCGCCGCTGATGAAGTTCTGCTCGCGCAGTTCACGGTAGCGCTTGAGGTCTGCCGCGGCGAGATCGCGGTTGGTCTGCGCCGCGGCGAGCTGGGCCCGCGCCGCATCGGCCGCCAGCCGGTAGTCCTGCGGGTCGAGCTGGGCCAGCACCTGGCCGGCCTGCACATGCTGGCCGAGCTCGGCCTGGCGCCGGGTGATCTTGCCCCCCACGCGGAAGCCGAGACGCGATTCGACCCGGGCGCGGACCTCGGCCGAGAACTCGGGCTGGGCATCGAAGTCGCTGGTGCCCACCGTCACCAGCTTGACCGCTCGCACGGGCTCCTCGGCTGGTTTCGACTGCGAGCAGCCGACCAGGAACAAGGCGGGAAGCAGCAGCCATGCAATGGCGCCGCGGGCAGGAGAAAAGCCGGAAGAGGCGGTCATGAGACACCCTGGAAAGGTCGAACCTGGTCAATTACTGACCCACTGGTTAGTAATCTAGGGTAAACCTCAAGGGCTGTCAATCGCGGTTTGAACGCCGGCTAGGTTCTCTGCCCCATTTCGACCAGACGGTTGTCCGGAAGCTCGAAATAGTCCGACGCCCTCCCCGCGTTGCGCTGCAGCCAACCGAAGAGCGCGCGGCGCACGGGGTTCATGCCCGGGAGGTTCTCCTCGCCGACCGACGCCCGCGAGACGAAGTACGAGGTCTTCATCGAATCGATGGCCAGCCCTTTCTGGTAGGCGAAGATCCGCATGAACTCGGGCACGTCGGGCCGCTCCATGAAGCCATGGCGCGCCGTGACCACCCAGATGCAATCCGTCAGGTGCTCGGCCTCGATGCGGAGGCGCGCATCGACGCGCGGCGTGTCGCAGGCCAGCACGCGCAGCACGATCACCTGCTCGTGCAGCACCTGGTTGTGCTTGAGGTTGTGGAGCAAGGCATGGGGCACCGCCGTGGCGTCGGCGTTCAGGAACACTGCCGTGCCCTTCACCCTGTGCGGCATGTCGAGCGCGAGCGACTCGAAGAAGGGCCTGAGCGGCAGGCTTTCGGCCATGGCGGCTTCCAGCCCCAGGCGGCGCCCCTTGGACCAGGTGGTGAAGAGCACCATCACCCCGGCCGCCACGGCCAGCGTGAGCCAGCCGCCTTCGGCGATCTTGAGGCTGTTGGCCGCGACGAAAGTCAGGTCGACCAGGGCGAAGGCCGCGACCCCGAGCACCACCGCCACCCGGTTCCAGCGCCAAAGCCCCCAGGCCACGATGCCTGCCAGCAGCGTGGTCGTCACCATCGTGATCGACACCGCGATGCCGTAGGCCGCCGACAACGCCTCCGAGCTGCGAAACCCCAGCACCAGCAACAGCACCCCGGTCATCAGCAGCCAGTTGACCACCGGCACGTAGATCTGGCCGATGGCCGCGCCCGAGGTCTGCACCACCCGCATGCGCGGCAGGTAGCCCATGCGCATGGCGTGGGCCGTGAGCGAAAAAGCGCCCGAGATCACCGCCTGCGAGGCGATCACGGTGGCCATGGCCGCCAGCACCACCATCGGCAAGACGCCCCAGGCGGGAAAGAGCCTGAAAAAGGGGTTGTCGATGGCCGACGGATCCGCCAGCACCAGGGCGCCCTGGCCAAAATAATTCAGCACCAGCCCCGGGAGCGCAATGAAGAGCCACGCGCGCCGGATCGCCCGCGTGCCGAAGTGGCCCATGTCGGCGTACAGCGCCTCGCCGCCAGTGAAGGCCAGGAACACCGCGCCGAGCACCGCGAGCGACTGCAGCCGGTGCTCGACCAGGAAGCCGATGGCCCGGCGCGGATCGAGCGCGCCCAGCACCTGCGGATGCTGCAGCACCTGCCAGCCGCCCGCGACGGCGAGCACCCCGAACCACAGCACCATGACAGGGCCGAACACCTTGCCGACCGCGCCGGTCCCCTTGCGCTGCACCGCAAAGAGCCCCAGCAGGATGAGCATGGTGACCGGGATCACCGCACGCTGCAGCACCGGCGCCTGCACCTCCAGCCCCTCGACCGCCGACAGCACGGAAATGGCCGGGGTGATCAGGCTGTCGCCGTAGAACATGGCAGCGCCGACGAGGCCGAGCACGCCGATGGCGTTCCACAGCCACGGCCGCGCCTGGGACCCCCCGGCCGCGCTGCGCGCAAGCGCCTGCAGGGCAAGAATCCCGCCTTCGCCGTCGTGGTCGGCACGCAGCACGAACACCACGTACTTGAGCGTGACCACGAACAGGAGGCCCCAGAAGATCAGGGAGAGCAGGCCCAGCACCGTATCGGGCGAAAACGCCACGCCATGCTCGGGGTTCAGCGTTTCCTTGAAGGCATAGAGCGGCGAGGTCCCGATGTCGCCGAACACCACGCCCAGCGCCGCAAGCGTCAGGCCCGGTCCCGCCGCATGAGACGCCTCGCCGTGCGTCGGACTCTGGACGGCCGGAACCTGTGCCTGTGCATTCATGGAATCTTGGAATTGGATTGGGAGCTGACGCCGCGAGCATAGTGCCGCCGCGCGTGTCGCGGACAATTGCCGCGTGCCTGAACCCTCACCCATTGCCGCGCCGCCGGCGCATTACGAGAATTTCCCCGTGGCCTCCTGGCTGTGCCCACCCCACCTGCGACCGCCGATAGCGGCGATCTACCATTTCGCGCGCACGGCGGACGACATCGCGGACGAAGGCGATGCCTCGCCCGAGGAGCGGCTGGAAGACCTTCGGGCCTATCGCGAAGAGCTCCGCGCCGCCGCGCGCGGGAGCGTGCCCGGCTCCGCGCGCTGGCCCTACGTGTTCGGACCGCTGGCCCACAGCATCGCGCAGTTCGAGTTGCCCGAAGCCCTGCTGGCCGACCTGCTGAGCGCCTTCATGCAGGACATCGAGAAGACGAGCGGCGGCGGAACCTACGCCGACCGCGCCGAGCTGCTCGACTACTGCCGCCGCTCCGCCAATCCCGTCGGCCGCCTGCTGCTGCACCTGTATGGCGTGCACGACGCGAAGGCGCTGGAACAAAGCGACGCCATCTGCAGCGCGCTGCAACTCATCAATTTCTGGCAGGACACGAGCGTGGACCTGCCGCGCGGCCGCTTCTACGCGCCGCTGTCCGATTGCGCCCGCCGCGGCCTGACGCCCGAAAGCTTCAGGGCCTTCATGCCGCTTGGCGACGCGCCCCCGCCGCAGGAAGCCATCAACCTGATCGCGATCGAATGCGCCTGGGCCCGCGAGCTCATGGCCCGGGGTGCGCCGCTGGTCCATCGCCTGCCCGGCCGCACGGGCTGGGAGCTGCGCTTCGTGGTCCAGGGCGGCTTGCGCATCCTCGACAAGATCGAAGACCTGGGCTTCGACACCTTCTCGCAGCGCCCCACGATCGGCAGATCCGACGCGCCCTTGCTGGCCTGGCGCGCCCTCCGGATGCGGAGACAATTGCCGGCCATGAAAGCGCCCTTCCGATGACTCCCGAGCAATACGTACAGGATAAGGCCGCCGCCTCGGGCAGCAGTTTCTACTACGCCTTCCTGTTTCTGCCCAAGCCGCGCCGGGCCGCGATCACCGCGTTCTATGCCTTCTGCCGCGAGATCGACGACGTTGTCGACGAGGTCAGCGACCCTGGCGTGGCGGCCACCAAGCTGGCCTGGTGGCGCACGGAGGTGGCGCAGTCTTTCTCCGGCCCGCCGCGCCACCCGGTGATGCAGGCCCTTGTGCCGCATGCCGCCGCCTACGGCATCGAGCCCCGGCAGCTCAACGAGGTGATCGACGGCTGCCAGATGGACCTCGACCAGACGCGCTACCTCGACTTTCCGAACCTCGCGCGCTACTGCCACCTGGTGGCGGGCGTGGTGGGCGAAGTCGCGGCGCGCATCTTCGGCCAGACCGATGCGCAGACCACCGCCTACGCGCACAAGCTCGGGCTGGCGCTGCAGCTCACCAACATCATTCGCGACGTGGGCGAAGACGCATTGCGCGGCCGCATCTACCTGCCCGTGAACGAGCTGCAGAAGTTCGACGTCAAGGCGCACGAGATCCTCAACCGCGTGCATTCGGAGCGCTTCGTGGCGCTCATGAAGTTCCAGGCCCAGCGCGCGCATGCGGCGTACGACGAGGCCCTGGCCTTGCTGCCCGCCGCCGACCGCCGCACGCAGAAGCCCGGCCTCATGATGGCCAGCATCTATCGCACGCTGCTGCGCGAGATCGAGCGTGACGACTTCCAGGTGCTGAACCAGCGCGTGAGCCTGACGCCGGTGCGCAAGTTCTGGCTGGCGTGGAAAGTCCAGGCGCTGGGGCGCATTTGAAGACCGCCGTCATCGGCGCCGGCTGGGCCGGCCTCGCCTGCGCGGTCGAAGCCACGCGGCTCGGCCAGGCCGTGACGCTGTTCGAGACGGCGCACATGGCGGGCGGGCGCGCGCGGCGCGTCGACCGCATGCATGGGCTGACGCTGGACAACGGGCAGCACATCCTCATCGGCGCCTACACCGCCACCCTGCAGCTGATGCGCGATGTCGGTGTCGACGTGGAACAGGCGCTGCTCCGGCTGCCGCTCTCGCTGCGCTTCGCCGATGGCGGCGGGCTGAAGCTGCCGCGGCTGCCGGCGCCGCTCGACCTGCTGGCCGGCATCTTCACGGCAGAGGGCTGGACCTGGCGGGACAAGTCCACGCTGCTGCGCACCGCGGTGCAATGGCGCCTGCGCGGGTTCCGCTGCGACCCGGGCACCACCGTGGCCACGCTCTGCGCGGGCCTCACGCCGCGCGTGATGGAAGAGCTGATCGCGCCGCTGTGCGTCTCCGCGCTCAACACCCCGGTCGACCAGTCCAGCGGCGAGGTGTTCCTGCGGGTGCTGCACGACGCGCTCTTCAGCGGCAGCGGCGGTGCCGACCTGCTGCTTCCACGCGCGGACCTGGGCGCGCTCTTGCCCGATGCCGCCCTGGCGTGGCTCGCCCGACATGAGGCCACGCTGCGCATCGGCGTCCGCGTGCATGCGATCTGGCCCGAGGGCGCGACATGGCGTGTCGATGGCGAGCGATTCGACAACGTGGTCCTGGCCTGTGCGCCGTGGGACGCCACGCGGCTCGTTCGCGCCTCGGGTCTTTCCGCCGACCGCTGGTGCGACACCACCGAGGCGTTGCGCTTCGAGGCCATCGCCACGATCTACCTGCGCGGCGCCACGCCGCTCGCGGAGCCGATGCTGGCGCTGCGCAGCGACCCCAAGGCCGCGCCGGCCCAGTTCGTGTTCGACCGCGGCCAGCTCGGCGGTCCCGAAGGCGTGCTGGCGATGGTCGTGAGCGCGAACGACACGCCGCGCGAAGCCTTGGAACACCAAGCCATTGCACAAGCCGCAACCCAGCTGGGCCAGGCCGGATTGCAGCCCGTGCAGACCGTGGTCGAGAAGCGCGCCACCTTCGCCTGCACGCCGGGGCTCGTACGGCCCCCAGCGAAAATCGCGCCGGGGTTGCAGGCCTGCGGCGACTACACCGAAGGCCCCTACCCCGCCACACTCGAAGGCGCAGTCCGCAGCGGACTGGCCGCAGCCCATGCATCGACTTCACCATGACCGAACTGCGCTACCTGGATTTCGACTACAGCGAAGACACCGAAGGCCACGGCACCTTCGACGCGATGGCGACGACATCGCCCACGAAGACGCGCGAGGTGCTGGCCGAAGTCGCGCAGGTCCTGGCCTGGGCCAACGCCAATTTTCCGGAAGCGCAAGGCGCCCTGGAAGACGGGGCGGCCTGGGACTTCGACCTGCAGCAGGCGCGCGAAACGCCGGAACTGGACACCGTGACCTTCTCGCTCGGCGGCACCGCCGAATTCTGCGCGGCGCTGCGCGCGCATTTCAAGCTGGACTGAACACCCGACAGCCGCTTGCCCTTCACGGAAAGAACCATGGTCACCTGCTACCTGCGCTACATCGTCGATCCCTACAAGCTCAAGGAATTCGAGCACTACGGCAAGCTCTGGATCCCGCTGGTCGAGAAGTTCGGCGGGCAACACCACGGCTACTTCCTGCCGTCGGAAGGCGCGAACAACGTGGCGCTGGCAATGTTCAGCTTCCCGAGCCTGGCGGCCTACGAACAGTACCGCGCCGATTCGATGCGGGACCCCGAGTGCCAGGCGGCCTTCAGGTATGCCGAAGACACGCGCTGCATCCTGAGCTACGAGCGCAGCTTCTTCCGCCCCGTGTTCTCGTAGAACGGAAAGTCAGGCGCCGAGCGCCACGCACAACGCGTGCAGGTTCGGCACGATCAGTTGCGGACGCGCACCGTGCACCCACGGCCGCTCGTCGCGCACCAGCCAGGCGGCCTGCATGCCGGCGTTGAGCGCGCCCACGACGTCGAGCTCCGCGTCGTCGCCCACGTGCAGCACGTCCTTGGGCAGCAGGCCGACCGATGCGGCGGCGGCGCGGAAGATCGGCGCATGCGGCTTGCCGCTGCCGAAGGCGCGCGCGTTGAACGCAGTGCGAAACCAGCGGCCCACGCCGGTCAGGTGGACGTCGGCGTTGCCGTTCGAAATGGCCACCAGCGGATAGCGCTCGCTGAGCCACTTGAGCGCCGGCAGCGCATCGTCGTACAGGGTCACGCGCTGGCGTTCGGCAAAGAAGGCATCGAAGGCCGGATCGGCCAGCGCCGGGTCTTCGCCCGCGCGCTTCAGCGCCGTGCGGATCGATTCGCGGCGCAGCGCGCTGAGGTCGTGCGCCAGGTCCGACCGCTCCTTGGCCGTGGCTTCGCGCAGTTCTCGCAGGACGCCCGGCGTCAGCAGCAGCGACGCGGTCTTGGGCGCTTCGCGCAACAGCCATTCCTGCAGCACGGTCTCGGCACGCTCGATGGTCGGCCAGATCGGCCACAGCGTGTCGTCGAGGTCGAGCGAGATCGCCGAGATGCGCTGGACATCGAGCGGCTCGGCGCCCGCCAGCGCGGTGGAAACGGAAGTCATGCCCGAGAATATCGCATGCCTCAAGACAACGGGAACAACAGTTCCACCGCCCCGCGCACCGCCGTACTCTGGTGCAACCTCGGCTCGCCCGACGCCCCTACCGCGGCTGCCGTGCGGCCTTATCTTGCGGAGTTTCTCGGAGACCCGCGCGTGGTCGAGATTCCCAGGCTGCTCTGGGCCGTGATCCTGTACGGCATCATCCTTCGCGTGCGGCCCGCCAAGTCGGCCGCCAAGTACGCGAGCATCTGGATGGCCGAGGGTTCGCCCCTCAAGGTATGGACGGAAAAACAAGCCACGCTGCTCGCCGGCTGGCTCGGCGAACGCGGCCACCGCGTGGCGGTGCGCGACGCGATGCGCTACGCCAGCCCCTCGATTGCTTCGCGGCTCGACACGCTGCTGGCCGATGGCGTCACGCGCGTGCTGGTGCTGCAGGCCTACCCGCAGTATTCGGCCACCACCACGGCCAGCGTGATTGATGCGGTGAGCGACTGGAGCCGCCGGCAGCGCCGCATTCCGGAGTTCCGTTTCGTCAACGAGTACCACGACGATCCGGCCTACATCGACGCGTTGGCGCAGCGCATCGAGCGCCACTGGAAGAGCGAAGGACGCGGCGAGGTGCTGCTGATGAGCTTCCACGGCATTCCGGCGCGCAACATCGCGCTCGGCGATCCGTACCAGGCGCAGTGCCTGGAAACCGCGCGCCTGCTGGCCGTGCGCCTCGGACTGTCGGCCGCACAACATCGCGTCACCTTCCAGTCGCGCTTCGGCCGCGCCAGGTGGCTCGAGCCCTATACCGAACTCACCCTGCGCGAACTCGGCGCGAGCGGGGTCAAGCGGGTCGACGTGGTGTGCCCGGGCTTTCCGGCCGACTGCCTGGAAACGCTGGAAGAAATTGCAATGGAAGGCCGCGAAGCCTTCATGCATGCGGGCGGCGAGGCCTTCAGCTACATCCCCTGCCTGAACGACAGCCCCGCATGGATCACCGCGCTGGCAGGCATTGCCGAACGCAACCTCGCGGGCTGGCCCACCCGGCCCGCCACAGGGCCCTAGAACTTCCCCAGGTAGTCCATCTTGCCGATGGGCATGCCCTTGTGCCGCAGCACGTCGTAGGCGGTGGTCACATGGAAGAAGAAGTTCGGCAGCGCGAACTGCAGCAGATAGCGTTGTGCCGTGAAATGCGCCTCGCCTTCGCGCGACTTGATGGTCACCTGGCGTTCTTCCTGGCCGTCGATCAGCGTGCGGTCCACGGTGGCGAGAAACGCCTGCGTCTTCGCTATGCGGGCCAGCAGTTCGTCGTAGGTCTTTTCCTCATCGGGAAAGCTCGGCGCCGCGATGCCCGAGATGCGCGCCACGCCGAGTTTCGATGCGTCGCTCGCCCGCTGGACCTGGCCCGCCAGCGTGATCATGTCGGGTGCGAGCTTCGCATCCACGAGCGCCGCGGGATCGATGTCGTTGGCCTTGGCATGCGCCAGGCTCTTCTCGAGCACATGGGTGAGCTGGCCAAGACCGCGCGAGAAGACCGGCACCGAGAGGTCGTAGAGCGAAAGCGCCATGGGTAAATCCTTGTGGTTGGAATCGGCGGCGATTGTCCCGCCGACTCGCCTTCAGCGACCGGCGGCGTTGATAAACCCTTCGACCAGGTCCAGTTGTTCCGGCACGTTGAGCGCGGGCGCGTGGCCGCACCCCTGGATTTCGATCACCTGCAACAGCCCGGCGGCGCCCGGCCCCCGCTCCTGCATCTGCTGCGTGACTTCGGGCAGCACCAGGTCGGATTCGGCGCCGCGAAGGCACAGCACCGGCACCTCGATGACGTCGTAGTGCGGCCAGATCAGGTAGTCGTTGTCGTGCGCGCTGAACTGCCGGACCATGGCCGGGTCGTAGTGCGGCGTCACGCGGCCGTCGGGAAGGCGGCGCGTGGAGCTTTCGGTCAGGCGGCGCCACTGCGCATCGCTGAGCCAGCCATAGGGCTTGTAGACGGTGCGGAAGAACAGCTCGAGCTCTGCCACGGTATCGAACGCGGGCGGCTGGCCTGCGTAGGCGCGGATGCGCTCGATGGCGGACTGCGCGAGCTGCGGCGCGTTGTCGTTCAGCACCAGGCTCGCGATGCGCGCCCTCATGCGCGGCTCGAACAAGCCCGAAGCGCAGACCGTACCGATGGCGCCGCCCATGGAGGTGCCGACCCAGTGCACGCGGTCCAGGCGCAATTCGTCGCACAGCGCAGCCGCCATGCGGGCGTAGTAAGACAGCTGGTATTCCTCGTCGGGCAGCGGGCTCCACTGGCTCAGCCCGCGGCCGATGGTGTCGGGGCAGATCACGCGGAAGCCACGGGCGGCAAAGTGCTGCGCCAGCTCGTCCATGTCGCGGCAGGTGCGCGCCAGGCCATGCCACGCGATGATCACCGGCGCGTCCGCCGCGCCCCATTCGAGCCAGTGGACCTCGCGGCCCGCGAGCTGCGCGTAGCGGGAGACCACCTGAACGGAAGGATCGGTGCTCATCGCGCGGCCCTCGCCCTGAGCTTGCCGACGATGCCGGTCGGAAAGTAATACACCGAGAGCACGAACAGCACCCCCAGCCACAGCAGCCACCGGTCGGGCGACAGCAGCGCAGCAAGCCACGGCAGTCCGCTCGCGGCCTCGCTGCCCACGCGCAGCAGGTCTTGCAGGTAGCTTTGCGCCAGCACGAACAGCACCGCGCCAATGGCCGCGCCGTAGATCGTGCCCATGCCGCCGATCACCACGATCAGCAGCACGTCGATCATGATCTCGAAGCTCAGCGAGGTATCGGGCCCGTTGTAGCGCAGCCAGATCGCGAGCATGGCGCCGGCCAGCGTGGCGAACAGCGCCGACAGCACGGCCGCCGTGGTGCGGTAGACCACCACGCGGTAGCCGATGGCCTCGGCGCGGAACTCGTTCTCGCGGATCGCCTGCAGCACGCGGCCGAAGGGCGAATTCACGATGCGCAGCAGCGCGAGCACCAGCACCACGGCGGTCACGAAGAGCATGTAGTAGCACAGCAGCCGGCCGTCGAGCGAGACGCCGAGGAACGGTTCTTCGGCGAACTCGAAGCTCGGCGAGATCAGCTCGGGCAGCTTGAAGGTGAGCCCGTCTTCGCCGCCCGTGAAATCCGACAGCTGCGAGGCCAGCGTCTGGAACGCCGAGGCCACCGCCAGCGTGATCATCGCGAAGAAGATCGCGCGCACCCTGAGCGAAAACAACCCGATGGCGAACGAGAGCACCAGCGAGACCGCGAGCGCCGCCCCGAGGCCCAGCAGCACCGCGCCCCAGCCGGGCCCGAGCCGCGTCGCGGAAATCGCGATGCCATAGGCGCCGATGCCGAAGAACATGGTGTGCGCAAAGCTCACGATGCCGGTGTAGCCCAGGAGCAGGTCGAAGCTCGCGACCAGCACCACGAACACCAGGATCTTGGCCGCGACGCTCAGCGCCTTCACGCCCGGGAAGATGAAAGGCGCAAAGGCCAGCGCGATGAACAGCACCACCAGCAAAAGCGCCAGCAGGCGGCTTCGGGGCGTGTCGTTGGAGAGAAGTCGTTTCAGGAACATGGCGGCTTCTTCTTTCTCAACGGTTGGCCACCGGGTACACGCCCTGCGGCCGCCACAGCAGCACGGCCACCATCAGCAGGATGCTCGCGAACTGCGTGAGCGTGGGCAGCAGGAAGCCGATGTAGTTGGTCATGAGCCCCACGAGCAGCGCACCGATCAGCGCGCCGCCCGTCGAGCCGAGCCCGCCGATGATGATCACGATGAAGATCAGCACGTTGACCTGCGCGCCCATCTGCGGCACCAGGTTCTGCTGGAACAGACCCCACATCACGCCACCCAGCCCGGCCAGCGCGCTGCCCACCACGAACACGCCGACGAACAGCCGGCCGATGCGGTAGCCGAGCGACTCGACCATCTCGCGGTCCTGCACGCCGGCACGGATCAAGAGGCCGATCTTGGTGCGGCCCAGCGTCCATGCGAGCAGGCCGAACACCACGATGCCCACCGCCACCGCGAGCAGCCGGTACTTGCTGATGGCCGCATCGCCGATCAGGAGCGAGCCGCGCAGGGCCTCGGGCAGCGGCAGCGGCACCTGCGCCGGTCCCCAGATCACCTTGATGAGCTCCTCGCCGATGATCATGCCGCCCATGGTGATGAGGATCTGCTTCAGGTGCTGGCCGTACACGGGCCTCACGATGAAGCGCTCGAACGCCAGCCCCACGGCGCCCGCCACCGCCATGGCCACCAGCATGGCCGGAAACACGGCGACGAGGTTGCGCCACAGCTCGCCCGAACCGGTCCAGTCGCCCATCAGGCCGAGCACGCTGCTGGCCACGAAGGCGCCGAGCGCGATGAACACGCCGTGGCCGAAGTTCAGCACGTCCATGAGGCCGAACACCAGCGTGAGGCCCGACGCGATGATGAAGATGATCATGCCCATTGCGAGGCCCGCGACCGTGAGCGTGAGCCAGGTCGAGAACGAACCCGTGAGCGGCAGCGCCACCGCGGCGAGGATGGGCGCGAGAAGCAAGGGCTTCCAGTCGAAATCGAGTGCCTTCATTGCTGCGCTCCCTTTTCTGGCTCCCTCTCCCGCTTGCGGGAGAGGGTTGGGGTGAGGGCCAGCGGCGTCGACATGAGGACACGACCACCACACAGGCCGTCCACCCTCACCCTAGCCCTCTCCCAGAGGGAGAGGGAACAAGACATTGAATACGTCATAACGCGAGACCCAGAAGAGATTGCTGCAATTGCGCATCCGCGGAGAACGCCGCCATGCCGCCGCTGTGCACCACGCGGCCGTTGTCCATCACCGCGACGTTGTCGCCCAGGCGCTGGGCGAAGTTGATGTTCTGCTCCACCAGCAGGATCGTCACGCCGCTTCTCTTGAGCTCGGCGAAGGCGTCGATCATGTTGTTGATCATCACGGGCGCGAGGCCCTTGCTGGGCTCGTCGATCAGCAGCAGCTCGCGCGGCTCGACGATGGCGCGCGACACCGCGAGCATCTGCTTCTGCCCGCCCGAGAGCTTGCCGGCCGGATGGTTCCAGAACTTCTCCACCGCGGGAAAGAGCTTGAAGATCCACTTCAGCCGCGTGTCGTCGATCTGCGCGGCGTTCTTGGCGCTGCGCGCGGCGAGCAGCATGTTCTCCTTGACCGTCAGGTCGGAAAAGATGCCCATGCTCTCGGGCACGTAGGCAATGCCGAGCTCCGCGATCTGCGGCGTGTGCATGGCCGCGATGTCCTTGCCGCCGAAGCGCACCGTGCCCGCCGATGCATGCCACAGGCCCATGATGGTTCGCAGCGTGGTCGTCTTGCCCGCGCCGTTGCGGCCCAGCAGCATCGTGAGCTGGCCCTTCGGTACCGCGAGGTCGACGCCGTGGAGGATGTGGTACGCCCCGATGTGCGTTTGCACGCCTTGTAGTTCGAGCAGGTTCATGCCGGTTCCTTCGCGATGCCCAGGTAGGCCTCCTGCACCACTGGCGAGGCAATCACCTCGGCCGGCTCGCCGTCGGCCACCAGCGCGCCGTTGTGCAGCACGATGATGCGGTCCGCGAGTTCGCGCACCACGTCCATCTTGTGTTCGACCAAGAGGATGGTCTTGGTCTTGTCCCGCTTGAGCTTGCGGATCAGGTCGAGGATGACCGGCGCCTCGGCCGCGTTCATGCCGGCGGTCGGTTCGTCGAACATGAAGACCTTGGGCTCGAGCGCCATGAGGAGCGCCACTTCGAGCTTGCGCTGGTCGCCGTGCGGCAGGCTGGCCACCGTGGCATGTTCGCGCGACTTGAGCGCCACGTCGGCCAGGATCTGCTCGGCGCGTTCGGTCAGCGCCTTGTGGTCGCTCCAGATGCTCCACAGGTTGAACCCGCGCCGGTGTGCGCCCTCGCGCGTGGCCTGCACCGCCAGGCGCACGTTCTCCAGCACCGTGAGGTTGGGGAACAGGTTGGTGAGCTGGAAGGCGCGCCCCAGCCCCGCATGCGTGCGCGCCGACGGCGACAGGCCCGAGAGCAGTTGCCCGTCGAGCGAGACCGTGCCCGCGCTGGCCTTGAGCTGGCCCGAGATCAGGTTGAAGTAGGTGGTCTTGCCCGCGCCGTTGGGTCCCACGATGGCCGTCAGCGTGCCCGGCGCGAAGGCGCAGCTCACGCCGTTGACGGCCACGTGGCCGCCGAAGCGGATGGTCAGGTCTTTCGTCTCAAGCATCGTTGGTCATGGCAAATGAAAGTGGTGCGGACCGGCTCGAAGGCTGCCGATCGCTTCAGGCATGGGCGCGCCCCGCGCCCCGCCGCGGGCGCAGCCGCGCGGCGTAGCGGGTGTCGCTGCCACCGCTGCCCGCAAGGACGGCACCCTGCGGCCCCACGGCGGTGGCCTCTTGCTCAGCGCTTGTTCTTGATCGGGATGTCCATCTCTTCGGGCTTGATCTCGCGCACCAGCTCGGGCACGCCCCACGCGAACGCCGGGTCCACCTTGATCTTGAAGTGGTACATCGACTGCATCGCCTGGTGGTCTTCCTTGCGGAAGGTCATCTTGCCCTTGGGCGTGTCGAAGCTCATGCCTTCCATGGCGCCGATGAGCTTGTTGGTGCCGGTGTCGCCGGCGGTCTTCTTGAGCGCCGTGACCACCGCCATCGCGGCCGAGAAACCGCCCGCCGTGAAGAAGTCCGGCGGTGTCTTGAACTCCTTGTAGTGGGCCGACACCAGGGCTTCGTTGACCGGGTTCTTCGGGATGCCGAAGTAGTAGTACGCCGCGCCTTCCATGCCCGGCAGGTTCTTGTAGGCGGCCATGGCCGGCAGGATGTTGCCGCCGGTCGCAATCTCGATGCCGTAGCGCTTCAGGTCGAGGTCGACGATCTTGAAGGGGTTGCCCGCGCCGGCCCAGACGATCCAGATGATCTTGCGGCCGGGCTGGTCCTTGAGCTTGTCGATCAGGCGCTGCGCACCGGCCGTGAAGTCGGTGGTGGCGGGCGGCAGGTATTCCTCGTGCACCAGCTTCGCCTTCTTGAGGGCCGCGCCGAAGGCCTTCACGCCGTCACGGCCGAAGGCGTTGTCCTGCGCCAGCGTGGCCACCGTCACGCCGGCCTTGTCGACGGCCACGGCATTGGAGATGGCGTCCTGGCTCGAATTGCGGCCGGTGCGGAAGATGTACTTGTTCCACTTGTCGCCGGTGATCGAATCGGCCACCGCGGGCTCGACCACCAGGACCTTCTTGTACTCCTCGGCCACGGGCAGCATCGCCAGCGCCACGCCCGAAGACGTGGGGCCCACGGCGAGCGCGGCCTTGTCATCGGAGTAAGCGGCTGCGAGCAGCGACTTGCCCAGGTCGGGCTTGCCCTGGTCGTCCTTCTCGATGACCACGAGCTTCTTGCCGTTGACCATCATCGTGCCGCCGGTGGCGTAGTCCAGGCCCATCATCAGGCCGGTCTGCGTCTGCTTGCCATAGGCCTCGAGCGGACCGGTCTTGCTGTAGATGTGCGCAATGCGGATTTCGTTGGACTGGGCCCATGCGGGGGCGGTTGCGGCGCAGGTGGCGAGTGCGGCCAATGCGACGAGGTGGCGACGGTTCATTCTTTGTCTCCTGAAATAGGTGACTGAATATTGCACAGTTCGTGCCACGTACCAACCTGTTGATTACAAAGGGTTCTTCATTGGGAACAAGCCCGGATCGACTGAACTTGGAACACTCGTTGTGTATTTATTTCAGTCAACTGCATGTTTTTCAGTCAGGGTTTTCGAGGGTGCTTCGTCCTCCGCCCCCCACGCCGTCAAAGACCTTGGCTGGTCATCCGCTCGTACAGCGTGGCGCGCGAAATGCCGAGCAGCCTCGACGTCGCCAGCTTGTTTCCGCCCGTGGACGCCAGCGCCGCGGCGATCGCCTTGCGCTCCAGCTCCGCGATCTGTTGTGCCAGCGGACGCAGCAGGTCGCCCTCGTCGCTGCCGGCCGCCTGCGACGCGGCGGGCAGTTCGATCTGCTCCAGCCCCGCCTCGCGCAGGATGCGTTCGAGCTGCGCGGCATCGATGCGCTGCGAATCGCTTCGCATCGTCACCTGCTCGAGCACGTTGCGCAGCTCGCGGATGTTGCCGCGCCAGTGCTGGCCGGCCAGGAGCGCCAGCGCATCGGGCGTGAGTTCGGGCGGCGCCTCGCCGCTGCGCAGCGCCATGTCCTCCCCCAGTGCCTCGACCAGCGCCGGAATGTCGCTGCGGCGATCGCGCAGCGGCGGCACGCGCAGCGGCAGCACGTTAAGGCGGTAGTACAGGTCTTCGCGGAACTGGCCGCGCCGCACCAGCTCGGGCAGGTCGCGCGAGGTGGCGGCAATCACGCGGGCATCGAAAGGCACCAGCTTGTTGGAGCCGAGCGGCTCGATCTCGCCCTCCTGCAGCGCGCGCAGCAGCTTGGCCTGCAGGCCGAGCGGCATGTCGCCGATCTCGTCCAGGAACAGGCTGCCGCCGTCGGCAAGCTTGAACTTGCCTTCGCGGCCGCGGCGGTCGGCGCCTGTGAAGGCACCGGGCGCGAAGCCGAAGAACTCGGCCTCCAGCAAGGTGTCTGGCACGGCCGCGATGTTGACGCTGACGAACTGCCCCTTGGCCCTTGCCGACGACGCATGGATCGCATGCGCGAGCAGCTCCTTGCCGGTACCCGTTTCGCCGAGCAGCAGCACCGGGCTCGTCGATTGGGCCGCGCGGCGCGCATGGCGCTTCACCTCCACGGCCGCGGGGCTGCTGCCGATGAAACTCGCAAAGGTGTACTTGGAGCGCCGCTGCCCATCGGCCGCATGCTGGTAGAGCGGGTTGTTGCGCTGGCTCGCGAGTTCGCGCCGCGCGTCGTCGAGGTCGCGCTGCAGCAGCGCGAACTTGCTGATGAGCGGCTGCAGCGTGGTTTCGGGCTGGTCGAACAGCACGATGCCGATGGCGCCGATGACCTCGCCCGCGCTGCCCTCGCGCCCGTCGCTTTCAGCACGCAGCGGAATCCGGCTGACAACGAAAGTACCTGCCTTGTTGGTGAGCAGGTCGACCAAGATCGGCTCCCCGGTTTCCAGGACGCGCCGCATCTGCGTGTTGGGAATCACGTCCTCGACCATGTGGCCCATGAACTGGTCGATCGACGAGAAGCCCAGTGCGGGCAGGAAGCGCCGGTAGCCTTCGTTGACCCACACGATGCGCCCGCTGCGGTCGACCAGGAACATGCCCTGGCTGATGCTCGAGAACAAATGGAACATCGATCGCGCCGCCAGCGCCAGGATGCCGTCGGCATCCAGAGGCAGGGCAGGCAGCGGGGGCGGTGCGGGAACGGGCGTAACTGCGGACATGGATCGGATCGTAGCGCGCATCAATCGGCCGCGAATCGAGCATCAATGCGCGTTCGGAAAATGCCCAGAATGCGCATCTGCCGGCGGTGAGGCGAAAGCCCTCATGCGGCCATAAGTAAATCAATCGTTTGATTGCCTGCATGTTCTAATCGCCGGCATGAGCGCCCCCGCCCTCCAAGTCCTTTCCGCCCGCGCAGCGCGCAGCGACGGTGTCGAAGCACGCCAGCGCCTCCTCTATGCGGCCCTTGCGCTCTTTGCTGCCAACGGCTACGCCAAGACGTCGACCCGCGAGATTGCGCGCGCGGCGGATGTCAACATCTCGGCCATCAGCTATTACTTCGGCGACAAGGCCGGCTTGTACGCCGCCACCTTCGGCGAACCGATGGGCGGCAATGCCGGCGACTTCGTTTCGCTGTACGACGCGCCCGACCTGCCGATCGAAGAGGCACTGCGCATCTTCTTCACGCGCATGGTCGAGCCGCTCAAGCAGGGCGAGATCGTGCGGCAATGCATCCAGCTGCACATGCGCGAGATGCTCGAGCCCACCAGCCAGTGGGCCAAGGAATTCGAGCGCGACATCAAGGCGCCGCACATCGCCATCGCGGGCGTGCTGTGCCGACGCCTCGGCCTTGCGCGCCCGGACGACGACGTGCATCGCCTGACTTTCGCCATCACCGGGCTCGCGGTGCAGCTCTTCGTGAGCCAGGACCTGGTCGATGCGATCCGCCCTTCATTGCTGAACACGCCGAAAAACGTGGACACCTGGGCGCAGCGCCTCACGGGCTACGCCATCGCGCTGGTCGAGGCCGAAGCATTGCGCCGCAAAGCCGCCGCCAAGCCCGTGGCCGTTGCTGCCGTCCGTTCCGGGAGAAAGAAGACATGAGACGACTCCGATGGTTTGCCGCCGTCTGCCTGCCGCTCGGCCTTGCCCTTGGGGGCTGCGGCCTGACGCGCCCGCCGGCCAGCGTGGAGGCGCCCTTTCCCGCGCAGTGGCATGCGCCGCTGCCCCACGGCGGCTCGGTGGTTTCGCTGGCCGACTGGTGGCGCCAGCTCGACGACCCGCTGCTGGTCGAACTGATTGCCGCGGCCGAAGCCGCCAGCCCCAACCTCGCGAGCGCCGCGGCGCGCGTGGCCGAGGCACGCTCCACGCGCGTGCAGGCTGGCGCGGCGCTGCTGCCCAGCCTGGACGGCACGCTGTCGGCCAGCCGCGGCGTCTCGGGCTCTTCGTTCGGCGCGGGCGGCAGCGCGGCCTCCTCGTCCGCCAGCAGCAGCGCAGCCATCGCGCCCGTGACCACGCTCCAGGCGGGGCTGCAGTCGAAATGGGAGATCGACCTGTTCGGCCGCCTGCGCGCCGATCGAGATTCGGCCGAGCAGAAGCTCGGCAGCGCCACCGCCAAGTGGCACGACGCACGCGTGGCCGTCGCGGCCGAAACGGCCAACGCCTATTTCGCCGAACGCGCGTGCCAGCAGCAGCTGCGCGTGGCGGAGTCGGATGCGAAATCGCGCGGCGAGACCGCGCGGCTCACCGACCTGTCGGCGCGCGCCGGCTTCACGGCACCGGCCGATGCGGCGCTGGCACGCGCCAGCGCATCGGATGCGTCGGGCCGCCTCACGCAGCAGCGCGCCCTGTGCGCGGTGCAGCGCAAGGCGCTGGTGGCGCTCAGCGGCGTCGACGAGCCTGTGCTCGAACAGAAGCTCGCCGCTTCGCCCGCGCAGCGTGCGCTGCCCGTGGTGGGCAGCATCGCGAGCGTGCCGGCCGAGGCCATCTCGCAGCGGCCCGACGTCTATGCGGCGGAGCTGGGCGTGGCATCGGCCAGTGCCGACGTGGGCTCCGCCGAAGCCGAGCGCTATCCCAAGCTCAGCATCTCGGGTTCCATCGGCCGCATGCAGATCCGCACCAGCGGCTTCCGCGAGTCGCTCGACACCTGGACCATCGGCCCGGTGTCGCTCACGGTCCCGCTGCTCGATGGCGGTGCGCGCGCGGCCAACAGCGATGCGGCCAAGGCGCGCTACACGGAAGCGGTGTCGCTCTACCGCGCGAACGTTCGGCAGGCGGTGCGCGAGGTCGAGGAAGCGCTGGTCAACCTCGATGCCACCGATGCACGCGCCACCGACGCCGACTCCGCGGTGAAGAACTACCAGGCTTCGTTCGATGCCACGCAGGCGCGCTACCAGAGCGGCCTGGCCAGCCTGTTCGAGCTCGAGGATTCGCGCCGCACGCTCTTCGCCGCCCAAACCGCGCGCGTCTCGCTGCAACGCGAGCGCACCGAAGCCTGGGTTGCGCTCTATCGCTCGATGGGTGGCGGCTGGGCTCGCCCCGAATCGACCTCCCTGACTTCCAACCCGGCCGCCAAGGTCGCGACGTCGCCATGAAAAGCATCAAACGCTCCACCCTTGCCCTCGCGCTGCTGGCGCTCGTCATCGTCATTGCGGCGGCCGTGTGGCTGGTGCGCAAGCCTGCGAGCGAAACCCAGGCCGCGGCGGACAAGGCCAAGCCGGGGGCGCCGGCGGCTCGCCCGACCCTGACGGTCACGGTTGCCAAGCCCGAGCTCACCGAGCTCACGCTCACGCTGGCGGCCAACGGCAACGTGGCCGCCTGGCAGGAGGCCAGCGTGGGTTCCGAATCCACGGGCCTCAAGCTCGCCGAAGTGCGCGTGAACGTGGGCGACGTGGTCACGAAGGGCCAGGTGCTCGCCGTCTTCTCGCCGGAGACGGTGCAGGCGGACATCGCGCAATCGCGGGCCTCGCTGGCCGAAGCGAGGGCCACGGCGGCCGATGCCGCGGGCAACGCGGCGCGCGCGCGCACGCTGCAGGCGACCGGCGCGCTGAGCCAGCAGCAGATCAACCAGTACCAGACGGCCGAGCAGACGGCCAAGGCACGCGTCGAGGCGGCCGAGGCCGTGCTCGCGGCGCAGCAGGTCCGCGGGCGCAACACGCAGGTGCTGGCGCCCGACGACGGCGTGATCTCGTCGCGCACCGCGACGGTGGGCAGCGTGGTGGGCGCGGGCACCGAGCTGTTCCGGCTGATCCGCCAGGGCCGGCTCGAATGGCGTGCCGAGGTCACCTCGGCCGAGCTCAGCCGCATCGCGGTGGGCACCACCGCGTTCGTGGTCAGCGCCAGCGGCGCGCAGGTGCGCGGCAAGGTGCGCAGCATCGCGCCGACGGTCGATCCGCAAACGCGCGCGGCGCTGGTCTATGTCGACCTGCCGAACGTGCAGCAGAACACCGGCATCAAGGCCGGCATGTTCGCGCGCGGCGACTTCGAACTCGGCCGCAGCTCCGCGCCCACCGTGCCGCAAGCCTCCATCGTCCCGCGCGACGGCTTCAACAACGTCTTCATGCTGCTGCCCGACAACCGCGTGGCGCAGCTCAAGGTGCAGACCGGCCGCCGTGTCGGCGAGCGCGTGGAGATCACCAGCGCCCTGCCCGAAGGCGCCCAGATCGTGGTGCAGGGCGCCGGCTTCCTGAACGACGGCGACCTGGTGCGGGTGGTGCCGGCATCCGCACCCGCCGCCGCGGGCGCACAGCCGGCCGCGGCGCCGGCATCGGCCCCCGCGGGCAAGCCGGACAACGAAACGAAGGCACGCCCATGAACGTTTCCGCATGGTCCATCCGCAACCCGATTCCGGCGGTGATGCTGTTCGTGCTGCTCACCTTCGGCGGGCTGCTGTCGTTCAACGCGATGAAGGTGCAGAACTTCCCGGACATCGACCTGCCGACCGTGACGGTTTCGGCGGCGCTGCCCGGCGCCGCGCCTTCGCAGCTGGAGACCGACGTCGCGCGCAAGCTCGAGAACTCCATCGCCACGGTGCAGGGCCTGAAGCACATCACCACCAAGGTGCAGGACGGCGCCGCCACCCTGATCGTCGAGTTCCGGCTCGAGAAGCCGGTGCAGGAAGCCGTGGACGACGTGCGCTCCGCGGTGCAGCGCGTGCGCGCCGACCTGCCGGCCGACGTGCGCGACCCGGTGGTCACCAAGCTCGACTTCGCGGCCCAGCCGGTGCTCGCCTTCACCATCGCCTCGGCACGCATGGACATCGAGGCGCTGAGCTGGTTCGTGGACAACGACATCACCAAGAAGCTGCTCGCGTTGCCCGGAGTGGGCGCAGTCAACCGCGTGGGCGGCGTCACGCGCCAGGTGCACGTCGACCTCGATCCCGCCAAGCTGCAGGCGCTGGGCGCGTCGGCGGCCGACATCTCGCGCCAGCTGCGCCAGGTGCAGACCGAAAGCGCCGGCGGCCGCATCGACCTGGGCGGCAGCGAGCAGCCGGTGCGCACCTTGGCCACCGTGCAGTCGGCCGACCAGCTCGCCGACATGCAGATTGCGCTTTCCGACGGCCGCCGCATCCGGCTCGACCAGGTGGCGCGCATCAGCGACACCATCGCGGAGCCCCGCGCCGCCGCGCTGCTCAACGGCAAGCCGGTGGTCGGTTTCGAAGTGGCCCGCAGCCGCGGCGCCAGCGAAGTGGAAGTGGGCCGCGCAATCCAGAAGGCGCTGGCCGACCTGCGCGTCCAGCGCCCCGACATCGAGCTGACCGAGGCCTTCAATTTCGTCGACCCGGTGGAAGAAGAATACGACGGCTCGCTGCACCTTCTGTATGAAGGCGCCATCCTGGCGGTGATCGTGGTGTGGCTGTTCCTGCGGGACTGGCGCGCCACGTTCGTCTCGGCCGTGGCGCTGCCGATGTCGGTGATCCCGGCCTTCATCGGCATGCACCTGCTGGGCTTCTCGGTCAACGTGATCTCGCTGCTCGCGCTTTCTCTGGTGGTGGGCATATTGGTGGACGACGCGATCGTGGAGGTCGAGAACATCGTGCGACACCTGCGCATGGGCAAGTCGCCGTACGAAGCCGCCATGGAGGCCGCCGACGAGATCGGCCTGGCGGTGATCGCCACCACCTTCACGCTCATCGCGGTGTTCCTGCCCACCGCCTTCATGAGCGGCATCGCGGGCAAGTTCTTCAAGCAGTTCGGCTGGACCGCATCGCTGGCGGTGTTCGCGTCGCTGGTGGTGGCGCGCGTGCTCACGCCGATGATGGCGGCCTACATCCTCAAGCCCGTGGTCGGCGCCGAAAAGGAGCCGCGCTGGCTCACGGCCTACATGCGCGCAGTGGAATGGAGCACCCACAACCGCTTCAAGACCATGGTGCTGGCCACCCTCTTCTTCTTCGGTTCGCTCGCGATGATCCCGCTGTTGAAGACCGGCTTCATTCCGCCGGACGACAACTCGCAGACGCAGATCTACCTCTCGCTGGCGCCGGGCTCCACGCTCGCCCAGACCACCGCAGCCGCCGAGGAAACGCGCCGCCGCGTGATGCAGATCAAGCATGTGCGAAGCGTCTACACCACGGTGGCGGGCGGCAGCGCGGGCGGCGATCCGTTCGCCAACTTCGGCACACCCGAAACCCGCAAGGCCACGCTCACCATCAAGCTGGACGAGCGCGGCGACCGCCCGCGCAAGCAGGTGATCGAAAACCAGATCCGCGCGGCGCTCGAAACCCTGCCCGGCGTGCGCAGCACCGTGGGCCTCGGCGGCTCGGGCGAAAAATACATCCTCGCGCTCACCGGCGAAGATCCTGCCGCCTTGGCCAGCGCAGCCAGCGCGGTCGAGAAAGACCTGCGCACGGTGCCCGGCCTCGGCAACATCACCTCCACCGCAAGCCTCGTGCGGCCCGAGATCGCCGTGCGCCCCGACTTCGCGCGCGCTGCCGACCTGGGCGTGACCAGTTCCGCCATTGCCGAGACGCTGCGCGTGGCAACGCTGGGCGACTACGACCAGGCGCTGGCGAAGCTCAACCTCGCGCAGCGGCAGGTGCCCATCGTGGTGAAGCTCGAAGATTCGGCGCGGCAGAACCTCGACCTGCTCGGCCGCCTCTCGGTGCCCAGCGCGCGCGGCCCGGTCATGCTGAGCCAGGTGGCCTCGTTGACGATGGAAGGCGGCCCCGCGGTGATCGACCGCTACGACCGCTCGCGCAACGTCAACTTCGAGATCGAGCTATCGGGTGTCGGCCTCGGCGACGCCAAGAGCGCGGTCACGGCGCTGCCCTCGATCCAGAAGCTGCCCGCCGGCGTGCGCGTGACCGAGGTGGGCGACGCGGAGGTGATGACGGAGCTGTTCAACAGCTTCGGCCTTGCGATGCTCACGGGCGTGCTGTGCATTTACATCGTGCTGGTGCTGCTGTTCAAGGACTTCCTGCATCCGGTCACGATTCTTTGCGCACTGCCGCTGGCGCTCGGCGGCGCGTTCGTAGGCCTGCTCATCGGGCAGAAGGCGCTGTCGATGCCGTCACTGATTGGGTTGATCATGCTGATGGGCGTGGCCACCAAGAACTCGATCCTGCTGGTGGAATACGCCATCGTGGCGCGCCGCGACCACGGCATGACACGCTGGGAGGCCCTGCGCGACGCCTGCCACAAGCGCGCCCGGCCCATCATCATGACCACGCTGGCCATGGGTGCGGGCATGCTGCCGATTGCCGTCGGCCTGGGTGCCGCCGACTCGAGCTTCCGCTCGCCGATGGCGATGGCGGTGATCGGCGGGTTGATCACGTCGACCGTGCTGAGCTTGCTGGTGGTGCCAGCCGTATTCACTTATGTGGACGACATCGAGCACTGGATCCGGCGGACCGTGCGGAAGGTGCGGGGGCAGCCGGCTGATCCGCACATCGATGATGACCTGGTGGAGCGGTCGGCTGGTTGACGCTGTTCGTTCAGACTTTTTGACGCTGTGCGGGGTTTGTTTTCCGAGGCCGGGATATCCGCCCGGCGGCGGACTCACTTTCGGGGTGGGAGCGGGCAGCCTTCGCTCCCGCTCGGCCCAAATTCAGTACCAGCAGCCAATACCAACCACCGGGGCGCCCCGCGCCGCGGTGGCCTGGTGGCCGAGCGAAGCAAAGGCCCGTTCGGCACCCAAGCCCCTCTGTATGCGCCGAGGAGCGCAGGGTTTCGCGGATCAGGGCTCGCAGCTGTTTGAGCGAAGCGAGTTCTGCGGGACCCCGCGAAACCCGAGCACCGCAGGTTGCCCCGTAGCAAAGCGAAGGGGTCGCAGACAGTGGGGTCGCCTTTTCTTTGCTTACTTTCTTTTGGCGAAGCAAAAGAAAGTGAGTCCGCCGCCGGGCGGAATCCCGGCCTCGGGAAGCAAACGCTTCGCAGCGTCCAAAAAAAGCGTCCCTTCGCGCCCGGAACAAGAGCGCGAGAGGGCATGAAAATCAGACCGCCAACCGAGCCAGCTTCCGATCACTCATCCGCTTGGCAACGCGCGGCAACACCAGCACAGCCACAATGATGACCACCAGCGCGATCGACATCGGCCGCTGGAAGAACACCGCTGCACTTCCCTCGCCGATCGACATCGCATTGCGCAGTTGCGCTTCTGCAAGCGGCCCGAGGATCATGCCCACGACCACCGGAGCGGTCGGGAAGTCGAAGCGCCGCATCACCACGCCGAGCAGGCCGATGCCATACAGCAGGAACAGGTTCGAACGCGCTCTGGCGCATGCCGTAGGCACCCACCGTCGCGAAGATCAGGATGCCGGCATAGAGCTGCGGCTTGGGAATCTTCAGCAGCTTGACCCAAAGGCCCACCATTGGCAGGTTCAGCACCAGCAGCATCACGTTGCCGATGTAGAGAGAGGCGATCAGCGCCCAGACCAATGCGGCCGATGTGGTGAACAACTGCGGGCCCGGCTGGATGCCGTAGTTCTGGAACGCGCCGAGCAGGATGGCGGTGGTGTTCGACGTCGGGATGCCGAGCGTGAGCAGCGGGATCAGCGCCGCGGTCACCGTCGCGTTGTTGGCGGCCTCGGGTCCGGCGACGCCTTCGATGGCGCCTGCCGTGCCGAACTCGGCCTTGTCTTCCGAATTCTTGGCCAGCTTCTTTTCCATCGCATAGCTCAGGAAAGTCGGAATCTCCGTACCGCCTGCGGGAATGCAGCCGAAGGGCGTGCCGATGGCGGTGCCGCGCAGCCATGCGGGAATGGAGCGCTTCCAGTCGCGCTTGGTCATGTGGACGCGGCTCAGCTTGTTCTGGCCTTCGACCACCTTGCCCTCGTAGAGCACCGCGTACAGCACTTCGGCCACTGCAAACAGGCCCACCGCCACCAGCACGATCTCGATGCCGTCCAGCAGTTCGGGAATGCCGCCCGTGTAGCGGCCCTGGCCCGAGATCTGGTCGAGGCCGACGCAGCCGGCTGCCAGGCCGATGAACAGCGCCGTCATGCCCCGCAGCGTGCTCTTGCCCAGCACCGCGCTCACAGTGGTGAAGGCCAGCAGCATCAGCAGGAAATATTCGGGCGGACCGAGCTTCACGGCGAACTCGGCCACGAAAGGCGCGAACAGCGTGACGATGACCGTGGCGATGGTGCCGGCCACGAAGGAGCCGATGGCGGCAGTGGCGAGCGCGGCGCCCGCGCGTCCGCTCTTGGCCATCTTGTTGCCTTCCATCGCCGTGACCATGCTGGCCGTTTCACCCGGCGTGTTCAGCAGGATCGAGGTGGTCGAGCCGCCGTACATGGCGCCGTAGTAGATGCCCGAGAAGAAGATCATGGAGGCCGTGATGTCGACCTTGCCCGTGATCGGCAGCAGCATGGCCACTGCGACGGCCGGGCCGATGCCCGGCAGCACGCCCACGGCCGTGCCCAAGGCACAGCCCACCAGGCACCAGAGCAGATTGACCGGGGTGATCGCCGTGGCGAAACCCGTCATGAGTGCGTTGAAGATTTCCATGTCAGATCCAACCCGTCGTCGTGAGGCCCGGCAGGTTGATGGCCAGGAACTTTGTGAACATCCAGAACACGGGCGCGGCAATGAGCGCGCCGGTCAGCAGATCGATGGCCCATGTTCGCGGCAGGTTGGCCGAAGGATGTCCGCTCGCGCGGCGCAGGCCCTGCACCGCCAGCACGTAGCACAGCGTGCAGCTCAGGATGAAGCCGAGCTGGGTGATGAGCGCCGCATTGAGCAGCAGGCCCGCCGACACCCAGACGAATCCGGGCCAGAAGGCCTGCTCGGCGCCCGTCGGGGCATCGAGCTCGCGAAAGCCGCCGGTGCGTGCTTCCCAGAGGATCCAGCCGCCGCAAAGCGTGAGCACGCAGGCCACCAGCCAGGGCAGGAAGTTGGGCCCGACGCCGCCGTAGCCGGCCTCGGAAGGAATGCTGATGGCGCCGAAAGCCAGTGCCAGGCCGGTCAGCAGCACACCGGCGCCGACCAGGGTTTGCGGCCAAAGAGCCGCAGGTTGCGGCGAGACCGAGGATTCTGGAGTTGTCATTTTTTGCTCCCACAGTCAGGGAAAAAAGAGGGCCTACTGAAAGGCCCGCGATTCAAAAGAGCTCCCCACCCGTCCCCATTGAAGCGACACGAAGTGCGCGTAGCCTGGGGGCGAGCGAGATCAAACCATCCCGGACTTCACCATGATGGCGCGCAGGCTGGCGAAGTCGTCGTCGACGAACTTGGCAAAAGCGTCGCCCGACAGCACGGCCGGGGTCCAGTCGTTCTTCTTGAGCGATTCGGCCCACGACGGGCTCTTGAGCGCGGCCAGCACCATGTCGGTCAGGGCCTTGCGCTGGTCCGCAGTGATGCCGGGGGCGCCATACACGCCGCGCCAGTTGCCGATCTCGACGTCGATGCCCTGCTCCTTGAGCGTGGGCACGTTGATGCCGGGCAGGCGCTGGGCGGAGGTGACGGCAATGGCCTTCATCTTGCCGGCGGCAATGTACTCGGCGAACTCGCTGTAGCCGCTGCCGCCGACGGTGACGTTGCCGCCCAGGATGGCCGCCGTGGCCTCGCCGCCGCCCCGGAAGGCCACGTAGTTGATCTTGGACGGATCGGCGCCGACCTTCTGCGCGATCATGGCCGCGGCAATGTGCTCGGTGGAACCGCGCGAACCGCCGCCCCACTTCACGCTGCCCGGGTCTTTCTTGAGCTGATCGACCACGTCCTTCATGGTCTTGAACGGCGAATTGGCCGGCAGCACAAACACGTTGTATTCGGTGGTCATGCGCGCAATGGGCGTGGCCTGCGACAGGTTGACCGGCGGCTTGCCGGTGATGATGCCGCCGAGCATGACGGAGCCCATCACCATGAGCGCGTTCGGATCGGCCTTGGAGCCGTTCACGAACTGGGCCAGGCCCAGCGCGCCGGCGGCGCCGCCCTTGTTGTCGTAGGTGACCGTGTCAGCGAGCTTGGCTTCGGACAGTGCCTTGCCCAGCGCGCGGCCCGTGGTGTCCCAGCCACCGCCCGGGTTGGCTGGAATCATCATCTTGACGTTGGCTGCGGCGCGTGCCGACAACGGCAGCGCTCCGGCGGCGGCCAGCGCGGCCAATGACTTCAAAAAGGTGTCGCGACGCATCGATGTCTCCTGGTAACTAAAGAAAACCTGACTTGGACCTGAGCCGCTATCATGCGCCGCCCCGCTGTCAGTTGGCTGTCCACCGGACTGGGGAAAACACCGAAGTACCATTGCCCCACCACACCCCATGAAGCTGCTGCTGGTCGAAGACGATCCCTCGATGCAGGTCACCCTGCAGCGCGCCCTCGCCCGCAGCAAGATCGACGTGCGCATCTGCGGCGACGGCGCCCTGGCCGTGGCGCAATGGCGGGAACTGGAGCCCGACGTGGTGGCGCTCGACCTGAGCCTGCCCAACCTGGACGGCCTCCAGGTGCTGGCGCAGGCGCGCGCCGCGGGGCTGCGCACGCCCGTGCTGCTCCTGACCGCCCGGGGCACCGTGGGCGACCGGATCATGGGCCTGAACGCCGGCGCCGACGACTACCTGCCCAAGCCCTTCGACCTCGACGAGCTGGAGGCGCGCATCCGCGCGTTGCGCCGCCGCCACCAGAATGCCGGCACCGACGTGATCCTGAACCCGCAGGAAGTCGGCGGCCTGCGCTTCGAGCCCGAAAGCGGCGCCATCTATCACCGCGGCGGCATCCTGGAACTCACGCCGCGCGAACTGGCGCTGCTCAAGGCCCTGATGATGAAGCCCGGCCACGCGGTCGGCAAGGAGCGGCTCTTCGAGCTGGTGTTTCCGGGCGAGACCGACGTGCAGTACGAAGCCGTCGAGGTGGTGGTGTATCGCCTGCGCAAGAAGCTCGTGGGCACCGGCGCCGCGCTGATGACGCTGCGCGGCCTGGGATACCTCTTGCGCGCCGAACCATGAAGACGGCCTTGTCGCTGCGCGCGAGGCTGCTGTTCGGCATTCTCGCGCCGGTGGCGCTGTTCATCGTGATCAACAGCGTGAGCCTGTACCGGCAGAGCCTGGCGGCGGCCACCACGGCCTACGACCGGACCTTGCTCGCATCGGCCAAGACCATCGGCGAGCAGCTCGACGTCGAGGGCTACGACGACGCCGCGCGGCTGCGCGCGATCGTGCCCTATTCCGCGCTCGAGGCTTTCGAGGCCGACAACCGCAGCCGTCTTTTCTATCGCGTCTCCGCGCTCGACGGCGAAATGGTCTCGGGCTTTGGCGAACTGCCGTTCTGGCGCGGCCGCATCCCCGATCGCGGAGCCTATGCGGCGCTGGTCGATTTCTACGACGCGCGCTTCCAGGGCCAGCCGGTTCGCATGGCGGTGCTGCTGCAGCCGGTCGCCAGCGGGCGCGGGCGCGGCATGGCCGTGGTGCAGGTGGCCGAGACCCTCGAACTGCGCGAAACGCTGGTGCGCAAGCTGCTCGTGGACATGCTGTGGCGCCAGCTGCTGCTGATGGGCGTCATCGCGCTGGTCACGGTGCTGGTGGTGCAGCGCGCCACGCGGCCGGTGCGGGAGCTCGGCGAAGCCATCGAGAAGCGCGCAGCCGACGACCTCTCGCCCATCGATGCGCCCGACGCACCGCGCGAACTGCGGCCGCTGGTCGATGCCACCACCGAGGTCATGGGCCGGCTGCAGCGCCTGCTCGACCACCAGAAGCGCTTCGTTCGCGACAGCGCCCACCAGCTGCGCACGCCGCTGGCGGTGCTGAAGGCACAGGTGCAATCGGCACGGCGCGGCGACGTGGCGCCCGAACAGGCGCTGCGCGAAATCAACCAGACGGTGGAGCGCGCCACCACGCTCGCCAACCAGATGCTCTCGCTCGCCAAGGTCGAACAACTGAGGCAGCAGCCGGAATCGGTTCCCCTGAAACTCGGCGAGGTGGTGCGCCAGATTGCGCTGGACCTGTCGCCGCTCATCGCCGACAAGGCGCTGGATTTCGAGTTGGCGGTCGACCAGCCCGTGACGGTGCGTGCACACCATTGGATGCTGCAGGAGCTCACGCGCAACCTGCTGCACAACGCGATCAAGCACAGCCCGCGGGGCGCCGCGCTTTCCGTCATGGTGCGCTGCGAAGACGATGAAGCCGTGCTCACGGTGCGCGACGAGGGCCCGGGCATTTCGGCCGAACTGCGCCAGCGCCTGTTCGCGCCCTTCTCTGCCGGCGACACGGGCAACGGCTCGGGGCTGGGCCTGGCGATATGCCGCGAGATCGTGCTCGCGCTGGGCGGGCGCATCGACCTGGACAACCGCAGCGTGCAGGAAAATTCCGCACAGGTGGTCGGGCTCGACGCTGTCGTGCGGCTCCCTGTCCACCCTCACAATTCCTGAATATGGATCGCTTGCGCATCGATAAATGGCTTTGGGCCGCCCGCTTCTTCAAGACGCGCTCCCTGGCCGCGGACGAGATCGGCAAGAACCGGGTACAGGTCAACGGCGACATCGCCAAAGCCTCGCGCGAGGTCAAGGCAGGCGACACCGTCGCCATCCGCCTGGGCGCCGTGACGCGCACGGTCATGGTGCGTGGCCTCAGTGGCCAGCGCGGCCCGGCACCCGTGGCTCAGCAGCTGTACGAAGAAACGCCCGAGAGCATCGCCGCGCAGGCTGCCGCGCGCGAGCAGCGCCGCATGGGGAGCGAGCCGGCACTGGCGATCGAACAGGGACGGCCCACCAAGCGCGACCGCCGCGAGCTCGACGGTGCGGCACGCCATGCCGACTGGGACAACCGGTGGAGCGCGTCCATCGACCCCGACGAGACCGATCGCTGAGCTGGCCCGCGGCCGATCGCGTACGCTGCGTGTCTTTGCACGGAGCTCCGGTCCATGGCCAGCCTCAAGAAATACCGCGTCGACGACAGCAAGTTCAAGCTCTCCCAGGTGAACCCCGGCGAAACGCCGTTTCTCGACGGCAATGAAGCCGCGCAAGTCGCCGAGATCGATGCGCTCGCGGGCGAACTCGACGAAATGCAGGACCTGCTGCATGCCGAAGGCCGGCGCAAGGTCCTGCTGGTGCTGCAAGGCATGGACACCAGCGGCAAGGACGGGACCGTGCGCTGGGTTTTTTCGCGCACCTCGCCACTGGGCGTCAGGGTCACGGCCTTCAAGGCGCCGAGCGAGGACGAACGCGCGCGCGACTATCTCTGGCGCTGCCATGCCGTGGTGCCCCGCGCGGGCGAGATCGCGGTGTGGAACCGCAGCCACTATGAAGACGTGCTGGTGCCCGTGGTCGAGGGCTGGATCGACAAGGCCGAAAGCAAGCGGCGCTATGCGCAGATCAACGATTTCGAACGCCTGCTGGTCGAGACCGGCACGGTCATCGTCAAGTGCATGCTGCACATCGACAAGGACGAGCAACGCGAACGGCTGCAGGCGCGCATCGACACGCCGGGCAAGCAATGGAAGTTCAGCATGGGTGACCTCGAAGTCCGCACCAAGTGGAACGCCTACCAGGATGCCTACGGCAAAGCACTGCGGGCCACGTCGACGGCGCATGCGCCCTGGTACGTGATACCGGCCAACCACAAGCGGCATCGCAATCTCATGATTGCCAAGCTGCTCATGAAGACGCTGCGCGACATGAAGCTCGAGGCGCCACCCGCTGACCCCGCGCTCAAGGGCATGATCATCAAGTGATCAGCTGATGGGCCGAGCTTGGGCCGCTTGCCGATGGCGCGCCGGCTTGCGGAACTCAGGAGCGGCGAACGGCCGATTGCCCCAGCACGCGGCACTTGCCGAATTCACACCGCACGGCCCAGGTCGCGCCGTTCGCGCACGGCACGCTGTAGGACTCGTAGCCCGGCCCCTTGGCGGTCAGCTCCGCGCGCGGCTGGATGCTGCACTGCCCTGCCTTGGCGGCGACTTCGGCATTATACGTGTCCACGCCAGTGCGGCGCGGCGCCAGGACGACCTCCGGATTGAAGGAGTGGCCATAGAACGTGTCGCGCACGTTCGGGTCGAGATTGCGATAGCCGCGCTTGGCCATGCAGTGCACGATCGCGATCTGCTGGTGCTCGGCGACCACGCTCGCATCGGGGCGGTACGACATGTCGATGGTCGCAGCCGCAATGCCGCCCTGCGCCGCCGCAGCCACGATGCCCTGACCGTGCACGGTGAGCAGGCCGAGGCCCAGCGCCAGCCACATGGCGTCGCCGCTTTCGCTGCGCGCGGTGATCCGCGTCGCCGCGGTGCGGCAATCGGCCACGTCGCTGTCGTAGCGGGCCCTGTCGACGCCCTCCATCCCCACCATGGGCACATAGCTCAGTCCCGATCCGGTTCCAGGCTCCGTCGGGGTTGGCGGCGTGCTGACGCACCCGGCCAAGGCAACAACGGCGCACACGATGCTCAGCAGCAGCTTCATGGAATTTCCCTCGTCCTCTTTCGCGGTATTTGCGCCGATTTAACCATACAGATGGTTACTTTTGGGCCATTTCTGTTGGGAGGCTGCGACGGTGGAAGCGGCTGAATGCTTTCGGGTGCTGCTAGAGGAATACGGAGCGCATGGATTCTCGCCCGGCCCTGCGAAAACCTCGCCCACCAATGAAAAACGCCCCTTGCGGGGCGTTTTAAAGCGCTGGAGCGCTTGGCTTGGCGGAACCGGATGTTTACGCCCCTACACCTTGCCACGCTTGAGATAGTCCGAACCCTTCGTGACACGGTACACAGCACGCTTCACGGCGGATTCCGACACCCCGTAGCGTTCGGCTAATTCCCGGTACGTCACGCCACCCTCGCGGTACTCAGCAACCGCCCGAGCCTCCACTTCCTTCTCCAGGCTTCGCACCCGACCGGGCTCCCTTCCCCGCTCCCGTGCCGCGATCTGTCCCGCAATGGATCGCTCCCGAATCATCGACCTCTCAAGCTGCGCTACGGCACCCAACATCTGAACGACGAAGACACCCATACTGTTCGTCGTGTCCAGCGGCTCTGTCACGCTTTTGATCGTCGCGCCCACCTTCTCCAGCCGCCGCAGTATGTCCAACAGATCAAACAGGCTTCGTGCGATGCGATCGATCTTGTAGACCACCAACACGTCGCCACGTCCCAACGCAAGCAAGCAGCGCGCTAACTCTGGCCGCCCCCTCTGTGATGCCCCGCTGGCCTTTTCCTGAAAGATTACGTCACACCCAGCCCTGTTGAGTGCATCCAGCTGGAGATGCGTTTCTTGTTCGCGCGTGGAGACACGCGCATATCCGTACATCGTCATGTTTCGCCCCACGAGGCGGGATCAAAGGCGCGACCTCCCTGATAAGAAACGCCCAATCCCCACGCGCTTAGGCCCTGTACATTTCGACACATGACGAAGCTTTTTACAGCCCTAGCACTACTCAGCCTCACGCAGATGGCCCACGCGGACATGAACCTTCGTCGCTGTGAGACCCCCGAGAAGTTCGCCTACTGGACGCCAACACCATGCGCCAAAGAAGACATCGAAAACGCAGGTGCACGGATAAGTACGGCTGATCAAGCCAAGCCCTACAGCGAGCTTGTAAGCATCAATGAGTGCAAATGGCAAGCGCTTCAAAAAGACGCCCGAGACAACCCAAGACCACCACCTGAGGCCGGTGCGCCACGAAAAGCAACGGTCAACTGGGGGCACTGCAAGTAGCCGCCTCCTTGCAGAACCACAACCGGTCATTGAAGCGATTCGCACGCAAGGCAATCGTGGTGTCGCCGGGCAGGTATTCGTAGCAAAGGCCGACGAGATCGGCGTAGCTGCACTCGACTTCCATCGTATGCACCTCACCCACCTGTACACCATCGCTGCGGCTGTAGCGATTCGACTCAGCAGGCGCATCCTCGAAATCCTTCATGATGTATTTCGAGACATAGGCCGCCATCTTCGCGAGGGTCCACTTCTGGTGCCACTTGCCGCGCTTCTTTCCTCCCACGAAGCACAGCCCGTTGCCCTCGCCGACGATAGAGCGCCACACCTTTGTGCCTAGCTCGAACGCTTTGATGCGGACACCTTCGTAGAGCGGGTTCTTCGGCAGTTTGTGCGTGGCCATGTGGACGTGCATCGAGCCGCGATCCTGTTTCTCGAATGCTGCGCAGTAACGGAACTGGCCGCCGAGAGCACGCTTCATGCGCCGGACCCATTCTTTGAAGTGCTTCTTGCAAAGCTCGCGGTCTGTTTGGTTCTCGCGATACGTGAGCGTCAGAAGCTCGTTAAAGCCTTCAGTGATGATTACCCTTCGGCAAGTCGTCTTGGCGCGCCTAGCAGCCGATTCGAGCGACTTCTGACGACGTTCCTCGATGAGCTCGGCATCCTCGACGGGATCAAGGTCGCGAATGGGTGTCCAACCGTCGCGCTTGAATCCGAAGTCGTGAAGCTCACGCCACATGACGTAAGGCGCCGCACTGCGCTCCATGACGCCGTTAGCCTCCCAGGTGCGGATAACCCACTTGTCAGGGACCACTACCCCTTCGAACCAAAGACCGTTAACATACTTTTCCATTGGCATGGTGTTCTCCTAAGTTCTCGATGCCGATCCGACCCGGAACGTTGACGCGTTGCCGGGTCTTTTTTTGCCTACGCTGCGACGTCCTCAAACGAGAGGCAGCAGCCGTGAAAGTTGTCGTCGTTCCAGACCTTGAGCAACAAGGAATTCATCTGACCGAGCGAGACCAATCCTTCGGAGATTGACCCGTCCCACCAACGGAAAATGCAGAGCCAACGCATAGGGTGTTCCAAAGTGTTTTAAGAACAAGTTAGGCCGCGCTGCGCGCGGCCTCGGGCTTCGTACCTCAGCCCTTCGACCGCAGCGCGCGGCGCCAGATCGTCGCCCTCACAGCGCCAGCACTCCAGGCCCGGGCCGGTAAAGTCATTGCCGCATGCAGCGCACGTCTTGAACTCGACGGCCACGCCCTGCAACGTGCCTACGGCCCGCACGCGATCCACCGGCCATGGCTGCACGCCATGGAACATCCGCTTAGCAGGGAAGCAGCGCATCAGAAACCGCCGGAGGGCTGAAACGACCACGGGGAGCCCGGACGCACCCGAGCCTGTGGCGCTGGTGCCGGTGCGGTGGCCACGGTCGTGGACGCGCCGGTCGACTTGCCGCCCCCATCGATCAAGACGATGCCCGAAGGCTCGGCAGCAGCCGTTTGCGGGCCTTGGGCGGGCACCATGGCAGCGGCCGAGGTCTTTGCCTCACCCTCAGCTTGGAACGCAAGGAACGCACCCTGTGCGACCAACTGGCGGCACATCGACAGATCCACCGGGTAAGGCGTCGCGTCCTGCGTGTAGCACTTGCAGCCGACCGACTTCATTTCGACGCATGCGGCAGGCACAGGAACACGCTTCGGCTCCGTCAGCTTGTCGTAGGCCGGCGCTGTGTGCATCAGGCCAGGCAGCCGCGGCTGATACGAAGCAATGTACTCGGCGGTGGTCATCGGCTTGCGTTCGTCGCCAGCCGCAGGAACCGAGCCAGACGAGCCAGCCTTCGAGCTCGAGCTCGAGCTCGTTGACGCAACCTCGGGCTTGGTGCCGGTGCTGCCAGGCATGAACTTGGTGACCAGGAAGTACACGACCGCCGCGAAGGCGATAACGCACATGAGCAGCGTCCACACCTGTTTCGGGATGCGCAGCTTGCCGGTGTGCAGCGATGCGCTCTCGTACCAGGTGTACGCCTCTTTCTCCGGATTGCGCGTCGACGTCTGGGCACGCTTGACCGCACCAGGCTTCTCGCACACCGTGTCGGTCGCATTGAACTCCAGCACGCTCACGGCATTGGCGGCACCGAGCAGCCGGACGAAGTGCTGGTGGTAGCCAGGCGGGCCGATCAATCGCCGCACGAACGGGTCGATGTTGAGCGGATGCTGATCGAGCAGAAAGAAATCGTGACCGAACGACCGATGCTCGGCCAGCATCTCGATGTGCTCGGGCCGCTTGCTGCTCTCGGAGACCTTGGGCAGATCGCGGTGCAGCTCGTCGGCCAGGATGATGCAGTTGCGGTAGTTGAGCCAGTCCTTGAATTCGATGGGCGTCCAACCGAACTCCTCGGTGAGGATGGGCTTGGCAACGAACCGATCCTTGACGAAGAGAACCTGCCGGCCCTCCTTCAACTGCATCTGCCGCACATCCCAGAGGGTGAGGGCGGTCTTAAAGGAGCCGTTCGCCCCGGTGCGCAGGTACAGCATTACTTGTGAATCCAGCGCTTGAAGGTGTCGCCCTGGATGCCGTTGATGACCGCACGGGCGAGCAGGGCCGAGAAGATGATGTTGATGAACACACCGACCTTGAGCATCCCGAGGATGCCGACGACCTCAGGCCCCAAGCCGATGAACGCGCTCACGGCCTGAGACTTCAACCAGGCGAACGTCGTGCTCATGCCGGTGTACGTCGCCACACCAATACCGAGCGCGACAAGGACACGGCCCGCGAGCGAGCCGACGATCTGGAGCAACAGCGTGCCAAGGGCAAGAAGAATGGCGGGCATTTCAACCTCTGATGATGATGACGGCGGCGACCAGGAAGCCAATAGCCACAAGCAGGTTGCCGAGCATCGGGAACGAATCGCAGGAGCGCGACAGCGGCAAGACGACAGTCCCGCCGGCAACGTTGATGACCTTGTCGCTGATGCAACCACCGCCGCCGCCGATTGCATCGCTGGTGTCGATGCTGGAAGGACTGACGGACAGCGAAACGTTGTTCGGGTTGTCGGTGGTCTGGTTGCCCGTCTTCACCCGCTCTGTTTTGGCCAGCGTCGTTTCCGCATCGTCGGGATTGACCTTGCAGTTCTGCCGAAAGGTCTCTTCGGCCATGGCGTTGATAACCGCATCGTCGCTCTTCGCGGTGAAGCCGCCAGCGCACGCGCCGCTGAACGAGCTTGGCGGCGAGCCAGCGCATTCCTTGGCCTTGGGATTGGCGGCGCAGTAATCGCGCTGAGGCTGCGCCGTGGTGCTGGTCTGCTGACTGGTACTGGTCTGCCCGCTGCCGTTCGTGGTGGTCGTCGTAGTCGTCGTCGTGGTGCTGCACGTGGTGCCATTGCACGAGGTGTTCGACGTGCTCCCGGTGCCGCTGCCACTGCTCGGCGCCGGCGTGCCATCGGGATTGGTGCCGGTGTTCGTGGTGCTGCCGGTGGTGCCGCTCGATGAGCCAGCTTCGCCAGGCGTGACGCAAACGTTCGTGCCATTGACACTGCCAGGCACTTTGCCATCAGGGCAACGCTCGGCTGGTGGCGTCGGCGCAGGCTCGACGTTCGGGATGCCGGCGCCATCGCCAGAGCACGGAGCGCCGGTATACGCAGCAGCTTCGAAATGCATGGTGCAACTGGTGCCGCCGCACGCCCAATAAGACGGCTTACCGTTGGCCTGGCACCCGTCAATACACACATTGCGCGGCTGGAACATACCGCTCGTGCTGCTGGGCTTCGTGGTCGAAAACTCTTGCGTAACACCAGGAGGGATCGCGGGCAGCGTGGCCTTCGCAACGCAAACGCTCTGAGGCGTCTGGCACTGACCGTCGCGCTCTTCGTAGCCGGTATCGCACTTGCAACCACCACTGACGAGGACACTGTGTGCAGGACATGCGCCAGAAGAAGCACTCACCTCACCCCAGGACGTTGCAGCACCGCCAGCCTTGGGCACGACCTGGCACATCAATCCGGCATTGCCGGAGTAGTTGTAGTTCGCTCCGTTGGGCGCTGCAGCAATCCACGCCCGACAGGCAGCTTCAATGGTCGGATAAAGCGTGACGTTGTCACCAGGCCATTTATAGCCCGTCGTCGTGGGCAAGAGGGCAAACGCGGCGCCGGACCACAAGGCGAGACAACCGACGATCAAGCGGAGAAGATGAGCCATGCGGCACCTAACAAAGCAATGAGGATGTAGATACCGCCGATGTCCATTTCGGGCCCTTTACGAAGCACCGGAAATCGATGCTTTGGAAAGGGCGGGCAGGGCGTCCCCTGCACCGCACCAACGCTTAGCGCCCGATTGCCGAGCGCACGTACGAGAAGGCCTTGACGCCCACGCGCACGATGAGGTCGGCATTGCCGACCAGGATCACGGAAGCCGACACAGCGGCAATCGCAGTAACAACAGCAGTCACGTCCATGGTTCACTCACTTTCTTGGTGGTTGTGTCCGGAGCTTTGAATTTGGCGACTGACTACCCGGAACCCGTAGCCAATTGCCCAGACGAGGACGATGGCGCCCCCGATCATTTGCGCGTCCCCGATGCTCAGATCGAGGACAGGAATGTGAAGCTCGTGCACCACGGTGACCGTGCATGCGGACGAGCATTGGATGACGGTGGGGTCAGCCACGAAACCAGCTTTCGACGAGCGCCACAGCTGCAATTGCGGCGATAGCGCCGAGCTTCCAAACGAAACTGCGACCGAAGGTGCGAGCCAACCAGCCAATCACGATTGCGACCTCTCAGCTTCGCGCCTGTTGCGCTCGACAATGCGAGCAGACAGCCTTGACCATCGCGCGGCAAGCTTCTCAAAAGCGGCAGCACGCGCAGCAAACGGCGCGGCAGCACCACGCTTCCGAACAACGTTGGCCACAGCATCAAGGCCGAACTCGATGAACTTGAAAAGCGAGAGTCCGAGAACGCAGAAGCACACGCTGGTGGCCCCAAACCACTGCCCGATCACGAGCAGGTCATCGGCAGTGATAGCGGCGCAATTCATTCGCCACTCCAGAGCATCGCGGGAACCGCTGCGTGATCGCGCCGACGCGCACGCTCGATCCGCTCACGCCTGGCCGCGCGCTCGCCAGATGCCCAGATGAAACCGCAGATGCCCATGCCGGCAAGGAACCCAGCGAGCAGCAAGGCGAGCGCGGCGAGCATTAGGCGGCCTTCTGTGGAGCGGGTTGCGGCATGCGACCTTGTGCGGGCACAAAGCCGGTGAGGATGGAGACAATGTCGCCCTTCTGGTCGCCGAAGTCGGCCACGCGGAGGGAGAAGGTCGCGGCGTAGAGGCCAACCTTCACTTGGTCGCGAAGCTCGGGGACGATCTGATCGCTACGCAGCGTGCCAACCGTGACGACCTCGTTCTTTTCGTTGCGCAGCACGCAGCGAGCAGCAAAGTGGGTGTAGGTATTGCCGGTGCGCTTGCTTTTGCGCTCCTCGTTTTCGACGGCGAGGACTTCGATGATGGAACTGAACTGAGACATGAGAGGCTCCTAAAAACCGCTGTTTGCGGCGGGTTGCGGCGACGTGCCAGCGTTGCGCCCGATGCACCCCAGCCGGAGCCTTCTATGGGTGAGCGGGATAGCCCTCACAGGGCGCAACGCTGGCACGTCAGAACAACCAGCGTTGCAGCCAGAACTCGCGGCTGCGAATGAGGGACCAGCGTTGAGCGGCGGTCACAGCGCACCCCACTGCGCAGCCATAGCGTCAGCAAGGCCTTGCCTGGTGGTGCTACGACGGCGCCACCGATCAGGTCCAGGAGACTCGCGATGAACAATCGACCACGCTGCGTGCTCGCGGGTGCCTGACTTCGGAGGCGTGAGCATCCTGGTAGGCTTGAGCGGAGGAAGGCCAATCAACTCCAGACCGGTTGCCTTGAACTCCGGATCACCAAACCACCACGGCTGCACCACTTGTCGCGTACCGGGCTTGATCAACTCGCGGGCGTAGCGATGCATGATCGGGTTCTCTATCGACTTAAGCGGTATCGGGGCGTTGCGCAGCTCACAGTAAAAGGCAGCCGCTTCCTCAAGCTCCGCCCACATCTGGGCCTTTGTCTTGCCAACAGGCGGCTGGTGCAACCAGCGCACCCCACTGTTCGTCAGCCTGGTGCACGTAGGGTGGGCGATCATCAGATCGAAACCAAAGCCCAACACGTGCCGCACATCGCCCTGGATATGCCACGCAGGATCACCCTCCGTAGGCAACAGATCACAAGACCATGCGTGATGCCCCCTCGCCCGAAAAGCAGCACTGACGCGACCGCTGTATTCGCACGCCACCAGGACGCGAAGCGGGGTGTCCACCCCCACCCCGGGCTCAGCAGGAGCCGCCAAGCTCAGAACCGAGCCGTTAGCCGAAGCAGGTGGGGGAGGACAGACGATGCGCTGCGCAAAGGCAGCAAAAGACACTTGCGAACGGGACATGGCGGCTCCTTTAAGATAGTTGTCAGATTGAGAACGTACTCATTTCTGACAACACGATCCTAAGGGCCGTAATCATTTATGACAACACTTACACCATTGGAAATTCTTATCAACGAGGCCGCCGAGGTAGCTGGAGGCTTAAGGCGTTTAGCTGCGATGATGGAAATGAACCCATCGAACCTGATCGCGATGCGAAAAGGTGAACGGCCATGCACGTGGCGCACGCGCGGCAAGCTGCGAGCCATCGCTGGCGAAGACCCCACTCGGGCGTTCATCGCGGCAATGGCGGAAGACCTTGAGGCATCGGAAAACGCAGACGAAAAAAAAGCCGCCGATGGCTTCAAAGCCATGCTGGCAGCATTTCCCGAGCATGAAAAAAGCCCCGTCAATCCGAAGATCAACGAGGCTTCATCAGCTTGGCGGAACCGGAGGGATTCGAACCCTCGATGAGGCTCTACACCCCATACTCCCTTAGCAGGGGAGCACCTTCGGCCACTCGGTCACAGTTCCTGAAAGAAGCCGAGATTATGCCACCGTCAGGCGGCCGGTTGATCCAGATCGAAGGCTTTGTGCAATGCGCGCACGGCCAATTCCATATATTTTTCGTCGATGACAACCGAGGTCTTGATCTCGCTGGTCGAAATCATCTGGATGTTGATGCCCTCTTCGCTCAGCACGCGGAACATCTTGCTGGCCACGCCGACGTGGCTGCGCATGCCGATGCCGACGATGCTGACCTTGCAGATCTTGGTGTCGCCCACGATCTCGGTCGCGCCCAGCGAGGGCATGACCTTCGAACGGAGCAGGTCGACGGTCTTCGCATACTCGTTGCGATGCACGGTAAAGCTGAAGTCGGTGCGGCCGTCCTTGCTGAGGTTCTGGATGATCACGTCGACCTCGATGTTGGCGTCCGCCACCGCACCGAGGATGTGATACGCGATGCCCGGCTTGTCGGGCACGCCGAGCACCGAGATCTTGGCCTCGTCGCGGTTGAAAGCGATGCCGGATACGACGGCTTGTTCCATGTTTTCGTCTTCCTCGAAAGTGATCAGCGTGCCGGACTTGGCCTCTTCATTGATGTCGATGTCCCATGGCGTGAAGCTCGAGAGCACGCGCAGCGGAACCTTGTACTTGCCGGCAAATTCGACCGAGCGGATTTGCAGCACCTTGGAGCCCAGGCTCGCCATTTCGAGCATCTCTTCGAAGCTCACGGTCGAGAGGCGCCGCGCATCGGGTTCCACGCGCGGGTCGGTGGTGTAGACACCGTCCACGTCGGTGTAGATCAGGCACTCGTGCGCCTTCATGGCGGCCGCAATGGCGACGGCCGAGGTGTCGCTGCCGCCACGGCCGAGCGTGGTGATGTTGCCGCTGTCGTCCACACCCTGGAAGCCGGTGATGACGACCACCTTGCCCGCGTCCAGGTCGGCGCGCACGCGCTCGTCATCGATGCTTTCGATGCGGGCCTTGGTGTACGAGTTGTCGGTGCGCACCGACACCTGCCAGCCCGCGTAGCTCACGGCTTCCATGCCTTCGGCCTGGAGCGCAATGGCCAGCAGCGCCGACGAGGCCTGTTCGCCGGTGGAAGCGAGCATGTCGAGCTCGCGGCCATGGGCCTCGCTGGATTTGCTCGGCGCCAGTTCCTTGGCCAGGCCGAGCAGGCGGTTGGTCTCGCCGCTCATGGCACTCGGGACCACGATCATCTGGTGGCCGGCGCGCGCCCACTTGGCGACGCGCTTGGCGACATTCTTGATGCGCTCGGTCGAGCCCATCGACGTACCGCCGTATTTGTGAACGATCAATGCCATGGGTGAATTCAGAGAAAAAGAAAGGGCCGCTTCACTCCGGAGTGCAAGCGCGGCGCCCTGCAAGCCGTCAGCGCGAAGCCTTGGGCGAGGGCCCGTAATTGTACCAATGCAGGAAATCGCCCCTGCGCTCGATGAAACCGTTGCCCACTTTGAGGTGGATCCGATGGCCGCGCGTGGTGCAGGCGCGAACCTGGTCCAGCAGTTGGTCGAGCTGCGCCGCGCTCGGCGCGCAGCCGTGCGCCTGCATGAGCCAGTGCCGCAGCACGTTGGCCTGCCGCGCGCGCGAAAGCGCCTGCAGGGCGCCCGTGCGCGGCGGATCGCCCACCGCGGCAAGGTCTTGCGCGGCGAGTTCGCCCAGCAGCTCCTGCGCCTGCGCCGCATGGCCGATGCTGCGCGCGAAGGTGGTGCGGAACTGGGGAAATGTGCGCGCCAGCGCGGGCAGCAGCACGGCGCGGATCCGGTTGCGGGTGTAGCGCTCGTTCTCGTTGGTCGGATCCTCGATCCACGGCAGGTCGAGATCCTTGAGCCACGCGCGGATGTCCGCGCCGGGCACGGCCAGCAGCGGCCGGTAAAGGTCGAGTCCGTGGCGCCGTGCACACGCGGGCATCGAAGCCAGGCCCGGAAGCCCGGCGCCCCTGGACAAGGCCAGCAAGAGCGTTTCGACCTGGTCGTCGGCATGGTGCCCGAGAGCGACCGACTGGATGGCTCCGCCCGCTGCGCCCGCGCGGGCCATCGTTGCAAAGGCCTGGTAGCGGGCGCGTCGCGCCGCATCTTCGGGGCTGTCGCCAGGCGCATGCCTGGCATCGACGCGGTGCACCACCAGCGGCACACCGAGCCGTTCGCATACTTCAGCGCAATGCCGTTCGAAATCGTCGGCTGCGGCCTGCAGGCCATGGTGCACGTGGAAAGCCACCACCTGCCCCGGCCACACGGAAGCGCAGGCGGCCAGGAGGGCCGTGGAATCCGCGCCGCCGCTGAAGCCCACCGCCAGCGGCAGATGCGCCGGCTCGAACGCGGCCATCGCGCGTTCGAAGGCTTCGTTCATGGGCCCCTTGCTTACCTGCCGTTGTCGGCCTTGGTGTCGTTGAAGCGCCCGTAGCTTTGCAGGCGTTCGTAGCGGCGCTCGAGCAATTCCTTGGGCTTCAGGTCGCTGACCTGGCGGAAGGCGTCGTTGAGCGCGCGCTTCAGAAATGCGGCCATCTGGCGATGGTCGCGGTGCGCGCCGCCAACCGGCTCATTGACGATCTTGTCGACGAGACCCAGCGCCTTGAGGCGGTGCGCCGTGATGCCCAGGGCATCGGCCGCCTCCTGCGCCTTGTCGCTGGTCTTCCAGAGAATGGAGGCGCAGCCTTCGGGGCTGATGACCGAGTAGATGGAGTACTGGAGCATCACGAGCTGGTCGCCGACCGAGATGGCCAACGCGCCGCCGGAACCGCCCTCGCCGATGATGGTGACGATGATGGGCACTTCGAGCTGCGCCATCTCGAAGATGTTGCGGCCGATGGCTTCGGACTGGCCGCGCTCCTCGGCATCGATGCCCGGGTAGGCGCCCGGCGTGTCGACGAAGGTGAAGACGGGCAGCTTGAACTTCTCGGCCGTCTTCATGAGGCGCAGGGCCTTGCGGTAGCCCTCGGGCTTGCTCATGCCGAAGTTGCGCGCGGTGCGCTCCCGGGTGTCGCGGCCCTTCTGGTGGCCCAGCACCATGCACGGCGTGCCATTGAAGCGCGCGAGGCCGCCCACGATGGAGAGGTCGTCGGCAAAGTGCCGGTCGCCATGCAGTTCGACGAAATCGGTGAAGATCTCGTTGACGTAGTCGAGCGTGTAGGGGCGTTCCGGATGCCGCGCGATCTTGGTGATCTGCCAGGGCGTCAGGTCGCTGTAGATGTCTTTGGTGAGCTGCTGGCTCTTCTTGCCGAGCTGGTCGATTTCCTCCGAGATGTCGACCGCCGATTCGGTCTGTACATAGCGCAGTTCTTCGATCTTGGATTCGAGTTCAGCAATGGGCTGCTCGAAGTCGAGGAAGGTTCGTTTCGCCAACGTCTTCTCCTGTTGTTCAGTATGCGACCGGTACCGGGTCGAGCGAGCGCCAAATATACCAAGTCGCAACGCTGCAATAAGGCGCCCACGCCACGGCCACCTCACGGGCATCGCTGCGGCTCACGGGATCGCCCGAAAAATAATTCACGCTGATGCCGTTGAGCAGGCCGAGGTCGTCGACCGGCAGCACGTTGGGGCGCATCAGGTGGAAGATGAGGAACATTTCGGCCGTCCAGCGGCCGATGCCGCGGATGGCGACGAGTTCATCGATGATGAGTTCGTCCGACATGTCCTTCCAGGCATCGACGTGCACCGCGCCGGAGTCGAAATGGATGGCCAGGTCGACCAGGTACTCGACCTTGCGGGCCGAGAGCCCCGCCCCGCGCATGTCGTCGACCTTGAGCTTGAGCACGTTGCTGGGCGTCATCTTTCGCGGCAGCGCAGCAAACTTGTCCCAGACCGATTGCGCCGCCTTCACCGAAATCTGCTGGCCGACGATGCTGCGTGCCAGCGTGGTGAATGCATCGCCGCGCGACTCGAGGCAGGCATCGCCGAACTTCGGGATCAGCCGCTTCATCACGCGGTCTTTCTTGGCCAGGTGCTTGCAGGCCTCTTCCCAATAGTCCGGCGTGTAGATCTGGATCGCCGGATTTTTTGAAGCGGGCATGGGATTCGTGGTTCCGTTCACTGCGCCGCGGCCCAGGTGGTGCCCGTGGGCGAATCCTTGAGCACGATGCCCTCTGCCAGCAGGTCGGCGCGGATGCGGTCGGCCTCGGCGAAGTTCTTCGCGGCCTTGGCGGCTGCGCGGGCATCGATGCGGGCCTGGATCGTGGCTTCGTCCAGCGTGGCACCCGCGCGCAGGAAGCCCGTCGGATCGCTCTGGAGGATATTGAGGCAGCCGCCCAATGCCTTCAGCAACCCCGCCTGTGCCGCAGAGCGCGTCCGGTTCACCTCGCCGGCCAGGTCGAACAGCACGGCAACCGCTTCGGGCGTGGCGAGGTCTTCGTCCATCGCGGCCTTGAAGCGGGCCGCATACGGGTCGCTCCAATCGATGCCCACGTCCGCGGGCGCGACCAGGTCGAGCGCCGTGTAGAGCCGCTTGAGCGAATTGCGTGCGTCGTCCAGATGCACGTCGCTGTAGTTGAGCGGACGGCGGTAGTGCGCCCGCACCACGAAGAACCGGATGGTCTCGGCATCGTACTTCTTGAGCACATCGCGGATCAGGAAGAAGTTGCCCAGGCTCTTGGACATCTTCTCGTTGTCGGTCACGATGAAGCCGTTGTGCATCCAGTAGTTGGCCAGCGGCTTGCCGGTCGCGCCTTCGCTCTGCGCGATTTCATTCTCGTGATGCGGGAACTGCAGGTCTTCGCCGCCGCCATGGATGTCGAGCGTTTCGCCGAGCAGTTCGCAGGCCATGGCCGAGCATTCGATGTGCCAGCCGGGGCGGCCCGGTCCGAACTCGCTGGCCCACTTCACCTCGTCGGGTTCGCTGGCCTTTGCGCTCTTCCAGAGCACGGGGTCGAGCGGGTCGTCCTTGCCGTCGAGCACGGCCACGCGCTCGCCGGCATGCAGCTCGTCGATGGACTTGCCGCTGAGCTTGCCGTAGCCCGGGAACTTGCGAATCGCGTAGTTCACGTCGCCGTTGCCCGAGCGGTAGGCCAGGCCCTTCTGCTCGAGCGTGCCGATCATGGACAGCATCTGCGGGATGTAGTCGGTAGCGCGCGGCTCGTGCGTGGGACGCGCGATGCCGAGTGCGTCGGCGTCTTCATGCAGCGCATCGATCATGCGATCGGTGAGCGAACGGATGGTTTCGCCGTTCTCGACCGCGCGGCGGATGATCTTGTCGTCGATGTCGGTGATGTTGCGGACGTAGTTCACCTCGTAGCCGCTGGACTTGAGCCAGCGCTGCACCAGGTCGAACCCGATCATCGAGCGGGCATGTCCCAGGTGGCAGAGATCGTAGACCGTCATGCCGCAAACGTACATGCGCACCTTGCCGGCTTGCAATGGGGAGAATTCCTCCAGTTCACGCGAGAGCGTGTTGTAGATGCGCAGACTCATGAGGCTCGGAAAGCGTCGCTTCGCGCACGTGCGGCACGGGCGAACGAGGGTGTATTTCAGGGGTGGCGGGACAGTGGCCGCGAGGGGTTGGACATGGCCCCTCGGCTACAATGCAGAGCAGTATAAACGGCAGCTGCCGTGTCCTTCCGGGTGTTTTCGAGGCCCGCATTTCCCCAATCCTGCCGAGGCTTCATGAAGCACGTCGCGTTTCCAAAACTCTCCATCGCCTTCGCATTGCTTTTCAGCCTGTGGGGTTCGGCCGCGTATGCCAACGACTACGACGACGTGAATGCGTTGCTGCGCCAGGGCAAGCCGAACGAGGCGCTTGCCAAGGCCGATGCCTACATCGCCGGCAAGCCGCGCGACCCGCAGATGCGCTTCCTGCGCGGCGTGATCCTCACCGAGCAGAAAAAGCAGAACGAGGCCATTGCCGCGTTCACGCAGCTCACGCAAGACTTTCCGGAACTGCCGGAGCCCTACAACAACCTGGCCGCGCTCTACGCAGCGCAGAGCAAGTTCGACCAGGCGCGCGCAGCACTGGAGCAGGCACTCAAGCTCAACCCCAACTACGCCACCGCGCACGAGAACCTGGGTGACGTCTACGCCCGACTCGCAGCCCAGGAGTATGTGCGGGCGCAGCAGTTCGCCAGCACCAACGCCAGCGTCGGGCCCAAGCTCACGCTGCTCCGCGAGATCTTCACGCCGAAGACCCAGGCCGACGCCGCGGTCCTGCCCGCGGCGCCGCCCGAGGTGCGCAAGCCGGTCGGCCGCGCAAGCAAGTAGCCACCGGCGCTGCCTAGGCGCATTGCGCCGCGGCCGCTTGCATTGCCTTGCCGGCGCCCCACATCATTCGCACACGGAGCTTTTCTTGAAGACCCAAGCCTTTTTCCCGTCCGCACTTTTCAGCCGCCGCGCCGCCCTGGTGCTTGCATCGGCACTGGCCTTTGCCGGCGCCTCGCATGCGCAGGCCGGCCCCCGCGTGAAGCTCGACACTTCGGCCGGCGACATCCTGGTCGAGCTCGACCAGGCCAAGGCGCCCAAGACGGTCGAGAACTTCCTGCAGTACGTCAAGGACAAGCACTACGACGGCACGGTGTTCCATCGCGTGATCGATGGCTTCATGATCCAGGGCGGCGGCTTCACGCCTGAAATGCAACAAAAGCCAACGCGCGCGCCCATCGCCCTGGAGGCCGGCAACGGTCTCAAAAACGACCGCTACACCATCGCGATGGCCCGCACCGGCAACCCGAATTCGGCCACCTCGCAGTTCTTCATCAACGTGAAGAACAACGACTCGCTCAACGCACCCAATCCCGACGGCTACGGCTACACCGTGTTCGGCCGCGTCGTGGGCGGCACCGAAGTGGTCGACAAGATCCGCGCCGTGCAAACCGGTAACAAGGGCGGCATGCAGAACGTGCCGCTCGAGCCCATCATCATCAAGTCCGCCACCCTGGCGAAGTAGTTTCCGAACATCCGAAAGAAGGACTCCCTCATGAGCAACCCCAAAATCGAACTCCACATCAAGAACTACGGCGTGATCACGCTCGAACTCGACGCCGCCAAGGCACCGAAGTCGGCCGAGAACTTCGTCAGCTATGTGAAGAACGGTCACTACGACAACACGGTGTTCCACCGCGTGATTCCCGGCTTCATGGTGCAAGGCGGCGGCTTCGAGCCCGGCATGAAGCAAAAGCCCACCGGCGCCGAGATCGAGAACGAAGCCAACAACGGCCTCAAGAACGACAACTACACCGTGGCGATGGCGCGCACGAGCGCGCCGCACTCGGCAACGGCCCAGTTCTTCATCAACGTGGCCGACAACGGGTTCCTGAACCACACCGCTCCCTCGGCCCAGGGCTGGGGCTACGCGGTGTTCGGCAAGGTCACCGGCGGTACCGACGTGGTCGACAAGATCAAGGCCGTGAAGACGGGCCGCAAGGGCTTCCATGACGACGTGCCGCTCGAAGACGTCGTGATCGAAAAGGCCGTGGTCGTCTCGGAATAAAGAAGGCGCGCGCGGCATGGGCACCGACGTCGCGGCACCTGCGGCTTTCAGGGAGCTGCTCGCCCCGCCCGCATGGCGCACCGTCGACCTGATATCCGACCTGCACCTGCAGGCCGGTGAGCCCGCCACCTTCGAGGCCTGGCGCGGCTACCTGCAGACCACGCCGGCCGACGCGCTGGTCATCCTCGGCGACCTGTTCGAGGTGTGGGTGGGCGATGACGCCGCCGCCCTGCCCGGCTTCGAGGCCGAGTGCGCAGAACTGCTGCGCCGCACGGCCGAGCGGTTGCCGGTGTACTTCATGCACGGCAACCGCGACTTTCTCGTCGGCCCGGCGCTCGCGGCCCAAAGCGGCTTCACGCTGCTGGACGACCCCACGGTGCTGGTGCTGCACGGTGAACGCTGGCTTCTGAGCCACGGCGACATTCTTTGCCTGGACGACACCGACTACCTCGCGTTTCGCGCCCAGGTGCGCACGCCCGAATGGCAGGCGGCGTTCCTCGCGCGGCCGCTGGCCGAGCGCCGCGCGCTGGCGCGCTCCATGCGCGCTCAAAGCGAAGACCGCAAGCGCGACCCCTCGGCGCGCTGGGCCGACGTGGACGGCGGCGCCGCCCGCCAGTGGCTCGGCCAGGCGCGCGCCCGAACGCTGGTGCACGGCCACACGCACCGCCCCGCAGATCACGACCTGGGAGACGGCCTCAGGCGCCTGGTGCTGAGCGACTGGGACGCCGCGGCCCATCCGCCGCGTGCGCAACTGCTGTGCCTTTCCCCGGCCGGCGCGCAGCGCGTCGACCTGCGTTAGCGCGGCCCATGTTCAAGTGGCTGCGCCGGCTGCGCGCCCTGCCCCCGATTCCGGAGAACGCCTGGCACGCCACGCTCGCGCGCTACGCTTTTCTCAGCGCGTTGCCCGAGGACGCGCAGCAGCGCCTGCGCACGCTGGCGGCCGAATTCCTGCGCGACAAGGAATTCCATGGCACGCAGGGTTTCGTCATCACCGACGAGGTGGCGCTGGCGATTGCCGCACAGGCGGTGCTGCCGGTCCTGAACCTGAAGGGAGGGCTGGACTGGTACGACGATTTCGTCGGCATCGTGGTGCATCCTTCCGAGGTGGTCGCGCGCCGCAAGATCGTCGACGATGCGCAGGTAGTTCATGAATACGACGAGGTTGTGGCCGGCGAGGCCATGGACCGCGGCCCGGTGATGCTGAGCTGGCAGGACGTGCTCGCGAGCAGCGTCACGGCCGATGGCGGCTACAACGTCGTGATCCATGAGTTCGCCCACAAGATCGACATGCGCGGCGGCGATGCCGACGGCTGTCCGCCGCTGCCGCCCGGCTTCGCGGGCAAGCGCACTGCGCGCGAATCGCGCGCCGCGTGGCTCGCCGTGCTGCAGCCGGCGTACGAGGACTTTCGCGAGAAGACGATTCTTGCCGACCGCTTCGGCACCGAGCGTCCCTGGCTCGACGACTACGGCGCGGTGTCGATCAGTGAATTTTTTGCCGTGGCGTGCGAGGCCTACTTCGTGAATCGCGAGGCCTTTGCGCGGGACTTCCCCTCGGTGCTGGCGCTGTTCGACGAATTCTTCGGACGCAACCTGGCCTGACCGTTTCCGGCAATAAAAAAAGCGCCCCTCAGGGGCGCTTTTTACCGGCCGGCGCAACCCGCTTACTTGCGCAGCAGCGCCTTCAGGGCGTTCTGCAGGCGGCGTGCGCTCGCGGCATCGTGCGCCGCGGCCAGCACCTTGCCGGCGTCCTGGCCCCAGGTCTGGGCCGGCGGCGGATCGCCGCGCTTGGTCAGCAGCTTGAGCTGCAGCGCGCGGCGTGCATCGAGCTGCTCGGCGGGCGTGGGCACCTCGGCGGCCATTTCGAGGCGCAGCAGTGCTTCGGCGGCCTCGTCGGGCGCGGCCTTGGGCGCCGAACCGACGGCCTGGGACCAGCCGCTGCGCACCGCGGGCGTTACCGCGCGTCCCAGTTCCTGGACGCTGGGGAGCTTCGATGCATCGCGCTGCTCCCATGCACCGAGCACTTGCGTGAGCGCCTCGCCGTGCGCCTGTGCCGCGAGCTTGCGCAGCGCCATGTCGGCGCGTTCGAGTGCTTCGCGCTGGGCGCGGAAGGCGGCATCGCCGAGCCGCGGGCCGCGGTCCTCGAAGCGGGGTGGACGGTCGCCGAAGCGGCCGGCCGGTGCACCGCGGTCACCGCGGGCATCGGAACGAGGAGCGCCGCGGTCGCCGGGACGGCCCGGACCGCCGGGGCCCGGGCGAGCGCCATCGCGCCGGTCGCCGAACCGGCCGCCGGCACGGCCCGCGGGCACGGCTTCGGCCTTCTTGTTGCCAGGACGGTCATCGCCACGCACGGCGACCACCGGCTTGGGCGCCGGCTTCGGCGCTGCGGGCGGCGCCTTGGCCTCCTCGGCCGCGGCAGGTTCGCTGTCTGCATGGGCGGCGCCATCGGCGCGCGCCGACGCATCGGCACCGTCTGCCGGTGCCACGAGATCGGGTGCGGCTGCCGGCGGCGGCGCGGTGTGCGTGCCCGGCAGCGCTTCGGCATCGCTCGATCCCGGCGCCTGCTCGGCGCTTTCGCCGAATTCGGCCGCCGCCTGGCCCGGTGCAACGATTTCGGTGGCACCGACCCCGGGGCCGTCGCTCGAAGCGGCCGGCGCCTGGCCGGGCTTGGCGGCGGGTGCCGGCGGGGGCGCTTCGCCGCGCAGCGCGGCTTCCAGGCGCGCGATGGCGGCACGGATCTTTTGCACGTCGCCGCCGGCGTTGGCTGCGTCGAGCGCCTTGGACGCCTCCAGCACATGGCGATCGTGTTCGCTCATCGCGGTTGCGGACTTCTCGCGCTCCGCCGTCTTGCGATTGAAGGCTTCATCGATGGGCGCGCGGAACGCGTCCCACAGTTTCTGTTCATGGCGGCGGTCGAGTGGCACGCCCTGGGCTTCGGCCTGCCAGCGCTGCTGCAGGGCCTTGACCGCATCGATGCGCAGCATGGGCTGGGCGCCGAGCTCGGCAGCCTCGGCGATCATGGCGTGGCGCCGTTCGATGCTGGCCTTCTGCGCCGCTTCGAAGGGAGCGCGTGCGGCACCGAAAGCTTCGTTCCACTGCGGCTGCAGCTCGGCGAAGACCTTCTCGCCCACGTGGCCCGCATCGCGCCACCGGTCGGCGAACTGGTGCAGCGCGCGGTTGTGCGCCTTCAGGTCGGAAGGCTCGGCGTGCTCGGCCGCCCAGGCCTTGACTTCTTCGATGAGCGCGACACGGTGCGCACGGTGCTCCGCGGCATCGGCGCGAACCTTTTCAAGCCAGGCCTCCACCACCTTGTGGGCTTCGTTGCAGGCTTCGTCGAAACGCTTCCAGAGGGCGTGGTTCGGCACGCCGCCCTGGTCGGCCTGCTTCCACTGGTCGCGCAGCGAACGCAGCGTCTCCTGCATCTTGCGGCCGCCCAGTGCCTGCCCTTCGGGGCGCTTGAGCAGGCCTTCGGCCTTGGCGACGAGGTCTTCGCGCACCTTGTCGGCGCTCCAGCGCTGCCAGCCTTCGAGTTCGCCGGCGGCAACCAGCGCTGCGTGCACGCGGGCCTCCAGCGGGGCATCGACCAGCTTGCCGTGCTCCTTCAGCACCGCGCGCAGCGCTGCGGCCGCACCGGCGCTGGCCTTGCCATGGCCTTCGGCGGTTTCCTGCTCGAGCTTGGCGAGTGCGGCCTGGACGGCGTCCTGCGCGGCGGCGCGCACGGACGGATCGACCTTGGGTGCGGCGGACTTGGCCGGCGCGGCCTTGGGCGCCACGACTTCGCCACGCGCGGCGCGCAGTTCATCGGACCAGACGGGCACCGGCGGCAGAGGGGCCGCGGGATCGGCCGCGGCGGCTTGCGCCTGGGCCAGCGCACCGTGGAATGCATCGGACACGACCAGCAGCTGCGCCTTCGACGATTCGAGCTGCGGTGCAAACCTGGCGTCCAGGCTGTTCCAGTTGGCATCGCCCGTGATTTCATCGGCCTGCTGCTGCCAGTGGGTTACGTCGGCGCGCAGCGATTCCTCGGCAGCCTGGGCGTCCTGCCAGCTCTTGGTCGACAGCACTTCGAAGCGCTGGGCGAGCAGCACGGCGGCTTCGCGGTGCACCTGCGCGCGGTGCTGCAGGTCTTCGATGCCTTTGACGCGCTCGGCCAATTGCACCTTGAAGCCGGCCAGCGGCTCGCGCGACAGCGGCGCACCCGCCTTGGCGGCGTCGCGCTGCCAGGCGAGCGCATCGGCGATGTTGAGCTTGGACTGGGCAAGCAGCCCCTCGGCCTTTTGCGCCCACTCGGCCGCAATGGCCTCCTGGCCCTTGGCACGCTTGAGTTCGTCGAGCTTTTCGCGCAGGAGGCGTGCCGCGCCCTTGTCGCGGCCGCTCAGCTCCTTGAAGACTTCCTGCATCTGCTCGGGCGCGGGGTTGCCGGCGAGCCAGTCGCGGATGCGCGCGGCGCGCTCGCCCGAAGTTGGCGCGGTGAAGGCGCCGCCGGTGAGCGTGTCGAGGGCCTGGAGGTCGTGGGGCTTGGAAGAAGTAGAGGTCACTTGCGCGAAATCGTTGTCTGAAGAGAGAAAGCGAAGGCGCCGGCAAAGGCCGGCGCACAGCGACATTTTCACCCAGTTGTGGCGGGCGGTTGAATTACATGCCGCAACAGCCGCCAGTTGGCCTCTGGAATGGCTGCGGCGCCAGCCTGTTTATATAGGCGCGGCCGGAGGAAAAACCAAGCCCGCGCGGTTACTTGGTCGCCAGCTTGAGTTCGGCACCGGGTTTCCAGTCGGCCCCGCTGGCGGTGGTTTTCACGGCGCCCAGGAACAGCCGCTCGCTCGGCAGCTTCTGCGCGAGCAGGTAGTCGCGCACCACGGCCCCGCGCTCGACGGCCAGTTGCCGGATCGACTCCTCGTCGACGGGAATGCCCGCGAGCAGCAGGTTTTCCATCTCGTTCACCGGCAGGTCCTTGGCGAGTCCGACCATGTTGCGCGGCTTGGCCACGTCGGCGCGCTTGTACACGGCGGTCAGCAGCTCGGGGTATTCGGCATCGGTGACGGGCGGCACGTCGGTGCCCGCCTGGCCGCCGCGCACGGCCATGCGCCGCTTCTCGGCCTGCGCGAGCTGGCGCAGGCGCTGGCGCTGGTAGGCGTCGCGCTCCCGCTCGAGGCTGGCCGTGCCGACCACCGTCATCTGCAGCGCGGGGCGGTCGGTCAATGCCTTGACGACCTTGTCCAGGCTTTCCTTCGCGCTGGCGCCTAGCACCGAACTGCCGGCATCGAAGGTGATGGTGCTGGATTCGCTGCTGCCACCCCCGAGGCCGCCCGTCAGGAGATTGAACGGTGCCGTCGCCGCCTTGGCGATGAGATTGATCACCGCCTTGAAGATCAGCGGCCCGATGCTGAATTGCGGGTCGTTGAGCGAACCGCTGAGCGGCAGGTCGACGTCGATCACGCCGTTGCGATCGGCCAAGAGCGCCACGGCGAGCCGCACCGGTAGGCTGTTGGGCGCGCCCTGCACTTCTTCGCCGAACTGCAGCTGGTTGAGCACCAGCTTGTTGGTGGCCGTCAGCTGGCCATCGGGCGCAACCTTGTAGTTGACGTCCATGCTCATCTTGCCGCGCTCGATGCCGTGGCCCGCGTAGCGCACCGAGTAGGGCGAGAGCGGCGCCAGGTCCAGGTCGCGCATCTTGGCCGTGATGTCGAGTTCGATCGGCTTGACCAGCGGATTGAGCTTGCCGGTGATTTCCAGCGCGGCAGTCTGCTGCGCCTTGCCGCGCAGTTCCAGGTCGGCCATGGCGGGGCGGCCGCTTTCGCCCTTGGGCGGATTCGACGAAAACGAACTGAGCTTGCCGGTCAGTGCGCTCAGGTCGGCCGAGTAGTTGGGTTTGACGAACAGGTCGGTGAAGTCGATGCGGCCATTGACCAGGCTCATGGGGCCGAAGTTGATGACCGGCTTCGGTCCGGTATCGGCGTCGGCCTGGGCTGTGGCCACGGGCGCCGGCGCTGGCGGGGCCGGCTCCGCACCGCCTCCGACCATGGACTCGGCGGACACCGGCGCGCCACCTGACCGCGCAGCGGGGGCCCGGGTGGTCGTGTTCGTTCCGCCGAGACTTCTTTTCGTCTTTGCCTCGGTACTCGCCGCGGCGGCCGCATTGGCCTCCGCCTCGCCCTTCTTGGTGAGGTTGAGCAGGTTCAGGCGCCCCGTCGGGTCCACGATCACGCGGGCGAAGAAGTCGGTCAGCGTGGTTTCCCGCACATCGACCGCCGGCGCCGCGTTGGGGGCCAGGCTCACCTGCAGTCCGCGCAGGCTCAGCGTCTTCCAGCTCAGCAACTGGTTGGTATTGCGGTCAAAGCCGGGCGATTGGGTGAGCGAGATGCTGTTGGCGCGAAAATCGTCGACCGCCGTGTCCCCGGCCAGCTTGAGGGTCATGCCGGCCGGCGCGCTTGCATAGCGCACGGTGCCCCGGTAACTCGCGAAGGCGCGGCGGATGTCCACGTTGAGCGCGTCGCCGTAGTAGGCCTTGAACGCATGCGCCGGAAACGACGCGACCTCGAGCCGGCCTTCGGCCGCGAGCGGCTTGAGCACCAGGTTGCCCTTGTATTCGAAGTGTCCCGGCTCCGACCTCCGCGAGCCGATGCGCCCCGAAACCTGCAGCGGCGACGCCGTGGTGGTACCGGGAGCGACCTTTTTCGCCTCGACATTGAGCGCCGTGATCTCGACGGCCACGGGCGCGGCGCTGGCCTTGTCGGCATACGACAGCGTGCCGTCCTTGACCGCCAGCGTGCCGATGGTCAAGGCCCAGGGCTTGGTGTTGGCGCCCGGCGGCGCGGCTTCGGGACCGGTGCCGGCAGGCTTGGGCGCAGCCACCTTGGCCTGCGCGGCGGCCCCGTTGCCGGCGGCCGGCGCCTTGAGCCAGCGCTCGAACATCCAGCGCTTTTCGCTGTCGCGCTCGATGTTGACCTTCGGGTTGGTGGCGGTGAACGAGGCGACGTCCAGCGTGTGCTTCGTCATGTCGACCTCGGCATCGACCAGCTCGAAGCGGCCGACGCTCGCCAGCGCCGTCTTGGCTTGCGTCAGTGCCAGGCCGTCGGCGGCCAGGCGGCGCGCCTTGAACCGGAGATCGGGCTGGTTCCAGGCGATGTCGATCTGCCCGCTGAGCTTGCCGTCGAGCGTGGGCTCCAGGCTGTGCGCCAGGTAGGGCGCCGCGAGCGACAGCGGCAGCGCATCGACCTCGGTCTGCACGTCGGCCTTCTTGTCGGTGGCGCTGCCCTGGAACTTGAGGCTTGCGCCGCCGATTGCGGTGCTGCCGCTGAACTGGGCAGGCTTCTCCATGGGCCAGGTGACGCCGGTCAGGTCGAGGCCGAGCGCGCTCGCCTCCAGGGCCGCCGCAGGCTGGACCGTTTCATCGCGCCATCCGATGCGCCCGCCGCTGAGGGCGATCTTGTCGACCTGGACCCGCAGCTTCGGCTTCTCGGGCGGCTTTCCGTCCGGGGCGCTGGCCGCAGGCGCGGGCGGTGCCACCTTTTCCGCGGTGCCCGTGGCCGGATCGGTGGCCAGAAGGTTGAGCCGGCCCTGGGCGTCGCGCGCGACTGCGAGCTGCGGATTGGCGAGCGCAACTTCGCTCAGGCGAAACACCGACTCCAGCGGGCGAACGTCGGCCAGCGCGAGCTTGAGGGACTCGAAGGCCAGCAGGTCGCGGCCCCGTGGGTCGACCAGCTTGGCGCCGTGCGCCTCGACCGTGCCGGTGATCCTGAGGCCCGCGGTCGCGGCCTGCTCGAAATCGATCTTCAGGTCGGCGTCGAGGCTGCCCGCCTGCAGCTTCGCGGGCAGGCCGCCGGGCATGTAGCCCAGGTAGGGCGCGAGGTCGAGTCCCTTGAACTGCACATGGGCATCGGTCTTGCGGCTCTTTGCGAACGGGGTGGTGAGGGCCGCCGAATCGAACTTGCTGCCGTTGAGCGCGAACGCGAGCTTGGGCTCGGTGTTGATGTCTCGCTTGGAGGCGAGATTGCTCAGGAACGGCACGTCGAGCGCGAAGTCGCGCAGCTCATGCTTGCGCTTGACCGTCTGGTCGTCGAAGTCGACCGCGCCGTTCTTGATCGAGATGTTGTAGATCGCAAAGCGCGCGGGCTCGGCGTTCGGGTCGGACGGCGGCGCGGCCGCCAGCCTGGCCAGGATGTCGTCGATATCGTACTTGCCGTCGGCCAGGTGCGTGAGCAGGATGGCCGGCGAGTCGATGGTCACCGCGTCGATCACCGGCGCCAGCCGCACGAGCGATTGCAGCTCGGCGTCGGCGTAGATGCGCTTGATCGCCACCTGGGGCCGGCTGCCGTCGGCCGTGGCGATGCGCAGGTCGTGCAGCGCGAGCTCGAGGGTCCAGGGCTTGAAGTCGATCTTGCCGACCGTGACCTGGCGACCGAGCTTGTCGCTCGCGATCTTCTGCAACTGGCTCTTCGCGATGGGCGGCACCGCGAGCCAAGCCACGATCCAGAGTGCCAGCAGAGCGAGTACCGCGACGACCCCGCGTCGCACCCATTTGTTTTGTCTAAGCGAAGCTGCGTCCATCGCGGCAGTGTGCCGCAAACGAAGCACTGGGCAGAAACAAGAAAGCCCGGCAACTCGACGAATGTCTCATTACCGGGCTTGATGGCGGGCCTGAGACCCATGCCATCGATTCGCGCGACCGGAAGTCAATGGTTCCTGCCGTGCTGGCAGCAAGAGATTGCCGCCGTGGATCCTCTGCCGTTCGAGCCCTCAACTTGCACCTCGGACTCTCTGGCTTCGGAAAACGCCTGAATCACTCAGGCGTGTCCAGATTAGGCCTCCCTCCCCAGCTTTGCAATGCCAATCCTCAAGGGATTACCCCTACGGGGGAGCGGAGGCCGCAATTTGCCTGTTTAAATATGTAATAGCATAAAGCGAAGGTTCTATATGCTTGACCGGGTATTTAGCCACGCTAGAATCCGCCTGCCCCTGGCTGCCCCAGACCCAGCAGGGACCACCTGAATCCGCCGCCGAATCCCAACCGGCTTGATCAGGCCGCCGCGCTCCTACCCCTCCATCTCCACGCGCGGAGCCTGATTCGTACCAATCCAAGCGCCGCAGCCTTCATCCACCGCCTTCCGGCGTTGCGAACAGGTGCCGCACAGAAAGGAAGAGCGATGAGCAAGGCGTTTGATGCCACGGCCCGCGGGCTCCGGACCTTTGCGTCCGATGTGGCAGACGGCTTTTTTGAAATCACCCACAACGGGTTTGCACTGGTCGGCCTTGCCATGGTGTTCGCGGTCCTCGCCCTCGTGGCCCGCCCCGACCTGCGCCAGACGGGTGAAGAACAGCTGATGGGCTGGCTGCAATCGCGCAAGCCCGCACCCGAAGCCACCGACCTCGAACCGACCGCCATCGTGCGTACCACGGCCGCCAGTCCGGCCGACCTGCCCAAGCAGCAGGCCGCCGTGGCCTATTGGCTGAGCAAGAAATACCGCGTGGCGGCCGAACCCCTGAGCGTGCTGGTTGCGGAGGCCTACCAGCTCGGCAGCCGCACCAAGCTCGACCCGACGCTGATCCTCGCGATCATGGCGGTCGAATCGAGCTTCAACCCGTTCGCCCAGAGCCAGGTGGGCGCGCAGGGGCTGATGCAGGTCATGACGCGCGTGCATGGCGACAAGTACGAAAGCGCGGGCGGCACGCTCACCGCCTTCGACCCGGTGACCAACATGCGCGTGGGCGTGAAGGTGCTGCAGGAATGCATCGCCCGCGCCGGATCGCTCCAGGGCGGCCTGCGCTACTACGTGGGCGCCGCCAACCTGGAAGACGACGGCGGCTATGCAGCCAAGGTGCTCGCCGAGCACGAACGGCTGGTGCAGGTGGCCAACGGCCGCAACCCACCCACCACTGCGACGCCGGTGCCGCGTGCGCAGCCGATCCCCATCACGACGCCCTCCAAGCCGCAGCAGGCCTCCGAGCCTGCCGCCGACCCACAGAAACTGGCCCTGCTTTCGGACGTTTCCTGAAGGCCTGCGCTACACTCCACCCCGTACGCGACTGGCGATAGGCGCAGCACCCCCGCGGTGCCACGCGCTGACGTGGAATACCACTGGGAAGCGTGCCGCCTGGCATCCATACAGGCGTTCAGCCGTTCGCCTGGGCAGCCCTTGTTTGGTTGAAGAACAAGGACCTCGTCTTCAAAGGACTGCCATGTACCACCGCAATATCCTGGTCGAACAGACCGACCCCGAAATCTGGGCTGCCATCCAGGCCGAAAACGCGCGCCAGGAACACCACATCGAGCTGATCGCGAGCGAAAACTACGCCTCGCCGGCCGTGATGCAGGCACAGGGCTCGCAACTCACCAACAAGTACGCCGAGGGCTACCCCGGCAAGCGCTACTACGGCGGCTGCGAGCACGTCGACGTGGCCGAGCAGCTGGCCATCGACCGCATCAAGCAGATCTTCGGCGCCGACGCCGCCAACGTGCAGCCGCATTGCGGCGCCTCGGCCAACGAAGCCGTGATGCTGGCCTTCCTGAAGCCCGGCGACACCATCATGGGCATGAGCCTGGCCGAAGGCGGCCACCTGACCCACGGCATGCCGCTCAACATGAGCGGCAAGTGGTTCAACGTGGTGAGCTACGGCCTGGACGCCAACGAGGCCATCGACTACGACGCGATGGAGCGCAAGGCGCATGAGCACATGCCCAAGCTCATCATCGCGGGGGCTTCGGCCTACTCGCTGCGCATCGATTTCGAGCGCTTTGCCAAGGTGGCGAAGGACGTGGGCGCGATCTTCATGGTCGACATCGCCCACTACGCCGGCCTGGTGGCCGCGGGCGTGTATCCCAATCCGGTGCCCCATGCCGACGTGGTGACCTCCACCACCCACAAGAGCCTGCGCGGTCCGCGCGGCGGCATCATCCTGATGAAGTCGCAGCACGAGAAGGCCATCAACAGCGCCATCTTCCCGGGCCTGCAAGGCGGTCCGCTGATGCATGTGATCGCGGCCAAGGCGGTGGCGTTCAAGGAAGCCATGGCGCCCGAGTTCAAGGCCTACCAGCAACAGGTGGTGAAGAACGCCCAGATCGTGGCCGACACGCTGACCGAGCGCGGCTTGCGCATCGTGAGCGGGCGCACCGAAAGCCACGTCATGCTGGTCGACCTGCGTTCCAAGGGCATCACCGGCAAGGAAGCCGAAGCCGTGCTGGGCAGCGCCCACATGACGATCAACAAGAACGCGATTCCCAACGACCCCGAAAAGCCGATGGTGACGAGCGGCGTGCGCATCGGCACCCCCGCCATGACCACGCGCGGCTTCAAGGACGAAGAGGCGCGCATCACCGCGAACCTCATTGCGGACGTGCTGGAGAACCCGCGCGACGCCGCCAACATCGATGCGGTCCGCGCCAAGGTCCACGCGCTGACAAGCCGGTTCCCGGTCTACCGCTGATCCCGGAAGACGTGGCCGCATGAAATGTCCTTTTTGCGGTCATCTCGAAACGCAGGTCGTCGAGACCCGCGTGTCCGAAGACGCCGACTTCGTGCGCAGGCGCCGCCAGTGCAGCGCCTGCGACAAGCGCTTCACCACCTATGAGCGCCCGGACGTCAACTTTCCGGTGGTGGTCAAGAAGGACGGCAGCCGTGCCGACTTCGATTCATCCAAGGTGCGCGCCTCGATGATGCTGGCGCTGCGCAAGCGGCCGGTGAGCATCGAGCAGATCGACAACGCGCTGCTGCGCATCGAGCAGAAGCTGCTCGCCAGCGGCCTGCGCGAAATCGATTCGACCAAAGTCGGCGAACTCGTGATGCGCGAGCTCAAGAAGCTCGACAAGGTGGCCTATGTGCGCTTTGCCTCGGTGTACCGGAGCTTCGAGGACGTGGACGAGTTCAGGCAGCTGCTGCGGGACATCTGAGCGCGACGTTCCGCCGCCATCCGGTCGGCGGCGTCACTGGCCTTCCTTGCCGCAGGCGCCGCTTCCGCAGTCTCCCTTGAGGTCGGGATTGCAGACCCTCGCGCGTCCTGACGCCGACACGACGATCGACGCCCTGCGGCCGGTCTCGGCCTTCAGGGTCAGGCAGCCGGCGCCGAAGCCCGAGCTGCCCGCCCGGCGCGAGAAGCCGTTGCTGTCGTAGTCCAGCCCCTGCACGAATCCATCGCCGAGCCCCGCATCGATGCCGACGCCGTTCGGAAGCTTCTCGAACTCGCGCACGGTTTGCAATGCGGTGTCGGGCCCCGCCCGTACGGCCCAGCCGGTGGACCAGTCGTTGCCGTTCAGCGCCGCGACGTGGACCCTTTGCGAACGTTGGATGGCCTCCGTGCGGGCAAGGTTCAGCGCGGCGACGAAGCCGTTGGCAGCAGCCGCAAGCCGCTGGTTGAGCAGCAGATCGCGAAACGTCGGAACGCCGAGCGAGCCCAGGATCGCCACGATGGCGATGACCGCCAGCAACTCCACCAGCGTGAACCCCCCGCGCCTCATTGCCAGCATCTGCTGGCCGAGGTGCCGTCGCAACCCTTGCCGCCCATGCTGTCGATCCAGATCGCCCCGACCTCGGGATCGGACAGGCCCGCCCTCGGGGTTGCGGTCAGCCGTATGCAGCGATCGATGCTGCCCTGCCCTTCGCAGTTGCCGCTCTCGACCCGATACCTGCCGGCTGCGCCGCCGTCGCCGGACCCGCCTTCGTAGCGCTTGTACTGCCCGCTCGAGGTATAGCCGCGCTCCTGCTGCTGCATCTGCTGCACCAGCGCCGACCGCGCTTCGGCGCGCCAGCCCTTGCGCATGAAGTCCAGGTAGGACGGATAGGAAACCGCGGCCAGGACGGCGACGATGGCCACCACGATCATCGCCTCGATCAGGGTGAAGCCGCGGGTGCACGCAGCATGGCTGTTGTGGGTCTTCATGGCTTCACGCTCCGGAAGTCGGCGATCTGCCGCCAGTTCAGGCGCCCGGCCACCTGCGAGGCCCGGCCGCCTTCCACGGGTTGGGCAACGGACATTCGCAGCCCGCCCGAACCGCCCGGGACACTGGCGTTGATGACCGAGAGCTTCTTCGTCCCCGTCCGGCGGCCGAACGAATCCGTGGCCGTGTAGGCGCCCTCTCCCAATTCCACCAGCAAAGGCGACGACAGCAGCCCGACGCTCGAAGGCACGCAGGTGCCGCCCTGCGAGAGTCCGGTCATGGCATTGACCGCGCAGCTGCGGCCCCCGCTGGCGGCGCCGCATGCCTCGGCACCAGGGATCAGCGTGTTGAAGAACAGGTACCCGTCGCTCAGCACCAATCGCGAGACCTGCCGCTCGCCCGAGTCGGGCCCACCCGGAAAGTCGAAATACCAGCCGCGGCGGCTCGCAGCGCCGCTGGTTGCGTCGCCATAGACGAACGGATCGCCCACGATCGCCGGCAACGGCTGGCCTGGCGTCGCGACGGACCGGCGCGGCTGGAGCCGCGTGCGCGATTCGCTGCCCGGAATCGCGGTGCCGTTGTCGAACACGCCATACAGGGTCTGCACGCCGTGGCTGGCACGGCCCGTGTCCTCCGCGCTCACGAACTTGCCGGTACCGAACAGCACGATGGCGCCCCCGTTCGGCCCGGCCCCGACTTCAGGCGCCACGGTGATGGGCTGCCGCTTCGCATCGGCCCCGCCCGTTGTCGCGATCATCAACGGAAGGCCGGCCAGGGCGAGTGCATTGGTTTCGCTCCACGGCGCATTGCCGGTGAAGTCGAACTTCCACAGGTTTCCCTGCGTGTCGCCCGCATACAGCCAGCGCGCCCAGCCGTCCGCCGCTGCAAAGTCGCCGGGGGCGCCCAGCGCATTCACGAGCGTGCGGTCCACGGGCGCGGGCAGCACGACCTTGTGATAGTTGAGGCCGCGCTTCCATGCGGCCCCGGGCGGCTTGTCGAGCGACAGCAGGAAAAGCGCCGCGCGCTGCTCCGGGTTGGCACTGTTGAACCCCGACGGCACCACCGCGAACCAGCCATGCGCCGCAGGCTGGGTGCGCGTCGCTGCCGAGAGGCGGAACTTCATGATGCGCGGCGCTTGGAGCACGTGGCCCATGTCGCCATCGTCCGCGCCGGTGAACTCCCACAGCACCTTGTCCGCCGCAAAGGCCGCGGGTTCGGAAACATCGAGTGCAAGAACGCCGGTCGCCCCTGCCCCCGTCCCGGAAACCAGCACCGTCTTCCAGTCGCCGTTGGCCATCCGGGCCTCCGCCGCCACAGGCGAGCCATCGACGTAGGCCTGGTGCGAATAAGAGGGTGAGGTGTAGCCAGGCAGCTTCCAGGACACCGAGCGGGGAACATAGGCGAAAAGCTCTTTCCCCGTGGCCGCCGAAAACCCATGCAGCATGCCGTCGTTCGCACCGACGTACACGGCCGGCGTCCTTCCCCGGTGCACGTTGAGAAACTGGTCGTACCCGATGCCCCGCAGGTTCGGGTTCGGCGCGCCGACGAAGAGCGGGTTGGAATTTGCAACGTCGCCCATCACCGAGTCGCGCACGCGGAACATGCCGCCGGCCACGGACGACTCCTTGCGCCGGTCGCCGCGCAGATAGGCCAGGCGTTCGGCGCCCAGGCCATCGGACACCGGAGGCATTGCGTAGGGCAGTGCGTGCAATTGGCTTTGCATGGCCTTGTCCAGCGCGTCCCATTTGAAAGGAATGCCGAAGCCGTCTGCGGAGAGCGTATGGATGTTCCTCTCCGCCGGATCCCGCGCGGGCACCGCAGGCAGGGCCGATGCATTGCCGGTCAGCAAAGCCCCCGCGTCCCAGGCCGGCGCATCGGCTTGACGGACGGTTCCCGCGCCTGCGTCGTAGGCGAGCGGATAGGCCAGCAGCGTCCCCGACCACCTGCGCCCGCTGAAGCGGGCCACATAAAGATTGCTCCCTGCCGCGCCGATGCGGCTCGACGACAGGGCCGGGTCCGCCGTGCTCCCGCCCGATGGCGCGGCTGCGGCCTGGAACACCTTGCGGATCGCGGCAAGCAGTTGCTGCGGCTCACCGGCGAGGAAGTAGTTGGACGGCTTCGGCTGTCCGTCATCGTCGAGGCCTTCGGCCCATTCGGCATTGCTGGCCAGGTCCGCGGCACCGATCCCGCCCGACGAACGGAACGGATTGCCGTCGTCGTTGCTGTCCGCGAAGCCGCCGTATTTCGATGCGAGATACAGCGCGCTGCCGCGCTGGGCCTGCCGGATGGTGCCCTGCCCTGCGGCGTCCAGGTCGATGCCGAAGGTCTGGACCCGCACGCCCGCAAGATCGGTCCGTATCTTCTGCGTGTTGGCCCAGTAGGCCAGCCCCGCCATGCCGAACGAGCCCCTCTCCGCGCCCGTTTCAGCCCCCGCGATGGTGCTCGATGCCAGCTGCGCGCCGCCCTTGTAGTTGAAGGCGGGAAGGCCACGGTTGCCCGTGGTGGCCAGCCCGGCCTTGCCCGAAGGATGCGTGTAGAGAAGCGATTCGCGGTTCTCGAACGCACCGACGAGGCTTGTCCAGTAGGCGGTATCGGGCTCGAACGACGCGGCGCTGAAGCTGCGGCCGGGCAATCCGGGCAGCGATCGGTCGTCATGGGTTTCGAGATCGCCGATGGCCAGGATGTGGTTCCTGCGGCAGCTCGCTGCGACCGGGTCCCAGCTGCCCCTGCTGCTTTCGTCGCGCCAAGACGCGGTGCCGTTGGAGACCGGCAGCCCGTCCTTGCGCGGATCGTCCGTTGCGGCCACACCCGCCATGGCTTCGGGCGTGGAGGCCTTGCCCTGCAGATAGCGCAGCGACTCGTAGTAGAGCTCGCCCGCCGGGTCGAATCGCTTGTAAGCGCCGCCGCGTCCGAACCGGTTCAGGTAGTTGACGACGCCGCTGTAGCGGCTTCCCTGCGCGAAGGCCGCATCGGGATCGTCGATGAAGACGCCGGTCGTCGCATGCCACTCGGCCTGGGGGTTGTCCACGCTGTCGAGGCTCGCGTCGCGCTTGCGAGGCCCTGTGTACTTCATCGGCGCGCGCAGGACGCCGCCATGCCGCCCCAGGTCATTGTCGAGCAGGTAGCCGAAGACGGCGAAGCGCATGCGGTGCGAATGGCGCTGGATTTCACCCACCGGCTTGAATTGGCCACTGGGGTATCGGAGGCAGAGATCGGCGCGCGTCGCGGCCTCCGCCGTGGTGCAGACCTCGGCACGCGCGAAGTAAGGTGCGGCCACCGCGCCCGGGCCGTATTGCAGGTCGGTGCCCGGGCTCGCGCAACTGCCGCTGGCGCTCGGCCCGACGAACATGCGGTCCAGGCAGTGGTTGATGTGGATCGTGCCCGAGGCGCGAACGCCGGTGCGGGGTGTCGGCCACGAGGGGCGTGAGCCTGTCGAGATTGCCCGTCACGGCCTTGTCGGGGAAATGGCTGCTGCGATAGAAGTCCTCTTGCAGCACCGCGCGCTGAAGCACGGTGCGGTCGGCTTCGTCCACCACGCGGTCTCCGCCCGTCAGTCCGAGGCGCAGCACGTCGAGGGTGGAAGTGGCGGCCCAGTTCAACAGGTTGCCGCTCCATTGGTTGGTGCATGCGATCTCGCCGCCCGCGAGCTTTGCCGCGGGCGCGATGCGCCTGAAATAGCCATCGGCGGCCGCATAGCCGTAGCAGGCCATCGGATCCCAATGGCCGCGGTAGACCTTCTTCCAGTCGAAGCTGTCGCGGTAGGCGGCGCCAGTGTTCGAGAATTCCAGCGCGAGATCGAGCATCAGGTTCGGATCGGCGCGCGTTGCCAGCGACGACAACGGTTCGCTCGGAAGCTCGACGGGCGCGGCCGCCCACGCATGCGAGCCGGTGCACAGCACCGAGGCGGCAACAACCGCAGCAGCAAGGCCGCGGCCTTCAAGAAAGCGCATGGGGTTTCCGTTTCGATGTGAGAAAGCTCACGAAGGGCAGCCGGGGCTCGCGCCCGGCTTGTACAGGTTGGTCTGCAGGACCACTTGCGTGTCCTCTTGCATGCCGTAGCCGATGGCCGTCACACGAAAGAGATAGGAAGCCTTGCCTGCGCTCGCGCTCTGCAGCTGGTTCGACTGCCAGCCGCCGAAGTTGCGAACCGCCTCCACGATGTAGCGCGGCGAGCGCGCGGGCAATGTCCCGGCACGCGCCTTCGCGGCATCGTCGCCCGCGGCATAGCTTTGTCCGGTGAAGGTGCCATAGGCCACGGACCGGGCATTGCCGGCGGCAAAGTCGATGGTCATCCATGGGGGCTTGTCACCGACCTCGGCCGGTGCGCACAGTCCCTGCTGCATGCCCGCGACGCCGCAACCGGGAACGAAGGCCGAGACATCGGTGCCGTTGAAAAGGCACAGCCGCTGCGCGCTGGCGGGATTGGGTCCGAGCACGTCGCGTTCGGCATCGACGAGCGCGGCTTCCGCGGCCTGGAACGCAACCTCGGCATCGCGGTCGTTGCGGGCACTGCGCTCGCCTACCAGCGAAAGCTGTGCCGCACCGATGCCCAGCACCATCGCGATGACCAGCATCAGCAGCACCACGATCAAGGAGAAGCCTCGTTGCGGCGAGCGGCCGGCCGCACTCAACGCGCCGGCTCCTTCATGGCGTTGCGCAGCATGACGGTGAATGTCGACGTGCGCCGCAACCGGCCGTCGGCCGGCGGCTTGAAGCTCGCACCTGAAAAATCCGTTCCCAGGGGATAGAGCGTCTCGCGCTGCAGTCGGGGCCAGCTGTTGTTGCGGGCGCTGCGCGCGACCATGCCGATGCGCAAGCCGACCACCTTGCGCCATTCGCTGCCGATGGCAGCGGCCGATCCCGCCTGCGCCTCGAGCTGCGCGGCATCGAGCCAGCGTTCCGGCACGCCATCGCCGTTGCCGTCGTAGGCATAGACGACCTTGAACACCTCGATGCCGCGCGCGAGCGCCTCGGACCTGAACGTGTCCTGCGTCTCGCTGTGGTACTTGCAATAGAGTTCCGGCTCCTTGTCGGCTGCTTCGGCGACATGGAAGAAGCTCCAGGCGCGGTCGGCAAGCGCCGGCCTGGCGGCCGACGGACCGGGCTGCGCGATCCCCATGCAATCGACCATCGTGCCATCGGGCGCGGTGCCGTCGCCCCCCGCGCGGCTGCGGCCGAAGAACCGTACGCGCAGGGAGTCGCTTCCGTTCACGCCCTTGCTGTTGTGCGTGCCGTGGCTTTCGCCCGTGGCGGCGACCCGGGCGTTGCTCGCGCCGACGATGTCGAGGCCGGAAGGATCGTCTGCGGGAGCAGACAGGTTGGCGCTGCTGGCGATGACCACGCTGCCGTCGGCCTCGGCATGGTCGGGGGCGTAGTCGGAATAGCCGGCCTGCCGCACGACCCCGCGCACGACGAAGGCCGCAAAGCGCAGTGAATCTTCCACACCCTGGGCTTCCGCGTTGGCGGCGAACAGTTGCCTGCTGCCGACGAACGTGGCCGTTGCCGCAAGCACCACCAGGAGTCCCACGGCCATGGCGACGAGCAGCTCGACGAGCGTCATGCCGCGCTGGCGCCCACGATCAGGAACCGTCATGGCCGCTCGCCGCTCCGCCGGAGACCAACTGCATCACCAGACGGGGCGGCGGCTCGCGCTGCGGTTCGCCCTTGTCGACGGGCGCCGCGTCGGCGTGCGGCACCCAGCCGAGCTTCGCGACGAGGTTGCGGCCAGTCTGGCTGCAGGCCCATGCGTATTCGCCGGACGTGGCGTTCCATGGCTTTTCGTCGAAGCACACGCGCACCCGGGCGCCGGGCAATGCCTTGCCCACGCGGCGCGTCCATTCGTCGATGTCCCATGCGGCGATTGCGGCCGCGTCGCAGGACGCACCGGGCGCTGCGCAGCCCGCGGCTGCGGGCTTCGCGCCGTCGTCGATGGCCGAGCGCTCAACCAGGTAAGTGTTGGCACCGCCGCTGCCCGCCGCAACGCCCGGGTTCATGCGAACCTTCTCGCCCAGGTCGCGGACCAGCCCGACCGCCGCGTTGAAGGTTGCGGCCTCCTTGCCCGCGCGCACTGCGCCGAGCAGCATGCCGATCGTGCCGAGCAGTCCGATGCCCAGCACCGCGACGGAAACGAGCACTTCCACGAGCGAAAAGCCCATGCTGGAGCGCCTGGTGGTCGTCATTTGTCGATGTCCTCCCGTCCTGCAACTTGGGTTGCTTCTATATATTTCCGCCATCGATTCCGGAGCGTAGGCGCCGCCTTCCACGGGGCATTTGCCGTTCGTCCGCCTTGGACTGCCGCTCGTATGATCCGGCGGCTCCGGTGTTAATTAATTCTTCACGCAGCCCATGCCCTCTCCCGATCAAGACGCACAGCACATGGCCACCGCATTGCGGCTCGCTTCTGAAGCGCTGTTGCTGACCGACCCCAACCCCCGCGTCGGTTGCGTGCTGTGCGATGCACAGGGAACCGTGCTGGGCCAGGGCCATACCCAGCAGGCCGGCGGGCCGCATGCCGAAGTGATGGCGCTGCGCGATGCGGCGGCCAGGGGCCATGCGGTCGAGGGCGCAACCGCATACGTGACCCTCGAGCCCTGCGCGCACCACGGGCGCACCGGGCCCTGCTGCGATGCCCTGATTGCGGCGGGCATCGGCCGGGTGGTGGCTTCGCTCGCCGATCCGAACCCGCTGGTGGCGGGCCAGGGCTTCGAGCGATTGCGCGCGGCCGGCGTCGCGGTCGAAACCGGCCCCGGCGCCGCCGAGTCGCGCGAACTCAACATCGGCTTCTTCAGCCGCATGGTCCGCAAGTTGCCGTGGGTGCGCCTCAAGGTCGCGGCCTCGCTCGACGGCAAGACTGGCCTCGCCAACGGCGTGAGCCAGTGGATCACCGCCGAAGCCGCGCGCGCCGACGGGCATGCCTGGCGCGCCCGCGCCAGTGCGGTGTTGACCGGTGTGGGCACCGTGCTCGAAGACAACCCGCGTCTCGACGTGCGCCTGGTCGACACGCCGCGCCAGCCTCACCTGGTGGTGGTCGACAGCCAGCTCCAGACGCCGCCCGACGCTCATGTTTTCATAGCAGGCCGGCCAGTGTGGATCTATGCCGCTGCGCGCGACGAAACCCGCGCACAGGCCCTCGAGGCCCGCGGCGCCACGGTCACCTGCCTGCCCGACGCGGGCGGAAAAGTCGACCTGGCCGCGATGCTCCAGGACCTCGCGCAGCGCGGCGTGAACGAGCTGCACGTGGAGGCCGGCCACAAGCTCAACGGCTCCCTGATCCGCGAAGGCTGCGTCGACGAGCTGCTGGTCTATCTCGCGCCCAAGCTGATCGGCAGCGGCCTGGACATGGCGAGCCGCCTGCATGCCGAAGGACCGCTCACCGCCCTGGCAGGCGCCCTGCCGCTCGAATTCAGGTCGGTGCAGATGCTCGGGCCGGATCTGCGGATCGTGTCGCGGGTGAAAGGGCGCGACAGCTTCTAGGCGAGACGAAAAGCCGGAGGGCCGGCGAGTCTGCGAAAATGTGCGAATGTTCACCGGAATCATCACCGGCGTGGGGCGCATCGCCGCCATCCACGACCTCGGCCCCTCCTCCTCCTACGGCAAAAGACTCGGCATTTCGGTGCCCGGCGGCTATCTCGACGACGTCGGGCTCGGCGACAGCATCGCGCTCAACGGCGCCTGCATGACCGTCACCACCCTCGATCCGGCGCAGCAGCAGTTCACCATCGACATCTCCGCCGAATCCCTCGACAAGACCGCGGGCCTCACCGAACCGGGTGCCCGCATCAACCTGGAGAAGGCGCTGCGTGCCAGCGACCGGCTGGGCGGCCACATCGTCTCGGGCCATGTGGACGGCATCGGCACGGTGAGCCACTTTGCGCCAGTCGGCGAAAGCTGGGAGCTGCGCGTGGTCGCGCCGCCCGCCCTGGCGCGCTTTCTCGCCTACAAGGGGTCCATCACCATCAACGGCGTGAGCCTGACAGTCAACAGCGTGGCCGACAGCGCCGAGGGCAGCGAGATCAGCATCAACCTGATTCCGCACACCGTCGAGAACACCTCGCTCGGCAGCCTCCAGGCAGGCTCCCGGGTCAACCTCGAAATCGATACCGTGGCGCGCTACGTGGAGCGCATGCTCCAGGCCGGCGTTCTCGCGCCCACTTCCATGGCTTCCATGGCTTCCATGGCCTCCATGCCATCCACGTACTCCAAGGACACAGCCGAATGAACGCTTCCGTCACGCCCATCGGCGCGCCCCGCACTTCGCGGGCACCCGCGCCGATCTCCTCCGTCGAGGAGATCGTGGCCGATCTCGCCGCCGGGCGCATGGTGATCCTGGTGGACGAGGAAGACCGCGAGAACGAGGGCGACATCGTCATCGCGGCCGACCACATCACGCCCGAGTCCATCAACTTCATGGCGCGGCATGCGCGCGGGCTGATCTGCCTCACGCTTTCGCGCGAGATGTGCGAGCGGCTGCAGCTGCCGCCCATGGTGTCCCGCAACGGCGCCAAGCACTCCACCGCCTTCACCGTGTCGATCGAAGCGGCCGAGGGCGTGACCACCGGCATCTCGGCCGCCGACCGCGCACGCACCGTGCAGGCGGCGGTGGCGCGCAACGCCGTGGCCAGCGACCTGGTGCAGCCTGGCCACATCTTCCCGCTGCAGGCGGTGGATGGCGGCGTGCTGATGCGCGCCGGCCATACCGAAGCCGGCTGCGACCTCGCGGCCATGGCCGGCTGCTCGCCCGCCTCGGTGATCTGCGAAGTGATGAACGAGGACGGCACCATGGCGCGCCTGCCCGACCTGCAGGTCTTTGCGGCCGATCACGGGCTCAAGATCGGCACCATTGCCGCGCTCATCGAGCACCGCAGCCGCACCGAATCGCTGGTCGAGAAGGTCGGCTGCCGCGAGATCCAGACCGCCTGGGGCAGCTTCACCGCCCATGCCTTCACCGACAAGCCCAGCCGCGGCGTGCACCTGGCACTGGTGCGCGGCAAGTGGGCGCCCGAAGACACGGTGTCGGTGCGCGTGCACGAGCCGCTCTCGGTGCTCGACGCGCTCGAGATCAACCGCTCCCTGCACTCGTGGAGCCTCGACGCCAGCCTCGCGCACATCGCGAACGAGGGCAAGGGCGTGGCCGTGCTGCTCAACTGCGGCGAAACCGCCGGCGAGCTTCTTGCGCAGTTCGATGGCACCGCGCGACCCGCACAAGCCCCCGAGCGCGGCCGCATGGACCTGCGCAGCTACGGCATCGGCGCGCAAATCCTGCGCGAATGCGGCGTGCACAAGATGAACCTGCTCGGCACGCCCCGCCGCATGCCGAGCATGGCCGCGGGCTACGGCCTCGAGATTGCCGGCTACCTCACGAAAGACTGACTCCACATGCAAGGTGCAAACAAGGGTGCGGATGCAAAGCCGCTCGACGGAAAAGGGCTGCGCATCGGCATCGTGCAGGCGCGCTTCAACGCCGACATCACCGATGCGCTGGCCACGGCCTGCCTCGCCGAGCTCGAGAAGCTGGGCGTGGCGGCGGCCGACATCCATCATGTGCAGGTGCCCGGCGCGCTCGAAGTGCCCGTGGCGCTGCAGGCGATGGCGGCGCGCGGCGGCTACCACGCGCTGGTGGCGCTGGGCTGCATCATCCGCGGCGAGACCTACCACTTCGAACTGGTGGCCAATGAATCGGGCGCGAGCGTGAGCCGCATCGCGCTCGACCATCGCATTCCCATCGCCAACGCGATCCTCACGACCGAAAACATGGCGCAGGCCGTTGCCCGGCAGACCGACAAGGGCCGCGATGCGGCCCAGGTGGCTGTCGAGATGGCGCAGTTGCTGGCCTCCCTCAAATGACCGAAGACAACAACAAGACAGCAGGCGCCAAGCCCCGCCAGGCGCGCACCGGACTCACCAGCACCGGCGCGCGCAAGGCCTCGGCCAAGTCGAACCGCAGCCGCGCGCGCGAGTTCGCGCTGCAGGCGCTCTACCAGCACCTGGTGGGCCGCAACGACCCGACCGAGATCGATCACTTCACGCGCGATCTCGCGGGCTTTCACAAGGCCGATGCCGCGCACTACGACGCGCTGCTGCATGGTTCCATCGAAGGCGCCGAGCAGCTCGACGCGCTGATCCGCCCGCTGCTCGACCGCAAGTTCGAAGAAATTTCGCCCATCGAGCATGCCGTGATGTGGATCGGCGTGTACGAGTTCCAGCACTGCCTGGACGTGCCATGGCGCGTGGTGCTGAACGAATGCATCGAGCTTGCGAAGGAATTCGGCGGCACCGACGGCCACAAGTACGTGAACGCCGTGCTCAACGGCCTGGCGCCGCAGCTGCGTGCCGCCGAGGTCGAGGCCGACCGGGCCTCCGGCAAGGCGAGAACGTGAAGATTTCGGCGCGCGCACAGCGCATCGAACCCTTCTATGTGATGGAGGTCGCCAAGGCCGCCGGCGTGCTCGCGCGCGAGGTGGCCCACACGGACCGGCCGATGATTTTCCTCAACATCGGCGAGCCCGACTTCACCGCGCCGCCGCTGGTGCAGGAAGCCGCCGCGCGCGCCGTGCGCGCCGGCGCCACGCAGTACACCCAGGCCACCGGTCTCGACCTGCTGCGCGAGCGCATCAGCGGCTGGTACGCGCAGCGCTTCGGCGTCGATGTGCCGGCGCGCCGCATCGTGGTGACCGCGGGCGCTTCGGCCGCGCTGCAGCTGGCCTGCCTCGCACTGATCGAATCCGGCGACGAGATCCTGCTGCCCGACCCGAGCTACCCGTGCAACCGCCATTTCGTGAGCGCCGCGGACGGCACCGCCGTGTTGATTCCCACCACGGCCGAAGAGCGCTTCCAGCTCACCGCCGCCAAGGTGGAGGCCGCGTGGACCCCGAAGACCCGCGGCGTGCTGCTCGCCTCGCCGTCCAACCCGACCGGCACCTCGATCGCGCCCGCCGAACTGCGCCGCATCCACGAGGTGGTGTCGCAGCGCGGCGGCATCACGCTGATCGACGAGATCTACCTGGGCCTCTCGCACGACGAGGCCTTCGGGCAGACGGCGCTCGCCATCGACGACAACGTCATCAGCATCAACAGCTTCAGCAAGTACTTCAACATGACCGGCTGGCGCCTCGGCTGGCTGGTGGTGCCCGAAGCGCTGGTGCCCGTGATCGAGCGGCTTGCGCAGAACCTCTTCATCTGCCCCAGCACCGTGTCGCAATACGCAGCATTGGCCTGCTTCGAGGCGCCGAGCATTGCCGAATACGAACGCCGCCGCGCGGAATTCAAGGCGCGCCGCGACTGGTTCATTCCGCAGCTCGATGCATTGGGCCTCGATGTGCCCGTGGTGCCCGACGGGGCTTTCTATGCCTGGGCCGACTGCACCCGAGTGGCCGAGAAGCTGGGCATCTCGGGCAGTTGGGACTTCGCCTTCGAAACCATGAAGCGGGCCCATGTCGCCGTGACGCCGGGCCGCGATTTCGGCAACGCCGAGACCGGCAAGTTCGTGCGGTTTTCCACCGCCAGCTCGATGGCGCACCTGCAGGAATCCGTCGAACGCCTGCGCACCATGATTGCGAACCCGGCCCGATGAGCTACGCGTTTCCGATCCGCGTCTACTGGGAAGACACCGACGCCGGCGGCATCGTGTTCTATGCCAACTACCTCAAGTTCATGGAACGCGGCCGCACCGAATGGCTGCGCTCGCTGGGCGTGGAGCAGCGAAAGCTGCGCGAGGAAACCGGCGGCCAGTTCGTGGTGAGCGAAACGCAGCTCAAATACCATCGCCCTTCCCGCCTCGACGACGAACTGCTGGTTACAGCCGATCTCCGACAACTGGGCACGGCGTCGTTGATAATCGGTCAGCGCGTGCTATCAAAAACTGAGCAGGAGCGAAGCGGTGCCGCCGCACCTGTGCTGCTGTGCGAAGGCACGATCCGCATCGGCTGGGTGGACGCCTCCACCTTGCGCCCCGCGCGCATACCGGCCCAAGTTACGGGAACCCTCGAGCGCTGCGGCGGCTCCATGACTCAACCTTTCAAGCCATGAACCAAGACCTCTCCATCATCAATCTCCTGCTCCACGCGAGCTTCGTGGTGCAACTGGTCGTGCTGCTGCTCGTGATCGTCTCGATCGCCAGCTGGGCCGCGATCATCCGCAAATACTTCGCGCTGCGCCGCATGCGCGCGCTCAACGACGACTTCGAGCGCGAGTTCTGGTCGGGCACCAGCCTGAACGAGCTGTTTGCCTCGGCCGCGCAGAATGCCAAGTTCGCGGGGCCCATGGAGCGCATCTTCGCCTCTGGCATGCGCGAGTACCAGAAGCTGCGCGAGCGCCACGTGAGCGACGCCCCTACGCTGCTCGACGGCGCCCGCCGCGCGATGCGCGCGAGCTTCCAGCGCGAGCTCGACGCGGCCGAGCAGAACCTCTCGTTCCTCGCCACCGTGGGTTCGGTCTCGCCTTACGTCGGCCTCTTCGGCACGGTCTGGGGGATCATGCATGCCTTCACCGGCCTGGCCGCGCTGGCGCAGGTGACGCTGGCCACCGTGGCGCCCGGCATTGCCGAAGCGCTGGTGGCCACCGCCATCGGCCTGTTCGCCGCCATTCCGGCCGTCGTGGGCTACAACCGCTTCGCGCGCGAGATCGACAAGATCGCGATTGCCCTGGAGACCTACATCGAGGAGTTCTCCAACATCCTGCAGCGCAACCTCTCGGCCAACCCGGCCGCGGTGGCGTCGGCAACCTCGGCGGCTCCGGCCAACCGCTGAACGGAGGTCCAGCGCATGCCCGCCGTTTCATCCCGGGGCCGAGGCCGCCGCACGATCAACGAGATCAACATGGTCCCGTTCATCGACGTGATGCTGGTGCTGTTGATCATCTTCATGGTCACGGCACCGCTCATCACGCCGAGCGTGATCAACCTGCCATCGGTCGACCGCGCCAACAAGCAGCCCGACAAGCCGATCGAGATCGTCATCAAGAGCGACGATGAAGTGCAGATCAAGAAAGACTCGTCCACCGGCAGCGGCGGCGCGTCGATCCCCATGACCCAGATCGGCTCCGCCGCCAAGACCGCCCAGGGCGGCGACGACCAGCGCCCCGTGGTCATCAGCGCCGACAAGTCCGTGAAGTACGAAACCGTCGTGAAGGCGATGAACCAGCTCAAGCGCAGCGGCATCGAGCGCGTGGGCCTGTCCGTCACCACCACGGGCGGCAAATAAGGCATGTCGCTCGCCCTGGATCGCCCCGAGTTCGCACCACCGCCGCAGCGCGGCACGCCGCGCGCGGTGCTGCTCGCGCTGGTCGCGCATGCATTGCTGATCGCGGCACTGACATGGGGTGTGCGCTGGCGCAGCGACGCCGACGAAGGCGCGGTCGATGCGGAGCTGTGGTCTTCCACCGTGCAGCAGGCCGCGCCGCGCCTGTCCGCGCCGCCAGCCCCGACGCCCACTCCCGCACCGCCGCCGCCCGCGCCGCCGCCACCCCCGCCGCCTCCGCAAGTGAAGGCACCGGAACCCGCGCCGCCGCCGCGCGCACCCGACATCGCCCTGGAGCGCGAGAAGAAGCTCAAGGAAGAAAAGGTGCAGAAGGAGCGCGAGCTCGAGCGCCAGCAACAGCAGCGCAAGAAGGAGCTCGAGGCCAGGCAGCGTGCCGAAGACGAGGCCGAGCGCAAGAAGGAGCAGCAGAAGAAGCTGGCCGAGCAGAAGAAGCAGCAGGAAGCCGAGGCCAAGCAGGCCGAGGCCAAGAAAGCCGAAGCTGCCGCCAAGCAGGCTGCGGCCGACCGCGCCGCAACGCTCAAGCGCATGCAGGGGATGGCCGGTGCGAGCGGCGCCGACGATTCGAAGGGCACGGCCCTGCGTTCGTCGGGACCGTCGAGCGGTTATGCCGGGCGCATCGCCGCGGCCGTGCGGCCGAACATCACCTTCCCCGATGCCGACACGGTGAACGGCAATCCCGCGGCAGAGTTCGAGGTGAACCTGGCACCGGACGGCACCATCGTCGGCGTCAAGCTCACCAAGTCGAGCGGACTGCCCGCCTGGGACGAAGCCGCCGAGCGCGGCCTGCACAAGACCGACAAGCTGCCGCGCGACACCGACGGGCGCATCTTCCCGTCGCTGATCGTCTCGCTGCGTCCCAAGCGGTAGCAGGCCGGCCAGGCGCTACGCGCGCCCGGCCGCCTCGCCGCTCATTCGTAGATGACCGAGGCCTTTCCGGCTTCCGCCTGCGCGGTCCAGCTCGCGAGCGCGGCGTCGGTCGGGAAGAACCTGGCGCGCTCGCCCAACTGCAGCTCGACCTGCGCACCGCCGCGCGCCATCGAGAGCCGCACCGGCAGCCCCTGCACCAGGTCGCCGTGTTCGCTCTGCTCGGTGCGCGGAGGAAAGTCTTTCACCAGCCGCGCGATGTCCGGCGCCTTGCCGTTCACGGCCACCCGCAGGAACTTGCCGAAGCGGCATCGCGCCGTGGCCAGGTCCCACACCTGCTGCACCTGGAAGCGCGCCTCGAAACCGCCGCGCCCCGGCTGCAGCCGGCCGCTCACGATCACCAGTTCGTCGTCCTTCAGGGTGTTGCGGTTCGCGTTGATCAGCGCCTCGTCGGCCGTGGCGTCGATCGAATCGGACTTGTCGTCCAGCTTGAAGATCGCGAGGCGCCCGCGCTGGCCGTTGATCACGCGGAAGTCGCTCACGATGCCCGCGATCACCTGCTGGTCGCGCGAGTCCATCAGGTCGCCGATCTCGCGCTTGCAGAAGCGCCGCACCTCGTGCGCCACCTCGTCGAACAGGTGGCCCGAGAGGTAGAAGCCCACGGCTGTCTTCTCGTAGGTGAGCCGCTCTTTCACGCCCCAGGGCGTGGCGTCGACCAGCTCGGGCTCCTGCGTGGCCGAGCCATGCTCGCTGTCGCCGAAGATGTCGACCTGCGCCGCATTGGCCTCGGTGGCCGACGCGAACTCGAAGGCGCGGTCGACCGAGGCGATGAGCGAGGCGCGGTTCTGCTGGATCGCGTCGAAAGCGCCGGCCTTGATGAGCGCCTCGACCGTGCGCTTGTTGATGCGCTGGCGGTCGATGCGCACGCAGAAATCGAACAGGCTCTTGAACGGACCGCCCTCCTCGCGCGCGCGCACGATGGCCTCTACCGCGAACTGGCCCGTGCCCTTGACGGCCCCCAGGCCGTAGCGGATCACCTTGTCCGTGACGGGCTCGAAACGGTAGTTGCCTCGGTTCACGTCCGGCGGCTCGAAGGTGATGCCGAAGTTTTTCTGCGCGTCCTCGAACAACACCTTGAGCTTGTCGGTGTCGTCCATTTCCACGGTCATGTTGGCGCAGAAGAACTCGGCCGTGTAGTGGACCTTGAGCCAACCCGTGTGGTACGCCAGCAGCGAATACGCGGCGGCGTGCGACTTGTTGAAGCCGTAGCCCGCGAACTTCTCCATCAGGTCGAAGATCTCGTCGGCCTTGTCCTGCGGAATGCCGTGTGTCGCGAGTGCGCCCGCACGGAATTTCTCGCGGTGCTCGGCCATCTCCTCGAGCTTTTTCTTGCCCATGGCGCGGCGCAGCAGGTCGGCGCCGCCAAGCGAGTAGCCTCCCAGGATCTGCGCGGTCTGCATCACCTGCTCCTGGTAGACCATGATCCCGTAGGTTTCCGACAGCATCTCGGCCACGGCCGGGTGCGGATACTCCACCTCTTCGCGGCCGTGCTTGCGCGCCACGAAGCTCGGGATCAGGTCCATCGGGCCCGGACGGTACAGCGCGTTGAGCGCAATCAGGTCCTCCAGGCGCGTGGGCCTCGCGTCCTTCAGCATGCCCTGCATGCCGCGGCTTTCAAACTGGAACACCGCTTCCGTCTTGCCTTCGGAAAACAGCTTGTAGGTCTCGCGGTCGTCGAGCCTGATGTTCTCGTACGCGAAGTTCTCCTGGCCCTTGTGGCGCTTGACGATGAAGTCTTTCGCAATCTCGAGGATGGTGAGCGTGGCCAGCCCCAGAAAGTCGAACTTCACGAGGCCGATGGCCTCCACGTCATCCTTGTCGTACTGGCTCACGGCCGAGTCGCTGCCGGGCTGCTGGTAGAGCGGGCAAAAATCGGTGAGCTTGCCCGGCGCAATCAGCACCCCGCCCGCGTGCATGCCGATGTTGCGCGTCATGCCTTCGAGCTTTTGCGCCAGCTCGACCAGCATGCGCACTTCTTCTTCCTTCTCGATGCGCGCCGCAAGCTGCGGCTCCATCTCGATGGCGTAGTTGTTCTTGTCGCCCTCCACCTTCGGATTGGGCGGGTACTGGATCGTGACGGGCTGGCCCGGCTTATTGGGAATGAGCTTGCTGATGCCGTCGCAGAACATGTAGCTCATGTCCAGCACGCGGCCCACGTCGCGGATGGCGGCGCGCGCGGCCATGGTTCCGAAGGTGGCAATCTGGCTCACCGCATCGCGGCCGTACTTGTCCTTCACGTAGTCGATCACGCGGTCGCGATTGCCCTGGCAGAAGTCGATGTCGAAGTCGGGCATCGAGACGCGCTCGGGGTTCAGGAATCGTTCGAACAGCAGCTTGTATTCGAGCGGATCCAGGTCGGTGATCTTCAGCGCATAGGCCACCAGCGATCCCGCGCCCGAACCCCGGCCCGGGCCGACCGGACAGCCGTTGTTCTTGGCCCACTTGATGAAGTCGCCCACGATCAGGAAGTAGCCCGGGAACCCCATGTTCAAGATGGTGTTGATCTCGAACTCCAGCCGTTCCACGTAGCGCGGGCGCTCGGCATCGCGCTTTGCGGCGTCGGGGTAAAGATGCGCAAGACGCGCTTCCAGACCTTCAAACGACTCCTGGCGGAAAAACTCGTCGATCGGCATCCGCACGCCTTCGCTGATGAAAGGCGTTGGAAAGTCGGGCAGCTGCGGCTTGCCGAGCACCAGCGTCAGGTTGCAGCGCTTGGCGATCTCGACCGTGTTGGCGAGCGCGCTCGGCACGTCGGCAAAAAGCGCCTCCATCTCGGCGCTCGACTTGAAATACTGCTCCTCGGTGAACTTGCGCACGCGGCGCGGGTTGCCCAGGATCTCGCCTTCCGAGATGCAGACGCGGGCCTCATGCGCCTCGTAGTCCTGGCGCTCGGCAAACTGCACCGGATGCGTGGCGACCACCGGCAGGCGCAACCGCGCCGCGAGCTTCACGGCGGCAACCACATGCGGCTCGTCCTCGGGGCGGCCCGCGCGCTGCAGTTCGATGTAGAAGCGGTGCGGGAACATGCCCGCCAGCTGCAGCGCCAGTTCGGCGGCGCGTTCTTCCTGCCCCTGCAACAGCGGCGCGCCCAGCGGGCCCGCCTGTGCGCCCGAGAGCGCAATCAGTCCGCCCTGCAGCTCCTGGAGCCATTCGAGCTTGCAGGCAGCTTGCGACTGGCCCCGGCCCACGTTCTGCGTCCAGGCCCGCGCCAGCAGTTCGGACAGGTGGAGATAGCCCTCGGTGTTCTGCACCAGCAGCACGATGCGGGAGAGCACGCCGGGCTCCTTGCCCAGCCCTTCGATGAAAATCTCGGCGCCGATGACCGGCTTGACGCCCTTGCCTCGCCCCTCCTTGTAGAACTTGACCGCGCCGAACAGGTTGTTCAGGTCGGTGATGGCGAGTGCCGGCTGCTTGTCGGCAGCGGCCGCCCTGACCACTTCGTCGATTCGGTTGGTGCCGTCGACGACGGAAAATTCGGTGTGCAGGCGCAGGTGGACAAACATCTGCCTATTGTAGAAACCGGCACTCCACGATGTGGGTTGGCGATCCCTACAATTGCGCCCCGTGCAAGAGATTTTGAATATTGCGGCCTACAAATTCGTGGCCATCGACGACGGCCCCGTGCTGCGTGAAGACCTGCGCGAGCGCGCCCAGGCCCTGGGCCTCATGGGCACGATCCTGCTCGCGCCCGAGGGCATCAACCTGTTCCTGGCGGGCCTGCCCGACGCCCTTCACGGCTTCCTGGCGAGACTGCGTGCCGATGCGCGCTTTGCCGACCTCGAAACCAAGGAAAGCTGGTCCGCCGCGCAGCCCTTCCGCCGCATGCTGGTGAAGCTCAAGCGCGAGATCATCCGCATGGACCACCCGGCCATCCAGCCGTCCGCCGGACGGGCGCCGGGCGTGGACGCCCCCACGCTGAAGCGCTGGCTCGACCAGGGCCACGACGATGCGGGCCGCGAGATTGCGCTGCTGGACACGCGCAACGACTTCGAGGTCGACGAAGGCAGCTTCGACGGCGCGATCGACTGGCGCATCAGCAAGTTCACCGAGTTCCCGCCCGCATTGAAAGCGCATCGCGCCGATTTTGCGGGCAAGACGGTGGTGAGCTTCTGCACCGGCGGCATCCGCTGCGAGAAGGCGGCCATCCTGATGCGCGAAGAGGGCGTCGAGAACGTGCTGCAGCTCGAAGGGGGCATCCTGAAATACTTCGAAGAGGTCGGCGGTGCGCACTACCACGGCGACTGCTTCGTGTTCGACGGCCGGCGCGCGCTGGCGCCCGACCTGACCGCACGCGCGGCCGATGCCAGCGCGCGCGCTTCGGAAGACATCGACCTGGGTCGCGGCCTGAAGAAATAGCCGGCGGCTTGCCGGCCCGGAGCCCTGGAGATCAGACCGGCGTGGTGCCCACGTCCGGCTCGCGCACGCCAAAAGGCTTGCCCGGCAGCGGAATGAATTCGGTCTCGCCCGGCACATGGCCCATGCGCTGGGCGGCCCAGTCGGACCCGGCTTCCAGAATGCGGTCGCGCCGGCTGGAGACGAAGTTCCAGGTGATGTAGCGCGGCCCGTCGAGCGGCTCGCCGCCGATCACCATCAGGCGCACCGCGGTGGTTGAAGCGAGCACCGCGCCCTGGCCGTCGGGAAGCAACGCCATGGTGTGCGCGGGGATCGGCTCGCCGCCGACGCTGGCGTCGGCATCCACCGCGTAGACGGCGAGTTCGGGCGCCAGCGGCGGCAGTTCGAACCGCCCACCCGCGGGCAGCGCAATATCGAGGTAGAGGGTCTGCGAGAGCGTCTTGACCGGCGAGCGCTTGCCGAACGCCTCGCCCACCAGCACGCGCACTGCCACGCCCTGCTCCACCAGTTCGGGAATATCGACGGCGGGCGTGTGTTCGAAGCTCGGCGCGATCTCTTCGTGCACCTGGGGCAAGGCGGCCCAGAGCTGCAGGCCGTGGTTCACGTAGGTGTCGGCCTTGAGGCGGTCGGGCTTGCGCTCGGAGTGCACGATGCCGCGGCCCGCGGTCATCCAGTTGATGGCGCCGGGCAGGATCTCCTGCACGCTGCCGAGGCTGTCGCGATGCATCATCGCGCCCTCGAAAAGATAGGTGACGGTGGAAAGGCCGATGTGCGGGTGCGGGCGCACGTCGTGCTCGGTGCCGGGCTGCTCGGTGGCGGGCCCGAAGTGGTCGAAGAAGACGAAGGGACCCACCGAACGGCGCTGTGCCGCGGGCAGCAGGCGCCTGACCTTGAAGCCACCGCCCAGGTCCTTGTCGTGCGGCTGAAGCAGTTGGGTCTGTGCGGTGGGGTCGGTCATCGTGCGCTCCGGGTATGGATGGGTTCTAGGCTCGCGATCTTGCCACCTCGGCGATGCGCTCGCCGAACGCCCGCGCGGTGTCGAAGTCGCCCTTGAACATCTCGGCCGGGCTCGCGTCCGAAGGCGATTGCGTCAGCAGGCCGCCGTACCCGCCAACGTAGTTCATCGAATCGCGCGTGGCCGCCTTGTTGTTGGTCGGCAGGATGCCCATGCTGACCCAGAGGCCGCTGTGCTGCATCGCAAGCGTCCACAGGTAGGCCATGGTCGCGACCTTGTCGCCGTTCATGGTGGCGCTGTTGGTGAAGCCCGCAAAGAGCTTGTCCTTCCAGCCCTGCGTGTACCAGACCTTGGACGAGGCATCGGCGAATTTCTTGAACTGCCAGCTCACGCCGCCCATGTAGGTCGGCGAGCCGAAGACGATCGCGTCGGCCGCGGCCAGCGTCTCCCAGCCGCCTTCGGGCAGGTTGCCATCGGCGTCAATGGCGAGCAGCTGCGCGCCGGCCGACTCCGCCACGGCTTGCGCAATGCGCTGGGTGTGGCCGTAGCCGGAATGGAAGACGACGACGATGTTTGCCATGTTGGGGAACTCCTTGTGTCGAGGTTCGGCATCAGCGCTTGTCGATGCTGAAGCGGCCGGGGCCGAAAGCGGCGAAGGCGAGCAGGCCACCGGCGATGGACATGTTCTTGAAGAACTGGATATTTTGCGTCGCGTCGACCCAGAACTTGTGGAAGAACAGGGCCGTGGCAACCGTGAAGACCGCCATGATCAGCGCCGTCCAGCGCGTCTTGAAGCCCACCAGCAGCGCAATGCCCAGGCCCAGTTCGACAATGATCGCGATCGCGGCCCCCACTTCGGGCAGCGGCAGGCCCGTTGCCTTGGTGATGTAGCCGACCGTGCCCGCGAAGCCCATCAGCTTGCCGAAGCCGGCCGGAATGAACAGCGTGGCGATCAGGATTCGACCGACCAGCGCCAGGGCGTCCTGGGCTGCGTTGAAGGGGTGGGTGGTGGTATTTGCCATGGTTGAAAAACTCCTCGGTTGATGAAATGAAAGGCACAAGAATGCCGGGTGCACAAGGCACCCGGCGGTGGATCAGGCGGCCAGGTCGAACACCAGCACTTCGGCGTCCTTGCCGGCAGCCAGCGTGAGCTGCGATTCGCCTTCGAGCATCGCGGCGTCACCGCCCGCGAGCTTCTGGCCATTGACTTCGAGCTCGCCGCGCACCAGGTGCACGTAGCTCTTGCGCGCCGGGTCGAGCGCCAGGCTGGCCTTCTCGTCGCCGTCGAGCAAGCCCGCGAACAGGCGCGCATCGGCATGCACGGTCACCGAACCGTCGGCGCCGTCCGGCGAGGCCACCAGGCGCAGCTTGCCGCGCTTCTCAGCGTCGCTGAATTGCTTCTGCTCGTAGCCCGGCGCAATGCCGCGCACGTTGGGCTGGATCCAGATCTGCAGGAAGTGCGTGGTCTCGTCGGCCTTATGGTTGAACTCGCTGTGCATCACGCCGCGGCCCGCGCTCATCCGCTGCACGTCGCCCGGCGGAATGGATTCCACGTTGCCCATGCTGTCCTTGTGCGCCAGTTCGCCCGAGAGAACATAGCTGATGATTTCCATGTCCTTGTGGCCATGGGTGCCGAAGCCGGCGCCGGCGGCCACGCGGTCTTCGTTGATGACCCGCAGGTTGCCGAAACCCATGTAGGCCGGGTCGTAGTAGCCGGCAAAGGAAAAGCTGTGGAACGAGCGCAGCCAGCCATGGTCGGCATAACCGCGTTCCTGTGATTTACGGACTTGCAACATCGTCGATCTCCTTGGCCCTGCCCCCGAGGGGATGCCCGGGCCTTCTTCGTATGCCGCGCCGGATGCGCAGCGGATGTGAAGAACTTTAGGCCCCCGCCCCGGCTGCAAAAGCGCCGGGTTTTGATGGCATCATTCAAATTTTTTGATCATTCGATCGCGCAATCCACATGCCCAGCGCCAGAGACGTACTCACCCCCGACGCCCTCGCCATGCTGCAGACCGTGGCCAGCACCGGCAGCTTTGCAGGCGCCGCCCGCGAACTCAACCTGGTGCCCAGCGCGCTCAGCTACCGCGTGCGACAGATCGAGGACGCGCTCGACGTGCTGCTGTTCGACCGCAGCACGCGGCAGGCCCGCATCACCGAAGCCGGCGCCGAGCTGCTGCGCGAGTCGGCGCGGCTCCTGGGCGAGATCGATGCGGTGGCCAACCGCGTGAAGCGCGTGGCCACCGGCTGGGAGCCGATGCTCACCATCGCGGTCGACAGCGTGATCGCGCGCGATCCGCTGCTCGACCTGGCCACCGCCTTCTTCGCGCTCGACCCGCCCACGCGGCTCAAGCTGCGCGACGAGACGCTGCTCGGCACCATCGAGGCGCTGACCAGCGGCGAGGCCGACCTGGCCATTGGCGCGGTGCTCGATGCGGCGAGCCTGGCCTTCACCGCCACGGGCATCCGCAGCCGGCCGATCGGCGAACTGTGCTTCGTCTATGCGGTGGCGCCGCACCATCCGCTCGCGCGCCTGCCCGAGCCGTTGACCGATGCGGTGCTGCGCCAGCACCGTGCGGTGGCCGCTGCCGACTCGGTACGCAGCGGGCCGAGCATGACGGTCAACCTCGTCGGCGGACAGGACGTGCTCACGGTCCCCAGCATGCACGCCAAGCTGAACGCGCAGCTGCACGGCCTGGGCGGCGGCTTTCTGCCCGAGCCCATGGCGCGCCCGTACATCGAGGCCGGGCACCTGGTCGAACGCAAGACCGAACGGCTTCCGCCGCTCGCGACCATGCACTGCGCATGGCGCGTGCGCAGCGCCGGCGGGCCCGGCCGCGCGCTCGAATGGTGGCTCGCGCAATTCGAGCACGAGGCCACGCGCCGCGCGCTGCTGGAGCGGCATCGGGGCCGCTGAACGCCCACCGCCCGGAAGCACCCTGCGCAGACCGTTGTAGAGTCCTGTCACATCCACCCGTTTCCCCGTACACAAGAAAAGAGTCCCCCATGACCACTCGCGCAACTGCAAAGAAGGCAAAGGCCGACCGCCACCGAAGCCCCGCCGCCCCGCGCCACTACGCCATCGTCGGCGCCGGCATTGCCGGCGTGGCCTGCGCCCGCACGCTGGTGCAGGCCGGCCACAAGGTCACGGTGTTCGAACGCGAAGCCGCCCCCGGTGGGCGCATGGCGAGCGTCGACACCGCCTTCGGCCGCTTCGACAGCGGCGCGCAGTACTTCACCGTGCGCGATCCCCGCTTTGCGCTGGCGCTGGAAGCCACGCCCAATCTCTGCCGCCCCTGGAGCGCCAACCTCGTGCGCGTGCTCGATGCCCACGGCCGCGTGGCCGAGGCCGCCCTGCCCGGCCGCGAATCGCACTGGGTGGCCCAGCCCGGCATGGATGCGCTGGTAGGCCACTGGGCCGCGCCGCTCGGCGCCAGCCTCGTTCCCAACACGCAGGTCACGCAGATCGAACCCGATGCGCTCGATGCCAGGCGCTGGCAGCTGCGCACCGCGGGCGAGGACGATTCGCAGCACGTGTACTCGGGCTTCGACGGCGTTCTGCTGGCGGTACCGCCTTCGCGCACGCGCGCACTGCTTGGCGATGGCAAGCTGTCCGCAGCCATCAGCCAGAAGATCGAACCGGTGCGCATCGCGCCCTGCTGGACGCTGATGATCGCCTTCCCCCAGGCCAACCAGCCCACCATGTCGCACCTGGGCCCGCAATGGAATGCGGCGCGCAGCACGCACCACCGCGTGGCGTGGCTCGCACGCGAGTCGTCCAAGCCGGGCCGTGAGCGCGTCGAGCGCTGGACGCTGCAGGCCAGCGCCGCCTGGTCGCAGGAACACCTGCGCGACGATGCCGCACGCGTCGAGGCCAAGCTGCTGCGCGCCTTCGCCGAGATCACCGGCATCCATGCCGCGCCCACGCACGCCCAGGCACGCTGCTGGACCGAAGCCCAGACCCAGGTCCCCGTCGGCAAGAGCCATCTCTGGGACGCCAAGGCACGCATCGGCGTGGCCGGCGACTGGTGCACCGGGCACCGGGTGGAAGACGCGTTTCTTTCGGGCCTGTCGCTGGCGCTGGCAGCGGCCTGAAATCCGACAAGGGATGCGGGAGACCGGCCGCTTCGCCCCCTCCCCCACCGGCCCGCTGCATGCCGGCTCGCTGGTGGCGGCGCTTGCGAGCTGGCTCGACGTGCGCGCCCGCGGCCCCAAGGCGCGCTGGCTGATCCGCATCGAGGACGCCGATACCGAACGTTGCCTGCCCGGCATGGGCGAGCACATCCTCAGGCAACTGGCCGAGTGCAGCCTGCTGCCCGATGAAACGCCGGTATGGCAGACAACGCGCACCGAGCGCTACGAGGCTGCACTCGCCAGGCTGCAAACGCTCGGCCTCGCCTACCCCTGCGGCTGTTCGCGCAAGGACATCGACGACGCGCTGGCTCGCCTGGGCCGGCCGCACACCCGCCATGGCGAACGGGTCTATCCAGGCACCTGCCGCAACGGCCTGCACGGCAAGCCCGCGCGGGCATGGCGCTTTGCCGCCGAGAAGTTCGAATCCACCCAGCCAGCGTTGCCGCGCGGCGAGCTCTGCTGGACCGACCGCCGCCTGGGCCGCCAGTGCCAGCATGTCAGCCGCGAGGTCGGCGACTTCGTGCTGCGCCGCGCCGACGGCCCCTGGGCCTACCAGCTCGCGGTGGTGGTCGACGATGCCGAGCAAGGCGTGACCGACGTGGTCCGCGGCGAAGACCTGGCCGACAACACCGCGCGCCAGGTCCTCTTGCAGCGCGCGCTCGACCTGCCCACACCCAGCTACCTGCACACGCCGCTGGTGCGTGGCGCGGACGGCGACAAGCTCTCCAAGCAGAACGGCGCGACCGCCATCGACACCGCCACGCCTGCGGCCGCACTCGCGTCTCTCGACGCCGCCGCGCGCGTACTCGGCCTGGGCCCTGCGCAGGGGAGCACCTGCGCCGTCGCATTGGCCGGCTGGGTGCCCGAATGGGGCCATCTCTACAATTCGCGGCCGTAATGACCTCTTCCGACACCGTGCCCCACGACCTCCCCCCCAGCGACGACAACGCGGGCGACGACGACAACAAGCCGCATCCGCTGCACCGCCGCCTCAAGAGCTTCGTGAAGCGCGCGGGCCGCACCACCGACGGCCAGGCGCGCGCCTTTGCCGAACTCGGCCCGCTGTTCCTCATTCCCTACCGGCCCGAGCCGCTCGACCTGACGGCAGCCTTCGGCGGCCGCGTTGCGCCCACGGTGCTCGAGATCGGCTTCGGCATGGGCGAGGCCACCGCCCACATCGCCACGGTGATGCCCGAGACCCACTTTCTCTGCTGCGAAGTGCACGAGCCCGGCGTGGGCGCGCTGCTCAAGCGCATCGGCGAACAATCGATCACCAACATCCGCATCTGCGCGCACGATGCGGTCGACGTGCTCGACCACATGCTGCAGCCCGATTCGCTGGCCGGCGTGCATGTGTTCTTTCCCGACCCGTGGCACAAGAAGCGCCACAACAAGCGCCGGCTGATCCAGCCCGGGTTCGTGAAGAAGCTGGCCGAGCACCTGCGCCCGGGCGGCTACATCCATTGCGCGACCGACTGGCAGCCCTATGCCGAGCAGATGCTCGAGGTGCTGTCGGCCGAACCGCTGCTGCGCAACACGGCCGAAGGCTACGCCCCCAAGCCCGCCTACCGGCCGCTGACCAAGTTCGAGAACCGTGGCCTGAAGCTGGGCCACGGGGTCTGGGACCTGGTGTTCCAGCGCGCCTGAACCGCGACCTTCCTGTTCAGGGTCCGCGACCCAGCGCCGTGCGCAATCGCGCCGCAAGCTGCTGCGCCTCTGCGGCCGAAGCAACGTTGGTGAAGCCCATCAGCAGCCCCTCGTCATCGAAAGCCGCCGTGCCTCGCCTGGACAGCGGCTGGCAGTTCAGGCCCGCGCATTGCGCGCGGCGGGCCAGCTCCTCGTCGCTTTCCCGGCGCTGCGCGAAGCGTGCGATCAGGTGCATGCCGCCGCTTTGCAGGTCGATGCGCACGCCGTCGCCGAAGGCCTTGCGCAATGCGGCTGCGAGCATGCCCCGACGGCGTGCATAGAGGAGCCGCATCTTCTTCAGGTGGCGGGAGAAATGGCCTTCGCGCATGAAGTCGGCCACCACCGCTTGCGTGATCTGCGGGCTTCCGTTGGACCAGGTGCCGGCGGCAACGCCGAAGGCATCGCGCAATGCGTCGGGCACCACCAGGTAGCCCAGCGCCAGGCCGGGGAACAGCACCTTCGAGAAGCTGCCGGCATACAGCACGCGATCGTGCCCGTCGAGGCTCTTGAGTGCGGGCAGCGGCGCGCCGGCGTAGCGGTACTCGCCGTCGTAGTCGTCCTCAATGATCCAGGCCTTGGCCTCGGAGGCCCAGTCGAGCAATTGCAGCCGTCGAGCGAGCGACATCGAGACCCCCAGCGGCGCCTGGTGCGACGGCGTGACGACGGCCATCCTGGCGTCTGCCGCCTTGCGCAGGCCGCGCGCCACGTCCATGCCTTGCGGGTCGACCGGCACCGGCACGGGGCGCTGGCCGGCGCTGCGCAGCACCTCGTGCGTGGGCATGTAGCCCGGGTCTTCCACCCACACGCGGTCGTCCTTCGCGAGCAGCGTGTGCGAGACGAGCGCGAGCGAAGCGCGATAGCCGCCGGTCACGACGACCTGCGACGGCTGGCACGGTACGCCGCGGGAGACGCGCAGGTAGGCGGCGATGGCCGTGCGCAACGCCGGATGGCCGGAGGGGTCGCCATAGAACATGTCGGCCGCGCTTGTGGCTCGGGCGCGCCGCGCAGCCAGGCGCGCCCAGAGCTTGCGCGGAAAGGCATCGAGCGCCGGGATGCCCAGCTGCAGGGGCGGCGGCGCAGCGGGCTCGGCAAGTGCCTGCCCGGCGCTGGGGTCCGGCCCGCCTCTTTGAGGCCCGCGCCGCGCCGGCCGCCGCACAGGGAGCGAGGGCGAAACCACCGTGCCTGCCTGGCCTTGCGGCGAGAAATAGCCTTCACCTGCGAGCTGGTTGTAGGCCGTCTCGATGGTGCCGCGCGCCACGCCCAGTTCGCTCGCCAGGTTGCGGGCGGACGCCACGCGGTCACCCGGGCGAAGCACACCCGTTTCGATGGCCGCCCTGAAGCGCTCGTAGACCTGCCGGTACAGCGGCGCGGAGGCCGCGCGGTCGATCCCGAGCAGGGCGGCAGAAGAATTCTTCGCTTCGATCATGGCCTGCTCATTTTGGCGAATCTTGGCTCTTTGAGGTGGGGCATGGAGAACCTAAGCTGGACCCGGTCGAACAGGCCAGGAAGAGAAAAGGACATGCAAATGAGCGAGAAGATATTCGTGGCGGGTGCTTCCGGCGCGATCGGCAAGGCGCTGGTGCCGCTGCTGGTCGAGGCGGGATACACGGTCTACGGCAGCACCCGGCGCGCCGAGCGCGCGCATGCGCTCGAGGCGCACGGCGCACGGCCGGTCATCGTCGACGTGTTCGACGCCGAGGCCCTGCGCGCGGCACTGGTGCGCATTGCGCCGGCCGCCGTCATCCACCAGCTCACCGACCTGCCGCGGGATCTCGATCCAGCGCTCATGGCCGATGCCGCCCACCGCAACGCCAGCGTGCGCACCGAAGGCACACGCAACCTCGTGGCCGCGTCGCTCGCGGCCGGCACCCGCCGGCTGGTAGCACAGAGCATCGCGTGGTTGTACGCGCCCGGCCCGCTGCCCCATGTCGAGGCGCATCCGCTCGACCTCGAGGCGGAAGGCACCCGCCGCGTCAGCGTGGACGGCGTGGCGGCGCTGGAAAGCAGCGTGCTCGCCACGCCGGGCCTCGCGGGCACGGTGCTGCGCTACGGCCAGTTCTACGGCCCGGGAACACCCCACAGCGGGCCTCGGGGCACATGCCCGGTCCACGTGGAAGCCGCGGCCTGGGCGGCGGTGCTGGCACTGAAGCATTCCCAAGGGGGGATCTTCAACATCGCCGAAGACAGTCCCGACGTCAGCAGCGCGAAGGCGAGGCGCGAACTCGGCTGGCATCCTTCGCTGCGGCTGCGCCAGCGCCAGGGAGCGGCATCGTGAAGGCGCCACCGCTTCGCCGCGGCGCGTTCGGTGCCGGGCTTGCGGCCCTGTCGCTCGCGCTGGCTGCCGGCTGGGCGCTGATGCCCCACGGGGACCGGCAGGAGGCGGCGCAGTGGCTGGCCGACGTCTGCAGCAGCGTGGCACGGCCGATGTTCTCGTCCGCGCCAACGCCCGCGGGCTCGGGCGCCGAGGCGAGGCCCGCGGTGTCGTCCCGGGTGCTTTCTTGCGAAGCCTTGCCGAACGTGCCGGGCAAATCGGTGACCACGGTGCTCGTCGACTTTCCGCCGCTGGCCTACTCGCCCGCCCATCGGCATCCGGGCTCGGTGACCGCGGTCATTCTCGAAGGCACGATCCGCTCCCAGCTCGGCGGCGGCCCGGTGGGCACCTACAAGACTGGCGAGACCTTCTTCGAGCCGCCGCGCACGCTGCACCTCTTTGCGGAGAACCCCGATCCCGCTCGCCACGCCAGGCTGCTGGCGGTGTTCGTGGCCGACGAGAACTGCGGGCCCCTGGTGCTGCCGCCCGACTGAAAGTCGCGCAAACCCGCCTTTCCCGCGGGCATCGAACTTGCTACACTTTTTTACTAATTTGTATGAAGGGTGGCACATGAATAGCTCTCGGCGGAAAGTAATGACTGCGTGCGGCGCAATGCTGCTGGGCGCAGGCGGCGGTCTTCCTCTTTCGGCGCTCGCGCAATCCGCCAAGATTGCAGCAGGCGCACGGGTCGTGCTGCTGGGCCAGTCGGTGCCCCTGACCGGCGCGGCCAGCGAGATCGGGCTGGCCTTTGCCGCGGGCAGCCGGCTCGCGGTGGGCGACTTCAACGAGCGCAATGCCGCGAGCGGGCTCCAGCTCAAGCTGCTGCAGCTCGACGACGGCTACGACGCGGCCCGCGCCGCAGCCAATGCCCGCACCCTGCTGGGTGCCGACAAGGCCGACATGCTGTTCGGCTTCGTGGGCACCGCGAGCAGCGCCGCCGCGGCGACCGTGGCGGCGCAGCAAGGCAACCTGCTGTTCGCGCCCTTCGCCGCCGCCGACACGCTGCGCGAGGCGAGCCATCCCAACGTGTTCCACGTGCGTCCCGGCATGATCGACGAGGCCCTGAAGATCGTGCGCCAGTGCGCGACCGTGGGGCAGACGCGCGTCGCGCTGGTGGGCGACGACGACGCCATGGGCCGCGCCGGCCTCGCCGCCGTGCAGCAGGCCATCACCGAACTCAAGCTGCCCGCGCTGGTGGCCACCGCCATGGTGCCCGTCGGCGGCGGCGACAAGCTCGATGCGGCGCTCAAGACGGTGCAGCAGCAGACGCCCCAGGCCATCGTGCTGGTGTCGCTCTCGGGCACCACGGCCAATGCGATCCGCAAGCTGCGCAAGAGCGGCTATGCCGGCAGCTTCATGGCCTTCTCGATCGTGGGCATCGACCCGCTCTATGCGGAGCTGGGCAAGGACATCGGCGGCATCGTGATCTCGCAGGTGGTGCCCTCGCCACGGCCCTCGGCCATTCCCATCGTCAAGGAATACCGCGCCGCGGTGGACACCTCGGACCAGACACCGTCGTACGAAGGCCTGGAGGGCTACATCGCGGCCAAGGTGGTGGGCGAAGCCGTGCGCCGCGCCGGGCGAGGCTTCACGACCTCGAGCCTGCAGCGCGTGATGACCGCCATGACCGACTACGACGTGGGCGGCTTTCGCGTCAACCTGCGCCCGGGGCTTCGCGATGCTTCGAGGAACATCGACCTCATCAGCATCTCGGCCGACGGACGCGTGCTGCGCTGAGCTTCATCCGCTTCCGACCAGCGCGTGCAGCGCATCGACCGACAACAGGTCGATGCGCCCGTAGCCCAGCGAAATGACGGCGTCGCGCGCGAGCGCGTTGAGTTCCTTCGAGAGCGTCTGCCGCGTGACGCCGAGCATCATGGCCAGCGCCTCCTGCGGCAGCTTCAGCGTGCGGCGCAGGTGGACGGACTGCGTGGCGTCCCCGCGCGCGAGCACCAGCAGCCGGTGCGCCACGCGCGCACGCAGGCTGCGCAGCGTGGCGTCCTCGGTCAGGCCGTAGAGCATGCGCACGCGCGCCGCGAGCATGGCGGCGATGGCGTTCGCAAAGACCACGTCGCGCATCTGCTGTGCAAAGGCTTCGCGCGGCACCACCAACAGGTCGAGCGACTCGAGCGCGGTCGCATCGTGCGTGCGCGGCGAGCCGTCGATCAGCGTGATCTCGCCGAACCAGTTGCCGGGCTCGAGCACCGCAAGAATGGCTTCGCGCCCGTCCTGCCGCAGCGACGAGATCTTGATGGTGCCCGCCGCGAGTCCGTAGAACCCGCCGCCCGCCGCGTGCACCGGATCGCCTTGGCGAAACACCATGGCGCCGCGCCGCAGGTGAATGACTTCGGCCGCACCGACCAGCGCATCGCGCTGCGCGCGCGGCATGCTCGTGAACCATGGATTGCGCTCCATCGCGGCGCGGTGCGGGGCGGAAAGACGCAGCTTGGGAGCGGGCATGGCGGGGCGAATGGTCGTGGGGGGCGGGGTTTACCAGAGTCCTGCATTGTCAAATTCTTGACAGTTCAACGTCAAGCACAGGTCTACAGTGGCCGCCATCCCACAAGAACACGGAGACGACACGATGAGCGAACGGGCAAGTTTCAAGAGCATGCAGGAGAGCACGCGCGAAGACTGGCAACTGATCGGCGGCGAGTTCAGGCAATTTGCCGGCGGCCTGCCGGCCCGCGTGATCAGGCACCTGCAGATCCTCGAAGGCGATTACGGCGGCTTTCCGGTCGACCGCTACACCCATTCGCTGCAGACCGCGACACGCGCACTGCGCGACGGCCGCGATGAGGAGTACGTGGTGTGCGCGCTGCTGCACGACATCGGCGACACGCTCGGCAGCTTCAACCACCCGGACATTGCCGCGGCCATTCTCAAGCCCTTCGTGAGCGAGGCCAACCACTGGATGGTGCAGCACCACGGCATCTTCCAGGGCCACTACTTCTTCCACCACATCGGGCTGGACCGCGACATGCGCGACAACTTCAAGAGCCATCCGCACTACGAGCGCACGGCCGAGTTCTGCGCGCTGTACGACAACCCCGCCTTCGACCCCAAGGCCGAGACGCTGCCCATCAGCGAGTTCGCGCCGATGCTGCAACGCCTGATGGCCGAGCCGAAAGAGAGCATCTACAAGGCCGCGATGAAAGAACCGGCGGCCGCCTGAACACCCACAAGGACCCACTCACCATGAACGCAGCCTCCCAACCCGAAATCCAGAAACTCGTGTCCGCCGAAGAATGGCAGCTGCGCGTCGACCTTGCGGCCTGCTACCGGCTGGTGGCGCTCTACGGCTGGAGCGACCTGGTGTTCACCCACATCAGCGCGCGCATTCCCGGCCCCGAGCACCACTTCCTCATCAACCCCTACGGGCTCATGTTCGACGAGATCACCGCGTCGAGCCTGGTGAAGGTCGACCAGCAGTGCAACAAGATCATCGAGTCGCCTTACCCCGTGAACCCCGCCGGCTTCGTGATCCACAGCGCGGTGCATGCCGCGCGCGAAGACATCCAGTGCGTGCTGCACACCCACACCAAGGCCGGCATTGCCGTGAGCGCGCAGAAGAACGGCGTGCTGCCGATCAGCCAGCAATCGACCTTCGTGCTGGCCTCGCTGGCCTACCACGACTACGAGGGCGTGGCCTTCCGCGACGACGAGAAACCGCGCCTGCAGGCCGACATGGGCAGCGCCAACTACCTCATGCTGCGCAACCACGGCCTGCTCACCTGCGGCAAGACCATCTCGGACGCTTTCCTGTCGATGTACGTCTTCGAGACCACCTGCCAGATCCAGATTGCCGCGCAGTCGGGCGGCAGCGAACTCACGCACGTGAACCCGCAGATCGTCGAAGGCGTGGGCCAGGCCATGAAGGTGCAGACCGGCGGCCTGGGCGGCCAGTTCGTCTGGCCTTCGCTCATCCGCAAGCTCGACCGCATCGACGACAGCTACAAGCAATAAGACGCGCCGATTCCCGGTTTCCACGGCTGCCAGCGCCTGCGCGACAGGTGCGGGCAGCCATTTTTTTAGAACAAGCAGATAGAGGAGACAACAAGGCATGGACGCTACGCTCATCGTGACCCGCTTCCTGTTCGGCGCGCTGGCGCTCGTGATGTTCGGGCTCGGGCTTTCGCTTTCGCTCGCCGACTTCCGGCGTCTCTTCAAGCACCCCAAGGCGGTGACCATCGCGCTCGCGCTGCAGGTCGTCGGACTGCCGCTGGCCTGCTACGCCATCATCGTCGGCTTCGGTCTCTCGCCGGTGTTCGCGATCGGACTGATGCTGCTCGCGGCATCGCCGGGCGGTATCTCGGCCAATTTGTTCTCGCACCTGTTCGGCGGCAACGTCGCCATGAACATCTCACTCACGGCGGTCAACACGCTGCTCTCGATCGTCACGCTGCCGCTCATCGCGAACTGGGCCATCGGGCATTTCGCGCAGGGCGGCCAGGTGGTGCCGCTGCAGACGCGCAAGCTGGTGGAGGTGATCGCCATCGTGCTGGTGCCCGTGGCCATCGGCATGTTCGTGGCCTCGCGCAGGCCCGGCTTCGCGGCGCGCATGGAAAAGCCGACCAAGATCTTCAGTGCCGCGGTGCTCGCGGTGGTCACCGTGCTGGCCATCGCGAACGAGTGGAAGAACATCACCGCCACCTTCGCCGAGATCGGCCTGCCGGTGCTGATGTTCAACCTCGTGAGCCTGTTGGCCGGCTACTACCTGAGCCGCGCCGCGGGCCTCGACAAGCCGCTGGCCACGGCCATCAGCTATGAGATCGGCATCCACAACTCCACCCTGGCCATCTTCATCGCGGTGAGCGTGCTGGGGAGCTTCCAGCTCGCGCTGCCCGCGGCCATCTACTCGGTGGTGATGTACATCACTGCACCGCTGTTCGGCTGGCTGGTGTTGCGCCGGCGGCCAACAGCGGTTGTGCCTGCGCGTTGATGCGGGCATCCAACTGAGGCAATCGCGGGACGAAAAAGCCTGCTCCCGCCGAACCGGATGTAACAGCGCCAAAGCCCCGCCGAACGGCCCCGAACCGCTTTGGCGTGAGAATGGCGGGCCATGCACGTTCGAATCCCCGCCATGGCGGCCCTGCTGGGCCTGGCCTGTTTCCTCTCCCCCGTTTCCCACGCAGCCCCTCCCACCCCCGCGGAGAACCAGGGCGCGGACGCCCGTATCGATTCGCTCATCGCCCGCATGACGGTCGAGGAGAAGGTGGGCCAGCTCAGTCTCTACGGCCCCGCCGACACCGACATCCCCGGCAATCCGCAGGCCGCCCAGCGCAACGGGCAGCAGGAGATCGACGATGTGCGCGCCGGCCGGCTCACCGGCCTGTTCAACAACCAGGGACTGGAACGCAAGCGCGTGCTGCAGGAGGTGGCCGTGCGCGAATCGCGCCTGGGCATTCCGCTGCTCTACGGCGCCGACGTGATCCACGGCTTTCGCACCATCTTCCCCATGCCGCTGGCGGAAGCCGCGAGCTGGGAGCCCGAGCTTGCCGAGCGCACCGCGCGCGCGGCGGCGGTGGAAGCCAGCGCCGATGGCTTTCGCTGGACCTTCGCGCCGATGGTGGACATTGCGCGCGATGCGCGCTGGGGACGCGGCATCGAGGGCGCGGGCGAAGACGTGTACCTGGCCAACCTGTTCGCGGCGGCACGGGTGCGCGGCTTCCAGGGCAGCGACCTTTCACGCGGCGACTCGCTGCTGGCCACGCCCAAGCACTTCGCGGCCTATGGCGCCGCGGAAGGCGGGCTCGACTACGCGGCCACCGACATCTCCGAGCGCACGCTGCGCCAGGTGTACCTGCCGCCGTTCCGCGCCGCACTGGATGCGGGGGCGCTGTCGATCATGAGCGCCTTCAACGAGATATCGGGCATTCCGTCGATCGCCAACCCTGCGCTCCTGACGGGCGTGCTGCGCGACGAATGGAAGTTCAAGGGCTTCGTGGTGTCCGACTACACCGCCGACGAGGAACTGATCGCGCACGGCTACGCGGCCAACGGACGCGAGGCCGCCAGGCAATCGTTCCTGGCCGGCACCGACGTGAGCATGCAGAGCGGCCTGTACATGCGCTACCTGCCCGAACTCGTGGCCGCGGGCGAAGTGCCGATGGCGCGCCTGGACGATGCAGTGCGCCGCGTGCTGTGGGTCAAGCAGAAGCTCGGCCTGTTCGACCAGCCGCTTCGAGGACTCGAAGCCGCACCGGCCCAGGCCCGCGCCGAGAACCCCGAGCACATCGCCCTTGCGCGCGAGGACGCCCGCCGCGCCATCGTGATGCTGAAGAACGAGCGCGCGGTGCTGCCGCTGCCCCGGTCCGGCAAGAAGATCGCGCTGATCGGGCCCTTCGCGTCGGGAACGCAGGACCTGCTCGGCGCCTGGAGCCTGTTCCCCGGCCAGACGGCGCCCGTCGGCATCGAAGACGGCTTGCGCGCCGCGCTGCGCGATCCCGCGGCGTTGGCGGTGGTGCGCGGCTCGGGCATCGATGCGCCGCTGGCCGGCGGCATCGAGGCCGCGGTGGCAGCCGCGCGCGATGCCGACGTGGTGGTGCTCGCCATCGGCGAGGGCCAGCTCATGTCCGGCGAGGCGCGCTCGCGCACCGACATCGGCATTCCCCAGGCCCAGCAGGACCTGGCCGAAGCCGTGGCCGCCACCGGCAAGCCCGTGGTCGTGCTGCTGAGCAATGGCCGCGCCATGGCGCTCAGGGGCGCAGTGCGCAACGCCGACGCCATCCTGGTCACCTGGTTCCTGGGCGTGCAGACGGGCAGTGCCATCGCCGACGTGGTGTTCGGCGACTTCAATCCTTCCGGCCGGCTGCCGGTGAGTTTTCCGCAAACCTCGGGCCAGGTGCCCTTCTACTATGGGCAGAAGCGCACCGGCCGGCCGCTGCCCGACAACGACCAGGCGATGGCCTTCAAGACCCGTTATGTCGACACCACGAACCAGGCGCTCTACCCCTTCGGCTACGGCATCGGCTATGCGCCGGTGCGCTACGACGGCGTGGAGACGAGCCAGGACCGGTTGCCGCTCGGCGGCACGCTGCGCGTGCGCGCCACGGTCACCAACACCGGCCGGCGCGAGGCCGAGGAAGTGGTGCAGCTCTATGTGGCCGAACGCGCTGCGAGCGTGACGCGCCCCGTGCGCGAGCTCAAGAATTTCCGCAAGGTGCGCATCGCGCCCGGCGCATCGCAGGTGGTCGAGTTCACGCTTGCAGCCGAAGACCTGCGGTTCATCGGCCGCGACATGAAGCCGACGGTGGAACCCGGCGAGTTCGATCTGTGGGTGGCGCCTTCGGCCACGGGCGGCATCCGCAAGAGCTTTGCGCTGACGCGGGAGTGATTCGGGCTGCGCCGCAACGCCGAACGGGCCCGAAGGCCCGTTGTTCACTGCGTCGATCGGACAGCCAGGACGATGGCTTACAGGCCAGCCTGGCGCGTGAATGACACGCTGGGCTTCTTGTAGGCTTGCGGCACTTCGTCGCGGTAGAACGCGCGGCGGTCGAGGCTGGCGAGCGGGTCGTGCGCCTTGGCAACGGCTTCGGCCTGGATCACCGAGCGGTCGGCGGTCGAGGTGAAGGCTTGCGCACCGGCGCTGGAACCTTCACCGTACTGGTTGCCGGCGCGAGCGGCGGCAACGGCTTGCGGAGCGACTTCGGCACGCGACACGCCGGAGTTCACGGTCAGCACGCCTTCGTAGGTTTCTGCGTGCGCACCGGCAGCAGCCAGGAGCGAGAGGGCAGCGGCAGCGAGGATCTTCGAGGCATTCATTTCAATCTCCTAATGAGTGGGTTGGTGAGATGAAGTTTGAGCCCGAAGCACCATGAAAAAACGCCGCAAAATGAATCACGGCGTTCACGGGATCGAAACAATCGCGCGGCACCTCGGTCACTCCGTCAGGACATCTTTGGCTGGCATGCCCCGCCCGCCTCGAGTCTGTATAGCTCTTCGAGAAGCAGTCTCACGCGAATTGGAACCATCCGGTTTGCAGGAAGGACCGCGTGGATTGGCGTCGGAGTTGGTCGATGCGACTTGAGCACCTCGACCAGTCGGCCCTGCTTCAGAGCCTCGGCAACCATGTAATCCGGGAACTGGGCCAAACCCATGCCCAGTTCGGTCGCATGCGCCATCGATTCGCCATCGGAAAAGCGCGCGTACGGAGGCGAGATCGGCGAACGCTGTCGAGCATGCCCTTTGAAACGCCACTCTTGATCCTTGCCGCTCGTAGGCATGCGGAAGACGACCGCTCGGTGATCACTCAGCGACTTCAGATCTTTCGGGGTGCCCTGCTCTCTCAAATAGGCCGGGGAGCCGCAAAGAATCCATTGCTGCTGGGAAAAGCGGCGCGCAACCAATCCCGAATCGGACATGGTGCCGATCCGCACGGCCATATCCACGCCCTCTCTGACCAGGTCCACAAAAGCGTCGGAGAGGCTCACATCGAATCTCAGATCCGGGCACTTCCGCGCCAATCGCGCAAGCAGCGGCAACACGACCTGCCGGCCATAGACGATAGGCAGATCGAGGCGCAAGACACCCGACGGCCGGTCCTTTCCACCAAGCATCTCGCTTTCCAACGCCTCCATCTCGTTGATCACTCTCTGACAACGAGCAAAGAGGCGCTCGCCGTCCGACGTGGGAGTGACGCATCGAGTGGTGCGATGAAAGAGCCGAACATCCAAGGACTCCTCCAGCCGTGCGACAGCCTTGGCGACGGTGGAAGGCGTGAGACCGAACTCCCGGGCCGCCGCCGCAAAAGACTGTTTCCGAACGACTTCCGAGAAAAGTGACAGCAGTTGCAGATGTCGCAATTGGATCTCCATTGCAGAATTTTTTTCCTCAGTGTAGCGAAGCTGAACGTTCTTCACGCGAACTCGGCAGATCGCGAAACTCGCGTCCGTCCATGAAAAGCGGAAGCGCTGAAAACAAGGGAGAGAAATGGAAGCACTTGCAGTCGAGTCCATCGTCGCGCCGAGAGAGTCGGTGCTAAAAATTACAGCAGACCAACTAAAGCCCAACATGATCGTTGCGCTGGCCGAGCAGAAGCTGGCTGTGATCCAGGTCAAAGCCTTCGTCCCTGCGCATGTGTGCGCACTGCTTGCCGAGCGGGCCGAAAGCTTTGGCTATTCTTCGTACCTCAACGTTCCCAGCGTAAGGCGGATCGGCATGGCCTTTTACGAAACTGAAGGACGTACCGATCTCATCGAGCAGTACTTCTCGGAGGCTCAACAGAACGTCCGCGATTTTCGCCGTGCTTGCGAACCCTATTGCTCCCCGATCGACATCTTTCGATGCACTCTGGATGAGATCTGGCCATACGGTGCAAACCTGCAAACCCTGGACCAGCGAAAAATGTATATCGGGCTGTCCAGGATGGTCAGCGCTGGGACGACTTTTCTTGCGCATCACGACATCTTCTCGGAAGACGCTCGAGGTTGTCCGGAGGCTGCAAGCCTCAAGGCCCAGTTCGGCGCAAACGTCTACCTGCAGATGCCAGAAACGGGCGGCGCCTTGCTCATGTGGGACCGGGAAATTCCTGCGGCCGAGTTCGATCGCATGAGGGGCAACGACTATGGCCTTCCCATCGAGACGCTGGGGCCACCGGATGTCGAGGTCAGACCCGAGCCCGGGGATCTCCTGATCTTCAATTCGCGAAAAATGCATGCCGTCTCGCCCGGAACGGGAAGAAGCCGCCTCACGGTGTCGTGCTTTGTCGGCTACCGCGGCAAGCAGCAGGCCCTTACCTACTGGAGTTGATGGAGTCGCCAATGAATGAGATCTTGGAACAACCTGCGGTCATCGCTGCGTCCGGGAAACTGACGTTACCTCTGATCGAGAGCCTCCTCAGTGGAGAGGCGCTCATTATTCGCGTTGCCAACTTCACACGCCCCGCGACTTGCCGGCTCATCGCCTCAGGCCTGCAGCGCGCCGGATACAACGACTACTTGAACGCACCCACTGTTGGTCGCATAGGCATGTCTTTCTTCGAAACAGGCGGAAAGCAAGAACTCGTCGACCATTACTTTCGAACAGCGATTCCCAACATCGAAATCCTTCGGAAAGCCTGCGAGCCCTATCAAAGCCCGATCGACGTATTCCGTTGTGTGGTCGACGAAATATGGCCGAAGGGTGCGAACCTTCAGACATTGTCTGATCGCAAGATGTTCGTCGGTCTCTCGCGGAACATGCGGCCTGGCGCTTCCCTTCTGGCCCACCACGACATGCTCGCGCGGCTCGCACCACATGATCGTGAAGCCAATGACTTGCACATGCAGATGGCTGTCAACGTCTATGTGGATGTGCCCGAGAAAGGTGGGGAGTTGCTGATGTGGCGCGATGAGATCTCCGACGCCGAGTTTTTGCGACGCAGAGGCTCCAATTATGGAATGGAGATCGAGCCATTGGGCGCACCCGACATCGTGTTGAAGCCAAGAGTCGGTGACCTGATTCTCTTTAACGCTCGCAAGCTCCATGCGGTCGCGAGCAGTAGCGGATCTGACCGATTGACCGTATCGAGCTTTCTCGGCTATCGCGGTCATAAACAACCGCTCACGTTCTGGAGTTGATGGAGATACCAATGATCAACGCCCGTCGCGCCGTGCCTGTCTTCGTCGTCTTTGCCGCCGGATATTTTCTGTCCTCACTCGTGCGGGGAGTCACCGCCACGCTTGCACCGACCCTCACCCGCGAGCAGGGATTGACGGCGGGGCAACTCGGGCTTCTGGGCGGCGCCTATTTCCTCGGGTTCGCAGTGCTGCAACTGCCGCTGGGAAATTGGCTCGATCGCTACGGGCCCGAAACGGGTGCTTCTGGCCTGCCTGAGTGGCGCAGTAGCAAGCTGCTTGGCGTTCGCGATTGCGAACGGCTTCGGCATGATGCTTCTGGCGCGTTTCATCGGAGGCATCGGTGTGAGCGCATGCCTGATTGCCCCATTGACCGGAGCCAGGATTTGGCTGGATGCCAAGCGGCAGCAGGCTGCAAATTCCTGGATGCTGATGGCAGGCTCATTGGGCCTTTTGATGGCCACGCTGCCTGTGCAATGGCTACTGCCGACTTATGGCTGGCGAGTGATCTTCATCGGCCTGGCCCTTTGTTTCGCGTTGACCATGCTGGGCACCGCCTGGCTGGTGCCCGGCGCGGAGGCGCAGCGAACGGCCGAGCGGATGCCCTTGATACAAAGCTATCGCCCGATCTTTACCCACCCCTACTTTCGGCGCATCGCATGGCTGGGTTTTGTGAACTACGGGATTCTCGTGGCGCTTCAAACGCTGTGGGTGGGGCCCTGGCTCACCGAGGTGACCGGCCGCACCCCGCAGGAGGCGGCCACAGGCTTGTTTGCGATCAATCTGACCATGCTGTTCGTTTTCTGGGGATGGGGTCTGATCAACCCGCGGCTTCACGCGCTTGGCCTTGGCGCCGAGCGCCTCATGATATGGGGCACTCCGCTGAGCATTGCGGCCCTCGGCGTGTTCGCATGGCTCGGGCCTGAGGCTGGGTGGATCGCATTTGCAATCTACTGCGTCTTGTCCAGCGTGCTGTCCTTGACGCATCCTGCCGTTGGGGCCGCCTTTCCTGCCGCGCTGGCCGGACGAGCGATTTCCGCCTTCAACCTCGTGCTTTTTGTCGGAGTATTCCTTGCACAGTGGGCGGTTGGATCGGGCATTGACTTGCTAAGAGCCGCCAATTGGCCTGCGGCTCATGCATTCCAGGCTGTCTTCGGTGTGCTTGCGCTGTGCTGCGCCTGGAGCTACGCGTGGTTTGTCGCCGGGGTTTTCAAGATGATGCGGCCGGCGCCGGTGTCCTGAGCCCAGGCTGTATTGCGGGGTCCGAGAAGCTCGGCGCGGAGAGACGCGCCGCCGCGGCGGGCCGGCCGGCCCTCCGATCGACCTTCCTACCTCTTCGTTGCCGGCGTTGCGGGCACAGCGGGCGTCGTCGTGCCGGTGCTCGACTTGGACGCCGGCACCGCGGGCGTCGCGGGTGTTGCGGGTGTTGCGGACATCGTGGTCGAGGTCGAGGACGATGAAGATTGCGGCGATGGCGTTGCCGGTGTCGCAGGCGTGGCCGGCGTCGCAGGCGAGGTGGCCGTGGCGGGCGTTGCAGGCGTGGCGGGTGTCGCCGGCGTTGCGGCATTGGCGGAGGCGTTGGACCCGCTGGCCGCACCCGCACCGTTGCCGCCAGCACCGGCTGCGGCGCCTACACCGGCACTGCCGCTGCCACCGGCCCCACCGCCGCTACCTCCACCGCCGCCGGCCCCACCGCCCCCGCCGCCACCACCGGCCGCCAAGGCCAGAGGTGCGACGCAGGCGCCCATGAGGACCGCCACCAGGGTCGGTGCAATGCGCTGTTTCAGCTTCATCGGATTCTCCTTGTTGATGTTTCGACAAGGCCAAGCTAGACGCGCTTGGAAACCCTCCTTGTAGTCAAAAGCCCTCATGGCAGGACGGCCGGATCGGTCGGGGCTGCGATTCGGCTATGCAATCGATAGCTGTACAGGCCGCTTCCAAGCCAAGCCCGAGAGATCAAGGCTGTGCGCTGGGGGACTTGACCAGGCCGCCGCCTCCGTACTTACCCCGAAGCAACTGAAGGCCGTTTGACAGCCTCGCTGCCTACGATGGAGGGGAAGCACCAGGAGACACCATGAAGACCCAGCCTTTCCCCCTGCATCGCCTGACCCGCCGCGCCGCCCTGCTGGCCGCGGCGGCCGTGCTTGCCGGATGCGGCAGCCTCGGCAACGCGCCACGCGCGGGCAGCGACATCCACGTGATGACCTCGGGTGGCTTCACGGCCGCCTACAACGACCTGCGCCCGGGCTTCGAGCGCAGCAGCGGCCGCACGGTCAAGACGGCCTATGGCGCTTCGATGGGCAATGCGGAAGATTCCATTCCGAGCCGCCTGTCGCGCAACGAACCGGCCGACGTGGTGATCCTCGCGCGGCCGGCGCTCGATGCGCTGGTGGCAGACGGCAAGGTGGTGGCGGGAAGCCAGGTCGACCTGGTGCGGTCTTCGATAGGCTTTGCGGTGCGCAAGGGCGCGCCCAAGCCTGACATCGCAACGGTCGATGCGCTCAAGCGCACGCTGCTGGCGGCGACTTCCATCGCCTATTCGGCCAGCGCCAGCGGCACGTACTATGAAACCGAGCTGCTCAAGAAGCTCGGCATCGAGGACCAGGTCAAGCCCAAGAGCAAGCGCATCCTGAGCGAGCGCGTGGGCACCGTGGTGGCGCGCGGCGACGCGGCGCTGGGGCTGCAGCAGGTGAGCGAACTGCTGCCGATCGAAGGCATCGACTACGTCGGCCCACTGCCGGCCGAGGTGCAGCGCGTGACGGTGTTCTCGGCCGGCATTGCCACGGCCTCCAGGCAGCCCGATGCGGCGCGCCAGCTGATCCGCTACCTCAACTCGCCCGAGGCGGCGCCGGCCATTGCGAAGACGGGCCTGGAGCCGATCACGGCACGCTGATGCGCAGCCATGGCGGCCGCTAAACTGGTGTTCACTCCTTCCCCCATCCGATGGACGCCATGACCCAGCCACAGCCGCCACTGCCCTTAGCTCCCGCCCTCGTTGCCGCATTCGCGCCCGGCGGCACGCTGCGCGCCTCGATCAATCTCGGCAACCCGATCCTCGCGAACAAGGACGCGGCCACTGGCGAGCCGGTGGGGGTCTCGATTGAACTCGCGCGCGAGTTCGCGCGCCGCCTCGGCGTGGCCATCGAACTCGTGGTGTTCGAGAAGGCGGCCGCCTCGGTCGATGCGGTCAAGAACGAGAAGGCCGACATCGGCTTCTTCGCCATCGACCCGGCGCGCAGCGACGGGTTGCTCTTCACCGCGCCGTATGTGCTGATCGAAGGCAGCTATCTCGTTCGCGAAGATTCGGCGCTCACCGACAACGCGCAGGTCGACGGCGCGGGCCAGCGCATCTCGGTCGGCTCGGGCAGCGCCTACGACCTGTTCCTCACGCGCGAACTCAGGCAGGCCGAGGTCGTGCGGCTCCAGGGCGCGGCCGCGGCCATGGCGGCCCTGCGTTCGGGGCAGGTCGAAGTGGCCGCCGGCATCCGGCAGATGCTCGAAGCCGAAGCCCGGCGCGAAGCGGGCGTGCGCGTGCTGCCGGGCCGCTTCATGGTGATCCAGCAGGCCATGGGAACGCCGGCCAGCCGCGGTGCGGAGGCGCAGGCACTGCTCGCGGCCTTCGTCGAGGAGATGAAGGCCAGCGGCTTCGTGGCCGATGCGCTCGCGCGCCACGGCATCGAAGGCGCGATCGTCGCGCCTGCGGCCTAGCTTGGCGCGCGCCGGCCGGGGGTGCTGCGCGATCGGCTACGCGCCGTAGCGCGCCACGGTCAGGCCTTCCATGTCGATCTCCGGCGGCCTGCCGCCGATCAGGTCGGCCATGACGCGGCCGGTGCCGGCCGCCATGGTCCAGCCGAGCGTGCCGTGCCCGGTGCAGAGCATCAGGTTGGGAATGCGCGTGGCGCCGATCACCGGCGTGCCGTCGGGCGTCATCGGGCGCAGCCCGGTCCAGAACGAAGCTTCGCGCACATCGCCGCCCTTCGGAAAAAGATCGGTCACGACATGCTCGAGCGTGCCGCGCCGCGCCGCATCGAGCCTGAGGTCGAAGCCCGAAAGCTCCGCGGTGCCGCCCACGCGGATGCGGTCGCCGAGCCGCGTGACGGCGACCTTGTAGGTCTCGTCCATCACGGTGGATTCAGGTGCGCCGGCGGCGTCGGAGATGGGCACCGTGATCGAGAAGCCCTTGACCGGATACACCGGCAGGTCGATGCCCAGCGGCTTGACCATGGCCGGCGAGTAGCTGCCCAGTGCCACCACGTAGCGTTCCGAGGTGAAGCGGCCGGCATCGGTCCGCACGCCGATGACGCCGCCGGCATCGCGCTCGATGGCCTGGATGCCCACGCCAAAGCGGAACTTCGCACCGGCCGCCTCGGCCATCACGGCCAGGGCCTGCGTGAACTTGAAGCAGTCGCCGGTCTCGTCGCCCGGCAGGCGCAGGCCTCCGACGAACTTCTGCCTCACCGCTGCGAGTGCGGGCTCATACCGCACGCAGCCTTCGCGGTCGAGCACCTGGTAGGGCACGCCGGAGGCCTTCAGCACTTCCACGTCCTTGGCGATGCCGTCGAGCTGCTTCTGGGTGCGAAAGAGCTGCAGGGTGCCGAGCGCGCGTTCGTCATACCGGATGCCGGTGTCCGCGCGCAACGCCTTCAGGCAGTCGCGGCTGTATTCGGCGAGCCGCACCATGCGGCCCTTGTTGAGCTCATAGCGCGCCTGCGTGCAGTTGCGCAGCATCGACAGGCCCCAGCGCCACATGGCCGGATCGAGCATCGGCTTGACCACCAGCGGGCTGTGCTGCATGAGCATCCACTTGACGGCCTTGAGCGGCACGCCGGGCCCGGCCCAGGGCGCGGAGTAGCCGGGCGACACCTCGCCCGCGTTGCCGAAGCTCGTCTCCAGCGCGGGCGCGGGCTGGCGTTCGAGCACCGTCACGTCGTGGCCGGCCCGCGTCAGGTAGTAAGCCACCGAGGTGCCGATGACACCGCTGCCGAGGATCAAAACCTGCATGAGAACAACCCCTTGAATGCCGCGCACGGCAATGGCCCGAGAGGGTACAGGTTCTTGCGCGCTAAAGGCCGAGTGCGTCTTGCAATTGCCGTGCCGTCCAGGGCCTGGGCTCGCGCGGCCAGTCTTCGAGCAGCGCGGAGATCCGAGCATTGCGCGGCGCCTCCAGGTCGTGGTCGCGCGCGAGCCTCACCACCTCGCCGCTGAGCGCGTCGATCTCGGTCCTGCGGCCGAGCGCAAGATCGTCGGCCATGCTGGAGCGCGCCTTGGCATCGATGCGCAGCATGCGCGCCGCGACGATGCGAAACAACCAGTCGGGCAGCCTCAATACGGTGGAAAGCCGCTGCGCCGGCACCGCGGCCACCTGCGCGGGCGCAATGCCGGCATGGCCGAGCACGGCCAGCGCCTCGTCGATGAGCGCGGCAAAGCAGCGCCGGAAGCCGCGCTGCAGCAGCTCATCGCGCAGCGGCAGGCCCGAGAGTGCGTTGACGGGGTTGTTGAGGTTCAGCAGCAGCTTGCCCCATTGCACCGGCAGCAGGTCGGCGTGAAGGTCGAGCGGCACGCCGGCGCGTTCGAACACCGGCAACCAGGGCCGCAGCGCGGCGTCGTCCTGTGCGGCCAGCCGTCCCGCCGTGCCGCGGTGAAAGGCGCCCGGTGCGATCTCGGCCACGTTGTACGGCACCATGCCCGGCAGCACGCTGAGCGTGGGTCCTGCCTGCGCGGCCGCGGCAGAGTTGGAGATGCCGTTCTGGAACGAAAGGACCGTGGTGCCCGCCGGCAGCGCGAAGGCCAGCTCGGCGGCGGCCTCCGCCGTGGCGCCGCTCTTCACGCACAGGAGCACCAGCGAAGGCGTGGCACCCGCGGGCACCTGCTCGCTCAGGCGCAAAGTGGCGGCCGGCAGGCGATGCGCCGCGCCTTCGAGGTCGCTCAGCGCCAGGCCGTGCTCCGCGAGGCCGCGCAGCACGCGCGGACGGCCCACGAAGCTGACCGGAACGCCCGCCGCAGCCAGGCTGCCGCCGATGTAGCAACCGATGGTGCCCGCCCCCATCACCAGCACTTCGCCGGGAGGTCGGCCGAGCACCCCGGTGGCCGCCATCAGGTGCGTTCCGCCACCCAGGCTCGCACCGATTGCAGTGCGGCCGGCACGCCCGCGGGGTCGGTGCCGCCGGCCATGGCCATGTCGGCCTTGCCGCCGCCCTTGCCGCCGACCTGCTGCGCCACGAAGTTCACCAGCTCGCCAGCCTTGACCTTGCCCACCGTGTCGCTCGTGACGCCCGCGGCGACCTGCACCTTGGCGCCATCGACCGCGGCCAGCACCACCACGGCCGTCTTGAGCTTGTCCTTGAGCTTGTCCATGGTGTCGCGCAGCGTCTTGGCGTCGGCGCCATCGAGCTTGGCGGCCAGCACCTTGATGCCGTTGACGTCGACGGCCTGCGCAAGGAGCTCGTCGCCCTTGGACGACGCGAGCTTGCCCTTGAGCGAACCCACTTCGCGCTCCAGCGCCCTCACCTGCTCCAGCACCTGCGTGAGCCGGCCCTGCAGCTCGGCGGCCGGCGACTTGAGCGTGGCAGCCACGCTCTGCACCGTGGCTTCCAGGTCTTGCAGGTAGCCGAGCGCATTGGCGCCCGTGACCGCTTCGATGCGGCGCACGCCGGCCGCCACGCCGCCTTCGCTCACGATCTTGAACAGGCCGATGTCTCCGGTGCGGCCCACGTGGGTGCCGCCGCAGAGTTCGCGGCTTGAGCCGATGTCGAGCACGCGCACGCTCTCGCCGTATTTTTCGCCGAACAGCATCATGGCGCCGGTCTTCTGCGCCGACTCCATGTCCATCACGCGCGCATGTGTCTCGGTGTTGGCCAGGACCTCGGCGTTCACGCGCTTCTCGATCTCGAGGATCTGCTCGTGCGTGACCGGTGCGTTGTGCGCGAAGTCGAAGCGGGTCTTGTCGGCATCGACCAGCGAGCCCTTCTGCTGCACGTGCGTGCCCAGCACCTCGCGCAGGGCCTTGTGCATCAGGTGGGTGACCGAGTGGTTGCGCATGGTGGCCGCGCGGCGTTCGCCGTCGACTGCGGCCTTGACCGTGTCGCCCACCTTCAGCGTGCCCTGGGCTTGCGTGCCATGGTGGCCGAACACGTCGGCCTTGATCTTCTGCGTGTCTTCCACGCCGAACTGCACGCCTTCGGCGATGAGCACGCCCTGGTCGCCCACCTGGCCGCCGCTCTCGGCATAGAACGGCGTGGTGTCGAGCACCACGATGCCCGACTGGCCTTCCTTGAGTTCCTGCACGGCCGCGCCCTCGACATACAGCGCCACCACCTTGGCGCTTTCCTCCAGGTGCTCGTAGCCGGTGAAGACATTGCCCGCGCCGCCGTATTCGACGTTGCGGTCCATCTTGAACTTGCCGGCGGCACGGCCCGCGGCCTTCTGCTTTTCCATCGCGGCGGTGAAGCCGGCTTCGTCGACGCTCACGCCGCGCTCGCGGCACACGTCGGCCGACAGGTCGAGCGGAAAGCCGTAGGTGTCGTGCAGCTTGAAGGCAACGTCGCCCGGCAGCGTCTTCGCATCGCCGGCCAGTGCCGCATCGAGAATTTCCATGCCGTTGGCCAGCGTTTCGAAGAAGCGTTCTTCCTCGGCCTTCAGCGTGTCGACGATGCGCTTTTCGTCCGCCACGAGCTTGGGATACGCGTCGCCCATGAGCTTGACGAGGTCGGGCACCAGCTTGTGGAAGAACGGCTTCTTCTGGCCCAGCTTGTAGCCATGGCGGATGGCGCGCCGAACGATGCGGCGCTGCACGTAGCCGCGGCCTTCGTTCGATGGGATGACGCCGTCGGCCACCAGGAACGAGGTCGCGCGGATGTGGTCGGCAATCACGCGCAGCGAGTTGTTGCCCAGGTCTTTTTCACCGGTTTCGCGCGCTGCGGCCTTGATGAGCGCATCGAAGATGTCGATCTCGTAATTGCTGTGCACATGCTGCAGGATGGCCGCGAGGCGCTCCAGGCCCATGCCGGTGTCGACGCAGGGCGCGGGCAGTTTCTTGACCGAGCCGTCGGGCTGCATGTCGAACTGCATGAACACGTTGTTCCAGATCTCGATGTAGCGGTCGCCGTCTTCATCGGGGCTGCCGGGCGGGCCGCCGGGGATCTCGGGGCCGTGGTCGTAGAAGATCTCCGAGCACGGGCCGCAGGGGCCCGTATCGGCCATCATCCAGAAGTTGTCGGACATGTAGCGGCCGCCCTTGTTGTCGCCGATGCGCACCACGCGCTCGGGCGGCAAGCCGATCTCCTTGGTCCAGATGTCGTAGGCTTCGTCGTCCTCGATGTAGACCGTGGCCCAGAGTTTTTCAGCCGGCAGCTTGTAGACCTCCGTCAGCAGTTCGAACGCCCACTTGAGCGATTCGCGCTTGAAGTAGTCGCCGAAGCTCCAGTTGCCCAGCATCTCGAAGAAGGTGTGGTGGCGCGCGGTATAGCCCACGTTCTCCAGGTCGTTGTGCTTGCCGCCGGCGCGAAGGCACGCCTGCACCGAGGCCGCGCGCACGTAGGGGCGCTTGTCTTCGCCCAGGAACACGTCCTTGAACTGCACCATGCCCGAATTGGTGAACATGAGCGTGGGATCGTTGCCCGGCACCAGCGAACTGGAGGCCACCACCGTGTGGCCCTTGGAAGCGAAGAAATCGAGAAAGGTCTTGCGAATGTCCGCGACCGTGAATGTGGGCTGGCTCATCTTTGGATTTCGTCTGCTGCCCAGGGCGGCCTGGCAATGGCGACCCTCTCGTCGAAACCACGGCGTCGAACCGACCTGACTGCTTGATTTGCTGGAACCAACGATTATAGGTTTCGTCGCAGGGCCAGGGGCCCTCGGGGCCGCGAGCGCGCCCACGGCCAGGCACTGCGAAAGCTGACTGGGGAATTAGCGTGCAGAACCAAATGCGCCGGGCTTCGTCCTAGCCATCAGTTCGGACATGAATCGAGGCGCATGCATGGCAGTTCACGAAGCGGCACACTGGAAGATCGAAGACCTGGACTTTTTGCGCATTGCGCGCACGGAGGTCCGCCAGGATGAAAGTCTGTTCTACCTGGTTGCCTCCGCCTCGTTCATCGAAAGCGGATCGGACCTGTACACCCAGAACCTCGTCGACTTCTTCCACGGCGACGCCGAAGTCACCGCCTGGCTGACCCGCCACTGGGAAGCCGAGGAGCTGCAGCACGGCCGGGCCTTGCGCGCCTATGTGTCCCATGTGTGGCCCGAATTCGACTGGGAGACCGCCTACCGCGGCTTCCTCGCGGAATACGCCACCTACTGCAAGGTGGAACTGCTCTCGCCCACGCGCGGGCTCGAGTTGGCAGCGCGCTGCGTGGTCGAGACCGGCACCGCCAGCTACTATCGGGCGTTGGCACGCGCGACGGCCGAGCCGGTGCTGCGCGACCTGGCGAGCCGCATCGCGGCGGACGAGGTCAGCCACTACAAGCACTTCTTGCGTTTCTTCCGCCGCTATCGGCAAGAGGAAAGCCTGGGCCGCCTTCGCGTACTGCGCACCATCGGCCGGCGCACGCTGGAGCTCAAGAGCGAGGATGCCGACTGTGCCGTGCGCCACGTCGTGCGTACCCGGTGCCCCGAGCGGGCCGGGGACGCCGCCTATATCCAGCAATTGAGCGCGCGCATCAATGGCACGGTGCGCACCAACCTGAGCCCCGGGGCCACGCTCAAGATGCTCATGCGGCCGCTGGAACTGCCGGCCCGGGTTGAAACGGTGATCCAATATCCGATCAGGCAATTCATGGAGCATGTTTTCTTGCGCTGAAGTTAGCTCCGGGGCGATAAATGTTAGAAGTTTGTGAAAAATTTCACACTTCTGGGCCACAACCGATCTTCACTTGCTGACCTGCTGAAGACATGCTGCGCGCTTCTCAACGAATGTGAGCGTAGCCAATGGTCAGCCAGATCATCCACAACGCAACTATCACGTTGCAGTTGTCCTTCTACTTGAGCATCAAGGACCGAGTCGCAGCGCTCCGAGCCGCCGGCATACCCGTGGACGACATGGGCAACGCGAGCTCGGGGTACCTGTTCGTTCGGACCACGGGGCGGGTCGGCAGGCGAAAGAACACCTACCGGTGGTTTGCCACAGGCATCGGCCAGGAGCCGGTGGTTGCAAGTGCGTCGACCACGCGGGCTCGCGCTGAACAAGGGTGCGCGGATCCGAAAAGCGGTGCTCCCCCACGCAACGCCCTCGCCTTGTCTGCCGTTTTGCCTGCACAGGAACTCGTACCGCCAACCATCATGTACCTGAGGCTGTGGAAAGAGCTGGAACACCGCTCGCGCGAAGCGGCGAACAACCTGCACCAGAAGCAGATTGCCTACTTTCGCGACCAGGGTCCCCCGCCAGACGCGCTGGACCGCGAGTTGCTGAAGGAAGCCACCGTGGCCGCAAGCAAGTGCCTGCTGGCTGCGAAAGACCAGAACCGGCTGCCGCTTTTCGAAAGCAGGTTCCACGGAGGGCATCGCAGGGATTTGTAGGCGTGGCGCCTGCGGCGCCCCGGATGCGCACGCCTAGTTCAACGGAGACTGGCACTCCGGCAGCGGAATGACAAGTCGCCTGCCTCCCCAGTCCGTGTTCCCCTTGTCGATGGCAAGAAGGTCGGCTCCGCGATACACGGCGAGCGCGATCGACGTCGTCGACTGCTGCAGCTTGCTTGCTGGAAGAAAAACCCGGTCCCTCCAGATCTGGCCCGCTTTCACCATCGCTGTCCGCGTAGGCTGGCCATAGTCCTGTTGCGCAAGGATCGCGCCGCTGGCGTCGACCAGGTGCAGCGCATTCATGTAGCCGAAGGGCTGGTCCATCCTGCTTTGCCATGCAAAGTCGAGTTCGATGCCATCCGGAAGGCATCGCACATCGAGGCCCCGCAATTCGAATCGGCCGCCGAACACGGAGCCGGAGTGCGGGGCGATCGGCGCGTGCGTCATCAAAGAAGCATCTCGCTCGCTGATGAAGTTGGCGCCGCCGGACCGTGTGAATACGGTTGCCACCGTGATCCACAGCAGGAGGGCGGCGGAGGCCGGGCCGAGCAATCTTTTGAAGTCGAGCCTGACAGAACCCGCCGAGCCGGTCAGCACTGCGCGGGCAGGAAGCTCGATGCATCGCCACATCAGGTAAGACAGAAGAAGTAGCACCCCGAAGAACACGACAAGATCCAGCTGTCCGCCAACGCGCGCAAAGCTTCCCTTGTTGTTCGAAAAGTACAAGATCAGAATCTGGTGAACCAGGTACATGGAGAAGCTGATCTCGCCGAGAAGAACCAGTGGGCGCTGTTCAAGAAACGCCGAAACGCGGCCATGGCCGTGTGCCATCACGTAGATCAGCGCGGCGAAGGACAAGAAGGACGAACTGGGCCCAATCCACTGATTGATCGGAGCGTCGGGAAACATGGCGTCGATCGCCTCAAGCGCATAGTGTGAAGCAATGACATTCAGCAAACAAAGCAGCAGCACCCCGATTTCAATCGCAGTGCCCATGCGCCTGCCTGTCGTGTATTTCCTGGTCTGGAATAGCTGCGCCGCGGCCATCCCGACGATGAACTCGAGCAGTCGGCTGAGCGGACTGATGTAGAGAACACCGAGCTGCGTGGGCTCGAACGCATTGAGATTCGTGGGTGTCACTACAGGGAGAGCCAAGGCGCCGCACGCCCATACCAGCACAAGCAACAACAGGGCAGCGCCCGCCAGCTTGGCGCGCCAGGTTGCGCTCCAACGGTGCAGCAAAAAGGGGAAGCAGAGATAGAAGAAAAACTCTGTCGAGATACTCCAGGCAACAGCGTTGTAGGAGAGAAAGAAATTCCAGGATGGCACCCATGCCTGCACAAGCGCCAGATTCGCAATGGCTGTGGCCGGCACGATCTTGTAGTCGAGCAGCCACCATCCCAGCAGGAAACTGGCAAAGTGGGCCGGCCAGATCCGGGCGATGCGGGCGCGCCAGAAACTCGCAATTGCCTTGCGGTCCGGCAGGTGCGGGTACACGTACGCAAGGATGAATCCGGACAGGACAAAGAAGAACGAGACGCCCTGGCCCAACCCGATATCTACGTCCGGCACTCCCATTTCGCCGCGCAAATGCTGAAAGACGATCGCCAGGGCGGCAAAAAAGCGCAGCGACGTCAGTTGCTCGAGGCGTGAACCATTTTTCTGCATGGAGGCGCAAATGTAACTGGATATTGCCTTCCCTCGTACCAGCGTTTCCACCCTGCACTGGCGGAATCAGTCCGCTGCGATTTCGCGGCCCAGCGCCCCAGGCTCTGTTCCTTCGGGCAGCACCGGCTGCGCATCGAAGGTTTCGACCGGCGCCAACTTCAAGAGCTTCCTGGCTTCGTCCACGGTTCCATCCAGCCAGGGGTCGACCTCGTACGCCTCGAGGGGAATCACCGAGCGCTTGTCCTGCTTGTCGGGCGCCACCTTCGGATCGGGCTTGTGCATGCGTCCCATCAGAGGGTGTCCGTCGGCATTGATCGTCAGCATCGTGTAGCTGTCCCAGACCTCGCCGCTGTCGCTGTCGGTCCATGTGCGCCACAGGCCCGCCAAACCCCAAGGCGCACCATCAGCACGGCGAAACCGCCACCAGACGTTCTTGCCGGTCTCCCAGTTCGGCTCGTCGAAGCTGGCGGCCGGGATGATGCAGCGCTTGCCGAGCGCCCAGGCATCCTTGTAGGCCGGCGACTTTTCCATGCCCTCGATGCGCGCGTTGACCGTGCTCAGGCGCGTTCCGCGCGCGGTCACTGGCACGTTCGTCTTCGACCAGGGCGGGATCAGCCCCCACTGCCCCACCGCCAGCTCGCGTGCGTATTCCACGCCATCTGCACGCCGGATGAAGCTGGCCAGCGACAGCGGAAACACTGTCAGCAAGTGGTCCCAATTCTCGCGTCGACCGGACCTTCGGTCGACCTTCCAGAAGGCTTCCATCTCGCGTTCTTCCGGGCTGATGTAGCGGGTGCACATAGGCTCATTCTTGAGTCTCGATCGTGCGATGTCACTCGGTGATTGGCCGCAGCCACTCAACGGCCGCCGCCTCGGGCGGCAACGATCGCAGTCGTTCGTCGCGCCATAGATCGCGGGCGACGTCCTCCAGTTCAAGGGGGTCGACGCTATGCCACTGCTGCTGCAGCCGGTGCGCGCAGGCGGCGATCCAGAGGTTTGCAGGCACGTTTTCCATTTGGCAATACTACTGTACATTCATACAGGTGTATTGCGAAGTGTTCAGATACCTGTTCGAGGGCCAGGCGCTTTCCACCAAGGAAGCGGTGAGGCTCACGCGCCGCACCGGGGAGCTGGTCTACATTCCGCGCCTTCACGATCCCCGGCGGGGGCGCAGTCTGATGATCGCAATGCTGCTCGCCGAGGACGGCGACAGCTATGTGATCCCGCTGCTCAACCGCGCTTGCGTGGTGGAGGTACGCAGTGGATTGCTCATCGAAGGAACAGAGATCAATCCCCGCGGACGAGCCGTCAAGAACATCAAGACGGACACCTATCCTCAACGGTGGTTCTGCCGTCCGATCCCGCGCCCTGCCCCGACTACAGGCGTTGGATCACGTGGAGATCCGGGTGAGCCCACCAATGTCACACGAGGAAATTCAAGATCCGCACACTTCCGAGAGCGTTGAGCTGCCTGAACGAGGCGGGAAAGCTCTTTACGGCAACTCCAATCGACTGCCGTTCGCTCTGGACCTCGAAGCACATGGACCTATACTCTTGGCAGACGTTTCCCGCAGCCATGGGAACGACGTGCTCAGGTCGAACGTTGGTGATCAACGGGTCGCCAAAATGCGGGTGTAGTTCAATGGTAGAACGGCAGCTTCCCAAGCTTCATACGAGGGTTCGATTCCCTTCACCCGCTCCACTTATGGGTCCAAAGCGATCCTAGTGCTTCCTAAAAGTCCTTGTCAATCAATGACTTAGAAAGAATCATCGTCCCAATCGGTCCAACAGAATCCGACGGAAGCCAACATGATTCAGGGGCACACGACGGGGAACATGGGCATACTCACGCTCACATGACCCCCTTGTTCCCCTATGCTGACAGAACTCACCTGCAAGAACGCAACGTGCCCGCCTGAGAAGAGACGAGCGCGATTCACGGACGGGGGAAACCTGTATCTCGAAGCCGCGCCAAACGGCTCGAAACGCTGGTTTTGGAAGTACACGTTCGATGGCAAAGAGAAGCGTCTCGCGATCGGCAGCTACCCAACTGTCAGGCTCAAAGATGCGAGAGCCAGTCGCGATGAGGCTCGAAAGGTTCTTCAGACTGGAGCCGATCCCACTCAACGTCGCAGACTAAACAAGGCCGCAGTTCGTGTTAACGCGGTTACAACCTATGAAAAGGTGGCCCGCGAGTTCCACGCCGTCAAGACCAAGGGCTGGAGTGAAGCGCACAGCACCAAGTGGCTGCGGCTGCAGGAAAGCAATCTCTTCCCCTGGATCGGCGGACTCCCCCTTCGGGACATCACAGCCAGCGTGCTGCTGGACCCCTTACGCCGAGTGGAAAGCAAAGGACTGAACGAGACTGCCGTCTCACTTCGTCAGTACGCTGGGCAAGTTTTTCGCTACGGCATTGCCACCGGTCGCTGCGAAGACGATCCAGCAACCAAGCTGCGCGGGGCATTAGGTGCCGTGATCGTAAAAAACATGGCTGCGGTGCTCGCCCCCGCGAAGGCCGGCGACCTGATGCGAGCAATCGACAGCTATCACGGACTTCCGGCAACGCGAGAAGCATTGCTTCTTTCTGCCCTACTCTTCCAACGCCCTGGCAACATACGGGGAATGGAATGGGCATGGGTCGACTTCAAAAATTGCCAAATCACCATACCGGCAGCTTCAATGAAGCGAACAAAACAAGCAAAGCTCAGCGGCGAGCCCCACATGGTCCCCCTCGCCCCACAAGCCGTTGCCTCGCTGAAGCGCATGTACGTACTAACCGGACATGGCCGCTATGTGTTCCCTAGCCTTCTCACAGCCGAGCGACCAATGTCCGACAACACGGTTAACACGGCGTTGCGGCGCATGGGCTTCGACAACACAGAGATGACAGCTCACGGCTTCCGAGCCATGGCGAGAACAATTATGGTCGAGGAACTTCATGTCAATCCGGAAGTGATCGAGGAGCAGCTGGCTCATGGAAAAAGTGGCCCTCTGGGCGCGGCCTACAACCGAGCTCAATTCAAAGCGCAACGCCGCAAGATGATGACGCTATGGGCCGACTATCTTGATCAGCTCCGAGCGACCAAGCCCGCAACCCCCTGATGCGATGCTTTCAAACGATCAGCCCTCGGCTGATGGCAGCAAGCGACGATTTTCAGCGGCCTCTACACATCGACAACATCGATTCAGGGTTGCTACATTCGAAGCCTTGCCCCTCTTGCGCTAACAACCGAGCATCCTGAAAGTACTTTCCAAGAAAGTCGCGCGTGCAGAAGATCGACATCCAACTCCCTCCCGGCGATCCCATCGATCTTTGGGACTTGACCAGACTCATCGCCAAGTCCATCTGTCCGAGTCTGCGCGAGGCCGAAGACTATGCTTGGCTACAGAAAAAGCTCGTCAAGTTGCCCACCTTGGATCTGGAAATGCAGTCCGACATGACAACCGGGGAGCGGGCTACGTTACTTCACATTTTGCCGGGCTTGCCACCTCGCGCCGGCATGTCCGCGCAAGATCGAGAGGTGTTCATGGACGCCTATCTGAAGCATCCTGATCGTCTCCCCTGGAAACCAGTGTTTGTGAGCGAAGAAGAGGTCGCGGCCAACGGCCTTCAGATTCTCCAAATTCAGGAGAAACACCGCCTCGCGCTGCAGCACGCAATCGCATCCGGCAAACTCATCGCATTTGACCAGCATCACATCAACGAAAGCCGCGCAGGGAAGAACATCTTCATTCGTCGCGAAGATGCCTTGGATTACCTCAAGGCGCATCGGCTTCGTACGGCTGAAGATCCAAGCATTCTTTCCATCCTCTCAGCGCCGAGACCGAAAGCCTCGGCCACAAAAGCTGCAACATCAGCGAAAGCATTTGCAGCCGATCACCAACGCGAGCCGGTGAAAGCAGACTCGTTCGAAGCCCCAAAAGCGACGACAGCGCAAGTTGACTTCGCTGCCCCCGTGACCACACCAATCTCGGCGTCTACCCCCCCGCCAAGAGCGAAGCGTCTATCCTCCCAACAGAACGGCAACGCTCACCAATCACCGAAGAAGAGCATAGAGACTTCGGTCGAACCCGATCGGCACAACACCGCCACAGTGATCTTGCGCCGACGCCAAGTCGAGGCCCGAACCTCGTTGTCGCGCTCGGCCATCTATGATCGACTCGACCCAAACTCCCCGCGATACGACCCCACTTTTCCCAAACAAGTGAAGCTCGGCAGTTCAAGCGTCGGCTGGCTGGAAAGCGAAATTGAAAACTGGCTCACAGCGAGGACGCGCGCATCGCGCCTATGAGCCGAGGATGGCGCACCCCCTCGCCAAGCTGAGCACACGGCTACTGCCATCGCCCGTACCGGCCTGTCGCGCTCGAGCTTCTACAAGCGGCAGAATACCAAAAGCCGCAATTTCAATTCGGTCTTCCCCAGCCCAATGCAGATCGGCCGAGCGCCATGGGATGCCGCGAAGATGAACTCGATGCATGGATCGACTCTCGGCCCACTAATGATCCCTGAGGCCTCAGATTTCTACTGAATTACAGAGATACCGTTGACTGCAAATTTTCCATTCGACAAGACTGACGTTGGGAGTCGCGTTTCAATCATACGGAAATGGGGCCTTGAATCCACCGGCGAATCGATCAACCTGCTTGACCTTGTCGCCAATTTGGAAATCGCTTGGAGAGCCTTGCTTCGTACCGAAGCCCAGCAACGCTCTCAGCACGCCGTCCCGACACGTGGCTTAACCAAAACAGAAGAAATAGCCTTGGAACTCTTCGGAATTCAAAGCCTGAGAATCGAATTGGAGAGAGCATCCAACGAAGGGATCCGGAGACGCGCATCACTGACGAAAAACCATAGTCTCTCGCAAATTCTTACAGGTGAAAAAAATCAAGAAAACAAGGGGTCGATGGAATTTCAAATCACCAATGAGATCGCTCCTACCGATTTGACGGCGGCTTCCGATATTTCCTTGTCACCCCCGATACCGCCGAACTTGCAAAAGAATTACCCCAAGACGATCGACCTACAAGTTAAAAGACTCCGTCCAAAAGCCCTGAGCATCTTCTTAATTAGGGAAATTTTGCGCCATCGACTGCAATTAGGTAAAAACCGCAACGCAACGGCTAGGGAGTTCAATGTTGCTCAGGGCACGGTCACAGCTTTCACCCAGCTTGCCAAGCAGGCTGGTTGGAGTTGGGAGCATATCGAAAAACTAAATGGCGCAGAACTTCTAGCCGCTATGCGGCCGGACAAAGCCAGTCGAGTCGAGCCCAACTTTGTCGCAGTCCATGATTGGATTCGCGGCGGTCGGAAGCGGCGGGATGCATGGAAAGCATACCGCGACCGGTACGGCGCGCTGCAGACGTTTAGCTATCCACAGTTTTGCAAACGCTACGCCACTTGGCTTCTTGAGGCTCAGTTCCTCGACGTGCAGAGTGCAAGCTAAAGCGTCAGGAGAGCCAACCTTTAGCGGCCCAATGATCGCACCACCTTGGTGTATCGAACTCCCCGTACCACCTCTCACCCCGGGCTTCCTTCTTGCTGCTGCGCTCTAAACAAACCGGCTAATTTGTACACCAAACCGGCTAAGATGTGCGAGAAAATTCTCACCGTGCCTGTCAAGGTGCGATTCTCAATTCTTTGACCACCGCTTGGCGGCCTGCTGCAGGTGCCTTGCGCCGCGATGTCATGCCCCAAAAGCCACCCCGCATCGACGCGCTGACTGACGCCGAGCTCTATCGAGGTGTTGCCGCGGACCATGCTGCGCAGGACCCAAGAAGCGACGGCGCCGGCATGCAATCCGCAGTGCTTGATGAGCAGGTCCGAGTGGAAATGCTCTACGCTGTTGATCGACTCGTTGCTGCGATACGAGCAACGGATGATCTGGAGCAGTGGATGCCTCGCGGTTCCTACTGGTGGCCGGACCCGGCCAAATCCCTAACCTGGGACGGTTACACCCAAAGATTCCGACAAATCGTTGAGCAGCTCCGCGTCTTCCAGCAATTGAACAAGCTGGATTACAGCCCATCTTTTGATCTTTTTTCGCGCGTGCTTTTCGACTTTGCGTTTCCGACGGAGAACGGGCCCACCCCCTCCTTGGCTTCGCCTGAGAAATGGACACGGCCGGTCCTAGGCCTGGAGGATGCTCAATACCAAATGATGGAAAGGCGTAACCTAGGGCGGAGGAAATTGGAGGAGCGCCGACTCTTCGAAGCGATCCGAACGGAATTGCGAAGCAAGGCGCATGCACGTCAATTATCACGTCGCAAGGAGGCTGCGACCGAGCATTACAAGTCCGGGAAAGCGCTTTTAGACAAACTTTTTATCGAATTGCCTGAGTTGCTGGTTGTTCGGGTGGATTTGGGATACCTTCCCGGCCATTGGCCCGACCTCGCCAAGGCACGCGAGGACGTGAGGCGATTTTGGAACATTTCACGCGCAAAGAAGTACGCTTCGACTTTTGCCTCGCTGGCCGGCTACATCAAGAAGTTGGAGTACACATACATGCGCGGCTATCATTTTCATCTGATTCTGTTGTTCGATGCGCGGGCCGGCAGGGATGTAGCGATCCGGATTCAAGAGCTCGAAAAGTTCTGGAGGAACATGTCGCATGGCCGCGGGAAAATCTTTGACTGTCGGCAATCGCTGAATGAGTACAACCGCGCAGGGATTGGTATCATTCACCGCAATGACCTGCAATCGCGCGCGAAGCTCCTGAAGTACGGGCTCGAATACTTGGTGTTTAAAGACCTGTGCTTAAAGCCCAAGCGATCCGGCGCCCGGGCTTTTGAAACCTCTCAATTCCGGTCGCTGCAAACCAAGCGCGGGCAGCAGGAAAAGGCACGGCAGCTGGGGCTAGAGCTCGAGGCTCTCCGGCTTTTGCTCTAGCGTCTGTCGGCATTTTTGGGCGCCCTTGGCCTGGCGCCGCCCGGATGCTCATGGGCTCCGCGTACGGTTCGCCCGCGCCTTTTGAGCCTTCTTCGCGATTCAGGCCCCAACGCGCCGCACTCACAGGACCACATTAATTTCACAAACCGAGAGCACCCTCACCCGATTCCAGACAATGTCGCATTTTCCAAAAACTCTTGTGCGACATTGTCTAGAGGACTAAACTGCGACGCAGGACCACTTCCTCAGGGGCGGACTGCATGCGTGATGACCTTCATCGGACTCCTGCGCTGTCGCGATACTGGCGAACCGCAGTTCGGCACGCTGAGCGTGCGGCCGACCACGATCGGCTCGCATACGACCTCTCGCGCGCTGCAGTTCAGGACATGGATGCGCGCATCCGTCCTCAATTCTTCGCGGAAGTGGACAAGGCATGCGGCGGCAGTCATGGGCAGCTGTTCCCCGAAACTCAGGTCGGCGCACTGTCCTCATACGAGGGCGCCGTCTGTACCCCCTTGGAGCAGCGATTCTTGGAACTTGCGCGTGCCGCTTGCCTTCAACGGCCGGGAGCGCCCGAGATTGCTGAATGCGCCAAGCGTGAACTACTGCGGCAAATGGTCGAATCGGGCATTGAGCATATGGCTGCTGCGGTACGACAGCACGCAGGCGCCAACCAGGCCCGCCAACTTCGAGCGTGCCTAGTCCAACACCAAGCCGGTTGCACCATCGAACTGGGACGGCAGCAGCCTCCGAAGAAGCCCCTGGGCAAGGCGCTGCTTGACATGGAGATACCGCTCCCATGAAACCGCTGCCTCGTTTCAGTAAGCATGGAGCGCTGCGTCTAGTCGAGCGCGTAGACCAAGCAGATGGGCCGGCCGCCAGAACGCTGGTTGTCGACGAAGAGATCGGCATCAACACGCGGCTACTCCAAGACTACTGCTTCACGCCGCCTACGCCGTTCACCTACGACCTCATGACCGTTGTGGCAGCTGTGCGCTGCGCCGATCGTCAATTCACCCGCTCCATGAGTGAAGGCTGGTCGCGGCGGCTTACGCTCGAAGTCCCAGTGTTTGACACCACGCTGTGGCGACAATCGAAGACTAAGGCGTTGCTGGCACAAACCCTCTCCTATTTGACCGGGGACGAGTGGGTTTTCGAGTTCAGGGCTCGCAGGCGTAAGTTCCGGATGCCGCACGACGGCTACCTTGCCCTGACGCCCAACCCGTCGACTCGGTTCATCCCCTACAGCCACGGCTTGGACTCCTTTGCGCAACTGCGACTGCTGCAACACGCGGACAGGGAGGTGGAGCTTGTGTGCGTTTATGCGGACGCTAGGCAAATGTCCGGCGGTTGGCACAAGTTCCGACAGCAGTCGCGCCACGACCATGTTCGGGCTTTGCGAGTGCCGCTGAAAATTGACGACCCCCACCATGCTGAATGCACCTTCCGCACGCGGCCCTTCGTCTACTACACGCTGTCAGCGTATGGAGCCATCACTGCCGGCTCGAGCGAGGTCGTTATCCCCGAGAATGGTCAGGGCTCCATCGGAGGCTCGCTGGTTCCATTGGGCAGTGAAGCGCCGCACCGTAGCTGCCATCCCGGATTTACGAGCCGCCTAGCTAAGCTGCTTGAGCACCTCACGGGCAGCACGGTTCGCTTCCTGCACCCCGGATTGTTCACGACCAAGGGCGACGTGCTGGGCAAGCTTAATGAGATCGCTCCTGACGCCGAGAACTGGATGCTGGAACACTGGTCTTGCTCGCACGACCAGCGGAATTCGAGTGATGGTGTCAAGCGCATCCACTGCGGGGTCTGCGGCAACTGCATCTTGCGTCGAAGCGCTGCGATGGCTGCCGGCATCGAGGATCCGACTCCCTACCTATACGAGAACCTGACTGCATTCGACATGAAAGAAGCTCTTCGGACAAACGTCGCGCAACCGCGCGGCTACAAAGCCTTTGAAGACTTGGCGTCCAACGGCATCCGCAGCATGCAACGACTCGCCGACCTGGCATCGACGCCTGATGCCTTGAGCGTTTGGGCGGAAGCCGCCAATATCGCGGCCGCACAAAGCCGCCCTGTGAGCGAGGTACGCACCGAACTCAACCAGTTCCTGGCCCGACACACCCTGCAGTGGCAGTCATTCCTTGAGCAGTGCGGCGTTGACTCCTGGCCTGCCGCCATGGCGAGAGCCTGAGATGGCTCTAGACATCAAGATCCGCCCCGAGACGCTCGGCGCCAGACTGCGCAATGCGCGCATGAACGCGCGACAGACGCAGGAGGCAGCGGCGCAAGCTACCGGTATTGCGCGTACGACCATTGCGGCGATGGAGTCGGGAAAGCGGTCGATCGACGCACGCCAGTTGCGGACCTTTGCCGAAGCGTACCAAGTCTCTGAGGTCGAACTGCTCGGCGCCGACCAGCAACCCCTAGACTTGGAGGTTAAGTTCCGATCCTCTCCGAATCTCGCAGTCACCGATGACCAGGCCATCGTCGCACGAAAGCTGACGCGGTTGGCCAGCGGCACCCTTGAGCTTGAGGCCATCGTTTCGTGCCAACCGGCCAAGCAGGACTACCCTCTCATTCGACTCGACCGGGACGAAAGAATCGAGCAACAGGCTGAAGATGCAGCGATGGCCCTCCGCCAACGACTCGGGCTCGGCATCGGCCCCGTCACCAATCTTCTACAGATGCTGGAGTCCGAATTGGGAGTGCGCGTCTTCGAAAGGCCGCTACCGAGTGGGATAAGCGGCGCGGTCGCGTACGACCCGGCGCATGGTGGCTTCATCATCCTCAACTCAAATCACCCAGTGGAGCGCCGAAGGCTAACCGCTGCTCACGAATGCGGACACCTACTGCTGCGAAAGCCAGGCGTGACGGTCTTGCGCGTGGGTGATGAAGAATACGACCTAGAAGAGCGCTTCTGCGATACGTTCGCAAGATCCCTGCTGATGCCTGCTTCCTCCGTGCGGCGCAAGCACTTAGAAGTACGCGATGTGTCCGGTAAATTCACAGTCCGCCACATCATCGTGATGGCGCTGTATTTCATGGTCTCCGTAGAGGCCATGACCCGCCGGCTCGAAGCTCTTGGCCTGGTCCCACGAGGCCTGTACGACTCCCTGCGCGACAAGGGGCTGGCGGCCGAGCACACGAAGGTAGTCAAGCAGGAAGTCGCGAGCGAGTTGCCTCCGGTCTTTACTCCTCACACCTACTTCCTCGCCGGTGCCGCGGTCGACAGAGATCTGCTGTCTTTCGAACAGGTGGCGCACATGCTTGATGTGGACCTAGTGACGACGCGACGGCTGCTGAGCAAGTTCTCGTCCGAAGGAGAAGATGTCTTTGACTTCCAGATCTAAGCCGACCAGCCACTAGATGTTCGTTCTCGACACAAGCGCCGTCATCAACCTGTTGGGCACTGCCGCCGCACCACGCCTGCTGCGGGGTCTGACGCATCCATGCTTGTTGGAGGAGCGCGTCATCTCGGAGCTCAGATACCATCCAATACCAGGCAATGACCTCACAGCAGAGCTTGATCAGTTGGCAACGCAAGGCCTGCTCACCCGAGTGCGGATGTCGGAGACGGCGTACGACCTATTCGTGCAATTGGCAGCAGTATCCGGAGTCGGTGGACTGGGAATCGGAGAGAGCGCAGCCATTGCGGTCGCCCAAGAGTTTGGCGTCGCCGTCGTGCTCGACGATCGAAAGGCCCGCAAGCGCGCCGAAGCCGATTTCCCGACGCTGGCGCTTTCAAGTAGTACGCGCTTGTTCCTTGAGTCTGCGAAGCGCGCAAAGATGTCCGATGACGACCTGCGCAAGGCTTTCAAATCAGCCCAGGCCAACGCGTGCATGGGCGTTCTCAAGGACGAACGCCAACTGGTGACCCATCTCAACATCTTCGAATGATTCGATAAAACGTCCGCCTTGCGCCGCGCCTTATTGGGCATCCCTCAATTGTGGGATGCGGTGGAGCAGCCACCCTCTTAGCATCTTTCGCCGAGCTATCGTGCTCGCCGGCGACACTACAGGAGGGAACCATGAAGCATCTCTGGGTCGTACTTTGCGCGCCAGTCGCATTGGCGCTGGGCGGGTGCAACGCGACGTCAGCCTATGTAAAGGCGGGTGAAGGCTTCACCGAAACCATGGACTCCGCGAAGGCCAGCGTGAAGCTGCTGGCCGACCAGCGCACACGCGTGGCTCGGATCGCGTATGCCAACAACGTGATCGTGAGCAACCAAGCCGGCGGCGGTACGGCAGAGAAGGAGTTCGGCGATTTCGTCTGCAAGGGCACGGGCGCGTTGGCGGACGCACGTGCCGGCGTGGGCGTGCTAGGGCGGTATGGTAAATCTGTCAATGATCTGCTCAAAAAGCCCGATCAGGACGTCGCGAGCCTGTGGGAATCGATAGCGACCATAGAAGAGCGCCAAGCCAAGTTAAGGATGCCCAAGAAGTCGACGGAGCCGTCTGATTGCGCCGACGAGGTGGCCGGATTGCTGTCGATCAAAATGGCAGCCGTGCCGGAGTCAGGCCTGCTCGCTGGCATCCTGACGGTCAAGGTTGTAATCGATGGCCTGAACAAAGCGGTGGTAGCCGTGATGGGAATGCAGGACGAGGCGGCCCGCGCCAGAGCGCTGCAGATCTATGTCGCCGCAAACAAGCAGGCAGTGGCCGACTTGATCGACCTACTCGACCAGACCAGTGCTGAATACGACGACCTGTGCCGCAACGCGGGCAAGAGGCACGTGTTCTGCAAAGCCTACATCGAGAAGCCTGATGACGCCCCAGCGGACTACGTGATTCCCGAGCCGAACAAACTCGCCGCGCAATTGCTATGGCAAAAGTGGGCGTCGCTGCGCCAACCGTATCTGCGCTTTCAAGCCTTTTCGGTGGCCGCACCCACCGCGCGCACGCCGGAAGAGAAGGCGCGCACCATGGACATGGCTTTGCGCATCCACCGTCAACTCGGCGAATACGACGCACTACGTACCACACCGTCGCCGCAAATGTTGGCCAAGGGCCTGCGCGAGGCGCAACAAGCTCTGGTCGATGTGGCGGAAGGCAAGACGCCCCCGGGCACGGGCTGGGGCCGCATCGTGGCTTGGACCGAGGCTTGGGGAGATGTGGCGTCGGGCCTGGGTGACGCGAAGAAGGCCATCGAAGGCGATGAATGAACAAGCACGCGCTGCAAAGGCTGTGCCAAGGCACACTCGTCACGGTGCTGGGGACCAGCATGGGGTGCGCATGGGCGCAGGCCGAGCAGATAGCGTCGCGGATCGAACGCCTGCAGCCAACGCAGCAGCGTCAGCTCCAGGCCTTGATGGCGTCGCGCCAGGGGGGAAATGACGCGCGGCTGTTCACAGACGAGGAGGTTCGCACTGTCCGAGCCACTGTGCCGATCACTGCGACGCCTCTGCCCCAGGGAGACGTCAAGCAACTGTCGCTGCGCATCAACAAGGCGTTTGGCATGCACGGCAATTACACGGATCGCATCGTCAATCCTGAAGAGCCAGCGTTTCCGGTCTGTCCTGATTGCGACGGCGGACTCGCCAAGGCTTGTCATGACTCGTTGTCGCAATCTCGCCGCGCTACAGCCAGCACCCTACTGACACAATATCCGCATTTGTCTGAAGCGGTCGGTGGTCTGTATTTGGTTCTGGCCGGCGGCGCGCCGCAACTCATGGGCACGATCTTTGTGCTGCAAGGGCGCCTCGTCACCAACGGGCATGTCATGCTCGATGCGACGGAGCCCGCTGGGTCACCCAACGTACGCAAGCTCAAGCTGGGTCGCCGGGTGGAGGCTGTGTTCGGCGGTGGTGGGGTACGGCGGGTGGCCTTGCCGGCTGATGCGACCTGGCGTCGCCACCCGAGCCTGGACCTCATCCTGACTGCATGGCCAGCAGGGACGAAGGCGCCAGCAGAGTTGACTCTCGCGACGGCCCCACTCTCTGGCAACACGCCGGTGGCGCTGCTGGGCTTCCCGTCCGTGAACACCAACACCGATCGGCCGCAGGACATTGACAGGGCCTTCGGCCGTTGCCCGGATTCGCACGCGTCTGAGTCACGCATGGTGATATCGATGGGCCGCATTGTGTCGGTGACCGGCGCGGCGCTGGAGCACGATGCGAACACCATGGGCAACAGCTCCGGCTCTCCGCTGATCCGAATAGCCGACGGCAAGCTTGTTGGGGTGCATCTCGGAGACGCGTTGTCGTCCGCGCGCAATTCGGCCGTCGCGGCAAGCTCGCTGGCCGAGCTGACTACGGCAGCAGCACCCTGAGAGAAAAAGCCCGATGCGGGCTACGACGAACGTCGCCAACACGAACGATGCCATCCAGCACGTGGCTGGGAATCAAGGGAGAAAGGCATCTCGGGGAAAAATACTGCAATCACCTCATTCTTTGCGGAAGACGGCACACGTATCGAGTCCTGTGTCGAGGCTGAGGCGCGCGCGACTTAGTGCGCACGTTTATGGCCCTTCTCCGGCGTAACTTTGTACCACCCCCATGCCAGAAAAAAGTAGGCAGTCAATCGCAGGAGGCATTCTTTTCGCAATCGAAATCACGATGCCTCTGAACCTTGAATATTGGAAAAGGATGAGATTAATAAGGACAACCAAGATATCAACATAGTCAGCTAGGAAGTCCCCCTCCTTTTCTCTCCTTCCGAGAGGAAAGCTAGAGACAGATGCCCGCACCATCTATCGACTTCTCCTGTGCACAGAGCCTTGATGTTCCATCGAGTGCATCTGGCACTCATGGGGATCAGGGCCATTGAAGAAACTGATCCCCATGAATAAATCTTCCCTCTCCCAAGAGCCGACGCTCGGTCGGCCACTATTCGACGACCCGTTCTATGAAGGCCTCCTCCTCAATGAGGCTGCCTTCATGACAGAAGATGGGGTAATCGTCATCACTGACGAGTTTGACTCTGTCCGGCCTTCGATTGACGAGTTTGTGCGAGACATCTGCTCCAGCACGGCTCCCGCTCGGCAGTTGCGGGAGCGCAAAACGGGACGCCCCGTCCTGAGCGACTTGTATTTGTCCCGGTACTCGGGCTTGCTGCAGGCGTTCATGGAGCGTGTGTATCTCGATAATCGCGATTCTGAGTTCAATCCCAGCCTCTGCAGCACCATTCTTTACGAGGCCATGGATGCGCTTGATTTTCAAGCGACGCACTCCCGCAACCCGCAGGCGATGTCAGGACATCCGGGGATGCGCAACTGGGAGTTGGAGAACTGGCTGATCTCGACGGTACGCAGCAAAGCCGAGGGCCGAGGCTTTCAGCGCAGCGAGTATGAGAGGAAGCGAAACTGCCGCCGAAACTACGATACGGGTCACGCGTTTCTGGAGGCAGTATTCAAGAAGTGCTCGCGGGTGGAGGTAGCGCGACTGGACCTGAAGTATCAAAAGCCATTCAAGGCGGAATTGACGCTCTCACAGGTGCGTAAGGACTTTCGGCGTTTGTGGAATGGTCGCCGCGAGAATCGGAGATTCAAGGACCTGGTGGGCTACATGTGGAGCCTGGAGTACACGGACCTGGAGCGCTTTCACTACCACCTGATCTTGCTGTTCGACGGATCGCGGGTGCGGGACCCGTACGACCGCGGCCTGAAAGTGGGGGACCGTTGGGTGGAGAGTGCCACGTCGGGACGGGGTGGCGTTCACCACTGCCGCAAGAACGCCTACCGCTACCCGTACCTGGGTACGATCGATGCGATTGACTTGAAAAAGCGCGACTGGCTGCTCGTGCACGGCGCGGAGTACCTGACCAAGTGCGACCAGTTGCTGCAGATCGACTTGGAGCGGGTGCAAACCTTCGGCACATCAGCGTTCCCGCAGAAGACCACGAATGCGGGTAGACCGCGCTTGCCGAGAGAGCAGCGCAGGCCTCGCAGGAGCAGTCGGCCCGTCAAGGCCAAGAGGAACGACGCTTTGCTCGACAACGCAGGGCTCTGGCCTCAGTAGTGATCGGTCGCGCCGGTATGGGGTGACAGCGGTCGGCATCGAGGCAGTTCCCTGAGCGGCTATTTTCTCCCCTGCCTCTACCAACGCCGAACCGCTGTCGAGAGGCAGTGTGCGTGCCCCAAGTCAAATCAGAGCGAAGTCTGTGCAGGAGTTCTGTGAAACGATACTTGCCGTCTTGTGTCGTGCAACCGCCACCCCTAACGCAGCCAATCAGATTAAGGCGCCCAATTGCTCTGGATGCTGGTCGAGGCCCAGGGGGACCTACCAGGCCGCGATGGCGCAGGCTTGCTCGAGCGGCAGAGAATGGTCGAGGATCTCGACCTTGGCGCGCGGGAGGAAAAGCCCGAGCCAGCGAAGGCGAAAGTGAGTGGAATGGCCTTCGGTCTCGAGTCTGGGCTGCCGAAGATGGGCTGAGCGCAACTGGCGAGTCTCAGGTCACATCAATCGCAATCCGCGGGCGAATTGCATCGAAGTCTTTACGAATTTTGGCAGGTCGCCCATCTTCGCGATCTCGGTGAGGCCCTCATCGGTAATGCCGGTCACCGTCGCCATCAGCGATGCAGCGTAGGGGCCGGTCGGCTTGAGCGCCGTGATCTCGGCCACGATCAAGCCTGTGGCCAGCAGCACCGAGACATTTCGGACTTCTTCCGGCAGGACAACCCGAACGGGAAGCGGGGTGTGCAGAAGCCTCATCAAGAACAGGAGCGACATTCGAACCTCCGATGCCGGCTCTTGCTCTGCCAAAAATGCCGGCCATTTTTGGTTCGCGGAATGTATCTGAAGGGTGACCGTCGCGCCTATTTGCTTATCATTTAGAACCAATTCTGCCAAATACATCACGGTTTGGCGGCCCGTCGCGCCGCCGAGAGCGCCACGGACTTGAAGCCGACGCTCGGCAACACTGCCTTCGACCGGCTAAACGAGGGGGGCCAATCGTGTCGTGCAACTGGCCGAGGTCAAGACCCGGGTGCTGTCGCCGATATAGAGTCAGGCGAATGGGCGCGCTGCAACCATCGCCTGACCGAACCTGCCGCTGCTCACGGACCAGATTCACCAAGCATCCCCAACCGGAAGCGCGACGGCCATGGCCTTGCCGCGGTATCGAATGCTTTTAACCGCCTCACCAAAGTTCAACATGACCAATCGAAACCTGCACCGCTCGATCACTGCCGTTTTTTTGGGGGCTGCTTTGTGTGGGACCGCATGCGCCCAACTGTTCGGCAGCTTCGGTTTCGGTGCCGACGTCTTCTCCACCAGAGGACTCGATAGCGAGAAGATCCCGTCGCAGAAGTGCACGGGCTTCTGGAAGACGCCAAGCTTCAAGTGCGAGGGCGTCAAGGTGCCTGCATACTTTGCTCGCGTCAAGGGTGACAATCGCCAAGCGCTGGTCGTCATCAGCCCCGGTGCTGGCGGCCTCGACAAGCGCCACAGCGAGTATGCGAAGTACCTCGCCGAGAACGGCATCAACGCCGTAGTGCTGGACAACTGGCGCGCTCGTGGCATGGACCGCAGCGGCGGCGATTACGAAGTCGCACGCATAAAGGGCGGCGACGCGGTGAACATGGCCATCGATGCCATCGCTGCCATGGCCCAACTGAAGAATGCCGAGGAATGGAAGGACGCCAGGTTCGGCTTCCTCGGTGAAAGCATGGGCGGGGCTGCGGCCATCAACGTCACGCGCCCGTACATCGAGGCCATCGTGCAAGACAAGATGAACCTGCCCGCATTCAGCGCCGTCAACTTTGACGCTTCGGTGGGCCTCTACGCATCGTGCGTCGACCGTTCGGACATTGAGCGCTTCAAGAAAATCCCAGTGTTGCTGGTGTCTGGCGACAAGGACGACGTGACGCCGCCGGAGACCTGCGAGCGCCAGACCAAGTGGATGAACGAGCGCGGTGGCAATGTGACGTTCAAGGTGCTGAAAGACGCCAACCATGACTGGGACGCACCTACCCCGCTGCGTCAGACCAACTACCAGAACACTAGCAAGTGTGGCAACGTGCGTGTCGGCAACAAGTTCATCTTGGAGTCGAACGGCAAGGAGTACCCCGGTACGCCCGAAGGGTTGAACACCATGAAGGTCGATTGCCGCACTTTTGGAACGCTGTACGGCCACCGTGGCAACCCGAAGGTCGGCTTCGACGTGTGGCTGCAGTTCCTCACGGATCACCTGCTGTCTACATCACCGACGCAGGCAGTCAAGTAGCGACTCACCAATGACATCGCCGTCGCGTTCGGCATACTGACGTGACGAGGAGGTTTTCACTGCCTCGGCCGACCGTAGCCGAAGCGCCGTCGGCGGTGCCAATGCGAGCGCCAATCTCTACTCGCTGATTGAAACGGCCAAGGCCAACAACGTCGAGCCCTACCGCTACCTCGTCGCGCTGTTCAAGAAGCTGCCGTTGGCACAGACCGTCGACGACTACGAGGCGCTGTTGCCCTGGAACACCGAGCTCGGCAGCGCGTAGGCCGCCCTGCGCGCACCGGTTCCGACACCACGCGCAAGGGCGTGGTTTATTGACTGCTTACATTGCAATCTGCACCTGCTAGGACACATAACGACTGATGCGTCGTTGCTTATAACTCCTCAGCGGCGCCACCACCGTGCGACTGCGTTGTCAACATTAAGTCGAGTGTTTCGCGAGGGCGCACACTGCACTAGCATTCATGTGCGCGAAGGAACACGTTTGAGACAGATGTCAGGCGACACGACAAACTGCCCCCTGACGACATGAGGAATTGACCCCCCTCATTGCAGGAGGCCAAGATGGAAGGCAACGTGTTCGAGCAAGCTCCACGATCCGAACGGATCGATTGGAGGCAGGCGATGCAGGCACCGGAGGACGTGGAGGCGATGCTCAAGCTGGCGTCGCTCGGCTGGGGCGCCAAGCGCATCGCCAACGAGTTGGGTTGCAGCCGCAACACCGTGCGGCGATACCTGCGCCAGGGTGGCTGGCAGCCCTATGAGTCGCCACCGCGGACCGGCCGCTTGACCGAGCATGCCGAGTGGCTTGCCGGGCAATTCCGCCAGCATCGCGGCAACTGCGATGTCGTGCGCCAAGAGCTGCTGCGCGTGCACGGCGTCGCGGTCAGCCTGCGCACGGTCGAGCGTGCGGTGGCGCATCTGCGCCGCGAGGTCCTGGCGCAGAGCGTGGCGACGGTGCGCTACGAGACGCCGCCCGGGCGGCAGTTGCAGATCGACTTCGCGGCACCGTGCGCGTGCCGGTGGCCGACGAACCGCTGAAGGTGCATCTGTTCGTCGCGACGCTGGGCTACTCCCGACGCACCTTCGTCGCCATGTTCCTGCACGAGCGCCAGTCGGCGTGGCTGCAGGGCCTGGAAGGCGCGTTCCGGCACTTCGGCGGCACTCCACAGGAGGTGCTTGTGGACAACGCGCGGGCCCTCGTCAGCGAGCACGACCTGCAGACCCGCGAGGTCCGCTTCAACGACCGCTTCCACGCCTTCTGCCGGTACTGGAAGGTGACCCCGCGGGCTTGTGCACCGTACCGCGCCCAGACCAAGGGGAAGGACGAACGACGCCTAAGAGTGACGCGGGCGCATCTTCGCGTTGACGAGAAGAATATTATTTGGGCCTCAGAAAACTTGATTCGGACGAAAGCGTCGTTTAGTGAATTTGGAGTCACTCAGGGTTTCCCCTTGCACTCATTGAAGCTGCCAGAGATGGTCCACGTTGTGCGCAAGTGATCTTCAAAGGCGCCTCCCATATCGAGTCCTGCCTTCTCTGCCTTTAACTTCAGACCAGCATTCACGCCGTAGTCGTCTTGGTATGAGACACCAAGCGAAAACTCTTTCATGCCGTACTTCAAACGGCCATGAGCGATGCTGCGCCAAGTCGGCTCATGGGCGTACCAAGCGAGGTCGCTAGGAACACTCGGTTCATGGTCATTGTCGAAGTCTGCCTTGAAAAGTAGAGATGATGACCGGGCAGTATTCGAGGATGCAGATGCCTCCGCCGAAACAGTTGGGACTAGAGTTGCCATCGTGGCAGAGAACTCACGGGACCAGCCGTGTACGTGTTCGACCTCGATATGCGATGCGCCAAGGCTCATGAGAAGCTCTACGGCTTCGGTGAACTTGTGCTCAAACGCCATGCGGTGAAACATTGCAGTGGTGTAGTAAACCGTTGAAGTCGCTGGATGCGCGACATAAAGGGTTCCCGGGCGCGGATGACCAGGAGGAAAGCTGAGTTGACTCGCTTCGGTATTACTGATTTGCATCACGTTCAATCCTGAGTCACGCGCTTTCACCCAGGCGTCGTACGCTTCCTTCGCGAGCACAGCCGCGGCGCCTACCCATACCGTGATTCCCCCGATGAGCAAGGAGCCAGCCTTTACCACCTTCGCTAGATCCGATGAGGCAATTGTGGAGCCATTTGATCGAGATTCACGCATTGCGGCCACGACCTCGTCAGCTTGGACTACTACCAGTTGGCGTTGCGAATAGGGTATTGCGGTCAAGTCGAGAGGCGATGACGATTTATGCATATGGCGTTTACTTATATTGGCTGATGTTAATCGGGATGAGCTCGCCCCGCGTGGAAAGCAAGGCGATGAAGGTCTGCGTCGCTCGATTCTCTGTCAAGCTCGCCGACTGGGCAGATGCGTTCCCTGGTCAGGGCTCGAGTCGCAGGGTCGCAGCCGATCCGCGACGCGGACCTGCCGCAGGGTTTGCTACATGGTCTTCGCGGCGATGAACAACATTGCGCAAAAGAAAGACTGTCTCAACGGCGGCCTAAGCAGCACTCCGTAAGACCGATCTGTGATCAGTCTTACTCGTTTCGGCGCGGCCGTTTTCCACGTCGCTGATCGAGCCCATGCATGTTCGTCATGTTGTCCAACCGCGCTTCCTCCCCAACTGCACGCCGCACTTGCGTGATTCGACGCGGGTCGGACTGCTTGCAGGCCAACATGGCCCGGCCCGCCCACACATACGAGCGCGAGCACAGCTCAAGCTAGGACTCTGGTGTGGATGTGAGGCGAAAGAGGGCTGGTGACGCGCCATGCCCCACCGCGCCATACAGAGAAAGTCATTTATTCGTTGCCTGCTGCTTCGCGCCCAATTCGTAAATAGTCAGCCGTAGCTCTTTGCAAGCCGGACGGCCTCACGCACCTCTTTAACTGACAGCTTTTCTTCAGTATCGAGCTCCTCCGTCTCCAGCAACGCGATGATTTCATCGGCCTTCTTGCCGGTCAGAAACTGTGCCGAGGAAAAGACCGTGACGCGATGGGCCTGCAGCAGCAGACGACCTTCCTCTTTCAACGTCAGAGCTCTTTCCTCATCATCCACGCGATGCACTCGCAGCACCGCCCTGGCGCAGTCGATGGTTTTCACACGCAGTTCCTCCAGTTTCCTGGCTGCTGCCGTCGCATAGGAAAGATTGCCGAGCAGAGCGACGGCATAGAGTTGGCGAACGCTGCAATTGGTCCGCAGCCAGGCTGTCACCCCCGGTTACGACACCTTGGTGGTGCAATCGCGTGCCTGGTTGCGACGCTATGACGACCACAAATTCTCGGCGTCTCCACCACGTTGCCAAAGTCTTCCTCAAACATCGATCGACGCGGTTTCAAGCTATTGCGGCAAGCCGTTCTCGTCAGGGGTAGATTTAGCTGCCAACACGTGGGGTCAAATCCAGTCGAACGCCCTCGATTTCACGGCGATTGCTCTCACTGGCGTTTGAGAGTCGCTCCAGCAGCGCATGAGGCTCGGGCTGGCCCAGCACCAGGCGATACCAGCTGGCCTCCTCCAACAGGCGCTTCCAAGCTGTCTCCTCTCTGGAAAACGGGACGTTGAGCGCGATGGCCTTGATGGGCTGGCCCTCGCCAAAATGCCATAGCGGTGCGAGGATGCTGCTGTGCTTGCTAGTCTGCGCCTCGGCCGCCAGCAAGAGCAGTTCCCAGGGGTTTGCTGGCAAAGATGCCACGCTCGGCGGAAAGCCGAGCTCCGCAATGTTCGTCCGCACGCCCAGACTGAGATAACGATCAATTCTTCCTTCGCGTTGCTCTAGGGCCAGTGGCGAATTCGGAAGATTCCAATGCACGAGCAGCTTGCAGTACCGGTGCATATCGAGCCCTTCTTGACCTGTTGACGTTGTGGTCAACACGAACGGTGGAAACGGAGAGTTGAACGCTGTCAGCAGAGGATTGGCATGCCGGCCCTTCGCGCGTGCCAACTTCTTAGACTTGCTTTTGGTGTTCTTCTGCGCGTTCGGTTCGTCATCCATTGGACTGTCATGCTCCCCCAGGGCTCGGGCGTACATCGCAGCGCCATAAGGCGATTTTCCCTTCGCCCTCGGACGCGCGACATGAAGCCCCCCCACCGTGCTCAACGCAACATGAATCGCCTCCGCGACATCGTCCGCCAATTTATCAGCGTCCTTTTCCGAACTGTCACGCACAAGAAGAAAAACATACTCGTCCAGCACGCTCTGAAGGTCGTGATCCAGGCAGAAACGAAGGACGCGGCGCCAGTACGGCATCCTTGCCTTCGAACGACCACCTTCGACGATCGCCACGGCAGCGGGACGCTGGAAGAGGCGCGTGATGCTGTTCCCGATCGCAATTGCAGCGCCGAACAGCGCGCGCTTGTCTTTTTCCAATCCCGGAATGGCACGGCGCAGAGCCCGGTAGGCACATGTGCCCGGCGCTGCGGCAGCAAGTTCCGCGAGCTCATTGGCGTCCGCGCTGGCAACCATGATTTGGTCGACGTTCTCGACTTCCTTCATGAGGTCCCGAGCTGGCCTAAGGAACGAAGCGTTCTGAGCCGATGGGTGCGGATAGGTTGGCTGCGCGTTGAGTCCAAGTGCAACGTCGACGACGTTCTGCGGGCGCGAAGCGCGGGACACCTTGAGACGCCCCGCTCCAACGAGCTGTTCCCGAATCTCCGCAATCAGCTTCGACGGCGGCAGCGCCTTCCCGACGCCTCGCATGGCTTCAAACGGATCGCTGTCTTCGGCGAATCGCCAGAGAGGCGCACCAAGCACGTAGACGGAGCGCACGGGCGTGCTTTGCCCGTCAAGCTTATTTGACCGGGAAAACTCGAGGTCTTTTTCGCGACCAGGCCGTGGCTCGAAGCACAGATTCAATGCAGTCGCGATCGCCGGGGGCGCTGCCCCCCAAGACGTAAAGACCAGGGTCTTCGACGGCAGGTCCTCGAACGGCCGGGAAGGATCGTCAATATACGACCGCGTTGGAGGAAGCCACAGCCGGCGCGCCCCCGCATCACTTCCCATCTCCTTAATCATGGCTCGCAGACGCGGGTGCACAGGGTCGACCAGTGGCGTCTTTCGACAGAGCTGCGAAGAGGTGAGTGCAGCCGGTGTCGGCAGGCGTGTGCCGAGCACCCCTGCGAAGTCCCTGCCTGTGACGTATCGGTGGCTCAGCGCGCTGACGACGTACGGCGTGGACTTCCAGAGATCGACGAGCTCGGCAAAGCGATGGCGCTTGTTCTTCGCAGAGGGAATGGCTTTCTTGAGAAGATTCATCGCCTGGCGCAGGGCATCAAGGTCGGCCCCGCCGGGGTGTGCATCCACCGCGATTCGCTCGACGTGGGCGTCGAATGGGCGCTCCGTGCGAACCATGAAATCCCGCAGATGATTGCCGAGGTCTTCCACGGCCTGCTGCAGCACAGGTTTGCGAATGTCGGGTGCCAGCAACGCCTCACGCATCGCCGAGAGTGCCTGCTTAACCTTTTCGACCCTGTTCGGCTGATCACGATTCAGAAATTCGACCAGTTCGAGAAAGCCCTTGTGTGGATCCTTACCGGAATGGTCGCCCGGTACGCCAGGCTGGTATGGCGTTGCCGAGAGGACGAGCATCGGCCGCTCGAGAAGGTATTCGACTTGCGGCGTGGGCTTGCTGGTCAAGAGCCCGTCTGAGAACCGCTGAATTTCATCGACGACGATCAAGACTGGATTCAGCTTTTGAAGAGCGCATTTCGCAAGCACTGCACGCAGCTTGCCAACGATGGCCCGCTTGTGCTTCTTGCGCAGTTGAGGATCCTTCAACCGGTCGACGATCTCGGGTTCGAGGTTTCGCTCGAAATCATCCTGTAACGCAATCGGCAAGGATCCTCGGGCGTAGTGATTGAAAGTCTCTTCGCTGACCCGATTGCCCCGGAAGAACTCACGAACTGCCGGCTCCATCATCAGCGACCGGTAGCGGCGCATGAGCAGCTTGTACAGAAGCGCACGCTCTCGCACGGAACCGAAATGGTCGCTTCGCAGATCCTTGATCGGTGTCAGCCCGATCAGTTTGCCTTGGACGCGCTGCTCGTATACCTTCTCGGCCAGCAAGCATAGAGAGCCGAAGAATTCAGGTGTCAAGCGCCTGGTCTTCAACTTGTGCAGATTCTGGCTGACGATGTGCCCACTGGAAGCAACATAAAGCACATTCGGATAACGACGGCCGGCGATCGCCTGGGCAATCACGCCTTGCGCTACCTTGGTCTTTCCGAGACCAACTTCGTCAGCGACGAGAAAACGGCGCTGACCGCCCTCGAACATGCGGTCATAAACGTGCTTCACGGTCCGCTTCTGGAACTCCTGCAGGTTCAAGTCGGCAAGCAGGTCCGAAGCGCTCATCTCAACGACTCCTTCACGAGCCGCCACATGGTGGCCAAGCGCTCGTCCTCTACGTCGTCGCCGAGGGCTGCCAGAAGGCCATCGATTGTCGCGATCTCCGCCTTTGCATTGGGACCATGCACGCGTAGCAACACCTTCTCAAGGATGGGAAGACTAGGGGCACTTTCAGGCTTCGTTGCCGGCGAGCTTTTGACGGTGGGCTCATTCTTGGAGCCGCTGCCGTGACCCCTTACACCGAAGTACCAAAGCAGTTCACGGTACAGATCTGGCCTTGCTAACTGAGCCAGCGTCGCGCGGGCATCATCCCTGAGCCAGTCGAGATCTCCCTGCAGTTGCATAGCAAGCACGATCTCCAGCGGCGGACCATCACCACAGCGAAGGGTCAGGACTGCAAATGGCGTGAGTTCGATGCCAGGCTCGATCCCAAGGTCGCCGGACATGCGGGTGTTCGCGAGCAGCAGGCGAATGCAGCAGTCGCTGTAGCCGAACGGATGCATGGTGATCTCGACGCCCTGTGGCCAGTCGAACCTGTCCGCTCGAAAATCGAGGGTGATTCCGAGGATTCGCGGCGGCCCTTTCCTAACCCGCCCAACTGCGACGGCGCCAGCCAGAACGCTTCGCGCCCGACGGACCCATTCAGGGTCGGGCGTCTCGCTTGCAACCGCCATCGGGGTCAGCTCGTCCAGCAGGCTGCGGAAGGTGCGCTCCTCGTCCGGCTCACCCTGTGCAAGCAGCGCCGGCACCTGGAGCGCTTTTGCCTTCGCTACCCCGGTAACGGCCACCTCGACATTTCGTGTCCATCCGGATGGCGTGGCATTGGCGCTTGTGACTACGATTCGCGTGCCCCCGCTCTTCGACGAAGCAAGATAAATCTTTGCGTGTAGCCCGACCAGCCGTCCCTGTGCGCCTTGCTGCGGGTCGGACACGTTGTGGACCGGCACCGCTGCATCGGCGATCTTGAACACTCGGTAGTTCATGAACGCGCTGTCCGGCACATCAACCGGCCGGGTCACGAGCCAGCGATGCGCCTTGTCAACACCGGCCTGCGCCGCAATTTGGTCGAGAAAACCCTGACGCACGAATGGCGAGATGATCAACAAGTCATCGCCCTTAATTTTCTTAAGAACCTCCTCAGCGTTTTTGCTGCCGCGATGGAACAGTCGCAGTTCCAGATCAGTGACGCCCGGCAGTGGCTGGAAGCATATGTTCCTCAGCGCATCGCCCAACTGCGTACACAGCTTGACAGCAGAGTGCGATGGATCGTTCACGAACTGCGCGAGTCCGCTGACAGCTTCGGCGAGTCCCGGGATGCGCACGCCGTTCGGCGCTTCATCGAGGACAACCACCGAATCCCACGAGTTGTCGGTCGTGAGATTGCGGGTCGCGACGACGATGCGAAAAAGGCGCTTGTCGGGCTTCTCGATGGAGTCGAACACCAGCACAAACAACTTCGGGTGAAAGGAGCCGTCCTTGATCGAGCAGGGAACGACCGCATCACCGACAAGCTTCAGCAACGGCCGGGAAGTTGCACAGCGTTTCGATATTCCAATCCGGTCTCCCTGCACCAGGAGTGTGAGGCGGGCGCCGAGGTCATAGACCTTCGAGATGCCGACAGATTTCTGAAGGTCTTCGGCACCAAGTCCCGCAGCGAAAAGCGGAATGGTGACGAGCGTTTCGGCGTCAAGGCTATATGCAGTGCCCAAGGCACTGTCCAGGCGATATCCATCCGGCGGCAACAGCACTTCGCGCAACGTTGAGCGCCCATCCGGATCGAGCGGGATGGCTCGCTTAACCACGCGGATTCTCCGCGTCTTGGACGAATCTTCGCACGCTGGCGCCCCAGCGGAAATCCCACCGGCGCGCCATCTCGGGCGTGCCCGACCAAGCAGCGAGATGGTGGTCATTGCTGAGCTTCGGCGCCGGATTGACCGTCTCTCTCTGTCTGACCCAGGCTGACCACTGTGCCGATTTCAGGGCTGTGCTGCCGGCAACGAGCCTCTGGGCCGTGCTGGCCAGAAAGGTGCGCGAGCTCTCGCTGCCGAGTGGCTCCCAATGGGAGGGCTCGGTCCACGGCGCGAGCGTCGCCCGTTCCGAGTCGAAAGCCTCCTTCCATGTTGTAAAGAGCTTGTCAATGCGCTTCTGCGTTGCGCCAAGGTCCTGGTTCTGCTGCTGCCAAGTGGTCGTCTCCTGGCCTTTGGCTTCCAATCTCCGGGCTGCCTCGAGGAGCGCAAAGTTGTACGCCAGTTGGGCGCTCCAGCAGATCAGGCTTACTGCTTTGGCACGGGCGAAGTCGGCGCGCGTATCGGCACAACTCCCAACGGCCATCTCCCATGGATAGTTAACCATTGACAGCCGTCGCCCCTTTTTTAGTTGTGATGCCATGACGGCCAATGGTGGATTGCCAGGCAGTGCCTCCCACTGGCCAAGGATGAAGTTCACTTCGGCCCGGGTGCAGTGGATGCTCGGCCGCGTCGTCTCACTCGGATCGCCCCAGAATTGATCGGCAAGCATCACCACCTTCGGGTCCCACTGGACGCGATGCTCCAGCAGCGGACTGCCCTCTTCGTCTGTGGCGACCTTCGACTGCATCGCAACGAGGCCATTGGGCACGGTGATATCCCGAGGATCTGCCGTCACTGGCGTGAGCAATTTCCAGGTGCGCAAGGCGCTCCAGTACAAATGCACGAAATCCCGCTCAGGCCTGCGCCTGCCGATGACGCCCTTCTCATCGGGGTTCGCCATGCCGAGCGCCACGTTGAGCATGGTCTGGCTCTGCGGGAGATTGCCAATCGTCGCGCCCTTCTTGCGCAAGATCGCCGAGGTCAATAATACGTACCGAAGTCGCGTGTACTGGGTGGAAGTACCGGGAAACAGGTGATCCGCCATGCGGTCACGAACCGAGGCACCGAGCCTCAAAGGGTCGACACCCTCCCCATCGACGCCTTGGCTCAGGAAGTCTCGGACTTGCTTTGACTCGGCCTCGTCAAAGTCCAGCCACTCCCAACGACTGGCCGCTGTCATTCAAGGCCAAGGCAGACCGAAGACACTGACAGCGCGAGGCTGACGGTGGCTCGGCTGGAAAGGAGGTTCATCATGCTCTCCAGACGGCCATGAACTAGCCTCGGCAGTACTTCGCGGTCGATGGCACTTAGCTCAGAAAAGCCGATACGGGCTACAAACGCACCCGCGTGCTCGATCTGGTTTGCGGTCGGCAATCTGCACCTCGTGCGGTCTTGAACAACCGCGCTGAATATGGCGGATGAGTCGGTATAGCTCTGAACTGTCATTTCTTTTTCTCTCGCAGTTTTTTGATGCCGAGCGGGATTGAGGCTTGTCAACGCCACTCATCTTGCACACCGACTCGGGCCGACGACGGAGCGGCTTTGGGAATCTGCGACCCACTATCGGTGCGGGCTCTGTTCTGGGCGTTCAAACAACGGGTCGCGCGCGGAGCACAACTGACGCAAAGTCGTCTCGTCGGCTAAGGCAGTGGCATGGATAAAAGCCTCATGCAACGGTTTACGCGGCAAGCATCCTTCACTCTTTGGACCGGATGCGGCTTTTGATCTTTCCGCCGGACGCAAGAGTGCCGTCCGATCGTTGGGCGATTCGAAGGTGTCCGCGCTTGTCGCACTCGGAAAAGCCACCTTTCCAGAATGCGCCTTCTGGTCGATGCGTACCAAGGCGCTTGGTTGCTTCAAGCGACAGCTCGGTAGGCGAACAGCCGCTGTGGTCGTCCCTCCTCCGCAGACACATCCCAGATCTCGATGTACTTCGTCCGCTCATCAAGCGGCTCATTCGCGCTCACGACGATGTCGGCCCAAGCCGGGTCCTCCGCGTTCAGAATCCCGCCGAGAGAGCTGGCCTCCGGTGTAGGCGCCCAATTAATGCCTGCCATGGCGCTCAGTGTGCAATCCGGCTCTCGGTAAAGGCTGCTGGACTTGTCGAGTAGCAAGAAGAAACCAGCAATGCCGCAATTCCGGAGCTTCAGCAGTCGCACGATGTCAGAGGCATAGCGGATTCTTTGATTAAGCTGAATCGAAGGGCTGGCCTTTATCTCCACGGCAGCCGATACGGATTCTGGCAGCGTCTTGTAAACAATGTCTCCAGGACCGGAACGATGTCTGAACAAAGACACGCCCGCAGCGCGGTAGATCAGCAGATCGGTACGATCGCGCGTCAATTCCGCGTCTTCCGCGAACTCCTGGGGCAAGCAAATTTTGGCCTCTAGACGCACGCGATCGGTCTCGACTTCGATCGCCCGGGCGCCGCCCGGCTCGTCGATTACTGTCGCCAGAACATGCGTTCGTCCCCCAAGGTGATGGTCGACGAGCCGCTTCAGCTCTGCCTGCACGCCGATCTCGCGAAGAATTCCAAAAGGGCGTTGCCGATGTGAACTCACGAACTCTTGAATGGCCGTTCGAAGCGCGGCGACATCTTCATCCATAAACTCGTTCCTTTGCAAATCTCTCTTTTTGAGCGCACTTCCCGCCCCGTGGGCCGAGGAGCAAACCAACAAATCTTCCAAGGACAAGACGGAAGCACTTCTGCTCCGCTGTCGCGTGGAGAACAGGCAGCACAGCGGTTTTTAGAGTGCTCCGTCATCCGCGGGGGGCAGCCGTCACGCGACCTGCGCCAGCTGCAAGCCACCCTCGAGTACCTCGACCGCCTGCGCAGCCACTGGCAGGAAAAGCCACTGGCCCGCCACGGGCCGACCGGTCGCCTCAACCAGTGCGTCCGCGTAGAAGCCGAGCTGGCGTCCATGCTTGAGCACCAGGGCGTCGTCGGCTGCCGCGCCGCGCGGATTCGCCTTGTGGTCTATCAGCACCCAGCCTTCCGGTGTGTCCACAAGGAAGTCGATGCGGCCACGCAGTCGCGTGCCGTTGGGGAGATTGACCTCGATGGGCACCTCAACGTGCACCGGGCGACCGGGCCAGCGCTGCGCGACCCAGCCCTGGAAGGCGGAAACTTGTGCGAGCACCGCTTCCTTCTCGACGGCGCCGGCCACGCCCCACCGCTGAAGAATGAGTTCTACGCCCTCGAGCGAAATGGTGCTATTTGCTCCAGCTTGCGCGATGCACAAATGCAGCGCCTGACCAAGGGCCTCCATGTCTACAGCCGCGCGAATGTGAATGCGCTCTCCAACCCTTTCGAGTTCACCGCGGCGGTAAGGCATGCCCGCATGTGCGCTGCTCGGGTTGACCCAGAGCGGCAAGGGCCCGCGGACCGTGTCCCGGCGGAACCAGTTCAATGTCTGCGGCGCGCGCGCTTCGGGCTGGACTTTGCACTCGTCGGCGCTCCAGGCACGGCTCACCCGCTGGATTTGGCTGCCATCCGGGAGCGTGAGCGGCCCTGATTGGCCGATGAGCACGCCGGCGGCGCCGACCTCCTCCACCCAGGCGAGGGCCCCCTTGCGGGTCGTGTATGCCAGCACCACCGCATCGCGTGCGCGCGTCATGCTGACGTAGAACAAACGCATGTTTTCGTCCCGGCCGGACTTTGCCATGGCAAGACCGGTATCGGACGCCTGCGCTGCCAAGGCAGCTTCGGGCGGGGAGCACTTACCGTACGGGTAGGGCCAGAAGTGGATGAAGCGGTCACGCAGCGGTTGCTGCGCATCGAAGTTCTTCGAGCGCGCACGGACTTCCCAAAGAGCGGTTCTCGCTTCCCAGTCCAAGCTGGTCAGAACGACCACCGGCCACTCGAGCCCCTTGGCGCCGTGATGGGTCAGAACGGTGACGGCGCCCTCCGCGGCAACAGCGCGGGAGTCACCGCCTTCGGAAGCTTGGTGCTGGAGCCATTGAAGCAAACCACCGACAGTGGCGGGCTTCTTGGCCGACGTGCACTCGTCCTCATAGGTCTTGGCCATGTCGACCAGCGCCTCGACGTTCGCGATGCGCATGCCTGCGTCCTGCGCCCCGTGTGACCAGCAGCTGGCCAGCTCGGCCACGTGCGACTCAGCCTTGGCCAAGCGCATGGCTTCCGATGGCGTGAGCGCTTTCAGGCGCGGCCGCAGTTCGGCCAATCGAAGGAGCAACGGGTGCGCGCTCTCGCCGGCGAGCTGCCACTCCGATGGCTTGGCCCCCGTGGCCAGGAAATCGATGCGGTTGTTCAACCAGTCCGCCGGGTCATTGCCCCCGGAGAGCGCGATGATGAGCGCGCTCGCGACGGTATCGGTCGCATCCTGGAGGCGGCGCAGGCAGGCGACCACGAAAAGCGCCTCAGGCGTCCTCAGCAGGCCGGCCCGACCGCTCGCCGATGGAACGCCCCAGCGCGACAGTGACGCGACCGCCCGGTCAATCTCCTTGTTCGTCCGGCACAGCACTGCAATGTCTCCAGCCGCGAGCGCACGAGCGACCTTGGTTTCCTTGTCCACCACCTGCTGGCCGCTGGCGAGGAGCTCGGCTATCGCGCGCCCCACCTCGTCGTGGTCGGTGCCAGCGTTTCTGCTTGGGAACAGCCAGTTGTAGAGCGAAACATGCGTCGCGCCCAGGTTTTCCCTGGAGGGATCGAGGCGAACCGCCTCCGACTTGATGTCCGGCTCGAACGCCGAACCAAACACCGCGTTCGTCAGTGACACCAGCGCCGGCGTCGAGCGGCGTGAGACGGTGAGCGGCTCACCGAGCTCGCCGCCCCACCCTTCAATCGCCTCAATGATTTTGGTGACAAGCGTTGAGTCCGTACCGCGGAAGGCGTAGATGGCCTGCTTCGGGTCGCCAACCCAGACCGACTTCTTGGCCAGCTTCGCCAGCTCAACGAACAGCGCCAACTGGAGCGGGCTCGTGTCCTGGAACTCATCGACCACGACCAGGTCGAGTTCTCCCGCAAGCGCCTCCCGGACTTCGGGGCTGTCGCGCAGCGCTGACAGCAACAGCACCTCCTGGTCCACGAAGTCCAGCGCGCCGCGCGCGAGCTTCACCTGCGCATACGAGTCGAGGGTGTCCGCCGCCAGGCCGAACACGAGTTCAAGGTAGCGACGCACGTCGGTATGGAACTGCGGGTGCACCTCATGCGCCTTGACGGCATCTTCGATGGGCGCAAGCAGATGCACCAGCTTCGCTCCGACATCGACGCCGCCGGTACTGACCCAGCTCTGCCAGGTCCAGCTGCCGTTCGCAAAGTCGCGCTGCCGCACACGGAGCTCTTCCAGGCCCTTGGTCATGTTGGCAAAGACCTTGGCACCTTCTGCCGTCAGTTGCTCGATGCGAGCCTCTACGGCATCCGCCGCCTGGCGAATCGCCGCCACCAGTGCGCCCGTGTGGTCGCCCTCTCGGGGTTTCGGCCAGTTGGCCAGCATCGCATCTGCATTCGCCGGCCCCATGGCCCGCAGCGCGTCACCAGAAATCTCGTTTTCTCGTGCCGCCTTCACGACGGCTGCGATGGGCTTGGCCCATTTGGCTTCGTCGAAGGCCAGGCGACGCCCCAAGTCCATCAGTTCCGACCGACTGTCATCGTCAAGCACGAGGTCCAGCGTCTCTGTGAGCAACGCCAGCGCCTGGGACTCTGAGAGCACCGTCTGGTCCGGCGACATCCCGACTTCGAAACAGAACCGCGTGAGCAGGTTGCCGCAGACGCTGTTGATGGTGCCGATGCGAGCCTGGCCCACGGCCGAGGCCAAGTCCAGTCGCCCAGCGTCGAGCAGCTTCGAGCGGGCGCGTTCGCGCAACTCCGTGGCCGCCTTCACCGTGAACGTTGTGGCAACAATGGCGTGCGGCCGCGCGTCGCCGGCGGCCAGCGCGTCCGAGATGATTTGTGTGAGCCTGTAGGTCTTGCCGCTGCCGGCACCTGCGCTGACAAATTCGACCGGGTTCATTCTTCCCAAGCTCCCAGGAGTACGAGATGATCGCCGTCATAGCGACCGACTTCTTCAAGGGCGAGCGTCCCTGCCTCACCCAGTTCGGCCAGCTTGCCGAAACGCTTGTCGACCCACTCGACCTTGCCTTCGGCCCACTGGGCCTGTCGCCACTTCCACGTGGCAATCGCCAGCGCCAGGATGGCTTCGAGCGACGCGGGCACGCCGCTCTTCGCGGCCACCACTGTCTCGTTCGGGAAAACGCCGCCCTGGGTGACCATGAGCTCGGCACCGTCGAAGATGAAGTAGCCCACCGTCGCCGGCAGCGCCTTGAAGTGTTCCCGCACCACGCCGGCATAGAGCGCCAGCTGCAGGTAGCGGCCCGTGCGCAGCACATCCTTGTAGTTCTTGGCGCGACTCCATTTCAGGTCCAGCAGCGCCGTGCGGTCCTCGGGAAGGTCGACCAGCATGTCGAGCTTGGCCACGAACGGATGCCCGGCAAACGTGCCGTCGAGTTCGAGCTCGGTGCGCACGCGAAGCGCGCCGGCCCGCTGAAGGTGGGCCAAGAGCGTGCAGACGGCTTTGCGGCAGATGTGCTTGAAGCGGTGGAGCTTCAGCGACTCTCCCGGCATGAGGAGCGGCGCCCCTTCGGCTGTGAGGAGCGGGTCGACCATGTCGTTGAACCAGGCCGTCGCCTGTTCGGCACTCCATGCCAGGGTCCCAGGCTGCTGGAACAGCTTCTCGATCACTCGGTGGCCCAGCGTGCCCAGGAGTTGGTTGCCTTCCGCGACGCTCAGGACCGTGCCTGTGCGAAGGCTGGCGACATCCTTCAGCACTGCGAGTGCCGGGTTGTTGAAGATGTCATTGAGGTTCGAGAAGGACTGCTTTTCCCGTCGACTCGCGATGGGTCTGCCCAACTCGATGAACTGGTCAGCTGCAGTCAGTCGCACGCGCGGCACGACCGGCGCCAGCGCTGCCAGCTCCAGATTGTGAAGTTCCCGGTCGATGCTGTCGGCCTTGACGCCAGGAGCGAGCTGCTTGATGAGCTGCCAGACGGGGTGTTCTTCGCGGCCGGGCGGCGGCAGGACCAGCACGAATCGCTTCGTGGCAGCAAGGAGGGGGCGCAGCCACTGCTTCGAAAGTGCGGCCAGTTCCGCGGCCGGGTCCCGCAGCTCGAGGCCAAGCATGCCCAGCGCGGCAACCTCCGCTTGTGACCAGGGATGCGGGTGCGGCAGCGCCGGCGTGGAGGGCATCCACCAGACCACCTCGGCCACCGGTTCGATGTTGCAAACCGCGGCAGTGACTGCGGATTTCAGGCAGCCCACCTGCGAGGTCGCATGCGGATTGGTGGCGCCGCCAGGGGTCGACTCCGCGAGCAGTTGCTCGATTTGCCGCGGGCCCAGGCGTTCGATGCCCTGGCGCTGAAACTCTTCCAGCCCGGCGATGACCGCCTTGCACTGCCCGATGGCCGAACTCGCGCCGGTCGGCTCGTCGCCCGAGGCGAGCACGAGCCGGGTGAGGAGGTCGCCGATGCGCACAGCGCGCGCCGCCAGGTGTCCGACCGGTGCGCCCTCCTCGCGGGTCCAGCGGTCTCCTTCGAGCCAGAAGGCAACGTCCGCCAGAACTTCCTTTCCCTTCTCGGTTTCCGCAGTGACCGCCTTGGCTGCTTCCCAGCTGTCGCTGCCAATGCCGGGCTTGTCCGCAAGCGCTCTCGCCAGTGCGCGGCCCGCCGCGAAACCGAGCGGAGAGATGGGATGGACCAGGAATTCCATCATGCGAGGGACATCGACTGGGGTCCAGCACGTTTCCAGCGCCAACCCGATGGTCTGCAGCGCCGGCCGCAGGTCACTCGGTGCGCCAAACCCGCAGGCCGAACCGCCGGTTGCCGACAACGTGGCGTCGAGTGCGTCGCCGCCCTCCTCGCAAAGAACCAGCCGGTCGGCCTCCTCGGCACGACAGATTGCGCTCAGCCAGTGCTCCGCCATTTCGCAAGACCGTGCCTGCGCAACGCGGAAGCTGCCGTCACCTGCAAGCTCAAACGTTTCGGCCACGCGCCCGGTCTCGACCGCGTTCACAACCATGCCCTGGAGCCGTCCGAGGTCGCCCCGCGCGGTGGCATTCATGGGCGGCGCTGCATGGACTTCCAGGAGTCCCAGCACTTGGCGCCAAGCGAAGGGATAGAGAGAAATGTCTTCGACGAGTTGGACGCTGGCCACCGGGATTCGGTTGCCAGCACGCAGCATCGTCACCACTTGGTTCAAGCGCTCGCCTTCGCCCGGCGACATAGCGCCGTCGGCGAGGGCCTCGGTAACGGCCATGTCCTGAAGCTTCTTGGGCGAGGTATCCAGGGCATTGCCGGCCCAGCCGGCCAAGTACCACTCGTCGCGCCATTGAAGGAGCATTGCTGCGGTGCCGACATCGTCGGCCTTGAGCGAGAGCGAGTAGAAGCGCTGCCCATCATTCGCCTTGACGAGAAAGCCAAGATAGGCGGCGACCCGCGCCGCGTGCGGCACCTCGGGACCGGACAGGCCCAGGTACGTTTCCAGCAAGCCCAGGAGTCCCTGGCGTCCCACCTGCGGCGCCATGAAGTGCGCATGGTCAGCAGGGCCCTGACGCTCATCAAGCCTCAATCCGAATGTCACCCTCATGTTCTTCTCCTCGTTGCAGGCAACGTACTGCGCTCCTATGGCACTGTGACAGAAGGGTTCGCTCGCCTCATGCAAGAGTACTGCGGGATCAGGCAAGCCGAGGGGTGCGCCGATGAGAGTTGTGACTTTCCTCACACCGCAAGGTCAAAACAATTCGCCAAGATCCTGCTGGATGCGCTGAACAAGGCTTGGCTGAAGATCGCAACATCCTTACATCACGATCAATACCCATGCCGCGCATCAATAAGAGCAACGAATTGGGCAACCCACTGCCGGGCCCGCATCCTTAGCCCCCAAGCGCTCCGCGATCGCATCAATGCGTGAAGAGCTTGCTCGCCCTTCTGTTGCTCGGAGCCCTTCCACTGCCGAACCCGAGGCTCGCGCGCATGGATCGGGCTTGTGGCGCGATCCTGAGGGGGTCTACGACCTGAACACGGTCGTCAACTACGACCCAGCAGTCATCCCCTACCTCGTTGCCGCGCCGGGCAGCCGTTTTGACAAGGCTGACGTGGCGACACACAAGACGACATGTATACAGCGATTTACTTCTTCAATTCCTTGCTATCTCTGAAGAGCGAATCACCAAGTTGATTCGAACCGATTGGCCAATGGCATACGTCTGCTTTCGAGCACGGGCAGTGTCTGATGTGGGCCCTTCTCGACGACAACGCATCCGGCTACAGTCGGCCAGGACCGGAAGTTCATCACGATCTTCGATTCCTGCTCGTCGACACGGCAGAATGATCGAATCCATGCTACTGGAAGGAGTTCGCATGTTTAGCATTGGCCGCGACTACACCCGCAACGAGATTCACGCTGAGGTGGGTGGAAGCAAACAATCCTACTTGCCTACGAGGAACGGCGCGGTAGTTGCCGCGTGCCTCACGCAGGCGCTGAACCCGCGGGCGCCTCGAGTCATCCTGTGCGGGCGAGGAGCCATCATTGAACCCACCGGCGAGTTGCTGGCGCAACAGCTCGATGCCATTCCCGTATTCCTGAAGCGGGACGTGAATCGCTGGGAGTACCAAGGTCATTTCAGGGCGGCTGCCTCATACACCTCTGGGCCGGCGTTCAATAGACATGTGGCGGATTCACGGCGACCCTTGGCTGAGGTTTCGCGAGTCGTGGAAATGCGCGATATCTGACGCGGACGTTGCCGATCGCGTGCAAAGGCTGCTGAGTACCAGGAGAAAAAGCAATGAAAAAGCGCCGCCTATTCCTCGCCGTTGCGGCCTGTGCGCTAGCCCTGGCTGCCTGGAACTACTTTGGAGTTCATCGGCCCGTTAGCGAAAGGCTTGCAAAGGACACGAGGAACGAGAAGGTCTCGCTCTGGGCGTACCACCAGTACGGAGTCATGCCGTCCGTGCTGGTCATTGACCTTCGCAAGGTCGACGCCGACGCAGCGACGTTGGATGTCATGAGAGCGCTTTTCCAGAGCGCGGAATCGCACAAGTCCAAGCGCTTCGAACGAGTAGTTCTTGCATACAGAGGCTCGCCGAAGTTTTACCTCGACGGCGCGTTCTACGAGCAGCTCGGCAAGGAATTTGGTGACCAGAATCCTGTGTACACGATTCGGACGTTCCCGCAGAATTTGCGAAAGCTGGACGGCACGGCTGCATATGAGACCTGGACGGGGGGAATGCTGGGTGTCCTTAGCAAACAGATGGAGGATGTCAACCAGTTCGCTAAGGACTGGTTTATTGCCGACCTCGCAACGACGGCCGGTGACCGCTGACTACGCCGTGTCGCAACTCGATGCTTGCATTGCTAACAGCAGTCAGCTAAATCTGAAAGCTCGAAATCTGCCTCGATGGTTCTAACCACCAGCCGGGTCCGGTGCCACTCACCTCCTCCACGCCCCGTGTTCATCTCTATGCCGATCTCTCCATCCATTTCCCTCGCAGCATCCCAGACCCTGACCCAGATCGTCACTGCGTTTATCGCGCGAGAGGAATCTGCGTTGGCAACTAGCTACAAATGGCCCCTTACGCACCACCAACTGCATCAACACCTCCCCATAACCGTCGCCGGTGCGAACTCGTTCCATGAAAATCTGGACTTGAAGCAAAAGATGACTGGGCTTTGGGCGACCAACCCGTCCTATCAACATGCAATTGCGGACTACTACGTTCGAGTCTGGGGCGGCATTCGTGGCAACAAGCTCGGCACGCTCTCTGCGTATGCTGCGACCATTGCGTCAGGAGGTACGCCGAACTTCCACGGCATTGCCTCATGGTCAAAGATTGCAACTGCAGCCGATGCGACAAGTGCGGCCATCTTCGATGCACGGGTGGCGGTGTCTCTGAACGCGTTGCAAGTGTTGGCACTGCGGGAGGATCAGAAAGGGGTTCTCTTCCCGAAGCTTGAAAGCCAAAACAAAGTCATAAAGCGCGTGGGGGCACAGCTGATCGCGGCCGGCAAGGCCCGCGGCTGGGAGGTTCTTCCGAAAGACAAGCTGTTCTTTTCGGCCTACATCGAGCTCCTGAAACGCGCCACAAAGTCCTTGAGCGGTAGCCTTCCGCTGGCCCGAGGCGAGATGGTCCTGTTTGCAATGGCAGAAAACCTAGCATCGCAAGCCGAGGCGAGGTTGATCGCCGGCCGACCCTGAGAGTGAGTTCTTCCGCCGCTTCATCACCTTTGCCGTGATCGCTGGCGCCGCCCTAGGTTCGGAGGCAGCGCGGCGATGACCAGTTCTTAGGTGTACCAGCTCGACTCCGGAATCTGGACCGGGGCAGGTTCGTCGGGCGGCGGCTCATAGGGAGCTTGCTCGTTGTGCCGTTCTGCACCGTGATTGCCCTGCATCGCCAAAACAGCGGATCTTCGGGCCGAATCGAGAGACTTCCGCCGCTGCTTGTGGGACGAAGAGCTCGGGAACAGTGGACCAGGACATTTCCTGGATCGCCCCGAAGGACCAGGGATTGGTCCACTTCTGAGGAGATTCTGTTGAGTCAGGCTGGCGTCAAACCAGTTGAATGGCGAACGACTGACCACTACATTTCACTCAACGATGAGCAACGATGTCTAATCCAACCGCCGGGATGGAGCATCCACGCAGGTGGCGACAATCAGCGGCCCGCACGACTGAGCCGCCGCAGTGTTTACTTGGCGCGCAGATCGTCCGCGGACTTGCCGGCCTCGAGCGCAGCCTTGAACCACGTGGGGCGGGGACCGCGACCGCTCCAGACATTGCCCTGTTCGTCCTTGAACTTTGGCGCCCCAGCCGCGGTGGCAGGCTTGGTGGACTTGCGACCCTTTTTGACATTGCCTCGCTTGGCGAGAGCGACGTTGCCAGATGCCTTGCCAAGGCCAAGATCAGCCGCGGTGAAGCCATACACAGCAATCGCCTCTTTAATGCGGCTGAGTACGCCGTCTGCTTCCTTCCTGCGCAATTGCTCGGCTTCCTTTTGCAGCTGTTCGATCTGCTTTTGAACCTGAAGGAATGTTTTGGTCATAATTTGCATTCGAGAAGAAAAAGAATGCGGAGCATAGACCATCGAACAACAACGGCCTGTCGGCGCAAGTCGCATTTCGCAATCCCGCTCCCCTTTTGGGTGGGGACTCTTGCCTCTAATCGCTAACCGCTAGTCCCGCTGCCAACGCGCCGCATCACCCATATGAACCTTGACAAGGGCGATAACGGAGAGTATTCCCAAGCGCGTCGCGTCGGTCTCCAGTCAGTACAAGCGATGACTCACGTGTTGGGTTCGGAGGGTTGCGTATCCCGTCGACACGACCGCTCTCACACCGCGCACCCTTCTCAACATCGACCAATGCCCCGACAAGGTCGAGGCAAATTTCAAAGACCGCTTCAATACCCGAAGTCCACTTGCAGCGTAAGCAGCCGTCGCGCCCTCGGATCGGTCTCGAAATCTATGGTGCCTGTCTGAACCGGCACACGTAGTGTGTTTCAGGGGGCCGGTGAATCTCAATCCCCCTGCATAGCGCCTAGGGCGCCGCCCGGCTGTCGTGTTGCGTGCTGAGCAGCATTCAATACTCGAGGTCTTTCAGCGTGACACGCACTTTCTGATCGTCGTCATGCTCGGGTATGACGGAGTCGGCGAACGCACTGGTGAACAGAGACGCCAATATCCGATACGTTGAGTCATCCGAATCAGTCAGCACTTTGGCGGAAATCGTTTCGTAGTCGACGTCCTTTCGCCGATGGCTCTTGCCTTCGCCTACAAGGCGTCCAAGCCGTGCTCGCGTAAGTAAGCGGCGTACTCCGAGGACGTCGCCTCGCGGTGGAAAGGGATGCTTGCGAGCATCTTGCCGTGAACCAACTGGCGAGAGATGTGCCTCGGCGTTGGGACAACGTGCTCAGGCTGCCCTGGGTACATCGTCACCATCAAAAGGTCTTCGCCCGTGAGTTGAATCTCCACGGCCAAGCCGTAGGCGTGGTCGACCGGTTGCTCGCTCATTTTCAAACCCCTCTCGGTATTCCGACGTCACGTCGGTGTGAAGAGTGTCCCAACCGGTCTGCATATCGAGGCTAGAGGGAACTCCTGGCGGTTGTGCCCACGCGCTGAGATTCGGGTGCAAGGGACTTGCTGAAAGTCACGGTGATCTCCGGCATAGAGTACCCATTGCTGTCCTGCTGCACATCAAAATACCTGGTCGTGCTCACCGTCGGAGAGTCGTAGGTTGAAAACGCGAAGAAGTAGTTTCCAGGGCAGACATTCGTGACCCTTACGGTTCCGGCTGTGAAGACCTCCGACCGCTCGAGTACCGTAGATCCTGGCCGAACCCCAGATCGCAACTCGACGTTGATGATTCCCGAATAGTTTGTTGAATTGAGGTTCAAAGTGACGGTTGAAAGGCAGGAGTAGTCGCGCTGGCGAGCAACCACAGGGGCGACGACCCTGACCGGTGGTTTAGACGCCGCTCCCGATGGGAAGGGTTTGCCTGGCGCACTCGAATTCGCTATTTGCATGTTCTTCGCGCGGTCCGCGTCGAGCTGAGCTGCACGCTGTCGCGTTGCCGAGGCCGCTTCTGCAGCCAAATCAGCCTCCATTTTTTCGCAGCGAGCCATTTCTAAACTACCGGCGCAGCGCGGGTACTTTGATGGGGCGGCGGTTGAGCTGGAAGCGCCGGCGGGTTGAGTCGGTGCTGCCACCTGAGATCGGGACGGCGGCAGCGAACCGAAAAACGCAAGCAGAGCAAAGATCGCGCCGATGATCAGGATGGCCTTGCTTGCGGCGGGCATGAAATTTCCGCCTGGCTCCCCGTAATAGCCGCGTTGACCTGCACTAGCCCCTGAGTCACTTCGACGCTGGCCATGAAAGTCTCGCTCACCGGCGCGCGAATCCGCATCAGCATCCGATGCAGCCGCGCGTGGCCCTGCCTGTTGAGCCGGCGCTGAAGCCGGGGGAGGAGTCGGAGCCGACGGGGGCGCAGTTGCTGGGGCTGCAGCAGCCCCTTCTCTACCGAGCGTCCCGATCAAGGCATCGTATGAAGCTTTGCGTTGCGGATCTGAGAGCACCTCGTAGGCTTCGTTCAGCCGCTTCATATTCTGGTGGGCAGCTTCCGAGTTGCCCGGATGCTTGTCTGGATGGTGCTTCTGGCTGAGCACCCTGTACGCGGCGCGAATGACTGACGCCGAAGCAAACCGCGAAACCTGAAGCGTGTCGTAGTAGGTGCGGGAAGTCATCTGGCGCTGGAGAGTTGCCCCCGCATGTTACAGCCGCTTACGGTGCGCGATCTCAGACAAAGACCGCCCTACTTCATCGCAAACGTGATTTTCTTCACGACTGAGTGCCGGCGAAGGCCAAAAGCTACAGAATGCCGAACTCGTCGTCGTCGGCTTTCGCCGCCAGCATCCGCTCAGGCGTGAGCCCAGCGTTGTGCAGAGCATCCCCGAGGTACTTGCCCAGTTCCTGCCACCCTGTCCGCTTGCCATCGGCGCGAATCTCAGCTTCAGCTTTGTCGAGGCAGCCACCTTTGTGAGCCATCCAAACCTCTTGGACGTCGCCGTCTTTGGCCGGGGACTCGAACACTGCCGCCGCAAGGCCGACGTCATCGATCCAACTCTTGCAGATGTCGCAGCAGATCATTGGCACCGTCCGGCCGCCCTTTTCGAGAACCTTGAACATCGTTTTGTCTTCCTGGCGTTGTTGAGGCGGAGATTCTGACCGGACGCCGGCCGGCGCAGGCGACCTATTCCACGAGCTTTTTCCCGGTCCTCTCCAAACTGAGCTTGGTAAATAGCGAGTCGAGGACTTCGCCGTGTCGGATGGAATTACCGAAATGCACGACTCCTCGCCACAGGAACACCAGCGAACACAGCATTAGGACGCCGAACTGAGCGAAGGCCGACGTCGACAGGACAGGGCCACCCCTTGTCAAGCTCCCAAAGGTGAATCCGAAGATCACGGAACATGCAAAACTTAGCATGATCGCCCTCGTTCGCAGGCGATTCTCGGTGGCAACGTAAAGCGGCACCATGTCAGCGTTCTCAGAGAGCAGCTTCAGCTCGGCTCTGAAGCGTTCATTTTTCGCTTCCCGTCGTGCCTTTCTCGCTGAACTCCACCCATCGAACCACCTGTCCATCCCTCTCAGGACATAGTGCATCACCAGAGCGCTTAGTAGCCCCACGACCACGGTGCAAATCCAAAACACTGGGCTGCCGAACTGCTTCCAAACTTCGTCCATCTCCACCTCCTGTAGATGGGCGGCAATGCTACGCGACGCCCACCACGGCGCCTCACCCCACTCCAAATGCTGTCACGCAGGCCAACCCCGACAAGGGCGGCGAGCGCGGCGCTGGCCAGGCACACGCCCTGAGCCGCTGCCCACCCGCTCGCCCACACCCTTGTCGGGCCCAAGCTGCCTGTCGATGACCACCCATCACCCCGCTCCCCCGTAGCGGCTTCGTCGCTCCTGAGCGCCGACGCAAAACCCGGCGAAAGAGCGACCACGCTTGAAGAGGAGGCCCAAGATGAAGAAGTAAATCCCCCAAACGAACTTGAGGTTCGAGGAGCTGCGTGTTGTTGGCGCAGCGACTCTCTCGGCCGACACCCCGCCTGGCCATCGGGAACCATGACACGGTTTTGCCCAAGAACGGAAGAGGCGTTCGGGTTCGAATCAGTCGCCACACCGCATTTGATTGCGTAGCTCAACGCAGTCCCCGACAACGCCACAGGCTCGCGCCTTGGCTACGGGAAGACCCACAGGACAAACCGGACGCCAGCTTGAGGCGGGCGTAAGCGTTGTCGGGGCACAGCTGATCTCAGCACGCGGTAGACGCCGGACCCTGTAACCGGCACCCCATTCAGGGCTGAGGCTTGGCCTCGCCCTTCCCTCTGAATAAGAGGATTACTGCAGCGGCGACCAGGACGACAAAGCCCTCCCACACGAGCAACAGCTTGAGTGGGGCCAGCTGCGGGACCAGAGCGCCGATGCTGCGCCAGTACCAGAACGGCGCCTCATCACTGCCGTCTGCGATTCGTCGCTTGAAGCACACCTCCAGTGCATCAAAGCTATCCACGTTGCATTCGGTGTTGTAGCCCTCAAACGGGAAGTGCAGCACGAGGAGCACGAGCGCGACGATGCCGCCAACCAATAGGACCTTGCGTTCGAGAGATGAGAACTCGCGCGCCTGCGGGACTGCCACCTTGATTTTTTCCTCGTCTGCCATGTGCACCTCCGCGGTACGCCCGCGGCAGGACTCTAGACGATTTCCGCACACCAACCCAAGGAGCTCCCCATGATCCAAGTCACTGCGCTGCAGCGCGCCAATGCCATCGAGGCCCTCAACGTCATGTGGCCCACCGTGCCGCCGGAGAATGTGTCTTACAACCTGGGCTGGTGGCGCGGCCGCCGCGGCGATCCTAAGTCGACGACTCCACCAGACTGTGGAACCATCTGCTGCTTTGGCGGCTGGTGTTGCCTGGTGGCCCGCCTTTGTGGCGCAAGGGGTGTATGTCGGCACGCATGGCGCGCCGTTCGACAGCGACCCCGCAGCGTTCGGCGGCACCAGCCGTCTCGCAGACGAGAGCCTCTTCGGGGCCAACTTCCTGTTCTCTCCACGCGGCAATCCCACCTGCGATGCCGATTTCGACGGCAACGACCACGAGTTGGTCTCGCACCGGTTGCGCTGGCTCATCGCGAACTCGACAGTGGTCGAAGGAGACACCGAATGAAAAACGGCCAAGACCTGCTCAACGAGCTCAACCAGTTCCACGACAGCGACCTCCCCTACTACCACCCGCTGAACCACGACGTAACCTACACGCCGGGCGTGCGCCACTTCGCTTTCAACGCCGGCCGCGGCGCCTACTGGCTGTTCGACATCCTGGCCACCGAGCCCGAGATCTTGAAGGCCGTGCGCGACCTCGGCATCGTGTTCGTGCGACTGACCGTCAAGGACTCGCGCGCCATCCTCGTCGTCAACGCTGACGACGGCGAGCCGCCGCTGTTCCGGCGCGTGATCGGCTACACCGATTGCCCGGAGCGCCCGGTGACGAAGGACGATCCCAACGGAGAGTGGCTGTTCTACTTAGAGAACATGTCCCTTCTGTTGCCGGGCCAGCGGTGAATGGGCGATCAACGCTTCGAGCGAGAGACACTGACCTCAAGGGTCGTTGCGGGCGGAAGCCGAAATTGACAGCGCTACGAAGCAGCCGTTCAGTTCTCGCCCGGGTTTGCAGCATTGGGCAACGAGCAACCAAGCGGCCTCAATGTGCAGCCGGCGGTCGGCACGCAATCGCGATCTTGCGCGTGGCTACTAAGTACTCCACCGTACTGTCAGAGAACGGCTGCGCTTCGCTGGTGCCGCTTACGGGGCTTGTTATCCTGGAGGAGTTCTGGACCTTTTCGACTATCCAGGTCGAATTCACATATGCGTAGTGGATCACCCATCGGTCATCAATCCTAAGGCCCTTCTGGTCAGGAAAATTGATCGCCTTTGCCTCCTCCTCACTGTCGCGAGCAAGGCTCAGCGTGTGGTAGCGAAAGTCGATAGTGGCGGTATAGGGGGTGACCTGCGAATCGGTGCTTTTGACGTTGTGCACGTAGGATCCCGGAAAGTGAGTCTGCCTCAACCAACTTCGGGAGAGTTTCGTAACCACGTCCTCGGTTACACCGAGCGCCGCCTCGCAAGGCTTGTTGATTGTCTGGAACGCCGCAATTGGATCCTGCCCCTTGCATCCTGAAAGGGCGAAAAGAAACACGGAACAGATCCAAGCAGTTGCGCCTATCGACGCGGCATTCATGAACCGGAATCTCCTCGAAGCTTTAGTGCCGGTCATGCCGTCTTCCGCGACAGCCATTCCTCCAAGATCACAGGTAAACATCACCGTTCCTTGCGCGAAGCTCGCGTGAAGACACGGTAGTCGAGCGCCTGCGATCAAGGCAAGGGGCATTTGTCACGGCTTTAACGCCTGGCTCAGCCGCTTGCTAGCGGCTTCTGACTGCCAGCGGGAGACGCTCGTGGCCAGCCCAAGGTCAGCAGGGCCCGTCGTAGGTTCGAGTGACATACGCAATTTTGGCGGCTTGACGCGGCGCGCGATCGCCGGCCAGCGGATAGAGCTTTAAAGCCAAACCGCTGAGCCAACCATCGGCTTTGTCGTCGCACAAATCGAGGAATGCGTGGCCGAACTCGTTCAGCCACACCTCCATGTCGCTCAACGTGTGGCCGGCCATCACAACAGATTTTGCGGGTTTCCACATACACACATCCTACTGCTGCCAAAGGTCGCGCCGTTGGCCAAGTTCAATGGCACGGTCCAGCTTCGAACCGGCGAGGGGCATCAGGCGGGGCGCCCGGGAATCCGGCTTCGATGGTCCAGGCGGGAAGCAAGGCCCGCTCGGATGGCATCGCACGGAACCAGCCCGGGCGCCCCACCTGATGCTCTTCAGCACCTAGCAAAAAGATGGGCGATGACATGACCACAAAGTGGAGTTCTGGAACGTCGGAACCCACAGCGTGCCGGCGGCGTGCGCCCTGAAAACTTTCACGCGCCGTTGGGTCTTTACCCCACCAAGCCGGCCAGCTCGGAACGTCCTCAACTGAATCCACCGCGCCGGCGGTGGATGGACTCCTTCGTATGTAGGGAGAGCCACCCGGCGACAAATTCAAATCGATCGAGCGGAGCCGAGGCCTTTTCTCAAAACTAAGCCTTACGGACTCTCTGACGTCTTTATAAACCCTGGAGGAGCCATAATCGTAATGACCGCATTACTCACCGCAAAGGGGATCACCTCTAACTCGCTAGGTAGGTCAGGTAGATAGAGCAACACCCCTTCGCGCTGTTTGCCGAGCTCAAGATAGCGCTCAAGTTGCGTGAGATTTCTCGGCACATCGCTAATATAAAGCCGCCTCTTTATTTCGATGAATACGGACTCACCGTTTCGTGAAACGACTAAATCCACGGAGGCAGAGCCGATTTGAACCTCTGATCGAGCTTGCAAGTGAGGCGCTGCAGACGCGAGAAATCCCATGATCGCGCCAATAGACTGCGATTCTGTAATCGCTTTCCCGTCGACGGCAACCGGCAAGTGAAGAGAACAAAACTGGTTCAGAAGTTCTCGGACTTCCTGCACGAGTTCGATTTTCTCGCTGGGCAGATCGAAGGAGAAATCGGAGCCGTTAGCCGAGTCTGCGGTTGCGGCCGCCGCCGCCGCTGCCTCTGCCTCTGCCTGAGATTTATTGAATGCTAGCTTTTGCTGAATTTCCTCAATTAGCATCGCAGCAAACGCTGCTACAGAAACAATAGCGAAGAGAGATTCCGACTGATCGAAATCCAGCTTGTAGTCGTGCGTTGAAGGATTTCGCCATTGCGATCGATAGTTCGAAAGTTGCTCCAAAACGCGCCGCCGAAGAATCTGGTGTTCTTCTAGGTATTTTTCTATCTCAAATGGAGTTTTCTTTGCGGGATCATTGCCCGTTAGAACTCGATACGCTTCTTTGACGCTGCCTTCGAAGGCTTGGTTGGATCGATAGATCGCATCTGTGAACGCTGTGTCATCCCCAGATGTTTCTCCGCGGGAGTAATGGGCGAACGCTGTCTCGATATGGAGCAGCACGGCTTTGAGACCAGCCGCGTGGTCGCCATCGTCCGTTGCAGCAGTCTTGTCGCGCAGCACCTTTATCAAATCCACCGCACCCCCTCTTGTTGACTTGCGCCTCCAACCTCCCGGACGCGAGCCGAGTATGCCCGCGCCTGCACCCTGCTCGGAGCACCTCGTTGAAAGCGAACAGGCCAACCGCGTCAAGGACACCCATGCGATCTGCTATTCCGACAGCGATGTCGATTTGCTTCCTCGTCCTCCTCTTCGGCAGCGTGCTGATCACGCCGAACAACCGCGCCTGGTGGTTCTCCGCCATGGGTGTGTCCGCCCTCTCTCTCTCCGTCCTCCTGGCCCTCGCATGAAATACATCGTCGCCAAAATCGACAACGAAGAAGTCGTCTTCGTCTTCCCCCGCACCGTCGACCACGACCGCATGGCCGAAGCCCTAGAGCGGATCCGCTTCGGAGGTGATCGCAACTGGGAGCGCAAGCTGCACAGCACCAACGAAGGCGCGATCATCTCGGCCGGCTTCGTGGACAACGGCACCTGTCACGGCAACAGCGAGACCCTGAAGCTCAAGTCGCGCGGCGCAGTGGACAGCAAGCTGCTGCGCGTCGCCCTCACCTCGTGAACCACCGCGCCATCATCGAAGCCGAGAGCATGCGCCTCTACCGACTTCGGTCGTACATCCTGGGCGACCTGGATGAGCGTCACTTCGAGGCGCTCAACACCGACGGCCACATCACCGCGCTGAATGGCTACTGCCTCGATGCCTTGGACGATCTACCGCGGGGCTCCATGAGCACGTGCATGCGCTACCCCGCCATCGACTTCATCACCCGCGGCAGCACGCTCGCGAACAGGAGGAGCGCAACGCGTTGGCTGAGCGCCTGATCGCGGAGATCCTCGCAGAAGAGAAGGCGGACAGCGCACGCCGGAGCACATCATGATCGCCATCCACAACACCGCGACCGGCAAGGACTTCGCGACCTACGGTGACCTGAAAGAGCGCGCAGAGGCCGACTGCAAGTACATGAACGAGACCGAGCTCAAGTTCGGCCGGCCCGCCATCTATGCGGTCATCGATTTGTCAGCGAAGAGGGCCAGTTCTGTGCCGGAGCCCAGCTAGTCAATCCATACGAGCTTGTGAGCGCGCGGCTGGTCGAAGAGTGGCTCGCGCAGTACCTGCTGGTAACCCTTGCGAGTCATCACAGCGACCTCGACCCTCGGATCGTCCTCAACGCCCGATCCAACAATGATTGAGTCGTTCGACGTCAAGCTTTGAACAACGAGATTGATCTCCGTCCGCCTCAAGCAAAAAAATAAACACGTCGTGGGAGCCCGGGCTATTCCTTCATGATAAAGAAATGCCCAGGGTCGCACCTATCTCACTCCGTTGCGGCCGTGACCGCGTTGCTCAAGCCCATGTGCGTTCGTCATGTTGTCCAACCGCATTTCCTCCTCAGCCGCACGCCGCACTTGTGCCAGTCGATGCGGGTCGGATTGCTTGCAAGCCAACATGGCTTGGTCCACCCGCATGAGGAACTCCTCGTCCAGAGCGGACGTGTCGCCATGAGGATCTGCGCACGGGCTTTCTTCGGACTTTCTCACGAGGGTCGCCCTCCGAAGAAAACCCCCTGCACATGCTTCGCACCGCTCCCGTGGGCCGGGAACCCCATGATCGCAACGCGATCACGTTGCTGGCAGATGCCGCAGTTGAGGCAGTCGGTGTTGCCCAGGCTGGCGGGACACATGACGACATGGCGACCTCTGGGAGTTCGCTTTGGCTTTGTGGTGCCGCGTGGCAGGATGACCACGACCGGTGCAATCCCGAGCTCGGCATAGGCATCGGCCTGCGCGAGCGTCTCCGCGCTCAGGTTCACCGTGAAGCCAAGTTCGTTGGCGCTCCTGATCGCCGCGCGGTTCGCCGCCGTGGGCGCATAGTGGGTGTAGGTGAATCCACGCCGTCCCTTGTTTGCCTGTACCAGCTTCGCGAGCAGCCTGCCGTCGATCACGCCCGGCGAGGAAGGCGTCAGATCGCCTGCCTGGTTGTGTCGCCACAGCGCATGACGCCGAAGCGTGGAGATGTCCTGAAGCAGGTCATCGAAGCTGCCGCCGCGCCCTTCTTCGGAGACGGCTCTCCAGTGCAGCGCCAGGGGGCCGTTCTCCGCATAGCAGCCGTTTCGCTTGAGACTGCAGCCAGGTGGACATGAGTTCGCACTGGTCGTGGTGACCGGGATCGGCCCGGTCTTCGCATTGCGGCTGATGCGCGTGAAGTGATAGGTGAACGTGGATGGCGGTGTGGCCGAAGCGACGGATCGCTGCGGTCGGTCGCATGAATGCATGGGGGCCAAGTTCAGATCCTCTGTTGGGGGTGGAAATACCGCGGGCGCGGCGAAGGAAACGAACACGCGCCCTCCCCGCGCCTTTCAGGCGGGAAGGTTTCGGGTCGCGCAGAATCAAAAAAGGGACCCGAAGGTCCAAAAAAGCCAGGGATGGCCAAAAGCGAGCGCCAGGACGGCGCTCGGGTCGAGCGACTGATCGCGCAGCGGTTGGCTTTAGCTAGCCGACGGAAGGGGAATCCTCGGAAGCCGATCCCGGCGCACCTGCGCCCTCCTCACCAAGCCTTTGCGCCAGCTTCCTCCGCACCTCCAAGGCGCAGCCATGCCAGGCATGGCCGCTCACGAGTGCGGTGTCCAAGGCCTCGGGCGTGGCGGCCGCGACCCTCTGCGAATACGCGTCCAGTGCCTGCAGTACAAAAGCCTGGATCAACGCCCCGTGAGCGCTGAACTGCATCAGGTCCGTGACGAACTCGACATTGGTCAGAGGCGACGGTTGCCTCATGCGCCGTCTCCAATCGCCTCGCACACCGAGTGCCGGATCTCGAAGCCCGCATCGGGGATCGAACCCGGGTCGAGCAGCATGATCAGGTCGCTCGCCATGCCTTGGCGCAGGGACGCCCAACTCTCCTCGGTGAGCCCTTCCTTGGCCGCCTGCGCGCAGGCCGCACGACGCAAGGCTTCTTCGTCGAAAACAGCGACGTCCGCCGTGAACACCAGGGACAGGCCGCTCATGGCGTCTTCTCCTTCGACGTGACCGGAGAGATCTCGGCCCCGAACGCCAGCGCCAGATTCCCCAGGCCCGGTGGTCCGTTCTGCCGCACCCACCAGGCCGGCGGGCTGTAGGGCACGGTCATCACGCCCAGATAACCATCCTGCGTCGCATAGCCCACGACCTTGGCGCGGCCGATGCTGTTGATGCTGATCAGGATGTCGGCGCCGATCGCCGGCACCTCGAACTCGGCCGACCACTTGAGCTGGTCCGTCGCCGCGAGGTTGCGGGTGTAAGGCGGCACCGTCTCGTGCCGCTGCAAATCGTTGTTCATGGTTGGGTTTCCAGAGATGGCAGCACCGTGGCGTTGCCGAGTTGTCGGGATTTGAGGCGGAAGACCAGGCCGTCGCTCTCGCGCGCGACGTCCCAGCCCCGGCGTCCGAGGCTGCGGCGTAGCACATAGGTGTGATCGCCGTACGCGACGCGCAGGCCAGGCCGGATCGCCGCCCGCCTGGCCATCCGGTTCGCGTGGAAGGCACGCACCTGCTCGCGCCAGGCGCCCGCATATGTGCCCATGGGCGCATCGGCCTGCGCAAGGAACACGAGTGGACAGTCGTAGTAGCAAGGGCCGACGGTCTCGTCCATGCTCTTGACCGCCGCCTCGCTATGCCGGCAGTCGATGAGGGTGAGGCCGATCCACTTGCGTCCGGCGTTGCCCCCGGTGCGGGTCTGGGCCAGGAACCACAACCGGTTGCCGATCACGCGGTGCGCCAGCACCGTGCCATGGGTGCCGACGCTGGCCAACTCGTCGTGGAGGGCCTGGGTCTTGGTGGCCCGGTAGACGATGGTGCCCATGTCAGGCCTCCGCGGCGGACGGAGGCGCCGACGCGGAGGCCGTGCCGTTCGGATCGCGAGGTCGAGGGCGGACGACCTCGAGCAGGAAAATGTGGAAAGAGAGAAGGTGATGCATGGGTCAAAGGTCAAAAAGCCCGCGCAAGGCGGGCTGGTGGAGAAGAAAAGAGCTGAGAAGAGCAGAAAAACCACAGTGCCCTCCTGCGCGCACAGGTGACCCTCTGGCGGCGAGCTCTGACGGCACAATCTCGGCATGACGACACAGCAGGAGCTGCCCGACGAGGTGTTGAGCACGATGGCGACCGAGTGGCGCAGGAAGGCACTTGCCGGAGACCTTCACGCCCGCGGTATCGCGCATGAACTCGAGAGAGAACTGCGCCGGCGCGCCGGTGCGCCGTTCACGAGCTACGACACCCTGGACCTGCGGCCGCTCGAGGCGAGGACAATGGGGCGCTGGCGGTGGTGGCCGTTCGGGCGACCACGCTGAAGGCTCGGGACGCTCACGGCACTGCTCCGTCGTCGTCCACCGCGGGCGGCGCTTGGTCGCGCTCGACATGGCGCCAGAACGCCTGCTCCTGCCGGATGAGCCGCGCGATCTCGGACGCGTGGCGCTCGATGCGGTAGACCTGCAGGTCCTGGCCGCCCAGCAGCACGACCACATCGGCGGCCTGCGCACCCGTGACGGCGAGCTGATGCAGGACCCGAAGCCGGATGTACTCGGGAACGCCCAGGGTCCACAGAGGGGCCATCTGCATGCCGACCGACAAACACTCGAGCAATTGGACCTCGGAGGAGGCAACGACTTCGCGAACGACGGTGCCGGACATCCAGGGGTGCTCGGGATGCCGCACGGTGGTGTTGACGCGCCTCACCTTTCGCCCGGTCCGCAGGGTGTAGTGGGCCGCCACGATCGGCTCGAGCAACCGGCTCCAGTACGCGTGACTGTCGCTCTCGAGCCGGACGGGGTGCAGCAGGTCCTGCCGGCCGGTCTTCTCCATCCAGAGGCGGACCTGAGACTTGAAGGGATCCTGGCCGAGGGCCGCGGCGGCGTCGAGGTTGCCGAGGCCGGTCTCACACATATGGGGCCAGCGATGAGGGCCAGGCTCCCGCGTCGGCGGAGGCTCGACCAACTGGAGCAGAGGGCGGGCCGTCGCACGCGGTGTTCTCAGACGCTCCGCACCTGTATTCACCATGATGTTTTCCTTTGAAGGTTCCGTGCCCCAACCGGCACAAGGACCGCCCTCATGAAGGAGAGCGGCCCCTAAGGGGAGGACGGGGGGTGATGAAAATGCCCTGCGGAAGGGATCAGGACGTGAGCTGCAGTGCGCGATCGAGGGCGCGCTGCTTGATCGCCGCGCCCTGGCCGAACCAGGCGCTGTCGAGCCGGTACTCGCGGCTGCGGGCCCTCCGCTCGTGGTCGACGAACTCGGTCACCGCGTTCAGCAGGCCCCACGCCGTGCCCTTGGCGGCTGCGAGCTCGGCGCCTCGTCCCCTGCCTTCGTAAAGGGCTTGCATTGTCTTCAGGGCACGGTCGTGCGGCAGGCCGAGCTGTCCAGTGCTGCCCTGCTCGCGAATGACCTCATTGGCATTCGGTCCGCAGAGCACGCTCAGGAAGTAGTCCAGCGATTCCTTGCCCTTGACCTTGCGTTCGGACAGCTGCTTCATGCGGTGCATGAAGTGGTCCCACTGGGAGACGGCGATCCCCAGCTTCTGCTTGATAGCGTCGGCATCGAAGCGGGTGTTGTGGGGCACCCGAATCGCGTTGCTCGTGCCGTCCAACGCAATGGACAAGGTGTTGTGGCAGACCACCCGAACGGTCGTCGGGGTGACGGTGGTGGCAAGGGTTCCATCACACGAGGTGGCGAGCAGCAGGTAGCCGTCGACGATGTCCGAGCCCTTGAGCACGGCCTGCTTACCGGTGCGTGCCAGTGCCCAGAACTTGCGTCCGGCCTTAAGGACCCCCGCCGTTTCCATCTCGTAGCCGCCGATCTCGGTGAGGTCGCGGTAGAACTCGAGCACGGCCCGGGGCTGCACGACCTGGTAGCGGCTGCTCACGACGGACAGGGGGGCGTGGGTGTCGCTGCGGTAGAGCACCTTCTGGTCCTGAAAGGTCTCGAGGGTCTGAAGCGCCGGGGCTGTCTCCGGACCCTCGGTCATGTAGCGCACGGGCGTTTCGCGGATGGTCCAGTTCATGCCAGCGCTGCGGGCCCAGACGTCGATCGGTTGCTTGGGCGGGAGCCGATGGCCCAGCAGGTGCCAGGGGGTGTCGCCGGTAAAGGCCATTGTTTCGATGAGATGTGCCATGGATGATTGCTTGAGTGAAAGACGCACGCGACGAAGCCTTTGCGCGTGAAGTCGCAGAGATGCGCTGGGGCACGTGCGCGTACGAAGGGGAAGTGAGCGCGAGCGAGGGCTCAGGAAAAAAGCAATGCCCGACGCCGCAGCGGAGACGGCATGGATGCGCGGGCAAAGGATCAGAGGTGATCGAAGTCCGGATCGTGATCGTCCTCGAAGTCCGCGTGCTCGGGTCCCATGCCGGACGGTGATCCGGACGGTCCCGAAGACATCGGAGGCGATGGTGAGAACGGAGGCTCGGAGGCACCCCGCCGGCCGCTGAAGCTGTGGCCGCAGGCCATGCAGCGGCAGTTGTTCAGGACACGGTCGTCGACCACACGGCCGAAGATGGCACCGACTTCGGTGCCGAGCGCGCCGCCGCCCAGGCCCCCAAGAATGACGCCGATCACGGTGCCGACGCTTCCGCCGATGGGGCCCGCGGCCATGCCGAGGGCGAAGCCGGTGCGGCCGCCGCGCAGCGCACCTGCGATGCCGCCGGCAGCGCCGGCGAGACCGCCCAGGGTGCCGCCGGTGCGCTGGGCGACGTCTCGGGTTTCGATGCGGTCCGAGCCGCATGGGGGACATTGAATGTAGGACAAGGGGAAAGATCCTTTGCAAGAGGTGGATGGAAGCGAAGTGACAGGACAGACGGCAAAAATCCCAGCCGACCGCATGGTCGTGCCGGGCTGTTCTGGGGCGGGAAAATCTCAGTCGACGATGCGGCCTGCAAGCCGCGCCAGGCGCGCGTACGTGCTCAAGGGCTTGTTCGCCTTCCAATGCAGGTCACGCTCGATGCCCAGCATGCCGCGCATCAGCCGGATGGACGTCAGTTCGCGCACCGACACATGGCCGAGTTCGGGGCTGCCCATTCCGAGATCGCCCAACCCATAGGCGGTGTCTTCGTCGTTGGGATCCAGCTCGGTGATGAGCCAGGTGGCGGCGCCACAGGGGCTGAACCACTTGACCACGGGATGTGGATCGAAGTGAGGGTTGGCGCGCGAGGCTTCGCCGTTGGCCAACAATTGCTGGCGCAGTTCGGTGGTGATGAGATCCAAGGGAGTTCCTGGGTGAATGGCTGGTGAACGGATGGAGACAGCCGGGATGTCGAGGAAAGATCGGAGGGGTACTGCCCTCGGATCGGAACGTGGCATGCCGCTCTGCCCGTCGCCGAGCAGTCATGAAACGACGGACATGAAAAAGCCCCCATGCGGGGGCTTCGTTGAGTGGATCGTCGAGTAGATTGGCGCTTGGCCGATCGGGCCATACCAATCGACTCGGCGACCCGACCCTACTTTGTGATCAGTTCGGTAGTGCAGTTCGTTTCGAACTCGGAGAGCGTGTCGGCGCGGATCATGGCGTCTTCGCCCTCCGCTTTGTGGACCGCTGCGATCTTGCTATCCACGCACTCGCGAAGCGTCATGGTGGCACGTGGCTTCGCTTCGGCCGCAGGCTTGGGGTTGCCCACATCCCTGACGGAAACGCGATCGCCGTTTTCATAGGTTTCTTCCTGGACCAGTTGACCCTGTGGATTGAAGACCTGGGCGATCCCTTGCGCCTGTCCGCGCACGAAGTTGATCTTCTTGTACAGGTACAGCTTGGAGCCGCCATGCACCCCGTACTCCAGCTGCTCTCCATCCCGCAGGCCATCGCGGTAGCGAAACACCATGAACGATCCGTCGTCGATGACGGTTCCGGTTTGCTTCCCGTTCTTCCAGACCAGATCGCGGATGGGCTCGGAAGGGTTGATGGCATGAGGACCGTAGAGCTTGTCGATGCCGTCTCTCCGGTCGTTGTCCCAGCCCACCTGGATGTAGACCTCGCCTCGATCATTGAACACTCGCCAGTCGCCGTGCTTCTTGCCTTCGTTGAAGGCCAGTTCCGCTGACTTCCTGCCTTGCGTGGTGCAGGTGATTTTTCCGTCGAAGAGGCCGTCCTTGACCGGCACTTCGGTGGGCTCCTCGCAGCCGGTCGCATAACGAGCCATGCCCTGGTAGTTCTTGAGGGTGCCGGTGAAGGGATCAGTGGCATTGCGCTTGTAGATGAGACCGTTGACAACCTGCGTCTGTCGGGCGTCGATGGATTCTCCGCAACCGCTGAGAAAGACGATGGCGCCGGAAATGGCGATGAGCTCACGAATGAGGGGATTGAAAGTTTGCATGTGATTTCCTGGGAAGCTGAATTTGGATGTCGGCCGAAGGCCAAGAGGGCCGCCCTCCTCGGACACGAGGTGCGGAAGCGCCTCGCTCACTTGCGCAGCGACAGTCCGATGGCCATGCCGATGAGCACCATGCCGGCAGCGCCCTGCAAGGCCTCCTCGTCGGAGCCCGCGGCGATCAACAGGAAGATGGCCATGCCGGTCATGACGACCTTCACGCTTTTGGGAAAGGCCTTCACGGTGCCCCGCGCGAGGTAATAGATCTCTCCGCTCCAGGCAATGACGGCGGCGGCCGGCGCGAACAGCAAGAAGATGCAGATCAAGGCCCAACGCTGACGATACCAGGGGATTTGGCCGTAGGCGCTCGAGAGCGATGCCAGCGGAGCCATCGCGCTTGGCGGGCCCTGCGCCGCGATCACCTGTGGTGCGCCGCATTTGGGGCAAGTGGGGGCGGTTTCGTGAATCTGGTGACCGCAGCCGCGGCAGTGGACGAAGTTGGTCATCGGAAATCTCCTGGTGGTAAACGAAGTTGGTTCTCGGCAGCGCTCCCCTGTCGATCTGCAGGCCGCAGATCCTCAAACCAGCGCAAATATGTCTTATAGAACACATTTTCTCATATGCGTCCTTTAAGACGTTTCCCTGAGGTGCACATTTCTTGACCCTCAACGGCGATGAAAACCGCCAGTCGAAAAGCAACCCCTTCACCAGAACCCGCGATCGGAACACTGCCAAACGCGGTAACGCTGGCGCTGGGAAAGAACTTGAAAAAACTCAGACTTGCTGCGGGCAAGACCCAAGTAGCGCTGGCCTTCGATGCGGAGGTCGAACGGTCTCGAATCTCCAAGCTCGAAGGCGGCTACATCAACCCCTCCCTGATGACCCTGGCGACCCTCTGCCACAGCTTGGGGACGACATTGCCTGTGCTTTTCGAAGGGATCGTTGCTACGAACGCGCCCACATCGGAAGGCGGTTTGCTGCGCAGGAAGAACCAGGCAATCCTGAACAAACCCGCAAAGCCTGCGCGCAAACCCTCTGGCAGGAGTTGAACTCTCCTACGTGCTCACTTCAGTCATATAGGTCTGAAAATTTCTGCAATACAACTTCCACGAAGGTTAGAGAGGCTTGAATGGTCGCCAGTTGCGGGTTCTAAGCCCGAGCCAAAGGCATTTGTGGCCTAAGCAAAGACAGAATGGGGCGATGGATACTTCGAATCATCTTTATCAATCCTTCTTCGTGATCGAGCATGCGGGGCACGGCTCGGCTGCGATCGAGGATCAACGCCATGGTGGTCAGCACTACAGGTTCCTGAACGTGACGGGTCGTTGGTCCGCCAAAGGCACCCATGCGGTTCCATTGCTTACCTGGACAGATCGACAGGCGGCGGAAGCAGCCGCGACTATTGCCAGCAAGGCACGCGATCGCGTGATCAAGGTGTCTTCACTGGGAGGGGACAGCCTGGTTGCGGATCGGTTCGCAGCCTTCGGTGAACGCCATGCCGGTGCGCTGCTCGGCTATCTTCCCTATGCCACGGCCGCAGCCATGAAACTGGAGGAACGGCGCGTGAAGACCATTGACTGCGCCGGTGCGGTGTTGCGTGTGCATCGCGCCATGGACGAGGAAAGAACGCGGATACTGAAGGACGAAGGCCGCCTGCTGCAGCAAGCCCATCGCATCACGGTCTTTTCTGCCGCACAGTTTCTGACCGGCAAGAAGGTCGACGAGGTCATTACGATGCTCGAGGCGGGCGAACTCGACACGGAAGAGAAGCTTTCGATCCAAGAGCTGCGCGAAGCCGTCCAACTGGCAAAGAGCTACGGCTGACGGGCTCAAGAACGGGCGAGGAACCAGAGGATGCGGAGATGATGTCCGCTGGATGGCGCGTGGAGATGAAGGGCTCGACCAGCATCGGTGCGAGCGATGGAATTTCAGTACCAGTGAAGTGGGCCCATGATGCCGAGACAGGGTAAGCGGCCAGTTGCCCCACCTTGAGAACTGAAGCCAAGCCGGAGACCATGCTGTCCATCTATGTTAGCTGGACATCATCAATGAACGTCAATCCGAAGCAACGGCGCCGTCACAGCGCAGAGTTCAAGGCGCAGGTTCTCTCCGCCTGCGCAGAGCCAGGAGCTTCGGTCGCGGCGGTTGCACTGTCGTTCCAGCTGAACGACAACCTTGTGCATCAATGGCGACGCGGACGCGGGGCGAGTCCAGTTCCACCGGCAACGTCGACGACGATTGCCGAGTCGGCACCGCAGTTCATCGCGCTCTCGTTGCCCCCGCTACCGTCGCCCTCAGCGCCGGCGCCCGCACCGGCGGTCGCTGCTGTTGCTGCCGAGGAGATCCGTCTTGAGTTCAAGCGCGCCGCGATCGTCATGAGCCTGGTGCAGTCGGCCTTATGCCGCGTGCGGCATAACGCTGATTACGCCGATCGCCGAACTATGCCAAGTGGGCTCGCCTTCTCCGGTAGTCGGCCTGTGATCGGTTCGGCATAGTTCATCCTGCCTCCGTCCTCAACAACGGAGAGCACGATGACGATTACGCAAGAGTACTTGGAGAGGAGCCGGCTGTTCCGGCGCCTCAAGAACGGCGCCCACGGGCAACTTGTCGAGCTTTATGCAGCACGTCTCGTCGAAGTCGGGCTGTCGCGCATCGGCACTTGGCGCTGCCTCAACGTGGTCGGCAATCTCCTGGATTGGATGGCAAGCCATCGGGCCAGGCTGGCCAACCTTGATGAGCGCATGGTGGAGCGCTACCTGCGGCACCAAGGAGCGAAGCAGTCCATCCAGTTGGGCGACCGGGCAGCGCTGAAGCGGTGGCTGTTGACTCTGCGCACCGCCGGCACGATTGCGCCGGCGGCGGTCTCGGTCAACACACCGCAAGAGCAGATCTTCGCGGAGTTTGGCGACTATCTGCGGAGCGAGCGCGGTCTGACGGCGAGGACTATCGTGCACCACCTGCCCGCGATCCGCCGGTTTCTGTGTGAAGTCTGCCCCGCTGGCGCTACCGATCTCGGCAAGATCAAGCAGGAAGATGTGATCCGCTATGTCGAGTGTCACGCCCAGGATTGGAGCTCGAGGTCCGCCAAGGCGATGTGCTGGTCGCTGCGCGCATTTCTCCGATACCTTCATCACACAGGATTGAATCCACACGCGCTGGCCGGCTGCGTGCCCTCCATCAGGCAGTGGAAGTTCGCGAGTCTTCCGACTTATCTGTCTGCAGCGCAGGTTCAGAGGGTGCTGGATGGTTGTGACCGGGCATCCCCGACAGGGCGCCGTGACTACGCCATCTTGATGGTGCTGTCCAAGCTCGGCCTGCGGGCCGATGAGGTCGCCACTCTCACTTTGGATGACGTCGACTGGAGAGCTGGCGAGATGCTTGTTCGCGCCAAGGGCCGGCAGCGCGCGAGGATGCCGCTCGCACCAGACGTCGGCGCGGCCGTGGTCGCCTACCTACGTGACGGCCGACCCAAGTCGTCCTGTCGTGAACTGTTTCTCCGCAGCCTTGCTCCACACGTCGGCTTTTGCTCTGGGGGCGCGATCACGATGATCGCCAAGACCGCTCTGGAGCGCGCCGGCATCCGCGGGTACGCGCACCAGGGTGCCCATATTTTCCGGCATAGCCTCGCCACTGAGCTCTTGCACTCCGGTGCAACCTTGTCGGAGATCGGCCAACTGCTGCGGCACAAGAGCCACGACACCACCCGGATCTACGCAAAGGTAGACATCGAGGCGCTCCGCACATTGAGCCTACCGTGGCCGGGAGGCGCGCAATGACGGATCTACATTCGGCGCTGGAGCGTTACCTGAGCATGCGCAAGGGGCTCGGATACAAATACCAGCACCAGACGCGACGGCTCGCCGACTTCGTCTCCTTCATGGAGAAGCGCAAGGCCACGACCATCACCACGAAGCTTGCGATGGAGTGGGCAACACTACCGCCCGATCGGCATGCGTCCTGGGCATTGCGGCTGACAGATGTGCGCGGCTTCGCGCGCCACATCGCAAACATCGATCCGAGGACGGAAGTGCCCCCGGCCGGCCTCCTGCCAGGGCTGAAGCGCGCCAAGCCCTACGTCTACAGCGATGCAGAGGTCAATGCGTTGCTGGCGGCCGCCCTGTCTTTGCCGCCAGCAGGCGCACTGCGCCGCTGGACCTACCACTGTCTGTTCGGCGTCATCGCGGTAACAGGCATGCGTCTGTCCGAGGCGATCGGCCTCAAGTGTGACGATGTTGACCTGGACGCCGGTGTGCTGACGATTCGATTGACCAAGTTTGGGAAGTCTCGACTCGTACCCGTGCATCCAACGACAAGCACAGCGCTTTGCAATTACGCACAACGGCGCGATGCCCATCTAACAACGCGCCGCGACCCCCACTTCTTCGTTGCGGAGCGAGGCGGACCACTGCTGCATCAGTACGTTCTTCGCGTCTTCTGGCGCTTGTCGCGTGAGATTGGCCTGCGGCGTCCTGGCGATCGTGCGGGACCGCGCGTGCATGACTTCCGGCATCGATTCGCCATTTGCACGCTGCTGAGCTGGTATCGCGAAGGCCTCGACGTCGAGAACAAGCTCCCTTCACTTTCCACCTATCTTGGCCACACCTGCGTGCGGGACACCTATTGGTACCTCTCGGCCTGTCCGGAGTTGATGCAAGAGGCGGCGCAGCGCCTCGACCGACGCTGGGAGGCCCAACCATGAAGCCCGGCTGCAACGTCGCCACTTTGATCGAGCGCTACTTTACCGACCGACTCATGCGTCAACGCAACGTTAGCCCCAACACGATCGCTTCCTACAGAGATACGTTTCGGTTGCTGTTCATGTTTGCGCAGGTGAGGCTTCGCAAGACACCATCGGCCCTGACGCTCGATGAGCTGGACGCGCCCTTCATCGGCGAGTTTCTGAGTGATCTTGAGACGAAGCGCGGTGTCGGCGTCGTCACACGCAACTTGCGCCTGACTGCCATCCGCTCCTTCTTCCGGTTTGTCTCGTTCGAGGAGCCGGCGCACAGCGCCCTCATCCAGCGCGTGCTCGCGATACCGAGCAAACGACACGACAAGCGTCAAGTGCATTTTCTGACGCGTCCCGAGATCGAAGCAGTCCTCGCCGCGCCCGATCGAACTACATGGCTCGGCCGCCGCGACCACACATTGCTGCTGCTCGCGACCCAGGCCGGCTTGCGCCTCTCAGAGCTGATTGGCTTGACCCGGGAATCCATTCATCTCGGCACCGGTGCGCATGTGCGGTGTGTGGGCAAGGGCCGCAAGGAGCGGGTGTACGCCACTTACCAGATACGCCCGAATCGCGCTTCAGGCGTGGGTGAATGAGCCGGTGCGGCACGGCGCCAGCGCCCTGTTCCCCAGCTTGCACGGCGGCCAGCTCAGCGCTGACAGCGTCCAGTCGCTGCTGGCTAAACATCTGGGCGTGGCCAGCAAGACATGCCCATCGCTGGCGTCCAAGCGCGTATCACCACACGTCCTGAGGCACAGCGCGGCAATGGAGCTCCTGCAGGCGGGCGTCGACTGTTCGGTGATCGCCTTGTGGCTCGGTCATGAATCAATCGAGACCACGCAGACCTACCTTCATGCCCACCTCGCCCTCAAAGAGGCAGCTCTGGCAAAGCTCGAGCCGTACAAGCAACACAAACGACTCCGATTCCGTCCAGACGATCATCTGCTCGCCTTTCTCGAGACGCTGTGAGTGGCCGAACTATGCCGAACCGATCACAGGCCGACTACCGGAGAAGGCGAGCCCACTTGGCATAGTTCGGCGATCGGCGTAATCTGCCAAGCTGCACGGCCATGCCCCGTGGGCCTATCTAAAGGACGTGCTCACCCGCCTACCCACGCAACTGAACAGCCGCATCGACAAGCTGCTTCCGCACTCTGGCAGAGCAGCTCAGAGGCAGCTTAGAGGTCCAGAGCAGCCGTACAGGGTCGACAACAAGCGCCGCTGCGAGCAGTCTTATTGGACCTCATCCATCTCATTGCCATATCTCTCGTAGAAACCTAGCCTGACGATCCAGGACGCCGTCTCGAGTTGGCCTGTCAAGCACGTGCCCCTGTCCTTCAAGAGCGATAAGTTCGCACCGGCTTCCTAAGCTTCGCGCTCGCTCGCAGAACACCCTGCTCCGCTCGATTGGGGTGGTTTGATCTGCGTCGCCCTGCATGATGAGAGTCGGAGCAATACTTCTGGCCAAAGTGTGTGTGGGGGACAAAGACGAAGGCTTTCCGTGTCCTTTCATCAGATCACGAAACAACCCGTCTGAGACGGCGTCCACTACGGGCGAGACGAGCAGTATTGCGTCGGGACCACTATTGCCAGAGCTACCCTCTGCAGAATCGCAGCCAACCGTCGCGGCAGACGCCACGAGTTGGCCACTCGACGAGATTCCCCACAGTGCAACCCTCGATGGCGAAAGGCCAAGCCTGCCGGCATTTTTTCTCAGGAAAGCGAGCGCGGAGCATACGTCCGAGAACGATTCGACTGGCGAATTCGTTGCATCCGCCAGTCTGTACTCGAGAACCACGGATACAAACCCTTTTTCAGAAAAGTATCGCGCCGATCTGAAGAGCTGTTCGGGGCTGCCGCGCGACCATGCGCCGCCTTGTACCAAGAGGATGGCGGGCCGCGCACTACCCGCAGCGTCTGCAGGGGGGAACTCGAAGATTCGAAGATCGCGACCGGCAATGCTCCGGTAAACCAAAGCGTTCGGTGGTGCGACCTGGTTCGTCGGGTCTTCTGCAGCTCGTGGTGGTGTTGCGAGAGTTACTCCAGCCAAAACTCCAAGCGCTACAGCGCAGGAGCGGCGCAATTTGCGCGAGATCACAGAGGCTTTGTTTTCACGCATCAAATGTCTCCTCTTGGCGGACGGCCGAAGTCTAGCCGACGGCTTCCAGAGACATCAATTCGTCAAGATGGAACGACCAGCCGCATACGAGACAGGTGCCGCGCGTTATATCCACGATCCGGAGGTCGCGAATGAGCAGCGATCCTGCCTGTGTCCGGCATGCGGCCTTCCACTGGCGCCTGTGAACGCCGGCAAACCACAAGGAGCGCTCGTCACCGCCATTTCCGACATCCCGAAGGAGCTCGCAAGGAAAACTGCACGCTCATCGCTGCCCGTCGGATGCGAAGATCCCCGTGGCATCGCGCGGCGGGCTTTCTCGCATGTGGGCCCGCAATGAAAAAAGCCCGGTGCGACTGCGCCTGGCTTCGAGCGGCTCATGCCGCCTCGTGGCTTCTACGCATTTCTTCGCCCGACAAAGACAGGCGGACGCCGCTCGGCGAACGCGCGCACGCCTTCCGCAAAAGAGTCGCCATCGATCAGCGCCTGCTGGCGCTCGCATTCGAGGATCAGCTGCTGCTCCAGGCTGTTGCGGCCGGCGGCCGACGCGAGTGCGCGTGCCTCCAAGATCGCATGGGATGGCAGACGCGCCAGGCGCAGCGCCAATGCCCGGGCCGCCTCTTGCAGAATCTCGTCATCCGTACACGCCCAGATCAAGCCCCACTCCGCAGCCCGTTGCGCATCAAGCTTCTCGCCGGTCAGTGCCAGGCCCAGCGCACGTGCAGGGCTGACGGCGCGCGGCACTAGCCAGCTGGAGCCCATGTCCGGCACCAGCCCGAGCGAAGGCATGAACGGCAGGTAGAAATAGGCGGAGCGCGCGGCGAGCACCATGTCGCCGGACAAGGCCAGTCCCACGCCGCCGCCGGCGGCCACTCCGTTGATCGCGCAGACGACGGGAACCGGCAGTGCGCGCATCTCCAGCATGATCGGGCTGGCCTGCTCGCGCAGCAGTTGGCCGACGTAGTCGCTCAATGTTCCGCTGGCCGGGTCGGCGGCGCGGCGCCCGAACTCCTGCAGGTCCGCCCCGACGCAGAACCCACGGCCGTGGGCGGTCAGCAGCAAGGCGCGAATGTTCGGGTCTTCGCGCACGCGGCGCAGTCCGCCGAGCAGCCCTTGAAGCAGCGACTGCGTCAAGGGATTTAGCCGCTCGCCCTCATTCAGGGTCATCGTAGCGACTCCGTCCTGGACATCGAAAAGCACGGCGTCGTTCATGGCGAAGGTGTCTTGTGAAATTGAGGGAAATAGGTTCGAACGACTTCGCCGTCCAGCCGGAGGGCATGGCAGCCGCCCAGCGGCGTTTGGCGCTGCTCGCTGGCGCGCGCGTCTTGCGCGGCAAAGCTGCCATCGGCCCAGAACAGCTGGAAGGCGGTGCTGGCCATCACGGGCAGGAGTTCCGTGATGTGGGTACAGCCTGCGATACCGCGGAACAAGCGCTTCACCTGCTGGGTGAAGCCCGGTTCGATGCGCAGACCGATCAGCTGGCGATAGGCGGCTTCCACGCCCGAGCAGGTGAGATAGGGAGCGTGTTCGCTGAACGCGCTCGCATCCACGATCTCGCGCTGTGCGTTGAGCACCAGGCGCACGCGCATCTGGTGAATGGGTTCCTCGGCCGGGACCATCCGGCTCACCAATTGCAGCGGCATGGGCTTGGTATCGATCAACGTGGCCTCCAATTCGAGCAGACCATCCTCGCGCCGGAAACCTTCGCAATGGATGCGACGAGAATGCAGCGGCGTTCGTGCGGAGGGAGGCGGTGCGTGGCTCATGCAGAAGCGCCGGCAAGATGTATCACGCCAGCCTCGTGCAGCGTGCGGATGTCCTCGGGCGCAAAGCCTGCGTGGGCGAGCAGCTCCCCAGTGTGCGCCCCCACCGTCGGCGCGGGCAGCGGAAGCCCCGAAGGGGTTCGGTCGAATCGCGGCGCCGGCGCGGGCTGGCTGACGCCCTGCGGGGCGACGAAGGTTCCTCGTGCCCGGTTGTGCGGGTGCAGGGGTGCCTCGGCCATCGACAACACCGGCGCGAAACACGCATCGGTGCCTTCCAGCAGCGCGCACCATTCGTCACGTGTGCGCTGGCGCATCACGGCATCGAGCTTGCGGCGCAACGCAGGCCATTCCTCCTGCGCCCATTGCCGCCGGAACTGCGGATCGTCGATGCCGCACAGCGTCAGCAATTTGCCGTAGAACTGCGGCTCGATGGCGCCGATGGACACGTAGCGGCCATCCGCGCATTCATAGGTGCCGTAAAAGTGCGCCGCGCCGTCCAGAAAGTTGCTTTCCCGCCGGTCTTGCCAGAAGCCTTTGGCCATGAGCCCGTATTGCGCAGCCATCAGCAGCGCCGCACCGTCGGTCATGGCGGCATCGACCACCTGCCCCTTGCCCGAGCGTTGGGTCTCCGACAGCGCAGCCAGCAGGCCCACAACCAGCAGCATGCCGCCACCGCCGTAGTCGCCCACCAGGTTCAACGGCGGCATGGGGGGGCGATCGGCCTCGCCCATGGCATGCAGCGCACCCGACAAGGAGATGTAGTTGATGTCGTGCCCGGCGGCCTGCGCCAGCGGCCCGGTCTGGCCCCAGCCGGTCATGCGGCCGTAGATCAGCCGTGGATTGCGCGCATGGCATACCGACGGGCCCAGGCCCAGCTTTTCCGCCACGCCGGGGCGAAATCCTTCCACCAGGATGTCGGCGCGCGCCATCAGCCGGAGCACCGCCTCGACGCCGCGCGGGTCCTTCATGTTCACCGACACCGAGCGCCGGCCGCGATCGACGATGCTGTCGTTGCGCATCAGGTCTTCCAGGCCACCCTTGGAAGGAGGTCCGGGCAGGCGATCGACCCGAACGACCGTGGCGCCCAGGTCGGCCAGCATCATGCAGGCGAACGGCCCCGGGCCGATGCCAGCCAGTTCAATGACAGTGATGTGGGAGAGAGGCCCGGACATGACGCAGCTTTCGAAAAGAAGGGAGAGCAGAAAAATTCATGCGCCGGCGCGGCGGTCGCGCCACAGCGTCGGCGGGTAGTAGCCGGTCCAGTCGGCTTCGATGCGTTGAAAGTGCACGTCCGACCAGATGCCGTGATCGCGCAGGTATTCCATGTGCACCGATCCGTCGGCCTTGAACTGCTGGAGCACCGCGTCTTGCGTGCCGTCGAACTCGGTCGGCGGGACGCCCATCAGCGCGCACAGTTCCTTGTTGAACGCGGGCACGGTCTTCACCCAGCGCCCTTCCAGGTAGAGCGAGCGCGGCCCAGCCGTGGTGCATGAACACATCACGCCCGCCCATCGCCTGCTGCATCTTCGGCGTGCTGAAATGATTGCCCTCATCCGACAAGCCGATCGCGGCGGGATCCCGGCGCAGCGCGCCGCGGCCACCAGCAGCGCCGCCTTCCGGATGCAGAAGGCCTCGCCGTTCGCCACCACGGTGCTGGCCTGAAAACACGCCGGCGTCAACCGCACGTTGCCCGCGTCGTAGCGGACCTGGTCGCGCGCCGCGCCAAATAGCCGAACGGCCTTCTGCGGCGTCATCGTCGCGTCCCGGACTGCATCGGCCACACACTGCGCGACCGAAGGAGCGCCGAAGTCCAGGAACTCCGTTGCCGCCAGGTAGCAGTCGCCCGGTTCGGGCCATCCGTAGGGGGTGAATTCCGTCTCGTTCATTGCCGCTCACATGCGCTTGGCGACTTCTTCTAGCATCACCTCGGTGGCACCGCCGCCGATGGTCAGGATGCGGGCGTCGCGCGCCATGCGCTCGACGGGCGTGCCGATGATGAAGCCGGTGCCGCCGTGCAGCTGCAGACAGGTATGGACCACTTCCTGCAGGGTCTCGGCTGCGAAGGCCTTGAGCATCGACACCTCGCGCACGGTGTCCTTGCCCTCGGCAATCATCTGGGCGCACTGGTAGGTGAGCGCACGTGCAGCTGCCGCCTTGGACGCGACCCAGGAAAGCTTGTTGCGCACCACCTGCTGGTCCCACAGCGTCTTGCCGAACGCCTGGCGCTGCCGCATGTAGTCCACCGTCAGTTCGATGGCGCGGGCGCAGGTGCCCGAGACGAGCGCGCCCACCACAAGCCGTTCGTTCTGGAACGTGCTCATGATGTAGTAGAAGCCCTTGCCCTCCTCTCCCAGCAACGCATCGGGCGCCAGTTTCATGTCGTCAAAGAACAGCTCTGCGGTGTCGGACGAGCGCCAGCCATGCTTCTCGAACTGGCGCGCGACCTTCAGGCCGGGGTTGCCTTTCTCGACGATGAACAGCGAAATGCCGCGACTGCCCTTCGCATCGGGATCGGTGCGGGCTGCCACGATGAAGATATCGCCGTACACGCCATTGGTGATGAAGGTCTTGGAACCGTTGAGCACCCAGCCGCCATCGGGCGCGCGCTGCGCGCGCGTCTTGAGGCCGCCGACGTCCGAACCCGCGTTCGGCTCCGTGACGCACACGGCGCCCACCTTCTCACCCGCGCAGGCTGCGGGCAGGTACTTCAGTTTCTGCTCGTGCGTGCCGCGGTGCGCGATGTGGCCAATAGACATGTCGCTATGCACCGTGAGGGCCGAGGCCACGCCGCCGTAGCCGGAGCGTGCCAACTCCTCCCCCAGGACAACGGATGCCAACGGGCCCATGCCGCCACCGCCGTACTCTACAGGGTGGCGCATGCCGAGGAACCCGAGCCGGCCCAGATCCCGGAACAGCTCGCGCGGGATCTCGCCCGAGGCTTCCCAGGCATCGGCGAACGGAACGATGCGCTCGCGGACAAATCGCCGCACCTGTTCGCGCACCATGCGCAAGTCTTCGTCGAGGAGGTCGGGCTCCAGAAATTCGAATTCGGTCATTGGAAATGGATGCGTGATGGATTCAGTTCGAAGAACGGGCGAGCCGAATCATTTAATAGACCGGCGTGTCGGTTTATTTTAAAGGCGTAATCGGGTCTGCGCAAGCAGCGCTTGCTACACTTCCCGCCCCAAGGAGGACCGCATGCCCCGCGTACGTTCAGACGACTATGAATCCAAGAGCCAGTCCATCATGGACTGCGCTGCCGCCCTTTTCGCCAAGGAGGGCTATCCCGCGGCCAAGATGCAGGATGTGGCCAAGGCATGCGGCGCGACCAAGTCGATGCTCTACCACTACTTCCCGGCGAAGGACGATCTGCTGTTTGCGATGCTGCAAGAGCACCTGCAGCGGCTGATCATGGCCTTGGAAGAAGCGCTGACCGGCAAGGGCAAGCCGGGCGAGCGCATGCAGCGGCTGGTCCAGGCCTACATGCAGAAGTCGGTCCAGTCGCGCCGCCGCCACATGGTTGCGATGAGCGATGTGAAGTTTCTTCCCAAGACCAAGCAGGCGCCGCTCATTGCATTGCAGCGCCAGCTGGCCGAACTCATCGCGGGCCTGTTGCGCGAGCTCAATCCCCATTTGGCCGACCACCTGTACAAGCCCTACACCATGATGCTGGTGGGCATGCTCAACTGGACCGACTTCTGGTATTCGTCCACCGGCCCGGTGAAGCCCCAGGAACTGTGCGACCGCATGGCGCGCCTGTTTCTCAACGGCTTTCTGGCAGAGAAGGGCTGAGACGAGAGGGGCGCGCCCTGCGCCCCTTCCCCCGTTCTCACTGCACCAGTTTGTAGGTCGAGGTGGCCGGATCGGCCTTGAGCAGGAACAGCTTGGGGGCCGCCAGATGGTTCGTCGCCGAGAAGGTGATCGGCGTCATGGCACCCGTTTCCAGCTTGCTGATCTTGGCCAGTTCAGCGTTGGTGCAGTCCCAGGTTAGCCCCTTGCCGCATTGCTCTATCGCCGTGAACAGTGCGCGCGCCGCAGCGTAACCGGTGAACGAGTAGCGGTTCACGCGCGTGCGTTCCTCCGCGGAAAGATGCCGATCGAGCTTCTCCATGAAGCCCTTCGCCTCCGGAGCGCTCTCCAGGTAGACGTAGTCAACCGTGTACACGTTTTCACCAGCCGAGCCCATCATCTTGGCGCTGGCGGGCACGCGCGAAACGTAGGTCACGCCGACCGGGATCTTGTGACCGATGCGCTCGAGCTCCTTGACCATGGTGACGTTCTCGCCAAGCACGCCACCCGCCATCAACGCTTCCGCGCCGGCCTGTTTGACTTTGAGGATTTCCGACGAGAAGTCAGACTGGCCCTTCTTGAAAATCTGGCTGGAGACCAGCTCCAGCTTCTTCTCCTTGGCCGCACGCTCGAACCCGTCGCGGACGTTCTCCCCGTAGTCGTCGTCCTGCGAGATCAGTGCCCATTTCTTGCCGGGGTAGCGCTCCGCCATCTGGACCACCAGGCCGTAGACCGCTTCGCGCATGTCGTAGCCCACCGCGAACACGTTCTTGATGGCCGGCTTGTAGAGCCCTTCGTAGGTGGTGATGGGCGCCATGGCCGGAACACCGGCCTGCTTGAAGAGCGACATCGCGGCCTGAGCCTGGGCGGTGCCCGAGATCGAGGTGAATGCGAAAACCTTGTCGCTGTTCAGGAGCTTGCGGACGCCCTGGATCGTGCGGGAAGGCACATAGCCGTCGTCCTCGGAGACCAGGCGCAGTTTGCGACCATGGATGCCACCATTGGCATTGGCCTCGGCGACCGCGACCTTCACGCCCAGGTTGTGCGCGACGCCCAGCATGGCGGGCGGACCGGTCAGCGGCAGGATGTCGCCGATGACGATCTCGCTGTCCGTCACGCCCTGCTGCTGCGCCGATGCAGGCGCGGCGGCGCTGGCCGCCAACAGGCTGGCGGCGGCAAGCCGCAAGAGTTTGTGCTTCATGTATGTCTCCTGATAGTTGTGGCAATCAGCCGTTGGGAAAACTCGCGGAATTCAGTAGCGCAGCGGCCAGAACACCCACGCGTGGCGCAGGTCGTGCCACATGCCGCGCAGGCCACGCGGATCGAAGCGCAGGAAGGCGACGATGGCCAGGCCATAGAGAATGGTCTTGACCTCGTGCGCACTGGTCGTCATCAGTTCGGCCAGACGACCGCCGAGGCCGGCCATCAGCGCCGAGAACACCTCGGGCATGCTGACGATGAACACGGCACCAAGCATGGCACCGAGCACGGAGCCAATGCCGCCGACGATGATCACCGCCAGCGCCTCGATGCTCAGCAGGAAGGGATAGCCCTCCACCGAGACGATGCTCATGTACATGCCCATCAGCGCCCCGGCCACGCCGGTGAGCGCCGCGCTCACGAGAAAGGCCAGCAGCTTGTAGCGCACCAGGCTGATACCCATGGTGCGCGCCGCAATGTCGTTGTCGCGGATCGCCACCAACGCCCGGCCGACATAGGAGCGCCGCAGGTTCAACACCACCAGCACCGCCAGCACGCACATCGCCACGCAGAACCAGTAGAAGGCCCTGTCACTGGACAGATCCATGCCGAACATCACCGGGCGCTCGACGGCGATCCCGCTGCCCGCCCCGGTGAACTTGCCGCCTGCCAGGATGCCGGCGCTCACGATGTGCGCAAACGCCAGGGTCGTGATGGCAAGGTAGAGCCCGTGCAAGCGCAGCGAAGGAATGCCCACGATCAGCCCAAAGGCGGCCGGCACGACTGCCGACATCACAAGCGCAAGTTCGGGCGGCAGGCCCAGTCGCGTGACACCGATCGCATAGGCGTAGCCGCCGAGCATGAGAAAGCCGACGTGGCCCAGCGAGATCAGCCCGGTGAACCCGGTGAGCACCATCAGGCCCAGTGCGCCCACGATCGTGAACAGGATCACCGTCATGTGCGACAGCACGTAGTTGCTCATGACGAACGGCGCCCCGATCAGCACGACCAGCAAGACCGCGACCCAGGCTTTCACCGCGGACGAATCCGTCAGGACCACCAGGTCGCTGTACTTTTGTTTGAAGAAACCGCTGCGCATCAGACCCTCTCAATTCTTTTTTCACCGAACAGACCGAAGGGCCGCACCATCAGGACCACCAGGATCAGGACGAAGCCGGCGATCTCCTTGAGGGTGCTGGGCAGGTAGCCGCCCACGAGGTTTTCCAGCACGCCGATCACCAGGCCGCTGACTCCCGAGCCCAGGATGGCGTCGAAGCCGCCCAGCACCGTGGCGGGAAACGCCTTCAGGCCGAGTTCGAAGATGGTGGGCGCCAGGCCATAGATGACCGCGAAGAAGGCGCCGGCCAGACCGGCAAGGCCGGACGCCGCCGCCCACGCCACCGCCTGCACGCGGGCGGTGGACACGCCCATGAGGCGCGCCGTTTTCTCGTCCGCCGCCACCGCGCGCATGGCCACGCCGAAGCGGCTGCGGCTCAGGAAGAACCAGAAGCCCGCCAGCGCCAGCAGCAGCACCACGATCACGGCAATCTGGCTGACACGCATGCCGATTCCGCCCAGCTGCACGATGGTGTCCGCGCCCGCCACCGCGAACTTTTGCGGCGAGGCGCCCCAGATCAGGGTCACCAGGGAACGCAGCATCACGGACAGGCCCACCGTCACCAGCACGACGGACAGCACCGATTCGCCGAGCATGGGTCGCATGATGAGCCGCTCGCAGATCAGGCCCAGGAGCGCGCCCACCACCACCGCCACGAGCACCGTCAGCACGGCGCCGGTGCCCAGGGTGACCGCGATCGACCAGGAGGTATAGGCGCTGAGCATGCCCATCTCGCCCTGGGCGAAGTTGACGATGCCGGTGGCCTTGTAGATCACCGCGAAGCCCATGGCGACCAGTCCGTAGATGGCACCGATCGCCAGGCCCGAGACGACCAGTTCGATGAAATAGCTCATGACGCTTGCCCGTAGATCTGTTCGAGCTCGCGCGCGAACTTCTTGTTGATGAGGCCGCGGCGGACCTTCTGTGTGGCGGTGATTTCGCCGTCGTCGTGGTCCAGCTCTTTTTCGAGGAGCACGAACCTGCGGATGTTCTCCACCCGTGCAAACCGCGAGTTCACCTCGTCGACCACGCCCTGGATGAGCGCCACGACATCGGGCAGGAGCGTCACCGACTTGAACGTGGTGTATTGCAGGTCGCGCTCGGCGGCCCACCGGCCCACGCTGTCGAAGTCGATCTGGATCAGGCCACCCAGGAACTTCTTGCCCTCCCCCACCACGATGGCCTCGCGGATGTAGGGACTGTCCTTCAACGCGTTCTCGATCTCCGATGGTGCGATGTTCTTGCCGCCGCTGGTGATGATGATGGCCTTCTTGCGGTCCACCACCGCGATTTCATCTTCGCCGCGCAGCTCCACGATGTCGCCGGAGGCGAGCCAGCCGTCGGCCTGCAGGATCTCGCTCGTGCCCTTGTCGTCGAACAGGTAGCCCTTGAAGACGCCCGGCGAGCGCAGGAAGACTTCACCATCCGCGCCGAGCTTCCATTCGGTCCCCGGCATCGCGGGTCCGCAACTGGCATTCAGGAAAGGGCGCCCAGGCACTTGCACGAACCCCAGTCCGCAGGACTCGGTCAGTCCATAGCCCTGGCCCACCGGCACGCCGATGATGTCGAAGAAGCGCAGGGTCTCGGGCGACACCGACGCCCCGCCGCACATGCGGGTGTGGGTACGGTTCAATCCCATGTGGCGCTGCATGTTGCGAAACAGCGCGGCGTGCCAGAAGCCGAATTCCAGCCGATCACCCAGCGCCGTGAGCCGGCCCTTTGCCGCACGACGATCGGACAGCACCCGCCCTCGCTTCATGCCGACGCGGTAGACCCAGCGGGACAGGCGGGTGCTGTCCTTCATCTTGAACTCGAAGCCCTGCTGCAACTTCTCCCAGATGCGCGGCACGCCGAGAAAGAAGGTCGGCGCGATCTCGCGGATGTTGGTGGCCACCGTGTCGACGGACTCGGCAAAATTCACGCAACCGCCCGAGATCAGATGCTGCACAGTGGAGTAGGCGCGCTCCGCCACATGGCACAGCGGCAGATAGCACACCGACTCGAACGGCTGGTCGTGCATCTGTCGGGCCGCGCGATAGGCGTAGGTGCCATAGATGAAGTTGCGGTGCGTGAGCATCGCGCCCTTCGGCGGCCCGGTGGTCCCGGAGGTGTAGACCAGGATGTTGACGTCGTCCGGCACCAGACTCTCGATGCTGGCATCGAGCTGCCTTTCCGCGGCGGGGTCTTCGGCCGCGAGCTGGTCGCCCAGATCCATCAAGTGCGCGAAGCTGTGCGGCCGGCCCGGCTCATAGCGGCGCAGTCCTTTCATGTCGACGCAAAAAAGATGCTGCAGATGCGGCAGGCCGGCGTCGCTGGCCATCGCGTCGAGCACCTTGTCGGTCTGTTCCTGGTCGCCAGTAATCGCCACCTTCGCCTGGCAGTGGCCCGCGATGTACAGCACTTCGGCCCAGGGGTTGGTGGGATAGATGCCCACCACCTGAACACCGATCATCTGGGCACCCAGGTCGGCATAGAACCACTCGGGAAGCCCTTCGGCCGCGATGACAATGCGGTCACCGCGCCGCAGGCCGAGCTTCATCAGGCCCAGCGCCGTGCGGCGCGCGTCGCGGTAGTAGTCGGCCCAGGTGCGCGTGCGCCAGATGCCGTTGACCTTCTCGCGCAGCGCCACCTGCGCGCCGCGCTCCAGGGCATGCGCGCGCAGCAAGGCCGGCAGCGTGCCTTCGCCGCGAATCAATTGTTCGTGCTCAAACATGGCTGCCCTCCTCGCCGAGGTAGGCCGCCAGCACGGCCGGGCTCGCAGCCACTTCGGCCGGCGTTCCCTGCGCGATCAGGCAACCGAAATCCAGCACGTACACACGGTCCGAAAGGTCCATCACCACTTGCATGTCATGTTCGATCATCAGCACCGCGACGCCAAATTCGTCGCGAATGTCCAGGGTGAAGCGGGCAATGTCTTCTTTCTCTTCACGGTTCATGCCCGCCACGATTTCGTCGAGCAGCAGCAAGCTGGGCTCGCAGGCCAGCGCCCGGCCCAGCTCGACGCGTTTTTGCTGGCCGTAGGCCAACTGGCTCACCGGCTTGTCGCGCAGCTCTTCGATCTCCAGGAACTCGATGATCTGCTCGACCTTTTCGCGCGCGGCGATCTCCTCGCGCCGGGGGCGGCCCCAGAACGCGAGCGACTCCAGCACGGAGTAGTTGAAGTGGATGTGGCGCCCGACCAGCAGGTTCTCGATCACGCTGCCTTGACGGAAGAGCGCCAGGTTCTGAAAGGTGCGGCCGATGCCCAGGCGGGCGAACTCGGAAGACTTGAGCTTCGCCGTGTCCTGGCCCTTGAACAGGATCTGCCCCTCGCTGGGCGGTAGAACGCCGCTGACGAGGTTGAAGGTGGTTGTCTTGCCGGCGCCATTGGGGCCGATCAGGCTCACAATCTCGCCTGGCATCACCCGCAGGCTGACACCGTTCACGGCCTTGACGCCGCCGAAACGCTTGGAGATGCCGATCGCCTCCAGGACGGGGGTTTGCGCGGACGTGCTCATGACAGCCACCTCTTGCGGCGCTTGTAGTGCTTGACGTCTTTCATGCTGTTGCGCCCGGGCTGCGAGCTCAGGCCAAGGTAGAACTCGCGCACGTCGGCGTTGCGGCGCAGTTGCTCGCTGGTGCCGTCCAGCACGACGCGACCGTTCTCCATGATGTAGGCGTAGTCGGCAATGGCCAGGGCCCGGTTGGCGTTCTGCTCGACCAGCAGGATCGTCAGGCCGGTGGTGTCACGCAGCTTCTGGATGCTCTGAAAGATCTCGCTGACGATCAGCGGCGCCAGACCCAGCGAAGGCTCGTCGAGTGCCAGCACGCGCGGCCGACTCATGAGCGCACGCCCGATGGCCACCATTTGCTGTTCACCACCGGAGAGGTAGCCTGCGACCGTGCCGCGCAGGTCGGCCATCCGCGGGAACAACGCGAACACTTCTTCGCGTCCATGCGCGAGGCTGGCTGCAGCCTGCAGGTGCGCGCCTGCGATCAGGTTTTCTTCCACCGTCAGCGTGGCGAACAGGCGGCGCCCTTCCGGCACTTGCACCATGCCCTGACGCACGATGGCGGGGCGCCAGCGCCTTTTCGATGGCCTGGCCGTGCAGCAGGATCGAGCCCTTCTCGATCTCGCCGTCTTCGGCGTCCAGCACGCCCGACACGGCCTTGAGCACCGTGGACTTGCCCGCGCCGTTCGAGCCCAGCAAGGCCACGATCTGACCTGGCCGGACTTCCAGCGACACGTCGCGCACGGCTTCGATGGCGCCGCCGTAGACCACCTGGATGTTGTGGATGGCGAGCGCAGGCTTCGGTGGATCGCTTGAGGGTTGACTGATAGCCATAAGTCGAGAAATTGAGGCCGACCTTGTCGGCGATGGGCAAACACAACAACATTTATAGACCGTCCCGTCGGACTGCGAATAGGTCGATTATGCAAGGCGCAAGTCCTCAAAGGGCTGGTGCTAACCCTAGGATCTGCAGGCTGCGCATGCCAACCCCTTCGTTCATCCGCATGCCGTATCGCGCGTGACGACGCGGCCCGCGTCCTCCAACGACACCGAAAGCTGAGTCCTGTCGCCTGCGACCGTCTAAGGAACGACCCAATTTCCAACCGGCTCAGCGGCTCGCAGCCCACTCAGTCAAGGTAGGCCAGCAGGCAGTCCTGGCTGGCTGTCGCCACATGCCGCCCTTGGACGTCGTGGTAGTGCGCGATGCAGAGTCCGCGCCCATGCGCCGCATGCAGGCTCTCGGATGCCACGTGCAGCCAGCCATCGCAGCGCGGCACCCGGTGCAGCCACACGCCATGGTTGAGACTGGTGATATAGATTGGCCGCTCGCCCGCCCGCTTCAGATGTGGGGCAATGCAGCAAAAGTTGAGCCACCAATCGGACAGATAAGCAAAGCACGCGGCCTGCAGCCGCGGCACGTCGGGCAGCCGGTGAGGCACCCTGATCCAGTACCGAAAACGATGATCCGCGGTGCCTCCGGCCAGTTGGCGCTCGGCATCCGGAATGCGGAACTCGATGCAGTCGTTTACATCGCGGCCGTACCCACCCATCAGCGCCAGCGGGTCGCGTAGCGTCGACGACACCTGCGCCAGACGAGACAGGCGCTCGGGAACTTCGTCGGCGGGCGCCAGGCTCGGCCGCGCGTGCGTCGGCCCGGGAAGAGGCAGCGCGCAACTCACCTGAGCCTGGAGCACCGTGCGCTCACCCTGCGCCCCGCGAACTCCGACCGAGTGAAAACGCTTGCCCCTCTGCAGGTCCGACACCGTGTAGTCGACCGGCTGGTTCGGCATCGCGCCCTGCAGAAACAGGAATTGCATCGCCGTGGGCTCCCGCTGCGGCGGCGCATCAAGCAGCGCCGCATGGAACGCCTGCCCCAGCAACTGACCTCCGTAGGAGCGGCCGTTCTGGTTCGAGTCGCTGTGGCGGCTGCGCCAGGTCTGCGGCGCGATCCGGTCCAACGCCATTCGCTGCGCCAGCGTGATGGCGCTGTCCACAGCGCCGTCGTTCATTCCGCGGCCAGCTCGGGCCGGCGATGGCCGTTCGTGCGCGGTGCGATGCCCGGCTTCAGGCGCCAGTCCGCACCGAATTCATCGAGCCGGTGCAACGGCATGGGCGCCTCCTGGCCGATGCCACGCAGTCGCTGGGAGAACGCATCGATGTAGCCGGCGCGCGTCTCGGGTGTGGCGTAGTGGATGGACCACGACGCATGCGGCGCCAGTACCTCGAAGCCCGCGTAGGCCAGCGTGCCATGGAGCAGGTGCCACAGATTCACGTCCAGATGGGCCAGCAAGCCATCGGGCTCGACCATGCCGGGCAGGCACGCGGTGCTGGTGCATACGAGCGCGCGCCGCCCCTTCATGCCGCCGGCGTCGAAGCGCCGGCCCTTGCCGTACACCACGCCATTGACGAACACGCGGTCGAACCAGCCCTTCATGATGGCCGGCACCGAGAACCACCACAGCGGGAACTGCAGGATCAACATGTCGCACGCGAGCAGCTTGTCGATCTCCGCCTGGATGTCCGGCGCGAAGGCCTGGTGTTCGTGGGCATGCTTCTGCTCACGGTCGTACTGCAGCGCATCGGGGAAGCGCCGCTCGCGGAAGTCCTCGGCACTGGCGACCGGATTGAAGCCCATGCCATAGAGGTCGGACACCACGACCTGGTGTCCCTCCTCCTGCAGCACCTGTATCGAGCGGTCCAACAGGCCGCGGTTGAAGGATTTCGGTTCCGGGTGGGCGTAGACGATCAGTATGTTCATAGACAAGGGGCTTGCGCCCTCCTCGTGAATCCGTTGTTGCAGTGAGTCAATGGAAAGTGGCCTCAACCGGGGCTGCCCCGGCTTACCCAAGCTGCGCGGCAGTCGCGGGCGCCGCTGGCGAAGCCGGCAGACAATCCTTGAGGGACACGGATTCGTCGCCCAGCACGGAGGCCTCCACCGCCACACCCGCGGCAACCAACCGCTTGGCGAGCATGAAATCGGCTGGCCGGTTCACTGCATCGGCTGCGATCACCACCCCCTTTGTCAGATAGAAGGCGATGAAGCGCCGCGACGCAGGATCGCCTCGCAGCACGCAGGCCTCATGCCCCTGCGACAAGCCGACCATCTGCAGCTTGAGGTCGTACTGATCGGACCAGAACCACGGCACCGCGTGGTTGGGCTTGGGCTTGCCGCACAACGCCGAGGCGGCGGCCCTGGCCTGCTCCAATGCGTTCGGTACGGACTCAAGGCGAATGCGCCGGTTGTAGAGCGCACTGTGATGCGCGGTGCAATCGCCCGCCGCAAAGATGTCGGGGTCGGAGGTTTGCGAGAACTCGTCGACCACGATCCCGCCGTCGATGGCGAGTCCGGCCGCCTGCGCCAGTTCCACGTTGGGAATCATGCCGATGCCGGCCACCACGATATCGGCGGCAATGCGTTCGCCCGAAGCACACACCAGCGCGGTGATCGCGCCATCGTCCGCCAGTTCTGCGCGTTCGACGGACAGCCCGGTGCGCAGCTGCACGCCCGCCTCGCGATGCACGGCTTCGTAGAAGGCCGCCACCTGCGCACCGGTCACCCGTGCAAGCACACGCGGCAGTGCCTCGATCACCGTCACCTCGGCGCCGAACTTTCGCGCCGACGCCGCCAGCTCGAGCCCGACATAGCCACCGCCCACGACGACCAGGCGTGCGCCTTCTTTCAGCCCGGCGCGAATCGCATCGGCATCCGTGAGCGTTCGAAGGTAGTGCAGGTTGCGTGGCTTTGCACCCTCGTCCAGCCCAGGCAACACGAGCGTGCGCGGGCGCCCCCCCATGCACAACGCCAGCTTCGTGTAGGGCATGACCCGGTCGTCCTGGAGATGGACACGATGACCCGCCCGGTCGATCTGGACGAGATGCACGCCCGAATGCACTTGAACCCTTGCCGCCTCGTAGGCCGACGCAGGCCGCAGTGCAAGCGATTCAAAGCTCGCCGCACCATGCAGGTATGTTTTGGACAGCGGGGGCCGCTGGTACGGCAGCACGGCCTCGTCGCCAATCAAGTCGATGCGACCGACCCAGCCCTGCTGACGCGCCGCCATCGCCAACTCAGCACCGGCATGGCCCGCCCCCACGATCAGAAGATTTTCGTTTTCACGCATGCTGTCCCCTAAGAATTTCAATCGTCCACAATCAAACAAATGCATATAGACCGTCTTGTCGGTCTAATAATAGACTTGCCGCGGAATATTGACAAGTCGTGCCCGCGTCTCATCGGAGGACTCGCGGCCTGCACTGCCATTGCATCCACACCTCACAGGACCAAGCCATGACACGCGTACGCGCAGACGACTACGAGGACAAACGACAGTCGATCCTGGACCAGGCCGCGGCACTGTTCGCACGCAAGGGCTTCGAGGGATCCACCATGATCGAGGTCGCGCAAGCCTGCGGCGCCTCGAAGTCGCACCTCTACCACTACTTCGCCCGCAAGGAAGACCTGCTCTTCGAGATCGTGCGCGTGCACATCACGGCGCAACTGGCCGAGCTCGAGACCGTTGTGACCCAGGCGCTACCGGCCGAAGAGCGCTTCAACCGGTATGTCGAGACCTTCGTTGCGCGAGGGGCCAACTCGCGCAACGAACACCTGGTGCTGATGAATGACATCAAGTTCCTGCCCGATGCGCAACGGCGCGAAGTGCGCAAGCTCGAAAACCGCATCGTGGACCTGCTCGTGAGCGTGCTGCACGAGATCAACCCCGAGCTCATGCCCGCGCGCTCGCCACGCGGTCCCTACGCGATGCTGCTGTTCGGCATGATCATCTGGACCTTCACCTGGTACGAGAAGAGCGGCGCAATACCGCCGCGCGAACTGGCCGCGCGCATCTCGCAGTTGTTCGTTTACGGGTTCAAGGGGCAGCGCTTCGTGCCGCCCGCCCCGCCCAAGCGCTGAGTGGTGGAATCAACCGCCCCCTTCGTCGCCCTCGCCGACCCACACCACGCAGTCGCTGGCCGGTGCGCGCGCGGTGCGAAAGCTGTTCGCCGGATGCGATGCGTCGGCCATTCCGAAGGAAATGCCGCACACGATGCGGCGCTCTTGCGGAATGTCGAGGTGCGCACGAAGCACGGCGGGATGCGCAGCCACCGCCGCCTGCGGAATCGCCGCCACGCCCAGCGCCTGCGCGGCTGTCAGAAAGTTGGCGACGTACGCGCCGCAATCGATCGCACCATAGGTGCCGAGCGCCTCGTCCGCCGTCACGATGGCCAGATGCGGCGCCCCGAACAACCTGAAGTTCTCGCTCGCCTGCCGCGCCGATGCGACGCGGTCGCCCTCTGCGATGCCGACCGCCGCATAAAGACCCATGGCGCACTCGCGCCGACGCTCGCGGTAGATGCCGTTGTACGCACGCGGCCACGACAGGTCGGGCGCTGGTACGTCGGACGCGGCGGCCAACAGCGCCGTGCGCAGCCGCTCCAAGCGCGGACCACCGGCGATGTAGACCTGCCACGGCTGCGCGTTGCACCAGGACGCGGTGCGCTGAGCCGCATCGAGCACGCGCTCGATCTGCTCGCGGGCGAGTGGCGCAGGCAGGAACGCCCGGCAGCTGTGGCGTTCGCTCAGCAGCGAACGCAGCGTGTCGAATGCAAGGGAGGCTTCAGCCATGCGCGAACCTCTGGTGCACACGCAGTGCAAACTTCTTTTCCATGATGTTCTTCATTGGGTTTGGGAAACATGCGAGGACGTCGGAAATCACCCGCCGACCACGCCTCTGTCATGCAGACGCCCGAACTCAGCGCTGTCCACGCCAAGAACCGAGCACAGCACCTGCTCCGTGTCCGCCCCAAGCCGCGGCGCCGGCTGCACTGCACGCCGAGGCACGGCAGAGAAATCGAGCGGCAGCCCCGGCGCGATCAGGGAGCCCACGCCGTGCTGCACGATCTCGCCGAACATCGGGTTGGCAAATGAACAGGATTCGTCCCCGCTCACGAGTTGGGTCACGGTTTGATACTTGCCCCAGCAGACGCCGTGGCGATCGAGCTGCGCGGCCACGTCCGCGAACGGCCTGGCGCCCATCCAGCGTGCGACCACGGCCGCGATCTCTTCGCGGCGCAAGAAAACGGTTGCCCTCGCGCGCGAGATCGAGCCCGGCGCGCTGCCCGATCGCGGCCATCTCGTCCCCCATCGCCAGCGCATCGCACAGCGAACGCCATTGCTTGCCTGTGAGGCCGACCACCATGATGCGCACGCCGTCCGAGGTCGAGAAGTCGCGGCCGAACGCACCGAACAGATGGTTGCCGTGGCGGCCTCGTTCTTGCCCCAGTTGCGCCTCCGCCAGAAAGCCCAGGCTGCCCATGGCAGCGAGCGCCACGTCTTCGAGCGCCAGCTTCACATGCTGCCCCACGCCCTGGCGCCGCCGATGCCGCTCCGCCGCCAGCAACCCTGCCGCAGCCATCTGGCCGGTGACGAGGTCCCAGGCCGGCAGCACATGGTTGACGGCCGTTTCGGCCCCGCCGCTGCCGGTGAGGTACGGCAGGCCGATGCGGGGGTTGATCGTGTAGTCCACGGCCGAGCCGCCATGGCGGTCGCCCTGCACGGTCAGCTGGATCAGGTCGCTGCGCCGCTCGCGAAGGCTCTCGTGGTCCAGCCAGCCGCGCGGCGGGAAGTTGGTGAGCAGCATGCCCGCATCCTCGCCGGGTGCTGCGATGAGGGCCATCGCGAACTCCCGGCCCTCGGGCGAGCCGAGGTCGAGGGTGACGGATTTCTTGCCCTTGTTGAGCCCGGCCCAGAACAAGCTGATGCCGTCCTGGGTCACCGGCCAGCGCCGGTAGTCCAGGCCGCCGCCCAGCGCATCGATGCGGATCACCTCCGCGCCCATCTGGGCCAGCGTCATGCCGCCGAGCGGCGCCGCCACGAAGGCGGCGGCCTCGATCACGCGCATGCCCTCCAGCAGGTTGGCGTTGTCCATCGCGCCGCTCCTCAATGCAAGCGGGCTACCGCTCGGGCGGGGGTGGCGTCGGCCAGCGCCTGCTCGAGCAGGCTGCGTGCGATGACCTTGAGCGCCAGCGTCTCCTCCGCGCCCTCGAAGATCGACAGCACGCGCGCGTCGACGAAGTAGCGGCTCACCGGGCTCTCTTCCGCATAGCCATTGCCGCCATGCAATTGCAGTGCCTCACGGGTCACCCATTCGGCCGAGCGACACGCCAGCAGCTTGACCAGACTGGCCTCCATGCGGCCGCCGCCCTCGTCGAGTGTTCGCGCCACGGCGTAGGCCAGCCGCTGGCAGGCGGCATAGCGGGCGCCCATGCGCGCTAGCTTGGCGAGCGTCAGCGGACAGTCGAGCAACGGCGCGCCGAAGACCTTGCGATCCTCGGTGTAGCGCAAGGTGGCACGGATGGCAGCGCGCATGACGCCCGAAGCCCGCCCCGCGGTCTGCATGCGCCCGCCCATCATGCCGGCCATCGTGAAATAGAAACCCTTGCCCAGACCCGCCGCGCCGCCAATCACATGGCTGTCGGGCACGAACAGGTTGTCGAACGACAACTCGAACGAATGCATCCCGCGATAGCCGATGGTCGCGATGGCCTTGCCGGTCAGGCCCCCGCCACCTTGCGCTTCACTCTGGCGATAGGCGAATGCATGGCCGTCGTCCGACGGCTTTTCCACCAGCATCAAACTCAGCCCGCGATGGCCGGCCGAGCGATCTGGGTCGGTGCGCACCACCACCATCAGCAGCCCCGCCTTGCCGGCGAAGGTGCACCAGGTCTTGGCACCGTCCAGGCGCCAGCCGCCTTCGACACGCGTGCCGCGCAGCATCAGGCTGGCGACGTCCGAGCCGTAGTCCGGCTCGGTGATCGCAATCGCACACAGCGGATCACCTGCCGCGATGCGCGGCAGCCAATGGGATTTCTGTTCTTCGGTGCCGCCGGTCATCAGCGCGCGGCTCAGGATCTCGGGTCGCGTGATCAGGCTGCCGGCCCCCGCCAGCGACGCTTCGGACAGGGCCTCGGTGACCAGCACCATCAGCAGCGTGTCGTCGCGGTCGTTCGGCGCGCTGCCGCCAAAGCGCTCGGGCACCGACAAGCCGAACACACCCATGTCGCGAAGCGGCTGCAACAGGCTGTCTGGCACGGTGAGGTCTTGGCGGTGCAGCGCCTCCGCCTGCGGCGCCACCACATCCGCGGCAAAACGACGAAAGGCGTCCTGCGCCATGGCATGCGCCTCGTCGAGCACCACGCCGCCGACATCGCCGCCAGCATCGGCCAGCGCCCGGCCCGTCGCCTGCAGCGCGGCCGCACTGCCAGCCGAACGGCGCAAGCCGGTCCACGCGGCGTCCGATGCAAAAGCCTGGACTGGAGAGATGTCGAGTCCGAGCTCGAGAAAGAGCATTTCCGTGCGCGCCAGCACCGCGCCGATCGCGTCTATGCCGAAGACCAGCGCCAAGCCGGTCTCGAGCGCATTCGCGCCGCTGCCGACGCCCTGGATGGCCGTCTCCGCCGCGAGCAAATCGGCGCAGGCCCAGGCCAGTTCGTAGCTGGCGACCTGCTGCGCGTCGAAGCGACGCGCACTGAAGACGCCGTCTTCGGCGCAGGACTGCGCCAGGGCCTGCGTGGCCTGCTCGAAGAGCGGGCGCAAACGCGCCAGCAGCGACGCGCAGGCCTGGATGTCTTGGTTCGCAGCCATGGCGTAACGCCTCAAGCCGCGGCCAGCGCATCGAGCGCCAGCTTGGCCACGGAACGGCCCGTGTCCGCGCAGGCCTGCGTGCCGCCATCGCCGTAGGGCTTGACCGCATCGCCCACATGCCAAAAGTTCGGCAGCGGCGTGGTCTGCGGCAAGTCGTAGCCGCCGCAGGAGCGCTGCGCCGGCCAGCCGTCGCGCATGACGCGAACCGACAGCATCTTGGCGTTCGCGAAGCCGGGGAAAAGATCGCGCAGGTCCTGCATCGAGGCCTCGACCTCGGCGTCGTTGTCGAAGTCACCCAGCGCGGGGTGCGGCACGGCATAGGCCACGTACTGGTGCCAGCCTGCGGGCGCCAGCTCGGGGCAGGTGGCGGTCAGCTCACCGATGTTGCACAGGCGACGCGTGCGCCCGAAGGTGACCAGGCCCGGCGCATCGTAGAGGCGCTCACGCGTCGCGAAGTTGATGACGATGTTGGCGGCAGGCTTCGGCCCGGTGGTCGCCAGCGCGATGTATTCGCCGCCGAAGGCTTCTGCGCCCGGCAGCAGGGCCGTGGCATGCGGCCCGATGTTGCTGATCACCGCGCGCGCATTGACACGCAGCGTCACGCCGTCCTTGACCAGGTCGACGCCCGTCGCGCGGCCGTGCTCGACGTTCAGCGCCGCCACCGGCGCATCGAGCCAGACCTCGCCGCCACGGCGGCGGATCGCATCGGTCAGGTCGTTCCACAGCCCGACCGTGCCGCGCGGGCAGAAGCCGAAGCGCTTGAACGCACCCTTGACTGCGAAGTAGGTCAGAAAGGCCCGTGCAGGCAATTCGTCCGAGTTGGCCGCGAAGATGGCCGCGCACAGGTTGCGGAAGATCGCATGCACAGTCTCGTTCTTGGTGTACTGCGACAACCACTCCTTGGTGGTGAGCTTGGCCTCGGGCAGGTCGCCGCCGCGCGCATCCGCAAACTTGGCGCCAATCTTCGCCGCCTGCTTGGTGAAACCGCCCAGCAGCATTCCCCAGCCGCCCTTGGCGACGTTGATGATCTTGCCGTCGATCAGGAAGACGGTCGCGGGATTGGGCTCGCGCAGGTCGAGCTCGACATCGAGCAAGGCGAAGGTTTCTTCAAAAGTGGACCCCTTCTCGATCGCGATGGCGCCGATGTTGACGGTGAAGCCGTCGATCTGCTCGCTCGAGGCGCGGCCGCCCACGCGGCCGAGGCTCTCGGCCACCAGCACTTTCTTGCCCGCGGCCACGAGGCGCGCGGCCACGCAGAGGCCTCCGGCGCCGGCGCCGATCACGACAGCGTCGTAGCTGATGGGGTGAATCACGGTCTCGCTCATGATGATTTTTCTCCTGTGGATGGATTCGTTGGGTAAGGCATGACGGCGGCGCGGCGCGATGCGCGCGGGCGAGCGGTGGCGGCCTGCGGCACAGCGGTCATCGGCGTGCAGCCTCGGCCGTGCAGAGGGACAGGCCCAGCGCCACACGCCGCTCGAGCCAGGGGCTGGGCCGGTAGCGCGGATCGCCAGTCACTGCCAGCATGCGTCGAAGGATCGCGAGCACCTGCGCACCGCCGATGCGGTCACCCCAGGACAGCGGACCTTGCGGATAGCCCAGCCCCAGCTTGACCGCGTCTTCGATGTCGTCCACCGACGCGATGCCGCGCTGTGCGATCTGTGCCGCGATGTTGACGACGGTTGCCAGCACGCGTTGCACGATGAAGCCGGGGCTGTCGTTGATCACCGTGACCCCCACCCCGTCGTGTGCGCACAGCGCATGCGCGGCGTCGCGCATGGCCGGCGCGGTGGCCACGGTGAGCATGAGGGTGCGATGGCGCCCCAGGCCGGGCAGCGGGTCGATCGCGACGCAATGCGCAGCGTCGAGCCCGAGCGCCGCCGCCTCGCCGGTGGCGTCGCCGCCCCAGGGCTGGACGATCAGAAGCGCCTCGGGCGTCGGGCGTTCGACCCATCGCGCGCCGGCGGCCTCCACCAGCGCCTTCAATGCGTCGCGCTGCGTGGCCTCCGGCGCCACCCAGACCTCAAGGCCGGCCGGCAGCGCCGGCACCGGAGGCGTCGGCCGAACCTGTCGCACATCGCCCTCGTAGGCATACCAGCCCTGCCCCGTCTTGCGACCGAACAGCCCGGCCGCCACCCGCGGCGGCACCAGCGACGAAGGACGAAAGCGCGGCTCCTGCTGAAACTGCTCGTAGATCGAACTCATCACCTTGCTCGACACATCCAGCCCCGTGAGGTCGAGCAGCTCGAAAGGCCCCATGCGAAAGCCTGCCGCCTCGCGCAGCACAAGATCGATCTGGTCCACGCTGGCCGACTGCTCTTCGAGCAGGCGAAGCCCCTCCGTGTACAGGCCGCGGCCCGCATGGTTCACTAGGAACCCCGGTTGGTCCGCTGCAACCACCGCGCGATGGCCCGCTCCCTCGACCAGGTCGCGCAAGGTGGTCACCACCGCCGGCGCGGTACGCACCGCGGCAATCACCTCGGCCACCTTCATGAGCGGCACGGGATTGAAAAAATGCAGTCCCGCCACCCGCTGCGGATGCTCGCACGCGGCCGCGATCTCGGCCACGACGAGCGACGAGGTGTTGCTCGCCAGGATCGCCTGCGGCGATACGACCGCCTCGAGGCTGCGGAACAGTGCGCGCTTGGCCTCCAGGTCTTCCACGATGGCTTCGATCAGGACGTCGCAATCCGCCAAGTCCTGCATCGTCGCCGCGGCATGGATCTGGCCGCGGATGCGCTCGAATTCATCGGCATCGATGCGGCCCTTCGCGACACCGCGACCGATCATGCCGACGACGAATTCCACGGCCTTGTCCGCCGCACCGTCGAAGCTGTCGAAGCAATGCACCCGGTGTCCGGCCTGGGCGAAGAGCTGAACAATGCCGCGACCCATGGTCCCGGCGCCGATGACGGCGATCTTGAGTTTGTCTGTCATGGTCATTTGCCGGTGAATTCCGGGCGTCGCTTGTCAAGGAAGGCACGCATGCCCTCGGTCTTGTCGGGGGTGTCGAAGAGCAGCAGGAACTCGCGGTTCTCCAGCGCGAGGGCCGCGTCGAGCGGCAGGTCGGGGCCCTGGCGCAGCATGCGGCGCGTGGCGGCGACCGCCTTGGGCGGCATGCGCGCGGCCTTGCGGGCCAACGTCGTTGCGCGCGCCAGTGCCTGGCCCTCTTCGGCCAGTTCGGCCACCAGACCAAGTTGGAAGGCGCGTTCGGCCGTCAGTTGCTCACCGGTCAGCAAGAGCATCGCGGCCACCGGCCGGCCCACGGCACGCAGCAAGCGCTGTGTGCCGCCGGCGCCGGGCATGATGCCGACCGCCAGTTCCGGCTGGCCGAAGCGCGCCGTCGGGTCCGCCACGATGAAGTCGCACATCATGGCCAGCTCGCAGCCCGCACCGAGTGCGAAACCGGCGACCGCTGCAATGGTCGGCTTGCTGCATTGCGCCACAGGCGCCCAGTACTGGCCCAGGTCAATGCCGGCCACCTGCTGCGCACCCTTGTCGACCAGCAGGTTCAGGTCGGCGCCGGCCGCGAACACGGTGCCGCCGGTGATGACGATGGCCCGGATCGCGTCGTCATGATCCAACGCCATGACCGCCTCGGCAATCGCACGGCGCATCGCAATGTCGAGCGCATTGCGCTTCTCGGGTCGATTCAACACGACGATGCCGACGGCGCCGTCGCGCTCGACCTGCACGCCCTCCGGGGCCGGTCCCATGTTGCTGCCCGTCATGCCTTCACTCCCGGCAGCGCGATGAAATCAGCGGTCCGCTTGTTCTTGAAGGCGTCGTAGCCCTCGCGAAATTCGTCGCCGGTCAGGCTCACTGCCTGGTCGTCCTCCTCCCGCTGCAACTCGAGATTGAGCGAGGAGGACACACACGTGAGCCGGTCCTTCATTCGCGCGAAGGCCCCCATCGGAAGCCGCGCGAAGTCGCTCGCTTTCGCGACGGCGCAGGTCATCACCTGGTCATCGGCCACCAAGACGTCGGCCAACCCGATGCGCAGTGCTTCCTCGCCGCGCACAGGCTCGCCCGCCGTGAGGATGCGCCTGGCTTCCCGCACGCCGACACGGCGCGGCAGCGTGAGCATCTGCCCCCAGTCCGGCACCAGCCCGAGCTGGAGAAAGGGAAACAGGATACGGGTGCTCGCCCCAACGACGATGTGATCGCCGAGCAGCGCGAGGCCGACAGCCGCACCGGCGCCAATGCCTTCGACGGCGCTGACCACCGGGATGCGCAAGGCCGCGACCATGCGGCACAACAGCGCAACGTGCTGCATCCGCGCCCGCGCGCCGGCCTCGACCAGGCCCAGCATGCTCGGCACATCGCCGCCGGCCGAGAACACCCCCGCCGCTCCACCGAACACCAGCGCGCGCACGCTGGCGTCGTCACGGATGCCAGCGATCGCGACGGTGAGCGCCTGCCGCACGTCGTGGTCGATCGCATTGCGCTTGTCGGGGCGGTTGATCAAGAGACGCGCCACGTGGGGGGCCGGCCGGTCCAGCAACACCACCGGATTCGGATTCGCAGGGACAGTCATATGCCTTGGCGTTTCAGATGAAGGGATTTGCATGCCCGGTCAGGCGACCTGGCGGCCGCGGCCGGCCCAGTGCGACTCGCGCAGCTTGTTCTTCTGGATCTTTCCTGCGCCGGACAACGGAAGCTCCGTCCGCACCTCGACGCTGCGTGGGCATTTGTAGCCCGCGATGAGCGTCTTGCAATGAGCGATCAGCTCCGCTTCCGACACGCTCTGGCCCGGCTTGAGCACCACGACCGCATGCACGCTCTCGCCCCACTTCTCGCTCGGGACGCCGATCACGGCGCACGCCGCGATGGCCGGGTGCTTGAGGACGGCGTTCTCGACCTCGGCCGAGTAGACGTTCTCGCCGCCGCTGACCACCATGTCCTTCATGCGGTCCACGATGAAGATGAAGCCTTCGTCGTCCATGTAGGCGCCGTCGCCGGAGTGCACCCAGCCGTCGCGCAGGGTGCTGGCGTCGTCTGCCGGGCGATTCCAGTAGCCCGTCATGGCGGACATGCCGCGTGCGGCGATCTCGCCCACCATGCCGCGTGGCAGTTCCTTGCCGTCGGCGCCGACGATCTTGATCTCGGCCAACGCCGCCGCACGCCCGGCCGAACGCAGCTTGCCCAGCTCGCGCCCGTCGGCCGTGTGGTAGTACGGCGGCAGGTAGCTCACGCAACCCGAGAGCTCGGTCATGCCGTAGCCCTGCATCAGTGCCAGCTGCGGGAAGGCGACGGTCAGGCGGTCGAGCAGCGTTTCGGTGATAGGCGATGCGCCGTACACCATGAACTTCAGGCTGCTCAGGTCGAACTTGCTGAACTCGGGATGGTCCAGCACCATCTGGATCATGGTCGGCACGAGCAGCGTGTCGGTCACCTGCTCGTTCTGGACCGTCTCCATGAACTGCAGCGCGTTGAAGGTCGGCAGCAGGACGTGCGTACCGCCGGCAACGAACTGCCACCAGACGCCCATGGCACCCGCGAGGTGAAAGACGGGCGCGGCGTGCAGGTACACCGGGCCCAAGGGGTAGCCCATGGCCAGCCGGTTCAAGGCCGCACCCATCAGGCTGTCGTGGGAGGCCATCACGCCCTTGGGAAAGCCGGTGGTGCCGCCGGTATAGAACACCGCGGCCAAGTCGGAGCCGCCTGCGCCCACGTCGTCCACGGGGTCGGACTGTGCCATCAATTGCTCGTAGTCGACCATGCCCGCGGGGCAGGCTTCGTTGCCGAGATAGATGATCTCGCGCAGCGTGCGCGATTCGGCCCGCACCTCGTCCATCAACGGCAGATGGGCGTCGTCCACAAAGAGCTGTGTGGTCTCGCAGTCGTTGAACGAGAAGGCGAGCTCCTTTGCGCTCCAGCGGGTGTTGGCCGGATTGATCGCCGCGCCGATCCAGAACACCGCCATGAAGACTTCAAGGTAGCGGTCCGAATTGAGCGACAGGATGCCGACCCTGTCGCCTTTGTTGACGCCGAGGCTGCGCAGGCCGCCGGCCAGCCGCTGGACGCGGCCGACAAACTCGGCGTAGGTCCGACGGCGCCCATAGGCGATCGTCGCGACGCGCTGCGGGTTCTGCTGCAGGGCGCGGTGGATGGATTGAGTAAGGCTGACGGTCATGATCTGCTTGTGGACGATGTCAGGCGCCTTCCAGGCCGACGATGGAAACCGAACACACGTTCTGCGAAGGTTGTCCACCCAAGTTGTGGGTCAGGCCCACCGAGGGATTGCTCAGCTGGCGCGGGCCCGCCCGGCCCTGCAGCTGCAGGTACATCTCGTAGAGCATGCGGATGCCGCTGGCGCCGATCGGATGGCCGAAGCACTTGAGGCCGCCATCGATCTGGCACGGGATCTTTCCGTCGGCATCGAACATGCCGTCGAGCACGTCCTTCACGCCGCCGCCCACATCGGACAGGCCCAGGTCTTCCATCGTCACCAGTTCGGTGATCGAGAAGCAGTCGTGCACCTCGGTCATGCTGATCTGCTCGCGCGGCCGGGTGATGCCGGCCTCGGCGTAGGCGCGCCGCGCCGCGATGCGCGCGGTGTGCACGTAGCTGCCGTCCCATTCGTTGGACTGCAGCTCCCAGCCGTTGGAGGTCACGATCTGCAGCGCCTTGAAGGTCACGAGCTCGCGCTTGCCCAGGCTGCGTGCGATGTCGGGCCGCGTGACGATCACTGCGGCCGCACCGTCGGACACGCCGGCGCAGTCGAACAGGCCCAGCGGCTCGGCGATGATCGGTGCCTTCAGCACCGTCTCTTCGCTCACGGCCTTCTGGAAGTGCGCCTTCGGGTTCTTCGCGCCGTTGGCATGGCTCTTGACCGAGACATGCGCAATCGCCCGCTTGAGCAGAGCCGCATCGACGCCATGCTTGCTGCGGTAGGCCGACGCCAGCTGCGCGAAGTTGGCCGGCGCCACCGCATTGGGATACCACTGCGGAATGTAGGTGCCGACCGTGGCCACCGGCAGGCCGCCGTAGCCGGTGTCCTTGAGCTTTTCCACGCCCAGCGCGATCGCGACGTCGCACGCGCCGGCGGCCACCGCGTACACCGCGGCGCGGATGGCCTCGGAGCCGCCAGCGCAGAAGTTCTCCACGCGCGTCACGCCGATGTTGGGCAGGCGCAGCGCGATGCCCATCGGTGTGCCGCCGCGGCCGGTGCCGACGTCGTCCATGTGGGTCGAGAACCAGGCGGCGTCGAGCTGCTCGGGCGCGATGCCGGCGTCGGCCATGGCCTCGTTGTAGGCCTCGACCATGAGGTCCTCCGGGCTCGCGTCCCAGCGCTCGCCAAACTTGCTGCAACCCATCCCGAGGATGGCGACCTTGTCCTTGATACCTGCGGCCATGATTTACTCCGATCCTTTTTCCGTTGCGGCGGCGCGCACCGGGGTGGCTTTCCAGAAATAGCGGGTGTAGCCGCGACGGTCGTCGATGTCCTTGATGCGAAACGTCATCTCGACCGCGCTGCCGGCATCGATCTCGCCCTCGCCGGTGTCGGTGAACTCCATGAGGACGCGGCCACCGCCGTCGAAGTCCACTTGTCCATAGCGGTGCGGCGGTGAGCGGTGGAACGAAAGAAACTCGGCCGACCAGCTCAACACGGTGCCGCGGCGTTCGGCCAGCTTGTAGGGCTTCTGCGTGTCCTGCAGCGGCTTGCCCTGGTCGTACGAGATGCGCGACGGCGGGAAGTGCACGCTGCCGGTCACCTCGCAGCGCCCAGCGACCAGACCCAGGATCGCGCTGCGATGGCGGTACGCGGTGGACAGTGCCGTCTTGCGCTCCTGCTCGCCGCGCATGCCTCGCTCCAGATCGAGCTGGCCCTTGAAGGACAGGAAACGCGTGTAGGCGGTCTCCTCGACACCGCGGCGGATCCATTCGCTCACACCCTTGGCCGGGCGGAAGTTGCGGATTTCGTCGGTGACGCGGAAGACCATCGCCTGCGCCCCGCTGCCGAACTGGGCCAGCAGGATGTGCTGGCCAGGCTGGGCGCGCTCGAGCACATGGGCCAGCAGCAGCAGCGCGTGCGGCAGGCCGGTGTCGCCCACGCGCGAGGCCAGGGAATCGGTGACCGCCTCGGCGCGCACGCCGCAGGCCTTGGCCAGTTGCTGGTCCATCTTCTGGAAGGTGGTCGGGAAGATGAAGTGGTCGATCTGCGCAGCTTCGACTTTCGCCTCGGCCAGCGCAGCCCTCACGGCCCGTGGCACGAGTTTGGTGATGCCCTCGTCGCGCACCCAGCGCTCTTCCCAGGCGTAGTCGATGTCCTCCCCCGCGGCACGGAAGTGGTCGACGAAATCGACCGTGACCGTGCCGGCGCCCAGGTACTCGGCCAGCACCTTGTCGCGGCCAATCTGAAGCGCGGCGGCGCCGTCGCCAAAATCCAGTTCCTGCGAACTGGCTGCGCGCGTCTTGCGATTGTCGGATGCCAACACGAGCACATCGCCACCGCCGCTGCGTACCTGCGCCACGGCCTGCGCCAGCGCCGAAACGCCCGCACGCTGCGAGCCGGTGACGTCGGCCGCCTGCACGTCGTCGCGCAGGGTGAGCGCTTCGCACACCACGCCGGCGTTCAGCCGCTCGGCGAACGGCAGCGTGCCCGATGCCAGCAGCACGCTGGCGATGCGCGAGCGATCGTCCGCCGCGCCGAGGCAGTCGCGCGCTGCGGCCACCGCCATCGTGATGCTGTCTTCGTCCCAGTTGGCAAAGGCGCGCGTGCCCTTGGCAGCGTTGACGAATTGGGGGGCGTACCACGCATTGGCCTCGGCCGCCGCGCGACGAACAAGCCGCAGGCGGGGCACGTAGCCGCCGTATCCGATGATTCCGAACATGGTCAGGACTTTCTCGTGATGGAAGGGGTTGAAGAAAGGCTTCGAACGAAGGCACCGATGGCGCGCCGAGCGTCGCGCGCTTCGGGCAGGTCGTCAGGGAATTGCTGGAAGACGTGGATCATTCGGTCCCACACCTCCAGACGCACATCGACGCCGGCCGCCTTGGCCTTCGCGGCGAAGTCGACCGAATCGCTGAGCACCGTCTCGCGGTCGCCGACCTGGATCAGCAGCGGCGGCAGGCCATGCAGTTCAGCGAACAGCGGCGACACCCACGGATGCCGGGGATCGCCCTCGGCGCCGAGGGCATTGCGCGCCATGGCGAGGATCATTGGGCGTTGGTGGATCGGGTCGCTCTGGGCGCGCGAGACGTAGCTCTCGCCCGAGGCCGTCATGTCGGTCCAGGCGGACATCAGCACCGCGCCCGCGGGCAGTGCACGGCCCGCGTCGCGCAGCTTGATCAAGGCGGCCAGCACGAGGCTGCCACCCGCCGAGTCGCCTGCGAAGACGATGTCGGCGGGCTGCGTGCCCTGCGTGATCAGCCAGTCGTAGGCGGCGCAGGCGTCATCGAGCGCCGCCGGATGACGATGCTCGGGTGCGAGCCGGTAGTCCAGGCCCAGCACGCGGCAGCCGGTGGCTTCGGAAATCCCCGCCATCAACTCGCGGTGCGAATGCACCGACCCGACCTGGAAGCCGCCGCCATGAAAGTAGAGCACCACGCGCTGTGGATTTGCCTGTGGGCCGGCGATCCACTCGGCGCTCAGGCCGTCGATGGTCACAGGCTGCACCGCAGCCTCCACGGGCTGGCCGCCGAAGAGCGCATCCCAATCGGCGCGCATCTGCGTCACCGTGGCGTTGCGGCCCCAGCTTCGGTAGACCGACAGCACGCGGCGTATGACGCCGTCGAGCTGTTCGTCGGAAGCGGTGATCTTGCGCTCGCTCATTGGCCGCACCCCATGCCGCCGGAAACCCCCAAGGTCTCGCCGGTGATGAAGGCCGCAGCGTCGGAGGCCAGGAAAGCGACCGCGGCAGCCACTTCTTCGGGCGTGCCCAGCCGGCCGGCCAGCGTGGCGCCCCTCATGGCGTCCAGCAGCTTGTCGCCGCCAGCGGCCACGGCTTCGCGCAGCAACGGTGTGTCGATCGGCCCCGGCGCGATCACGTTGGCCGTGATGCCCTTGCGGCCGTTTTCGCGCGCGATGGAACGCGTGAAGGCGATCACGCCGCCTTTGGCGGCGGCATACACCGCCGCGCCGCGCGAACCCATGCGGCCGGCCTCGGAGGCGATATTGATGATGCGGCCGAAACCGGCTGCCTGCATCGCTGGCAAGGCCGCGTGCGTGGTGGCGAACACCGATTCGAGATTGACGGCCAGCAGCCGGCGCCAGTCGGCGATCTGGGTCTGCGTGAAATAGGCATGCTGGTCGATGCCGGCGTTGTTCACCAGGATCTGGTGCGGCCCGGTCTCCAGCACCATGCGATGCGCGCGCTCGAGGTCGGCCACGTCGAGCTCGACGGCAGTGGCACCGATCTCCGCAGCCAAGGCCTGCGCGCTCGCGATGTCCAGGTCGGCGATGGTCACGCATGCGCCCTCGGCCGCCAGCCGGCGTGCGATCGCGGCGCCGATGCCCTTGGCGCCGCCGGTGAGGAACACGCTGCGCACGGTGCTCATTTCCCCGTGAAGCGCGGCGCGCGCTTTTCGATCACCGCCGCCAGGCCCTCCAGCGCATCCTTCATCCCGGCCAGTTGGGCCTGGGTGCGGTTCTCCTCGGGCATCGCGGCCTCGGCGCCGAGGCCGATCCCGTTCCACAGCAGCCGTTTGGTGGCCGCCAGTGCCGCCGGGGCACCGGCCGCCAGTTGGCGCGCCAACGACAGCGCTTCGCCGGCCAGTGCTTCGTCGGGCACCACGCGCGAGATGAGCCCGATGCGCAACGCCTCGGCGGCGTCGATCACCGGGTTGAACAACAGGATGTCCATCGCCTTGCGAAAACCGACCAACTGCGTGAGCGTCACCGAGACGCCGGCATCGGGCACCATCGCCACGCGCGTCGCGCCGGCCAGGAAGCGGCTCGATTCGCCCGCCACGACCACATCGGACGAACACACCAGCCCCATGCCGCCGCCGCCGGCCGCAAAGCCCTGCACCGCACAGACGACCGGCGCGTTGAGCCGCATCAGCAGCGCCACCACCAGCTGCAGGTAGGAGGTTGCCATGCGGATGTAGTCGGGCAACGCCTCGCCCTTGGACAGGAAGGTGTGAACATCGCCGCCGGCGCAGAAGTGCTTGCCCTCGCCCGTGAGCAGCACGGCGCGCACACGGCCCTCGCCGTGCACCTGCATCAGCACCTCGTGCAGCGCCTTGAGCAGTTCCATGTCGAGGCCGTTTGAGGCTTCGGGCCGGTTCAGCCGCACGTGGGCCACGCCGTCGGCATGCAATTCCAGCCGTGCCGGTCCTTCGGCAACCAGCACCTCGATCGAGGGGCTGTCGCTTCGCTTGTCTCCAGTCATCTTTTTTCTCCTGCCTCGCGGCGTGGGGTGTGCGGGCTCGGGTTCAGGGATCTAGATCAGGAAGGCCATCGAATAGAGGGCCCTTTCGTTGTTGGTCAGCACCACCTTCTTGCCGGCCATGCGCAGCGTGCCGCCTTCGCGGCGCAGCTGGTATTCGTTGCGCGAGCCCCAGATCGTGTCGCCGCGCGCATGCGCCTCGAACACGATCGCGTTCGCAGTGACCACCAGGGCGGTGCCGTCGTTTTCAAGAATCTCCACGTTGGAGATCACCCGGCGCAGCGGCGAGCGCGGCGACTGGCTGTAGCGCTTGCCGGTGTGGAACTGGCGCACCCGCAATGCGATGCGCGAGCGGTTGTCATAGATGATGGACATCTCCAGCTCCGGGTCGCTGGTGTCGCCGTTGGCGGGGATCCAGTAGACGCCGTCGTCGGTCCACAGGGCCTCCCAGGCGTCGTACTCGTGGTTGTCCTGAAGGCGCGCTTCGCGATAGATGAACTGCGACACCTCATGGTGAAGCAACAGGTCTTCGACATTCATGTTCACGCCGCCTCCATGAGCGAGCGGTAGTGCCGCCAGATGCCGCGCGTGGGCGTCTCGTCCGTGGCGTCGCCAATCAGATAGCCGTTTTCATCGGTGCGCTCGCGGTGCTTGCCGCGGCCCAGATACAGCCATTCCGGACTCTTCGCCTGAACGCCGAGTTGGGTTCGTTCGTACATCTCCGCGTCGTCCGCCAGCAGGAAGCCGGCCGGGCCGACCGACCCCATGGTCTGCTGACGCAAACGACGATTCAGGTCGGGCGCGCCCTTGAACTGCAGCGCCGTGACGTGCTGCACGGACTCGTTGAACGCCAACGGCTGGATCACGAAGATCTGAATCTCCGCGATGAAGAGATTCGGGTAGATCATGATGTGCGGCGTGCCGTCGATCATGATCTTGCGGGCCTGCTCCACCCCGTAGGCGGCTTCCATGCTCCGCGTGTACTCGGGCAGACGATCTGCGGTGGTGTTGAACCAGCTCATCGGGACATCGCGCTTGCGGAACTCGGGCCGCAGGTCGTTCTCGGAATGCCCCTGGCCGAAGTAGCGCGACACCGCCGTCGAGTCGCTGCTGTAGAGCGAACCGATTCCGCTTTTCGCGACCTCGAAGATCGAGGCATGCACGAACGACGGGTGATAGCCGTCGGTCTCGTTTTCCACCAGGAATTTCCAATTGGACTTGACCTTGTGCTTCAGGAAGCCGGCCGTGACCTCCACCTCGCCCTCGGGCGAGGTCAGGCACAGCGCATCGATGGCCTGCATCGCCGCGCCCAGGTGCTCTTCCAACGAAGGTCCCTCCTGCGCCATCGATCCGAAGACGAAGCCCTTGTAGGAGGCGACGCGCGCCACCTTGCCAAGCCCAAGTTCCGACCTGTCGACACCTTCATAGCCCGAGGGGAACGGATAGCCGCGCAGTGCACCATCGTTGGTGAAGGTCCAGCCGTGATACGGGCATGTGAACGAACGGGCCGACCCCTTCTCGGTCATACACACCCGATTGCCGCGGTGCGGGCAACGGTTGTGCAGGAGATGGATCCTGCCTTCACGGTCACGCGTCATGAGGATCGGCTCGGGCCCGATCGACTTCATCACGTAGTCATTGGGCTTGGGCACTTCGCTTTCATGACCGACGTAGACCCAGGTGCGAAACCATATCTTGCGCAGCTCTTCTTGAAAGATCGTCGGGTCGGTGTAAAGCGAGCCGTGCACCTGGTTCTCTCGGACCAGATCGCCCCACGCGCGAGGCTCTGGATTTGCGTTGGTGATGGGAATCACCGAGGCACAGGTACTCATGTTGTCACCTTCACAAAGAGTGTTTCTGCAAGACGCAAAAGCATTGCGATGCGCCGCTGTTGGATCAATAATAGTCCGACTGGACGGTCTATGTCAACAGTACAAAGCGATCAGTTCAGCCACAACGGCTCCGATCAACCTCTATGAGATGTAAGGAAACTCATGCTCCAAGTGACATTCATTGAGCACGATGGCACCACCCATCGGGTGACTGCTCCCCCCGACCGCACGCTGATGCAGATCGCCCTGGACAACGCGGTGCCAGGCATCCTCGGCGACTGCGGCGGCTCCTGCAGTTGCGCCACCTGCCACGCCTACGTCGACGCGCACTGGGCCGACAAACTGCCCGCGATATCGGAGACGGAGACCTTCATGCTCGAGGGCGTGCCAGACCCGCGCGAGAACAGCCGGCTGTGCTGCCAGATCAAAATGCAAGTCGCACTGGACGGTATCGTCGTTCAGTTGCCGGAAGTGCAGGCCTGAGCTGGCGCGACCCGAACACCCTTGGTTTCGTCCCTTGCAGGGCGCAGGTAAGGACCTGTTGATGACATGATCCCGCCGTGGTTCAAGGCCCGCAACTGTGCGAGCGCAGGGCGCGCCTGTCTCTCAAGCAAGTTCATGGCCGAGAAGGCCTGAGCCGCAGAACGAACTATTGCGGGAACCCGTCCCGAAAAGAGGTCGGCAAATAGTCTTTCACGCTGAAGTCCTGCCGCAGCCGCGGGATGGCAAAGTCCGCGAACGCCTTTAGCTTTGGCAATGACTGGGACCGGCTCGGGTAGAACAGCATGAGACCATCCTCATCGAATCCGAACTCGTCGAGCACCGTCTCCATTTCGCCGCGCGCCAAGTAGTCAAGGACCAGTGCTGAAGGAACCCTCGCCAGGCCGACCCCTCGCAATGTCGCGTGGATGATCATTTCGACGTCATTGAGGATCAAGGGCCCATCGACCGCGACCTCCAAGCGCTGCCCTTCCACCATGAATGGCCAAGCCGTGGGCGAGGTCAGGGACAGTCGCGACTGAATGCAGGGCAGCTTGCCCAGATCCTCGGGCCTGGCAGGACGCCCGATCTTGCGGAAGAAGAAGGGCGTGCCCACCACCACAAGCCGCACCGGCGGCGTGATTCTGATACCCACCATATCCACCGGGACATGCGCGGGCCGCCGAATGCCAGCGTCAAATCCGTGTTCCACGATGTCCAGGACACCCTCCTCCCCATACAGTTCTAACTGGACTTTCGGGTAGGCCCGAAAGAAATCCGGGAACAGCCTGTTCGCCAACAGCGGGAGCATCCCGCGCGGAGACGTAATCCGAAGCTTTCCGCTCACAACGCTTCCCAGGTTTGCCGCCTCGGCGAATCCCGCGTTCAACATTTCTATCGCCGGCCGCGTATGGGACAAAAGCTGCTCGCCGGCTTGCGTGAGGCCGACGCTGCGGGTCGTCCGGTACAGCAGTGGCACGCCGACCCGTCCCTCCAGGGCTCGTATGGTCTGACTCACAGCGGAAGACGTGATGCCCAAATGGCGGGCTGCTCCACGGAATCCGCGCAGCTCCGCGACTGCCAGGAAGACGATCAGACCGTCCAGGTGCGAGCGGTCCACTGGTAAGGGGTGGTGCACAGGGTGTTCTTCTTTGGGAGGTTGAAGGGTCGACTATTCGGACATAGATTGGGAATTCGATCAACTTACGAATGAATTCACCATGGGACGACTGGACAACAAGATTGCACTCATCACCGGCGGCAACAGCGGCATCGGGTTTGCTGCCGCCCGGCTCTTCGCTGCGGAAGGCGCCCAGGTCATCATATGTGGGCGCGACAAGCAGGCAATTGAGGTCGCCGCCTCGGAATTGGGCGTGACGGGCTTGCATGCTGACGTCAGCTCTCTTTCGGATCTCGACCGTCTCTATGCCGAGATCGGCAAGCGCTTCGGGCACTTGGACATCGTGTTCGCGAATGCGGGTGTTGCCAACCTCATTCCGTTCGCTGACGTGACGGAACAGCAACTCGATTCCATGTTCGCGATCAATGTCAAGGGCGCCTTTTTCACGGTGCAAAAGGCGCTTCCTCTTCTCAAGGATGGCTCCTCCATCGTGCTGACCTCGTCCATCGCCAATTCGCGGGGGACAGCGCTGTTCAGCGTTTATAGCGCGACCAAGGCGGCAGTACGCTCGTTGGCGCGCAGCCTCACGAACGACCTACGAAGCCGGAACATCCGCGTCAACAGCCTCAGCCCGGGGCCAACTGAGACCCCCATGGCCGGCAAGTTGGGCGTTCCGGATGACAAGGCGGCGCTTTTTGCAGCGTCGATGGCCCCACAAATCCCCGTCGGCCGCATGGGCCGGGCCGACGAAGTCGCAAACGCAGCGTTGTTCCTGGCGTCGGACGAGAGCTCATTCATCACGGGCGTCGATCTGGCCGCCGACGGCGGCATGGCGCAGATTTGAGGCATCGCGGGTCCGGAAAGGGCCTGCAAAATTCTCGATCGATCAAGAGGGTTCCAGCTTGATCGCCTTCGCAAGCTTGCGGTATCGGTCGATATCGGCCTTGTACCACCGCTCGGCCTCAGGCGGCTCATTCACCGCGGCCGGGAAAGCTCCGGATCCTTCCATGAACTGCCGGAAATTGCGATCCGCAAGGCAGGTGTTGAGCGCGACTGACAGAGTCTTCACGGCTGCGGTCGGAGTCGCTTTTGGAACCATGATGTACCCGTTGATGACATAGTCGAAGTTGGACAGCTCCCTGACTTCTGCGAGCGACGGCACGTCTGGGAGTTGGAGACTGCGTGATGTATCAGTGACGAGGAGGGCACGCAGCTTTCCGCTCTTGATCAGATCCACCACATTTCCGATCAGGGGCAGCACGCCGAAATCGACATGCCCGCCGGCAATATCGGTAATGAAAGTTCCGGCGCCTTTGTAGGGCACGTGAATGGCGTCCAGCGAGAGCTGCATCTTCATGTCTTCAATGGCCAGGTGCGCGAAGGAACCAATCCCAAAGCTGCCATAAGAAAGCGACGGTTTGGATCTGTCCTGCAGGCGCTCGGCCAATTCGCGGAATGTGTTTGCGCCCAGATTGCCCCGCGTTACCAGAACCAGGCGTGTGGCTCCGATGCCTGTCACGGCGCGCAGGTCTTCAGCCTTGTACTTCACACCGCTCATGCTGAGGGGTGCCAGGATGGATTCACTGGGGCCGGCGAACAGTAGAGTCGTGCCGTCGGCGGGAGCTGCAAGCAACTTCCCGACGCCAATCGTTCCGGACGCGCCCGAGATGTTCTCGACAATCACCGTCTGATTGAGTGCGCGCTGCAGAAGGGGCTGCAAGTTGCGCATGGTTGCGTCCGCCGAGCCACCTACAGGAAATGGAACGATCAGCGTGACCACCTGATTGGGCTTGCCTACCTGCGCGCGCGCCGCATCGGCTGCGATCAACGCCAGAACGGACGCTATGAATGAACGACGAGTGGGAAGGCTCACGAGTTGTCTCCTGTAGTTGATTTTTCACCGGCCTGGGATTGGGAAGAGAAGCCCCGCTATTGTCCGACCGCATGGTCTTTTATGGAGACGATATTGATCAGTGCAGCTTCGCAGCCTGATCATCAAGCGCACCGGGACAGCTGTAGTTCGCGCGGATATCCTTGTCGCGAAACTCTCAAGCCGTTAAGGAGACGACAGATGAAATACGACATCAACCAGCGCATGCATGTGGTCGACGATGCGATCGAGCGATGCGCTAACCCATTCCACAAGGCCATCCTCGAGAACTACCGTCGCCACGCCAATCTCGAGGTGTGCGGCATGTGGGAGCAGATTCTGGTTCCCGAAATGACCGCGCCCGACGCCGTGTACCGCATTCATGTCTGCGAGCAGTTGTTCTCAGCGAAGGGGATGACTGAAGTATCCGCAATCTATCGGATGATGGTGGATACCGAGAGCACCGTCATCTACCACACCGACGAACACATCATGGTTTCCGACGACGGGCTGATGACTGACTACATCAGCCATCGCTTCTGGAAAGGCGCTCAATTGCAGGCGCAGGGCGTGACCGTCGAAGATCCCGCGAAGTTCTACATCGTCAGCCAAAGCATCATCTGCTTCTTCCCTTACAACAGCGATGCCCTCTTGGCCGGCGAGACGGTCTTCCACGGTGCAGATATGAAAGTTCGGCCCTGCCCCCCCGAGGAATTCATCACCGTCGCTGAATGTCGCGAGAAGCTCTTGCCAAGAATGAAGTCCGTAGAGCAGATCCGCTTCCAAGGCCGATAGCGAGCATTGATAAGTTCAGCTGTGCGCTGCGCTCATTGCCCACGCGATAGTCAGTACGAGCTGTCGAACCTATCCTTCCGCTTGGCTTAATGGACGAACAAAGAGGAGATACGAATGAAGTCGGACATCACTAAATCCCTACAGTCCGTGGATCGCTTGCTCGCGAGCAGTTCATTGACGCCTCTCCAAAGGCATTACCTCCAGGTTTACAAAAGGCACTCGCTATCGGAGGTCGTTCGACTGATCGACAAGATTTTCGAGCCGGCCATGATGGTGGACGAACCGCACTACAGGATCCAGCTAGGAGGAACTCTTGTGGAACTCAAAGGGCGCGAGGAAGTCAGGGGTTTCTACGACAAGTTTGGTGGTTCCGTGATTCTTCACGAGGACCAAGTGATCCATCTCTCGGAGCAATCCTTCACTTACTGCTCAACGCTAGTTCAGCATGTGACTGGCGCCCAAGTGGTGGCTATGGGCCGGAAGGCTGACCCGACAGGCCACTACGTGAGGCGCTCGGAAGGTGCGGTCGCGCTTTGGACGTTTGATAAACGAGGACGATTGACGGGGGAGTTCGGCAGCGACATGGACTCTGAATTCATTCAGATTCCGGCCGACGAATTCATTTCCCCACAAGAGGCTCGTGAAAAACTGATTCCGCTGATTATTCCTCTTCCAGAGTTCAATCCCGATCAGCAATCCACATTCCGATCAAGGTGAGCCTTCCCAATCTTCCTGCGTCCATGCGCGCTATCGAAATCTCTGAACCCGGCCTTCCGGAAGTCTTGCGCCTTTGCGAGCGGCCGGTGCCCAGCGTTCTTGCCGGAGAGCTCCTCATCAAGGTCGCCGCGGCAGGACTGAATCGGGGTGACATCGTTCAGCGACAGGGAAACTACCCGCCGCCGCCGGGGGCGTCAGATCTGCCCGGACTCGAAGTGTCCGGTACAGTGGTCGCAGTTGGCCCGCACACGACGGGTTTTGAAGCCGGGCAGGAGGTCTGCGCCTTGCTTCCAGGAGGGGGTTATGCAGAGTACTGTGCTGTACCTGCGACCCAGTGCCTGCCCGTTCCGCGAGGCGTTTCCTTGATTGACGCCGCATCGTTGCCGGAGGCCTTTTGCACGGTGTGGGGTGCCGTGTGGCAAGAGGGTGAGTTCACGGCTGGAGAAAGTCTCCTTGTCCAGGGAGGCTCCAGCGGCATTGGCGTTGCGGCCATACAGATGGCAGCAGCACTCGGCCATCCCGTCTACACCACCGCTGGCACCGATGAAAAATGCGCTGCATGCATTGAAATGGGTGCGACGCGCGCGATTAATTATCGGAAGGAAGACTTCGCCGCCGCAGTGCGCACCGCGACGGAAAGAGCCGGCGTGAACGTTATCCTCGATATGGTCGGCGGAGACTATGTTCCGCGCGAAATTTCAGCACTTGCGGACTACGGGCGCCTGGTCTTTATCGCCGCTCTGGGTGGTCATATGGCGAATTTCGACATCTACGAGGTGATGAAGCGCCGCCTCAAGATCACCGGTTCGACCCTGCGCTCTCGGCCGCCTGCTTACAAGGCTGCAATTGTGAACGCGCTGATGGTTCGCATTTGGCCGCACATCGCGAGCGGCAAAATTCGACCTGTGATCGACCGCAGGTTCGCCCTGCACGAGGCAGCAGCTGCGCACGTTGCGCTGGAAGCCGGCGGTCATATCGGCAAAATCCTGCTGGTGGTCTGATGAACAGGTTCTGCTGAGGGCAAGCGGCGACAGCTTCTCCGACGCCAATCACGCAGCCGTGAGGATGCTGAGATAGGACGCCAAGGCGGAGCCACCGCTGTTGCGTTGAACACTGCGCTCATGCGGCCGCGCTCAACCTGCAGTTCCGCGCGGCTCAGGACATGGCAGTGCAGCCCTGCCCTCTCGAGGAATTCATGTTGCGGGCCCGCAAGGCCTGCAAATTCTCGATCGATCAAGAGGGCTCCAGCTTGATCGCCTTGGCAAGCTTGCGGTATCGGTCGATATCCGCCTTGTACCAACGCTCGGCTTCGGATGGCTCGTGCGGTGCCGGCGGCGTCGCCCCGGTTCCTTCTAGGAACTGCCGAAAAGCGGGATCTGCGATACAGGTGTTGACCGCGGCTGCAAGGCGTTCAACGACTGCGTCTGGCGTCGCTCTCGGAACTACGACGTACCCGCGGATGACATACTCAAAGTTCGATAAACCCTTGACTTCCAAAGCCGACGGGACATGAGGGAGCTGCGGGTTGCGCGATGTGTCAGTGACGAGGAGAGCGCGAAACTTTCCGGACTTGATCAGGTCAGCCACGTTTCCGACAAGCGGGAGGAGGCCGAAGTCGACGTGTCCACCGGCAAGATCCGTGACGAGCACTCCGGAGCCTTTGTATGGCACGTGTGTGGCGTCTACGGAAAGCTGCGTCTTCATGTCCTCCATCGCCAGGTGCGCATAGGACCCGATTCCGAAGCTGCCATAGGAGAGTGACGGCTTGGATTTGTCCCGCATGCGCTCGACCAGTTCCGCGAATGTCCCGACGCCAAGATCTGACCTCGCTACCAGAACCAGGGTGTGGGACCCGATGCCTGCCACGGCGCGCAGGTGTTCGGATTTGTACTTCACGCCGAGTACGACGAGGGGGGCCAGAATAATCTCAGTGGGACCAGCCAACAACAGAGCTGAGCCGTCGGACGGGCCTGCAAGCAACTTGTTTACACCGATCGTTCCGGACGCGCCCCCGATGTTCTCGACAATTACTGCCTGCTCAAGAACGCGCTGTAGGGTGGGCTGCATACCGCGCGCGGTAGCGTCTGAAGCGCCGCCAGTCGGATAAGGAACTATCAGGGTGGTCAAGCTTTTGGGCTTGGTTGTCTGCGCACGCGCAGCGCCGCCTGCAGCAAGTGCCAGTGCGGTCGCCATGAATGAACGACGAGTCGGAAGGCTCACAAGTTGTCTCCTGCTGTACTGCATTTCGATGGGTGGGGAGGTGGAAAGAAGCTTAGCTCAAAATAGTCCGACACGCCGGTATATCTATAGCTTCAGGTCCGACGCGAGCGGCCCGCAAGCGCCAAGGTTCTGTCGCACTACGGTCGTCCGGTTACGCTCGAGCGAGGCACGATGCTTGTCCTGGCGCGGTTGCACCCAGGGCAACCGGGCCGCGTCGTGCAGGCGCTCGCCCACCGAAAAGCTAGTGATGGGCGAAATCGATCTTGATCAGTTGAACTTCGTTGACGGCTGGCTCGACACCGCCGGCCACTACTCGCAGCCAGAAACTCTGCGCTGGATGTCAATAAGCAAGGAATGTGGCGCGATTAGAAGTCCGACAAGACCACTGGATTCCACGCATTTCCTGCTTCCGCGTCGCGTGTGATCCTGGAGTCGCGTGCACTCGCGGTGACCGCCTGTCGCAACAGCCTGGAGCAGCAGTTGACCCTCGAATGCGAGCGCCAGCAGGCGCTGATCGATGACAGCTCTTTTGCGCAAGGCGTGGCCGCATTTGCCGAGCGGCGTTCGCCCGTTTTTGGCGGACACTGAGCGCGCGATGCCTAAGGACTCCCGCCAGCGATGCGAAGTTGACGACGCGGCCCTTGCCGCTGGCCTTCGTGGGATAGCAGCCTTGCACTGCGCGCAAGGTGGCGCACTACGCGCAGCAAATCAGGGCGAGTGCGTTCGATGGACAGCGTGCAGATCATCAAGGCCGATGAAAATGAACTATGTCCCGTTCCGAACTCAATGGGCCAGCCAGCGCGAGTCCAGCCATTTGCCCTCCTCGAAGGTGGTTTTGACGCAATCCATCAACGTTGCAACCACGCAGCGCACCGGCGCTGTGGCCTGCCGACTACTCGGCGCCGCCAGCACGATTGTGCGCTTTAGGCCAGGGGGGGCAAGCGGGGCTGCGCTCAGCAGGCCCTGCTCGACCTCCTGGGTGACCCCCACTGCTGGAAGAATCGTCCAGCCGTGGCCATGTGCGACCAGTTCTTTCTGAACGCTCAGCGAGTTGGTCTCGGCAAAGACCTGCAGCATCACGCCAGCCTCTGTCGCAACGTGCTCAATGGCCGCACGCAAGCCTTGTGGTGCTGCGGGCAAGATGAACGGCTCGCGCGCCACGCGCGTTAACCGCAGCGGCCGCTTCCGTGACAACTGTGCAGAGGCTGGCGCTACCACCCACAGGCTTTCTTCCAGCAGCGCCTTCACGTGCAGCGCGGAGGTTTCCTTCTGGCCATAGAGCAGGGCTGCATCCACGTCTCCGGCCTCGAGCCAGTCCTGCAGATGTCCGGCGTAACCGATCGTCAACCGAAGGCGTATGTGCGGGTAGCGCTGGGCGACCTCGGCAGCCAGCCTCGTCGCCAAAAGGTCCGAGGTGCTGGCCAGCAGACCGATGGTCACGATGCCCGAGACGGGGCCTTCGGTGGGCTGGATTTCGGCCTTAGCACGCGCCACCTCGTTGAGGATGCGCCGGGCGTACTCCAGCATGGTTTTCCCCGAGACGGTGAGCTGCATCCCGCGGCGGGTGCGATCGAACAGTTCGGTCCCCATGTCTTCTTCCAGCATGCGCAGCTGGCGTGACACCGCAGGCTGCACCAAGTTCAGGAGGCCAGACGCTCGAGTGACATTGCCTGTCTCGGCGACGGTGACGAAGGCGCGCAGTTGCTTGAGGTCCACATCTTTCTCCTCTATCTCGAAAGCTGATCGAGTCATCAAGTAATTCTATTTTTCAACGGTTCGATCAAATATTAGTATCGCGCACTTTCTTAATATTTCGTGCCGATATGACCGACTTCGCCCTCTCCACTCCTGATCAGTACCAGGAAATCCGCGATGCGGTTGGTGACCTGTGCAAGCAGTTCCCCGCGTCCTACCACCGCGAGGTTGACGAAAAGCGCGGCTACCCCGAAGCCTTCGTCACGGCATTGACCAAGGCTGGCTGGTTGGCAGCGCTGATCCCTCAGGAGTTCGGAGGCCCGGGCCTGTCGATGGCCGAGGCGTCCGTGATCATGGAAGAGATCAATCGCTCAGGCGGCAATTCGGGCGCCTGTCACGGACAGATGTACGTGATGAACACAATCGTCTTCAGCGGCTCGCCAGCGCAAAAGGACCGCTATCTGCCGCGAATCGCCTCGGGCGAATTGCGCGTGCAGTCCATGGGCGTGACCGAGCCGACCACCGGCAGCGACACCACCAAGCTCAAGACGACGGCGGTCAAGAAGGATGGACGCTGGGTCATCAATGGGCAGAAGGTCTGGATCTCCCGCGTGCAGCACAGTGATTTGCTCATCCTGCTGGCGCGCACCACGCCGCTGGACCAGGTGCAGAAAAAGAGCGACGGCCTTTCTTGCTTCATCGTAGAGCTCGAGAAGGCGATCGGCAACGGCTTGACGGTGCGCCCCATCCTGAACATGGTCAACCACGAGACCAATGAGCTATTCTTTGACAACCTGGAGCTGCCAGAAGACGCGCTGCTGGGCCAGGAGGGCAAGGGCCTGAAGGTCATCTTCGACGGACTAAATGCCGAGCGCACGCTGATCGCCGCAGAGTGCATCGGCGACGGCTACTGGTTTCTGGAAAAGGCGCGCGACTACGCGAGCGAGCGCAAGGTCTTCGGGCGCCCCATCGGGCAGAACCAGGGGATTCAGTTTCCGTTGGCCGAGTGCTTCATCGAGCTGGAGGCGGCCAACCTGATGCGCTGGCGCGCCTGTGAAAAGATCAACGCGCGCCAGAACGCCGGCGTGGAGGCCAACATGGCTAAGTACCTCGCCGCCAAGGCGAGTTGGGAGGCCGCGAACGCCTGCCTGCAGACGCACGGTGGCTTCGGCTTCGCCTGCGAATACGACGTGGAGCGCAAGTTTCGCGAGACGCGCCTGTACCAGGTCGCGCCGATCTCCACAAACATGATCCTGGGGCACGTGGCCGAGCATGTGCTGAAGCTGCCCCGTTCCTACTGATCCATTTCTCGGAAGTCTTTCATACATGAAGGTTCTAGTGCCTGTCAAACGGGTCGTCGATTACAACGTGAAGGTGCGCGTGAAGAGCGACGGCACCGGGGTGGACATTGCCAACGTCAAGATGAGCATGAACCCCTTCGACGAGATCGCCGTGGAAGAAGCGGTGCGCCTCAAAGAGAAGGGCGTGGTCACCGAGGTCATCGCCGTGTCGTGCGGCGATGCCAAGTGCCAGGAAACCCTGCGCACCGCCATGGCCATCGGCGCCGACCGCGGCATCCTGGTCGAGACCACCGAAGAGCTGCAACCCCTGGCCGTCGCCAAGCTGCTCAAGGCGCTGGTCGAGAAGGAACAGCCCCAGCTCGTCATCCTGGGCAAGCAGGCCATCGACGACGACGCCAACCAGACCGGCCAGATGCTCGCCGCCCTGACCGACCTGCCGCAAGCCACCTTCGCCTCCAAGGTCGAAGTGACAGACGGCAAGGCCACCGTCACGCGCGAAGTCGACGGCGGCCTGGAAACCATCTCCCTCACGCTGCCGGCCGTCATCACCACCGACCTGCGACTGAACGAGCCGCGCTACGTCACCTTGCCCAACATCATGAAGGCCAAGAAGAAGCAGCTCGACATCTTCAAGCCCGAAGACCTGGGCGTGGACGTCAAGCCCCGCCTGAAGACCCTCAAGGTCAGCGAGCCGCCCAAGCGCGGCGCCGGCATCAAGGTGCCCGACGTCGCCACCCTGGTGGACAAGCTCAAGAACGAAGCCAAAGTGATCTGAGGAACATAACGACATGACCGCACTAGTTATTGCCGAACACGACCACGCGACCGTCAAGCCCGCGACCCTCAACACCGTGACCGCAGCGCTTGCCTGCGGCGGCGACGTGCATGTGCTCGTCGCGGGTGCCAATGCCGCCGAAGCCGGCAAGGCTGCCGCGCAGATCGCGGGCGTGGCCAAGGTCATCGTGGCCGACAGCCCGAGCCTGGCCGAGAACCTGGCCGAGAACGTTGCTGCCCAGGTGCTGGCCATCGCGGCCAACTACAGCCACATCCTGTTCCCCTCGACCGCCAACGGCAAGAACGTCGCCCCGCGCGTGGCCGCCAAGCTGGACGTGGCGCAGATCTCCGACATCACGTTGGTCGTGAGCCCCGACACCTTCGAGCGCCCGATCTACGCCGGCAACGCCATTGCCACCGTGCAGAGCAGCGATGCCACCAAGGTGATCACCGTGCGCACCACCGGCTTCGACGCCGCCGCTGCCACCGGCGGCAGCGCAGCCGTTGAAACCGCCGAAGGCGTGGCCGACAGCGGCAAGTCCAGCTTCGTGGGCCGCGAGGTCACCAAGAGCGAACGCCCCGAACTGACCGCAGCCAAGATCATCGTCTCGGGCGGCCGGGCCCTGGGCAGCGCCGAGAAGTTCACCGAAGTGATGGCGCCCCTGGCCGACAAGCTCAACGCAGGCCTGGGTGCCAGCCGCGCGGCCGTCGATGCGGGCTACGCGCCCAACGACTGGCAAGTGGGCCAGACCGGCAAGATCGTCGCGCCGCAGCTGTACATCGCCGCGGGCATCTCGGGCGCGATCCAGCATCTGGCCGGCATGAAGGACTCCAAGGTGATCGTGGCGATCAACAAGGACGAAGAGGCGCCGATCTTCTCGGTGGCCGACTACGGCCTGGTGGCCGACCTGTTCACGGCCGTGCCGGAACTGGTGAAGGCGCTCTGACACACCATGAATACTGACGGTTCCCAATCCGTCGATGCGCGGGGTCAGGGCACTTACGAAGGTTCCGCCCATACCACCCATGGGCCGGTCCGGCTTGCGCATGCAACCCTGCCCATCGGCCGCTGCGTGCGGCCAATAAGTGGTGCGGGGCGATGCAGTGAAGGGGGACTTCGGCTGGTTCGGCAGGGTGCCCGCTCAGGTGGTCAAAAAACCTATCCAGGGTCTTGCAAACCAAATGTCGATCGCTATCTGAACGGGATGAGAGATCTTCAACCGCGTTTCCTGACCCGCGAGCAGAGCCAAGAACAAACCCGCCAGCGGCTCGTCGAGTCTGCGCGCCGTCTGGTGGCCCTGCGCGGTCTCTACGCCGCCTCGGTGCGCGATATTGCGGCGGACGCTGGCTATTCGCAAGGTGCCTTCTACTCGAACTTTGCCAGCAAGGAAGCGCTGCTGCTTGAGGTCCTCAAGCTCCACAAGGACGACGAAGCGCGCCGCGTGGCGGCGATTATTGACAGTGCTGGTGACGTGGAGGAGGCGCTATCGAGTCTCGAAACATGGGCCGAGCGGCTGTCCGCGAGCCCCGAGCACGCACTGCTGTCATCCGAGCTTCTCATGCACGCTGTCCGCAATGCCGATTTCGGCGTCGCCTATTCATCGCTCATGTCTGAGCAACGCAGGCTCTATGCCGCTCTGGCCCGCCGCATGTTTGCGCTCAGCGGAGCGATACCGCCCGCGCCGTTGGAAGACATCGCCGCAGGATTGACGGCGATGGAGCGCGGCCTCGCACTTGATAGAGCGGTTGGCCTCACGACAGGGGCCAGCGTGCTTCCGGCCTTTTTCCGCACTGTCTTCCAAAACACGTTCGACGCCGGCGCGCAGTCCGGCGGAACGGACCCGCATCACCCAACACAGAACAGCAACGGCTCATGATCATTTCCCCGCAGCCTTCTACGTCCCGCAAGGCGCTTGTCATACTTTCGTCGGCGCACCAACTTCCGCTGAGCGAACCCGCCGGTCATGCCCCAATTTCAACCGGCTTCTTCTTGATTGAACTGGCGCAGGTGCTGAAGGAATTCGGTAACAGCCACGAGTTCACATTCTGCACACCGGATGGCGCCGAGCCCCAGCTCGACATCAATGGCCTGTCGTTGCCCTTCATGGCGACCGACCGCTTCACCGGAGCGATGGTGTCCCAGATGCTCGCGCCCAAATCCTTCGCGCGCCGCCGTCCCGATCTCGTGGCTCGCAGGGATGCCGAACTCCGCCTCGCCGCTCGCTATCTCGGCGACCTTCCGGTATCTCGGGTTCTGCCAAACACCGATCCCGAGGTCGCCGAATTTCGAGGCGAGGTCGAGAGGGTGCTAGCCGGCTCGGCGAAGGCGAACTATCTTTCGGTGCAGACCGTGGTCGAACGTCACCGGAATCCCGACGACGCCTTTTCACTCTCGGATTTCGATTTCATCCATTTTCCTGGCGGTCACGCGCCGATGGTCGACTTTCGGGATTCGCCATGGCTGGGCGAGATTATCAATCTGGCCTACGAGCACAAGGTCGTGCTTTCGCTGATCTGCCACGCGCCGATCGCGATGACGTCTGCGGCGTTCCGCATTGACGAGAGCGGCAGTCCCCGCGCAGTTCCGAATCATCCGTTCCGTGGCGCAAAGCTGACCACGGTATCGAAGTTCGGGGAGCTGATAGCACTTACCACCAACTATCCCAAAATCCCGGGCAAGAAAACCCGGCTGCCCTACTATCTCGACAAAGTGCTGAGGGCCTCGGGCTACGACGTTTTGCTCTCGATCAATCCGGCTGCCGCGAAGGTGGTTTGGGAACCTCATCTACGTCTGCTCAGCTCCAATGGTCCCTATTCGATGGATCTTCATGCGGCCCGTTTGCGCGAGGCCGTCCGATGACTTTTCCGAATCTCGGCTCAGGCTGCAACGCCGATCCTTCCCTCAGTACAGCCCTACGCAACTCAACTCGAAGCGAGCGAGGCGCGCGGAACACGAAGGTCTGCAGGTGACCAACAGTGTCGGGTTGAATCAGACGCATCTTTGTGGTGGGCTTGCCGAAACCGGACGGGCTGCACGCTTCAGGGTCACCAAGTGACCAACAACTTCTTCAGCGCATGCGCAACCGTGTTGGGAACGTACTCAAGCGCATGTGCATCGACGATCCGCAGCCCGGGCAGGCGTTTGGATACGATGTCGAGCATCACGCTCAGCTCCAACCGTGCAAGCGGCGCGCCCGCGCAGTAGTGGATACCCATGCCAAAGCTCACATGCTGCGCAATGTTGGAGCGGCCCGGACTGAACGACTCCGGCTCTTCGAAGACTTCGGGATCCCGATTGGCGGAACCGAACATCATGAGCACCCGATCCCCCACCACCAGCGGCTGGCCCAGCACCTCCACATTCGCTTTCACCAGCCGCCGCCAGCCGATGATCGGCGGTGAATAGCGCAGCGACTCTTCCACCACCGCGTCCAAGTCCTGCTGGCCCGCGACGATCGATTCCCACATTGGCCGGTTGCGCAGCAGGTTGTTGAACATGCCAGTGGCTGCCGTGGTGGTGGTCTCGTGCCCGGCGAACAGCAGGTTGAACACCGTGCCCGTGATCTCGCGCAAGGTCATGTTTTCGTCCGAGCCGGCGCGCTGGGCCAGGAGGTCGCTCACGACATCGTCGCCTGGCGCATCGAGCTTGCGCCGCACCAGTGCTTCGGTGTAGCTATAGAAGTCGACCGTGCCCTTCGCGATTCGGACCTGTTCGTCCTCGGTCGGCTTGCCCCACTGCAGGACCATGCGGCTGTCGGCCCAGCGCTTGACAGACGGCACGTCTTCCTCTGGGATGCCCAAGGCACGAAAGAGTACCAGGGCGGGGGTCTCGAAAGTCAGGCCAGACACCAGATCCGCCGGGCCCGGTGCGGCCAGCAGGGCATCGAGCTTTTCGTTCACCGTCTTGCGCACGAAGGGCTCGAGCGCGAGCATCCGCGGCCGCTTGAGCGGCTCCGTGAAAAATCTGCGGTATCGGGCGTGTGTCGGCGGGTCGTTGTTGACCAGCATTGGCGGCACGTCGTAGCTCGATTCGCTGATGATCGAGCGGGCATGTGGGCACAACGGAACGAGCGGGTCGGAGACGATCTTCGAGGAAAAGTGCACCGTGTCCCTCAGGATCGACTTGACCGTTTCATGCCGCGTGACCACCCAACTGCCGAGTGCGGGCGAGAAGAAAATGGGTTCGGTTTCGCGAATCTCACCCAGCACTTGATGCGGATCGTTCTGATATGCGGTGGAGAATGGGTCGAACAATGCACTCGCGCGAGTGGTGGGGCCCGTTCTGGGCGCGGAGGCATCTTGGGACAGCGGGCGCATGAGCACAGCTCCTTATTGAGATGAAGGCTTGAGGATTCAGGGCCGGCACGCTGTGGCGCCGGCAGAAGGTCAGTCCAGCTTGAGTCCGAGCTGCTGAACCAGGGGACGCCAACGCTTGCTCTCGGCGTCGATGAACTGCGCAAACTCCGAGGGCGCGTTCGCATAGGGTTCCATACCGAGTTCGGTGAAGCGTCGGCTCACCTCGGGGCTCTGGACGACAGCCTGTATCGCAGCAGACAGCCGGGTCACCACGGCTTCGGACGTGCCCTTGGGCGCCACAATGCCTACCCATGCGTAGACTTCTGCGCCTTGCACACCCTGCTCAGCAGCCGTGGGGACGTCCGGCAGCGCCGGGACGCGCGATGACGTCAGCACGGCAAGCGCCTTCAGCTTGCCGGCGCGCAGGTGCGGCAATCCGACGATCGAGTCGACCGTCATGAGCGGCACCTGGCCCGCGATTACGTCCTGGGCGGCCGGCCCAGCGCCTTTGTAGGGAATGTCGATCGCTTCGAAGCCTGCGCGCCGCTTCAGCAGTTCCATGCCGAGGTGGTGGAAGGTGCCTTTGCCGGCAGAGGCGTAGGACAGCCGCTGGCTCCTCGCGAGTGCTATCAGCGACTTGAGATCGGACGCAGGGAATGAGGGATGCGCAACCAGGATCAGGGGCGCACGGATCACCAGCGACACCGGCACCAGATCCTTGTCCGGGTCATACGGCAGCTTGTCGAACAGCACCTTGTTCAACACCACCGCACCGCCATCGGTGCCGAAGAGCGTGTAGCCATCGCCTGCCGACTTCGCGACGGCCGTGGCTGCAATGACGCCGCTGGCGCCCGCCTTGTTGTCGACGATCACCGGCTGCCCGAGCTGCGCGCCGAGCCCTTGCGAGATGGCCCGCATGACGAAGTCCACGCCGCCCCCGGGGGCATACCCAACCACGACTGACAAGGGTTTGGAGGGCCAGGCCTGCGCCAACGCAGGACTCACTGCACAGGCCGCATAGCTCGAGAGCGCAAAGCAGAAGGAACGGCGAATCATCTTCGTGTTTCCATGTAATGGCGCCCATGCCGACGCGGCTTGGGCTCGATTAATGATAAATCGATTACGCTAAAGGTAAAACAGGCACTAACCCGTAGCTGTCCCGTTCGAACACAAGGCAGGCAGGCACGGCCAGCAACGCAGATGAGGGAAAGTTCAGGCGGCCGTCTGGGCAGCAGGCTCCCAGGTCTTCTGGGCAGAGGCCGACGCCGGATGCGCTGGCGCATTGGCTCGAAAGCGGCAACCCTGCCGCAGCCGCCCTTACACGGGCAGCGGGCGGACACTCCTCGACCGAAGGGTCAGCCGGCCTGGAAGCCCAGCTTGTGACTTGCGCGCGAGCCCGCCGCTTTCAGTGCCTGGGCGTTGGGCCCGTCGAGCGACACATCGAAATTGCCCGACACGCCCAGCGCTCCGAAGGCGGCTACCGCGCGTCCGTCCACTGAAAGCACAGGAACCGCCAGCCCGCTGATTCCGGCCAGCAGCGTTCCGTCGACGGATGCCGCGCCTTGCTCGCGAACCGTGTCGATGACACGTCGGGCGTCCTTGAGCGTGCCGATCTCCCGGCGATGCGCAGCCGAAGCCACCCGCAGTTCCTCGCGCATGAGGTGGTCTACCTGAGCGGAAGGTGCAAACGCTGCAAACACGCGGCCCGTCGCAGACCAGAGCAAAGGAAGCACCGACCCCACGCGCACGTTGACGGTGACGAGCTCGCGGGGATCATCCCAGCGCATGATCATCGGACCGTTCTCGCCCATCAGCGCGACGAAGCAGGTCACGTTCAATGAATCGAGCAAGGCGGCAAGCTCGGAAGTGGCCGCCCGCAGCGGCTGCGCCTGGCGCTGCGCGATCAGACCGACAAAGATGCTCTCAGGACCCAACACGTACCTCGAGGAATCCGGGTCCTGATAGACGAATCCCGATTGAACGAGACTGACCAGATAGCGGTGCACCTTGGCCGGGTTCTCCTCCAGCTCGGCCGACAGCGCCGTGATGGAGGCGGCTCCGCCCATCACGGCCAGCTTGTGAAGCACGGCAAGCCCGATTTCGGCGGACTGAACCTTGCGGCGCGGAGTCTCTTCTGAGCGAAGCATTTTCAAGGTCTGCGATCTGATCTGTAGGAGCCAGGGCGGCTTGGCAGGCCCGGCCGCCCGAAGCACAGGCCGTGTCTTGCGGCCGGTGACAAACGCGTCGCCGCAAGCTGGGGCGACGCGGCACACGCTGATTATCCTCGCGCCGTTCGCTCTGTCCCCTTCGCAGGGGACGGCGCACGGAGCCAGCCTCCCGCACACTTGCGCAGGCTTCACGCGTACAAGCCAGTCGCACGCACGGCGTGCCTCTGCTGCTCGCGCCCAGGCGTGCAGCCTGCCCCACCTTCCACGCATCTGTCCAGACATGAAATCCATCTGTATCCAGCGCAATGGCGGGCCCGAAGTCCTGCAGCCCTTGCACGTCGATCTGCCGGCACCGGGCCCCGGCCAGGTCCGTGTTCGCCACACGGCCGTGGGCGTGAATTTCTCCGACATCAACGTGCGCAACGGTGGCTTCTATCTGGGCCACGGCCCGGGCTTCCCGCTGGTGCTGGGCAATGAGGCCGCCGGCGTGGTCGAAGCGGTCGGCGCGAACGTGCTGGATTTTGCCGTGGGAGAGCGGGTGGCCTACGCGGGCACGGGCGGCCTGTTCTTCCAGGACACCGGCGCCTACGCGGAACAGCGGAACCTGCCTGCTTCCTGCCTGATCCATCTTCCCGAGGACGTGAGCGACGAGCAGGCGGCGGCGCTGCTGCTCAAGGGCCTGACGGCGGCTGTGATCGTGCATCGCTGCCATCTGCCACAACCCGGCGACTCGATCCTGATCCACGCGGCCGCCAGCGGCGTGGGCAGCCTGCTTGCGCAATGGTCGAGCCATCTGGGCGCGACGGTGATCGGCACCGTGGGCTCCGAGGCCAAGGCCGGATTCGCCCGCCGCCACGGCGTCGCGCATGCCATCCTGTACCGCCATGAGGACTTCGTGGCGGCCACCCTCAAACTTGCACCCGACGGCGTGGCCGCCGTGTTCGACGGCGTGGGCCGCGATACTTTCATCAAGTCCTTCGACTGCCTGAAGCCCTTTGGTGCCGCAGTCAACTACGGCAACGCATCGGGGCCCGTGCCGCCGGTGGACATCATGCTTCTGGCGCAGAAGGGTTGCCTGGCGCTGCACCGCCCCGGATTCGGCTTCTGGGGTGCAACGCCGTCCACGCGCCAGTCGGCCTGTGACGAACTCTTCGACCTGCTGCGCCAAGGAGCGATCCAGCCGACCGTGAGTCATCGCTTTGCGCTGGACGATGCCGCGCAAGCCCATCGGACCATCGAACAAGGTCAGGCCATCGGCTCGGTGCTGCTGATCCCGTGAGTGGCATTCGCATGGCCGCACCTCTGACCCTCTTCGACAAGCTCTGACAGCGCCATCTGGTCGACCAAACCGATGACGGCGAAGCTCTTCTCTACGTCGATCGGCACCTCGTCTACGAAGTCACTGGCCCACAGGCGTTCGAAGGACTTCAGCTCGGCGGCCGCAGGTCGTGGCGGCGCGACACCGTGATCGCCATGACTGATCACAACGTGCCGACCACGCTGGCCCACCGCGCCAACGCGGACAGCATCGCGACCCGCTGTCTCGCCAGCAGGTTCAGCAGCTGGGCGAGAACTTCCGCGAGATTGGCATCACCTACTTTGAACTGAACGATGCACGCCAAGGCATTCATCCACGTGGTCGGGCCGGAACAGGGGCTACGCTGCCCGGCATGACCGTGGTGGCCGGCGACTCGCACACCAGCACCCATGGCGCGTTCGCCGCGTTGGCCTTTGGCGTCGGCACGTCTGACGTGGAGCACGCGCTGGCCACGCAATGCCTCCTCATGCGCCCGATGCGCCGCATGCGGGTGCAGGTCGATGGCGCGCTGCCCGGTGGGGTGAGCGCAAAGGACTTGATCCTGCACATTATCGGAGTGCTGGGTACTGGCGGCTGCACGGGGCTACGCCATCGAACTCTCGGGCAACACGATCGATGCGCTGTCGATGGAAGGCCGCATGACGATGTGCCACATGGCAATCGAGGCCGGCGCCCGCGTCGGCCTGATTGGCGTGGACGAGACCACGCTGGCCTACCTGAAAGGCCGGCCGTACGCGCCACACGTCGCGCAGTGGGAGGAGGCGGCGGTGGCCGACTGGCGCACGCTGCGCAGCGACGCCGGGGCCGTGTTCGACGCCACTGTGACGATCGATGCCACCTGCCTGCGGCCAATGGTGACCTGGGGCACGTCGCCGGGCATGGTCGTGCCCATAGATGGTCAGGTGCCCGGCCCTGCGCAGGAGCCCGATGCCGTCAGGCGAGCCGGCATCCAGGCCGCCCTTGGCTACATGGGCCTGCGGCCCGGGACCCCGATGGTCGACATCGCCATCAACAAGGTGTTTATCGGTTCGTGCACCAACGCACGCATCGAAGATCTGCGCGCCGCGGGGGCCGTGGTGCGGGGGCGCCGCGTGGCGGCCAGTGCAGCAGGCGCTGGTGGTGCCGGGTTCCGGCCTTGTGCAGGCGCAGGCCGAGGCCGAGGGCCTGGACCGCCTGTTCGCTGAGCCGGCTTCGAGTGGCGGCAGCCCGGCTGCTCCATGTGCCTGGGCATGAACGACGACCGACTGGCACCGAGCGAGTGCTGTGCCTCCACCTCGAACCGCAATTTCGAGGGACGCCAGGGGTGTGGCGGCCGCAGCCACCCGCTCAGCCCCGCGATGGCCGCTGCGGCCATCGCGGGCCAATTCGTCGATGTGGCGACGCTTGCGTCCCCCAACGCTGACCTGTCGGGAGCGCATTGATGGACGCATTCACCACGCTGCGTTCACTCGTCGTGCCGATCGACCGGGCGAACGTCGACACCGATGCACTGATCCCAAGCAGTTCATGAAGTCGATCCGGCGAACCGGCTTCGCCGACAACCTGTTCGACGAATGGCGCTACCTGGACTTGGGTCAGCCCGGACAGAACACTGCGCGGCGTCCGCGCAATCCGGACTTCGCACTCAACCAGCCACGCTATGCCGGCCCCGGATCCTGCTGGCCCGGGAAAATTTCGGCTGCGGGTCCAGCCGCGAGCATGCCGTCTGGGCGCTGCGCGATCACGGAATCCGAGCGCTGATCGCGCCCTCCTTCGCAGACATCTTCTTAGACAACTGCTTCAAGAACGGGCTGCTGCCCATCGTGCTGCCCAACGCCACCGTGAACGCGCTGTTCGCCGCCGTGGCCGCCACCCCGGGTTCCATGCTTGCCATCGACCTGTACAAGCAATCGATCACCTCGGGCGACGGCTGCTCAATCCCCTTCGACATGGGACTCCGAACGCCGCAACCGCCTGCTGCTGGGGCTGGGCGACATCCCCTGACGCTGCAACGCGCCGAATGCATCCGTGCGTTCGAGGCCCGCCGCCGGGTCGCCGCGCCCTGGCTTTTCAACTGACCTGCAGCACCACGGCCACCGTGCCGCGCTCCATCGCCGACTACTGCGCGAAGCTGGAAGACCTGCGAATCGTCGAGCCGCCGATCAAGATCAAGCCGTATGCAATCAAGCAGTTCTGGCATCTACGTTACCACGCAGACCCTTCGATTCGCTGGCTCAGGCAGGCGGTGCTTGAGCTTTTCGGACGCGAGGAGCACACGACTCCGCGGCGCGGAGCCACGGCTTGAAGAAGCAGGGGAAGGAAGGGACATCGTTCGGCCAGGCCGGCCCAGACGGGCCCAGCCTGCGCTCGCCGCTCACGCGCGCGATGCGACTTCGAACGCCCGTAGGTCGAAGCCGGCCGCCGACGCCTCGCGCGGCGTCAGCGCCGTTCGGCCCATCAGCAGCTTGCGCGCGGCCATGTGGTCGGCGGCCATGTTGACCGATTCCACGGCGATCAGCCGGTCGTGCCGGAAGCGCAGCACCGAGAAGCGCTGGGCTTGCCGGTCGCCCACGGTCACGGTGGCGTCGGCGCCTTGAGCCAGCCCCGCGATCTGCAGGCGCATCGCACCCTGGTCCGACCAGAACCAGGGCAACGCGCCGTAGGCGCCGGGCGCCTTGCCGCTCAAGCGCTGGGCGACGCAGCGCGCCTGGTCGCTGGCGTTCTGCACCGACTCGATGCGCAAGCGCCGTCCGGCATGCACGCTGTGAAACGATGCGCAGTCGCCAATCGCCGAGATGCTGGGATCAGAGGTCAGCAGCCCGTTGTCGACCTTGATGCCGTCGTCGATCTCCAGGCCGGCCTCGGCCGCCAGCAGCGTGTTGGGCAGCACGCCGATGCCCACGATCACGAGGTCTGCGGGCAGGCGAAGGCCTCCGGTCGTGACCACGTGGGTCACGCCCTGGCCCGTAACGCTCTCGATGTGCGCCAGACCCTGGCCGAAGTCGAAGATCACACCTTGCGCCTCGTGTGCCTCGCGGAAGCACAGCGAGGTCTCGATCGACACCGCGCGCGCCATGGCACGGCCCTCGAGTTCCAGCACGTGCACGCTGCAGCCTTTGGCGCTGGCAACAGCCGCGAACTCAAGGCCGATGAAACCTGCTCCGCACACGATGACGTCGCGCGCGGACTGCAGGCGGGCGGCCAACTGATCGGCATCGGCCTGCGTCCGTAGCCCGAACACGCCGTCCAGGTCCGAGCCGGGCACGGGCAGCCTGCGGTTGTGGGCGCCCAGCGCCAGCACCAAATGTTCGTAGCCGAAGGTGCTGCCCTCATCGACCGCGACCGTTCGGTTGGTGCGGTCGATCGCTGCCACCCGGCCTTGTACCAGCGTGATGGCATGGTCGTCGAAGAACTTCTGCGGCCGGAACCGGAGCCCGTCAGCATCCGTCTTGCCGAGCAGATACGCTTTCGAGAGAGGTGGCCGCTGATAGGGCAGCCCTGCCTCATCGCCGATGAGATGAATCGTTCCGCGATGGCCTTCCTGGCGCAGCGAAGCGGCCAGCTGGAAGCCGGCGTGGCCCGTGCCGGCGATAACGATGGCGGCAGACATTATTTGATCCTCGGCTGACTAATGGTGGTGCGCCGCGCGTCGACGCGCGCCTTGCTATCAAGCCGGCTGCAGCACGCTCAGGTAGTTGGCCACGCCCGAGCCGCCCATGTTGAACACGGCGCCCATGCGTGCATCGGCCACCTGCATGCCGCCGGCCGTGCCCGACAGCTGCATGCAGGCCATCACATGTTGCGATACACCAGTCGCGCCGATGGGATGGCCTTTGGACTTCAGCCCCCCCGACAGGTTGATCGGCAGCGCCCCATCACGCGCGCTAACACCGTCGAGGATGACACGCGCGCCCTCCCCGTACGGTGCCAAGCCCATGGCTTCGTACGCCAGCAGTTCGGCGATGGTGAAACAGTCGTGCGTTTCGACGAAGGACAGATCGTCAAGCGTCGCGCCGGCATCGGCCAGGCCTTTCTGCCACGCCATCCGGGCGCCCACGAGGCGCGTCGGGTCGCGGCGCGACATCGGCAGGAAGTCGTTGACCTGGGTGCGCGAGCGCCAGCGCACCGGCAAGACCCTGGCGCCGGACACTGGTTCGTTCGACAGCACCATCGCAGCTGCGCCGTCGGACACCAGCGAACAGTCCGAACGCTTGAGCGGCCCCGAGACGAAAGGGTTCTTGTCCGATGGATGGCGGCAGAAGTCGAAGCCGAAATCGCGCCGCATGTGGGCATAGGGGTTGTGCATGCCGTTCGAATGATTCTTGGCAGCTATGGCGGCCAGAGCGTCGGACTGATCGCCGAAACGCTGGAAGTATCGGGTAGCGATGCCGCCGAAGATGCCGGCGAAGCCGGCCGGGTCGGCGCCCTCCTCCGCCACATAGGCGCACTTGATCAGGGTAGCCGCCACCTCCGGTGTGCGCAGGCCGTTCATGCGCTCCATGCCGATCACCAGCGTGCGCTTCATGCGGCCCGAGCCCATTGCGTCCAGTGCCGCCCAGATCGCCGCTGAGCCGGTAGCGCAGGCGTTCTCCGTGCGCACCGATGGCGTGTGGCGAAACTCGGGCATCGCCACGGCAGGCAGCGCCGCCGTGAAGTCCTGGCCGACGAAGCCGGCGTTGAAATGGCCCAAGAAGATGCCCTCGATGTCTTCAGGGGCGAGCCCGGCACTGTCCAGCGCTGGTTGCACCGCGTCGCGAATCAGCTGTTCGAGGTCGATGTTGTCGTGCTTGCCGAAAGGTGTGTGGCCCCAGCCAACGATGTGTGCGGTGTCGTTCATGATGTACCTCTGGATAGTGTTACGGGACGGTTGCAGGCATGGCCTGCGGCGCGATGCGGGGCTGGCCGTGCCGCTGCACCAGCGTGAGGGCGCACAGGCCCGTGGCACCGACGAGAACGCCGATGGTGTACGCCAGCACCGCCGCGCTGCCGGGCACGAACATGGCGCCCAGCCAGGTTCCGCACAGGACGGCGGCGCTGGCCAGCGTGAAGCCCCCCAGAGCCGATGCCGCACCGGCGCGTTCCGGAAAGGATGCGGCAATGCCCACGTGACCGCAGGGCTGGTGCACGCCATAGGCCAAGAACGAGATCCACAGGGCGATGCTCAGCGTCAGCGGCGTGTGCACCCAGACCAGTTGGGGCAGGATGAACACCGCTGCACTCGCCATCGACAGCGCACCCGCACGTCGCACCGCGTGCAGCAGGCCGATCTGGCGCATCCAGCGGCGGCAAAGGATGGTGCCGATCATGTAGGCTACCGAGGCGCAGCCGATGACTGCGCCGAACGCGAGGCGCGACACGCCGAACGTGTCGATGAACAGATAGGCCGAGCCCGACAGGAAACCGAAGGCGGCGCTGTAGCCCGCGGCGCTCAGAAGCGTCCATGCCTGAAAGCCGCGATGGCGGCTGATCAGGCCGTAGCCACACAGCAGTGAAACAGGGCGCATGGCCTGTACGTCGAGCGCACGCACGGTCTCCGGCACGCGCAGCGCCACCAGCGACAGCATCGCTGCGCCGAAGATTGCCATGGCCAGCAGCGTCGCGCGCCAGCCCAGATGGCTCGCCAGCAAGGCACCGACGACCGGCACTAGCATCGTCACACTGGCCAACGCGGTCATGGCAGAGGCCATCACGTGCGTGCCCTGGGCGGGTTCGAACAGGTCGCGCACCATGGCGCGCCCGCAGACCGTGCATGCCGCCACGCCCACGCCCTGGGCGATGCGCGCCGCGATCAGCACGTCGATCGACGGCGCCAATGCACCCACCAGCGCACCGGTAGCGTACAGCGCGAAGCCCGCGATGGCAACCGGGCGCCGGCCGAAGCGGTCGGCCGCCGGGCCCCACAGGAGTTGCGACAACCCGAAGCTCAGCACCACCAGCGACAGCGTGAGTTGCACCACGGACACAGGTGCGCCGTACTCGCTGCGGATCGAAGGCAGTGCGGCTAGGTAGAGGTCGGTGGCAATGGGCTGAGCCGCGGTCAGCAAGGTGACGACGAGCACCACCAGCACGCCACCCATGGGCGCGATGTACGCGGTTGGGGCGCGAGCGTTCAGGATGCTTCCCTCGACGAGCGAGCGCACTGCTGGCGCAGCTCGCGCTTGAGGACCTTGCCATAGTTGTTCTTGGGCAGGCGGTCGACGAAGACGTAGCGCTTGGGCCGCTTGAAGCGCGCGATGCGCTCCAGGCAATGTGCATCCAGAGACGCCGTGTTGGGAGCGCTGCCCGGCGCCGGCACCACGAAAGCGACCACAACTTCGCCCCATTCCTCGTCCGGTTCGCCTATGACGGCGATCTCGGCGACGTCGGCGTGCGTGAGCAGCGCCTCTTCCACTTCGCGCGGATAGATGTTCGAGCCCCCGCTGATGACGACGTCCTTGCTGCGGTCGCGCAGCGTGAGGAGGCCCTGCGAGTCCAGCATGCCCATGTCGCCGGTGTGCAGCCAGCCGTCCTTCAGTGCCTCAGCCGTCCCGTCAGGGTTGTTCCAATAGCCGCTCATGACCGTGTCGCCGCGGCAGACGATCTCGCCGATCTCGCTCGGCCCCAGCGGCCGGCCTTGCTCGTCGAGGATGCGCACCACCATGCCCGTGCGCGCGCTGCCGACCGAGCCGAGCACCTGCACGTCGTCCGTCTCGTGGTCGGCCCGCGTCATGCCGGTGATCGTCATCGGCGATTCGCCCTGGCCGTAGATCTGTGCGAACACGGGGCCGAAGACGGCTAGCGACTTGCGCAGCTCTTCCACGTACATCGGGCCGCCGCCGTAGACGATGCTGCGCAGGTTGCGTGGCTTGCGTCCGGACGCCTCCACCGCCAGCCGAAGGCGTTGAACCATCGTGGGCGCCAGGAACGCACCGCAGCCGGGGTGCACGCTGCACAGCGCGACAAATTCGTCGGGATCGAAACCGCGCGAGGCCGGCACCACTTGGCGCGCGCCGCAGGCGACCGAGGCCGGAATGTACAGACCCGAGCCGTGCGACATCGGTGCGGCATGGACCTGGCTGGCGTTCACGTCCAGTTGTTCCAGGTCGGCCAGATGCGCCAACGTCATCGCCATCAGGTTGCGATGCGACAGCATCGCGCCCTTGCTTCGGCCGGTGGTGCCGCTAGTGTAGAACAGCCATGCCAGCGTCTCGGGTTCGGCATGCGTCACGGTTGCGGGTGCAGTGTCGAACAGCGACTCGTAGGCCGCCGAGCCGATCTCCACCACCCGGCTCACGGCGCCTGCCGGCAGCGCCAGGCGCAGCGCCGGCGCCAGCCCGGGCGAGGCGAAGATCAGCGCCGGGTCGGCGTCCTCGAGGACCTGCGCCATCTCCAGCGCATGCAGCTTGTAGTTGATCGGCACGATCGCCGCGCGTGCGGCCCAGGTGCCGAACATCAGCTCCAGGAACTCGGGTGCGTTCTCGCTGGCCACGGCGATGCGGCTGCCTGAGGCCAGCCGGCCGGCCAGGCGCAGGGCGCGCTGGCTCAGCTCGCCCCAGGTCTGGTGCTGGCGCTCACCCACGCAAACCGCTGTGCCGTCGGGCCAGCGGCGCGCGCTGCGCTCGAGCAGTGAAAAAAGACTCACGGGATCACTCCTGCGGGCTGCCAGCTCACGCAGGGAGCAGGTCGCGCTGAGCGAGCCAGACGCGGATCAGTTTCGTCGCCTCGGTCATCTGGTCTGCCTGGCCCGCGTAATAATGCGTGGCACCCCGGATGATGTGGAATTGCTTGTCGGGCGATGCTGCGGCGGCGAAGAGCGTCTGCGGATGCGTGGCCGGTACAGCGTCGTCGGCGCTGTTCTCGATCACGAGCAGCGGTGCGCGCATCCGCGCCACAGCTTTCAGGCCGTTGGCACAGGTGTCGTCCAGCGACCATTGCGACAGCCATGAGCGCAGTGTGGTGAAACGCGCCAGGCCGACCGGTCCTGTGTTCACCGTCTCGGGGTTGCCCATGTAGGACCAGTAAGGCCGGCGGTCGTTGGGGTCCAGTGTCGGGTCGACGAAGCGCGGATCGGCAAAGGTGCGGTGCACGATGAAGCCCCGCTCCAGTTCGCCCGTATCGCGTTCCTTGAGCACCTGCAGGCGCTGGCGCGCCCATGCCGTGATGCGTTGCATGCGCGCCAACTGGGCAGCGCGGTAGCTCGCGATGTACTCGGCGCTGTAGGGCGGTTGATTCGGATTGCGCTGGTCGTAGATGTCCAGCTCGACATCCCGGGTGTCGGGGTCCAGCTCGTCGCTCACGGACGGATCCAGCGATTCGGACAGCAGGTGCGCGCGCGAGAGGTGCGCGGCCTGGAAGATCACCGCATCGGCCGGGATGAGCCCCGCCCCCTTGAGGTCGACCGCATCGCCGGCGGGCGTCTCGGTCACCTGCGGGTCTTCGGCCTCGGCCTGGTAGCTGACGGCCAGAGATCCGCCGCCGCTCCAACCGACCAACACCACGTGCCGGTAACCCCAGACGGTCTTGGCATGGCGGATGTAGGCGCCCAGATCGAGCAGCACTTTCTCCATGATCAATGCCGTGTCGTTCTTGGCGTAGCGGCTCGCGGCACACAGCACGTGTGCCCCCGTATCGGCCATGGCGCGCGGAACCGGCAACAGTTGCAGCGTCGAAGCCGGGTGCATGAAGACGAGCAGTGTGTCACTCGCCTGCCCTTCGGGCCGAAAGCGAATGGCTTCCAGGTTGATGGCGCCCTGGTTGCCGGAGAAGCCATAAGTTTCGGTGAAGGCGGCCTGCTCGTTGTACTGCAGGTGGACCCATTCGGCCTGAACGTTGAAGGTGGAACTCATGGTCGTACTTTAGGTGGCGCGCAGAGCCCGCGCAGTCCCCTTGAGGAGTGACCCAAGCGGCCGGCCGGGGCAGATCACGCGCGGGCTAAGCCCGCCTCAACCGCCAGCGGAAGGCGATCCAGGATGCGCAGCGTGTTAATGGGCCGCCACTTCGGCATGCCGTCGAACCGCAGCGTATGCGCCCTGGCCAAAGGCCAGCTGGCCACCAGCCGATGTGCGCTGAATGTCGAAGCGGTCAGCGTTACGCAATTTGTCCGTGTCCCGACTGGCCGTCCCGATGAAGGCGGCCATGTTTGTGTCGGGCGCCAGCGGCACCCGCCGAGCGTGACCGCCTCGCAGGTGGTGCGAAACATCACCTGCACGGGGATTCGTGGCGGATCGCCTCGTCGAAGACCCTGCGCGCGCGCAGGGTCTTCGCGCAGCCAATGCCACTGCGCGGGATGCTTGGCCAGCCCGTGCAGGGCCGCACCGATGCCGCTGATCGTCGTGTCGATGCCGCCTCGCGGGAAGGAGCGCGTCAGGTTCGTGGCCACTCCCTCGGGCAGGTCGCCGGCGTCCTCGGCCGCATGGATCATCTAGCCGAATCCGCCGGGTTGCATCGCGGCGCGCTGCATGCTGTCCTCGTACTACTGCATGTAGGGCTGCGCCCGCGCCAGGGCGGCCTGTGTCAGCGCGTTGTTGCCGCCCATGACGTTGAAGTTCATGTCGCCGATGGCCCGCGCGTTGTCGGATGCCCACTGTCGGCGGGAGCACCGTGATGATGAAGTGTTCGGCCGCATCGTGGATGCCATCGAAATGGCCCCGCGCCACCAGGTCATCAGTCATCGCCTCGGCCTTCTTTGCCTGCCTGCGCGAGGCCGGGCCGGTGATCTGGCTCGAACGATACGACCGATACGCATGTGACGAGATCCCCGCGTGATCAACGCACTCCTTGCATCTTCCCAATTTTGGTCTTACCATTGTGGTCCTACCAACTTGATGCCATCAGCTACTTTACCGCCATGACGACTTGCTCCCCCTCAGTGCTCATCATCGGCGGCGGACCCGTGGGACTGGCACTGGCCGGCGACCTCGGTTGGCGTGGCATCTCTTGCTCGCTGGTCGAGAGAGGAGACGGCAGCGTTGCCCAGCCAAAGATGGATCTGGTCGGTATCCGATCAATGGAGTTCTGCCGCCGCTGGGGCATCGTGGACTGGGTCGAATCGGCCGGCTACAACCGCGACTACCCGCAGGACTGCGCGTGGGTCACCGACCTCAACGGCTACGAGTTCGGCCGCGAAGAATTTCTGCCCCCGAGCCAGGAGAAGCCGCCGGTTCACAGCCCGCAGAAGCGCGAGCGCTGTCCGCAAAACTTCTTCGACCCGGTCTTGCAGCGCTTCGCCCGCCGCTCATCCAGCGTGGCGCTGGAATTCAACACGGAACTGCTGGACTTCGAGGACACCGGCGACGGCGTGGAAGCACGCGTGCGCGACGTCATTTCCGGCGAGACGCGCATGCTGCGCGCCGACTACCTGGTGGGCTGCGACGGCGGTGCCAGCGTGGTGCGGCATCAGTTGGGCATCGAGATGGTGGGCGACGCCGTGCTCACCCACACCACCAACATCATCTTCCGCTGCGACAACCTGGAGCAGCTGCACGACAAGAAGCCGGGCTACCGCTTCATCTTCATCGGTCCGGAAGGCACCTGGGCCACGCTGGTGGCAATCAACGGCCGGGACCAATGGCGGTTCTCCCTGATCGGCGATGCGGACAGGCGCACGCTGACCGAGGCGGAAGCCCGGGCCGCCATCATCAGAGCCGTGGGCAAACCCTTCGACTTCGAGATCCTCTCGATGCTGCCTTGGGTAAGGCGACAGCTCGTCGCGCGCCAGTACCGCAAGGGACGCGTCTTCATCGCCGGCGACGCCGCTCACCTCACCTCGCCCACCGGCGGCTTCGGCATGAACACCGGCCTGCTCGATGCCGTGAATCTCTCCTGGAAGCTGGCCGCCATGATCAACGGCTGGGGCGGCAAGCACCTGTTGGACAGCTATGAGGTCGAGCAGTTGCCGGTGGCCGTTCGCAACGTCGGCGAAGCCACCGAGAACCTGCGACGCATGCTGTCGCCGCGGCTCCTGCAGCCGGATGCACGCATGTTCGACGGCAGCGACCCCGCGGCAGAAGCCGCTCGGCGCGAGTACGGCCAGCGGTACACGGAGATGATGCGTCGGGAGTGGCATTCCATCGGCATTCATCTCGCCTACGTCTATGAAGGGTCCCCCGTCGTGGTGCCGGACGGCACGCCACGGCCACCCTTGCAGACCTCCAGCTACACGCCGACATCGCGACCGGGATCGCGCGCGCCCCACGCCTGGATCGGCGAGAACAAATCAACCCTGGACCTGTTCGGCAAGACGTTCGTGCTGCTGCGCTTCGGTGCAAACCCGCCAGCGGCCGACCTGCTCGTGCAGGCAGCCGCCGAGGTGCGACTGCCGCTGCAAGTGGTCGACCTCGTGGGAGACGCCGCCGAGAAGCTCTATGAACGCCGGCTGGTGCTGGTGCGCCCCGACGGCCAGGTGGCATGGCGCGGCGACGCCCTTCCCGAAGACGTCGCCACACTGGTCGACACCGTGCGCGGCGCGATCGCGGGCGAGCGGCCGTCGATCTCCTTCGAGCCGGTGATCGCGGAGGCTTGACGCCATGGCCGAACAGCACACCATGGTCGACGAGGCTGCCCGCCGAGCGCTGAAGGAAGATCTTGCGAAATTCAACTGCCGCGTGCAGCAGCCGGACGATGCGCCGCTTTTCACCCGCACACCGCAGTCAGCGATGCAGACGGTGCACTGGAAGTGGTCCGACCTGAAGCCGCTGCTCGATCGGCTGGGCAAGCAGCTCGCACTGGAGCCCGGAGGCAACAGGCGCACGCTGCGGCTGCACAACCCGGGCCTTCCGTACGGGACGACGCACACTTTCTGGGGCTCCATCCAGGTGATCCTGCCGGGCGAAATCGCGGGCAATCATCGTCACACCGCAAACGCCTTCCGCTTCATCATGAGGGGCGGCGGCGCCATGACCACGGTCAACGGCGAGCGCTATCCGATGAACGAGGGCGACCTGGTGCTCACCCCCAGCATGATGTGGCACGACCATGAGTATCACGGCGACTCGCCGATGGTCTGGCTGGATGTGCTGGACATCTCGCTGATGCGGGCGATGAACGCAACGTTCTTCGAGCCGGCCGGCGCACTGCAGCAGCAGGTCGATACGGTGCCGGACAGCTCCTGGCGGCGCTACGGCAGCGGGCTGATGAGCCCGCCCGGCGAGTGCCCGCGAGGATCGATGAACCCGCTGCTCGCCTATCCACGCGCCATCGCCCAGGCAGCTTTGGAGCAGGCGGCCGGGCTGCCCGCGGACCCCTTTGACGACGTGGTGCTGGAGTACCGCAACCCAACGAACGGCGGGCCGGCCATGAGCACGATGGGGATGCGCTTGCAGACGCTGCGGCCGGGCGTTCACACACAAGCGCGCCGCCATACCGGCAGCAAGCTCTACTACGTTATGCAGGGGCGGGGCACCACCATCGTGGACGGGCGCACCTATGACTGGAGTGCCGGCGACTTCCTCGCCATCAACCCTTGGGCCTGGCACGAACACCTGAACCGATCTAGCGGAGACGCCCAACTGTTCCAGGTCAACGACTTCCCGGCGATGTCGGCACTCGGCTACTACTTCGAAGAAGCCCTCACCGACAACGGTGGCCATCAGAAACTGCTTTGAGCCTCTCACCATGAAGATCGCATCCTTTAACGACCACCGCATCGGCGTCGTCGACGGCAACACCGTTTATGACATGACCTCGGCCCTGCCCGAGTTTCTTTCGCAGCTGCCCCGGCAGCGCGTCAATTGGCTCGTGGGCCATTGGGAAGAGTTGCGCTCGAAGTTCGCCGACTATCGCAGTGCCGGCCAGGCGCTGCCGCTTGCTTCGGTGAAGCTGCTGCCTGCCAATCCCGCCCCCCAGCATGTCTTCGCGGCACCCGCAAACTACCAGAAGCACATCGGCGAACTCGGTGACCGCGCCGTCACCAAAGGCGGCCGCTCCGCGCGCGAGCAAGGCTTCTTCCTCAAGGCACCCGGCTCCCTCGTCGGCGCGGGAGGGGCCCTGCTGTTGCCCAAAGGCTCCGAGCGCCGCTTCGACCACGAGTCGGAGCTGGCGGTGATCATTGGCAAGCGAGCGCGGAACGTGCCGCGGGCGCAGGCGATGGAGTACGTCTTCGGCTACTCATGCCTGATCGACGCCACCCTGCGAATCGAAAAGGGCGTTGCCGAGGAAGAGCGTTCGATGCGCAAGTCGTTCGAGACGTTCACCCCGCTCGGCCCGTGGATCGTGACGGCCGACGCCGTCGCTGCCCCCTCCTCGCTGAAGAACCGGCTGTGGGTCAACGGCGAATTGAAGCAAGACGCCAACACCAGCGAGATGATCGTTGGGATCGCGGAGCTGATCGAGCTGGTCTCGTCGGTACTGACGCTGGAGCCGGGTGACGTAATTGCCACCGGAACACCCGAGGGCGTGGGCCCCTTGGCTGTCGGCGACAAGGTGCGCATCGAGATCGAGGCTGTCGGCAGCATGGCACTGGCAGTGGGCGAGTGCGAACAGCGCGCGCCGCGGCCTTACTGACGAGGTGGATGGCATGCGCCGCCGCTATCCAGCAGCGTTCATCCGCGGGGGCACCAGCAAAGCGCTGGTGTTTCACGCCCGCGATCTGCCCGCTGATCGCGCCGAATGGGACGACATCTTCATGAAGGCGATGGGCACCCCCGACCGCTACGGGCGCCAGCTCAATGGCATGGGCGGCGGCATATCCTCGCTCTCCAAGGTGTGCGTCGTGGGTCCGCCTTCGGTGCCCGGTGCCGACGTGGACTACACCTTCGCTCAGGTGCAGGTGCAGGACGCCATGGTGGATTACAGCGGCAACTGCGGGAACATGTCTTCTGCGATCGGGCCGTTCGCGGTGGATGAGGGATTGGTGCACGCGCCGCCCGGTGGCGAAGCCTGCGTGCGCATCCACAACACCAATACCCGCAAGATCATCGCGTCGCATTTCGAGGTGCGTGAGGGCCGAAGTGTCGAAACAGGCACGCTCGCCATCCCGGGCGTGGACGGCACCGGCGCACCGGTGCGGCTGGACTTCCTCTCGCCCGGCGGCGCATCCACCGGCAAGCTGCTGCCCTCGGCCATGGTGGCGCAGGAGTTCGAGCTTCGCGGCGTCGGGCGGGTGACCGCGTCGCTGGTGGACGCCGCCAACGCCTGCGTCTTCGTCGCCGCAACCGAGCTGGGCTTGGCCGGCGGAGAGTCGCCGGACGAATTGGCATCGAACGTGCGGGCCATGAGCGCGCTGGCCGAGCTGCGCCTGCAGGCATCGGTCGCGATGGGCATCGCTCCTGACATCGAGGCCGCGGCCGCGATCCGGATGATCCCGCTCATCGCCATCGTCAGCGCGCCCCAACGCAGCACCACGCTCAGCGGGAAGACGATCGAGGCCGCTGATGCCGACCTCGTCGTGCGCATGCTCTCCAACGGGCAGCCGCACCGCGCCCTCCCCCTCACCGGCTCTCTGTGCACCGCCGTCGCGATGCAGATCGAGGGCAGCGTTCCGGCCCGGCTCGCGAGCGCAGCCCGGGATCCCTCGGCGCTGCGCATCGCGATGCCGTCAGGTGTCCTCACCGTGGCGGCGGAAGTGGGCCAGACCGCCGAAGGCTGGCACGTGGCCCACGGCTCCTTCTATCGCACCACACGCCGCCTGTTCGACGGGCATGTCTACGCCTAAACAATCACCAGGAGCTACCATGATCCTTCGGCGCCTCGCCACCGCTTGCCTCTTGGCCGCGGCCGCCCTTACGGTACAAGCCCAGGGCTATCCGATCAAACCCATCACGATCATCGTTCCCTTCGCCCCGGGCGGCGGGATCGACGTGCTGACCCGCGCCATCGGCGTGAAGCTTTCCGAACGCTGGAAGCAACCCGTCGTACTGGAGAACAAGACGGGAGCCGGCTCGGCCATCGGCACGGCGCACGTCGCCAGAGCAGCGCCGGATGGCTACACGCTGCTCGCCACCGTCAACCAGACGATGGTCGGCAATCGCTTCCTCTACAAGAAACTGGCGTACGACCCCGACAAGAGCTTCGAGCCCATCAGCATGATGGTGAAGGCCGACCAGTTGATCGTCGCCAACGCGCAGCTGCCTGCCAGTACGTTGAAGGAAGTCGTGGAGTTGGCGAAAAAGAAGCCGGGCACCATCAACTATGGATCCTTCGGCAACGGCAGCCAGCCGCACCTGCTGTTCTCGGTTCTGAAAGATCGCGAGAACATCGAGATCACACATATCCCCTACAACGGCGTGACGCCAAATCTGACCGCCCTTGCCGCGGGCGAGGTGCAGCTCGGCTCAGCCAGCGCAGGCGTCATCTTGCCGCTGGTGCAAGCGGGCAAGATCAAGCCCATCGCGGTCGCTGGCGACGCTCTAATTTCGCAGTTTCCGAAGGTGACGACGACGACGCAGCAAGGCTATCCGTATGCGAAGGTGTCGATCTGGTACGGCCTCTTCGCGCCCGCCGGTACGCCGCCCGAGATCCTCAACCAGATCCGCTTGGCAGTGCGCGAGGTGCTCTCCGATCCCCAGTTCGCCGAGCAGCAGGTCATCAGCAAGGGCCTGACCGTCATTGCCGGGGACGGCAGACAGCTGCGCGAGGAGATCGCCAAGGAGGCGGAAGTCACGGCCACCATGATCAAGGCCGCCGGCGTGGTTGCGGAGTGAGCATGATGATCGGCGAAGCCCGCCTCTTCGAGGGCATTTCGGACGACATTCGTGAGCGCATTGCGCGCGGTGAACTGAAGCCCGGCCAGAAGCTGATGTCCGAGCGGGACCTGGCTGAGCACTACGGCGTGTCCCGCTCGGGCGTGCGGGAGGCGCTCCGCAGCCTGGAGCGCGGCGGCCTGATCGAGCTGCGCAAAGGGCCGAAGGGCGGCACCTTCATTCGGGGTGCCGACCCTGCGCTCGTGACCCAGTCGCTGAACGATGTCATCAGCCGCGGCGCCGTGTCGATCGCCAGCCTGACCGAGAGCCGAACGATCGTGATGACCGCCGTGACGCGGCTCGCCTGCGAGCGCGGGACCGCGGCGGAGTTCGATCGGCTGGACGAAAGCATCACGCGGACCGAGGAGCTCGCCAAGGCAGGCGACTTCACGGGTCGGCGCATCCAGCTGCTGGACTTCTACCGGCTCCTCGCCGAAGCCACGCGCAACGAAGTGCTCGTGATCATGGTTTCTGCGCTGACCGACCTCGTCTTCAAGCTCATGGCTCAGGACGACGTGGGGCCGCGGCCCACCACGACGCAGACGCACCGCAAGATCGTGCGCTGCCTTCGCCGCCGGTCAGCCGACGAGGCGATCGCACTGATGGCCGGTCACCTGGACAAGCTGCATGCCTATTTCCGCAAGGCCGCCGTGAACGCGGGGCCGGGCACGCTCTGATTGGATATTGCAATGAACTCATCACCCGGCGCCGTCCTGCGGGCCAAACTCAACGAGCGCCGTGGTTTGCTCGTGCCGGGCTGCGCAAACGCGCTGGCCGCACGGCTCATCGAAACACTCGGTTTCGAAGCCGTCTACCTGAGCGGCGCGGGCGTGACGAACAGCTTCTACGGCATTCCCGACCTCGGCTTCATCCACCTGGGCGACGTCGTCCAGCACACCGCAGCGGTGCGCGATGCGGTGCAGTTGCCCCTCATCGTGGATGCCGACACCGGTTTCGGAAATGCCCTGAACGTGCGGCAGACCGTGCGGGCACTGGAACGCGCGGGTGCCAATGCGATCCAGTTGGAAGACCAGGTCATGCCGAAGAAGTGCGGGCACTTCGCTGGCAAGGGTGTCATCGATGCGAGCGAGATGGTCGGCAAGATCCGGGCGGCGGTGGATGCCCGCACCTCGAACGATTTCCTGCTGATCGCGCGTACCGACGCATGTGCGGTGCATGGCCTGGACGACGCGCTCGAACGTGCGCAACGCTACGCGGAGGCCGGTGCCGATGTGACGTTCGTCGAAGCGCCGACCCGCGTCGGCGACCTTGAACGCATCGCGCAGCTGCCGCTGCCGCAGGTGGTGAACGTGGTGATCGGCGGAAAGACGCCTGCGCTTGCTGCCTCCGAATTCGCCCGCATGGGATTCGGCATGGTGCTCTATGCAAACGCGGCGCTGCAAGGCGCGGTGCGTGGAATGACGGCGGCGCTGAGCCACTTGCAACAGCAGGGAATCCTAGCCGAAGACCCGGCGCTGGTCGCCACTTTCGCTGAACGCCAGGCCCTGGTGCGCAAGGACCTGTTCGATGAGCTGGATCGCAACTACGGCCGCTGAAGCGGCGCGTTCACAAGGAAGAATGAATTGAGCATGTTGTCCGTCCCCTTTCTACCTGCTTTCTTCACCGGGGGAATCCGATGAAGGCACTGCTTCTGCAGGGACCCGGTACGCCGCTGGTGTGCGTCGATCGTCCCGGCGTGCCGCCGGCCCCCGGTGAAGCCACCGTGCTGATTCGCTGTGCCGCGCTGAACCACCGCGATGTGTGGATTCAGAAGGGGGACTACCACGTTCTGAAGTATCCGGTGGTTCCCGGTGCGGACGGTGCCGGCATCGTGGCCGCGGTAGGCGAAGGCGTGGACGCATCGCTGGTCGGAAGGGAAGTCATCATCAACCCCGGACTCTCCTGGGGTCCCGAAGAAGATCGGGCGGCACCGGACTTCTACCCTCTCGGATCCCCGCGCGACGGCACCTTCGCCGAATCCATCAATGTCCCCGCAGTGCAGCTCGCCCCAAAGCCGGCGCACCTCGACTGGGTTCATGCGGCGGCATTGCCGCTGTCGGGCGTCACGGCTTTCAGGGCGGTCCGCTCACGTGCCGGGCTCAAGGCGGGCGAGCGTGTCCTGATCACTGGCGTGGGCGGAGGCGTTGCGTTGTTCGCGATGCAATTCGCGCTCGCACTCGGGGCACAGGTGTACGCCACCAGCGGTTCGGACGAGAAGGCTGCGCGCGTGCGCTCGCTCGGCGTCTCGGGCACGGCGAACTACCGCGATCCAAACTGGCCCGCGCATCTTCGCGAACAGGTGCCGCAGGGCTTCGACGTCATCATCGACAGTGCGATGGGCCCGGGATTCCAGCACCTGGTCGAACTGGCCGCCCCGGGAGGACGCATTGCCTTCCTCGGCTTCACGGCCGGCGGTGACGTGCAGGTGGACGTGCGGCCCATCTACCGCAAGCAACTGAGCATCCTTGGCACAAAGATGGGATCGCCGCGGGATTTCGCCGCCATGGTTGACTTGGTGGAATCCGGCGGCATCCAGCCCATCGTCGACCGGGCGTTGCCCTTGTCGCGCGCGAACGAGGCCTACGGGATCGTCGATCGAGGCGAGCAGTTCGGCAAGATCGTGCTGGTGAATGATCTGGGCGGTTGACCGCCACCCGAGCGACCGACATGGACCACCAGCTACGATTTCATCGTGGTCGGAGCCCGGTCCGCGGGCGCGGCGCTGGTCGCACGCCTGAGCAAGACCGAACCCGCGGGTTCTGCTGCTGGAGGCCAGAGGCCGGGACAAGCACCCCTTCCTGGCCATGCCGCTCACCTTCCGCAAGGTCTTCGCCCATCCGTCCTACAGCTGGAACTACCGTTCCGAGCCCGAACCCGCGCTGAACGGCCGCACACTCGACACCCCGCTCGGCAAGACCCTCGGCGGCACCTCATTGATCAACGCGCTGATCTGCATCCGTGGCCGTCGGCGCGCCTACGACCGGCTCGCGGAGAGCGGGCTCCAAGGCTCGGGCTACGACGACATGCTGCCGTACTTCAAGCGCATGGAGACCCACTGGCGCGGCCCGGAGCCTTTCCATGGCGGCGGCGGGCCGGTGCAGGTGACACCCATGACGCACGAGGACATGCTGTACGAACCGCTGCGCCAGGCCGCCGTCTATGCGGGCTTCGGAACGGACGGACGACCCGAACGGCGCGGTGCAGGACGGCATCAGCCGCATGGAAGCGACGATTGGCGCCGGCCGGCGTTCGAGCTCGTCGCACGCCTATGTGACGCGAGCCGCCCAGCGGCCCGACCTCACCATCCGCGTCAAGGCCCGCACGCAGCGGCTGATCCTGGAGTTCCGGCATGCCGTCGCGTCGAGTACTGCGACGGCAATCGCGACGGCGACGGCGTGCACCAGACCTTTGCCAGCGGCGAGGTCGTCCTTTGCTCAGGCACCTACAACTCGGCCCAGCTTCTGATGCTGTCGGGCATCGGCCCGCGCCAGCATCTCGAAGCGTTGGGCATCCACTGCGTGCTCGACCTGATAGGTATGGGCCAGAATTTTTCCGAACACCCCAACCTGATCATGGTGTTCAGGGAGAAGGGCCTTGTCAGCCTGACGAAGTGGCTGCGCTACGACCGCATCGCCACGTCCCGGGCGCGGTGGTGGCTCCGGCGCGACGGCGCGTTCGCCACCAACGGCGCCGCAGCCAACATCTTCGCTTGCACGCTGCCCGGGCAGGATCGTCCCGACATGCAGATGATCTGCATGTCGCTCAACAACACCGCCACGCCGTGGTTCCCGGGCCTGACGCCGCAGCCGCTGTTCGGCTTCTCAATACGGGTAGTCGCATTGAACCCCGTGTCACGAGGCGTGGTTTCGCTGCGCTCGGCTGATGCACGCGACGCGCCGCGCCGCGCATCCAGTTCAACCTGCTGCAGGCGCCCCAGGACATGGCAACCATGATAAGGGGCGTGCGGCCCTGTCGCCGCATCTACGCAACCAGCCCGCAGAAGGACATGGTGGACAGCGAGTTCTTCCCCGGCAGCACGGTACAGGGCGACGCCGAACTCGCGCAGCTGATCCGGCGCCACCCGGCGCATCCGTCGCATCCTGTCGGCACCTGCAGAATGGGGCTCGATGCCCTGGCGTTGGTCGATGCCGCGCTGCGCGTGCATGGCATCGAAGGCCTGCGTGTGGCCGACGCGTCCGTGATGCCGGAGGCGCCCAGCGGCAACACCAAAGTGCCGCCCATCATGATCGGAGAGAAGGCCGCTGATCTGCTGAGGGGCCGCGGCGCGCCCGCCCCGCCGGGTAACAGGGAGGTTCGCCTGCGGCGCGCCCAGCCGGCACGCCCGCATCGGCTCAAGCCACAGCGGCTTTGGGCATGGCAACGCTGCCCTGCGCCATCGGCTCTCGGCCGAGGATGAAGGATGCGGCCCTCTCACCGATCATCATTGCCGGCGCACTCGTGTTGCCGGCGACAATGGTCGGCATGATCGATGCGTCGGTGACGCGCAGGCGCTCCACCCCATGCACCCGCAGCCGTGCATCGACGACCGCCTCGGCATCGCTGGAAGGTCCCATCTTGCAGGTTCCGACCGGGTGATGCACCGTGAACAAGGTGCGGCGGATCGCCTGCGCCAGTTCCTCGTCCGAGCCAAGCGCCCGGCCAGGCAGGCGCTCGATGCCGAGGTGCTCGGCGATGGGCGCCATGGAGAGGATGCGCCGGGTCTCCCGAACGCCGGCCACCAGGGTCTGCACGTCTTCGCCGTGCTCAAGGAACGCAGGGTGGATCAGGGGTCGGTCCGCAGGGTTCGAGGACGCCAGCGTCACCGAGCCCCGGCTTCTCGGCCGCAGCAGCGTGACGAGCAGCATGATCCCGTGCTCGCGCGGAATGGCCCGGGCGGTGTCTTTCAGGCCGGCGAGCAAGGTGACCTGCACGTCCGGCCGATCGAGCTCGGGGCGGGTCCGGAAGAGCCCTCCCCCTTCGGCCGCATTGGTCGCCAGCATGCCGCTGCGATCGAGCAGGTACTGGAAGGGGCTGGCGAGCACCCGTGGCAGGGACTGCCACGAGAGCGCGTAGGCATGGGAGCTCGGGTCCATCATCGTGACGGGTGCGCACGCGTGGTCCTGCAGGTTGCGGCCCACGCCGGGCAGGTCATGGTGCGTGCGAACACCCTGTGTTTCGAGCGCGGGCGCAGACCCGATGCCCGAGAGCATCAGCAGGTGCGGTGAGTTGATGGTGCCGCCGGCAAGGATCACTTCCTGCGCGGCGCTGATGGATTCGCGAAGACCTTCCTTCACGACGGTCACCCCGGTCGCCGATCCATGCGAAAGGTCGATGCGTTCGACGAAACAGTCGGTGAGCACCGTCAGGTTGCGGCGCGACATCACGGGATGCAAGAAGGCCCTGGAACTCGACACGCGCGTTCCGTGGCGCTGGTTCACGTCCCAGATCCCGAAGCCGTCCTGCTCGGGTCCGTTGAAGTCGTCATTCCTGCGATGCCCGGCCGCCACCGCGGAGCCGACGAAGGCGCGGGTCAGGGGATTGACAGCGCGCGGTTGCTGAACGTCGAGTTCGCCCTCGCGCCCATGGTAGGCAGAGTCGCCGAAGAGACGTTTCTCGTGGCTCTTGAAGGCTGGGAGCACGTCGTCGAAGCCCCAGCCCTCGTTGCCTGCTGCGCGCCAGTCGTCGTAGTCGCTGCGATGCCCGCGCATGTAGACGGACCCGTTGACGGAACTGCAGCCACCGAGCATCCGGCCGCGGGGACAAGGGATTGTGCGGTTCTCGACACCGACGCCGCCCGTGAACTCGTACTGCCAGTTGTACCTGGCATGCGGCAGCAAGAAGATGTTGCCGACCGGAAGCGTTGCCTTTAGACGAGCCGCGAAGCCCAGATCCGACGGCCCCGCCTCGATCAGTGCGACCCGCACCGCCGGGTCCGCGGAGAGACGGTTCGCGATGACGCAGCCGGCCGAGCCGCCGCCAACGATGATGTAGTCGAAGCCTTGCATTTGGTTCTGCCCAGTAAGCGGTGGAGATCAGACCCCGAGATGCTCCTCCAGCACGCCTGGCCGCTGCCGGAGGTCGCTGGAAGAGGTGCGCAACGCGGGCATGCCGCGGCTCATGACGATCACGTCGCCGCAGGTGTCAAGCACCGTCTCGAGGCGCTGCTCAACGACGATGGCCGTCAGCCCTGCCTTGCGCAGTCGCTGCAGCAGGTCCACCATCTCCTCGACGATCTTGGGCGCCAGGCCCTCGGTCGGCTCGTCGAGCAGCAGCAGGCGCGGCTGGCATACGAGCGCGCGTCCGATGGCCAGCATCTGCTGCTCGCCGCCGGAAAGTCCGCCGCCGGGTGCGTTGGCCCGCTCGGCCAGCCGCGGGAACATCTGCAGGACGTCGTCCACAGTCCAGCGCTGCTGCTTCTCCTTGTGCAGGCGCGCAGCCAGCCGCAGGTTCTCGATCACCGAGAGGCTGCGGAAGATGCCCTTGCGATCCAGCACCATTGCCACGCCGGCGCGCGCAATGTCGGACGTGGTCCAGCCCGCGACGTTCCGACCGCAGAACTTGACATGGCCTGCCGACGGTCGCACTGGGCCCGCGATTGCCTTCAGCAGCGTGGTCTTGCCCACGCCGTTGCGCCCGAGTATTCCGAGGAACTGGCCCTCGTCCAGGTCGAAGCTGATGTCTTCCAGCACGCCGAAGCGCGCGTAGCCAGCACTGAGATTGCGCACTTCAAGCATGATGCGCCCCCTTCAGATAGGCACTCTGCACACGCGCGTCGGCCTTCACCTCGACCGGGGTGCCGTCGCAGATCACGCGCCCCCGCTCGAGAACGACGACGCGGTGCGCGATGCGGTCGACCACGCTCAGGTCATGCTCCACGATCACGACCGTCAGGCCTTCCAGCAGTTCGGCCATGAGCTCCAGGATCACCGCCGTCTCGGAATGGCTCATCCCGGCGGTCGGTTCATCTAGCAGCACGATCTGTGGTTCGGTCGCGAGCGTGATGGCGAGTTCCAACTGCCGCTGCTCGCCGTACGACAGCTCGTCGGCACGCACATCGTGCGAGCGCCGAATGCTCACTCGGCGCAGCCAGCCGGCGGCCCTTTCGTTCAGCGCCGCGTCGGCACCGGCAGCCCTCCACGGATCCCAGTTCCTGGCGCCGCCGCGGCTCTGCACGCCAAGCCGCACGTTCTCCAGCAGGCTGAGCTGCGGGAAGATGTTCGTCTTCTGGAAGCTGCGGCCGACCCCGAGACGCGCGCGCTCGCCGGGCGAGGCACGGCTCACGTCATGGCCCTGGAGGTGGATCTGCCCCGCGCTGAGCGACAGCCGGCCGCTGACCATGTTGAGCAGCGTGGTCTTGCCCGCGCCGTTGGGGCCCAGCAATGCACAGCGCTGTCCCTTCGGCACCGTCAGATCGACGCCGTTCACGGCGCCGAAGTCGCCGAAGCGCTTGCTGACGCCTTTCAGTTCGATGGCGGGATTCATGCCCTGTGCTCCTCAGGCGACGCGACGCTCTTGCGCTTGCCGATCTTCAGCATCTCCTGCATCGGTAGCCGTAGCCGGTCACGCAGGATGCGCACCAGCCCGTCGGGCGCGAAAAGCACCAGCGCGATGAACGCGAGTCCGACGAACAGCCTCCAATGGTCGGTGTAGGCCACGGCGTAATGCGACAGGCCCACGAACAGCACCGCGCCGACGATCGGCCCGAGCAGGAAGCCCGCGCCGCCCAGGATCACCATCAGGATCGCTTCGCCCGAAACGGTCCAGAACAAAGAGCCTGGACCGACGAAGCCGAACAGCGTGGCGTTCAGGTACCCGGCCAGACCGCCGATGGCGCCCGAGATGACGAAGCCGGCCAGCTTGTATTGCTGCGTGGAATAGCCCAGCACCGTCATGCGCTCCTCGTTCTCCCGGATGCCTGCGAACACGGCGCCCAGCCGCGAGCGTGAGAGCGTGTGGACGAACAGCACGACGAGCGCGAACACGGCCAGCACGAAGTAGTAGAAGCCCGCATCGGTGTTCAACGTGAGTCCCAACGGTTCCGCGATGAACTGCGGCAGCCTGGGCCGCGGGATGCCGCTCAGGCCGTTGTGGCCTCCCGTCCAGCCGTCTTCGGCCAATGCGAGCACGTACAGGAGCTGCGCGAACGTCAGGGTGATGATGGTGAAGGTGATGTCGCGCGTCTTCAACGCGATCCAGCCGAACACGCCCGAGATCGCGGCCGTGCCGAGCACGGTGAGCGCGAGCGAGGGCAGCATCGACGGCGACATTCGCATCAGCAGCACGGCGCCCAGGTAGCCCCCGAGTCCGTAGAAGGCGCTGAAGCCGAAGTTCACCAGCCCGAGCAGGCCGATCTGCACATACAGGCCGATGGCCATGATCGCAAAGATCAGGATGTCGGCAGTGAACTCCGTCCCCGAGCCGACCGAAATAAATGGAACGGACAGCAACGCCGCCCCTGTTGCGGCCAGAAGGCCCAGGTGCAGCCGTGTGCCCTGCTTTTTCATGTCCGCGCTCATGTGCCCTCCGCCTTGCCCAGGAGTCCGTGCGGGCGCAGCAGCAGAACCAGCGTCAACACCGCGTACATCACCGCCGGCGCATAGCCCGCGACCAGCACCTGCCCCACGGTGAGCGCATAGCCGATGAGCAGGCTTGCGAGCAGCGAGCCGAAGACCGATCCAAGACCGCCGATGACGACGACCACCAGGCAGGACACCAGCACGTCGTCCCCCATGCCCGGAAAGGCATTGACGATCGGGATCGCGACATACCCGGCCGCCCCGGCCAGTCCTGCGCCCGCAAGGAACACCAGGCTGAAGAGTGTCGTCACCTTCATCCCGAGCAGCTCGGACGCCTCGCGATCGTCCACCGCGGCGCGCACCGCGGCGCCCAAAGGCGTTCGCACCAAACCCAGGAAGAAGCCGATGCTCACGAGCGCACCGAAGGCGATCAGGAAGAGCCGGTAGCCCTCGATGCTGGCCCCGAGCCACTCGTACGAATGGCTCAGGAATTCCGGCCTGGGCAGGCTGCGGATCTCGCCGCCCCAGATGATGCGAACCAGTTCGTCCAACACGAAGATCAGGCCGAAGGACACCAGCATCTGCGGGAACGGCCCCCGCGCATAGAGGCGACGAAAGAGCGTGCGCTCGACCAGCCAGCCCGTAATGGCCGCCGCGATGGTCGCCACGAGGGCGCCGAGCGCGAACGACCCCGTGCGCTGCGCCACGGCAATGCCGGCGAATGCGCCGACCATGTAGAACGAGCCGTGTGCCACGTTGACCACGCGCATCAGGCCGAAACTCAGGGTCAGGCCAGCGGAGATGACGAACAGCAGCAGCCCCGCCTGCAACCCGTTCACCAAGTACTCGATGAGGGCTACCGGTGTTCATGCCAGGCCCCGGTCAGTCCCAGCTCAGCTTGCACGACGTGCCCGGATCGCGCACCTTCTCGATGGTCTCGAGCAGTTCGTGGCTGTAGGAGCCGTCGGGGCGCTTGACGACCTTGGTGATGTACATGTTCTGGACGGCGTTGTTGGTTGCCGGATCGATCTTGAAGTAGCCCCGCGGGCTGTCGATCTCCGCCGCCAGGATGGCTTTGTGCACAGCCTGCTTGTCCGCCGTCTTGCCGTTGAGTGTGCGAACGGCCTCCACGATCAGGCGCATCGAGTCGTAGCCCGCCAGGTCGATCGGCGTCGGCGCGCGGTTGTATTTCTTCTTGTAGGCCGCGACGAAGGCCTGGTTGCGGGGAGTCGCCATGCTTTGCACGTAGATGCCGGAACCGATCACCCCGATCGCGTTGTCCTTCATCGCGTCGAAGTAGGTTTCGTCCGCGTTGCTCTGGATGCCCACCTGCCTGGGCTTGAGCTTCGCTTGCGCGTACTGGTTGATGAAGTTGACGGTGCCGCTGCCGGGGATGAAAGTCCAGACCACGTCCACCTGGTCGCCGAGCCCGCGCAGCCGGGTCAGCACGCTTGCGAAATCGGCCGTTCCCATCGCCGGCCACTGCTCGTCCACGATCACGCCTCCGGCCTTCTTGAAGCCCTCGGCGAAAGCGGCGCCCATCTGCTTGCCCGCGACGTAGTTCGCCCCGACCATCGCCGCGCGCTTGCCCAGGTTGGCAGCCGCGTACTCGCCCAGGGGATGGTTGATCTGCCAGGTCGAGAACGACGTGCGGACGAGGTAAGGGCTGCAAAGCTCGCGCGTGAGCTCCTCATTCGCGGCATTGGCAATCACCAGGAAGGTCTTGGAACGGTGGACCTCGTCGCGGATCGCGGCCGCGACATGCGAAGCGATCGGCCCGACCAGGAAGTCCACCTTTTCGTCCTTGACGTAGCGGCGCACGAGCTGCAGCGCCACCTTGGGATCGTTCTTGTCGTCTTCCTTGACGATGACGATCTTGCGGCCGGCCACGCTGCCGCCGGCTTCCTCGATAGCGAGGTTCATGCCGTCAAGCACCATGTTGCCGTACACGCCCATCACCTGCGAGAACGACAGCACCGTGCCGATTTTCAAATCCTCGGCGGCAGCGGTGCCGGCTGCCGCGAGCACCAGGGTGGCGGCGGCCAAGTGCCGCACGCGGGAGAGGAAGTTGAGGGTCTTGTTCATTTTTGTCTCCTGCATGAATGTGAAACCGACGGATGCCGGGCTTACGAGTCCAGCTTGACCATCACGGCCTTCGTCTCGTAGTACTCCTGGATGTGCTCGTTGCCCGACTCGCGGCCGAAGCCACTCATCTTGTAGCCGCCGAACGGGACCGCCGGGTCCAGCACGTTGTAGCAATTGACCCAGACGGTTCCGGTACGCAGGCCCTTGCCGACGCGGTGCGCGGTGTTGAGGTCGCGCGTCCAGACGCCGCCGCCGAGGCCGTATTCGCTGTCGTTTCCACGGGCGATGGCCTCCTCGATGGTGTCGAAGGGCAAGGCCGTCACGACCGGACCGAAGATTTCCTCGCGGGCGATGCGCATGCCGTCATGCGCATCGACGAACACGGTCGGCGGCACGAAGAAGCCATCGGCGAGCGGCCCTTCCGTCAGTCGCGCGCCGCCGGTGAGCGCGCGCGCGCCTTCCTGCATGCCCACCTGCAGGTAGCCGCACACGCGGTCGAGCTGCTCGGCCGATACCAGGGGGCCCAACTGCGTCTCGGAATCCAGCGGGTCTCCCACGCGCAGCTTCTTCGCGAAATCGGCGACGCGCTCCATGAACTCGTCGTAGATCGGCCTCTGCACGAAGAGCCGCGTGCCGGCGACGCAGACCTGGCCCGAGTTCGCGAACACTGCCATCGCGGCGCCGGGCACTGCCAGGTCCATGTTGGCGTCGGCGAACACCATGTTGGCCGACTTGCCACCCAGCTCCATCGAAAGCCGCTTGAGATTACCCGCCGAGGCGCGCACGATCTTGCGGCCGACCTCGGTGGAACCGGTGAACGCGATCTTGTCCACGCCCGGGTGCTCGGCCAGCGCGGCACCGGCTTCGCCATGGCCCGACACGACATTGAACACGCCTTCGGGAATGCCGGCTTCCATGCAGAGCTCGGCCAGCCGCAACGGCGACAACGGCGCCTGCTCCGCGGGCTTGAGCACCAGCGTACAGCCCGTGGCCAGCACGGGGCCGAGCTTCCAGATGGCCATGCCGCTCGGGCCGTTCCAGGGGTTGATCGCGCCGACCACGCCGACGGGCTCTTTCAGCGTGTAGGTCAGCGAGTCGTGAGGCATGGCCGAACTCTGGATGGTTTCTCCATGCGTGGAGGTCGCCAGGCCGGCGTAGTAGCGCAGCAGCGCGACTGCGCGCGTACGGTTGGCCATCGTCCGTGTGATCGGGTTGCCCAGGTCCAGGGTGTCCAGCATCGCCAGCTCGTCGTAATGCTGATCGACCAGGTCGGCCAAGCGCAGCATGGACGCCTGGCGCTGCGCGGGCCGCCACTTGCTCCAGGGCCCTTCGAACGCCCGGCGGGCCGCCCTGACTGCAAGGTCGATGTCCTCGGCGCCGCCATCCGCCACTTCGGCCAGCACCTTGCCGGTGGCCGGGTTGATGGTCTGGAAGGTCTTGCCGGAACGTGCCGGCTCGTGCCTGCCATTGATGAACAAATGCTTGGGGCCCTGCCCCAGGAAGGCGGGAAGCGGCCTTTGGATCTTGTCTTGCATGATGTGGGTTCCTGATGAATGGCTGAGCACGCGCTGGCGCGCGCACCACGGCTGGCTCTTTTGGTCTCTGCTAGTCGCTGTGGCACCGTCATAAGGCGGCGCTATTTGGTCTGACCAATGTAGGCCTGGGCGCCCGATCACCGCATTCAAAACGTCGGTGGGCTATTCAGAAAACGGAAGTCCGGCTCCCGTCCTGCTGATGGCGCAGTGCGCCCAGCGGGGGCCAAGCGTCAGATCCGCCAGGCGGCTTCGGTCGCAGACGCGTGGCCCGCATCGGCCACCAGGCTGGCCGATGCGGCACGCAAGAGCTGAAGGAACCGCTCCTGCGCCCGGGCGGGCCGCCAGCCCTGCCGCATGGTCACGCCAACAGTCGACATGTTCTCCGAGAGCGGCTCGCCGATCTGGGTCAGCAGCCCGCTGCGAATCTGCAGCGCAACCTGGTCCCGCATGGCCAGCGTCAGCATGTCGCTGCCCGTCAGCAGGCGGCTGATGATCATGACGGACTCGCACTCCACCGGAGCCTCGGGTCGCCACTTGTCGGGAAACAGGCGTTCCCATTGCGCGCGCAGCGGCGAGGTGTCGGGCGCGATGATCCACGAACAGGCAGCGAGCGTCTCCCTGGACGGGCTCGGCTGCCCATTCAGCGCGTGCTGCCGTCCGGCGACGATGATGGGCGCTTCGGCATGCAGCGCCGTGGTGACCAGGTCGGGCACGTTCTCGGCCGGCAGTTCGCCGACGATGAAGTCGACCAGTCCATCGCGCAGCGACTCCACCAGTTCCCCCCAGCTTCCCTCCAGCACCCGGAAGCGGACCGGAAATTTCTCGGCCACCATCCGCGACATCGCTTCCGGCACCAAAAAGGCGCGGGCCATCGGCGTGGTCCCGATGGCGACCGTCGGGTTCTGCGGGTCCAGGCCGAGCTCGGACATCGCCGCCTGCAGCTCCTGGATGGCCAGCCTGCAGCTGCGCGCAAAGCGCTGGCCGCCGAAATTGACGTGGACGCCGCGCCCACGTCTCTCCACCAGCTTGCGGCCCAGGGCCTCCTCCAGCTCGCGCACGGCCCGGTGAACCGCGGCCTGCGAGAGCGCGAGTTCGATGGCGGCTGTCGCGAAGCTTCCGGTCCTGAAGAGGCTCAGGAACGCGCGCACCTGGGTCATGGTCAGCCGCCGGTCCGCGTCAAAGCCGGCACCGGCCAGCAGGCGGCCGCCCGCGGCCAGGTGGCGCAGGCTGGCCTGTGCCCGCTGCAGCACGAGCTCGCCCGCGGACGTGGGAACGATGCCGTCGGAACGACGCTCGAGAAGCACTTCGCCGAGTTGGTTCTCCAACTTCAGGATTCCCTGGGTGAGCGCCGGTTGGCTCAGGTTCACAGCCGCCGCCGCCGCGCTGATGCTCCCGTGCTTCTGCACGGCCAGCAGCCCCCGCAAGTGGCGCAGATTCAGTTGGAAGACCGTCGTCATCCCGGTCATGGCGTGCGGCGGCTCGCGTTTCGAGGAGTCCATGTTCCATGGTCTGCACTGTGGGGCCAGCAAAGCGGTGAAGATCGTCGGTGGTCCTACTTGCTTTCCTAGCTTGATGTCCAGTTCAACGGCTCGAATGCGATTTTTTCGTAGGATTAAATGAACTACCTCGTGGTAGTCCAAGTCTTGTCCGCATCGCGTGCTAGGAGCCCGTGCAAACGAAGTTGCTTGCTCGCGTTGCGGCTTGCGCATCGTTGGCCGGCCCGACGTAGCGTGCGTAGCCCGGATACTTGCACAGCGGCCGTGAGAACTCCACGTTCTCCGAGAAAATGCTGTTGCTGACCGTTCGCCGTTCGACCACCAGACCCTTGGGGGCCGCGCCGTCGCTGACCCAGCTGTCCAGCGCTTTCAGATGGTCGACGTAGTCGGCGCCCGGCCCCCCCCAGCAGTGCTCCACCCCGGGTTTCTCGTAGTACTGCACGAACTCGTCGAGTGCACCCTGGCCTCCGACGGCCGACTTGACCTGTTCGTAGTACCGCGCGGTGTTCTCCGGGCTGAACACCGCATCGTTGGACCCGTGCCACAGGATGAGCTTGCCGCCGCGCTGCTTGAAAGGCCGGAGATCCGGGTTGGTGGCGTCGTTCAGCGCCGCCATGGAATCGAGTGCAGTGAGGTTCTGGTCATAGGGCTTGTAGCTCAGGGCACTGGCCGAAGGATCGCGTGCGAGATAGTTTTTCACGGTCGTGTCTGCAAACGCAAATTGCACCGAGGTTCGCACACCGTTGGCCCCCGTCACCCACCTTTCGAATCCTCCGCTGTCCTCATTGCCGGTGAGGGAGTGCATCGAATTGCGGTAGCTCGGGCTGCCTTGATAGACGGCGTCCTGCGTCCAGGCATCCAGCACGGTCAACTGATTGTCAGACAGGCAGCCCGAGCCCGAATCGTCACCTGCAGGGCAGCGCAGGGAGCGGTAGTTGAACTGCGCGTTGCAGGCCTTTTGATTGGAAACGATGCCGTCAGCGACGCCATCCAGCGCGTCGCAACTGGCACGCACTGCCGATGCGACCAGGCGAATTTTGTCGCGCGTCAACGAGTTGTCCGCGGCTTCGACGGTGTTGGCCATCTTGTGGAAGTGGCCGATGAAGCCGACCCAGTTGTAGGCCGGTGCGGCAGCAATGACCCCATCGAACAGATCCGGATTGCGCTGGATGGCCATGAGGCCCTCGCGGCCGCCGTTGGAGCATCCTTCGAAGTACTTGCGGGTCGGCACGCGTCCGTAGGCGGCGCTGAGGACGCTCACTGCCGCTGCAGTGACGGTCGGAACGGACTCACTGCCGAACAGCCGTGCAGCCAGTTCGTTGTTGAGCGCGAAGCTGGCGTCCGTATTCGCTCCCTGGTGGCCGCTGTCGCTGGACACTGTCGCATAGCCCGACTGAAGCGCACGCAGGCCGTAGTAGTTCAGCGACGGAATCGAGCCGTTGTAACCCCCGCCGCCGCGATAGTGGAACTTTCCGTTCCAGTCATTCGGCAGCCGCAACTCGAAGTTCAGCGATGGCTGCAACTTTCCCGACACCCTGCAGGACAAGGGGATGTCAGTGGTCGCCGCCATCACTTCTGCCGTCACGGCGGCCCCGCCAATCGTCTTGCCGTTCAGCTTGTCGCAGGCCTCCTTGGCCGTGACGCGCGCCGGCGCATCGGGCGCCGGCGCTGCGGGCGCCAGGGCAAATCCCGAATTGCCACCGCCCCCGCAGGCGCTCAGTAAGGCAGCGGCGAGCGCGACGGCTCCGGCCCCCAGATAAGTGCAGGATTCAGCTTTCATTTCTGTCTCTCTTTCTTGGTGTTACTGAGAAAGCAAAGTAGACGCCCGAGCCTCACGCCAGAATGTCATCGCGCATACAAAACCGGCAGGGACAAACCCTGCTGCCGATGCCTGTCCTGGCTGGAGCTTCGGTTCAGTTCGGCGGAAGCTGCGCAACGTCGTGCGCACCACAGGCGATGCGGCGCAGCAGCGGCAGATCGATGATTTCGAGCGCGCCGTACTGCATCCGGATGGCTGCAGCGGCAACCAGCTGCTGCAGGGCCCTGTTCGCAACCTGGCGCGACAGCCCGGCGAGCTGTCCCACTTTTGCCTGGGAGATCACCAGCTCCCGACGGCATCCCGGGTAGATGTCACTGTTCATCATCTCGGACAGGCAGTGCGCAACGCGCGCGGTCGGCTCCTTGAGACGCGAGCTCTCCAGCAGGGCGAGACAGTAGCCCAGCCGCGCATTCAGCTGGCCGATCATCCAGATGGCGAAAGGATGACTGGCATGAAGCAGCCACAGGAACGTGTCTCTGGGCAGGAATGCGACCAGGCTGTCCTGGACCGCAGTGACCTCATAGGGTCGCAACTCTCCCTTCAGAACCGCGCCCTCGCCGAACCAGGAGCCGGCCGGCACGCCGGCCAAAACGGCACTGCGTCCGTCGAGGCCCACGGTTTCCACGTTGAGCATGCCCTCGGCGACTCCCAGCCAGTGCAGGGACGGTGTGCCGCGCACACAGGCCGTACAGCCGGCGCCGATGTGCCGGCCGAACACGGCCGCCCGGACCACGCCCGCCTCTGCAGCGCTCAGTTGCGCCATCCAGGGCGACCCGTCGATGAAGGCGTCAAGCCAGGCAGCGTTGTGGCGGCGCATGTGGTGAAGCAGGTGAGGCTGGCATCCGTGGGTCTGCCGAGATGGAGAGGCCCGATCGCGCTAGCACGCGTCAGCCCCGGGGGCCGAGCGCTTCACGCCGCACCCCCGACCGCCATCACCTGGCGCTGGTAGCGGCCCTGCGCCAGTTCATCGACCAGAGCGGCAGCGAAGTCGGCGAAGCCGATGGGGTGGGCCAGGCCCGCGTCCCGGCTCGCGCGGCCGACGTCGCTGCGCCACTGCCCGGTGCCTGGCGAAGCACCGATCTGTCGGGGTGGCTCGACGCACGTCCACTGCAAAGAGGACGCACTGCCGCGAAGCGCCCCGACAGCGTCGGCGTGGGCCTTGACCTTGAGCTGCATGCCGACTTCGGCGGGCGTGGCCTGGTCTTGCACGCGGCCCACGGCAGGCCCCAGCATGCCCGAACCGCCCACCGTGATGAGCCGGCCAATGCCTGTGCGCTGCGCGGCCAGCACGAGCGCCGCCGTCAGCTCGGGCAGCCGGTCATGTGCTTCCATGGCCGGCACCCGGTACGCGCTGACCAGCGCGTCGACATCGACCAGCGCGAGCGCCAATGCAGCGGCGTCGAACACGTCGACGAAGCAAGGGCTCGCGTGCGCCGGCAGACCGGCCGTCTCGCGGCCAGGCCTCAGCAGAGCGCGGACCGCGTGGCGACCCGCCAGGGCCTCGTCGAGCACGGCACGGCCGATGCGGCCGGTGGCGCCGATCAATGCAATACGCATGGTGTGGCTCTTTGCATTCAGGCGCGGCGGCCCAGGCCGGCGCGAATCACCGCGCCGGCCGCGGGCGCCAGCAGGTTGACTTCGGCACGCTGCACGACCGTGGTGCCCAACCGCTCTCGCTGGTCCCTCAGAGCCGCTTGCATACCCAGATCGCGGTCCATCCGGCTGCGGCCGGCATGCCAAGTCTGCGCGTCAGGCCAGGCCAACAGCATCACGATCTTCTGCATGCCGATGCCAGCGGCCATGTCGAATACACCGAGCACGCGCGCGCCGGCTTCACGCAGCGCGGGAAGCCACGTGTCGGCCAGAAAGCGGTGGGCCTCGCCGTTCAGGCCGGGCGAAATCTCCTGCTGCACCAGCTCGTGCAGGCCATCCACGGCGGTGTCGGGCGAAGGGTCCGGCAGCCAGGCAGCGTGCGGCTTGAGAAACAGCAGGTCATGGCGTTGCACCATCTCGTGTCCGGCATTGGTCTGCGTGCGGATGCGCAGCCACTGCGGGTCCTGGTAGAACGACGCCGAGGTGGCTTCCCTTTCCGCGTAGTCTCTGTAGGCCAGCAGATACACGAAGCGGGGCGCATCGGGGCCAGCCAGGGCCGTCCAGCGGGCCACACAATTCACGCCGTGCCGCGTGAACAACGCGGGCAGATGGTCGTCGAAGCGGGCATGCACGTCGGGCATGCGCGACGGTGCCACTGCATACAGGCGAAGTTCGTAGATCATGAGTCGACCTTAGCTCCAAGCCGGCCGCCCGTCTGTCCCTTCCGAGGGGGGCATACGATACCCGTGCCGCGCCCTAACCTGTGCGGCATGAAAGCCATTGTTTCCTCCCCCGACGGCGCCAGGCTGGCTGATGTGCCCACCCCGCAGCCAGCGCCCCACGAAATCCTGGTCCAGGTGAAGGCGGCCAGCCTCAATCGTGCGGATCTGGCCGGCCTGGCCGCGTGCGATGGCCAGGTGATCGGCATGGAATGGGCCGGCGAAGTGGTTGAAGTGGGCGAGCAGGCCGGGCCATGGCGGGTAGGAGACCGCGCGATGTGCACCGGTGCCGGCGCATACGCCGAATACGCTGTCACCGACGGCGGCCGCGCCATCCGCATCCCCGACGCGTCACTGCCCTACGACGAGGCTACCGTGCTCACACTCGCGCTGCAGGCCATGCACGATGCGCTGGTCACCCATGGCCGCTTGATGGCTGGCAGCGACGTGTTGATTCATGGCGCCAGCAGCGGCGTTGGCCTGATGGGACTGCAAGTCGCGCGCCTGCTGGGTGCACGGCACGTCATCGGCACCTCGACCGACGCCACCAAACGCGCCCGCCTTGCCGAATTCGGCGCCACGCTAGCGCTTGACCCCACCGAAGCCGGCTGGCATCAGCAGGCTATTGATGCGACGGACGGAAAAGGCGTCGACGTGATCGTCGACCAGGTGACCGGCAAAGGATTCGCCCAGACGATGCAGACGGCGGCCGTGGGCGGACGCATCGTCAACCTCGGCCGTCTCGGCGGCGCGGAGGGCAGCTTCGACTTCCAGCTGCATGCGCTGCGGCGCCTAGCCTACATCGGAGTGACTTTCCGCAGCCGGTCCGTTGCTGAGATTCGCGAACTCAATGCCGGCATGCTGCGGGACCTGGGAGATGCCATCGGCACCGGCCGGCTGAAGCTGCCGATCGACAGGCGCTACCCGCTGGCGCAAGCCGACGAGGCCCTCGCACACATGAGTGCCAACCGCCATTTCGGCAAGATCGTCCTGACCGTCTGAACCCATGACCCGCATCGCCATCGTCTACTACAGCAGCACAGGCCACACCTGGCAGATCGCGCGGGCCTTGGAGGAAGGCGCGCGCAGCGTCGGCGCCGAAACCCGCCTCTGCCGCGCCAGAGAGCTTGCCGGCGAGCAAGCGCTGGCCGCTCGGCCGGAATGGCAAGCGCACCTCGATGCCACGCGCGACGTGCCCGAGGCCACGCCAGACGATCTGGCCTGGGCCGATGGCTTCGCATTGGGCTCACCCACACGCTTCGGGCTGCCGGCGGCGCAACTCAAGCAATACATCGACACGCTAGGCCCGCAGTGGACCGCGGGCCAGTTGCAGGACAAGGCCGCATGCGCCTTCACAGGCGCGGGCAATGCCCACGGCGGGCAGGAATCCACGCTGCTAGCCCTACAAAACGTCTTCTATCACTGGGGTTCAATCATCGTACCGGTCGGCTTCACGAGTCCGCTGGTGAAGGCGGCAGGCGGAAACCCGTATGGACTCAGCTTCACCGCCGCGGGCGGCCAGGTGCCCAAGGAGAAGCTGTCCCTGGCGCGCTACCAGGGACAGCGCTTGGCCCGTGCGGCGCAGGCTGTGGCCGTCCTGCGCGGCTGAGGTGGCGTTCGCGCGCAGTCGATGCCGGTGCCGCAAGTAGCCCTGAGTGAAAAGCCGGTGCGCGCCGATGAGTTCGGCGGCGTGCAAGCCGTGGACACGGCCGTGCGTGTGCTGTCCGCGCTGATCGACACGGGCGGGCCGCTGATGCTCAAGACAGTGGCCGAGCGCGCCGGCATGCAGCCGCCCAAGGCGCATCGGTATCTGGTCAGCCTGGTTCGCAGCGGCCTGGCCGAGCGCGATACCGCGTCCGACGGCTGTAAGTTGGGTCCGCTGGCCGTGCGCCTGGGTTTGGCGGCCGTACGTCATCTGGACGTGGTGAGGGTCGCCTCCCCCGCCCTGGCCCGACTGCGCGACCAGTTCGGCCACACCGTGGCCTTGGCCGTATGGGGTGCAAGCGGCCCGACCTTCGTGCGTTTCGAGGAATCCAACGACGCGACGATCATCAACGGTCGGCCCGGCTCGGTGATGCCGATGCTGAGGTCGTCCACAGGCCGCGTGTTCGGTGCCTACCTGCCGCGCAGCCTGACGGGCGCCTTGATCGCGCGCGAGCTGTCGGGCGTTGCGCCCCTCGGGGCCACGCCCAACCCGGCCTTCGCCGCCATGAAGCCGGCCGAAGTGGACGCCTTGTTCGAGCAGGTGCGCCAGCACCGCATGGCGCGTGTGCAAGGCAGCCTCACCCCAGGGCTGCATGGACTGTCGTCGCCCATCTTCGCCCATGCGGGTGCCATTACCGGAGTGGTGACCGTGATCGAGTCGGTCGGCCTGATCGACACCCGATACGACGGCCCCGTTGCCACGGCACCGAGCGCAGGCGTCGACGAGATTTCCCGACACGTGGGATGGTCAATCTAGGGTATGTCCCGTTTCATCGGAATTCCGATATCCGTAATCTGATTACGAATATGGTGGCATAAGGAGTGGTCCGGGCCAGGCAGACACAGCGTGCCCAAGACAAAGGAGACACCACGATGATGACGGTCACGGTTCAGGAAAAGGCGGCAGATCTGGCTCCCAACGATGGGGATGCACTGGCGCAATTGGTCGATTCGATCGGTCACGACGGCTTTGGGCGAGCGCTAGCCGGCTACCTGCATCGCCTTTGCGGCGCCGACCACTTCGCTGCCTTCCGGTTGGGCCACGGCCGGCTGGCCGAGCTGGCCGCCGGCTGCATCGACACCGAACACTTGGCGCGCGACAGGGTCGAGAGCTACGTCAACCAGGGGCTGTGGAAGAACGACCCGGCCATGAGCGAAGCGCAACGCCGCGCCGACGACCCAGCGCCCGCGCTCATCCGTGTGGATTTCAGCGACCGCTGCTACATCGATCTGCGTCCTCGTGTCTATCCGCACGTGCGCGACCGCGTGTTGCTGTGCGGCCGCAGTGCAGCGGGTATGTTTGGCCTTTCCGTGTTGCGCGCCGAAATGAACACGCCCTTCGCCGCAGGCGCGATCGAGCATCTGGGCCGTTCGGCCGGGATGCTGGTATCGGTTTTAGGCAAGCATGCCGAAGTGTGCGATGGCCGACCCAACGTGGCGGGCGCGCTGACCGTGTTGGTCGACGTAGAGAACTGTGTCGTTGCGATGAGCGAGCTTCCGCGCCGAGAAGCCGAGGTGTGCGCGCGCATTCTGTATGGCCTGTCTTCCGTAGGCATCGCGCTGGATCTGGGCGTGAGCGAAGAAACCGTTAAGACCTATCGCAAGCGCGCCTACCACCGCCTGGCCATCGGCAGCGAGCGCGAATTGCTGACCTGGTATCTGGCACGCTGGAGCCGCTGGCATGCGGAGCGGCCCAGCGAATGGGCGACCGCACCGCTGCACTGACGACGCAGGCGCTACCCGGCGGACTGCTCGATGCGGCCGCGGAGATCCGCAGAATCCCTGTAATGGAAAAGAGGGGCGTTCCTTGGCAACGCATCCAATATCGAAGCCCGTCCCAAGATGCTGAGCTGACTTCTGCGGGCGTGCAGAGGTTGTTTCGACCGACCAAGGGCTCTGAATGACGGCCGGGATGCGACGCCAAACGGCGAATCACTTCAGGCGCCATTCGTCGCCCGGATTCGCATCGATGAAGTGGGTGATCTTCCGCTTCGCAATGCCGAGGAACATGTCTCTATCAACCCATATCTCCTCACCGGTGAGCTTGGGCTCCGTGGCGTGGCGCGGCCAGACGATGAGCTGCCTGCAATGTGCCGCGTAGTACGCTTCGGGATCGTCGACAGAAATTCCCCTCGCGGCAAGAGTCCGGCCGGGATAGGCCCAGAGGAAGTCTCCCTCTGTGACGACCGCATTCCGATCCGCAGTCACCCGATCCACCATGAACTGGAGTTGGTAGGCTCCCCCCTTGACCAGCAGATCATCGTAAAACTTGCGGATCGACTCCTGGCTTCCGTTCCCATGGACGCTCTCGAAGCCGGGAAGGTGAAACCGGTACTCGGGGCTCGAGCAGAGGGTCTGGAGGACCCCCTCGATGTTTCCCACGGACTCGTACTTCATGTGATCGCGAACCAGGCTCAGGTTCTCGAGTACGACCGGGTCTGTCTCAACTGCGATGCGCTTTTCAACCTCGATCCAGGTCAGGTTCCCGTTCAACGTCAGCGCGTGCGTGGTCTGTGTCATGAAAATTGTCTCCATCATGGGATTGGTAAAGAGCGACGGGTAATGGTGCGGCCAGATGAGAAGCGCCGACCGCTCGTCGCGATGCCAGTGTGCTGTTTCAAAGCCCTGGAGACTGTCATCGCGGCACCAATTGCAGGGCATCGAATCGCGTTGAAACATTCTGAACATTGCCTTCGGCTTGCCGCCCCGCCAATGGCTCGAAACATGCAAGCCTACGAACGTCCAGCACGGTCACGACGCCGTAGTCGCTGCGCAGGATGCCGAGTTCCTGGAGTTTGTGCAGTGCACGGTTCACGCGCTGCCTGCTGACGCCGGCGAGGTGCCCCAGTTCCTCCTGACTGACCTTGACGCAGCGGTCGCTCTCGGCATAGAGGATGGGGTTGAAGAACGCCGCCAGGGTGCGGGCGACACGCGTGCATGGGTCCAGAAGCCGGTCCTGTTCGAGCGTGGTCATGATGTGCGCCACGCGCTCATTGAGCAGCTTCACCAGAACGTGGGCGAAGGGCAGGCTGTGCTCGAACAGCCAGCTAAAGGTGTTCCGTGGCAAGCAGCCAACGACCGTGTCCCGCAACGCCACGACGTCATAGCGTCGGGGTTCCGTCTTCAGCACCGAGCCTTCGCCGAACCAGCCGCCGGCGCGCAGGCCCTGGTATGAGGTCGTGCGGCCCTCGCTCGTCACGTTGCTGATCTTGACCAGCCCGTCGGCAACACCATGCCAGTGGTCGACGGGCTCTCCGTTGCGGCACACGAATCCTCCCGCCGGCACGAGTTGCTGACGAATGTCTGCGCGCACCCGTGCCAGTTCGGCCGCAGTGAGGCAATGCGTCCAGAGGGATTGCTGAAGGAGTCGGTTCAGATGCGCCGACATGCGGGTGCCTCCATTTCTGCAGCCCAGCGGTGCCGGCAAGACGGCCCGCACGTGGCGCGGGCCCAGGGCACGGGTGCTGCGCGCCTTTCGATCAGGCCGTGGCGGCCGCGGCGCGACCGAAATAATGGTCGGCGATCACCGGGTCGTCGGCCAGCGCCTTGGCGTCGCCCTGATGCACCACGCTGCCTTGCTCCAGCACCGCCGCGCGATGCGCGGTGTCCAGGGCAAGGCGGGCGTTCTGCTCGACCAGCAGGATCGTGAGCCCGGCCGCGTTGAGCGCGACCAGGGCCCGGAACACCTCCTTGATGATCACAGGCGCCAGGCCCAGGCTGGGCTCGTCGAGCAGCAGCACGCGGGGGCGTCCCATCAGCGCCCGGCCGATCGCCAGCATCTGCTGCTGGCCGCCCGACAGCGATCCCGAGAGCTGATCGCACCGCTGCAGCAGCACCGGGAACAGCGCGTGCACCTGGTCGAGATCCTTCGCGCTGCTGCCGCGCACGCCGGCCGCCTGCCGGCCTAGTTCCAGGTTCTCCAGCACCGACAGCGGCGCGATCACGCGTCGCCCCTCCGGCACCTGGATGATGCCCGCGCGCGCGCGCCGGTGCGCCGGCATGCGGCCCAGCGCCTGGCCTTCGAACAGGATCTTGCCCTGCGCGGGCACGATGCCCGAGATCGCATTAACCAGGCTGGACTTGCCCGCGCCGTTCGGTCCGATGAGCGAGAAGATTTCGCCCTGCCGCACGTTCAGGCTCACGCTGCGCAGCGCCTGGATGCCGCGGTAGTGCACGTCGAGGTTTCGGATTTCGAGCATGGGAGTCGCTTTGCTGTTGTCAGGTGCCCAGATAGGCCTCGACCACCCGTGGGTTGCGCCCGACGGCATCCGGCCCGCCCTCGGCGATCAGCCGTCCGGAGGCCAGGACGTAGATGTGCGTGCACAGCGCCATCACGAAGCGCATGTTGTGTTCGATCAGCAGCACGGCCACGCCTTCGTCGGCCACGCCGCGGAAGATGTGGGCCAGGCTCTGTGCCTCGGCATCGTTCATGCCGGCCACGGGTTCGTCCAGCAGCAGCAGGCGCGGCCTGGTGGCCAGCGCCCGCATCATCTCGATGCGGCGCTGATGCCCGTACGACAAGGCGCCGGCACGGTGCTGCGCCAGGTCGGCCATGCCGAAGCGCTCGAGCAGCGCCATCACCTGCGCCTTCAGGCGCCGGCTCTCCGCACGCGCGGAAGGCAGGCCCAGCAGATTGGCCATCGCGCCCGAGGTCTCGTGCCGGTGAAAGCCCACCAGCACGTTGTCGAGCACGCTGGCATCGGGCACCAGGCGGATATTCTGGAAGGTGCGCGCCACGCCGCATCGCGCCAGCTGCGGCGCCTCCAGCCGCGACACGTCTTCACCGCCCAGCAGCACTCGCCCATGGGTAAGGTGCAGGATGCCCGTGATCAGGTTCACCACCGTCGTCTTGCCGGCGCCGTTGGGGCCGATCAGCCCCGTGATCTGGCCTGCCGGCGCGCGCAGGCTGACGCCGTCGACCGCGGGCACGCCGCCGAAGTGGCGTGCCACGCCCTCCAGCTCCAACGTGGCGGGCGCGGCGGCAGCCGGTGGCGAAAGGTGCGCTGGCGCGCGAACGACGGGCCGTTCGCGCAGCGCGCTATGCATGAACGCTGACCTTGCTCACCTTGCTCACCTTGCTCACCTTGCTCACCTTGCTTGCCTTGCTTGCCTTGCTTGCCTTGCTTGCCTTGCTTGCCTTGCTCGCCTTGGGCGGAGGCGAGAACTTCGGCAGCGGCCGAAGGAGCGGCAGCAGACGCGCCCGCGCCTCGTCGGGCGTCACATAGTCCTCGACGGGGATCTCGATGATCTCGCGGAAGGACTTGTCCTCGTAGACGTGCTCGCCGGCCATGCGCCCGCGCTCGTCGTAGGGCCAGATCATCGCGAAGCGCTGGCGCAGGATGTAGTAACCGTCGGGCTTCTCTGCCGCGAGGCCGAGCTTGATGAGGTCCGTGCCCCGCTGGTAGGTGTTGAAGAACGATTCCGAGGCGAAGCCCCAGTCGCACACGTTCAGCTTCTCGTCCTCGACCAGGATGACGCAGGTCGAGGTTTTCCTGAGCATCTGGTAGATGCCTTTCACGGCATCCGCACCGTCGGCGACGACGCCCTCGTAGCCGGTGATGTTGAAGCGGTAGACGGGATGTTCGACCGCCGAGTCTTCATCGAAGATGCCTTCCCACTCGCCCGTGACTTCGAGAATGGCGTGGCGCCGGTAGTTCTCGAGGATCTGCCGATGCAGCGGATCGGTGGTCACCTCGAGCAGCCGGTCTGCGGCGCTGATAGTGGTGGCGGGATCTTTCTTCGTCATGGGGAAACTCCTCGTTGGTCCATTGGGATGGGTTGAGAGCGCCGCGCAGCCTTCGGTCGCGTGCCATCGCGATCAGCGTGTCGGCCACGCCGCGCGGCAGGTAGACGATGACCAGCATCAGCAGCAGGCCTTGCACCACGTTGCGGTACTGGGCGAAGACGCGGAACAGCTCGGGCAGCGCCGTCAACACGATCGCGCCCACGATGGCCCCCCACACGGTGGTGCGTCCACCCAGGACCACCATCGCGAGGGTTGCCACCATCAGGGCGAAACCGTAGTCGGTGGGCATGATCGAGTAGCTGCTGCTGGCATGCAGGCCGCCGGCCAGGCCGGCCAGCGCACCGCTGATGATGAAGGCACGCCGCTGGTGCCAGGGCACCGAGATGCCCAGGGAAACCGCCACGGTCTCGTCCTCGCGGATCACGTCCAGCGCGCGGCCGAAACTGTAGCGGCCCAGGCTCACCGTCAGCCCGACGACGAGCGCCCCGATCAGGACCAGGGTGCCGGTGCCGACCGAATGAGGAATGCCGCTGATGCCCAACGCGCCGTTGGTCAGGCTCTGCCAGTTCTGGGTGCCCGACAGCACGATCTGCACGAAGGCCAGCGTGGCGACGGCCTGGAACACGCCGCGCAGCCGCGCGAGCGGCAAGGCCAGCAGGGCACTGGCCAGCGTGCCCAGCGCCACGCCGAAGACGATGGCGAACGCCGGTGGCCAGCCGGCCTTGGTGATGAGAATGGCACTGCCGTAGGCGCCCAGCGCGGTGAAGCCCGCGGTGCCCAGCGAGAACACGCCCGCGCGTAGCACGATGTACTGGCTCATGGCCAGCAGCATGTTGACCAGCATGTGATCGAACAGCGACTGGTAGGTGGCGAGGAAGTTCATGCGCGCTGCACCCGCATCGCTGCAGTGGTCTGGCCGAACAGGCCCGTGGGCCGCAGCACGATGACGATGAAGAGCGACAGGAATACGATCGCCTCCGCAACGCCCGAGCCGATGTAAGCGACGCTGAGCGTCTGCACGATGCCGATCAGCATGCCGGCGATCAGCGCCCCTGGAATGCTGCCCAATCCGCCGATGATGATGATCACGAAGGCGCGCAGCAACAGCGGCTCGCCCATGGTGAAGTGCACCGAGTTGAAGACCAAACCGATCAGCACGCCTGCCATGCCCGCCAGTGCGCCGGAGATGAAGAACACCTGCATGTTCACTGGCCCCGGGTTGATGCCCAAGAGGCGAGAGGTCTGTTCGGAATAGGCCACCGCGCGGATACGCTGGCCGGAGCCGGTGCGGTACAGATACCAGACCAGCGAGAACACCATGACCACCACCAGCCCGATGATCACCAGCTGAAGCAACTGGATCCGCAAACCCAGCACGGTGAAGATGACCACCGGAAAGGCATCGAACGGAAAGCGCAGGATCGCGGTGTTCGACACCTTCTGCGCGATGGCCAGCAGCACCAGATCGGCGCCGATGGACGAGACGATGGCCGAGAACTCGGGTGAATTGCGTCTGCGCAGCGGCCGGAAGGCCACGAAGTCCAGAACCACCGAGATCAGGCCACCCGCCAGCATACCGGCCAGCAGCGCCACGTAGATCGGCGCGTCCAATGCGATCACCGCATACAAGCCCGCAAAAGCGCCCCACATGAACACGGACCCATGGGCCATGTTCATGATGTGGTTGATCCCGAACAGCAACGTGAAGCCCAGCGCGAAGAGGCCATACACGCTGCCGACCACGATCCCGTTGATCACTTGTTGCATCAGCATGTCCTGCAGGATATGGGTTGCCCGCCGCCCGGTATGTCCCCTCCGACCGGTACGCACTTTCCCGGGGGTGCCAGGCAGGGCCCGTCCCGTCGCAGGGGGACATACCCGATTGCGCGCCGCGCATAGGCTGACGCTCATCCAGTCCGCTGCCGTGGTTCGCCGATCTCGGGCGCGCCTGCGACACGTCGACGAGCCATCGGAGTCCATTTGAAATTTCCCTGCCTACCTGTCCACGACGAGCTGGAAATCCGTTCGCTCTTCGCACGCTATGGCCACTGGGCGGACGCCGGCGACGCCCGCTTCGTCGAACTGTTCACGCCGGATGCGACCTGGACGCGCGGCAACTCGCCGCCGGCGTCGTTGGGCGGATCCGGGCTGCCGCCTGAAACCATCCGCGGACGCGAGCGGCTCGGTGCACTGATGGTCGAAGTGATGCAGAAGAAGTTTTGCCAGCGGATGCACCACCAGTTCACCGATTTCTATGTCGAGCCCGGCGAGGATGCGGATGACGCACTCGGCCATGCCCGTGCACTCATCACCGACTGGCGCCACGGCCCCGGAAGGATCGCCATGTTCGGCACGTACGCGCTGCGATTCAGGCGCACCGCCGATGGCTGGCGAATCTGTGACGCCACGGTTCGCGTGCTTCCGGACTGACACCCCCATTCAAGGATCAAGACCATGCCAACCGAAACCCTTCATACCGGCGCTCCCGACGCACCCGTGCTGAATGAGGATCCGTTCTCGGACGAGAACATCGCCGACCCGTACCCGTTGTTCACGCGCATGCGCGAGCTGGGCCCCGCCGTGTGGATCCAGCCGCACGGCTACTACGCCGTCGGCCGCCACGAAGAGGCGGGCATTGTCGCCAACGACTACGAACGTCTTCTCCGTCGCCGGCGGGGTGGGCATGAGCGACATCCGCAAGCCGGGCGCGTGGCGCGCGCGCAGTCCGATCAGCGAAGTGGACCCGCCCGAACACGGCGGCGTGCGCGCTGCGCTGCAGCGCATCCTGTCGCCCCTGGTGGTCAAGAGCTGGCGCGAGCGCTTCGCCGCGCGCGCCGAACAGGTGGCCGACGACGCGCTCGCACGCGGCGAGATCGACGGCGTGGCCGACATCACCGAATCCTTCGTGCTCAGCGTGTTCCCCGAAGTGCTGGGGGTGTCGGTGCCGCCCGAGCGCATCAAGCAGACCGGCGAGCTCAACTTCAACCAGCTCGGGCCTAACAACGCCCGCCTGGCCGCGGCCATGGAGCGCACCTCACCCATCATGGACTGGTATGCCCAGGTGCTGCAGCGCGAGCACATGCTGCCCGGCGGCTTCGGCGAGAAGATCTACCTGGCCGAGGACGCCGGAGAACTGGCCGCGGGCACGGCGCCGCTGCACGTGCGCAGCTTCTTTCGGGCCGGCGTAGACACCACCATGGCGGGCATCGGCTCCACGCTGATGTACCTCTCGCGCCATCCGGATCAGCTCGATGCAGTGAAGGCCGATCCCGGCAAGATCAAGAGCGCCTTCGAAGAAGCCCTGAGGTTGGAGGCCCCGGCGCAGGTGATGTTCCGGGTGACCACGCGCGATGTGGAACTGGGCGGCGTGCGGCTGCGCGCCGACACCAAGGTCGGCTACCACATGGGCGCGGCCAATCGCGATCCGCGCCAATGGGACGACCCGGACCGCTTCGACATCCGTCGCCAGACCATCGGAGTGCACCGCTCGTTCGGCGTCGGAGCGCACGTGTGCATCGGCCAGATGATTGCGCGGGCCGAAGCCGAGACCATTCTGGGTGCGCTGCTGCGCCGTGTGAAAGCCATCGAACCCGCAGGCACGCCGCGCTGGCGCCCGGTCAACACGCTGCGCACCTTGGACACGCTGCCCTTGCGCCTCGTGCCAGCCTGATCTGGATCAGTAAACCGATCCCATAGCAACCCATCCAGGAGACACACCATGCTCATCTCACGCAAAACCGCCGTCGTAGCCTCGGTGCTGCTCGTCGCGGCCAGCGCATCCTTTGCCCAGGGCAAGGAGATTCCGGTCGGCGTGTTCAACGCGCAAACCGGGACCTACGCCTTCGGCGGCGTCCCAATCCAGGCGGCCATGAAGCTCGCGCTGGAAGAAGCCAATGCGGCGGGCCTGCCGGGCGGCAACAGGTTCAAAATCGTGGAAGGCGACACCGCCGGCGAGAAAGGGCAGGTGATCAGCCTGGTCAACCAGTTCGCCAAGCGCGACAACGTGATGCTGATCCTGGGCCCGACTATCAGCGGGGAAGCGCTGGCCGGCGCGCCGGTGGCCAATGAACTCAAGGTGCCGATCATGGCCATCGGCAGTTCGGCCGGCATTCTGGCCACCGGCCCGTGGGCCTTCAAGATCCAGTCCACGCCTACCGATTTTATGGGCCACCTGGGCAAGCTGGCTGTCGAGCAGCTCGGCATCAAGCGTGTCACGCTCATCCACGACCAGAGCAACGACGGCTACGTGCTGCAGACCAACGCGCTGGCCGATTACTTCAAGAAGGCGAACACGCAGATCGTAGCCAATGAGAAGTTCGTCTCGTCCGAATCGAACTTCCTGGCGCTGGCCACCAAGGTGGCCACCACCCCGACCGACGCCATCTTCATCGCGGCACCCGCCGAGGTGTCGGCCAATGTGATCATCCAGATCCGGCAGGCCGGGCTCGATCCCAAAGTCAGGTTCATCGGACCTTCCACGCTCGGGTCGGCCGGCTTCGTCAAGGCGGGCGGCAAGGCGGTGGAGGGCACGTACGTCGTGTCCGACTACTCGCCGGCCAACCCGTCGCCGATGAATCAGGCGTTCGTGAAGGCGTACATTGCCAAGTACAAGATCGCCCCGGACAACTGGGCCGGCATGGGTTACGGACTGGCCCAGGTCGCGATTCAGGCGGTGCGTAACGCCGGTCCAGCGCCCGACCGCACGAAGATCCGCGACGAATTGGCCAAGCTCAACAACGTGCCTATGGTGCTAGGCAATGGCACTTGGAGTGTGGATGCCGGGCGCAACCCCAGCTATGGCGGCGTGCTGCTGCAGGTCAAGAACGGCAGCTTCGTTTCGGCGACACCGTGAGCGGCTCGCTGGGCGCCCGGCGGGGTGCCCAGTGGACAGCGGCTGAAAGCGCCATGGCCAAGCGCATCGGCCACGGCTCAAACCCTCAACTTGTCAAGCCGTCAAACCCCCGTCGACATTGTAGACGCCGCCGGTCACGAAGCTGGCCTGCGGCCCCAGCAACCAGAACACCAGATGAGCCACCTCGTCGGCCGTGGCCGCCCTGCCCAAGGGCTGGTTGGCAAAGTGCAGCTTGAGCGCGCGCTCGGCTTCCTCGGCGCTGCGGCCCTCGATCTGGAAGGTGCTACGCAGCAGCGGCGTGTCTATGGGGCCCGGGCAGACGCAGTTGATGCGAATGCCGTGCGGTGCAAGCTCGAGCGCGGCCTGTTGCGTCATGCGGATCACCGCCGCCTTGGACGCGCCGTAGACGGCCAGCCCGGCCTCTGGCCGGCTGCTGCGCTGGCCCGACACGGACGCGGTGTTGACCATGGTGCCCTGCCCCGCCGCCCGCATGACGCGGCCCACGGCCTGAAGGCCGAGCAGCACGCCGCGCACGTTGACTGCAAAGATGCGGTCGAAGGTGTCGATGTCGAAATCGAGCAGTTGCGATTGCGGCCCGACGATGGCCGCGTTGTTGTGAAATAGGTCGATGCGGCCGAAGCGGGCCAGCGTCTCGTCGACGTAGCGCTGCACGTCGGCAGCGTTGGCCACGTCGGCGCACACCGTCAGCACGCGCGCCCTGTCCAGGCCACTCGCCGCGTCCTCGAGCGCCGCAGCATCCCGGTCGACTAGGGCGACCCTCGCGCCAGCGCCAAGCAGTTGGTGCACCATTGCCAGGCCCACGCCGCTGCCCGCCCCGGTGACAACTGCGACCTTGCCGTCAAAGATGGCCTCGCTCATCGCAGTGCCACGTGCAGCGCTCTGGGCGCCCGAAAGATGAAGGAGTGCATGTGAGAAGCGGCGTCGGGTTCGATCAGGCGCATGCGTGGAAAGCGTACGCTGCCGCCAGTGGCAACGGCGTCTGTGTCCGGACAGCTTGCGGGGTAGTGCCGGAGGCGAGAAAAAGGGCATCCATTCATGGCATTCAGCGCATCAGCATGCCGCCGTTGACATCGATGGTCGAACCGGTCACGAAGGCCGCGCCCGGCGACACCAGGTAACTCACCGCCGCGGCGATTTCTTCGGGCAGGCCGATTCGGCCGAGCGGCACGCCGGCGGTGCCCAGGTATTTCTGGTCGCCGTGGCCCGGCGGTACGGTCAGTTGCAGCATGGGCGTGTCGACCGGGCCCGGTGAGATCGTATTGACCGTGATGCCCAGGGAGGCCGCCTCACGCGCCGCCACTTTCGACAAGGCAAGCACCGCCCCCTTGGAGGCACTGTACGCAGCGCCGCTTTGCATGCCACCCATCTGTCCCGCGAGCGAGGCGACGGTGACGATGCGCCCGTGTTCCATCAGCTGGCCGGCGGCACGGCGCAGCATCTCGCGAATGCACAGGAAACTGCCCCGCGCGTTGATCTGCATCACCCGGTCCCACTCCTCCAGGGTGATCTCCGTGGTGGCCAGTCGCCCGGGGTTTCTCGCCGTACTCAGGATGCCCGCGAAACACGCCAGAACGCTCACTTCGCCCAGGCGCGCAACAACCGCTTCGAAGCTTGCTTTCACGCTGGCTTCATCCGCAACGTCGCAGCGCAGTCCGATGTGGCCGCTGCCCGGCAGTTGTTGCGCCGCGGCTTGCGCCTTGTCGGTGTCCAGGTCTGCCAAAGCGATAGTCAGCCCGTCCGCCGCCAGCCGGTGGCCCGCCGCCAAGCCAAGGCCGCTTGCGCCGCCGGTGATCAATGCAACACGAGGAAGGCTGTGAGATGAGATTTTCATGATTCAGGATGGGGTTCAAGCCGGCACGCCATCAGGGCGCCACTGGCTGCAGAGCAAGAGTGCTTTATCGGCGTGGCGCTTCCAAGCCTGTCCCGCATGGGAGCGCAATCGCTCATGCCCGGCCTACTGTTTGCGGACCGAACAGCGTCTGCACACGCTCCCTTCGGACGGCGAGAACTGCCGGTTCGCAACACGCCCGAGAGCCGGTCTCAGCTTGTCTTTGTTCGTGGTGACGTTGCCAGCGCGATGGCAATCGAACACCAATGCCGCTTCCTGCGCGGCCACCGGCAACTTTCTGCTCCTGGTTTTTCATTCAAGTCTCCGAGATGACGTTCTGTCGCTATTTTCGGGAACCCGGATGCTTGGGTGCCCCCGCGGGGAACGAAATGCCACGGCCCATTCACGGCTGATTGCAAGTACCAAGGCACGGAGCTCAGCGCGGCCCGCCTGGATGCTCATGACTCCGGATGGGCGTCTACCCAGCACGCCACCATAGCGTCGCTGACGTAAGCGCTGGTGGTTTGGCCGCCATCCACGGTCAGCACCTGCCCGGTCACGAAGCCGGCGTCGTCGCTGCACAGAAATGCCGCTGGACCCGCAACCTCCTCTGGCTGGCCTGGGCGGCCCATCGGCATGGTGCCGACGATGCTGGCGTGGAAACGTGCGGTGCCAAGGCGCGTAGCGGTCTGGGGCGTGGCGATGATGCCCGGCGCGATGGCGTTGACACGGATCCCGCGATCAGCGTAATCAGCGGCCAGGTTGCGCGTCAAGCCAATGACGCCGGCCTTGGCCATCGAGTACACCGCCTGCCTACGGTAGCCGACGAGGCCCAGCGACGACGCAATGTTGAGCACCACGCCGCGTGACTTCAGCAGCTCGGGGAAAGCCTCCCGCGTGATGCGGAAGTTGCTGCGCAGGTTGATGTCGATCCACTTGTCGTAATCTGCATCGCTGGTTTCGTGGAATGCGGGGCAGTTGCCCAGGCCAGCGTTATTGACCAAGACGCGGATGCTGCCGAAGGCATCGACACAGCGCTGGACGATCCGAGCCGGCGTATCGATTGCATTGACGTCGGCCAGCTCGGTCTGGAAGACGTCTGACACCGGCAGACCGGCCAACGCCTCAGGGTCGATGTCCACCGCCAGCACGCGCGCGCCCTCGTCGGCCAGACGAAGCGCGATCGCTTTGCCGATGCCGGAGCCCGCGCCCGTCACGATGGCAGGTCGGCCTGCGAATCTTCCCAGGCCGCCACTCACGCCACGACCCACACGTCATAGACTGGACCATCGGATTCGCGGGTGCCGGTGCCGACCGCGACCTTGTCGTTGAGCCACAGCAGCCGCGGCGCTGCGGTCTCGAACTGCACCACCACGCGGAAGTAGTCCTCACCCGGCTCGATGGACTCCCGGTTGACGATCTTGCGCATGACCTCGAGTGTCGGGCCGTTGCGGCGCCCGTTGTAGGTCATATAGACCAGTTCGCCCTGATCGGTCTGCAGCACCAGGCGCACATCCAGATGCAGCCCGCCGTCGGGCCGCTCCAGCACCACGTCGGCACCGCCGGGCAGCACCTTGCCACTCAGCGTCTCGCCCGTGAAATAACCACCGCTGACGGTCATCACGCGGCGTGTGAAACCGTGCGGCACGGCACCCACGAACTGGGGCGGTGCGGTGACTTCGGCCTTAATCCTGAAAAGCGGCTCAAGCGCGACTGCCGTCATGGCGCGCTCAGTCATAACGCTTGCGCAGATTTCCGATCATCTCGGTCAATGCCTCGGGCACGTCACGGCCCTCGGCCTTGGCCTGCTCCTTGCAAGCCACCCACCGCTTCAAGTCTTCATAGCCCTTCTCGGTGTGCCGGTTCCATTCCGTGTCCAGCGGCGTGGTGATCTCCAGGCGAATGCCCGCTGGGTCGTGGAAGTAGATGGACAGGATCATCCCCTTGTGATCTGTCGGGCCGACCACCGGCACGCCCTGCGATGTGAGCCACTCATACCACTTGAGCACTTCGTCGCTGTCCTTGGCCTGCAGTGCTACGTGGTTGAAGATGTTGTAGGCCGGATGCGTGGCCTTGGCCGGTGGCGGCACACCGGGCGCCTCGAAGAAAGCCAGCGTCGAGCCATCACCCATGCGGAAGAAGATGTGGAAGTACGGGATCTTGTCGCCGGTGGACGGGACGTGATCGTCCACCACCGTGCTGGCGATTTCCATGCCCATCAGACGGGTGTAGAAATCGGCCGAGGCCTGCGCGTCGGGCGTCACCCACGCAGCATGATTCAGCATCATGGGCGTAAGACCGGGATTGGGAGTGCCGTTTACGCGGGAAACGGACGCGAGCGGTCCGGGTACGGTGGCTTGCATTGAATGGATCTCCAGGAAGGATGGATAAGCGTGGGGCCGCAGCCCTATAGCTGCGGATCGGCGATCCGCACGCAGATGCCGTCGATGGCGGCATTCATCACGATCTGGCAGCACAGTCGGCTGGCCGCTTCGCGCGGCGCTGCGGTGTAGTCGAGCATCTGGTCCTCGTTCTCGCTGCGCGCGCCCAACTTTTCATCCCAAGGCGCTTGAACGATCACGTGGCAGGTGGCACAGCTCATGACGCCACCGCAATCGCCGACAATGCCCTCAATGCCGTGAGCAGTGGCCACTGTCATGAGGTTGGCGCCGTCGGCTGCTTCGACCTCGCTGGTCTGGCCGTCTGGGTGGATGTAGGTGACCCTGAACATACGCTGTACTGGTGTGGTGGCGATGCCCTGACTGTGAACGCGCTCGCACCTTAGGTCAGTCCCCGTGCAGGGGACGTTCGGCTCGCCGTGTGAACCGGCAAAGCCTTTCCTGATCAAGCCCATGACCCCCTGCGGCATGAGGAACAACGAAGCTAGCACGGCCGCTGCAAAGATAGCCGCTGGTGCCGATTTGGAGATGGAATCGGCCAGTTTCGGGGCACGAACTGGATGAACGCCGCGCCAACGAGCGCGCCCCAGATCGTTCCGAGTCCGCCCGCCAGCACCCCAACCAGCAGGAGCACCGAGACAAACGTGCCGAAACTGTCCGTGGGCACGACGCCCATTGCCACGGCGCTGGGCGAGCCGGCCACATCTGTATACACGGCACTCATACCGAATGTCATGGCTTTCACGTTGGGCCACGTTCAATCCCATCGCTGAAGCGGCGACGGGCTGCTCGCTGACAACGGCGACGCTCTGGCGGCGGTATTCCGCCTGTTCGAGACAGGATCCCTTCGACTGACGAATGTGATCTATCGAACAGCCGTGTGTTGCATCGTCCGGTTGAATTCGCAGGCGAGAGCGGACGTTCAAGGGCGACACGACGGCCTGGCGACGATTGCGCCGTCAATGCCGTTTCGCTTCAAACTTTCTTGGACAAAGCCGGACGCTTTCATGTCTTCCACGAAATCACGCAGCAGAGATGCTGCCAAAGTTCCGCGCGCCTTCGGCAGACCCATGGCCTGCTGTATGACCATGAATCGACCAGGAAGTAGCCGCAACCCGCCCAACCTCAGTGCATCCGATTCCAGTTGCTGCCTCACGCCGGCGGCCACGTCTAGGCTCATTTCGATGAAGGTGTCGACGACGGCCGGTGATGTCGAACCACGTACGACGGCGGCGTTCTGAAGTATGCGCGTCAAGTACAGGTCGTACGCGCTGCCCTGCCCGACGCCGACTCGAATACCTGCGCGATCGACTTCGGCGTTGTCTTGAATGGGCGAATCCTCCCGCACCAAGTAGCACCCTTCGATCAGCACGTAAGGACCGGTGAACTCGACGCCTTTCGCTCGGTCCGGATCGACAGCAAAGAAGCCGATGTCAGCCTGCTCGTTCGCCACCGCCTCAACGGCCTTGGCGGCACCATCAAGTACGACAAGTTGAAGATCGATTCCAAGTTGGTTAGCGAGCGCACGGGCGAGGTCCACCGAAACTCCCGTGGGGGCTTGGTCTCCCACCTGTTGCGCCAGGACAGGGTTGCCAAGATTGATCGTGGCACGCAAGGTTCCGGTGGGGGCCAGCGTCTGGACGTCATGCTGCGAGAAGTCCATGTTCACTGGTGCCAGTCGTCGGGCAAGAAGACTTGACCGTCCATGAGTCGCCTGGCACTTCGGCTCATGATTGCCTTGTTTACAGTCCAAGCGCCGTTTGCCTCGGACGCGTCCGCACCAACGGTCAGCGTTCCAGAGGGATGACCAAACCGGATTGCCTCGTAGCGTCCCGCACCAAGGACGCGAGCTACCAGGGTTCCTGGAATGGCGGCAGCCACCGCAATAGCGACGGCTCCCGTGCCGGTCATGGCATGGTGCAGCTTGCCCATAGAAAAAATCCGCGCGGAGAGATTCATGTCCTCCGTGCGAAGTTGCTTGCCGCTCGAGGCCGTGTATGCAACTGGCGGAGAGACAAACGCGAGTTTTGGCGTATGCGGACGCTTTTCGGTGGCCTCTGCGGCCGTCCTTGCCAGACTCATGGCAACGGTCGCGTTCGCCCGGATCGCTTCACACCGGGCAAGCAGAGCGCGGTCGGCGTTGACTTCGGGTTGCAGTTCTGCACCCGTCAGGCCAAGCCTTGCGGCGTCGACAAAGATCGTCGGATTCCCGGCGTTGATGAGGGTCGCCTCCACCACTCCAACACCTGGAACGTCAAGCGTGTCGATAGTTCTTCCGGTCGGGAACATCGCACCACCTTCGCCGTCCTCGCCCGCCCCCGGTTCCAAGAACTCCAGCTTGATCTCGGCCGCTGGAAATGTCACGCCGTCGAGTTCGAAGCCCCCGGTCTCGAGAACTTCGCCGTCGCGCATTGGCACCTGAGCAACGATCTTCTTTCGGATGTTCGCTTGCCAGATGCGCACAGTGCCAACGCCGTCTCTAGGCGCTTGCACGAGGCCCCGCTCGATCGCGAAGGGACCGACGGCCGATGTGAGATTGCCGCAATTGCCACTCCAGTCAACAACGGGCGATTCGACAGATACCGCGCCGAACAGATAGTCGACATCGCAGTCGTCACGGGTGCTTGGGCTAACGATTACAACCTTGCTGGTGCTGGACGTGGCACCTCCCATGCCATCGATCTGTTTCCCATAGGGGTCTGGACTGCCCGTGACTCGGAGCATCAATGCATCGCGCGCGGGACCGGGCTTCCGGGCCTTCTCAGGAAGGTCGGCCAGACTGAAGAACACACCCTTGCTTGTGCCGCCTCGCATGTAGGTGGCTTGAATTCGAAGTTGAGGCATCCTCACGCTTTCAGCTTGGTATCGACAATGAGCTTCTGGTAGCGAGCGACTTCATCAGCCCAAAATCTTCCAAATTGCGCCGAGGTGCCCGGACGGACTTCTGCGTCGAGCTCTTCCAGCTTCTTGATGACATCCGGTTGCTTCAGCACGGTTTGCAGAGCGGCCTCCATCCGGCTGACGATTGCGGGTGGTAGCTTTGCCGGACCGGCGATCCCGTACCACGTCATTAACTCGTAGCCTTTGAGCGTTTCGCCAATCGTCGGCACGTTGGGCAACTGAGGCAGACGCTTGGGCGACGTGACCGCGATGGCCCGCAGCTTTCCCGATCGAATGTGCTGCATGGCGGACCCAGTGGAACTGAAGGTCATATCGACCTCGCCGCCCAACAAGGCGATCATGGCCTCACCGGTTCCCTTGAACGGAACGTGGAGCATGTCGACCTGGGCCTGACTCTTGAACGCCTCCCCGCCGATATGAGGTGCGCTGCCGATACCTGCAGACATGAAGGTCAGTTTCCCGGGTTCCGCCTTTGCCTTAGCGATAAGCTCCTGCACGGAGTTGACGCCTGTCTTCGGATTGACGGCCAGAACGTGCGGGGTGATGCCGATCATGCCGATGGGCGTGAAATCCTTGATGGGATCGAAGCGACCCTTTGCTACCAACAGAGGACCGATGGCGTTGGCGCTGACGTGGGCAAGCATGAAGGTGTAGCCGTCCGGCGCTGACTTGGCGACGTAGTCCGCACAGATCGTTCCCGTAGCGCCGTTCTTGTTTTCGACGACGATGGGCTTGCCGAGTTGCTCTTCCAGCTTTCGCCCAATAAGACGAGCCATGGCATCCGCCCCCGCGCCGGCGGGAAATGGGACCATGAGGCGGACAGGCTTGGATGGCCAGTCTTCGGCAGCCGCGGACAGCCCGGGCAGCAGTGCACCTATGGTGGTGACGCCCGCCGCAGCCAGAAAGGTGCGACGCTTGATGTTTGATTCCATGAGAACTCCTGAGTTGATTGGGTTTGACAGCAATCCGCGCGGGATGAGATGCCCGGCATCGCGCCTTCTTGAGGACTGCGACATGCGTTATTCCGGGCGGATGTCTTTTTCCTTGATGACCTTGCTCCACCGCACCGTCTCTGCCGTAATGAAGGAGCCGAATTCCTCCGGCGTGCCGCCTCCGATCACGTTGCCTTGCGAGGTGATGCGCTCGGCCAGATCAGGCTCTTTCAAAGCTCGATTGATGGCCGCATTGAGCTTCGCAACCACCGCGGGTGGAGTTCCCTTCGGCGCGACGATGCCGAACCAGTTGGAAACTTCCATTCCTTTGACACCCAGTTCAGCGAAGGTGGGAACTTCGGGCAACTGAGGCAGCCGCCTTTCGTTGGCGATTGCGAGCGCTCTCGCCTTGGGCGGGGAGGCTTTCAGATAAGGGAGCGACGCCGGAATCATGTCGAACATGAAGTTGACGTTTCCAGCGATGAGGTCAGTAGTTGCAGGGCCGCCACCGCGATACGGGATGTGGACCATTTGAAGCCCCGCAGCGTCCTCGAGCAACTCGCCGGCCAAATGAAAAGCGCCGCCCGCGCCAGCGGACGCATAGTTCAATTTTCCTGGGTTCGCCTTGCCCCACTTCACCAAGTCACCGTAGGTCTTGAAGTCCGACTTGTCGTTGCTGACCATCAGCACCAACGGACCCTTCTCGATCAGCGCCACTGGCACCAGATCGGTCGCGGGGTCGTAGTTCAGCTTGGGGAAGAGCGCCTTGTTCACCGACAGCGGCGCGAAGTTGCCGACGCCGATGACATGCCCGTCAGGGTTCGCACGAGCGATGTACTCCGTGCCGATGTTTCCGGCAGCGCCCGGCTTGTTCTCGACGATCACCGGCTTGGCCAGGTAGGTGGCCAGCTTCGCGGCCACTTGGCGGGCTCTGGTGTCGGAGCTGCCTCCTGCTGCGTAGGGGACGACCATCGAGATAGCCTTGGACGGGTAATCCGGAGCGGGATCCTGCGCCATCGAATGGCCGGTCGACAGCGTCAGCGTGAGACCGATGGCGGCACAAATCAGGTTGCGACGGGGGTTCATAGTCATTCCTTTTGAAAGTGTTGGGTCGGATCAGTCGGGGGTCACGTTTGCCTTGAGAGCCACCGCGCTCCAGCGCGCGGATTCAGCTTGAATGAACTTGCCGAATGCGTCGGACGAGCCGCCGACCGGCGCCGCTCCCAGTTGCGCCAGCCGCTGCTGTGTCGCTGGCTCCTTGAGGATCTGTTCGACCTCGCCGTTGAGGTAGTGGACGATTGGCGCGGGCGTCGCCGCCGGCGCGAGCAGGCCGTACCACGCAGGGGCATCGAATTCGGCATACCCGGCCTCTGCGAATGTGGGGACGTCCGGAAGATCGGTGACGCGTTTCGTTCCTGTGACCGCCAGGGCGCGCACCTTGCCGCCCTTGATGTGCTGCAAGGCCGACGGCGCCGTGTCGAACATCGACTGCACTTGGCCACCGATCAGGTCGGTCATGGCCAGCGCGCTGCCGCGGTATGGAACATGCACCATCTGCGCACCCGTCAGCGAGCTAAACAGCTCCCCGGACAAATGGACCGAGGTACCTTTGCCGCCCGACCCGTAGTTGAGCGTGCCTGGATGGCTCTTCGCGTAGGAGACGAATTCCTTGACGCTCTTCACGGGCAACGAACTCGTGACGATCAGCACCGTGGGCGAGTCCGCGATGTGCGCAATCGGCACGAAATCCTTCTGCACGTTGTAGCGCAGCGTCTTGTAAACGGAGGGATTGATCGCCAGCGTGACTTGCCCGAACAGGAGCGTCTGGCCGTCTGGTGCGGCCCGGCTGACGAACTCGTTGCCGATGTTCGTGCCGGCGCCGGGCTTGTTGTCGATGATGAAGGTGGCCTTCGTGCGCTCTGAGAGTCGGCTCACGATGTATCGTGCAATGTTGTCGCTTCCCCCGCCGGGAGCGAAGGGCACCACCACGGTGACGGGCCGCGAGGGATAGCCTCCCGGACCCGCTGCGAGTGCGATCGAAGGACCCGCAAGCGCAAGCGCGAGGGCCGCGAGTTGGACGTAGCGCATGGATGTCTCCTTGTTCTGGGCAAAGCTCCGCCAGCGGTACCACCTGATGGGCGTACCGATTCCGGCGCGGAGGGGTGCTAGGGATTACTTCCGGATCAGTTCAGCGACGACCGCGCGGCTGAAGGCCTTGGTGCCCATCTTTCCGCCGATGTCCGCGGTACGCGTCTCGGGATCGGCCAGCACCTTTTCGACGGCCGCATGCACGGCGAGTCCGGCGTCGGCGAATGCTTTCAGGTTGTGATGCTCGCCAAGCCATTCGAGCAGCATGGCGACCGACAGGATCATGGACGTCGGATTCGCCTTGTCCTGGTTCTCGATGTCGGGCGCCGACCCGTGCTGGGCCTGGGCGCAGCACAGCGTATCGCCCGCCATGATCGAGCCCGCCAGACCGAGACTTCCCGACAGTTCGCTGGCCAGATCGGAGAGGATGTCTCCGTAGAAGTTCTCGGCTACCAGCACGTCGAAGCGCTCGGGGGTGCGCACGAGATAGGCGGTGGATGCGTCGACCAGCAAGTCGTCGAAGGCGACCTCTGGGAACTCTTTCGCGACGTTGCGACAGCACTCGAGGAACAGGCCGTCGGTCATGTGGAAGCTGTTGGCCTTGTGGATGGCCGTGACCTTTTTGCGGCGCTTCATCGCCAACTCGAAAGCGCGGCGGGCGATGCGATCGCAGCAGTGGCGGGTGACCTTGCGGACCGACAGCGCCATATCCGGTGACGGCATCATTTCGCCCCAGCCGCGCGCCATGTTGCGATCCGGGTAGAAGCCCTCGGTGGCCTCGCGCATGATGACCAGGTCCATGGTCTTGCCCGCCTTCATGTTCGAAGGAAGGGCTTCACGAGTCCGCGCTGGACGCACGTTGGCGTAGAGGTCCAGCTGGACGCGGAACGAACCGGAGATGTTGCGACCGCCTTTTTCCGGGGCTGGATAGTCCGCATGCGACTGCGTGCCGAGAACGATACCGTCGTACTTGCGCGCCTTCTCCAGCGTCTCTTCGCGCAGGGTGGTGCCGTGCTTCCTCAGGCTGACGAATCCGACATCGTCATAGTCGAATGAGAGGTTCAGGTCGAAGCGCTGGCTCACCGCTTCGAGGACTTCAATGGAGGATGCGACGATCTCGGGACCGATGCCGTCGCCGGGCAAAACGAGGAGCTTCATGGGGGGTGCCTACGGGAGAGGTGAGGTTGGGTTACTGCTTGTGTTCGGCGGAAACTGGGTTGGTGACGCCAGTTGCCTCCAGAGTGCGCGTGGCATCGACGTTCGCGTAGATCCAAAGGATCTTCATGGGCTGCGTCTTGGACAGATTGCGGAAGCGGTGCGTCACGTTCGGCGGGATGTAGGTGACGTCGTGCGGCTTGAGCTGGTACTCCAAGCCATCGATGTCCAGCATCGCATCGCCTTCCATCAGGACCACGCTCTCCTCGCAGTTGTGGCTGTGAAAGGGAATCTCGACGCCTCCGTCGAAGCTGGTGTAGCCCGTGATGAAACTGTGCGTTCCGATGGCCTTGGTGACCAATGGCGTGGTCCGGGCCCCGCCACCGCGCTCGTGCGTCGTCAGGGTTTCCGGCTTGAGAAGCACAGCATCGGAGGGGGTCTTGATGGTCATGGTGAATTCCTTGAGGTACAGAGATGCTGGGGTGAGATCAGCGCGTCGGGCCGATCCAGACGGTTTTGATATTGGTGAACTCACGGATGCCGAACTCGCCCAGTTCACGGCCATAGCCCGACTGCTTGATGCCACCGAACGGGAGCCGCGCATCGGAGGCGACCAATCCGTTGATAAACACGGCGCCGGCCTCGATCCGACGGGCCAATGATTTGGCGCGCTCCAGGTCGCGCGTCCACAGCGCCGCGCCCAGGCCAAACTCGGTCGCATTGGCGAGACGGACTGCCTCGTCGGCGTCCTTGACGCGGATGACTGCAGCGGCCGGGCCGAAGGTTTCCTCCTTCGCCGCCGCCATATCGGGCGTAACGTGGTCCATCACCGTCGGCGGGTAGAAGTAGCCCGGGCCCTCCACCGGGGCGCCGCCAAGTAGCAGCTTCGCGCCTGCCGCGATCGTGCGCTGGACCTGGCTGTGCAATTCGTCCCGGAGATTTCCTCGGGCCATCGGGCCGACAGAGGTGTCGCGCTGCATGGGGTCACCGATCTTCAATTCGGACGCGTGCGCACACAGTGCCTCGACGAAACGATCGGCGACCGATTCCTCCACCAGGAAGCGCTTCGCGCAGATGCAGCTTTGGCCGGTGTTCGTGAATCGCGCCTTCGTCGCCACCTTGGCCGCTTCTTCGATGTCGGCATCGGCCAGCACGATGAAGGGGTCGGAGCCGCCGAGTTCGAGCACCTGCTTCTTCATGACGGCGCCGGCCTGCGCCGCAACGATCTTGCCGACCGCCGTGGAACCCGTCAGCGTGACGGCCGCGACACGACGGTCGGCGATCAGCCCGGCCACTTCGGAGGCTTCGACCAGGAGCGTCGTGACCAAGCCCTCGGGCGCGCCGGCCTTTACGAACGCGTCCTGCAAGGCTAGCGCGCATTGGGGCACGTTGTTGGCGTGCTTGAGGAGCGCGCCGTTGCCCGCTGCCAGTGCTGGTGCGGCGAAGCGCACGAACTGCCAGAACGGGTAGTTCCACGGCATGACGGCCAGCACGATGCCGAGCGGATCGAACACCACGGAGCTCTCAGTCGCATTGCTCTCGACGGTCATGTCGGACAGAAATCGGGGCGCGTTCTCCGCATAAAACTCGCAGGTGACGGCGCATTTTTCGATCTCGCCTTCGGCTTCGACGATTGGCTTTCCCATCTCCATGGTGATGAGGCGGGCGTACGCTGCCTTGTTCTCGCGCAACACGCCAGCGACTCGGTGAAGCAGCGGCAACCTGGCGCTCAAAGGGGTTTGCGCCCATTGCCGCTGCGCGTTTGCGGCGCCCTCCAATAGTTGCTCGACCTGCTCGGCAGTGTGGGCGTCGAAGCGAGCCTCGATGACTTCCGTGACGGGATTGGTTGTGTTGATCATGAGTGGTCTTGGATCAGGAAGGGTGAGAGGCTAGGCAGCAGTGGTGGGATGCGGATCGAAGCCAAAGACGGCAGCCGGATTGGTGACGAGGATGCGATGGCGAAGTTCGGGAGTTGGCGCCCAGTCGGCCAGCAGATTCAGCGTGGCACCTGCATCGACTTGGCGGAATGGCTCGATCTCCTGCGACGATGTCGCCCGGACACCGGAGCCGCCGGTGTGCGGCCAGTCCGAACCCCACAGCATCCGCTCCGGAGCAGCGGAAACGAGGGCGGCCGCCAACCGTTCAACGCCCGACTGCCTCGCATCGTCGGAGATCCGGTAAGGCGCCGAGAGCTTGATATACGTCCTGCCCAGATTCAGGAGCGTTCGGATCGCTGCCCAGTCCGAACCTCGAGGGTCCCAGTCCTGCGCGGGCAAGCCGGCGAAGTGGTCGAGCACAAGCGTGCATTCGATGCGGGACAGTTCGGGCAGGAGTTCGGCGGTCAGGTCACTCTGGCAATGGAGCTGCAAGCTCCAACCCAGTGGCTCTATCACACGATGCGCCTTTGCGAGTTGCTCGCGAACGTCGCCCCGGCGGGCCTGCTTCTGTGTCGCGAAGTTCAGCCGGACGCCGCGCACGCCGCCTGGCGTGCAATGCATGCAGCATGGTCGCATCGGTGCGCTCGAAGTCGAGCACAGCAATGCCACGGGCCTGAGCTGGGGTGAACTGAGCGAGGGCATCCAGCATGGCCGCGTTGTCGGAGCCATAGCAACTGGGCTGCACCAGGACCACCCTGTGCATGCGCATCTTTTGCTGGAAGCCGATCAGGTCTGCTGCGGTGGCGGCTGGCGGTGTATAGGACCGCGCCGAGTCGAAGTGGAAGCGCGCGGGATCGAATACATGCACATGGCAGTCGGTGCTTCCCGGGGGCAGATCAAATCGCGAGGGAGTGGTGACGGACAACATGATTGGCTTCGAGCGTTGATGGTATTTTAAGAGCTCATAAGACCATGTCAAGACGGCCGACTTTGAACCTCCTAAGGGATTAACCCAAGGCAGCGCACGACGGCGCGGGGTTTTATGAGTTGTCAAAGCACCTTCCTAGCACTACTAGCATGGCGGCTCCGTGCTACGATTCGGACCAAGGCCCCACTTCTGAAACAAGCGCATGACGCGTCAACTCGCAACCCAGCTCGCGGCGGATATTCAGCAGTACATCGCCGCCAACCAGTTGCCCACGGGCACACGCCTGCCCGAGCGGGGGCTGGCAGAACATTTCCGCGTCTCTAGATCGCCGGTGCGCGAGGCTTTGAAGCGCCTGGCTGCGCAGTCGGTGATCGAAGCGCACGCCGATGGCGGGTATGCCGTGGCAGACGTCCGAGAGGGGAGCCCGAGCCCCTCGGCGCTTGCGCCGGATGCGGCGAATGACAGCAGCGAGTCGACCTATCTGCGCATCGCTGAAGATCGCTTGAACGGCCTATTGCCGGATCGGGTGACTGAGAACGAATTGATTCGGCGTTACGGGCCTACACGCAACCAGCTCACAGGCATCCTGCGGCGCATGGTCCATGAGGGTTGGGTCGAAAGACTGCCAGGCCATGGCTGGGCGTTTCTGCCGACGCTGTCTTCTTCAAGCGCGTACGTGCAGAGTTATCGCTTCCGTTTGCTGCTCGAGCCTTCAGCACTTCTCGAAAGCTCGTACCGCCTCGACGAAGCCGCTCTGAAGGTCTGCCGGGCTGAGCAACAGGCCCTCGTCGATGGGGCGGTGTATACGGCATCGCCCGCTCAGCTCTTTGATGCAAACACCCATTTGCACGAGACCATCGCGAGCTTTTCAGGAAACCTCTTCATCCTCGATTCGCTTCGGCGTTTGAACCGCGTGCGAAGGCTGATGGAATACCGCAAGGCCGTCGACAGAAACCAAGCAGCCCGCCGTTGCCAGGAACACTTGACGCTGATCGACATGCTGCTGGCAGATCGTCGTGAGGCAGCTGCGGACTTCATGCGCCTGCACCTTCGAGATGCAGCAAGAGAGAAAGCTGCGGCTGCAGAAGCCGAGCGAGCGCACAACTAGCTTCGATGGCGCGCGGCCGGAGACGCCCAGCTGTTGAGTTCCGCTGATCTCTGACCCTAGATTGGACTGAACCCCATCGACTGGACCACTGGGGAAAGATGAACTGATACGCTGGCTGGGCCTTCATAGAAGGAGAAGGTCCATGTCTTCAAGAGGTCCGTATCGCAGGCACTCTGCGCAGTTCAAGCTGCAGCTGTGCCATGACATTCGCTCAGGCACCCTGGGTCGGCGCGACGCCCAGCGGAAGTGCACCCTCTCAGCTCACTCGAAGAGCCTCGGCCGGTTTGCACAAAGCCCGAGGCAGCTCAGAGAAGGCCTCCTACCGTGGTGCCGTGCACCCGCCAATGCTTAGAGTTTTCACTGTGGTTGCCGACACAGTCGAGTACGGCACCGGTCTGCGGGTAGTCCGATAGCCGAATTTTGCCCGACGGCGCGACCAGCAGGCATGGCCGTCAAGTGGCTCCGGTGACAAGGGCTGCGAAGTCGTCGGCGACGCGGACCAAATCGCACGTCTCATGACTCCAAATGAAGATCTCCGGACCAAGCCCTTTCCCAACCGCGAGAAAGACGAGCTGATCACCTTCGCCGTTACCGCCAGAAGCACCGCGGTTGATGGGAAACCACGCCAAGCTCTCGCACGCTGTGTCTCGGGGACGACGCCATTGAGGGTCCGGGCGAGCCGCTTTCTGTCGGAATCGTCCGCGATGGGATACAGATCCCAGTCGTCGCTCTCGGTTGCGACCGCACCTCCGTTGCTTCTCATCATGGCCACGCGGTACGACGTCGGAAAGCTGACGCTCAAGCCTGCTCAGCAGGCCTGTACGTAGCGCTCCCAAATCGAACGGCTTCAAATCTGTTTCATTGAAAACTAGGGTCGAAGGTCCGCTCCTGGTCCCCGATTACCGACGCAAGTAATTTACTGCCGATACTTCTTCGGGATAGGGTGCGTTCGGCAGTCGAATGGTCCGTCCGCACCGCTTCCGCGAATGCGGGTTTCGAAGAACAGCCGCTTCGAACTGGCCCTTTGGAGGCCTTGCACTGTCGCGGCGTCGATTTCGCAATAGTGGTAGTGGGTCGTCCTGAGCCGAATGACCATGTACCGCTCGGCTTTGTCGTAGCAAATGCGCGAAACGTCACTGCTCTCTTTAACATCCTCACACGCGAACGCGTCAAGTGAAACGACGCCGTGATATTTGACTTGGACGGTTTCCGCCGTGGCGACCTGGCATATCAAGGCGAGCGCCGAAAGGATGATGAATCTCAACGTGACCTCCCAATGAAAGTTGCTCGGTTCGAGCTTGACGCGATGTCTGCTTCTAACAAAGACGATCGAAGCAGCGAGCAACATCCAGATAAAATCATGGTTCAGATTGTGCGTGCGCCGCGACGGAGCCTCCAATTGGATGTAGCCAGTGACAGTCCGCTGTGGGCCGCCATCGTCGTTGACGCATCGGGTCGCGGTTTTAGTTCCGGATGTCTGGGCTTGCGACGGCGGAGCGGCAGTGTCTTGCTGACCAATGCGCGAACCTGAGCGCACGCGATACGGCGATCTCCACCGGCCGCAGTAAGGGCCGGAATCGAACCCGCCAGAGCGGGGAATGTGGCGGGGAACAAAGCTGGATCAAATAGCCGGAACCTAGGCTTCATGCGGCTTTCGCGCCACACTTAGCTTCCCTTCACCCGCTCCAATCGAGAATCCAAGATCCTGACGGTCGATGCCTTGGCGCAAGCGCTCGACGGGCGCAAGGCGCAAAGCAGTCGCTCTGTGTTTGGAACGGGCTGCAGGTTCAACTGTGGCGCGGCTGGCATTCAGGCAACGGAATGATCAGTCGCCTGCCTCCCCAGTCGGTGTTCCCCTTGTCGATGGCAAGAAGGTCGGTTCCCCGGTACACGGCGAGCGCGATCGACGTCATCGAAGGCCGCAGCTTGCTTGCCGGCAGAGAGACGTGCTCCTTCCACATCTGGCCCATTTTCGCCGGCGCCCCCGTTGGCTGGCCGTAGTCCTGTTGCGCGACGATCGCGCCGCTGGCATCGATCAGGTGGATCGCGTTCGTGTAGACGTAAGGCTGGTCGATCCTGCTTCGCCATGCAAGGTCGAGTTCAATGCCATCCGCGAGGCATCGCACATCGAGCCCCCGCAACTCGAAGCGGTTGCCGAATACGGAGCCGGTTTGCGAGGCCATTGATGCGGGCGTCATCAGGGCGGCCTCTCTCTCGCTGATGAAGTCGGCGCCGCCGGACCGTGTGAGTACGGTTGCCAGCGTGATGCACAGCAGGAGCGCGGCGAACGCCGGGCCGAGCGATCTTTTGAGGTCGACCTTGACCCGGCCCAGCGAGCCGGTCAGCACGGCCCTGGCAGGAATCTCGACGCAACGCCACATCAGGTAGGAGAGAAGAACCAGCACCCCGAAGAAGACAAGAAGATCGAGGTGTTCGTCGACCCGCACGAAGCGTCCCTTGTTGCTTGCATAGTAAGAAATCAGTATCTGATGAACCAGGTACATCGAGAAGCTGATCTCGCCAAGAAGAACCAGAGGGCGAAATTGCAGAAGCGCCGAAACGCGGCCGCGGCCGTGTGCCATCACATAGATGAGCGCCGCAAACGAAAAGAGGGAAGAACTGTGCACGAGCCACTGGATTACCGGGGCATCCGGAACCATGCTGGCAACCACTTCAACCGCATACCTCGAGCCGTAGATATTGAGTATGCAAAGAACGAGGCCACCAATTTCGAGAGCGGTGCCCAATGACATGCCAACCACATATCGCTTGTTTCGAAATAACTGGGCGACAGCCATCCCGACAATGAACTCGAGCACCCGACTGAGTGGGTTGATGTAGATGAGGCCATGCTGCGACGGCTGAAACGCATCGCCACTGGAGGAGACCAATGCCGGAAGCGCCAACGCGCTGCAGGCCCATAGCAGCACGAGCAGCAGAAGCGCCGCCCCTCCCAGCTTGACGCGCCAGGTCGTGCTCCAACGGTGCAGCAAAAAGGGAAAGCACAGATAGAAGAAGAACTCTGTCGAGATGCTCCAGGCAACGGCGTTGTAGGAGAAATAGAAGTTCCAGGACGGAACCCATGCCTGCACAAGCGCCAGGTACGCAATGGCCGTGGCAGGCTCGATCTTGTAGCCGAGCAGCCACCATCCCAGCAGGAAGCTGGCGACGTGGGCCGGCCAGATCCGGGCGACGCGGGCGCGCCAGAAACCTGCGATTGCCTTGCGGTCCGGCAGGTGCGGGTACACGTACGCAAGGATGAATCCGGAAAGAACAAAGAAGAACGAGACGCCCTGGCCCAAGTTGACACTCGCCGCTCCCACGCCCATTTGTCCGGCCAGATGGTGGAACACGATCGCCAGAGCGGCAAAGAATCGAAGCGAGGTGAGTTGCTCGAGGCGAAGGCTGTTTTTCTGCATGGAGAAGGTAAATGTAACTGAATACTTCCTTCTGCGTGTCTCTCCTGTTCTCGATGCTGGCTGGCAGGTCTCGGAGTTGGCGCTCGTGGCACGCGGCTCAAGCGCCAACCGCTGCCGGTTCGCCCCGTCGCCGGGCCACGCACATCAATGACAGCGCGCTGCTGGGCGACGATGGCCTGCGGCCGGACAACATATTGCCCAGCCGGTATTTCCATTGCGCGGCGCCCACCTGGCCCGACAGCGCCTCGGCGCCAATTTGATGGTTGTGGGGATAGACGCTGACTTCGAAGCCCAGCGGCTCGAGCGTCGTACAAAAAAACTCTTTGGTGACACCGTCGCCGGGCTGGTGGTGGACCTCGGTTCGCAGACCCCACAATTGTTGGCTGCCAGTTTTGTGAAAGCCATACCTGGCGGCGCGATAGATCCACAGGCGCGCATTCCACATCAGCTTGGCCACGCCCCTGTAATCCCATGCGGTGAGCTGCGGGTCGTGATCGGTAATCAGCAGGCCATCCGGCTTGACCAGCCGGGCGGCTTCGCGCAGCACGGCACCCATGTCGTCGCAATGATGCAGCGACGCATTGATGGCGACGATGTCCGCCACGTTCGAGCGAAAAGGCGTTTTCGCTGCATCGGCCAGTACCGCTGTATAGCCCTGCTTCGCCGCCAGTTCGAGGGAGCCGGGGGCCACATCTACGCCGACCAGCAATTTGGGATCTCCGCCCAGCGTGGCAAAGATGTTGCCGGGCCCGCAGCCCAGATCGATGACCACCTTGCCGGTCCAGTCGCCGCCTGCGGCGAGCCACCGGCTCTTGAAGTGCGGGTCGCGATGACAGTAATCCAGGTATTCCTGGGCCCATTGCGCATTGCCAAAATAGGTGGCATTTGCAATCATCGCCTCGGATGTCCATTCAAGTTTGGAATGGAAATATTTACCGGAATTCTCGAGAGCCACATTGGGCAATAAGATATCACCTAGCATAGCGTGTTCCTTCAACAAAGACCCCAGACTAGCAAGTCGAGTTGTTGCAGAGAATCACATGGCTCCCGGAATCCTTGCAGTTTTTTTTAAAACTATTACAGGACCCGGGTAGTTGATAACAAATCTACTACATGCCAATTGCCCCCCAGCCTAGGCCATAGGTAGTAGTCGCCGGCGCCCGCACCGGTCGCGGTGCCGCAGGGAGAGCGCACCGCCCCGATTGCGCGGGGCGCGAAATGACCCGGCCTCGATGCGCTCGAAGCGCATCTAGCCATCCCCCGTCGTCCTACCGAATTTGAACTGCGGATGCTGCCCACGGCGCTGCGGTGGGAATGAGTGCACACGCCGAACCAAGCATCGGTATCGGGAGGCAGGCGCTTTGTCATGGTTTGACACCCTCCGAACGGGGCGATTGTCTCCTTCAAAAGGGGGCGCATCGCTCATGCGAGCAACGGGCGCAATTTCTACAGTCAATCCCAGGCTAAACGCTTTTCCGTGAAAAGGCGCTGCCACGCAGTCCTGAAACCTCCGTCTTCTCGCTTGCGCCTGGCACCCGACTCAACAGTAGAGCGCTGGCTACCCTATTCAAGTGACGGAAGGTAGTACGCATATGTAACGATCGTTTCCAGAATGCAACTTGGAGATTTCCGACCTACACCCTCCCTAGCAAAGTCTCTAGTATTGCCAGCGAAATACAAACCTCTGTACTACATCCATTCTTCTTAATAGATTGTAATTCGCCGTCGTTCTATTGCATGCATTTCTTATTGCATTTCTTCCATGAAACTCCAACCCGTTTTGCCGGTGCAATTCGCGCCCCTTCATCTTTCATTGGATGATGTATTTGCATCGCGCCTGAATTCGAAAGCATCGGAAGAACGGATCGAAAGCGTATTGGAGCTGGAAACGGAAGACGCCCGGCGCTGGGCCGGATGGATCGCCGCCACCTCGCAGCTGCCGGACACGCCTTTCGCAGCAGCCTGGCTCTTGCTGCAGACCCGGTGGCTCGGCATGCAGGAGCCCGCCCTTCACGCAGCGCAGGTGAACGGGACCACGGGCACCGTCGCGATTTTCGTTCCTTTCGAACCCGGCCAAGTGCCAGGCGACTGGCTGGCCCTGATCGACGCCCAGCGCCGCACAGCCACAGCGGCCCCCGCCGAAGCGGCACCGGCCTCACTCTGGCTGAACGGCAACGCCGCCCCCGGGCTCCAGGCGCCGCTTCAGCTCTGGCTCTCCACTGCCTCTGGCTCGCCACGTCTGCACGCGGACGCGGCAGCGACCCTGCTCGATGCCGCGTCAGCATCGCAACTGCTCGCAGCCATCGCCGATACCGCCGCCCACCTGATGGACGGCGGCGACGCCCGGCTTGGCGACATCCGCACCGCCCCGGCCGCGGATCGCGAGCAGCAGCTGTCGCGATGGAACGCCGCGGTGTCTGCGCTGGAGCCCGGCCTCACGGTGGCCGGAATGTTCGCCCGGCAGGCCGCCGCCGCCCCTGACGCCACCGCTTTGGTGCAAGGCGATGCGCGCATGAGCTATGGCGAGCTCGACCGGCATTCGGATGCGCTTGCGCACCGCCTCCAGCACCTCGGGGTGCGGGCGGGCGACAGCGTCGGCCTGGTGCTCGAACGGTCGATGGACGCCGTGGTCGCGCAGCTCGCCGTGCTGAAGGCAGGCGCCGCCTATGTGCCCGTGCCGACGGACTTTCCGCCCGAGCGCATCGCGTACATGCTGGACGAAGCCGAGGCTCGGCAGGTGATCGCGACCTCCGCGCAGCGCCATCTGGTGCCCGGATCGCGGCCTGCGCTGCTGCTCGACGAAGTGCATGGCACGGAGCTCGCACCCTGGCACGCGCCGGCCGTCGATGGCGAGTCCGTGGCATACGTGATGTACACCTCGGGCTCCACGGGCACACCCAAGGGCATCGAGATCTGCCATCGCGCGATCCTGCGCCTCGTGATCGGTGTCGACTACGCCGACCTGGCGCCAGGACGCGCCATGCTGCACGCCGCGCCGCTCGGCTTCGATGCGGCCACGTTGGAGATCTGGGGCCCGCTGCTCAACGGCGGCTGCTGCGTCATCCACGGCGAACGCGTGCCCACGGGCGCGGGCCTCGCCGCCACCATCGCCCGGCACGGCGTGCACACCGCGTGGCTGACGGCCGCACTGTTCAACGCGGTGGTCGACGACGACCCGGCGCATCTCTCGGGCCTGCGGCACCTGATCACCGGCGGCGAAGCGCTCTCCGTGCCGCACGTGCGCCGTGCCCTGTCTGCGCTCCCGCAGCTCACGCTGAGCAACGGCTACGGGCCGACGGAATGCACCACCTTCGCGGCCACCTACCGCATCCCCCATGCACTGCCGGCGGAGCTGCGCTCGGTACCGCTCGGCCGGCCGATCAAGGACACGGTGCTGCGCGTGCTGAGCCCTTCGATGGCCTTGCTGCCGACCGGCCTGATCGGCGAGCTCTGCATCGGCGGCCATGGACTGGCGCGTGGCTACCTGGGGCAACCCACGCTCACGGAAGAGCGCTTCGTGCCCGATCCGTTCGGCCGGGCCGGCGAGCGCCTCTACCGCACGGGTGACCTTGCCCGCTGGCTGCCCGACGGCACGATCGAGTTCATCGGCCGCCGCGACGGCCAGGTCAAGATCCACGGCCACCGCATCGAGACCGGCGAGGTGGAGATGGCCATCCTCGCGCACCCCGCGGTGCGGGCCTGCGCGGTCGTTGCCCGTCCGGACGCCGACGGCCAGCTGCGGCTGGTGGCCTACCTGGTCGCGCGCTCGCAAAAGATCTCGTGGGACGCGCTGCGCACCCACCTGGCCGCACGCCTGCCGGCCGCGCTGCTGCCGTCTGCACAGGTCTGGCTCGATGCGCTGCCGGTCACCGCCAACGGCAAGCTGGACCGCAAGGCGCTGCCCGAGCCGCTGGTCGACCGTCCCGAACTCGCGCAGCCGTTCGAGGAGGCACGCAATGCCACCGAGCAGCGGGTGTGCGAAGCCTTCGCCCGCGCGCTGCACCTCGGCAAGGTCGGGCGGAACGACAACTTCTTCGATCTCGGCGGCGATTCGCTCCGGGTTCTGCAGGTGCTTGCGGAATTGCAGCGCGACAGCGCGCAGCCGCTGTCGACCAACCTTTTCTTCCGGCATCCGACGCCGAGCGCCATGGCGGCGGCGCTGGAGCCGGCTGAGGGCGAGGCAGCGCCGACCTCCTCCACCGCCACCCGCGCCACCACCGCCGTATCGCGCGCATCGGTGCCCACTTCGGACAATGGCGACCTGTCGGACGCCGTCGCGCTGATCGCCACGGCGGGCCGCTTTCCGGGCGCCGCCGACGTCGAGCAGTTCTGGGACAACCTCGTCGCCGGCCGCGACACCATCAGCTTCTTCGACGACGAGACGCTCGACGCCGGCGTGAGCGAGGCCCTGCGCACCGACCCGGCGTACGTGCGGGCCCGCGGCGTGATCGAGGGCATCGAGAATTTCGACGCCGCCTTCTTCGGCATCGGCCCGAAGGAAGCCGCGCTGATGGACCCGCAGCAGCGCGTGTTCCTGGAGATCTGCTGGGAGTGCCTGGAGCGCGCGGGCTACGTGCCCGACGCCGCGCCGGGTCCCGTCGGCGTGTATGCCGGCATGTACAACGCCAGCTACTTCCAGCGCCATGTCAGCACGCGGCCCGACCTGATCGAAGCGGTGGGCGAATTCCAGGTGATGCTGGCGAACGAGAAGGACTACATCACCACGCGCGTGGCCAACCGGCTCAACCTCACCGGCCCCGCGGTCAGCGTGCACACCGCCTGCTCCACTTCGCTGGTGGCCGTGGCCCATGCCTTCCACGCACTGCGCACCGGGCAGTGCTACATGGCGCTGGCGGGTGGCGCCTCGGTCACCTGCCCGACGCGCAGCGGCTACCTCTACCAGGAGGGCTCGATGCTCTCGCCCGATGGCCGCACGCGCAGTTTCGACGCGCAGGCCCAGGGCACGGTGTTCAGCGACGGCGCCGCGGTGGTCCTGCTCAAGCGCCTCTCTGACGCACAGGCCGACGGCGACACCATCTATGCCGTGCTGCGCAGCGCCTGCGTCAACAACGACGGCGGCAGCAAGGCCAGCTTCACCGCGCCCAGCGTGGACGGCCAGGCGGCCGTGATCCGTGCGGCGCTGGCGGCGGCCAACGTGGATGCGCGCAGCATCTCGTACGTGGAGGCGCACGGCACCGCCACGCCGATGGGCGACCCGGTCGAAGTCGAGGCGCTGACCTGCGCCTACGGCGAGCACACCGACGCGCTGGGCTACTGCACGCTCGGTTCGCTCAAGAGCAACGTGGGCCACATGGTGACGGCCGCGGGCGCCGCCGGGCTCATCAAGACGGCCCTTTCGCTGCACCACGAAGTGATTCCGCCGACCGCGCATTTCAGCGCGCCGAACCCGGCCATCGACTTCGCCCGCACGCCCTTCTACGTGTCGCCCAGCCTGCAGCCGTGGCCGCGTGCCCGCGAGCCGCGCCGTGCCGGCGTCAGCTCCTTCGGCGTCGGCGGCACCAACGCGCACGTCGTGGTCGAGGAAGCCCCCGTGCGGCCCGCATCGACCTGCGCGAAAGGCCCGCAGGTGTTGCCGCTGTCGGCCCGCTCGGAGGCCGCGCTGGCCGTCGCCACCGAGCAGCTCGCCGCCCACCTGGAGGCAACGCCCGGCGTGCCGCTGGCCGACGTCGCCTACACACTGGGCGTCGGCCGCAAGGCGCACGCCTTCCGCCGCGCCGTGGTGGCCAGCAATGCGGCCGAGGCCGTGGCCGCGCTGCGTGGCAACGACGGCCCGTGGCGCGTCAGCGGACGCATCGATGCGCGCGCGCCGCAGCCGGTGCTGATGTTCCCGGGCCAGGGCGCCCAGTACCCCGGCATGGGCAAGAACCTGCATGCGAACGATCCGGTGTTCGCCGCCGCGTTCGACACCTGCATCAAGGCCTTCGGCGATGCGGTCGACTTCGACCTGCGCGAGCGCATGTTCGGCACCGACGCCGAGGCACTGGTGCCCACGGCCGTCACGCAGCCCGCCATTTTCACGCTCGAATACGCGCTGGCACGCCGGCTGCTGTCGCTGGGTGCAAGGCCGCATGCGCTCATCGGCCACAGCGTCGGGGAGTTCGTCGCCGCCGTGCTGGCGGGCGTGATGCGGCTGGAAGACGCCGCCCGTCTGGTGGCCCGGCGTGGCGCGCTGATGCAGGCGCAGCCGGCGGGCGCGATGCTGTCGGTGCGCCTGGGCGCAACCGAGCTCGCGGCCAGGCTCGGCCCGTCGCTCTCCCTGGCAGCGGACAACGGCCCCACGGCCTGCGTGGTCGCCGGTCCCTTCGAGGCCATCGAAGCCCTGCAGGCCGAGCTGCAGAAGGACGACATCGCGGCCCGGCCGCTGCAGACCTCGCACGCCTTCCACTCGGCCATGATGGACGCGGCCGTCGTGCCGTTCGAGGCGCTGGTCGGCGAGGTGGCGCTGCATGCGCCGGCGATCCCGGTCTTCTCGACGCTCACCGGCCGCCTGCTCGAAGATTCGGAAGCCACCAGCCCGGCCTACTGGGCCCGCCACCTGCGCAGCACCGTGCAGTTCTCGCCGGCGGTGCGCAGCGCCATGGCGCACGCGGCACGGCCGCTCTTCATCGAAGTGGGCCCGCGCAACACGCTCGCCACGCTGGTGCGCCAGCACGGCGCGGCCGAAGTGATGTCGCTCCTGCACGGCGAACCGGCCGACGAGGCGCGCACGCTGCGGCTGGCATTGGCCCGCCTCTGGACTTGTGGCGCCGACGTCGAGCTGTCGCGGCTCGCCGTTCGCGCCGGCGCACAGCGCGTGCGCCTGCCCACCTATCCCTTCGAGCGCAAGCGCTTCTGGGTCGACATCGCAGCCTCCGCAGCGACCCCGGCCACCGTGCCGGCCGTCTCGCCGCCCGAGGCGCCCGCTGTCGCACAGCCTTCGCCTGCGCCCTTCGTTCCACCTCTTCTCTTGGAGCCGATCGTGACCGCTGCAGCGTCCCCGCCACTACCTTCTTCCGCGTCCACTCCAGCCGCCGAACCCATGGGGGCCCGGCTGCGGTCCCTGTTCGAGGACATCTCCGGCATCGACATGGCACAGGCCGACGGACATGCGGCCTTCGGCGAACTCGGCCTGGACTCGCTCACGCTGACCCAGGTGGCCACGCAGATCAAGAAGCGCTTCAAGGTGAACCTGAGCTTCCGCCAGCTCATGGAAAGCTACCGCAACTTCGACACGCTCGCGGCGTTCCTGCAGGAGAGCCTGCCGCCCGAAGCCGCGGTTGTGGCGCCCGCAGCTGCCGTGCCTGCCGCGCCCGCCGCCGTGTCGCCGTCGATGCCGGTCGCCATGCCGGCGGCCGCGCAGGCCAGCATCGCCGTGCAGCCCGCCGCCTACCTGCCGCCGATCAACGCCGCGCTCCATGCCGGTGGCATCGGCATCGGTGCCACGCCGCTCGCGCAGCTGGTTGCGCAGCAGATGGAACTCATGCGGCAGCAGCTCGCGCTGCTGTCGGGCATGACGGCGGACACCGTCCCGGCCACGTCCGCCCTGCCTTCGCAACCGGCGCCAACGGCCGGCGTCGCGGCACAGCCGGCAGTGGTCCCTGTCGCGCAGCCCGCGGCTGACGACGGCGGCGCACCGAAGGAGCCCGTGCGCTACGACGTCACCAAGGCTTTCGGCGCCATCGCGCGCATCCACACGCAGCGCACCGCCGAGCCGAGCGGCCGGCAGAAGGCGCGGCTGGCCACCTTCATGCGGCGCTACGTGCAGCGCACCCGCAAGAGCAAGGAGTTCACCGAGGCCAACCGCCCGCACATGGCCGACCCGCGCGTGGTCAACGGCTTCCGGCCGCTGACCAAGGAGATCACCTACCAGATCGTCATCGAGCGCTCCAAGGGTTCGAAGCTCTGGGACCTGGACGGCAACGAGTACGTCGATGCCCTGAACGGCTTCGGCATGAACATGTTCGGCTGGCAGCCCGACTTCGTGCAGGAAGCCGTGAAGAAGCAGCTCGATGCCGGCTACGAGATCGGGCCGCAGCATCCGCTGGCCGCCGACGTGACCCGGCTGATCTGCGAACTCACGGGCAACGACCGCGCCGCCCTGTGCAACACCGGCTCCGAAGCGGTGATGGCCGCGCTGCGCATCGCGCGCACGGTCACGGGGCGCAGCACCGTGGTCGTGTTCACCGGCTCCTACCATGGCACCTTCGACGAAGTGCTGGTGCGCGCCGGCAGGGGCGCCAAGGGCCTCTCGGCCGCGCCGGGCGTGATGAGCGGCATGTTCGGCGACATCCGCGTGCTGGACTACGGCACCCCCGAAGCGCTGGCCTTCATCCGCGAGAACGCCGAGGACCTGGCCGCCGTGCTGGTCGAACCGGTGCAAAGCCGCCGCCCCGACCTGCAGCCGCGCGAGTTCCTGCACGAGGTGCGCGCCATCACCGAGAAGCAAGGCGCCGCACTCATCTTCGACGAGGTCATCACCGGCTTCCGCACGGCCCTGGGCGGCGCGCAGGAACTGTTCGGCGTGCGCGCCGACCTCGCCACCTACGGCAAGGTGATCGGCGGCGGCTTTCCGGTCGGCGTGATTGCCGGCAAGCGCGCCTTCATGGACGCGCTGGACGGCGGCGCCTGGCAGTACGGCGACGACTCGATCCCCGGCGTGGGGGTGACCTATTTCGCCGGCACCTTCGTGCGGCACCCGCTGGCGCTCGCGGCGGCCAAGGCTTCGCTCGAGCACCTGAAGGAAGCCGGTCCCGCCCTGCAGTCGGGGCTGACGGCCAACACCGCCGCAATGGCCGGCGAACTCACGGCCTGGTGCGCCGAGGTGGGCGCGCCCATCGCCGTGCGCCACTTCGCATCGCTGTGGCGCGTGAGCTGGCTCGAAGACCATCCGCTGCAGGACCTGCTGTTCGCCATGATGCGCAGCCGCGGCGTCCACATCCTGGACAACTTCCCCTGCTTCCTGACCAGCGCGCACAGCGCGGAAGACATCGCGACCATCAGCCGCGTGTTCAAGGAATCGGTGGCCGAGATGCAGGAATCCGGCTTCCTGCCGCGCAGGGCCACCGTCATCACCGGCTTCGACTACCGCAAGGCGCACGAGGAAGACGGCTCGGTGCTGGCCCGCGACATCGACGGCCAGCCCTTCTGGTACGTGCCGGACACCTCATCGCCCAGTCAACTCATCAATGGAAAGGCCGCAGCATGAACGCCGTTCTTCGCCCTCCCGCCACCAGCGGTTTCATCGAATGCGTGATTCCCACGACGGAGTCGCAACGCGAGATCTGGCTCGGGGCGGCGCTGAGCACCGAAGCCTCGCTGGCGTACAACGAGTCGGTGCTGCTGCGCCTGCGCGGGCCGCTGGACCGGGAAGCCATGGCGCGTGCCGTGGCGCGGCTGGTCGCCCGGCACCAGTCGCTGCGGTCCACCATCTCGCCTGACGGCACCTGCATGCTGGTGAGCCAGGCCGGCGAAAGCCCGCTGGAGCAGGAAGACCTGAGCGGCCTCGCGCCCGAAGCACGCGAGCAGGCCCTGGAGGCCGCGCACGCCGAAGCCGTGTGCACGCCTTTCTCGCTGGAGCACGGGCCGCTGTTCCGGGCCGTGCTGTACCGGCTCGGGGGCGCCGAGCATGAGCTGGTGATGTCCGCCCACCACGTGGTCTGCGACGGCTGGTCCTGGATGGTCATCACGGAACAGCTCGGCCAGCTGTATGCGGAACAGACCGGCGGCGGACAGCAGCTGCAGCCGGCCCCCTCGTATTCCGACTTCGCCGCCATGGAAGCGGCCGAAGCGCTGCATCCCGACATGCAGCCGCACGTGGACTACTGGCTCGAGCGCTTCTCCGGCGGTTCCCTGCCGGTGCTCGAACTCCCGCTGGACCATCCGCGTCCGGCCACGCGCACCTTCAACTCGCGGCGTGCCGAGCGCCTGCTCGACCGCCGCCTCGTCGCCAACCTGCGCACGGCGAGCGCCAAGGCCGGGGCCAGCCTCTTCGCGGGCCTGCTCAGCGGCTTCGTCGCCACGCTGCACCGCCTCACGGGACAGGACGACATCGTGGTCGGCATTCCGGCCTCCGGCCAGCTTGCGCGCGACATGCCGGGCCTGGTCGGCCACTGTGTGAACCTGCTGCCCCTGCGCATCGCGGCACCTGCCCAGTTGCGCTTCGATGCCCTCATGAGCGAATGCAGCACCGCCGTGCTCGACGCCTTCGAGCACCAGGCGCTGACCTACGGCGCGCTGCTCGGCAAGCTTTCCCTGCAGCGCGACCCGAGCCGCCTGCCGCTGGTGAGCGTGATGTTCAACGTGGACCCCGACGTGGCCAGCGGCGCCCAGGCGTTCCCCGGGCTGGAGGTCACGCAGGACACGATCGCGCGCCAGTACGAGAACACCGAGATGTTCCTGAACCTGCGGCCGCTCGACGGCGGGCTGCAGATCGAGGCGCAGTACAACACGGGCCTGTTCGACGAGACCACCGTGCAACGCTGGCTCGACATCTTCGAGTGCGTGCTGCGCTCGGGCGTGCGCACGCCGGACGAAGCGATCGGCCGCCTCGAGGTGCTGTCGGCCGAAGGGGCGCAGGCACTGATCGCGCTGCAGCCGCCACCCATTGCGCTGCGGGGCGCGCCGATCGCGCATGCCGGCTTCCTGGCGCGCGTGCCGCTTCAGCCCGACCGCCCCGCGGTGCGCGACGGCGGACGCGTCTGCAGCTACGCGGAGCTCGATGCCTTGTCCAACCGGCTGGCCCGTGCGCTGCGTGCGCGCGGCGTGCGCCGTGGCCATCGCGTGGGGCTGTGCCTGGAGCGCAGCCTCGAGATGGTGGTGTCGCTGCTGGCCGTGCTCAAGGCGGGCGCGGCCTATGTTCCGCTGGATCCCGCGTTTCCGCACGCCCGGCTCGCGCACTATGCCAAGGACGCCTCGATCAGCCTCTTGCTGACCTCGTCGGAGGTGGTGGGCGCGCCGCGCGACTGGCGCGCCGATCCGGGCGAGCGGCTGTTCGAGATCGACAGCGACACCGCGTGGCACCAGGAGTCAGCGGAGGCATTGCCGCCCAGCGATGACGATGCGGGCCCCGAAGATGGCGCCTACGTCATCTACACCTCGGGCTCCACCGGCCTGCCCAAGGGCGTGTACGCCCCGCACCGCGGCGTGGCCAACCTGCTCCAGTGGATGCACCGGGTCTCGGGTCTGCATGCGGGCGACCGGATCGCCGCGGTGACCACCCTGTCGTTCGACATGGCGGTGCCGGACCTGCTGCTGCCGCTGGCCACGGGGGCCGAGATCGTGATGGTGCAGCGCGACACGGCCATGGACGGCAACCGCCTGTCCAAACTGCTCGAACAGGAACAGATCACCTTCCTGCAGGCCACGCCCGGCATGTGGCAGCTGCTGCTCGACGCCCAGTGGCCCGGTGCGCCCGGCTTCCGGGGCTGGACCGGCGGCGAGCCGCTGCGCCCAAGCACGGCGCTCGCGCTCTGCGAGCGCATGTCGGAACTCTGGAACGGCTACGGTCCGACCGAGACCACGGTGTATTCCACGGCCTGGTGCGTCGACCCCGACGTGGTGGTCTCGCGCGGTGTTTCCATCGGCCATCCGGTCGACAACACCGAAATCTGGATCCTCGATGCCGACCTGCAGCCCTGCCCCATCGGCGTGCCGCGAGGGCGAGATCTGCATTGCGGGCGACGGACTTGCGCTGGGCTACCTGGAGCGCCCCGAGCTCACCGCCGAGCGCTTCGTCACGGTTCGCGTCTTCGGCACCAACAAGCCCATGTACCGCACCGGCGACCGCGGACGCTGGCGCAACGACGGGCTGATCGAACACCTCGGCCGGCTCGACTTCCAGGTCAAGGTGCGCGGCTACCGCATCGAACCCGGCGAGATCGAGGCCCGCTGCTGCGAAGTGGCCGGTGTTTCGCGCAGCGTGGTCGTGGCGCGCGAGGACCATCCGGGCGATGTCCGCCTGGTGGCCTACCTTGCGCTGACCCCCGGCGCCAGTTTCGACCTGGACGCGCTGATGGCGCACCTGCGCGAGTTCCTCCCTGCGTTCATGCTGCCGCAGCATGTGGTCACGCTCAAGGAGCTGCCGACGCTGCCCAACGGCAAGATCGACCGGGTGTCGCTGCCGCCACCGCAAGCGGTCTCGCGCGACGAGGTGAAGCGCGGCGCGGCGCCCCGCGACGAACGCGAAGCCAAGGTGCTCGCGGCCATGGAAAAGGTGCTGAGCCTGCCGGGCCTGGACATGAAGGACGACTTCTTCATGATGGGTGGCCATTCGCTGCTGGCCGCGCGCCTCACCACGATCCTGAGCCGCGAGTTCCAGATCACGCTGCCGCTGCGGGCGCTGTTCGAAGCGCCCACGGCCGAACGGCTGGCCACGGTCGTCGAGGCGCTCCAGGGTGCGGGCGTCGGCGCGCAGGCGCCGCTGCCGTGCAACTTCGACCGCAAGACGGCGCCGCTCACGCCGTCGCAGGAACGCATCCGCTTCATGGAAGAGCTGTACCCCGGCCGCTCGGTCTACAACGCGCCCTCGGTGCGCCGGCTGATCGGCGACCTCGATGCCGCGCGCTTCGAGGCATCGATGAAGGAGATCATCCGCCGCCAGCCCTCGCTGCGCACCAGCATGGGCACGGATCCGGCCACCGGCAAGCCGATCCAGGTGATTGCGCAGGAGGTGGAGTTCTCGTTGCCCGTGATCGACCTGCGCAGCCTGCCGGCCGACCAGCGCGAAGCCGAACTCATGGAGCGCGTGCAGGAGATGGCCGACGAGCCCTTCGACATCCATCGCGCGCCGATGGCGCACATGGCGCTGTACCAGCTCGCCGAGAAGGACCACGCGTTCATCTTCGTGCCGCACCACCTGGTGTGGGACGGCTGGTCCTTCGACCTGCTGCAACGCGAACTCTCGGCCATCTACGAAGCGGCGGAGCGCGGGCGGCCGCACAGCCTGCCTGCGATCGCCACCACCCACGGCGACTACGCCGAGTGGCTCGAGCAGTGGATGGAGGAGCCGGCCTGTAAGCAGCAGCTGGAGTTCTGGCGCCAGCGCTTTTCCAGCGCCCCGCTGCCCCGCCTGCCCAACACGGACATGCCGCGCCGCGCAGGCAAGAGCGGCCAGGGCGGCGCCCACTGGATCAACGTCACGCCCACCATGACGGCGCAACTGCGCGAAATTGCGCGCGGCATGGACGTGACCCTCAGCATGCTGACCTTCGGCGTCTATGCGCTGACCATGAGCCAGGTCATCGGCTCCAGGTCCATCGTGATCGCGAACCCGATCCGGGGCCGGCAGCAGCCGGAAACGGAAGACGTGATGGGCTGCTTCAACAACGTGCTGCCGGTCTCGCTGGAGGTCGACTTCAGCCTCACGCTGCCGGCCTTCATGCGCTACGTGAAGCAGGAGCTGCTCACGATGATGAACTTCCAGCAGGTCCCGTTCGAGCGGCTGATGGCGCAGTCCGGCCTGGAGAACCACATCCGTGCGGTCGGCCCCTACCAGGCGATGTTCTCGTTCCAGGATGCGCGCGAGCGTCCGCGCGCCATCGGCAGCCTGCAGAACCAGCAGATGCACGTGATGCAGCGCGGCGCCACCGACGACATCGGCGTGTGGCTGTTGGACAAGTCGCACGGCCTGGAAGGCGCGCTGATCTACAACGCCGACATCTACCTGCGAGAGACCGGGGCGCAACTGCGCGACCGCTACCTCGAGGTGCTGTACCGCGTGGCCGACCACTCCAAGGCAACGCTGGCGGAGCTCGCCACCACCGAGGGCTCTTCCACCGCCGCCTACCTGCGCAAGCTCGCCGCGATCGAGCCGATCAAGACGCTGGCGCCGGGCAGCACAGCGGCCGCGGGTGCGCAGAAGAAGGACGATGACACCCTGCTGAACCCCGAGCACGCCAAGCTGGCGCAGATCTGGGCCTCGGTGATCGGGATCGACGTCAACGAGATTCGCGCCACCGACAACTTCTTCGACCTGGGCGGAGATTCGCTGCTCGTGCTGCGCGCGATCCAGCAGACCGAGCGGACGCTGGGCTACCGCGTGAATTCGCGCCGCTACCTGTTCGAGAACCTGGGCCAGATCGCGACCACGGGGCACCAGTCGCCAGACGGGTCCGAAACTTCCGAATTCGGGAAGTTGCCCCTGGGCAACCTGAAGAGCGCGGCACGCGGCGAAGGCCTGCTCAGCCGCACCCTCGGCAGCTGGCTGCGCAAGGAGTGACAAGCCATGGGACACGCGGACTTCTTTGGCCTTTCCTCCGTCGAGGCGCCGGTGTGCCGGTACCTCGACCTGGACGACGATGCGGGCCCCGGGGCAGAGGACATTCTTTCCGCCGAGGAGCGCGAGCGCGCCGGCCGGTTCCAGTTCGAGGACGATCGCCGGCACTACGTGGCGGCGCATGCGGCGCTGCGCCGTGCGTTGGCCGCGCACACGGGCGAACGCGCCGAGACACTGCGCTTCACCCACAGCGCGTTCGGCAAGCCCTCCCTGCTGGGGCGGCACCGGGTTCGCTTTTCGCTGAGCCATAGCCGTGCGCTGGGCTTCTACGCCATCGGCGGGCGCGGACCGCTGGGTGTCGATGTCGAACAGCTGCGCACGGTACCCGATGCCCTCGAACTCGCCGAGCGGCATTTCACGCGCACGGAATTCGAAGCTCTCGCGGCCCTGCCTGCGCTGGAACGCCATCGCGCCTTCCTGACCTGCTGGACGCGCAAGGAGGCGTGCCTCAAGGCCATCGGCCTCGGGCTCATCGTGCCGCCGGAATGCTTCGAGGTCGGGCTGGAGTCCGACTGCCGCAGCGTCGAGGTGCCGGTCGCCGGCCGCATCCTGTGGATCGCGCTGCAGCCGGCGCCCTACCGTTCGGACAGCGTGGGAGCGCTCGCGGAATGGCGCCAGACGCACGTCCATGCCAGCGTTCCGAGCACGGCCATGGAGATGTGCCTGTGACCGCACACCCCTTCATGTTCGGACCGGCCTCGCGCCAGATCTTCGGCATCTTCCATGCCGCGGAAGACGCGCAGCCGGGCGACACCGCGGTGCTCGTCTGCCCGCCGTTCGGGCAGGAGGGGCTGCGGACCCATCGGCTGTTCAAGGTGCTGGCCGAGCGGCTTGCACGGGCGGGTGTGGCCACGCTGCGCTTCGACTTCCACGGCTCGGGCGATTCGCCGGGCGACGAGACCGACGGTGAACTGGACGGCTGGCGCCGCGACCTGTGCTCGGCGCACGAAGAGCTGCGCCGCCGGGCGCCGGCGAGCCGCATCGTCTGGGTTGGTGCGCGGCTCGGCGCGACGATCGCCGTGCTGGCAGCGCGCAATGGACGCTGCGATCCGGCGCGGCTGGTGCTGTGGGAACCCGTGATCGATGGCCGCCGCTATGCGCGTGCCCTGCGCGAGGACCATGTGGCCGCGATCGATACGACCTTCTGCATCCCCGACCTCGCCTGGCGCCGCAGCCTGGCGCGCGAGCCCGACGCCATGCCGGAAGAAGTGCTGGGCACCCTGCTGTCGCCCAAGCTGCGTTCGCAGCTCGCTGCGCTGGTGGCCGAATCGCTTCCGCTCACCGCGCTGCACGACACGCTGGTGCTGACGCCGCCCGGCGACGAGCACACGGCGCAATGGGCGGCCGAACAGCAGTCCCGCCACATGCCGGTGCGGCTCGCGTATTTCCAGCACCGGCTCGACTGGACGTCGGACCCCTATCCCAACAGCGCCATGGTTCCGGCCGGCGCGCTCAATCGCTTGCAGGGTGCTCTCTATGAATGACGCAACGCTCAGCCCGGTCCGGTTCGGAGTCGGCAACTCGCTGGTGGGCATGGTCGCCATGCCCACGCACCAGGCTCCGGCCACGGCCGCCTGCCTGCTGTTCAACATGGGCGCCAACCACCGGGTGGGGCCGCGCCGCATCAACGTCAAGCTGGCGAACGCGCTGGCGGCGCGCGGCATGGCCAGCCTTCGCTTCGACCTGGGCGGCGTCGGTGACAGCGATGCGCTCGATACGGCCAGCGACCTGCAGACCCGGTCGGTGCACGACCTCCAGGCCGCCATGGACCTGATGGAGAACATGCTGGGCATCCGGCAGTTCGTGATCGTCGGCATGTGTTCGGGCGTGGAGCATGCGGTGTCCGTGGCGGCCGAGGACGCCCGCGTGGTGGCGCTCTCGCTGTTCGACGGCTTTGCCTTCCCCGAACGCCGTGCCCGCTGGGAGCGCACGCTGCGCCGCGCCCTGGCGGCGCCCGCTCACCCCTCTTTTCCCGGCAAGGCCAAGCGCTGGCTGGTGCGCCACCTGACCGGCAACCCGTCCGCAAAGCCGCTGCCCGGCTTTCTCACTGAGAAGCAGCCGCCCGAAGTCAGGGCCGCCTGGTTCGGCAGCACCATGAAGAAACTCGTTGAGCGGAACGTCGCGCTCCAGCTCCTGTATTCGGGGTCGCTGCATGTGTGCGACCGCGACCGCGACCAGCTCGGTGCGATCGGCCGCGAGCCGTTCGCCAAGGCCCTGCAGTACCAGTTCATGCGCAACGTGGACCACACGTTCTGCACGGCGGAGGGGCAGCAGATCTACATGCAGACCGTGGGCGACTGGGCGCTGGCCTGCGCCCGCAACGCCAGCACGGAACGCCGCAGCCCGAACACCCACACGAATCCGGGCACCAGCCCGTTCCCCGCCGCGGCGGCCGCCGAACGACCGCTATGCGGCGCCTACGCACCCCAGTGACCAAGTTTTTCCCTAGAGCAAAAGGACTTCCCATGGCACACCTCGATCAAGCCGGTTCCTTGCGCGTTGCACGCGTTCCACCCGACACCGCTCCGCCGCTCGCACGCGTGCGCATGCGAGCCCGGATGGGTATCGCGGCCGTGCTGCTGCCGCTGTGCCTGGCGGGTTGCGGGATCCCGGGTTTCAGCAATCCCGGGCGCGGGAGCTGGAGCGGCTCCGGCGGCGATGGGAGCGGCGAGCCGAAGATCGTGGCCATCACGCCCGAACTGGTCCGCACCATGGCGGCGCAGAAGCCGCAGGCCCTGCCGAGCGAGGTGCAGCAGCTCTTCGGCAAGGCGCCGGCCTACACCATAGGGCCGGGCGACGTGGTGGGCATCGTCGTCTACCGCCATCCGGAGCTGATGCCCAATGCGGGCGCCGTCATCTCGCAGCAGTCGGACCCGACGGGCGTGAGCGTGGCACCCGGCTTCATCGTCGACGGCCAGGGCGAGGTCAGCTTCCCCTACATCGGCCGCACGAAGATCGAGGGCCTGACCGAAAGCGCCGCGTCCGACCTCATCGCGCGCCGGATCTCGCCGTTCGTGAAGGATCCGCTGGTGAGCGTCAGGGTGCAGTCGTTCCGCAGCCGGCGCGCCTACGTGGAGGGCGAGGTCCGCACCCCGGGCCTGCAGATCTTCACCGACGTGCCGATGACGCTGGCCGAAGCGATCAACCGCGCCGGCAGCTTCAATGCGGTAGGCGACCGTTCGCGGGTGAGCCTGACGCGCGGCGAACGCACCTACACGCTCGACCTCCCGATGCTCCAGCGCTTCGGCTACGACGCGAGCCGCATCCCGCTGCAGAACGGCGACATCGTGAACGTCGGCACCCGCGAGGACACCCGCGTCTATGTGATGGGCGAGATCCGCAATCCATCGGCCCTGCTGATGCGCAACGGCAGGCTGAGCCTGAACGAGGCGCTGGGAGACGCAGGCGCGCCCGATCTGAACACCTCGCAGCCCGGGCAGATCTACGTCATCCGCAATTCGCGCGGCGATGTGCCCGAGGTGTTCCATCTCGACGCGAAGAACCCTGTGGCGCTGGCCCTGGCCGACCGCTTCGAGCTGCAGCCGCGCGACGTGGTCTACATCGACCCCGTACCGCTGGTGCGATGGAACCGGGTGATCAGCCTGATTCTTCCCGCCGCACAGGTCGTGAACCTCGGAGGCACCGCCAGCCGTCGCTGAGCGAACCCCCGCACCCTTCCACTTCGCCCCTTATCCGTCCAGGCAACACACAAAAGGTGACCCTATGAACGCGCACTGGCAGCCGATGATTCCCGCTCCTTCCGAAACGATGGCCGCGGACCGTCCCCCCTCGAGGCTCAGGGAACACTTCGACCTGCTGCTCGACCACCGGTGGAAGATCGCGAAGATCACCGCGGTCGCGCTGCTGATCGGCGCGGCCTACACGATGTTCGGGCCGCGCGTGTACGAATCCAACGTGCTGATCCAGGTCGAGGATTCCGAGCGCTCGGGCGGCACGCTGGTCGGAGATTCCGCCAGCAGCGCGCTGAACGCCAAGACGCCGACCGCGGGCGAGGCGGAGATCCTGAAATCGCGCCTGGTGCTCGAGCAGGCGATCGAGGACACCAAGCTCTACATCGAGGCGCAGCCGCACTACATCCCGGTCGTGGGTGCCTGGCTGGCGCGCCATTCGAAGACGCTCTCCGACCCCGGCTTCGCAGGCCTGTCGGGCTACGTCAGCGGCACCGAGCAGATCGTGGTGGCGCAGATGGACGTGCCGCCGGAACTCGAGGGCACGCGCTTCCTGCTGACCGCCAAGGCGGACGGCGCCTACACCCTCACCCATCCCAAGCTGGATGCGACGCTGGAGGGCAAGGTCGGCACGCCGCTCGATGCGAAGACCCCGCGCGGGCCGATCCACCTCCTGGTGGGCTCCATCGCGGGCCGGCCGGGTGCGGCCTTCGAACTGGTGCGGCAGTCCAAGCAACTCACCCTGCTCGAGCTGCAGAAGGACCTGCGCGTGATCGAGAAAGGCAAGCAGTCCTCGATCATGGACGTGAGCTGGCGCGACGGCAACCCGCTGCAGCTGGCGAACCTGCTCAACGAGGTGGCGCGGCTGTACGTGCGGACCAACATCGACCAGAAGACGGAGCAGGCCCAGCGCGCGCTCAACTTCCTCGGCACCGAGCTGCCCAAGCTCAAGCTGCAGCTGGAGCAGTCCGAGGAAACCTACAACCAATACCGCAACCAGAACGGCACGATCAGCCTGGACGACGAAGCCCGCAATGCGCTGTCGCAGAACGTCGAGCTGCAGGCCAAGCTCCTGGATGCGACGCAGAAGCGGCTCGAGCTCACCGAGCGCTTCACGGCCCGCGACCCGAGCGTGCAGACGATCGATGCGCAGATCGCCTCGCTCAAGAAGGGCCTGGGCTCGGTCGAGCAGCGCATCCGCCGCATGCCGCTCCTGCAGCAGAACTCGCTGCGCATGCAGCGCGACATCAAGGTGAACACCGACCTGTACGTGTCGCTCTTGAACAGCTCGCTGCAGATGCGGCTCGCCAAGGAAGGAAAGATCGGCAATGTCCGCGTGCTCGACCAGGCGGTGGTGCCCGAGAAGCCCATCCGGCCCAAGGCCGCGATCACTATGGTGCTCGCGCTGCTGGCAGGTCTTTTTGCCGGCGCAGCCTCGGCCTTCATGCGCAGGTCGTGGCGCAACACCATCGCCAGCTCGGCCGAGATCGAAGCCTACACCGGCCTGACCGTCTACAGCACCGTTCCGCTGAGCCCCCAGCAGCGGCTGCTGGACCGCGCGGTGCAGCAAGGCAAGCCCGGGGTGCACCTGCTGGCGGCGCTCCATCCGGACGACCAGGCGCTGGAGGGATTGCGGCGGCTGCGCACGGCGCTGAAGTTCGCGATACCCAATGCGCCGAACAACCGGATCATGATCTCCAGCGCCACGCCCGGCGCCGGCAAGACCTTCGTGTCGTCGAATCTCGCCGCCGTGCTCGCCTCCAGCGGCCGCCGCGTGCTGCTCATCGACGCCGACCTGCGGCGCAGCAGCCTGGCACCCCATTTCGGCCTCAAGCGCCGCGGCGGGCTGTCGGAGCTGATCCAGGGCTCGGTCGAAGTCGACACGGCCATCCACCACAGCGTGCTGCCGAACCTGGACGTGATCACCACCGGCGCGCTGCCCTCGGACCCGACGGCACTGCTCACGAGCGAAGCGTTCGCAAAGCTGCTCGAACGACTTTCAGGCCGCTACGACACCGTGATCGTCGACACGCCGCCCACGCTGCTCGCGTCGGAAACCGCCGAGATGGCGACCTTCATGGGCACGCTGCTGATGGTGGCGCGCGCCGGCGAGAACGAGTTGGGCGACCTGTCCGAAAGCGCGAAGCTGCTGCGGCATGCGGGCGCGCATTTCCAGGGCGTGGTGCTGAATGCGCTGGACACGCGACGCCGCTACTACGGCGGCCTGGCCTACCGTTATGGAGGCTATCGGCTCAGGATGCATGACTACCCGGGCGCGCCGGCCGAACTTCCCGCGCCCGCGCATGCGGGAGCGCGGTCATGACCACTGTCCGGACTGGCGCCCACGTGCAATTGCGCGGCAACTCGCCGCTGCTCATGGGCACCAAGCGCTTCGCGGACATCGTGATGGCGAGCACGTTCTTCCTGTGCTTCGGATGGGCTTATGCGCTGATCTGGATCGGCGTGCTGCTGACGTCCGGAAGCCCGGCCATCTACAAGCAGCCGCGCTATGGCCGCAACGGGCATGTCTTCAGCTTCTACAAGTTCCGCTCCATGGTGCCGGATGCCGACATGGTCCTGGAGCGGTACCTGCGCGAGAACGAGGCTGCCCGGCACCAGTGGGACATGTACCAGAAGCTGGACCACGACCCGCGCGTGACGCCCTTCGGCGCCTTCCTGCGCAAGTACAGCCTGGACGAGCTGCCGCAATTCTGGAACGTGCTCAAGGGCGACATGAGCATGGTCGGCCCGCGCCCGTGCATGTTCGCGCAGAAGGAGCTGTACGGCGTCTATTGGGACCACTACTGCGCGGTGCGGCCAGGCATCACGGGCCTCTGGCAGATCTCCGGACGCAACCAGGTCAGCTACCGGCGGCGGGTGGCGATGGACGTGGACTACGTGACCACGCTGTCCATCCACCAGGACATCGCGATCCTGCTGAAGACCTTCCGCGTGGTGGCGGGGGGGCACGGCTCCAGCTAGGCGCCGGGCCACGCCGCGCCACGGATTGCATCTCCATTTTTTCGACATCTCAACCTCAACGAAAGAACAGTATGCGTATCTACGTAGCAGGTCATCGCGGCATGGTGGGCCAGTCGTTGATGAAGCGTTTGCGGGGCCTCGGGCACGAGGTCGTCACGCGCAGCCACGAGGAACTCGATCTGCTGGACCAGGAGGCGGTCCGCCGGTTCTTCGCCACCGAGCACATCGACCAGGTCTACCTGGCCGCGGCCAAGGTCGGCGGCATCCACGCCAACATGACCTATCCGGCGGAGTTCATCTACCAGAACCTCCTGATCGCCGCCAACGTCACGCACCAGGCGTTCCTTGCGAACGTCAAGCGTCTGCTGTTCCTCGGCTCCAGCTGCATCTACCCGCGGCTTGCCGACCAGCCCATTCACGAACAAGCGCTGCTCGCCGGCAAGCTCGAGCCGACGAACGAGCCCTATGCGATCGCCAAGATCGCCGGCATCAAGCTCTGCGAGAGCTACAACCGGCAGTACGGCGCCTCCCACGGCATCGACTACCGCAGCGTGATGCCCTGCAACCTGTACGGCCCGGGCGACAACTACCACATCGAGAACAGCCATGTGGTGCCGGCACTGATCCGGCGCTTCCATGCCGCCAAGATGGAAGGCGCGCCCGAAGTGCTGATCTGGGGCACCGGCCGCGCGCGTCGCGAATTCCTGTACGTCGACGACATGACCGATGGCTGCCTGCTGGTGATGGGCCTCACGCGGGCCGAGTACGAGCAGCACACCACGCCCATGTGCGCCCACATCAACCTGGGCATGGGCGAAGACCAGTCGATTGCCGAACTGGCGGAGCTGGTCCGCGAGGTGGTCGGCTATCGCGGCCGGATCCGCTTCGACACCTCTCAGCCCGACGGCGCGCCGAGAAAGCTGCTCGACGTGTCGTGCGCCGCAAGCCTCGGATGGCGCGCCACGGTGCCGCTGGCCGAAGGCCTTCGCCGCACCTATGCCGACTACCAGGAAGCGCTGCGGCCCGTCCAGGAGATCGCGCACGCCTGAGGCGCACGCCCTTCTTTTTCACAGAACCACGACTTGCAAGGCACGCCATGAGAACACTCTGCTTCTGGTTCGGCATCGCGGCTGCGTTCCTGTGCGGCTGGGCCGATCCCGCCTGGGGCTACGCTGTCCTGT